>NZ_BATP01000021.1 GCF_000739615.1 Haloferula sp. BvORR071
TTCTCCGGGGTGTAGAGCACCGGGCCGGATTGGCCCACGCTCGGTCCGGGGATGACCCGGTTTCCGGCCCGGGTGCCTGCCCAGAAGCATAGCGCCATCCCGGCCACCGCAGTGGTCGGCAGGAAGAAACGCCAGAAGCTGGAAAACCCGCTGCGCACGGCGGCGGCAGCCGCTGAGGGCCCCGTGACGGGCGCCGCACCGGCAGCCTCCCGCGCGATCTCGCGGGAGATCCGGGAATTGAAGAAATCGGCATAGGGCGGCTCCACCGCGGCAGGCAGGTGCGCCCGCAGCAGCGATTTCATCTGCCGCGCCTGGTCGCGATGCTCCAGCCATTCCGGCTGGGTCGCAGCCCAAGCTTCGACAGTGGCGGCATCAGTGCCCTGCAGCTCATCTTCCACCCACAGGGCCAGCAGTTCTTCATCGGGCATCGTATTCATCCTTGAGGAGGGATTGGAGTTTTTGTCGGGCGTAGAACAAACGGCTCATCACCGTGCCGAGCGAGCAGCTCATCACCTCGGCGATTTCCTTATACGCCAAACCCTGGACGTCTTTCAAGATCACGGCTTCGCGATGTTCGGGGGATAATTTTTCCAGCGCGGCTTCAATTTTCACCCGGAGCTCGTCCCCGACCAGCGCGTCGTCCGGACTTCGGGATTCGGCGGGAGTGGCCACCGCGGCAGGGTCGATCCGTTCACGGCTGAGGAGTTCGTCGTTGATCTCGTCGCCCCCCTCGGGACGCCGTTTGCGGGTGAAATCATACACGCAGTTATGCGCGATCCGGTAGAGCCAGGTGGTGAAACGCGCCTTCGCCTCAAACCGTGGCAGAGCCTGCCACGCCTTGATAAAAGCCTCTTGAGAGAGGTCCCAAGCGTCGGTGTCGTTTTTGACCATATTGCGGATCATGGCGTAGATTCTTCCCCTATGCCGGGTGACCAATTCGTCATAGGCGCGGAGCTCGCCTGCTTGCGCGCGCAGCACCAAGGCCTCGTCATCCGGTTCGGCGGTTTCTCCGGGCATTCCGGAGGCGGCTCCGCCGGTCCCGGCTGGTCCCAGCACGGGGTTCGACGCGAGGCGCTGGAAAATATTCATGTTTTCGGGAACCTGACGCGCGGCGGATTGGAGGAAGAAAATCGCCGCGGCAGCACCGACGGGATGCGCCGAAAGATGAGCAGCCCTTTTGACGCTGGCAACCTCATTCCCGGGGTCAGGAAACAGTCGTTTTAGATTCCTTGGCAGCGTGAGCCGGAGCCTATCTGAAAATTCCGCTCAGGGGCTAAATTGCATAATGCAATCCGATTATAAAACGCCTCGACGCTGCGGCCCGCATCTTCGCACGAAATAATCGTGCGCCTTTCTTCTGCGAGTCCCCGGTCATGAGCTACGACGCGATCATCATCGGCGGCGGCCCCGGCGGCAGCACCGCGGGGAGTGTGCTGGCGCAGGCGGGCAAGAAGGTCCTGATTCTGGAGCGCGAGCGCTTTCCTCGTTTCCACGTGGGCGAGTCCCTGATCCCCTACGGCAACGATGTCCTTCGGGAGATCGGAGCCTGGGACAAGATGGTGGCCCACGGCTTCATGGAGAAGCTCGGCGCGGAGTTCGTGCTCGGGAACTCGAAGGCCGGGATCAACATCATCTTCGGCCGCTACCTGAATCCCCGCTACGCGCAGACATTCCAGGTGGAGCGCGCGAAGTTCGACAACCTCTTGTTAGAGAACGCGGCCTCGCTGGGCTGCGAGGTCTGGCAGGAGACCAAGGTCAAGGAAGCCAAGGTCACGGACGAGGGGGTGAGCGTCACCTGCGAGAAGGACGGCCAGGTCCATGAAGTCTCCGCGCGCTGGATCATGGATGCCAGCGGGCGGGATGCCTTCCTCGGGCGGCAGATGAAGCTGCCGAAGACCGACCTCGGCCTGCCAAAGAAGTTCGCGACCTTCGCGCACTTCCGCGGGGTGAAGCGCAACGATGCACCCTACCACGGGCACATCACCATCGTGCGCCTCGATTTCGGCTGGTTCTGGATGATCCCGCTGGATGCGGAGAAGACCTCCATCGGACTGGTGCAGACCCTTGAGCACTTCAAGGCCACCGGCATGAATCCCGGCGAGTGCTTCGAGCACGTGGTGGCGAGTTCCACCGAACTCCAAAGCCGCATGGCCGGAGCGGAGCGTGTGACCGAATACAACTTCGCCGGAGACTACACCTACCGCCACTTGCAGAATGCCGGGCCGCGCTGGCTCTTGATTGGCGATGCCGCGGGATTCATTGATCCGATTTTCTCCTCGGGTGTGATGCTCGCGATCCGCTCCGGCCACGCCGCGGCGAAGGAAGTGGTGGCTGCGGATGCGAAGGGCACGGCTCTCACGACCAAAGCCCAGAAGCGCTACACCAAACGGGTGGGCGAGATGTGCGAGGTGTTCCTGAACATGATCAAGATGTTCTACAACAACGACTCCTTCGAGGTCTTCATGGACGAGCATCCTCCGAAGGGCATGGAGTGGGCGGTGAACAACCTGGTGGCGGGCAACACCCGCATGGGTTGGCGCCTGCGCTTCCACGTCTGGCTCTTCTACGCCGTGTGCACCATCCACCGCCGCAAGGCCATCGTGAAGAAGATCGACTTCTCCGATCCGCGGACGGCTGCGGCTCCGGCGGACGCGGAGGCCGAGGTCGCCACCCCAGTTTCTTGATAGACATGGAAACCACTCCTCTCTCCGACGAGTATGATGTGATCGTTCTCGGCGGCGCGCTTTCGGGTGCGGCCACCGCCACCTTGCTACTGCGCCACAATCCCGGCATCCGGGTGCTGATCATCGAGCGCACCGAGCGGCTCGGCCGCCGCGTGGGCGAGGCCACGGTGGAAGTCAGCGCCTACTTCATGGGCCGGGTGCTTGGCCTGACGCGCTACCTGAACGAAAACCAGATCTGCAAGCAGGGCCTGCGCTTCTGGTTCAAGAACGACGAGGTGGAGAACATCTCCCAGGCCAGCGAACTCGGTGCGAAGTATCAAGTACGCCTGCCCTCGTACCAGCTCGACCGCCAGACCTTCGATGAAGAGGTCCTGCGCCGCGCCGGCGAGGCGGGCGCGCAGATCCTGCGGCCCGCGGTGATCCGCAATGTCGAGCTCAATGCCTGCGGACTGCAAAGCGTGGAGCTGAAATACGCGGGCGAGGTGAAGACCGTGAAAGCCCGCTGGGTGGTGGATGCCTCCGGCGTGGCGGCGCTCCTCGCCCGCAAGAACGGCTGGTGGGTGCGCAATGACGAACACCCCACCGCCGCGGCTTGGTCGCGCTGGAGGGGCCTGAAGGATTGGGACGGCCGCGAGCTGGCGGAGAAGTATCCGGAGTGGTCGAAGCAATGCCACGGCGTGCGCGGCACCGCCACCAACCACATCATCGGCGACGGTTGGTGGAGCTGGTGGATCCCGCTCAAGGGCGGCGATACCAGCGTGGGCGTGGTCTTCGACCAGCGGATCGTGGAGTGGAAGGAAGGCGGCAAGGTCGCCGATCGCCTGAAGGATTTCCTAATGGAGCACCCGGTTGCGCGCGAACTGCTTGCGGATGCCACCTACGACGAGGAGGACGTCCACTGGCGGCGCAACCTCGCCTACTACAGCACCACCTTCGCGGGCGATGGCTTTGTGCTGGTGGGCGATGCCGCGGCCTTCATGGATCCCTTCTACAGCCCGGGGATGGACTGGATCTCCTTCAGCACCACCAGTGCCGCGCATCTGATCACGCGCATCCGCAAGGGCGAGGCCGCGGAGGCATTGGTCGCGAAACACAACCGCGACTTCGCGACCTGCCACCGCCGCTGGTTCGAGTCGGTTTACAAGGACAAGTACCACTACATGGCCGAGTACGACCTCATGAGCTTGGCCTTCCGCCTAGACCTCAGCCTCTACTACTGGGGCGTGGTCGTGCCGCCCTTCGAGGAAGGCGAGATGGCACTGACCATGCCGCCGTTCTCACCGCCCAGCGGCAGGATCTTCGCCGCGCTGATGAGCTGCTACAACCGCCGCTTCGCCGCGATCGCAAAACGCCGCCGCAAGCACGGCCTATTAGGGAAGACGAACAAGGAAATGCGCTGCTTGCTGCCCGGCTTTACCCTGGAGCGCAAGGACATGTTCCGGCTCTTCGGGATGCTTTTCGACTGGGCGAAGCTCGAGCTGCGCGAGGGCTTCTACACCTGGTTCGCACCGGATGAAGAAGATCCCTTGAGAAGCCCCGCGAAAACCGAAGCTCGCGCCTGATCCGTCATGAATCGCAACACCATCTTCTATCTGGTCGTGCTGCTCGTCGTAGGCGGCGGCATTCTCGGTGTCATCAAGCTCGGCGCGGGACTTCCCGGCCCGACCCACACGGAGGCATCCCTGGCCGCAGAGGCCGCCCGCGCCGCATCAGCGACTCACGCGGCTGCGACCGATTCGGCCTTCGGGGCCATGCTCGCCTCCCTGTCGGCGAACCTGAATGATCCGCTCAGCCGCCTTTTCATCCAGCTCCTCGTGATCATCGGTGCCTCGCGCGTGGTCGGCGGGATCTTCACCAAGCTTGGCCAACCAGCGGTGGTGGGCGAGATGGTGGCGGGTATCCTGCTCGGGCCCTCGCTGCTGGGCTGGGTTTCACCGGACATGT
Organism: Haloferula sp. BvORR071; assembly: GCF_000739615.1. GTDB lineage: Bacteria > Verrucomicrobiota > Verrucomicrobiia > Verrucomicrobiales > Akkermansiaceae > Haloferula. Next base: position 4,629 of record NZ_BATP01000021.1, read on the forward strand.
TCAAGTTCGTGTTTCCGGCGACCTCCCTCGGCACGCTGAAACTGCTCAGCCAGATCGGCGTGTGCCTCTTCATGTTCACCGTGGGCATGGAGCTCGATGTCCGGCAGGTGCGCAACAAGGCGCATACCGCGGTGGTCGTCAGCCACGCCAGCATCGTCGCACCCTATTTCCTCGGCGTGGTGCTCGCCTACTTCCTTTATAGTAGCTTGGCCCAGCCGGGCACGAACTTCACGGCCTTCGCACTGTTCATGGGCATCTCCATGAGCATCACCGCCTTTCCGGTGTTGGCCCGGATCCTCCAGGAGCGCGGCATGACCCAGACTTACCTGGGAAATACGGCCGTGACCTGCGCCGCGGTGGATGATGTCACCGCTTGGAGCGCGCTGGCCTTTGTGGTCGCCATCGCTGGCTCGACCAGCGTGGCAGGCTCCGCGCTGAATCTCGCGCTGGTGCTGGCCTTCATCGTGGCCATGGTCTGGGGACTGCGCCCTCTGCTGCCCCGCCTTTTCGGCTGCGGGGAACTGGAGCGAGCGGATCCCTCGAAGCGCACGCTCGCGATCACCATCTGCGCCGTGCTGGTCTCCGCCCTCTGCACCGAGCTGGTAGGCATCCACGCGCTCTTCGGCTCCTTTCTCGCGGGCGCGATCATGCCGGACATCGCCGGGTTCCGCCACAAGCTGGCGGTGCGGGTGGAGAATTTCAGCACGGTGCTGCTTCTGCCGCTGTTCTTCGCCTTTACCGGCCTGCGGACCCAGATCGGACTCCTCAATGACCTCAACGGCTGGCTGATCTGCCTCGCGATCATCGGTGTGGCCACCGCGGGAAAACTCGGCGGCAGCGCCCTCACGGCACGCTTCACCGGCATGAGCTGGCGCGACTCGCTGCAACTCGGCGCGCTGATGAATACACGCGGCTTGATGGAGCTGATCGCGCTGAACATCGGCTACGATCTGGGCATCCTCTCGCCGCGGATCTTCGCGATGCTTGTCATCATGGCACTGGTTACCACCGCGATGACCGGACCGCTGCTGACTTGGTTCCAGCGGATGACAGTTCGCGAGGAAGTCCCGGACGACCTCGTGCGGTCTTAACCATGAAGCGACGAACGGTCCCCTATGGAGTGCGGTGGCACGACACCGCTTTGGCTGCTGGAGCGCTTGGTCTCCTCCAATTTGTGGCCGCTTCCCGCGGCGCAACCGAAGCATCCACCGGATAGCTCACTCATCGCCAATCCGTGGCCGTCTACCGCAGCGACACCAACCCGAAGCCAAAGCGGTATCGTGCCACCGCACTCCATAAGCCGCTCTCACTACTCGAAAACCACCTTAAGTGAGTACCATTCGTCACTGCTCCTCTTCCCCAAAACCCCAAAACCCAAAACCCCATGATTCAAGAAGTCCTAGTCCTCGGCGGCGGTAGCGCCGGCTTCATCGCAGCGATCTCGATCAAGCGCAAGATCCCGCAGCTCAAGGTGCTGGTGGTGCGCAGCACCGCGATCGGCGTGATCGGTGTGGGTGAAAGCACGACCCCGAATTTCCCGCGCCACCTCTTCGAGTATCTCGGCATCTCGCGGAAGCGCTTCTACGAGCTGGCCCAACCGACCTGGAAGCTCGGTATCCGCTTCCTGTGGGGGGCACGCGGGAGCTTCGACTACACCTTTAACTTGCAACTCGATTCCCACTACGAGGACCTGCCCAAGCCCACCGGCTACTACTGTGACGACGACTTCAACGACGCCAGCCTGCCCGGCGCACTGATGCGCCGCGACATGGCCTTCCCCCGCCAGCAGGATGGATCGCCGGAAATTCATCCCTGGCACGCCTTCCACATCGAGAACAAGAAATTCATCGAGATCCTCGAGATCGTGGCGAAGGAAGAAGGGGTGGAAGTCACCGATGGCAAGGTCACCGGCACCGAGCGCGGCGACCAAGGCATCGCGGCGGTGCACCTGGAAGACGGCCGACGCCTCACCGCAGACTTGTTCATCGATGCCAGCGGCTTCCGCAGTGAGCTGTTAGGAAAGACTTTGGAGGAGCCTTTCGTCAGCTTCGACAAGTCACTCTTTTGCAGCAGGGCCGTGATCGGCGGCTGGGAACGTGGACCCGACGAACCGATCCTGCCCTACACCACCGCTGAAACGATGGACGCCGGCTGGGCCTGGCGCATCGACCACGAGAAGCTGATCAATCGCGGCTACGTCTATTGCCCGGAGTATATCTCCGACGATGAGGCGGCAGCCGAGTTCCAGCGTAAGAACCCGCGGGCCAAAGTGGAACCGCGGATCGTGAACTTCCGTTCGGGCTTCTACCAACGCCAGTGGGTGGACAATGTGGTCGCCTTCGGCAATGCGGGCGGCTTCGTTGAACCGCTGGAGTCCACCGCGATCATGATCCTCTGCTCGCACATCCAGACCTTGGTGGACTTCCTCAAGCACGCCGACCTGCAGCCTACGCCGACGATGAAGCGGCTCTACAATGACCTGACCGCGAACACCTGGGACGACATCCGGCAGTTCCTCTCCCTGCACTACAAGTTCAACGGCAAGCTGGATACGCCCTTCTGGAAGGTGGCCCGCGAGGAAACGGATGTCTCGGGCATCCAGGACTTCATCGACTTCTATCAGGAGAACGGCCCGACAGGCTTTGCCCGCTACCGGCTACCGCGCAGCCAGAACGACTTCGGGCTCGAAGGCTTCATGGTGATGATGGTGGGCAACCAGGTGCCCTACAACAAGCGCCACAAGGCCACACCCCAGGAGCTCCAGATCTGGGCCCAGAAGAAGCAGCTATTCGCGCAACAAGCCAACCGGGGGATCCGCAGCGAGGAGGCGTTGGCCTACGTGAAGCACCATGGCTGGCAGTGGAATGCCGATACCCGGAAGTAGCGCAAAAAGTGCATGCCACCGCTAAGACAAACGGTGGCTTGTATAGCGTACCGCCGCGGGTGCTTTTCTATGCTCGCGGAGCGTGAGCCCGCGTCGAAATTTCCCCGATATCCGCGCCCTGAGGAAAGCCATCCAAGGCCGGCGGATCGTGTCCTTCTGGTGCAAGAACAACGCCTTCCGGATCGAGCCCTATGGATTGCTCCAAGCCAAATGCACCAAGGCCTGGGTCCTCGCCGGGTGGTGCCTGGAGCGGCAGTCGTGGCGCTTCTTCCGCTTCGCCGAACTTCGGGATGTGGTGATGCAGGAGGAGCGCTTCCCGCTGCGTGACGACTTCCCGATGGAGGTGCCGGACTGCCGGGGCGGCTGGCGGCGGCGGGAGGCTTGATGTCCGATTTTACCCCCATGATCGCGTGATTGGAGTCGGCGCAAAATCGGCCATGATCACTCCCGTAAGCCGAACGGTCCCCCCGCCGCGAGACTTGCAATCCCCCACCAAACAGACCCGCCCTTCCCCCCCCGAGGACGGAAGCCACCCCCAAGGGAAAACCCGCTGCCTTCGTTCCCCCAAACGGCGTTAGCGGGTTTTTCTTGTACAGGACAGGCCTCAGCAAAGCACACAACCCACTACATTACAATGTGATAAAGCGACCACCAATGCTCTCTCATGGCATTTCCGGGGACACCCGGCTTGCCCTCCGGGGGGTGGTAGCTAGCATTCAGCGCCTCCGCAGTCGCTGTCGCCCAATGAACCGCATTTTCGTCGAAAAGAAGCCTGAATTCAACGCCGAGGCCCGCCACCTCTTGCATGATCTCAAGGAATCGCTCGGACTCCACGGCCTGGCCGGGGTGCGGGTGATCCAGCGCTACGATATCGACGGGCTTTCGGCGGAGGAATTCTCCCAGGCCGTGAGCCTGATCCTGTCCGAGCCACAAGTGGACCTGACCTACGCCGAACTGGTGCCGGCGGCGGACGAAACGGCCTTCGCCGTCGAGTATCTGCCGGGACAGTTCGACCAGCGCGCGGACTCCGCGGCACAGTGCGTGCAGATCCTGACCGGCAAGGAGCGCCCGCTGGTCGCCTCCGCAAAGGTGATCCTACTGAAGGGGGCCTTGTCCGCCGACGACGTGACCCGGGTGAAGGGCTACGTGATTAACGCAGTCGACTCACATGAGGCCGGCATGGCGGTGCCGCAGAGCCTGCAGCCGGTGATCCATGCGCCGGCGGACGTGGCGGTGCTGAGCAGCTTCACCAGCAAGAGCGCGGAGGAACTCGCCGAGCTGCGCAAGGAACTGGGCCTGGCGATGTCCGATGCCGACCTTGCCTTCTGCCAAACTTACTTCCGCGATGAGGAGAAGCGGGTGCCGACGATCACGGAGATCCGGATGCTGGACACCTACTGGTCGGACCACTGCCGCCACACGACCTTCCTGACGAAGATCACCCAGGTGCACTTCGACGACGGCACCGAAGCGATGGTGGCCGCATGGGACAGCTACATCGCCACGCGCGAAAAGCTCGGCCGCGACGACAAGCCGGTCACGCTGATGGACATCGCGCTGATCGGCATGCGCGAGCTGAAGGCCAGCGGCGAGCTCGATAACCTGGAAGTCTCCGAGGAAGTGAACGCCGCCTCGATCGTGGTGCCAGTGAGCATCGACGGAAAGCCGGAGGAGGAGTGGCTGGTGATGTTCAAGAACGAGACGCACAACCACCCGACCGAGATCGAGCCCTTCGGCGGTGCGGCGACTTGCCTGGGTGGCTGCATCCGCGATCCGCTTTCGGGCCGCTCCTACGTCTATCAAGCGATGCGCGTGACCGGTGCGGGCAATCCCCTCACCCCCTTCGCCGAGACCCTGCCGGGCAAGCTGCCGCAGAAGAAGATCTGCCAGATCGCAGCGCACGGTTACTCGTCCTACGGCAACCAGATCGGCCTCGCGACCGGCCAGGTGGCGGAGGTCTATCACCCCGGCTACGTGGCCAAGCGCCTGGAGATCGGCGCGGTGGTGTCAGCAGCCCCGCGCTCGCAGGTTTTCCGCGGCTCGCCATCGGCGGGCGATGTAATCCTTTTGATCGGCGGTCGCACCGGCCGCGATGGTGTGGGCGGCGCGACGGGTTCCTCCAAGGAGCACACCGACACTGCACTGGAGAACTCCGCGGAAGTGCAGAAGGGCGATGCGCCGACCGAGCGCAAAATCCAGCGTCTCTTCCGCAATCCGGAGCTGACCAAGAAAATCAAGATCTGCAACGACTTCGGCGCTGGCGGCGTGTCGGTGGCGATCGGCGAGATCGCGCCCTCGCTGGAGATCGATCTGGATGCGGTGCCGAAGAAGTACGAAGGCCTCGACGGCACCGAGCTGGCGATCTCCGAATCCCAGGAGCGCATGGCCGTGTGCATCGATCCACGCGATGCGGCTTACTTCATCGCGGAGTGCGACAAGGAGAACTTGGAGTGCGTGAAGGTGGCGGATGTCACCGAGACCGGCCGCCTGCGGATGAAGTGGCGCGGCAAGACAATCGTTGACCTCAGCCGCACCTTCCTGGACACGAACGGTGTGCAGCAGACGGCCGCGGTCCACGTGACCGCACCACAGGGCGATTTCCATTCGGCCTTCAAGAGCGTGAGCGCGCCCTACGACCTGCTCGCGGATCTCAACCACTGCTCTCAGAAGGGCCTTGGCGAACGCTTCGATTCCTCGGTGGGCGCCAACACCATTCTCTGGCCCTTCGGCGGCAAGACCCAGACAACCGCACCGGATGCGATGGTGGCGGGCCTGCCCTTGTTAGAAGGTGAGACGGACACCTGCACTTACATGAGCTGGGGCTTCAATCCCCACCTCTCCGCATGGTCGCCCTTCCACGGTGCGGTCTACGCGGTGACGGAATCCGTGTGCAAGGCGGTGGCCGCCGGTGCCGAACTGGCGCAAGTGCGCCTGACCCTGCAGGAGTACTTCCCGAAGCTGGGTGGCGACGCGGTCCGTTGGGGCCTGCCCTTCGCAGCATTGCTCGGCGCTTGGCATGCACAGCACGGCCTGCGACTCGCCGCGATCGGTGGCAAGGACTCGATGTCCGGCTCCTTCAACGAGTTGGATGTGCCGCCGACGCTGGTGTCCTTCGCACTGGCACCGGGCAAGGCAAGCCTCGCGCTGTCGCCTGAGTTCAAGAAGGCCGGCCACATGCTCTCGCTGGTGACGGTGCCGCGCGATGCCGACCAGCTCCCGAACTTCGCCGAGCTGCGCGAGATCGCCGCCGGGCTGCATGCCGCGAACACTGCGGGTAAGATCATCTCGATGAAAGCGCTGGGCTCCGGCGGACTGATGCACGCGTTGGCGCTGTGCAGCTTCGGCAACCAGATCGGCGCGGAGATCACCACGGATGATGATCTCTATAGCGAGCGCTACTTCAGCTTCTTGGTGGAGCACGTCGATGAGTTGCCGGGGAGCCTCCACTTGCACAGCCGCCTGATCGGCCGGACGCGGGATGGCTGGAAGATCTCCGTGGGCGGCAAGAGCAACGATGCCGCGCTGCTGATGGAAGATTGGGCCGCCACCCTGGAGCCGATCTATCCGACCATCCCCGACAGCGGCGTGGGCCGCTGGGACGGTGAGGAGAACAACGGCCAGCTCAGCCTGAACGAGCGCCGCCCGGACCGCCGCAGCGCGGCCCTGCACAAGCTCGGCAAGCCGAAGGTGCTGATCCCCGCCTTCCCCGGCACGAACAGCGAATACGATTCCGCGAAGGCCTTCAACGAAGCCGGTGCGGAATCGCAGATCCTGGTCTTCCGCAATCTCACGCCGCGGCACCTGGAGGAGTCGCTCGAAGCCTTCGCCAAACAGATCCGCGAGTCGCAGATCCTGATGTTCCCCGGTGGCTTCAGCGCAGGCGATGAGCCGGATGGTTCGGCCAAGTTCATCGCCACCGTGATCCGCAACTCGCGGGTGGCGGATGCGATCATGGACCTGATCAAGAACCGCGAGGGCTTGATCCTCGGCGTCTGCAACGGCTTCCAGGCACTGATCAAGACCGGCCTGGTGCCCTACGGCGAGATCCGCGATCCGGATGCGAAGGCTCCGACGCTGACCTTCAACACCATCGGCCGCCACGTCTCCAGCTTCGTGAATACCCGGATCGTCAGCACCACCTCGCCATGGATGGCGGGAATGACTGCGGGCGACATCCACACGCTGCCGGTCTCGCACGGCGAAGGCCGCTTCTTGGCCAGCCGCGAGGTGGTCATGGACCTCTCCGCGCACGGGCAGATCGCGACGCAGTATGTGGACCGCGAGGGCAAGCCCTCGATGCACATCCAGCACAACCCGAACGGCTCGGTCTATGCGATCGAAGGCATCACCAGCCCCTGCGGCAAGGTCTTCGGCAAGATGGCACACACCGAACGCAGCGGCGCGCGGATCGCGAAGAACATCCCGGGAGTGAAGGTCCAGCCGATCTTCGCCGCAGGGGTGAAGTGGTTCGCGTGAGCTGATTTCTCCGTCCAGGGGAGAAGGTCCGCCGTCATCGCGTCCCCGCAATGACGTGATGGCGAGACGCCGCAAAATCGGACATGATCTTCCTCGTAAGCCAAGCCGATCCCCCCGCCGGCCGAGCTTGCGAAACCGACCCAATTCCCCCACCCAAGAAACCCAAAAGGTTCAACCCGCTGCTCGCGTTTCCCCCCGAACGCCTCCAGCGGGTTTTCCTTTTGTCAGGGGATGCAATGCCGCGCAAAAAAAGAAGCCCGGCACTGCTGCCGGGCTTCCGTTAGAACGGGAATCGAGAAGGACTCGCCTTCCCTAACAGACAATCACTGTCCCTTGATGTCGAGCAGCTCGACTTCGAAGATCAGCGTGGCGTTCGACGGGATCTTCGGCGGACGACCGGCCTCGCCGTAGGCGAGCTTGCCCGGGATCTCGAACTTGAACTTGTCGCCCTTCACCATGAGCTGCACGCCCTCGGTCCAACCGGGGATCACAGCGTTCAGAGGAAAGCTGGCCGGCTGCTTGCGCTCCACGGAGCTGTCGAACACTTTGCCGTCCGGGAAGGTGCCATGGTAGTGCACGGTAACTGTGTCGGTGGCCTTCGGGTGGACGGTGCCGTCGCCCTTCTTGAGGACCCAGTACTTCAGGCCGCTCTTGGTGACGGTGGGCTCATCCTTCTTGGCCTCTTCCTTCTTCTCGGCAGGAGCCTTTTCCTCCTTCGGCGCGGCGGGAGTTTTTTCGGGCTCTGCCAAGAGCGGCAGGCAGACGGCCGCCAAGGCGGCGAGGGAGAATACGGTGGTCTTCATGGTTGCTAGGTTTCCTAATGGAACAGTGGCAGAATCTTCCCCGGCATCGGCCTAGGTCAAGCCGGGACCTGCCTCCCGCCCATCCTCCTTCTTCCTTCAGTTGATCTTCAGCAGCTCGACCTCGAAGATAAGGGTGCTGTTCGGCGGGATCTGCGGACTTGGGCTCTGCTCGCCGTAGGCGAGATTGGCCGGGATCTCGAAGCGGAATTTGTCACCCTCCTTCATGAGCTGGAGGCCCTCCGTCCAGCCGGGAATCACGGCATTCAGCGGGAAGGCGGCAGGCTCCTTGCGCTCCACGGAGCTGTCGAAGACGGTGCCATCCTGCAAGGTGCCATGGTAGTGGACCTTCACCATATCGGTGGCCTTGGGGCTCACGGTGCCGCTGCCCTGCTTGAGGACCTTGTATTTGAGGCCGCTGGCCGTGGTCTTGGTTTCCTCCCGCGGCGGGCGCTCGCCAGACTTCGCGGAGACTCCTCCGTCGTAGGCCGTGCTGCCATCTGCATTCGGGGCGGCGCTTTCGGCCGTGTTCGCCGGTGCCGGTGGCGTGATCTTCTCGGCGGCCGACTTGTGGTCATCGCAGGCGGCCACGCAGAACGCGGCGACTGCGGCGGGGACAAAAGTAAGGCGTTTCATCGGTGGTCGGGAAGAATTCAGACCACAAGATCTGCCCGCAACCACCGCGGGTCAAGCCACGAACCCGGCCAGCCTTTCTGCTCATAATTCGTTGTATTTCAGGTTGTTGCCGCGCGCCTTGTCCTGCGGGTAGCGCGCCTCGTTACGGGCGATTTTGGCCTCCATGATCTCTCCCAGGTTCATCCCGAGCAGGTCCGCCATCTCGAAAAGCAGAATGCCGACATCCGCAATCTCCGAGGCGATCTCGTCACGCCGCTCGTCGGCACGCCGTTCGACCTGGTCCGGCTGCTGCCAAACGAAGTGCTGCAAGAGCTCCCCCGCCTCCGCCGCGATGGCCACGGCCATGTCCTTCGGGTTGTGATATTGCTGCCACTCCCGTGCGGCGACAAAGGCACGGATGCGGTCGGTGAGGCCGGAAATCGAGTCGGACATGGCCGCAGACTGAACTCCAGCCCCCGAACTTCAAAGGGAATCCGCAAAGTGACAGTCCGGTGAATTCGCGGTGAAACGGAATTCGGCGACTTGCATGCACGCTTGGCATGCGACATGATAGAACACCTGTATTACCCAGCTTTTTATGCACCCCTATGAACCAAGTTCACAATCGGACCCCTTGAAGTGCCATGTCGGCGATTGGGTCCCCGTTTCATCGCCCGCCGTCGCCGAGTGGCAGACCCGTAGCGGCATTTACTGGTATCTCGTCGGCGGCTTCGTGCGGCGGCGGATGCAGGGCGCGGGCCCGGTAAATCCGGCCGTCCCCTGGGGCTTCGAGCTGCGTCGAAACTTCGTCCCGGCTGGCGACGTATGGCTGCGCAGTTGCTGAGGTGAGGCAATGGCATGGAATGGCGACGCGGGATTGGAATTACCCCGCCCCTTGCATCCTCTCTCCTGCGTGCGTAGATCTGGTTCAATGAAATCCGCCCTGCCCCTGCTCGTGGCCGTCTCGGCCCTTTGCGCCTCTTGCACGGCGGAAGAAAAGAAGGAGAAGCCCATGGAAACCGCCAGCACCGCCCCACAACAGCCGACCGGCAAGGTCGAGAAGACCGAGGAGGAGTGGAAGAAGATCCTCACGCCGGAGCAGTACCGCATCTCTCGCCAGGCCGGCACCGAGCGGGCCAATGGCGACGTCTACAAGCAATTCAAGGATCAGGGAGCCGGGACCTACTACTGTGCGGCTTGCGGCGCTGAGCTTTTCACCTCGAACGAGAAGTTCGACAGCCACTGCGGCTGGCCTTCTTTCTACGACCCCTCCAAGGCCAAGAACGTCATTACCAAGGATGACTACTCCGGCGGCATGGTCCGCACCGAGGTAAACTGCGCCAAGTGCGGCGGCCACCTTGGCCACGTCTTCAAGGGCGAAGGCTTCGACACGCCGACCGACCAGCGCTACTGCATCAATGGCACGGTGCTGAAATTCGTGCCCGCCGGTGGCGCGAAGCCGGAACCGAAGAAAGAGGAGCCGAAGAAAGAGGAGCCGAAGAAGGACGCGGAGAAGAAGTGATCTGGAGGGACTGAGCCCGTGGATTGCCCGTCGATTCACGGGCGGTGTTCCCCTTTGCGGCTGCGCCGCAAAGGGGGCTGATTTTTAGCTAACAGTCTCCGCGGGTCGGGCAGGACACTCACAGCCGGAACTTTCAAAGTTACGCCACTTCACGCGGACGCCAGATCCACCTGATAGAGCCGCTCCGCCGCACGGCGCGCATCACCCCCGAGCGGCAAGCACTCGGCACCGAATGGCACGGGCAGCATCAGCTCGCGGCAGCGCTTGAAGACCTCGCTGTAATTCACCTCGCCGGTGCTCGGCTCATTGCGGCCGGGCGAATCGGCGAACTGCACGTAGCCGATCCACTCGCGGTGCATCTCGAGGTTGTCGATGAGATTGCCCTCGTAGCGCTGCATGTGGAAGAGATCCCAGTTCAGGCGCACCCAGGGCGAGTTCACGGCCTGACAAATCGCCACGCCATCCGCGCTGCCGTAGAGACAGTGCCCGGGGTGGTTGTAGGGATTCATCGGCTCGAGGATCACCATCTTGCGCTTGGCCTCCAGCACCGGCACCGCCGCGCGCAGCTTCTCGATCAACGCGGCGTGCATCTGTTCCTTGCTCAGGCCGGGAATATTATCGCCGCCGACCACAGTCATCATCTCGCAGCCGGGCAGCAGCGCCGCGGCGGCACAAGCGGCCTCGATCTCCGCGACGAAGTCCTGCACCGGGAAGTCCGGATGATTGACCTGCTGGCCGAAGCCCCACGCGGTGAACTGCGTGGCCGTCATGCCGTGCTTGCGCAGCGCCTCGCCACCGGCAGCAAGGTCCTTGTCGCGCCAGGTCCAGAGTTCGATCGCCGGGAAGCCCAGCGCCGCAGCCTGCTCGATCCGCGAGACGAAGTCGCCCTCGAACCACATCTCAATATTCACGGCGATGGGCGTGTGCGGCGTGCGTCCGGGCAATTCGGTCATGCGGGGAGGAGAATGAAGATCGCCCCGCTTGGCACGCGCAATTTTGGAACGAACGAAGCCAATGCGCCAAGAGCCCCAAGATTCAAATCTTGGAGAGCTCGACTCCTGTGCAGCTCAACTCTCGGCGACCGGCATTCGTGCTCAGGTGGAGTCGGCTCCACCTGCCCTCGATCGCAACCACCTCTGCATCAAGAATCGTGCACGGACCGGCAAATGGCCCTTCGAAAACCTGGTAGCTGTGGACTTCACGAAACACCAACGAGCGCTTCTCGAACTCATTGCGCTCCCAATCCTTAGGGTAATCCACCTCCATGGTCAGCTCCCCCGAAACGCAGTCTTCAACGACGCTCAGGATCCGGGTATCGTGAAAATGAATCGCAGAGATGTCCATAAGCGTGGCGAGCCCCGCTCCGACGCAAGGCACCATGAGCCCAAAGTCCCAAAAACCTTGGCGAACTTGGCGCCTTGGCGGTTCCAATCAACGTCTTCCGCGCCTCCGCGGTTCGTTCCATCCAATCCGCTCAAGCCACGCCGCCGTGGTCACCCATGTCGCCGTGATCGCCGCCGCTGTCTGCCATGTGATCAAAATCCACCTCGCGCACGCGCTTTTTGTCGCGCAGCATTTCCACCTGCTTGCGCAGATTCTCGCGGAGAGTGTCGCCATCGCTCACGGCCTTGATCTCGATCCGCGGCTGGGAGAGGTCCGAGGTCTCAATGACTAGGGTGGAGAGACCGAAGATGCGATACCAGAAGGGCCGCTCCATGGAGGTGTCTTTCACCCGGTAGAGTTCCACATCGTCCAGCTTGCGGTTGAAGATCCCCTGCTCCAAGCGGATCCGCTCAGTGGTCAGCTCGGTGCGGATACTGCGGGTCTGCATGTAGATCCAGATCGCCCAGATAATCGGGATGATCAGCGCCGCCCAGATAGGGAAGAAAAAGAAGCCGCCTACCCCGATGCCGATGGCCAGCAGGAGGACGAGGAGGTATTTGCCGAGATTCAGCACCTGCGAGGGGCTGCCTTTCCAGAGGACTTCTTCGCTCACCCCTGTAGACTGCACGATTTCCCGCTGGTTCAACAAGTGGAGAAATGGTCAGGAATTGGAGGGGCACGGCCCCATCGATTTCCTCGCCGTCGGCCCGGGGAATCCCAGTTTACCGAAAAATGGACGCGGAAGAAGCACTGGCAAGGCTGACCACAGGACCGCTCCACGCTGTCACCGCGCCTCCATTCCTCAGTTCGCCTTGATCGGCGCTTCCGAGATCTCGCCGGGAATGCCGCGGAGTTCCTTGTCCAGGAAGACCTTGATCCGCTGATTCAGCTCGTTGTTTTCAAAGCCGTGCCCCCCGCCCTGCATCTTCACCAGGTGGCTCTCGACCTTCGCTCCCTGCAGCGCGGCATGGATCTCCTCCGCCTGCGCATAGGGCACCAGGGTGTCATTGGTGCCGTGGGCGGTGAAGAAGGGCGCGTCATCCTTACTGATCCAAGTGACGGCTGAGGCCTGGCGGGCATTCTCCATCACCTCCTCCTTGTCCTTGCCCAGGAGCTGCTTGATCATGTTGCCAGTGCTAAGATTCTCGAAGCTGGTGTCCTTGCCATAGAAGCTCAGGAAGTCGGTGGGGCCGAAGAAATTCACCACGCACTGCACCCGGCTGCTGACCTTGCCGAAGCTGCCGAGCGAGCCTTCCAGCTTCGGCTCATCGCCGGAAGTGCCGAGCACCGAGACGAGCTGGCCGCCGGCGGAGAGTCCCATCACGCCGATGTGGTCAGGATCGATGCCATACTCCGCGGCCTTGCCGCGCAGGAAGCGGATCGCCGCCTTGCAATCGTAGATCTGCGCTGGCCACATCGCCTCCTGGGTCAGGCGGTAGTTGATCGTAGCTGTCACATACTCGCCAGAGGAGGCGAGCAAGCGTGCGACGCTCAAGCAATCTTCCTTGCGGCCGGAAAGCCAACCGCCGCCGTGGATAAAGACCACCAGTGGGCGCTTCTTGGTGGCCGCATCCTTCGGCACTAACAGATCGAGCTTCTGCCGCGGATTGCTCCCTCCCACGTAGTCGATGTTCTTGAGCTGATCCAACTCCACGCCGGCCTTCGCCTCACCGCCGGTCTGCCCGGAGGCGACTGCTAGGAATTCCTCCCGGCTCACGAACTTGTCGCCATTCTTGTCCGCCATGGAGAAATACTGGCGGAGCTGCTCCGGCACCTCGTCGAGCGAGAGCTTGCCGTCCTTGTTCGCATCGAAGTTCGCGAAAGGATCCGGCTGAGCCGGGGCTTGGGCAAGAGCCGCGGCAGGAGCGAGCAGGAGCAAGGAAAGCGGGAGCCAACGCATGCCGGAGAAAACACCGAAATCGCTTTCCTGTCGCGTCCAATTTCCACGGCTCTCCATAGCGTTGTAGCGGAGTGGCTGCGCCATTCCGGCTGGGAGAGTTCACTTTCCAGATCCCCGCGCCGCGCCACGCCCCCCTTGAAAAGGGCTCAGCCGCTCTTCCCGGCATCCTCCCCGAATGGCGCATTCATTGGACAGATGGATTTTCGAACGCACCGGGAGCCTCACCTTTGCCGTTCTTAGAGATTGGCGCTAGTCCCCTGATATCATCTCATCCCCAAGTGAACGGCGTGGTCGAACTTCTCCAGCAATTGGTGCGCATCCCATCGGTGAACCCGGACAATCCGGCAGGCACCGACCGCACCGGCGAGGCGGAGATCGCCGCGTGGCTGAAGACTTGGCTGGAGGAGGAGCTTGGTGCCCAGGTGGTGCTGGAGGAGATCCGGCCCGGCCGCCCGAACCTGATCGCCCGCTTCGCCCCGCGCGATGGCCGCCAGCGGATCCTGCTCGGTCCGCACCTTGATACCGTGGGCGTGGCTGCCATGACCGTCGATCCCTTCGCCGCGGAGCTGCGCGATGGCCGTCTCTGGGGCCGCGGTGCCTCAGATACCAAGGGCCCGATGGCCGCGATGCTCTGGGGCCTGAAGCAAAACGCCGCGATCCTCAAGGACCTGCCCATCGCCGTCGACTTCGTCGCCTTCATGGGCGAGGAGTCCAGCCAGTGGGGCTCGAAGGACTTCGCCAAGCACCACGGTCACGACTACTCCTTCGCGATCGTCGGCGAGCCGACTTCCCTCGACATCGTTTACACCACCAAGGGCTCCCTCTGGTCCACCCTGCGCGCCACCGGCAAGGCCGCCCACTCTTCCCAACCCGAGCGCGGCGAGAACGCCGCCATGAAGCTCGCCCGCGCTCTCGATGTGTTAGAGCGTGAGATGACGCCCAAGCTCGCCGGCTACACCCATCCCGTGCTCGGCCGCTCGACCTTGAATGTCGGCGTCCTGCGCAGCGGCTCGCGGCCCAACATCGTGCCGGATCTTGCCGAGGCGGAGATCGATATCCGCATCACCCCCGCCCTGCGCGATGCCGGTGGTGCCCTTGCGCTCTTGAAGGCGGAGATCGGTCGCCTTGACCTGCCTCTGGAGATCGTGCGCCCGCACGAAAACCCGCCGATGGAGATGCCCGCCAGCCACCCCTGGATTGAACGCATCCGCCACGTCCGCGAGGCCTGCAAGCCTGTCGGGGCGCCTTGGTTCTCGGATGCCGCCCACCTTTCCAGCGCCGGTGTTCCTTCCGTCTGCATGGGCCCCGGCTCGATCGATCAGGCGCACACCTGTGATGAGTTCATCGACATCGCGGCGCTGGAAGAGGGCGCTGCCTTCTTCACGGACTTCGTGAAATCGCAGGCATGAGACGCGCCGCTATCCTGCTCATCGCAGCAGCACTCCACGCCGCTTGCGCCTCCTCGCCATCAGCGTCGTCATCCGCCCTGCCGGAGCCCTATCCTGAAGTGGAAGGCGGCCCCAGCCTGCACGGCCAGACCTACATGAAGAATCCAGGCATCCCGGATGCCGCGGAGATCCATCACATCTTCTTCGCCGCCTACTCCCGCTCCCGCATCAAAATGCGTGGCGGCGAGGACCTCGAGACGATCGCCCTCAACCTCGCCGAATTGCGCACCCGCCTCGGCGATGAGGCCTTCGCCGCTGCATTGACCAAGGAACACCCCGCCGTGGTCTCCGCCGTGGCTAGTCACTTCGGCCGGGAGGAAGCCCGCAACCCGGCCTTCCCTCTTACCGCCAAACTCATCGCCGATAGCCCCCACTACGATCTCGAACTCAATCAGGCCGAGAGAGAGTCTTAGCCGGGTCCGGGGCTTCATAATTCCGCGCTTTCGTCTGATTTCGCCGTCAAAACCAGACTCCTCTCCACCCCGCGGAGCTGAGGAAGAGGCGCTTTCTCCACTCCGGTCTTGCGTCTGGTGCCTTCCCGTCTTTCGTCTTCAGCCCGCATGACCACCGTCCTCGAGACCCTCGACAAGGGCACCAGCTACCTCACAAAAAAGGGCATCGAGGACGCCCGGCGCAACATGCAGATGCTCGTCGCCCACCAGCTCGCCTGCACCCGCATGGACCTCTACCTGCGCTTCGACCAGCCGCTGGAAGAGAGCGACTTGGCTCCCCTGCGCGAGCTGCTCAAGAAACGCGGCGAGGGCGTGCCAATCCAGCACCTCGTCGGGCTGGTCACCTTCCACCGCCGCGACTTCAAGTGCGACGGCCGCGGCCTGATCCCCCGCCCCGAGACCGAGGAACTCGCCGAGTGGCTGCTCAAAAACGCCTGCCCTACCCTCCCTGCCAGCCCGCGCATCCTCGATATGGGCTGCGGCAGCGGCGTGCTCGGCCTGACCCTGGCTGCGGAAATCCCCGCCGCCGCCGTCACTTTGGCAGACCTTTCCCCCGATGCCTTGGCCCTCAGCCGCGAAAACGCTGCCGAACTCGAAGTCACCAACGCCCGCTTCGTCGAAAGCGACCTGTTTTCCGCCCTCGGCGAGGAAACCTACGACCTCATCGTCGCCAATCTCCCCTACGTTCCGGAGGCCGACCGCCCGACCCTCGCCCGCGAGCTGGCCCACGACCCCGCACTCGCCCTTTTCGGCGGACCGGACGGCATGGACATTATCCGCAAATTCGTCCCGGAGGCCGCCCGCAGGCTCGCCCCGGGGGGATGGCTTGCCTTGGAGATCGGCATCGACCAAGCTCCCGAGAGCGAAGCGCTGCTGGGCACCGCCGGCCTGACCGAGGTGAAGACCCTCAATGACTTGTCGGGAATCGCCCGATTCCCGACCGCCCGCCGTGCCTGAACCTTTTCCGACCTTTTCCCACTTCTCAATGGACAAACTCATCGTTCACGGCGGCACGCCGATCCACGGCGCGATCACCGTTTCCGGTTCCAAGAACGCCTCCCTGCCGATTCTTGCCGCCACCCTCCTGACCGAGGAAGACTGCGTGATCCGCCGCGTCCCGGACGTCTCCGACACCAACTACATGGTGCAAATCCTCACCGGCCTCGGCGCCGATGTGGAACGCTTCTCGGGCACCGTCCGCGTGACCGCTGCGGATATTTCCGACACCGCCCCTTACGAGATCGTCCGCCGCATGCGCGCCTCCGTCTGCGTGATGGGCCCGCTGCTTGCCCGCATGCGCAAGTGCGTGGTCGCCCTGCCCGGCGGCTGCATCATCGGCGACCGCCCGGTGGACCTCCACATCCGCGGCCTCGAAGCTCTCGGCGCGAAGGCCGAGATCGAAGGCGGCAATGTCACCCTCACCGCGCCGGATGGCCTCAAGGGCGCCACCGTCGACCTCTGCGGTCCCTCGGGCCCGACCGTCCTCGGCACGGACAACGTGATGATGGCCGCCACCCTCGCGGAGGGCATCACCACCATCACCTCCGCCGCCTGTGAGCCGGAGGTCGTGGACCTCGCCGATTTCCTGAATGCGATGGGTGCCAAGATCACCGGTGCCGGCACCTCCGTCATCACCATCGAAGGCGTGTCGAAGCTGAAGGGCTGCGTCCACAACGTCATCCCCGACCGCATCGAGGCCGGCACCTTCATGGCTGCCGCCGCCCTCGCCGGTGAAGGCGTGACCCTGCGCCGCATCCGCCACGAGCACCTCACCGCGATCACCTCCGCGCTGCGCAAGGCTGGCCACCAGGTCCACTTCAATGACGTCGGCGACGCCTGCACCGTGCATCGCGGTGATACCCCGATGTCCGCGGAGATCGTCACCGAGCCCTACCCCGGCTACCCCACCGACATGCAGGCGCAGATGACCGCGCTCTTCGTGACCACGCCGGGCACCAGCATCGTGATGGACACCATCTTCCCGCAGCGCTTCATGCACTGCGCCGAGCTCAAGCGCATGGGCGCCGATATCCAAGTCAGCGAAGGCAAGGCCGTGATCAAGGGCGTGGAGCAACTCAGCGCCGCCCCCGTGATGGCCAGTGACCTCCGCGCCTCCGCCGCCCTCGTGCTCGCCGCTCTAACCGCTAAAGGCTCCACCGAGATCCGCCGCCTCTATCACATCGACCGCGGCTACGAGCACATCGACGAGAAGCTCCTCGCCCTCGGCGCGCACGTCGAGCGCGTGCGGGAGTAAGGGCTGACCTCACGGCAAAGCCCGCCATTCTGGAAAGTAGTGTCCGGCACCCCTCCCATAAAGGGGTGCCGGACCTCCGGTTTCACCGGTGACCTCCTGGAGAGCTATCGATCCAATATCAGGGCAGGATCACTTTCAGCCGCGCGAAGGTCTTGCGCGCGCTGGCCGGCAGCGTGAATTGCACGCTGGTCCCGCTATCCACCACTCCCGTGATCGCCGGAATCCAAGCCGCCAGATCTTCCGAGGTCTGCACCTCATAGGTGCAGGAAGCCTGCGGATCCTTCGGCCAGGTCACCTTGCCCCCGATGATCGGCGGATTCACGGTGAAGGAAGAACCCGTCTGCCCCATGAAGAACTCCACGGCATTCGCCACGCCATCATGATCGTAGTCGGCATCCGCTCCGCCACCGCCGGCATTCGCTGCGGCCCAGCCAGCGTAATTACCCCCTTGTGACACCGTCAGTGTCACCGCCTTGCCGCCATAGGCCGGATCATCGTAGTCCAGCACGAAGAGCTGGCTGCCGACCGTGATCGTGTCGCCATCTTCAATCACATCACCATTCGCGTTGCTGAAGACGCCCGCCAAGGAACCTCCGCTATACTGGATCATTACGAACTTGCTTCCCGCCGCCAAGCTTGCCTGACCCAGATTGTCATCCACCACCGTCAGCACGCTGCCACCGAGCTCCATCGCACCGCTGGCCGTTATCTTGCCCGCTTGCACCAGCGAGCCGTCGTAGTGGAACTCGAAGCCTGCCGTCGACCCGAAGTAGCCCAGCTCGCCATTCGCCATCACCAGCTTCGCATTGCCATCATGCGGCACGCGGAATTTCACGCCGTTCGCGGTCACCCCGCCACCGGGCAGATTCGTGATCGTGCCATTCTCCCAGCTCAGGATTCGATTGCCCGTGCCGGTGCCAGCGCTGATCGCAGTCGTCGCCAGGCTCGCGTTCGACCTCAGGTTCGCCGTGGCATTCAGGGCACCATTCGTGCGGCTGCCGAAGTTCAGCGAGGGCGTCTTCACCGTGCCGCCTTCCACCGTCAGCGTCGCGTTCAGCACGCCGTTGTTGCCGTTGTTGTTGTAGATGTTGCCCAGGATGATCTCGCTTGCATCCAGTGTCCCCGCACCCATCACAAAGCTGGCGTTCTGGATCTGGTTCAAGCCGCGGCCGTAGTCGCCGATCTTCAGCGAGCCCACCAGCGCATCCAGGGTCGAGCCGGTGGTGCCGGCCAAAAGGTCAATGGTCACGTTTTGCGTCGGACCGTAGGCCGTCCCGCGGCTACCCATGTTGATGTTGGTCCGGCTGCTACCATCCGTGCCGCGAATCACCAGCGAGGGATTCGTCGCACCGTTCGAATGCACGAGCGCCGCATTGTCGCGCGTGAGGCCCATGTTGATCGTGTCCGCACGCAGCGTCGTGCTGACACCAAGCTGCAAGGTGCCCGAGGCGATGTTCGTATTGTTGGCCGGCACCGCACCGTTCACCGTCTGAATGTTCAGGGTTGCCGCCGTCAGGCTCGAGGTGGCTGGCAGTAGCAGCGTGGCACTGCGGGTTGCGCCATTCGCGCTCTGTGAGCCCACGTTGATCGTGCCGGAGGGCACATTGTAGGTGAAGGACGGGAGGTAGCTCAGGTCCAGCACGTGGCTGGAGTCAGTGGTCGGGCCCGTGCTGAAATTGCCGCCGCCCACCGCGAGCGCAGCATCGCTGACGATCGTGTTAGATCCTCCGCCCGGACCCACGGCACGCAGGCTAGACACCGACGTCAGAGCATTGTTCGAGGCCTGCACCAGGCCATTGCCCGCGGTGAAGGCCAACGCACCGCCAGCCGGAAGGTGCGAACTCGCATCAAGCACCAGCGTGCCCGGGCCCACCCGCGTTTCACCTGTGTAGCTCATCGTCCCGCCGAAGCGCAGGCTCCCGATACCCGCATGGCTGAAGGCACCACTGCCGTAAACCGGATTGGAGAAGGTCACATCATCGCTGCGGTTGATCGCCAGCGTGCCGTAGTTCACCACCGCGCCGAGCAAGGAGCCCGCGACATCGCCATTGCCGAGCTGCAGGGTGCCGCCATTGATTGTCGTACCTCCGGTGTAGTTCGCATCAGCTGCCAGGATCGTCGTCCCCGGCCCGTTCTCCACCACGCTGCCGCTACCGCCGACTGCCGCGAAGATCAGCAAACTTCCGTCCCGATTGAAGGCCAGCGTGCCGTTGTTGGTGATCACGGAAGTATTGCCTAGGGAGCCGGTCGCGCCACCCGCGCCCACCTGCAATTTGCCGGCGCTGATCGTGGTGCTGCCATCGTAGCTGTTATCGCCGGTTAGAATCGTCGTGCCGCTGCCAAGCTGCGCGATTGCACCCGCACCACTGATGACATTCGGGAAGGTAAAGCTGTCCGAGCGGTTGAAGGCCAGCGTGCCGCCATTCTGCACCTCGCCCGTGCCCAGGCTGCCGCTGGTGCCGCCCGACCCCACGGTCAGGGTGCCCGCGGCGATTAGATTGATCCCGCTATGGCTGTTCGTCGTACCGAGGATCACATTGCCACTGCCGGTCTTGTCGATGCCGGTGACGCCGGAGATCGCCCCGCTGCCGGTGATCGTGTAGCTCTTGCTGTTGTTCGCAAAGGTCACGGAACCCGGCGTGACCGTCTCGTTCAGCGTGATGCTGGTAGTCCCCGTCGCGCTATCGTCGAAGGTGGCGGCGTCGAACTGGAAGTAGTTGTCGGTGCTGCCGCCCTTGCTCCAGTTGCTGCCAGCGCCGCTGGCCCACACCGCACCCGGAGTGCCCTTCCAGCTCACTGCCGCCGGCGCGCCACTGAAGCTCACGCTGATCGCGGAATTACTACCAGTGCCGTAGTCCACGCTCGGGGTCACCCGGCTGCCGCTCAGCCCATTGAAAACCACCGGCGGATTACCGCTCAGGGTGCCTTGGTAAGTCACCAGCGTGTAGGGCGTGCCTAGGGTCGGCGGCGAGGTGACCTGCACCGCGATGTTCCCCGCGCTGCGGGTATAGTTGCCCGCGATCACCGCTTGATCGTTGGAAGAAGTGCCTAGGTTCAGCAGCAGCGAGCCGCCATTCTGCACCACCGGGCCGCTGGTCGAACTGCCCCAGCCGAGGCCGCCGTTCGCGATTGTCAGCGGCACGCCGGTATTCAGCACTCCGGTCAGATAGAGTTTGGCCGGCCCGTCCTTCACGAAGGTCAGCGCATTGCCCGCGGTGAAGCCCAGCGCACCAGCATAGGTGCCATCCGCGGTCTGGTTCACCGTCAAAGCGGAGGAGGCGCCGATCCCTTGGATCGTGCCCGCCGCACCGCTCAGGTTGCCGATCGAGGAGGCCGCATTGCCCACGCTCACAGTGCCGTTCGTCACGGTCAGTGCGCCGGCCGTATTGTTCCAGGCATTCGTCAGCACCAGCCGCGAAGCCGCATTCACCAGCGTGATCGCGGACGAAGCATCGAGGCCGCCGGCCACGTTATTGTTCAGGCTCCAGCCGTTGCGGATCTCATAAGAAGCGGTGCCCAGCGAACTGCCGAGGTTGAAATTCGAGACCCCGCCATTCGAGGTGCTGGCGGTATTCAGGACCACCGCGCCGCTGTAGGCATTCGCCAAGCCGCTGGCGATGTTCACAAAGCGGCTTGCACCACTGCCGTTGTTCGTGAAGTTCACGGTCAGCGTGCCGCTGCCGTAGATCGCACGGTTGAAGTTCTGGTTCTGGGTGAAATTTGAGCCTGTGCGCTCGATGATGTTGTTGCCCGTGAAGTTCAGGCGCGCGTTGACCGCCTTGGTCGTGCCATTGGTCGAGACGAAGCTCAGCGTGCTGTTGCTCACCTGCACCGCGGTGGCCGGATCGGTCGCGGTGGTCGAGCCAAGTTCACCGCCGCTGAAAGTATAAGTGTGCGTCACCGTTCCACCGCTCGATCCCGGAAAGGAGAGCGTGCCACCACTGACCGAGAGATTGCCACCCGCGAAGATCGAGGTGGCGGTGGTCGTCAGGCTCGGCGAGGCAAGGGTCTTGGAACTGACCCCGTAGTCATTCGCCGGATCAGGCGCGAGGCTATTGCTCCAGATGGCACCATCGGTCCAAGTGCCGCCGCTGGCACCGGTCATGGTCACCGATTCGGCGAGCGCGGGGGAAACAAGGAGGGAGGAAGCAAGAATGGGGAAGACGCTGTATTTCATGGCTTTTCCCGCAGGTTATATGACAAATTCTGCGCAAAAAGGTGCAAGCCGACACGAAATCTGCACAATTTTCTTCAGCAGATGAATCACACTTGTTAAGCCTTGCCGCATGCTCGAAATCGCACGCATCGGCTTGGCCCAATCCACCGCGGATGCCATCCATGCCCAGATCAAGGCCGGCCGCTGGCAAGACCGTCTGCCGGGTGCGCGTCGCCTGGCGGAAGAGAGCGGCGTAAGCCAACCCACTGTTCTAACAGCCCTCAGCCTGCTCGCGGAACAAGGCGTCATCACCGGTGGCAATCGTCAAGCCTATCGCATCATTGCGGTGCCAGCGAACACCGGGCCGGTCACACCGCCGGAAGACCCGCGCCGCGTGATCATCCTCACCCACGTCGATGTCGGCGAACTACCCGCCACCGCACGTCATGGCATTGATGCCATCCGCGCACTCTTGATCCGCCGCAAGTGGGTGGTCGAGATCCGCAGCTTCGATTTCGTCCATGCCAAGCGCCCGCGCCGGGCATGGGATCATCTCGTGCCACTCGATCCGCGCATCCCGCTCATCGGTGTCTTCGGTCGGCCGCCACTCGCCCAGTGGGCCGCGCGCCATGGCATGCGCATCGCCTTCTTCGGCGGCATCCGCACGGAGCTGGAAGTACCTATGGTCGCGGTGAAGTCGTCACTGCTGGTGCAGGAAGCCGTCGCCCGCCTAACAGGCCTTGGGCACTCGCGCATCGTCATGCCCCTCTGCGAGCGCCCGCCCTCTTTCCGCACTTCCCTGCAGCATGCCATGCGCGAGCAGTTGGAAGCCGCGGGCACCTCTTTCGTGCCCTCCTATCATACGCCGGACAGCGACTACATGACACCCGAAGTCCTCTGGCGCATCCTCGAAGGCGTCTTCTCCCGTGCCCGGCCCACCGCACTGGTCTTCCTCGATTGGAAGGAAATGGTCACCGCCACCTGTCTGCTCTCCAAGCTCGGCCTTCGCGTCCCGCAGGACATCTCGCTGATCCTTCTCAATGAACAGATGGAAGCGGATTGGTTCATCCCCAAGCTCACCTGCTTCCGCTTCCCCGTCCGCCGCATGGCCACGATCCTCGCCGACTGGGTCGACGGTAAACCAAGCAGCAGCGCTGGCCCGCTCGCTCCCATGGGCGCGCAATTTGATCCCGGCGCCACAATCGCCCCGCCGCGCGATGCATAAAGGGCAACCCGACTACCCCGGGAGTCCGACCCATCCTCCAGCAAATATCTTAATCTGCCAGCACCCCGGATCAATGACTCCGGAGCCTACGAACCCAACCCGGGGGGCCGGCCAATCCGCGTCTACACGACCTTGGACAACCGGATCATGTTCGAGGACTTCTACGCCAAGGTAACTGCCTTCGATGACCCCGGCGCCGCGAAATAGGCAGGCACCACCTCAGCTCACCGCCGCCGCCTCACCAACAAAAGCAACCCTGCCGCGCCCAACAAAGCCGCACCCGGTTCCGGCACTGCCGCCACATCCACGATCTGGATCCCATTGATCGCCGCGAAGCGCGAGTTCGCGCCATCCGTATCCACCGTGACATTGCCACCCGGACCGGAGACCACGTTCTGCCAGATGAAGGCGATTTCACCGTTCACATCGGCATTCACCGAGTATTTCACATACTCCACGCCCTCTGTTAGAACCCCATTGCCACCGGCGATACCATCCCAAGACGTCTGCTTGGCGATGCCATTCAGCGTGAAGAGCGTGTTCTGCCCCTCGGAGTAGAGGATCTCGCTGAACTTGTCTCCCTGGCCGTAGAGGTAGACGTCGTAAAGCTTGCCCGCATCGAGACCAGTGATCGTCCCGGCTTTGGTCACGATGTCAGTCGTGGTCGGCGAGGATAGATACACATAGTCTCCCATCAATCCTGCGAATTGGCTCGCGGCTCCAAGCTCCTGCTCGCCCGGCGTGCTCAGAAAGCTGCCATCGATCCCCAAACTCAAACCGACACCCGTGGTCTGGCCATCGGAATCGAGCAAGTTCACTGCGGCAATCGAACTCCCGGCCGCGGTAACGCTATTCCAAATGGCCGTCGCGCCCGATGGATCTGAAGCCGCAGCCAAGCCTTGGTAAGACACAATCGAGCCCGCCTTGTCGAAATCGATGTTGATGACCTGCGCTCCCGCAAGACCTGCGGCAGCGAGGAAGGCAGTGGCCAGAAGGGGTGCGATTCGCATGAGCCTGAAAAGGGGTGAAGGCTGTTAAGGCCAATCGGCTAACATTTACAAAATACCCCGTCAATGCCCGCGCTCAGGCGACCTTCGGCGCGCGCAATCGCGCGGAAACCCCTGTCCCTCACCTGCATCCTTCACGGGAATTTCACACGCGGCAGGCCTAATCCCGTTGCCCCTCAGGAGGCGGATACTCATCGGCATCGAACCCAGGGTTGCGCTCGCTAAGGCTCGCTGACCCTGGGCTATCTCCCGACCGCCCCTTTTGGGGCTTTGGAACAAGGGACCACTTTTATTGAGTCTTCTCACCCACCGGCGTCCGTAGCTTCGCCTCAATTGTGGCTCTTGTTGATGATCGCCCGCGATTCAGCCGGGAGATAAATCACCGTGATGCCGCCGCTGTTTTTGTGGATGACTTCATACCACAAGCAGGGGCCGAACTTTCGTGATTTGGTGGTGTCCTTTGCGGCCCAGTCAGAGGGCAAGAGTGAGCGGACATCGCCGCGGACTTCCCCATTCTCCGAGAGGTCCCAGCCCTGCTCCGCGGCAAATTTGCGGAACTCCGCTTCATCAATCGTGTAGCTAACAGAAACGACACCACTGAAGTCGCGGCTCTCGAAGTAATCGATCGAACGGGCGGAAGCCGGTGCCAGTTCGTGACTCGCCGCACCCGTGACATAGACTGAATGATCGGCTGACATCGACCAGACCACGAAGCCCACCACCAAGACAGCAAGCACGAGCAAACCAGCGCAACCGGTCAGCAATGCCTTCTTCGCCTTCATGGCTCAGGCCACCGAAGCCCGCACGATCGCCGGCCGCGCCGCCGGAATCGGCAGGTCCTCCGGCTGCAGATCGAGGCCATGCAGCGGCGTGACCTTCTCGATCTCGTCCATGATATCCAGCTCCGGACGGAAGTCCGCGGCGTGATAGGAGCTCCGCACCAGCGGTCCGCTGGCCACATGGCGGAAGCCCTTCTCCAGCGCGATCTGCTTCAGCTCATCGAAGGCCGCCGGCTCGACGTATTCCACCACTGGCAAGTGCCGCGGCGTCGGCCGCAGGTATTGGCCCATGGTCAGCACCGTCACGTCCGCTTCTAACAAATCATCCATCGCCCGCAGGATCTCGTCCTTGGTCTCGCCCAGGCCGAGCATGATGCCGCTCTTGGTCGCCACCTTGCCGTTCACCATCGCCTTGGCCTTCTTCAGGACGGCGAGGCTGCGGTGATACTTTGCGCGCGAGCGCACCAGCGGGGTCAGCCGCTCGACGGTTTCCAGGTTGTGGTTGAAGATGTGCGGGCGCGCATCCATCACCATCTGAAGGGCCCAGTCGCGGTCGTTGAAATCGGGAACCAGCACCTCGATCACGATGCCGGGGTTCACCGCCCGCACCGCCTCGATGGTCTGCTGGAAATGCTGCGCACCGCCGTCACGGAGATCGTCGCGGGCCACCGCGGTGATCACCACGTGCTTGAGCTTCATCCGGCGGGTCGCCTCAGCCACCCGCACCGGCTCGTCCGCCTCCAGCGCATCCGGCTTGGCGGTCTTGACCGCGCAGAATCCGCAGGCGCGGGTGCACTTTTCACCCGCGATCATGAAGGTCGCCGTGCCTTGGCCCCAGCATTCCCAGCGGTTCGGGCACTGGGCTTCCTCGCACACCGTCACCAGCTTCAGGTCGGTGATCAGTGACTTCGTGGACCAGAAAACCGGATTATTCGGCAGCCGCACCTTGATCCAGGACGGTTTCTTGTCCTGGTGCAGGGCAGGATCCATCTTCATCTGGGGACCGTGGCAGCCGCTCATTTCGCGCGGAAACTAGGGGCCCCGCCTCCCCCCGTCAACCGCGCGGACCGATTTGGACCGGAAGGACCGCCCCGAGTGACCGTCCCGGCAAAACACTCCACTTGCCACCACCCCGGCCGGGAGCCCCGCCGGACCACAATCCCCATGGCATCGGAAAAGCACTCATGATAGGACTGCCGCCATGAACTCCTCCCCGTCCCCCTCATCCTCCTCCTCAATTTCGGTGGTCTTGTGGGTCTTCTTTGTCGCCGCGCTGGCGCTCGGCGGCACGGTGATCTGGACCTTGCAGCAGAGAAAACCCGCAGCAACCCAGGTTGAGGTGCAGACGAAGCGCGCCGGGGAGGCGGAGTTCCAAAAGACCACCGAAAAGCTAGTGGGAATGCGCGAGCTCTCGGAAGTCATGAACCGCCAGTTGGAATTGATCGGGTCGCTAAAGAAGGCGCGCGCCGACCGGAAAGCAGCCAAGCAAGACGGGCGGCTCCCCGAACTAATCGACGAACTCGATCGCACCGACGCCGCAATCCGGGAGCAGCATGTCAGGCTTACCGAATCCCTGGAGCCCTTTCTGAAAATGAAAGGCCAGGATTTCGACCAGCACATCGACAACGCGATGAAGACCAACTCAAAGGTGGCCGCACTTCTGGAAATGCAGAAGGGACTCGCAAAAGAGGACCGGGCCTTGGTGGACTCGAAATAAGCCCCACACCCGAATCACAAGTCACTTGGGACGCCTACTTCTTCTCACAGAGGATCGCCATGAACACCGGGAACTCCTGCACCGCGCGGTTCTCGCCCTTCGCCCGCGGGCCCGGCTGAGAGCGGCGGTGGCTAAAGAGTTCCTCGCACACAGTGACCCCCAATCCCGCCTGCCCGAAGGCGGTGAGCACCTGCCCCACCGGCCGGTGATAGAAAGTGGTGGTGTCTCCCCCGCCCTGCCCGGGGTGGGTCACGATGGGGATTTCCTGCGGCACCGCATAGCGGTCCACGCGGCGGAATTGCAGCTTCCGTCCCTCGTCCCAGCCCCAGTGCGATTGCTGCGGGATACGGAAGCAGGGGTGCATGAAGATCGCCACAAAGCGGCCGCCCGGCTTGAGCGCCGCCGCCGTCTGCTTCGCCATCGCGGGAAGATCCGGCACATCGTGCACCGCCATGATACAGGCGGCGGCATCGTGTGAGCCATCGGCCCAAGGGCCCGGCGCGCAGGCATCCGCCACCAGAAAGTTCACCCGCTTCTCGTTCTCGAAGCGCCGCTTGGCGGACTCGATCAGGCGCGGGCTCGCATCCACCGCCGTCACACCCGCCACCTTCGCCTCCAAGAGGAGCGGCACCAGCACCCCCTGCCCGCAGCACAGGTCGAGGACCTTCTCCCCGGCCCCCGGGGCCAGCAGGCGCAGCGCCGCCGGCAGGATCACATTGCGGTGATAGTCCGAGCCCTTGTCGCCGACCAGTTTGTCGTACCAGCCCGCGACCTGATCCCAGCCCTGCTCCTGGCCATGGCCGCCACCCTTGCGGGCTGCAGGCTTGGGCCCCGATCGCGGTGGAAATGGCCCCTTGCCCGGTCCCCGCGAATCTTTGGCCTCCCAAGGCTTCTTGCCGCCTTGGAAGTTCGGTCGCTTGCGGGGTGGCTGGGGCATTTGAAATATGAAATCTGAGATTTGAAATATGAGATAGGAAATCTCACATGCCGCGTCGGCCTTCCAGCGCACGGGCGAGGGTCAGGGCATCGGCATGCTCCAATCCACCACCCGCTGGCAAGCCTTGGGCAATCCGGCTGACCTGCACCTTCCCCCGCAAGATGCTGGCGAGGTAGTTGGCGGTCGCCTCCCCCTCCACATCCGAGCCAGGCGCGAGGATCACCTCCGGGACTCCTTCCGCTTCAAGGCGCCGCAAGAGCGAACCGATCCGCAGGTCCTCGGGAGTCACATTGTCCAAGGGCGAGAGCTTCCCTCCAAGGCAGTGGTAGCGGCCCTTGAAGGCCCCGGAGCGCTCCAGTGGCAGGACATCCGTGGCCTGCTCGACCACACAGATCACCGGCTCGCGGGAGTGGTCAGCGCAAATCGCGCAGCGCTCGGCGGTTGCGAAGAATCCACAGACCGGGCAGGCGATCACCTCGGCCTTCGCCTGTTCCAGCGCCGCGGAGAGCGCCAGTGGGTCTGCTTTCGCGCTCTGCAGCAGCCAGATGGCCATCCGCTCCGCGCTGCGCGGCCCTACTCCGGGCAGCCGCCGCAGTTCCTCCACCAGCTTGCCGACCGCTTCCGGGTAATCGATGCGCGCCATGGTGTTCTTTTAGTCCGCGGAATGGGGCTCCCCTCCCGGTTCTTGGTGGCGCTTCGCGTAAATCATCGTCCACAGCCCGCACCAAATCAGCGCCACCAGCGGCACCGTGATCGCCGGGCGATAGGCCGCCAGCGCCAGCACTGGCACCCAGCCGAGGGTCAGTACCAGCACGGAAATCCACAGCACCGCGCGGCGCCAGTCGCGGCGCGAGGCGAGCATCGCCGCTGCCAGCCCGAAGACCAGCACCACGGTCCAAGCCCAAGCCCACATCGGCGGCAAATCCCGCGGCTGCCCTTCCAAGCCGATCTTCGAGACCCAAGAGGCCACCGCCCCATCAAGCCGGGTGGTGAAGCCCATGATCTGGACCGCCATGGAGAGTACCAGCGACATCCCGCCGATCGCCAGCACGGCGGCGGTTGGATGAGCGGCGGGTTTTGACAAGGAATTCGCCATGCGGGTGGTCGTGGGCGGAGATTAGAGGACTCCTTGCGGAAAGCTCAACAAGGAAGGCGGGAGCTGCGGGAATGCTGCATTACTTGAGAGCCGCCACCAGCTTCGCCAGATGCTCGTCCGGCTTCACCTTCTCCAGTACCGCCGCGATCCGGCCATCGGTGCCGATGACGAAGGTGCTGCGCTCGGTGCCCATGAAGGTCTTGCCATACATCGATTTCTCCACCCAGACGCCGTAGGCATCGACGATGCTCTGGTCTTCATCAGCAATCAGCGGGTAGGGCAGTTCATGTTTGGAAATGAACTTCTTGTGGCTTTTCACCGGGTCGATGCTGACGCCGTAGATCTTGGCCAGGCCACGGACTTCGTCCCAGCCGTCACGGAGGGCGCAGGCCTGGGTGGTGCAACCGGGAGTGTCGTCCTTCGGGTAAAAGACCAGCACCACCCGCTCCCCGAGCAGGGCGGAAAGGGTCACGGTCGTCCCTTCCGACTCCCCGCCGCCGACAATCGGGGCAGTGAAATCCGGGGCCATTTCTCCGACTTGAGGTTTCATGGCGGCCGAGATGACAGGCGCAGAGACGGTGGGCAAGCCCCTCGAAAAGCCGTAAAAATCGCCAACTCCCGGATTGACAAGCTCCCTAGGCCGACTCAGCGTCCGCGCCCCGACTTTTCCGGAGAACTATAATTTAGATCGAATGAGCGAGCGTAGCATGCGTGGAGTAATGGTGAAAAAGGGCGAGCCAGTGGATCGCGCCCTCAAGCGCCTCAAAACCAAACTCGATACCGAGGGCATCCTCGAAGAAATGCGCCGCCGTCGCGCATTTGAGTCCCCTGCCGCACGCAAGATCCGCAAGGCCCGCACCGCGCCGAAGCGTCACAAAGTTCGCTGGCGCTACACCAGCCCCGCCCAAGCCGCCAAGGCTGAAGAAGCAGCCGCTGCTGCCGCCGCGAACGCCTGAAGCACTTTCCGTTTTCCGGAACCAAGTCGATACGAGACGGACGCCCACAAGGCGTCCGTTTTTGTTTGTACGCGAGCCGCCTTCCTGATGCCTGGGCCTACCACCACGTCCCTCTGACAATTTCCACGCCCGGCGGCTTTGTAGTTCTCGGATGGAGGAACCGAGCGCCACCCCTGATGATCCGTACCGTGTCGGCGCTCAGCACGAAGAGGAACCTGCCCCGAAGCAGGAGTTCCCGAGCCTGAAGCAGCAGATCTCGCGGGATTTGTTGAGAGCGTTCTGGGGTGGTTTGCTGACCGTGGCGCTGTGGGGTGCCACCAGCCTGCTCAGAAGCATCGGGACTACGGAGGGGTATTGGGGATATTGGCTGTCCGGCTTACCATTCCATCTCGGCGTACTGAGTGCTCTGTTCAGCCTTTGGAGCCTCGTTCGCGCGGCCATTGCGGGCTTCACCTTGAGATGGCGGATCTAGTGGTGAGACAACACCTCCCGGGGGTGTTTGGTAAGGGCGGATCGGCCTAGAACTTGAGTGGCGGCGATTGGGGATACCTCGCATGGAAAGCGGCGATGCTCGCACGCACTCCAAAAGCGGCTGCGCCGCAAAGGGGGTGGATCTTATCGTGGAGATCAATCGCCGACGCGGGTCACGCGCCAGTATTGCGTGGGCGCTGTGGAGCGTGGAGCGGTGAAGAGTGAGCTGCCGCGATCAGGGCGGGCGATGACGGTTTGCACCGGGGTCCAGTTGGCCAGGCTGGTGCTGGTTTCGATCTGGTAGCTACGGCCCGGGTTGCTCTCCCATTCGAGTTCGCAGGTAGTCGCGGTGACGACGCTTGGGAACATGCGGAAGTCGCCAGTGTTCTGATTGATCACGCCGATGGCTTCCAGGTCGAAGCCTGCGGAGCCGGTGGTTGGATAGGGATCGAGGATCGTGCGATTCGAGCTGTCCTTGGCACTGCCATCGCCAACGATGTCGATCAGACGCACGAAGCACACGTGGTCGCGATCGAGGAGTGGAGAGGCTGGCAAGGAGGCGAGATCGAAGGGCGTGCCGAAGCCCACCTTATGCTTGCCGGCGAAGCCGCTGATATTGGTCGCATCCACCGAGCCGAAGCCGCCGACGGTGCCGGTGCTGAGTGAGGCATTCGGGAAGCGGACGAAGTTCACGCCGTCACTCGAGACCTCCACGAAGGCGAGCTCCAGGAAAGTGGCGCTGAAGGAGTTCTCGAAGACCGCGAAGTCCGCGCCTTCTCCATCGCGGATCGGGTGCGGGAAGAAGAGGGTGATCTTGCCGTTGTCCCCGAGGCAGACGATGTCGAGGGTATCGGTCGTGGCCGGGCCATAGGCCTTCGCTGGCGTGCGCCATTGGGCAACGACGCTGGTGCCGAAGGCGTAGTCGAGATGGCCGCTTGCCCAGTTCACGAAGCGCGCGTCGTTGTAGACGATCGCATCACTACCGGCGGTGCCAGCGGGACCGGGATAGGGCCCGGCGATTGCCAGGGGCGCACTGAGAACGAGAAGGAGTGGCAGGAAGCGGATCATCAGAGTTCGCGGCGGATGCCAACAATGAACTGGCGCCCGGCCGCAGGATACCAGATCCCGCTGTATTTCACCGTGGCGTAGTTCTTGTCGAAGAGATTGTTCACCCGCGCATAGATCGAGAGTCCCGGGCGCGGTTCGTAGCGGAGCAGCAGATTGGTCACGGCGTATGAGGGCAACTTCTCCTGCACGTTCTGGAAGTCGTTCCCCTCAAAAGCATCGCCGGTGTATTGATACTCCGCTTGGACCGTCACGCAGTCCAAGGGGCGGCAGGAGATTGTGGCGGACAACGCGCGGTTCGGGACGAGGTAGACTTCCTTCCCGGCATAGGGACCACTCTCATACTCCGCATGGAGCAAGGTATAGTGGAGATCCGCGCTCCAGCGCTCTGCGTGGTAGCCGGTGGAAAGCTCGACACCGCTGCGCTTGGTGTCAGCGAGGTTCACGTTCAGATTCCGCAGGTAGTCGTAGGCGATCTCCCCTTCCATCCACTGCAGGAAGCCGTTCACGCGCAGGCTCCAGTTGCCCGGGTTCCACTCCGCGCCGAGCTCCACATTGTCGCCGGTCTCCGCGTGCAGTTGATCATTGAAGGGCACGCTCAAGGGAAAGCCCTGATACGAGGCAATCTCATCCATCGAGGGCAGGCGATAGAGCCGGTCATAGCGCAGCCAGGTGGAGAGATCCTTGCGTGCATCCCAGCGCAGGCCGACCTGGTAGGCTTGGTTGTCCCCATCATTGCCGCGGTCGAAGTTGAGCGCGGGATCGGAGGGAAAGGTGAAGCTGCGCGCATTGGCGTCCACTTCCGACTGAGCCCAACGTGCGGCGGCGGATAGATGCCAATCCTTCCAAGGCTCCCAGTCCGCATTGGCATGGAGGCCGAGGATCTCCCGATCCAGGGCTGCCTGGCCCGTGCGATGGATCCGTGCGATCTCCGCATACTGCTGGAGGTCCAGCGTATCGCGGCTGAAGTCGAGCCCGGCCTGCGCGGACCATGATTCACCCCGGGCATCGAAGTGCGGTGAGAGCGTGATCGTCTCCAGCAAATTGTCGGTGTGAAAGCCGGGCCCGAAGTTCCACTGCAAGTCGCGCTGATAGAAGCTCAGCGGAATCGCGAAGGAATAGTCGCTGCCCTTGCCGAGCAGCAGAGTGCCATCCGCGGTATAGCGGTTCTGCTCGCTGAAGTACTGATCCGCCTGCCCGGCCAACGCGTAGATCGATTCGCGGGGATTGAGGAGGAAGCGGTCCTTGGTCAGCGGCCCGGGGAAGCCGCCTTCCTCATCGGCCCAAGAGACGCCGAAGTCTGTGGCGATGCCAGGAGTGAGGTCACGGCCCCAGCGAAAGGCGGCGCTCTCCAGCTCATTGTAGGAATTGTCGCGCCAGCCGTCGGTGAAATTGTGCTCAAGGTCGAAGGCAACGCGATTCCCCGCCCAAGTGTCCTGATGACTCAGGCGCGCAAGCATGTAGCCATCGCTGCCGCCCGCGCCTTCGACAACCGTGGCGGCCTTACCACCGTCCTTCGTGACCAGATTGATCACACCACCCACCGCGTGGTCGCCGAAGCGCGCGGTCTGGCTGCCGCTGAGGATCTCCACGTGATCGAGCCTGGCGATGGGAATCTCCAGCCAGGAGACGCCCGCCATGTCCGGGCGATTGACCGGACGACCGTCGACCAGCACGAGCACTCGCGAGGAAGAATTCTCACCGAAGCCGCGCATGTGGACGGCGGAATCGGAGCTATTGCCGCTGGTGCTGGTCAGACGGATGCCGCCCTGCGCGGCAAGCAGGTCCGCGACCGAGCGCACGCCGGACTTCGCGATCTGCTCGCTGTCGATGACCGTGGCGCTGCCGGCGAAATGCGGCGGCAGCACGCTATCGTCATCCTTGGCATCGGCTTCCACCACCACATCGGTGAGATCCTCGGCACGCAGGTTCACGGCGCCGCCCAAGGACAGCGCCGCAAGCCAGACGAGGATGAAGCGGTCGGATTTCACCGGTGCCATGGAAGCCTTTTGCGGCTCCGTTTGCCAGCATCAGCGCCGGCGCTTCAGGAATGCAAGCAGGCCGCCGAGAGCGAGCAGGGCGGAGGCCGGTTCCGGGACCGGATTGACACCCGGAGCCAGCGAGCCATCGCCGAAGACGAGACCATCCCAAGAGCCCGGTTCGACCACGCGGGAAGGAGCGGAGAGACCGCTGCCAAAGGTCCAAGTGCCAGCAGGCACCGGCGAGGCGGCCGGGAAACCTGCTTGGCCACCGGCGACGAACTGGCCCCAGTAGGCGCTGAAGTCCTCGGCATTCGTCTCCGTGACGCCCTGCCAGGTGATCGAATTCACAAAGTAGTTCGGTGCTTCCTCCGAGCCGAAGTTGAAGGCCAGGACACTCAGGTTGGGCTCGAAGGCATCGACCATCTGGAGCAGGTCATAGCCATCAAGAGGTTCCGACACATTGTTGTCGAAGTGGATCTCGTAGGTGCGGCTGCCGATATTGGCGGATTCCAGCACGAAGAACGCGCTGTCCGCTCCACTGCCGATGCTGATCACGGCGGCCCCGGCTTGTGCGGCTGCGGCGAGGAGGCTTGCGAGGGCAAGCGCCACGAATGGTTTCAATTTCATCTGATCTTTCTCTTCTTCAATCGGTATTGCCCGAAGAGAAGGGAGGCCCGCTCCGGAGACAGGATATGCCGCCGGCGATGGAACTTCCCTCCCGTCACCTTCCTTGCGCGGAAAGGTTCTCGCGGTGCCGCATTCGGAGGAACGGCACCGGGACGAGCGAGGCGGGACGAAGTATTCGGGCTCCCGACTGTGAGGTAGCAGCTTTCGCCGTCCCCTCGCCTCCTTCCCGCCTTCACCCGGACTGGCGTCCGGATTGGCTGTGTGGGAAGTCGTTCATCGGATACCGCAGCGCGACTGCTCCGGGCTCTCACCGGATTCCATGCGCCCGCATCGGGTCATCGGCGCGGAGTGAAAACAGGGGGCCGGGGGCGTGGCAAGGAAAAGGACCGGGATACATGGGATGAAGGCGGGAGGAACCACGCATCAACAGCCAATCCACTCGAATGAAAGGCTAGGGAGCTGCTACGAAGATTCGGCGAATTCAGAGTTCCAGCCTTTCTCCTGTCCGAGGCCGTACGCTTGAAATTTTGAACAGGAGGAAGGCAAGAGAAAGGCAGGAGGAAAGACATGATCACCAAGAGTCTTCCTTCATGCCCGTGGGTGTTCATTCACGATTGACGGCCTCCTGCTAAAATCCCCTCTCCCATCCCATTCATCCTATCCATCCCGGCCCCCATCCGCTCAAGTCACGCCCATGCGTCTGAGTTGCCATGCCGTTGTCGATACTGCCTATCAGCAGGTGCAAATCTGGAAGTCGGACAAGCAGTGCGAGTTCCGGGTGGCGGGGGCGATCCATGCCTGGTGGCATGAGAAGAAGTTCCTGACGGGTCTGGCCTGGGACAATATCGCAGCGGCGGCACTGCTGCGGCCGGCGCGCCCGCCGCAGTCTGTACTGATGTTGGGGCTGGCCGGAGGGACTTCGACCCGAGTCCTGCGGCACCTGCTGCCGGAGGCGCGGCTGGTGGCGGTGGACATCGATTCGGAGATCGTGGCGCTGGCGGAGCTGAACATGCACCTCGACAAGCTGGGCCTAGAGATCCATTTCGCGGATGCCTACGAGTGGGTGGCGAAGTGCCGGGAGAAATTCGACGTGGTGATCGACGACGTCTATCTGGCGGGGCGGGACGATGTCTTCCGGCCGGGGAAATCCGACGCCGGGCAAATTGCAGCGCTGAAGCGGCTGTTGAAGCCGGGCGGGCTGCTGCTGGCGAATCTGGTGAACGGTCCGGGCCACCGGGCGATGCAGATGCGGACGCGGGCGGCCTTCCGCGAGGGCTTTCCGGTGGTGCGCTCGGTGACCACGCCTGACAGCATGAATGAGACCCTGGTGGGCGGGAAAGACGTCCTAGCCGGGTCGGCGCTGACCCCGTGGACTCGTAATTTCCCGGAATTGGCGGACCGGAAACTGTGGCAAAGGCTGAAAGTCAGGCGTCTAACCCCTGCGCCGCCGCGTTGACAAGCCGCCCGGGGCCGCACAACCTCCGCGCCCATGGACACGCTGAAGATTTTGCTCGCCGCCACGGTCGCGCTGCTGCTCGGAGCGCTAGCCGTCTCCTACAAGGATGGTTCGACCTCCAAGACGGCGGTGAAGGAGGAACTCGCTGCCATGGAGCAGAAGCTCGAACGCCTGCGCCTGGAGCAGGATGGTCTGGCCCGCGAGCGTGAGCTGCAGATGCTGCGTGACGCCGCCAACAAGGCCGCGGCGGTCGCTCCAGTGGCACCTCCGGCTCCTCTCCAGACCGCCGACATGGCCGCGATGCAGGATCAGATCGCGAAGCTGGAGGCCGAGAAGGCCGCTGCCGACGCCAAGACCGCCAAGGCCGAGCGCAAGGCTGATACTTACAATGAAGAAGCTGCCTTCGTGGGCGGCCAGATGCTGGAGCACCGCGACAACGAGCTGCGCCGCGCCCGCCTGATCAAGGATGCAATGCCGATTGGCCGGGTGAAGGAGTGGGTGGAAGATCCGCAGAACGGTTCCTTCGCAGTGATCGAGGTCCTGATGGCGGAAAACGTGCAGGAAGAAACCGTGCTCTGCGTGCGCCGCAACACCGGCATCCTCGGCAAGGTCAAGGTCGGCCAAATCAGCATCGAAGGTGCGATCGGTTCTCCCACCACCGCTTTCAGCGAGCTGA
The DNA here is from genome assembly GCF_000739615.1 of Haloferula sp. BvORR071. GTDB lineage: Bacteria > Verrucomicrobiota > Verrucomicrobiia > Verrucomicrobiales > Akkermansiaceae > Haloferula. The sequence continues at coordinate 40,513 of NZ_BATP01000021.1, forward strand.
AGCCGCAGCCAGGTGATGACCTGATCATGGACCCGACCGAGTGATCGTCGCCTCCAGCATTTCCTGATTTTTCTGGCCCCCCGCGCAATCGCCGGGGGCCGCTTTGTCTCTTCCTCTTTCGATATACCGCTTACCTCGCTCATCATGTCCACCACGGTTGGTCTCATTTCCCTTGGCTGCGCGAAGAACCTCATCGACTCCGAAGTGATGATGGGTCACCTCGCGGAAGCCGGCATGGCGCTCACCTCCGAAGCCGAACTGGCCGACGTGCTGATCGTGAACACCTGCTCCTTCATCGACATGGCGAAGCAGGAGTCGATCGATGCGGTCTTCGGTGCGGTGAATGCGCGTAGCGAGGACCCGGACCGGGCGCGGCAGAAGATCATCGTGGCCGGCTGCCTGTCGCAGCGTTTCGCCAAGGATCTGCCGGGGATCATGCCGGAAGTGGATGCCTTCATCGGCCTGGACCAGATCACCAAGGTGGCGCCGATCATCGAGAACCTGCTGGGCAAGAAGAACGCCGCCGAGGTGGCGAAGACCGAAGGCCCGGCAGCAACGGAAGACCCGCGCGACTTCGTGACTCTGAAGCCGAAGTATGTGCCGGACTACACCACGCCGCGCTTCCGCCTGACGCCGGAGCACTTCGCCTATGTGAAGATCGCGGAGGGCTGCAACCACACCTGTACCTTCTGCATCATCCCGAAGATCCGCGGCATGCACCGCTCCCGCACGCAGGAATCGGTGGTGAAGGAAGTGGAAGCCCTGGTGAAGTCCGGGGTGAAGGAGATCAACCTGATCTCGCAGGACACGACCTACTTCGGGATGGACAACTGGGAGGGCGAGCGGCCGAAGCCGAACTCACCGGTGAACTCCGAGCGCGGTGAATCGCTCAGCACGCTGCTGCGCGAGATCAACAAGATCGAGGGCGACTTCTGGGTTCGCCTGCTCTACACCCACCCGGCACACTGGTCCGACGAGCTGATCCGGACGATCGCCGAGTGCGACAAGGTGGCGAAGTATGTCGACATCCCGCTGCAACACATCTCCGACCGGATGCTGACCGCGATGAAGCGGGTGACCACCGGCGGCTACATCCGCGACCTGCTGCGCCGCATGCGCGCGGGCATTCCGGGACTGGGGATTCGTACGACGTTCATCGTAGGTTTCCCGGGTGAGACGGAGGAGGATTTCGAGGAGCTGCTGGAATTCATCCGCGAGTTCCGCTTCGAGCGGGCCGGTGTGTTCCAGTATTCGAAGGAAGAAGGGACCCGCGCCTACAAGATGGACGGGCACCTGCACCACATGACCCGCAAGAGCCGCTGGAGCCGCGCGATGGCGGAACTGCAGAAGGTCGCCGGCGAGGTGAACCAAGAGCAAGTGGGCAAGAAGGTCCGTGTGCTGGTGGAGGAAAAGGGTGTCGGCCGCACCGAGTGGGATGCTCCGGAAATCGACGGCTCCGTGCACGTGGATGAGAACATCCCGGTGGGGAACTTCGCCGATGTGACGATCGGGGATTGGCGCGGGTACGATCTTGTGGCGGCGAGGTGAGAAGAAGTGCCGAGTAATCGGTGATCGGCGAAAGGCAGGATGAAGCGCAACGCTGGCAGCGGTGGGCGTTACGCCGACGCGAGTTGTAGCGGCGGCGCGTCCAGATTCTACGCCCTGTAGGGGCGCAGGTAGGTCGCGGATGGAAATACGCGGAGTATCACCACGCTCCCTGCGCCCCTACAGGGCGCCATTCTTCTCTCGGTCGGAAACCCAGGGCTGCGCTATCGCTTGCCCTGGGCTATCTCCGTGCCGCCCCTTTGGGGCTCTGGAAATCGGCCACCATAAACACCGGAGATCTGACGGCAGCACTCCCCCCCTACCCGCGCTGGATCACGCAGCCTGCGGCTTGTTCGTTGCCACCGAGGGTGGCGATGAGGGCCCGGCTTGCATCGCCGCGGACGAGTTTTTGCACGGCTGCTACGATCTGCAGGCCCGAGGATGCGGTGAAGGATTCACCGAGAGTCCGGCGAACGGAGAGTTGCGGGCCTTGCCAATTGGCGTAGGCTTCATCCTCGGCGTGGTCGAGACGCGAGACGCCGTTGCGGCTGTCCGCTAGAAGCGTGGTGCTGTCGGTGGTGGCTGCGCAGGCGCCAAGCAGTTGCTTGAGCGCGGAGGCTCGATTGCAGCCCGGTGCCAGCGCAATGGGATCGGGCACGCTGAGGAGTTGCGGACCATCGCCATCGAGCTCGAGGTAGAGCGCGGCGGCACCTTCCGCGGGAATGGCTTCGCTGGCGTAGAGGCGGAGAGCTTCGGAGGAGAGCCAGTCGAGTTCTTCCGGCGCAACGACGAGTACGCCATCGCAATCCCCGCGCAGGAGCCACTCGGTGGCGATTTCCAGTGCGGTGTAAATCTCCGCGGTATCGCCCAAGAGCGTGTCGTTCGGCGCGGTGGAATTGAAGAGCGAGGAGAGGTGGCTGGAGGGCGCGTTGAAGACGGTCTCCGGAAAAAGGATCGGGCTGGCCACCGTGGGATCGGCGAGGACTTCGCCGAAGAAGCGGTTCGAATAGTTCACGCAGCCGTTCATCAGCGGGCAGAGGATGCCGAGGCGGAGTTCGCCGGAAGCGACCTTCGCGATGCGTTCTTCGCCGAGTGCCTCGATGGCGGCGGCTACGGCGAACTTCGAAACCGGGCTGACGCGGCGCAAGCGCGGGCTCTTGGGCAAAGTCGGTGGTGCAGGCGGAACGCGCAGGACTGGCGTGACGACTGCGGCGGCATCCTTGCGCTCACGCACCAAGTCAGCAGTGGCAAGTGGAGTGCCGGCATCGAGCGCCTGCATGAAGGGCTCCACTCCCCAGCCGGCGGGGGTGACAGCTCCGGTGCCGGTAATGGTGATCTTCGTCATCGCTCTTGTTGGAAGATCAGCGTCGCATTCGCACCGCCGAAGCCGAAGGAGTTGGTGAGAACGGTCTGCACCGCAGTTTCACGCGGGGTCTGCACGAGGTCGAACTTCACCGCGGGATCGATTTCGCGGACACCGAGACTGGCGGGGAGGAATTGCTCCTTCAGGGCGATCAGGCAGATGACGGACTCCACCGAACCGGCGCCGCCTAACAGGTGACCGATGGCCGACTTGGTGGAGGACAGCTTGATTTTGCCCGCTGCCTCACCGGCCCAGCGGGTAATCGCGTTTGCTTCCGCAACGTCGTTCAGCGGGGTGCCGGTGCCGTGGGAGTTGATGTAGTCGATCTGCTCCGGCACGAGGCCCGCGGCACGGGTGGCGCGCCCCATGGTGGCCAGTGCGGCATCGCCCTCCGGATGCGGCTGGGTGAGATGGTGGATGTCCGTGGCCGCAGCGTAGGAGAGGATGCGGGCGAGAGGTTCCGCTCCGCGGGCCTTGGCGGCATCGAGCGACTCCACCACGACGAAGCCAGCGCCTTCACCAATCGCGAGGCCATCGCGCACTGCATCGAAGGGGCGCGGGATGCCGGAGGGTGAGAGCGCTTGGAGCGAATCGAAGCCGGCGAAGACCAACTGGCAGAGTGCATCGTAGCCACCGGCGAGCACGCGATCCGTCTTGCCTTCCGAGACCATCTGGAAGGCATGGCCGATCGCATTTGCCCCGGAGGCGCAAGCATTCGAAACAATGCGGAGCGGACCTTGCACGTCCAGCGCGCGCATCATGGCCGCCATCTGGTACTGCGGCTGATAGGTTTCGACGCGGGAGAGCTGGCGGCGCTGCGAAGTGCCCGTGGTGGCCTGGAGATAGTATTGCTCGCCCACCGGCATGGCGGCGGCGGAGGTGCCGACGACAACGGGCATCGCACCGCCGGAGAGTCCAGCCATGGCAAGGGCCTCCTGACAGGCAATGAGAGCCATGCGGGTGCCGCGGTCCATGCGCAGCCATTCGCGGCGGCCGATGCCCGGCAAGCTATCCGGCAGATCCACCTGGCCCGCGGTGCCGACACGCTGGCGCGAGACATCGAAAAGAGTCACCGGGCGGAAGGCGGTGCGCCCGGCGCGGAAGCCCGCGGCATTCCCCGCCCAATCCGCGCCCATGGAAGTCAGGATGCCCGCGCCAGTAATGGCGACGGGTCGCAGGCCCGGAGGATGAGGTCGATCGGCGTGATAGGCCACGTGCTAAAAGAGGGAAGAAACCGGAGGCAGCTAGGCAACGCACCGGCGGATTGTCAAAGCGAATGGCAGCGCTTATCCGCTCATTTCCCGAAGTCCGGGCCGGGACCGAAGTAGTCGGCATTCCGCCGCTCCGCGTCCTTTTTCTCCTGGATGATACGGTCGCGGAAGGCTGTGTCCGAGATCGCCGCGGTGAGGGCGGCAAACTCCTCATCATTCAACGAGCCATACGTGGCGGCTCCGGCGATGAAGGCATCGCGGCCAGGCCCCACCGGGATCGCTCGTGCGACTTCCAGATAATCCTCCGGCCGGGTTTGCATCCAGCGCGTGCCCGCGGCCATGAGTACCTGGGTGCGCTGCTCCGGGTCCGCGACAGCATTCAATTCCCCGATGAGATCGTGGGGTGGCCGATAGGGATTCCAGATGCGGTCCATGAGATTCACCAATTGCCCGCGATAGCCCCCTGCCCCGTCGTCCTCCATCTGCTCCCACAGCGAGGATGATCCGGTCGCATTCATCAGGCCTGCGATGCTGGGGAGATCCTGGAGTTGAGCATCGCCGAGAAGCTGGCGGAGAGCTTTTCCCCGGAGATCTTCCGGCAACCCGGTCAAACGGCTGGCCATCTGATCCGGGCTCAGGCTCGCGAGATCACGGGATACCCACTGCTGGCAGAGCGCCTCGCGCAGGTAGGGGTTTTGCTCGTTGCCTAACAGGACTTTCAGGTCACCGTCACTCACCGCGGCCATGCGCTTGGCATAGTAATCCATCAGCGAGCTGAGGTTTGAATTCTCCGCCACGGGGCCTTCAAGCATGGTGCGCAGGCTCTTCAGATCCTCCGTCCCGGCACCGGCGCAAAGCGCGACGAAGAGGTCGTGCTGCTCGATCGGGCTGGCCGTCGCAACCGCAGCCATTGCAGGCTCGCGCTGGCCCGCAGCCAGCAGGGCCTTGGTCCAGAGCTCGGTCACATCGCGGCGGGCGAAGCCATAGCGACCGCTGCGGATCCACTCCCACACTTCATCCGGATGGCGGAGCATCTCCTCCTTCACCAGCTCCGGCTGGGCATAGCCGGGCAGCATATCGCCGTAGCGGCTACGGGTGGCCGGGCTGAAGACCAAGTCCAAGGCCGTGCGCAAGTCGCGGCGAATCCAATCGCGCATCAGTTCGCGCAGGGCGTCCTGCTTTTGCTCTTTTGTTAGATCCTTGGAAGCCAGCAGGGCCCCCACCATCCGCTCGAGCTGGCTGGATGCGGTGCCGCCACTGGTATGGGTATCCGGACCGCGGTCGTGCGACTTCGCGGCAGCAGTCATGGCTCCTGCGGCTGCTGGAGATGCAACTCCACCCGCCGCGCTGTCGACGCTTCCGCCATGTGGCGCGAGGAAGTAAAGCGCGGCATGGCTCGCTAGCAGCGCGGGCACCCAGATGATCCAGCGCCGTTTCATCGGCCATCCTCCTCGTCTTCTCCCACCGCCGATTGCTCCAGCGCTTGCCGCAGCGGTCCTGCTGGCAGTTTACCAACCGCGTCCCGCCATGCCTCAGGGTCGTCTCTATAAATGCCGGCGAAACTGGATTCGATCTTGTTCAAGCCTGTGCGGTCCTGCGGCAAGCCATCCGCCCAAGCTTGGGCTGCGATCGTCGCCAGCATCTCCGGCACCGGGACTGAGTCCGGCTTCGCCGTCATGTAAGTTGTGAACGCCGTGCCCCAATCCGGCACGGACTTCTGCGCCCAAGCCATTCCGGCCCGAGGGTCAACTTGCATCATCTGGCTGAAGACCATTTGAAGCAAGGACGCATCGCTGACATCCGGGCCTGCAGCATCCTTCAGCCGCTCGTAATATTCCTGCGGGCCGATGCTTCCCTGCCAGAGTTCCGTGTCAGCTTCCGACTGCCCATCGGGGTCGGTCCAAACGATATCGTCCCCTCCGGCTGCGCTTTTGCTTTCCTTTGCGGCAGCTTTCTTCGCCTCCGTCTCGAAGCGCTCCACGATATCGGGCGGGAAGCCCGTCGCGTGCAGCTCGCCTAACAGGTCGAGCGCGCCCTTGCTGTCCCAGATCTTGCTCAGGAAAAGAATCGCATCGGCATCGCCGAGAGAGGTGCGGATGGCGGCGAGATTTCCCGCCAGCTCTTCGGGAGACCCCATGATGCTGTTGAATAGGTCCACGCGTTCGGATCCGGACTTCAGCATGGCCGCGACCCGCAGCAACTCATCGCGATCCTTCCGATCCTCCAAGGCTGCGTGGATGCTGCCCATCATGGCATCCCGTCCGATGCCCGCCGCTGCCATCATCTCCTCCAATTGGCCAAAGCCGGAGCGGGTGAAGTGGTGCCACAACTCCTCGTCGAACTTGCCGCGTGCTTGGTCCTTCGCGAACTTCCCGAACCAACGGATCGCCGCCAGCGGATCGCGATCCAGCCACACCCCGAAGGCGGCGTAGCTTTCCAAGGGAATCTCGGCATTCGGATTCGCGGTGCCTGCCAGCACCATCGCCACGACATCGGAATTCGGATCCGCCGTGAGCCGCGCCCGGATCTCCGCGAGCCGGGTTTCTTCGTCCGGTCCAGTCTCTGCCGCTTCCTTCTGATCCCGCGCCGCGCCGCGCTCGGCATAGCCACGCAGCTTCGCGAGCAGCTCCGCAGCCTCATCAGCCGGGGCTGAGGACGACACTTGGAGCGGCTTCCCTTCGTCGCCAGCCAACGCTGACGCGGCCAACGGCAGCCGCCGAGTCCCCAGCCAGAGGGCAAGCCCATGACTTAGAACCAACAGAGTAACAACAGATCCGCGCCGCACGGCTCCAGAGATCGCCTGAACTTCCCGCGGGTCAAGATTTCGTCGTTGGATCGACCCTCACTCAATTTCCACCACCCGATAGAATCTCCGGTTCGATTCTCCCGGCAGTGCTACCGTTTGTGGTGGTCCTTCATCGGTCCACTGCACACGATTGCCGCCCGCCTCGATCAGCTCCGGAACCGGGGTCCAGTGCTCCGAGTCCGCGCTGTATTCCACCCGGTAATGATGGCCGGCCAAGGAAGGAAAACCCAAGACCACGCCGCCCGCCGCGGTGCGCTCGAATTGGTCAATCGCAAAGGGTGGCGGAGCCCACTGGACCGGCAATGTGGGTAGCATTGAAATCTCCGGGGCAAAGGTTGCCAGCTCAGGCGCCGGACTCCCTGCCGCCAAATCGAAGCGCAGCGTCATCAGTGCCGTCGCCCCCGGCGCCAAGGCTCCCACATCGGCCAACAAGCCGCCAGACGCCGTACCGCCACGCAGGGTCATCCCGGCCGGGAGATTCGCCACTTGGACCGCAAAGTTGGCAAGGGTGTGGGCACCGGGATTGAGCAGGGTCACCACGAGCTCATAGGCTCCGGTTTGCGGGTTATAGCTCAGCGTCCCCGCGTCCCAAGATGCCACGGGAATATTCACCCATGGCAGAAGCTTCAGTTCCACCGGTGCAACCTGCTGAGTGGCGGATGAGACCCGCAATACGACCGGCGCGCTCGCCATCACCGGCACCTTGCGAGTGATGGTGAACGTCGTCGTCCCGTCTCTTGTCAGCGAGGCGGCCATTCCCGCGGTAGAAAGCTGATAGCCCGCCGCATCCGGGGGATCCAGCCTCACCTGAAGCCCCTGAAGTTGCTCTTGGCCCTCATTGCGGATCACGATGGTCTTTGTATCCGGAACGCTGGGATCCGGATTCCACTCCAGACGGGCGCCGGTGGACGGCAGGCCCTGGCCATTCGACAACTCCAAGGCGATCCGCGGATTCAAATCCAGCGCCCATAGCTCACGCCCGTATTCGACGTTGCTCACCAACATTAGGATCTTGCCCGGTATTGAAAACATCCTCTCCACCCGCGCGCCCATGGATTGCCCAGGCAGTTGGTCGGGCAGCCGCGTGGTTCCGGCAGAGCTGCCGTCACTACTCCAGAGTAGGAACGGGCCGGCGTCCGTCTCCTTGGCGAGGAAATACAGCCGCTCCGGCGTGTCCACCAACTGTAAGGGAGTCCGCGGGCCGCCCAAACTCACCTGGCGGACCTTTGTTGTTCCGGAACTCGTGCCATCGCTCTTCCACAGCTCAGTCAGGCTAAAAGTCGGTGTCGATGCAGTGAAATAGAGCCGATCCCCATGGATGGTGAACTGCAGTGGCGATCCAGAGGCACTCCCGCTGAGGGTGTCCCTGACCAAGTGCGTGTTGGCAGCCGTGCCGTCCGTGGACCACAGCTCTTTTCCATACATGCCGTCATCGGCCGAGAAGAGCATAATATTCCCCAGCGCCGCAGACGCACTAGCGTTACTAGAGCCAGTGCCCGGGTAAATATCCTTCACCACCGCGGACGCAATGCCATTACTCACCCACAGCTCTACCCCCTGCAGGGGCGTTTCCGCGAAGTAGCAGACCACCTTGCCGACCAAAGTCACGCCACGCGGAATCGAATCCCCCTGTCCAATCGCACTGTCTTGCACCATGCGGGTTCCATCCGTCGTTCCATCGCTGCGCCACAGCTCAGTGCCGTAGGTAGGAGAGATTCCTGCGAACCAGAAATAGTCCCCCGCTACCCCTGGGCCGCTATACAAGGTACGCAGGCCACCGGAGGCATCCTTAATGACCTCAGTGCCCGCGTCGGTGCCATCGCTTCGCCACAATTCGCTGCTAATCTCCAGCTGGCCGTTGACGCCGTTGCCGTCGTGCTTGAAGTAGAGTTTCCCTTGATAGGCAACGCAGTAGGAAACGCTCGAGCTTTCCGGCCCTGGGGTTATCTCCTTTACCAGCACGGTGCCTGCTGCGGTGCCGTCCGTTTTCCACAGTTCCTTCCCGATCCCCGGGCTGTAGGCCATGAAGAACAAGGTGTCCCCTACCACCGTGAGTTCGGTGGGGCCTGCATTCGCGGCACCGGGGTTGACATCCGCCACCATCACCGTTCCCGCCGCCGTGCCGTCGCTGCGCCAGAGCTCCGAGCCATGGGCCCCATCGGAGGCCGCGAAATACATGCTCTGGCCCATCACTACCCACTCACTCAGATTCTCGGCCAGGCTGCTCGCCGCAGCAGGATCCACATCACACACCAGCATCGTCCCCGCCGCCGTGCCATTCGATTTCCACAGCTCCACGCCGTGGACACCATCATCCGCGGCGAAGAGGATGCCATCTTTGAAGGCGGTCAACACCGTCGGGGTGCTGGAGGCGCTGCCGGGACAGATATCCGCCACCCGGAAGGTCCCGCCCGGGCTGCCGTCGCTTCGCCAGAGCTCGACACCACTGCTGGAGTCCGCGGTGGAAAAATAGAGGAGATTGCCGGATACCTCGTAGTCCTTGATCGTGATGCCGACGCCGGGGTTGATGTCGGGCAAGGTCTTGGTGCCGCCTGCCGTGCCATCGGTGACGCACAAACTCCAGCCCACGCCCATCACGTTCGGATTGGTGGCGAAGAAGAGCCGCGAGCCGGCCGCTCCCAGCAGCTTGGGATTACTGCCCCCGGCTCCCGGGTTCAGGTCCTTGACCATGACCGTGCCCCCTTCGCTGCCATCGCTCTTCCACAACTCCAACCCCATGCCGGGAGCATACGCACTGAAGTAGATCGCATCACCCGCCACCATCAGGGCACCCGGGGCGTTGGCACTGAACGACGAAGTGACACCGGGATTGATGTCCTTCACCACGGAAGTACCCGCCGCCGTCCCATCGCTGGCCCACAACTCGGTGCCACTGACACCATCATTCGCGATGAAGTAGATCTTGCCACCAAAAGCGGTCAACGAAACCGGTACCTGCTGGTTCGAGGTCGGCGCGATGGCCTTGACCATGACCGTCCCTGCCGGGGTGCCGTCACTCTTCCACAGCTCCCTGCCATTTACCCCGTCGTCCGCTACGAAATAGAGCGTATTCCCCACCATCGTCAGCTCTTGGGGATAGGAGCTGCCCGAGCCGGGGCAAATATCCTTCAAGATCGAGGTTCCAGCAGCGCTTCCATCGCTGCGATAGAGTTCGGTCCCACGGTTATTTTCGGTAGCGATAAAGTAGACTACTCCGTCCCCGGGAGTAAGATAGCCCGGCGAGGAACCGGTGACGGAATTCAGGTCCTTCACCAGCATGGTGCCCTCGGCCGTGCCGTCCGTCTTCCAAAGTTCCGAACTGAGGCCGCCGGAGGAGTAGAAGATCGTGCTGCCTAAGCGGGCCAAGCCATTGGGCGCGGCATCCACGCTCACGTTCTCACCTCGGGGCCGGATGAGCCGCGTGCCGGCTGTAGTCCCGTCCGTCTGCCGCACTTGGTAGCCATTCACCGCATCGCCCGCCACGAAGTAGGCGAGGTCACCCGCGGCCAAGATCTCGACCGGATTCGAGCCGGTATTCCCCGAGCCTGGGTGGATGTCCATGACCAGATACGGTGCGGCGGCGTGGACCTGACTCAGTCCCCCCGCCGCGAGTCCGAGCAAAGAGGCTGCGCCCAAAAGCAAGCCGCCCAAACGGCGGGTTCGGAGACAGGTTGAGAAGTGCACCGGACGGCGGTAGGGCATGGCAGCGGATATTGCCCTGATGCGCTACCGGAAGAGGCTGACGGCGTCAAACCCGCAAGGTCAGGCATCTGCCCCGGATAGGATCAAAATTTCCCGTAACCCGGTGCGTGCCACGGTTCAGGAAAGCAGTGTATGGATACGCATATGCCTTCTCCCGAGTGCCCGCAGTGTGGCACCCCGCTTGCGCCGGGGGCCGCGCAGGGTCTCTGCCCGCGCTGCCTGATGGCCGCGGCCGCGCTGCCGAGCGAACCGGTGGTGGCGGACACCCCGCCGGAGCTGGAGCAGGTGGCGGCGGCCTTCCCGCAGTTGGAGGTGCTGGGTTTGATCGGCCGCGGCGGGATGGGATCGGTCTTCAAGGTGCGCCAGCCGAAGCTCAACCGCTTGGCTGCGCTGAAGCTGCTGCCGCACTCGCTGGCGGAGGATCCGGCCTTCGCCGGCCGCTTCGAGCGCGAGGCGCAGTTGCTGGCGCGGCTGAATCACCCGAACATCGTGGCGGTCTATGACTACGGTCTGACCGCCGGTTTCTTCTATCTGCTGATGGAGTTCGTGGATGGCGTGAATCTGCGTCAGGCGATGCGGGCGGCACGTTTCACTCCAGCTCAGGCCTTGGGCATCGTGCCAAAGATCTGCGAGGCGCTGCAGTTCGCCCATGAGGAGGGAATCCTCCACCGCGACATCAAGCCGGAGAATCTGCTGCTAGACGCGAAGGGGCGGGTGAAGCTCGCTGACTTCGGAATCGCCAAAATCGCCGCGGAGAGCGAGGCCGCGGGTGGCAGCGTGCCGCACATCGATCCGCTGCTGACCCAAGCTGGCAGCGCGCTCGGCACGCCTGACTATATGGCGCCGGAGCAGAGGGAGCGGCCCGGGGAGGTCGATCACCGCGCGGACATCTATTCGCTGGGCGTGGTCTTCTACGAGATCCTCACCGGGGAATTGCCGCGCCCGGGTGCTTTTGTTCCGCCCTCCGGGGTGTCGGCGGTAGGTCCGCGCGTCGATGCCATCGTACGGCAGGCACTGGAGAGCGAGCGCGAGCGGCGCCAGGCAAGCGCGGAGGAGATGAAGACACAGGTGGAGAACGCGGGCACCCGCGAGCAGGTCCCTCCACCACGGGCCACAGGCGAAACCAGCGGAGTCAAACTGGGACGGCAGAAGGTGAAATTCACCTCGCCTCGCGAGCATCCCCGCACGGAGGGCACGGCCAACGCCGGTGCCGGTGCGAGCGTCGCCTCCAGTCTCGCGGTTCTGTTAGGTTTGGCCGGGACCTGGAAACAACATCTCATCGAAGAGCCCGATTCCCCGAGCAAGGTTCCCGTGCGGATCACGCAAATCGGAGCTGGCGATCCCTGGCTGCGCGAGGTGCGCTGGATGACGGAAGGATCCGTCCTCGATGCCCGGGTTGAAGTGGGCGGCATCCACTTCAACGGGCCGCCATCGCAACTTTCCGGCTTGGCCATGGTCGGGGCCGGCTTCTGCTGGTTCGTATGGCTCCTCCTCAAACGCCGGGCCGGAAAGCGCCTCGACTCCTTCCTCTCGGATAGCAGCGGATCGCCGCCACTGGGCACCATCTTCTTCGGTGTGGCGGTCTGTTCGTTCTGCCTGTGGTTGTGCTTCACACTGGCCGCGATGGCGATTGCGGTTTCTTCAGCGGCTTCGATGCGACCGCTCGGTCCCTTCTCGCTGAACGCCGTCCATTGGATCGCCATCGTGCTCGGAATCGCGTGGACCTTCCGCGCGATTTCCATTCAACCCCACAGCCCGGAAGATTCCAGAAACAGCCTGGAAGCCCCTGCCAACGCGTGGGCTAGCTGTTTGTTCCGCCTGGCGCTGTTGGTTTGCCTGCTTCCACTTCTTGCCTTAGTGACTTTCTTCGGTCTGGCCCAGGCCTGGAAGTCGAAATCGCCCAAGCTACCGCCTGGTCTTGATACCGCGTTTGGAGAGCACTCCACCGCCACCCCCATCCCTGCTACCCCGTCTACCGTGCCGGGGGCTCCCGCCACCGACGTGCGCCTGGAGCTCATCGAGAAGACCAGCGTCACGGAGGGGGAGGACAAACGCCAGGTCCGGCAAGTCGCCATCATCGCGGAGAAGCCGGGCTATCTGCATTTCTGGATCTACGGCCGCGAGCCATTGACCGTACCGCTCCTCCCTGAGGCAGATGGCAAGGGCTATCGCCGCAACCTGTTTTACTCCGTCAACGCGGCGGAGCGCCCGGTGCTGTACTACTCGGTAATCACGGACAACACGCAGCCCAAGACCGCCGACTCGCTGGACCTGGCGAACCTCAACATCAGCTACGAGACGATCGCCGCCGAGATGTGCCAGATTGCGGATCCCAGCGGCAAGTGCTTGCGTGGCCTGCCGCTCGATCTTCTGCTCGTCGGCAGCGCCCCCCTGCTCATCGCTGTCACGGACGACGAAAAGATGCCCGAGCCCGAGCAGCTCTATCTGCATATCTGGCACCCCACCTACTACACTGAGCCGCCGCAGCTCCCCGCGGGACTCCTTACCTCAGGCATCCGGATTGGCTATCCGATCCGCAGCGGTGAAATCCTGGTCGGCCGCATCTCGCAACGCGACGGGAGAATGATCGCCGATCTGACCTACAATTCCGCGACATATCGCGGTGCCATGGTGCCGGAGCAGATTGTGGAGCCCCAGTTTTACTGGGTCTCAAGCATCCTTTGGAACATGCACATGGTGCTGAGCAAGCAGCCCGAGGTCACCCCCTTCCTCCTGCGGCAAGTGGATGAGGACCGCCAGAAATACGAAGAGGCGCAACGAAGGCGGAACAAATGACCCGCTCCTTTCACACCACACGCTGGACTCTGGTCCACAATGCCCATGGCGACACCGCGGAAGCCCGCGATGCCCTGGCGCAGCTCTGCGAATTCTACTACGGCCCGGTCCTGGCCTTCCTGCGCCGCGAGGGCCGGGATGAAGACAAGGCGAAGGAACTGGCCCACGGCTTCTTCAACAAGATCCTCGCCGGGGACTTCCTGGAAGACGCGGGCCGTGACCGCGGGCGCTTCCGCAGCTACCTGCTAGGGGCTCTCAAGCACTTCCTGATGAATTGCCGCCGCGATGAAGCGCGGGCCAAGCGCGGCGGTGAGATCGAGCATCTGCCGCTGGAGGATGATGACTGGCAGGCACCTCCCGCTTCGGATGCCTTCTTTGACCGCGAGTGGGCGCTTTCGATCGTCGAGCATGCCCTCCACACAGTAGAGCAGGAGGAAATCGCCGCGGGCAAGGCGGCTCAGTTTGCAGCGCTGAAGCCATGGCTCGATGCTGGCGGCACCGCCGGGAGCCAGGAAGACTGCGCACGAGAGCTAGGCATCAGCACTGGAGCGCTCAAGGTGGCGATCCACCGGCTACGAAAGCGCTTTCGCGAGCTGGTGAGGCAAGAGGTCGCGGCGACGCTGCATGATCCGATAGATTTGGACGAGGAGATGCGGCATCTGGTGGAGGCGTTGGCGGCGAGGTAGAGCCTCACCCCCAAACCTCTCACGTCCGCCTACTTCCCCAGATCTGGAAATTTCTTCAGCAGCTCCTCCCGCTTCCCCGGATCACCGATCCTCCCGAGATTCTTCTTTGCCAGATCCTTCTTTGTCGACACTTGCGCCTGCACCATGCCGGCCAGACAGGCGTCGCGCTCCAGCCCAGCGGGGAGCACCTCCAGCATTCCTGCGAGAGCTTCAGCATCCTTCTGCCCTCCACTCATTCCCCGGCCCGCCGATTCTAACAGAATCGCGCGCGCCTCCCCATCACTAATCGCCGCCAGCGTTCCAAGAAACTCCCCGGGATTTCCGGATGCCTTTCCAGCGAGGTAGCGGACCGACTCCTGCCCTGCATCGCCCGACATCTCCTTCCAAAGGCCAAGTCGGTTCATCTCGACCAATGCCGGCATAAAGCTGGCCAGGCCATGGTCATCGTAGTTGTTGATCAGATTGGAAACCGCAAGGCCCCGCGCATCTGCCGGCAGCTCCATGATCTCGTTGAGCCGGTCCACCGGCGGAGGATAACCGATCCGCTGCTGGAGCCACGCCGCCCCTAGGCCCTCGCGCACCCCGGGATCCGTCTCGCCTTGGAACAGCGCCTGGACATTCCCCGCCGCCAGCTCCGCCTGCCGCCGCGCGTACGATTGGTTAATCAAACCCCAACGCTGGGGATCGTCCTTGTACCAACCCAGCAGTGCATCCCGGACTTCCTTGAGCAAGGACCCATCCGCCTGGTCACAAAGAGCGTGCAAGGCCCAGCGTTTCTCGTAGGGGCTCGCTTGCGGCAGCGAAGCTAGGACAAACCCCGCTTGTCCCCCATCCCGCATCGCCGAGAACCAAGCACTGAATGCCTCCTGCCGGTTCGAGCCAAAGCGCCCGCTACGGATCCAGTCCCAGACCTGCTCCTTTTGTTTGACCATCTCCGCGACCACCTCATCGCTCGCGTGGGTGCCGAGCCCAAGTCTCGCACGCGGTCCCCACATCTGGTCCAGCAGCGCCCCCAGATCACGCCGGGCCCAGTCGCCAAGCAACTTGCCCTTGGCCCGCAAGAGCTCCTCTTCGCTGAGACCGGCCGCGCGCGATAGCTTCCCGTAGAGCTGCGCATGACTGAGCCCGCCGCTGTCGCGCGGCACGGACTTCGCCTCACGCGCCACGCCACCACCTTGAGGCATCGCGGCTCCGCTTTTGCCAATAGCGGGCCCTTGCATCGCGGCCATGAAAACCGCGGCATGGGTCAGCACCAGCACTCCCGCGAGCAGCAGTTTGCTGGAGCGCTTCATCGGCGGGCCTCCTCCTTCGAAATCTTTTCCAGCAGCGAGTCCCTCAAGGGGCTGGCGTGCAAGCGCTCCACCGCCGCCTTGCAATTCTCGGGATCCCGCTCCCACCAGCTTTCAAGCTGCACTAGCATTGCGTTTTTCAAGCCGCTAGCCTCCGCATCCTTGGCGGACATGGATCCCGCGAGGTCGAGATACTCCTCGAAGCTCGCAGCCCTCACCTCCTTCTCCAGCATCGCTTTCGCCACCGGCTGCCAATCGGCCTGGCCTGCTTGCAACCAGTTCAGCGCCGCGGGCGCATCAAGCGGGAAAAGCTTCGCAAAAAGATAGCTCCTGAGTTGCGGCTCGACCGCCTCGCTGCCCGGCACGCCGGCCTTCAGCTTCCCGTATATCTCGTCCGCATCCAGCCTCGCCCCCTTGAAATCCTTATACCAATCGCTCAAGTCTGGAAGCGCCTCCGCCATGCTCCGATCGAGATCCTCCCGATCCTTGCTCTCGCGGATGCGCTCCGCGAGCGGAAGCGACTCCACACGCCATTTCTCCGCATTCTCCCCCACCTTCTCGTCAAAGGCCTTCACCGCAGCTTCCGGGAATCCGGCAGCATGTACAGCCTCGCTTAGATCGCCCGCATGCTCCGTGCTGGCGATATTCGACAAGAATTCATACATCCCCCGCTCGTCCATCATGGCACGCAAGGCGGGCAAGTGCGGCGCCAAACCCTCCGCCGAGCGAATCCCATAACGGATCACGTCGTAGCGGTTGTTCCCTTGGCTCAATCCGCCGGCCAAGGCCACCACCTGATCCAGTCCTTTCTTCTGCGCGGCAAAGAGCGCGGGCATTAAGATACTGTGTCCCACCTCGGGATCCTCAACCATCAGCCGGTCCAAGTCCGCCGTGCTCCGGCGGTCGAGGAAGTAGCGCTCGCTGATATTGAAGGTGCTCAATGAGCCACCCCGCTCTTGCTCCCAGCTCATGTGCCAACGCAAGGCCGCCAGCGGATCGCGCATCAGCCACACCGCGTAGGCCGCTTCCACTTCCATTCCGGGATACTTGTCCTTGTCCGTGCTGCTGCCCGCCTTCACGAGCGCGGCCACATCCGTATCCGCCGGGATCGCTTCCACCATCCTCGCGAATTTTTCCTCATACTCGCGCTGCGCCTTCTCACTGGCCTCCGGCGATTCTTCCTCTTCTTCCTCCGCCGGATCACGGGGGATGCGGACGATGAACTGGCCCAATTCCAGCCGCCTCGGTGGCTCCGTCACCGCGGCAATGGCTGTAGGCGCCACAACCTCCTTCCCGCGCAATGCAAGCCCCAAGCCCAGCGCCACGCCGTGACTGGCGATGAGCATCAAGATGAAGCGTCCGCGGGTCACGATATCAAAAGCTCTAAGATCACGGCGGGTGGAAAGCAGAAATACCGCATGCCCAGGCATCCATTCACTCGGCCAGTTTGGGCATCTCCCGCAGGAGCCGCTGCCTCAATGCTTCATTCCCGATATTCTCCCAGCCTTGCCGCGCCGCGTCCGGGTTCTTCTTCCAAAGTGCACTCACCATCCCCGCGAGGCAGGCATCGCGCTCCGCGCCCTGCGGCAATGACTCCAAGCGGCTGAATGGATCTCCTGCTCCCTCCGCCCCTGCGATCCCCCTGCCTGCCGCCTCTAACAACTTCCCCCGGGCTCCGGCATCACTGACAGCCGCCAGCGCGGGCAGCAGGCCATCGCGGGAAGCAGAAGGAGGCTGCGCCAGAATGGCCGCGACCAAGCGCTGGCAGCCCTCACCCGCAAGCACACTCCACATGCCGTGGCGCTCCAGTTCCGCCAAAGTTTCACTTACACCCTCCACCCCGCTCCTTCTGAAATCCGGAATCACCTCGGCTGCCGCAGCTTCACGCACATCCTCCGGCAACTCCAACAATCTCACCAGACGATCGACCCGCGGCGGGAAATTCACGCGATTTTGAAACCATGCCTTCGCCAGCTCTGCACGGAATCCCTCGTCTTTCTCATCCTTGAACAAGGCCGCCGCATCATCGCCCGCCCATGTCGCGGTTCGCCGGGCATACTCGATCACCGTGCGCTCATAGTTGGGATCGCCCGGGCTCCAGTTCGCCAGCTCGGCCCGAACCGCGCGCAGGTCCGCGGGACTCCCTTCGTATGCAAGAGAACCCACCGCCTCGCGGCGCTCCGCAGGTGTAGCGGCATCCAGCGATGCCAGGATCAACTCGCTCTGGCCGCTCTTCAGCATGGCCCGCTGCCAAACGCCATACATCAGACCGCGATTCGACCCGAATGCGCCATCACGGATCCATGCCAGCACCTCGTGCGGCTGCTTGGCGATAAACTCATCGTAGTCGTTCGTCGGGAAGAAGCGGCACATCGTCGCCGGTGCTTGCGGGCTGTAGATCAATTCAAGCACGGCGGGCAGGTCCTTTTGCGCCCAATCCTTGAGCAACTTGCTGCGACTCTTCTCGAAATCCTCACGACTCAGGTCCGCCTCTAGCAACTTTTGCCAGAGCCGCGCATGCTGCGTCCTTTCACCTGCCGTCCTGGTTTCGGCTTTCCCTGCGTGTCCGGCGCTTATCGTGGAGATTCCATCCGCCGCATTCTCCGCGATGCCCGATCCATCCTCGCGATGCCCAAGCAGGAAGAGCCCGAGATGAGTTCCCAGCAGCAGCGTCACCAGGGCCATGCGCTTGCTCCCACTCATCGCTTGCCTCCCTTCCTTTTCATCTCCTCCTGCTTCTGCCGCTCTTTCAAGAGCTCATGCTCAACCTCCTGCTTCAAGGGGCCATCCGGCAATCGTCGCGCCGCTGCGGCAGCGCTTTCAAAATCGCGTCCTGCCCAGCTTCCGTAGCGGCTGACCAGCCCGCCCTTCACCCCGCTGGCCGCCATCTCATCATCCGACATCGTGCCAGCGGCCGCTTCCAATACTTCAAGGCTAGGACCCTCTTCCCACAAGGCATCTTGCACCGCCGCTTGCCAAGCCCCGGCATCACCCGGCACTTGCCGCCGCCACTGGATTGCCGCCGCCGGGTTCATGGCGAAGAGTTGCTGAAAGGCGAAGCTGTCCAAGGTGGCGTCCAACTTGCCACCACCCACCGCCGTTTGGAGCCGTTCCATCACCTCATCCGCACTCATTCGCGAATCACCGAAATCGCGGCACCAGTCATCGAATTCAGGCACGCCTTCATTCAAGGCGTAGCCGATCTGAGTGGCATCTCCCGCATTGGCCCGGATCTTCTCCAGCAGCGGTAGAGCTTTCACACGCTGCTCCTCGGCTTCAGCAGCTGCCCAACTCTCAAACTGCGTGAGCGACTCCTCGGGAAAGCCCGCCGCCGTCAGAGCCGGGAGCAACTCGCCCGCCTTCTCCAGACGCGACAGGCGTTGCAGGAACCTACCCACGCCGGCTTCATTCAGCAGGCTTCGGATCGCCGGCAAATGAGCAGCCAAACCCTCCGTCGAGCGCAGCCCGAAGGAGATCATTTCGTTGCGGTCCTCCGCCCGGCTCATGCCCCCGGCCATCGCCATCACCGTGTCGATCCCCTTGAAGTGGGCAGCCAACGCCGCGGCATAAAACAAGGTCCTGCCTGACTCATCCGCACCCATGATCGCGCGGTCCAACTCTGCCGGCGAATGATTCAGAGCGAAGTACTGCAAGCTCTTGTCAAAGGCGGAAGTCATGGTCCGGCGTCCGAGCGCCCACTCCCGCCGCCATGCGAGCGCCGCCACGGGGTCGCGGTCCAGCCACGCGGCAAATGCCACTTCCGCCTCATCCGTGACATCCCCTTCCGGATCCGGAGCACCAGCCTTCACGATCGCCGCCACATCTGCATCCGTTGGCACCGCGGCCACCTTCTGCGCAAAGATCTCTTCATGGCTCGGTCCCTGCCTCGGCCTGTCGCCATCGCTCTCCGGCTTGGTGCGGACAATGAAGTCTGCCAGCTTGAGCTTATCCTCCGGCTCGCGCTTCGCGGGCTGAATGACTGCGGCAGTCACATTCGGCTTGGGGCGCGTGGCCATCCCGAGGCCCAGCGCCAGCAAGTGGCTCGCGACGAACGCCGGCATCCATTTCATCCTGCGACTCATGGTTCTTCTATTTCTCCAGTTCCGGCATCCGCCTCAATAACTCTGCCTTTAATCCTTGGTCCGCGATACCCTGAAAGCCGAGCTTCGCAGGCCCCTTGTCTCCGCGTTCCCACATCGCATTCACAATTCCCGCCAGGCAGTTGTCGCGATCTGAGCCTGCGGGCAGCGCCTCATAAACTGCCTCAAACGAGGCCTCACCCCAACCGCCCATCCCCATCCCTTTGCCCGCCGAGGCGAATAGCTTCGTGCGCGCTCCATCATCGGAGATTCCTTTCAACGATTCCAGCAACTGGCGCTGCTCACCGCGCACCTCGGCGCATACCAGCACCGCCTGCCGCGCACCATCGCTGGCCAATTCGCCCCACATCTGAAGGCGATTCATTTCCTCCAGTGCCGGCCCCACCCCTGCCAAGTGCCGGTCAGCGAAATAATTCATCACAGACTCCACCGCCAGCGAGCGCGCGTCCTCCGGCAACTCCCGCAATTCACCGATCCGCTCCGCCGTCGGCTTGAAAGCGAACCGCGCCTCTACCCAGCCTTCCCCCAGAGCCTTGCGTAGCCCGGGATCGGTTTCTCCCACAAACAAGGCCGCCGTCTCCCCTTTCGCCAGATCCACCTTCTTTCGACCGTAAACCTTCAACAGACCCGCTTGCCGCGGATCGTCTCGATACCAGCCTAACAATGCCGAGCGCACCTGATCCAGCACTGCGATCTTGTCCGTCGCGACGATGCAGGAAAATGCCCAGCTCTTCTCATAGCTGGTCGCCTGTGGCAGGGCCGCGAGGATCAGATCCTGCCGTTCCATCCGCACCAGCGCGCTATACCAGCGGGAGAACATCTCCTGTCGGCGGGAACCAAAGCGACCTTCGCGAATCCAGCGGATGACTTCTTCCTGCTGCTTCGCGATCTGCTGGTCCAAAGTTTCACCGAGAGGCGTATTACCGAAATTCGGCGAAGCATCCGGACCGTAGATCAGGTCCAGCACCGCGCCCAGATCACGGATCATCCATTCCTTCAACAGATCCTCCCGCGCCTTCTCGAAGTCCGCACGGCCAACGCGCTTCTCCAACAACTTTTGCCAGAGACGTCCATGCGGGCTCGCCATTCTATCGCGATCCCCTGACTTGCCCTTACTCACGGCGGCCGTCGCCCCCGCCTCAATCGGGACCGCCGAAACCGGGCTGGAATGCTTTGCCGCCAAGTAGACAGCCGCGTGCGTGAGCACCAGCGCCAGGACCACAGTGATGCCTTTCCCCCTGCTCATGGCATTGGCCTCATTTCGGCGATCCGTTTCAGCATCCGCTCCTTCAGGGGGCCTGCCGGGAGGCCTTGCACCGCGGACATGCAGTTGTCCGGATCACGCTGCCGCCAGCTGCTGATGTTATTCGAAAGGCAACCTTCCACCCCGCTCGCCTCCATCTCGGGGAAGCTCATTCCTTCCGCACACTGGAACATCCTCTCAATCGAGATCTCATGCAGGGATTCCTCCGCAGCCAGCTTGGTGAGACCTTGCCAATTGTCCTGGCGATGCAAGCGCAGCCAATCCACCGCCGCCACAGGCTGCATGGGGAACAAGCGGCGGAATAGGTACTCACGCAGCGCGCCATCGGCATCTTCCGTCTCGCCAAATGCTGTTAGGACCCGCTTTAGAACTTCATCCGGGGTCATCCGCGAATCCGCGAAGTCCTTGCACCAATCCTTGAACTCGGGGAAGCCGGCATCCATCCGGCTATTCAACTGGGCAAGATCCCTCGCCCCGCGCGCAGCCCGGATTGCCGCGATCAATTCCTCACCATCCGCCACCGGATTCGCCTCGATGCTGCTGCCGCGCTCCATCCCTTGCAGGAAGCGCCCGACATCCACCCGCTCCTCGGTGGCGTGGCTGGCCGCCGGCCTAGGTTCGATGTTCCCCTCCTCCTTTGACCGGGACGCCAAGCCCCACGCGAGCGCCACCCCGTGGCTCGCGATCAAGGCTAAGATCCAGGTGGGGCCTCGCTTCATCTCAACAACATGCGGCAAGCGGGCCCAACGTCGTCACGTCTTTATTCGCGTCCATTGGCGTCCATTCGCGGTTTAAATCCCTGGCTTTGGCGGCGAGCAGGAGTGCCCGCCCTCCACAGGGCACAGGCCACTTCGATCCAGCTCTCCTCATCCGCACTCATTCGTGGTTCCCGTCCTTCTTCGCTTCCAGCTCCTTCAGCATCTGCGCCTGCAAGTCCGCGTTCCCGATCCGTGCGATCCCGGCCCGCGCCAGTTCCAGATTCTTCCGCATCGCCAAGGACCGCGCCATCCCTGCCAGATAGCCATCCAGCTCCGGCCCCGGGTCCAACACCTCCGCCGCTTGATCAAAGACGTCCTCGCCGGCATTCTCCGGTACCGATCCTCCGCCGACAGCTTGCATCAGCAGTGCGCGAGTCGCAGGATCGCTGATCCTCATCACCGTCTCGAAGGTTTCGGTACCACCCTTGGCCTTTTCCTTCCCCGCCGACAGTAGCACTGCCCTGCGCGTCCCCTCCGCCGTCAGCTCGCTCCACATTTCCTGACGGGCTAACTCCTCCAGCGGCCGCTTCACCCCGGCGATCCCCTGGTCATCGAAGACACCCATCAGTTCACCGATCGCCGTCGCGCGCGTCGCTTCGGGTAACTCGCGGATCTCCCCCAGCCGCTCCGCCGTCGGCGGATAGCCGAAGCGAAAGCGCGTCCAGTCCTTCGCCAGCTGTCCCATGATCAGCGGATCGGTCTCGCCCTCGAATAGCTTGTTAGGATCATTCCCATACAAGCGCACGAGGTTGTGGGTGTAGCCGAAGATCACATTCATGCGCTCGCTGCCCTGCTGATACCAAGTTCCCAGCGCCTCGCGGATCGAGGTTAGCACCACCTCGCTCTTGTCGTTCGTCGCCATGTCGCGCATCAGGTTCTTGCGGCTCTCCTCATTCATCCCGCGTAGGGCGATGAAGATCTTGTCGTATTGGCCCGCCTCGCGCAGCGCATGGGTCCATAGCTCTTCCACCTGCTCGCGCTTCGATCCGAAGCGCCCACTGTGGATCCACTCCAGCACTTCGTCCGGGTTGCGCAGGATCTCATCCATCAACACCCGCGTGGAGGCCCCGTTCTGGATTCCGGGCAAGCTGTCGGGTCCGTAGACCAGATCCAGCACCGCCCGCAGGTCATGCTTCGCCCAATCATTGAGCAAGCGCGCCCGCGCCCTTTCGAAGTCCGCGCGTGACAGATCCGCTTCCATCAGCTTCTGCAGCAGCCGCGCGTGCGGCGTGCCATCCCGTTCGCGTCCGGACGACTTGCCCTTGGATGATGCCGCCAGCGCGGCAGCCTGACCTTCCGCTGCCGAGGCCTGCGCCACCGAGCTTCCCCGGGCACCACGGGCTAACAGGAAGGCCGCGGCATGCGTGGCGTCCAGCAAGGCGATCCATGCCATGGTCCGCGCCTTCACCGGCCACCTCCTTTCAGGGATGCCAGCAAGCGATCCTTCAGCGGCCCGGCGGGCAAGCGCTCTACCGAGCGCAGGCAATCCTCCGGATCCTCCTTATGCCACACCTTGTAGATCTCCATCAAGCGCCGGCTCATGCCAGTGGCCTCTTGCTCTTCCGGGCTTAGGCTCTCGGTCGCATTCCAGTAGGCTTCCGGTTTGATCTTCTGCATGTCCATGTCGCTCTGCGACACGCCGGGCGCCGCATCCTTAACCATGCCCTGCCAATCTGCTTCTTCCTGTTTCAGCCAATCGATGGCCGCCGCCGGATTCATCGGATAGATCTTCTTGAAGAGATATTCGTGCATCGGCCGATCAATCCCGTCCGGGTTGCCGAGCGCCTCGCGGAACTTGGCCATCACCTCCGTGCCATCCAGCCGTTCATCCGCAAAGTCCTTGCACCAGCTCTCGAACTCGGGTGCTTCCTTCATCAACCGCGGATCCTCGCGATCGAAGGTCATAGGAGGCGGTCCTGCATTCCCGGCGCGAATCCGGTCGGCCATCGTAAGCGCTTCATCCGCTTTCTTCTTTTCGCGGTAATCCACCACCTTCGCATATTCGCCCTCCATTCTCTGGACCGCCTCCTCCGAGAATCCCGCCGCGGCCGCCGCCTCCGCCAAGCCGGTGATATCTCCCATGCGGCCGAACCTCAGGAGAAATTCCTGGGCCCCGCGCTCGTCCAGCAGCTTGCGGATCGCTGGCAGTTGCGCCGGTAGCTCAGGCGTAAATCCCACCGCCCCGTTCAGCACCTTGAAGGCATTGCCCGAATCGCCAATCGCCGCGGCCAGCTGGATCACTTCCGCTTGGCCCTTCTCGAGCGCGAGCGCCGTCGCCGCTTTCACCACCGTCCCGGCAGCCTCCGGTACCTCCCGCACCAGCCGGTTTACCTCCGTCAGCTCCTTGCCCTCGAGATACTTGCGGACGCCTTCATCCACTGACCAGTTCGCGTTGCCCGTCATCCACCGCAAAGCGGCCACAGGGTCCTTCTCCATCCACAGTCCGAAGGCGGCCGTTTTCCGGGCGAATTCCTGCCCTTGTCGCGCCATGTCCTCCGCCGTCCGGGGATCTGGCAATTCAGCCTTCACGATAGCCACCACGTCCGCGTCCGCCGGAATCGCCTTCCGCGCCGCCTCCACCTGCTCTTTCCAGCTCGGTCCCGGCGCGGGCTGCGGCTTCTCCGGCTCGGGTGCCAGCAGCTTTGCCATGTCCAGCACAGGCTCTTCCTTTCGAGCTACCGCCGGACCACTCCTTTCCGCTACCGCCGCAGGCCCGGCACCCGCGGAGAATCCCCACCACACCGCCGCGCCGTGAGTGGCCGTCAAAAGCAGGATCAGGGGAAGCGGGCGCATGAGGAGGGAATGGAGGAGTTTATGAGTCCGCAGATGAAATGCCGCGGGATCGAAAAGTTATCGGTGCCTATCTCAAACGCCCAACTGCCTGGAGGTCCAGCGATCATGTTCCGACGCAGCCAACCGGAGTTTTATTCAGGCGAAACCCGCCTCGCGACGTTGCGCCGCCCCTTTCGTCCGAATTGACCGCGCCACCCGGCCCGCCCATGCTCCCCGGCTTTCCCTCCCAGCCTCGCGTCTTCTTCAACAAATCCCGAATGCCCTACTCCCGCTGGCTGCAAACCCTTGGCCGATTCAGCGACCGGATCGCGATCATCGATGGCGCAGATACCTGGACCTTCGCCGACCTCGCGGAACGCCTCGCAGCGACGCCTATCGCCCACGGCCCGGTGCTAGCCCGCGGCGGCGTGCCTGACATAGCCGTGGCCACCCTCCGCGGCTGGCGCGACGGCCAACCGGTGCTGCCACTGGAGAAAGATGCCACCGAGCCGGAACTCCCCGCGGAGATGCCAGCGGGCATCGCGCACCTGAAACTCACCCCGGGCATCGCAGGCAAGCCGCGCGCCGTGTTCTTCACTGCGGAGCAAATCTGCGCGGATGGCGACCGCCTCACCGCGGCAATGGAACTCAGCCCTGCGGTCCCGAATTTGGCCGCCATCTCGGTCACCCATTCATACGGCTTTTCTAGTATTATCCTGCCGATGCTGCTCCACGGCGTGCCGGTGCATGCGGTGGAAGTCCCCTTCCCCCGCGTCGTTGCAGACGCCTTGGCGATGCACGATCGAATCGTGCTGCCCGCAGTGCCTTCGATCTGGCGTGCCTGGCACCGCTCCGGCATCCTCGCCGAGGCCAGTTCACGCATCGCCCTGGCCGTCTCCGCCGGTGCCCCGCTCTCGCTCGAACTCGAAACTGCCGTCTTCGAAAGCTGCGGGCTCAAGCTCCACAATTTCTACGGGGCCAGCGAATGCGGTGGCATTTCCTTCGACACATCCGCCACGCCCCGTAATTGCGCCAGCGATCTCGGCAGCCCGCTCGATGGTGTCAGCGTCAGCGTCCACGACTCCGGCCGCTTCCTCGTCGCCAGCAGCTCCGTCGCCCGCGGCTACACCGAGACCCGCCCAGGCGAGATCCTCGGCGATGGCCGCTTCCTCACCCAGGACTTCGGCAGCATCGCCGGTGGCCAGCGCCTCCAGCTCGGCAGCAGCGGTGCCGAGTCCATCAACGTCGCCGGCCGCAAGATCGGCCCCGCCAAGATCGAAGCCGTCCTCATGGCTACCGGCATGATCACCCGCGCCAAGGTCTTCGGCGTCCCCGCCCATGATCCCGAGCGCGTCGAGGAAATCACCGCCCTCGTCGAGCTCGAGCCGGACGTCCTGTTAGAAGACCTCCGCCAGCTCGTCCTCGCCAAACTCGCCGGCTGGGAATGCCCGCGCCACTGGGTCACCGACGCTGCGGATGACCAGTGGCGCATGGGCCGCGCGGAACTGAAGGCACGCTTCAGCGCATGATCGGATCGCGCAGGATCACCCAGGTCTTCTGGTTCTCCGTCGCGACCACCCGCAGTGCCTTCACCTTGGTTCCCTGATCCAGATCCGCGCTTGCGGCACCGTAGGCGAAGCTCGCCACCTTGCGGAAGCTCTTCCCGTCCGTGCTGATCTCCAGGTCACCACCGACCAGTTGATCCTTGATGCCCTCGCGATCACCGCTCGGCACGCTCAGCTTGCGCAGGCTGATCGGCGTGGCGAATTCCCAGGTCGCAAGCACACCCTTCTGCGGCTGGCTGGCGATCCAGAATTGCGTGCTGTCATCCCAATCGCCCGCCATCGCGGCGCTGTCCTCGCCATAAGCCGCAAGCGCCGAAGTAACCGTGACCTCCGGCTCCATGCGCTCCGATTTCAGCAAGCTGACTTCCCCCTTCAATTGATCTCCCTCCGGGGCGGCAAGCATGGCCACCACCGCCACCTTGGCACCGGCCGGCAGCTCGGTAATCCGCAGCCGCGCGATCGAGCGGTCCTTCTTGTTTACCAGGTCCTCCGGCTTGGCCTCGGCAACGACCTTGCCGTTGAAGCTCACCTTCACGGCGTCGAGACGCAGCGACTTGTTCCCGCCGGTGCGGGCAAAGACCACGCGCCAGATCCCGCCTGAGCTGAGGTTCCCGCTCGCGTCATAGGTGAAGCTCGTGGGCTCGCTCTTGAGGTCCCCTTCCTTCCATTGCCCGATCGGTTCCGCCTTCGCCCCCGTCACCATGGTACTCCCACGGCCATCGATGAAGGTCCGCACCCGCAGGCGCGCCGGATCACGCTGGTCGAGCGCGAAGGGCTTCTCATAACGCGGCGACTTCTCCGTCGGCACCGATCCATCCAGGGTATAGTGGAGCTCTGCGCCCGGGAAGGGCACCTTGATCTGGATCCACCCGGCCTTGAGGGTCACGGTATCCGGCACCGGGACGCGGAAGTTCGTGCCATTGGCCTCCAAGCGGCGGTAGTAGTCGAGATCCAGGCGACTACTAAAATCCTCGTAGTTCCTCTTTTCCCCGGGCGTCCAACCGATCTCCGCGATCGCCGCCAAGCGCGGCCAAATCTTGTAGTCGGCATGTTCGCCATAGGTCTTGAACTCGACGAGATCACCCTTCCACGGCTTCACGAACTCGGTCCAAAGCGCTCCTTGGACTCCGATGATCCGCTCCTTGGCATCCGCCGGAAGATTTCCACCGTCAGCAAGCGGATCGAAGGCATAGGAACGCGCCACCGAGACATCGCCCGCCCACCAGTGCGAGGGCGGCTCGCCGCTTGCACCACCGTAGCCCATGTCGAAATAGCAATGTGGTCCGGGTGCCATCACCACCGGGAAGCCCTTCTTCGCCGCCTCGTAACCCGGACCCGTGCCGGTCCACGCCATGATGCCAGTTCCGCGGTAGAGTTTCTCACTCTGGATTTCGTTCCAGCCGAAGAGCTTCTTGCCGTGCTTCGCCACCACCTCTTCCAGCCGCTTGGTGAAGTGAACCTGCACCTCGTGCAAATTCCGCAGCCCTTCCTTCTCCATCAGCTCCTTGATCTGCGAACACTCCTTCCACGCCTCGTGGTTCACCTCATCTCCGCCCACGTGGATGTATTCGAAGGGGAACAAGTCCGCCAATTCATCGTAGATCTTGTCCACAATCGCCAGGGCTTCCGGACGCGCCGGTGAGATGACGTTGGCCCCGAATCCCTGGGCGGACACACCGCCACCCATCTTGGTCGGCGCGGCTTCGGGATAGGCCGTCACGACCGCGCGGGCGTGCCCGGGCAAGTCGACCTCCGGCATGATGTCGATATGGCGTTCCTTGGCGTAGGCAACGATCTCGCGGATCTGCTCCTGGGTGTAGAAGCCGCCGTAGCGCTTGTGGTTCTCCTTGCGCACATCCGGCAGCGCGCACTCGGTGCCGCGCCACGCACCGATCTCCGTCAGCTTGGGCAGTGATTTGATCTCCACCCGCCAGCCCTCGTCGTCGCTCAGGTGCCAATGCAAGACGTTCATCTTGTGGGCCGCCATGTTGTCGAGCAGGTGCTTCACGTACTCCATGCCGAAGAACTGCCGTGCTTCATCCAGCATGAATCCGCGCCAGGCAAAGCGCGCCCGGTCCTCGATCGAGACCGCCGGCACCGTCCACTTCACACCTGCCACTGCGGTCGGGGAAGCCGCTTGGGGCGGCAACAACTGCCGCAAGCTCTGCCCGCCATAGAAGAGTCCCGCGGGTGTAGCCGCCACAATCTTCACGCCCTCGGCGCTCGATTGAAGCGTGTAGCCTTCCTTGCCCAGCGCCTCCGCCTGCTTCGGATCCAGCGCCAGCGTGATCGCTCCCACCCCCTCATTTTTCACCGGCAGCGCAAAGCCTGTCGCCGCCCGCAATTGCTTGGCCAGGACCTCGGCTTCGCTGCCCGCTTCGCCAAGGCCCACGATGACCGCCTCCGGCGTGATCAGAAAGGGCGCGCCATCCATCACCCGCATCGACGCCGGCAGCGGCACCAGCTTGGTGTCCGCCTCCAGCAGAAGTGGCGACAAGGAAAGCGCGGCGAGCAGCAGGGCAGTTCGTTTCATAGCAGCAGACAAGCTTAGCCAGAAACGCCAGAGAAGCCCACATTCATCAAATTTTCGATGAAATGATGACAATTTTTGATCTAGCCACCACTCAGCATCACCTTCGCCGTGGCCAGCACCCTCTCTCCCACCGCCACCTCGCCGGCCACTTGGATCATCGCGCCCAAGCGTCCCTCTACCTCCGCGCGGATTTTGAGGACCTCGCCCGGCCTCGCCGCGCCCAGAATCTTCGCCCCACGCACCCCCGTAAGCAGGAGATTTTCCAGCGGCGGGATCTCCGGATCGCTCTGCGCCACCACCCCGCCCAGCTGCGCAATCGACTCAATTAGAATCACTCCCGGCATCAGCGGATTCCCCGGAAAATGCCCCACCAGGAAGGACTCGTCACCACGCACCGTGTAGCGCCCCGTGGCGGACTTCCCCGGCTCGAGCGACTCAAGGGCATCCACAAAGCGGAATTCCGGCCCATGGGGCAGAGCGGCCAAAGGATCACGATCATCGTTCATGGCCGCCATCCATCCCGCCTCGCCGGGCTCTGGCAAGGTCCGATCGTGCGCGATTTTGCAATGTCGATTTGATTCGACCGGACACCCCGATACCCGTTAGAATGCGAGCGTCCCTTCCATGCCACCCGCAGAGAGCCAGAGCCTGCGCACCCCCGCACCGGCCGCCACTTCCTCCGGCCCGAGGCCTGGATGGCGTGTGCCCTTGGACCTCTTGGCTACCATCGGAGCCTTCGCCTACTGGGCGGTTTTCGGCCTGCTTTTCACCCTCGTCTCCCTGCCGCTGATCTTGATTTTGCCCTGCCGGGTGGCGAAAAAGCTCGGTAGAGGCCTGCTTCACCGGGCCTTTCGGGTCTTCGTGAAATACCTGCGGGTTACTGGCATCGTCCACGTCGACCTCAGCTCGCTGGACGCGCTCAAGGACGAGCACGAGCCGGTGATTATCGCTCCGAACCACACCTCTCTCTGGGACGCGGTCTTCGTGATTTCCAAGCTGCCGCAGCCGATCTGCATCATGAAGGAGGCGATTCTGAAGAATCCCTTCCTCGGCGGTGGGGCACGTCTGGCCGGCTATATCCCGAACGGTGCCTCCGGCCGCATGATCAAGTCCGCCTCGGAGGCCCTTGAAGGCGGCGGCCAGCTCTTGCTCTTTCCGGAAGGCACCCGCACCAAGCACGATGCCCGCTGGATCAATCCCCTGCGCGGCGGTTGCGCCTTGATTGCCAAGCACTCAGGAGCCCCGATCCGGCCCGTCTTCATTCGTAGCAACACCCGCTTCCTCGAAAAGGGCTGGCCACTCTGGAAGCGGCCCGAACTGCCCATCCGCCTCAGCTTTGAACTCGGCGATCCGGTCCGCATCGAGGAAGGCGAGTCCACCCACGAGTTTACCAAGCGACTCGAGGAAATCTTCGAGCAGAACCTCTCCCGCGCCCACAAGCTGCGGCGGCAGGTGGCAGGCCCGGAGATTTGACGTTTTCGCATATTGATGCGAAGATGCGCGCATGAGGACGACCCTCGACCTGCCCGATGCCGTTTTCCGCGACCTTAAGATCAAGGCCGCCCAAGACGGCGTGTCCTTGAAGGACCTGGTAACGAAGTTCGTGGAGAAGTGCCTCTACGAACCCAAAGTAGAGGAAACGACGCCGGTGCGCAGCCTTCTCCCAGTATTCTTTGAAGCAACTGGCGAAACCATTCCCGCGCTGAGCAATGCAGAGCTAGAGGAGATTTTCAGCGGAGAGGATTTGGGACATGGCGAGTGATCTGCCCGACGTGAATGTTTGGATCGCTCTTTCGCACCCCGACCATGCTCACCACCATCAGGCCCGCAGCTACTGGAGCCATCTGAGGGCAAATCGGCTGGCCCTCTCCCGCCCCACGCTATTCGGGCTACTTCGCGGTTTGACCAACCCAAAGGTCATGGGGAAGCACCTTGCAAGTCCGGCGAAGGCTTGGTCGATCTCGCAGACCTTCCTCACCATGCCGGATATTGCATACATCGAGGATTCAACCTCGACAGATACCCGGGTTGGTAACTGGGCTAACCAGCCCTTCTTCACCCACAATCTCTGGACCGACGCTTGGATCGCCGCCATCGCCATGGAGCAAGGTTGCCGCTTGGTCTCCTTCGACGCGGATTTCGCTAAGTTCCCGGGCCTGAATTTCCTGCAACTGGTGCCCTGAACCACGCCGCAGGGGAAAACTTCCGAATTCCACTTGTGGCAGAGGCTTCCCCTCCCCTACCGTCCGCCGCGCCGCGAACGGGGCCGCTCACCCGTCCACGGTCGTCCCGTGTCCATGAAAGCCATTCTCGCCCTTGAAGACGGCCGCCTTTTCGAAGGCCGTGCCTTCGGTGCCACCGGAACCACCACCGGTGAAATTTGCTTCAATACCTCGATGACCGGTTATCAGGAGGTCATCACCGATCCCTCCTACCGCGGCCAGATCGTCGCGATGACCTACCCGCAAATCGGGAACTACGGGATCAACCCGGAGGACGCCGAGTCCGCCGGCCCGCACATCCGCGGCTTCGTGATCGGCGAGCTGTCCCCGGTCGCCTCGAACTGGCGCTCGCGGATGTCCTTGCCCGACTATTTCACGCAGCACAGTGTCGTCGGCATCGAGCATGTGGACACCCGCGCGCTGACCAAGCACCTGCGCTCCCGCGGTGCCATGCGCGCCTGCCTGACCACCGAGCTCGACACCGAGGCCGCGATCAAGACTGCCCAAGCCTCCCCCGCGATGGAAGGCATGGACTACGTGCAGGAGGTCTCCACCGATACCGGTTACCTCTGGCAGGATGATTCCCGCCGTTTTGCCCTGCCAAATGCTTCCACCGGCCAGCTTGAGACCTACCTCGAGCTGCCGCCGATCAAGCATCGCATCGTGGCCTACGATTTCGGCATCAAGTGGAACATCCTGCGCCGCCTGCGCCAGGCTGGCTTCGAGGTGGACGTGGTGAACTCCCGCGCTTCCGCCGAGTCCGTGCTCGCGAAGAACCCGGACGGCATCTTCCTCTCGAATGGCCCCGGCGATCCAGCCGCACTCGGCTACATCCACGAGGAAGTGAAGAAGCTCATCGGCAAGAAGCCGGTCTTCGGCATCTGCCTCGGCAACCAGATCCTCGGCCACGTCTTCGGCGGCAAGACCTACAAGCTGAAGTTCGGCCACCGCGGCGGCAACCAGCCGGTCAAGGATCTGCGCAGCGGACGGATCTCGATCACCTCGCAGAACCACGGCTTCGCCGTCGATCCGGATTCTCTGCCCTCGAATGTCGAGGTCACGCACATCAACCTGAACGACGACACCGTCGAGGGTATCCGCCACAAGGACGTGCCGGTCTTCTCCGTGCAGTACCACCCCGAGGCCGCTCCCGGCCCGCACGACGCCAGCTACTTCTTCGAGGAGTTCGCGGCGCTGATTGATCAGACGAAGTAATCGCGCCGCTGCTGCTCTAGCAAAAGGCACACCCGCTTGTGAACCCATCCAACGCCCCGGAATCCCCCGGCAGTCTGCCGGCGCTCCGTGGCACCCGGGTTTCGCAGGCGTTTCTCATCATTTCCCAACAAGGTCTCTTCGCGTCCATTCGCGACACAAATCCATGAACACCATCGTCACCGGTCTCCAGTGGGGAGACGAAGGAAAAGGCAAGGTCGTCGACTATCTCACCGAATCCGCCGATGTCGTCGTGCGCGGCCAAGGCGGGAACAACGCGGGCCACACGGTCATCGCGCATGGGAAGAAATACGTCCTGCACCTCCTTCCTTCCGGCATCCTCTGGGACGGCAAGCTGAACGTCATCGGCAATGGCGTGGTGCTCGATCCGGTCGGCCTCGTCGCGGAAATCGAGCGCGTGGAAGGCCAAGGCGTCTCGATCACGCCGGACAAGCTGCTCATCTCGGACCGCTCGCACATCGTGCTGCCGCTGCACAAGGAGCTCGACGCCGCCCGCGAGGCCGCGCTGGGCGACCGCAAGATCGGCACCACCAAGCGCGGCATCGGCCCCGCCTACGCGGACAAGATCAACCGCTGCGGCCTGCGCGTCGCCGACCTACTGGATGAGCCTTACTTCCGCGAGATGGTCGCCCACCGCACCGCGGATGCGAACGAGGTTCTCGGCAAGTTCGGCCTGCCCACCTTCAACCCCGATGAACAAGCGGAAGAGGTCCTCGCCGCCTTCGCTCGCCTGCGCCCGCACGTCACCAATACCATCCCCGTGCTCCACAAGGCATGGAAGGAGGGCAAGGTCATCCTTTTCGAGGGCGC
>NZ_BATP01000020.1 GCF_000739615.1 Haloferula sp. BvORR071
CGAAGAGCTTGGTGCCGGGAGCGACGAGGCCACGCGGAATCTTCACCGTGACCTGATCGATACCCGCCCCGTAGAAGTTGTTCACCTCCTGGATGAGGACCGGATTCTCTGAGGGCACACCGGGCTGCGCCGTGGTCCAAGCGCCGAGGCTGCTGCCATACTGCACCGCGGGATTGAAGGAAGCTGAGTCATCGGTGCGGCGGAAGACGAAGTTCAGGTAGCTGGCGTCTACAGTGATTACCGGAGCAAGGGCGCTGGAATCCGAATCGGAAGGATCGCCGCCGATGACGAACTCAACACCATTGGGAATTCCATCGTGATCGGAGTCTGCGTTGGCACCCGCACCGGAGATTCCATTCGCACTCTCCCAAGCATTGTAGGCATTGCCGAGTGAGTAGGAGAGCTGCAGCGCATTGCCCACGACCTGCACCGACCATGAACCGGTGCCCGGGAAGGCGGTGTGATCGATGACGATCTCGCCCGCATCCAAGCCGGAGATACCGCCACTGGTGGAAACCAGCGTGAAGGTCTTGGGCGTCTCGCTAAAGTTCGCCAGCGACTCCGGGGTGATCACGATTGTGAGCGGAGACGCAGTCGTCGCTCCAATGGTGAGCGTGCCCGTCTGGATCTTGTCGTAGCCGCTACCGGCGGTGCCATTCCAGTCGGAGATCTGCCATGCGATCCGCGAACCCGCATCAAGCGAAAGACTATCGCCAAATGTCAGCGTGCCCACGCCATTGCCCGGAGCGAGTGTGCCGCTGACCGCGGAGGCGGTGGCCACCGTGCCGCTGCCGCCAAGGGTGCCCCCGGCATCCACTAACACCGGTGAGCTTGGCAAAGTGGTATTCAGGAGCAGCTTGCCACTGCGAACCGTGGTGAAGCCGCTGTAGCTCTTGGCGCCGGTAAAGGTGACTTCCTGGGCGTCGCTGCCGGTGGGGAGGCCGATGAAGACCTGGCCGCCGCCGCTGATCGCATTGCCCACCGTGAGGGCGTCCGTGCGGGTGAAGCTCAGAGTGCCCTCATTCACCACCGTAACACCACCGAGGCTACCGGCAGGGCCTGCGCCGCCTTGATTGATATCGGTATTGCCGGGGACGCCGCCGATCCGCACCGGCACACCGGTCGGGATGGTGAGAGTGCCACTCATGGTACTTTCCCCGGTGAGGATGAAGCCCATGAGGTTGTTCGTCATCGCCGCCGCCGGGTCTTCGATCGTGAGATTGCCGCTGCCCGAGATGATGCCTTGCAGCTTCATCGAGCGGTTCGTGCCGACCGAGCGGTTGATGATCTTGTTGTCCGCGCCGTTGAGCACGATGTCATTGGTCCAAGTCCAGTTGCCCTCGATCTGCGAGAGCTTTCCGCTCGTCGTCGTGTCGCCCAGGACCACATCGCCGCTACCCATGGCGGTCGCGCCGTTGCGGATGGTTTGGAACTCGGAGCCATTGGTGATTACCAGATTGCCGGAGAATCCCGCCCAAGAGCTGCCTTCACTGAAGCCGATGCCCGTGCCCGGATAACTGAAGACCGTGCCACCGCCATCGATCCGGATCTCGCCCTCGCCGCTCACAGTGCGCAGGTGCGGGCTGGTCTTGTAGTCCAGCAGGTCACTGCGATGGATCTTCAGGACCGCACCGGCACTGACCGCTACCGGCCCGCTGCCGATCTGACCGGAGGTCGCGCCATCGCCGAAGGTCAGGGATCCTTCTTCAACAAAAGTACTACCGGTGTAGGAGGTCGCCGCGGTCACAGTGGCGGTGCCCGTTC
Organism: Haloferula sp. BvORR071; assembly: GCF_000739615.1. Lineage (GTDB taxonomy): Bacteria > Verrucomicrobiota > Verrucomicrobiia > Verrucomicrobiales > Akkermansiaceae > Haloferula. The sequence continues at coordinate 1,765 of NZ_BATP01000020.1, forward strand.
CCTGTTTGGTAAAGTCGCCGGTGCCACCAAGACTACCGCTGCCGCCGAGGGTGTAGGCCAAGGTGGAATTCGCCACCGTCACCGCGCCGGGAGTCAAGGTGCCGGTCAGGCTGACACTGCCGGTGCTCGCGCCATTCACGAATTCCACCAGATCTCCCTGCAAGTAGCTCGCGGGGCTGCCGCCGAGATTCCAATTCGTCGCACCGCCCGCTTCCCAGACACCGGTTCCACCGGTCCACTGCAGGGTGCCGCCCTTGTATTCCAACTCGACCTGCGTATCGGTCGTATTGTTCACCAGCGCGAAGCGCGAACCCGGGGCCAGCGAGAGATTCGCGAAGCCGGTGAAGCTGCCGCTGTAGTCAATGATTGGAATCCTGTCGCCGAAGTTCAGTCCACCGGTCGAAATCGCCGTGATCGTGTGGGGACCGCTCACCAGCAGACCGTCCGCCTGATTCACCACCAGTAGATCATAAACCGAGCCAGCGCGGAATTCCGAGGCACTGCCGCCGACAAGGGTTAGGGTCTTCACGAAGCCGGCACCGGCTTGGGCGGCGGTGCCCGCCGCGATCTTTGCGCCGGAGTTCACCGTCACCGCGCTGGAGGCGAGATCGCCGCCAAGTTTGAGAGTGCCGCCTTCCACCGTGGTCGCACCGCTGAGCGTGCTGATACCACTCAAGATCACCGTCCCCGCGCCGCGCTTCGCCAGCGTGCCGCTGCCGGAGATGACATTCGCCACGCTGACTGCGGCTCCCGTCCCGTAGTTGAAGACGAGCGCGCCGTCGTTGGCCACCGCATCCGCACCGATCGTGCCGATGGTGCCGCCATTGCCAATCTGCAGTGTGCCGGCAGCATTCACGGTGGTGGTGCCGGTGCGGGTGTTGTTCGCGCCGAGAATCAAGGTGCCGCCGGCGATCGTGAGATTGACGTTCGCGGAATTCGAGCCGCCGCTCTGCGTTTGCTTGCCAACCACGCCGGCCAAGGTCAGCGAGCCGATGCCATCCTTGGTGATGCTGAGTTGGCGAATGTCGGTGTTGTTCGTGCCAGTGTGGGCGAGAACCAGACCATTGAAGACCGTATCGCTCGCTTGATTGACGCTCAGCGTGACGGTGCTGGCGCCGGAGCCGGAGTCGCGGCGCAGGGCACCATAGCCGCTCAGCGAGCTCAGATTGATCGTCTTGCCACCCCATGAGCCGCTATCAAGAATCACATCCTTGGCATCGGTCGCTCCCGCTCCGGTATCGAGGCTGAAGGAAGTGCCTGCCGCTTGGGTGATCCCGGTGCGGCCGAGATAGAAGAAGCTGCCGCCAACCGCAGCGGGCGTGGTCGCCGCATTGCCGCCGCGCAGGGCCAGGGTGCCGTTGAAATTGAGAGCATTCGCGGTATTGAAGGCGGCCACCCCGAGATTGGAGGTGCCATTGGCCACCGTCAGGCGACCACTGCCACTGAGGCTGGAAAAGTTCAGGCTGTTGTTCGCCGCGCTGGTGGTGAGGGTGAGATTGTTCGCGCCCAGATTGATGGCTCCGGCGGTGAGGGTGTTGGCCCCGCCAATGCTTACGGCACCACTCGCGGCGCTCACATTGAGGCCGCCCCAGGTGAGGTTCGCGCCAAGGGTATTGGCCAAGGCGCTGGCCGCATTCCAGGTGGCAGTGTCCGCCGCCAGGGGTGGACTGCCATCGCTCCACGCGGCAGGCAGGTTCAGATTGTCCAAGGTGGTGCTGCGGAGGTCCTGTGCTTGGCCGGCACCGGTCGCAATCACAGCGAAGAGGAAGGCGTAGGATCGGGTATCCATGGAGGTATTTTTTCGAGGTTCGACGGGAACACGATCCGACGACGCGCGGCCCACGGCAACCAACCCCAAGCGGTCGGTCGGGCAGACCGGTTTGGAAAGCGCGCGGCATACCCATGCCTACTACTACCGGCCCCGTACTTGCTCGACATGCCTCGCCACGAGCGGCTCTTCGCCGGGTGCGCGGGAGCTCAGCCCCGCAGAAGCTACCGGTGCGGCACGACAGTATCTCGAGATGAAAACGTGGCTCTGCTGCGGACCTTTGCAGCAGACGGCAGTCAGGGACCATTCTGCGGGGCGGAGCCTCCGCGCTCCCGGCGAAGAGCCGCAGGTGACTCAAGGCAGCACTCTTACGCGGAAGAAGCGCTGGGTTCCCGCCTCGACCTCCAAGGAAGTCTCCGAGCCAGCAGCCCTTACCGGTCCAGCATAGTCCACCCAATTCAACAAATCCTCACTCCGCTCTACCACGTAGCTCCGACCCGGCACACTCTTCCAAGACAGCTTCCCCCCATCCAAGGAAGACGCACCAAACCTGGAAGCGCCCGACTGCGGATTCGTGCCCGCCGCATACTCCGCGCCATTCGACATCCCGTCGCCATCCGAGTCCCCTGCAGCATCATTCAGCGCCAGATTCAAGCCATTCAAGAGCTCCCACGCGTCCGGCATGCCATCTCCGTCGGCGTCCACCGCAGGATTCAGCAGCCAATCCTCCTCCACCCGTGCGAAGGTCAACTTGGTGTAGTCATCCTTCTCAAACAGAACTCCTACCGAGCGATCTGGCAGAATGCAGATCGAGGAATACGCCGCCGAGCCCGCATACAATTGCCGCGATACCGGCCACGAGGCCCCGCCGTCCGCAGAGACCCGCAGCGTGAAATTCACCCGTGAGGAACTGCTCGCGGGGTTGCCAAAGATCACCAGCTCGCGCGGATCGCCGCGATGCGTGCTGGCCCACTGGATTACGCTGCCTTGGCACACCGGATCCGGCACGGATGACAAGCGGAACAAGCTTTCCCACGTTCCATCGCGCATCGGCACCGCGCCACCCGGTGCATAGCGGATCCAGGCCCGCTGTCCGTTCGAGCCACTGGGCGTGCGCATGGAGAAGAGCAAACGGCCGTCATCGAGTTCGCAGACCGTGTTCTCATTCGTCTGCGGCGATGAGGTTGGAACGCCCGCCCCGAAGTCCCAGGTCGCCCCGTGATCGCTGCTGAAGACGGAGCAGACCCGCACCGTTCCACTGGCATCCCGATACTGGGACGGAAAAACCAAGGTGCCATTGCGCAGAGCGAGACCGTGCCCCGGCCCTTGGAAGATCAGGTGCCAATTCGGATCGTCCTTCACCGCCGCAGTCACATTGATCGGCGTGCTCCAAGTCTGGCCATTGTCCTCGCTCTTGGTCAGCACGTATTGGCCCGTTTCGCCCGGCAAGGTGCCTGCGCCCGAGCCATTGTAGGCGTGATTGCCGAAGGACCACAGCGCAGCCACCCACAGCGTGCCCGTTTGAGGATCGCGCAGAATGCAGGGATCGCCGACGCCATTGCCAGAGGAGCCAGTCACCGAGGCATCGAAATCCAGGATCACCCGTGTCGCGCTCCAAGTCGCACCACCATCGGTCGAGCGCGCATAGCCTACGTCGACGTTCGCAGGGAGGTCCCCTGAGTTATCGTAGCGATGATCATAGACTGCGTGCAGTACACCGTCCGCATCACTGACGATCCCGGGGATTCGGAAGGTGTTGATGCCTGCATCGCCGCTCTTTACCACATCCGAGAAGGCAGGGACCAGGCCCAGGGTCAGGACTCCCGGCGGATTGGCGTTCACTGGTGCCACCGTGCCGCTATGAACTCCCGAAAAGACCAGCGAGCCCCAACTCGCATCGAGAGTGCTGCCAAGTGCCGCGTATCGCCGCGGCACGACCGCCAGAGCCAAGCGATTCTCGCCATCCACCAAGGGCAGCGTGAACGTGAAGTCCAGCGTATCGCTGGCGGGAGCATTGATCGTCGCCAAGGTCGCACCGCTGTCTCGTGAGACCAGCGACACCGACTCGATCAGCGCCCGCGTCCCGGCTGCCAGCGTCGCCTGCACGCCTTGCAGGGAAGTCCCCGGCCCATCGTTTGCGATTACGCATTCCAACAAGTCATGCCGGCCAAAGCGCGCGATCTCCCGCGGTGTCTGCACGACCGTGCTTGAAAAGGGTGGCGCACCAATCGAACCCCAACGCGCATCCCAGCGCTGCTTCAACTCCGCAACCTCTCCTGCCCCCAACGCGCTGCTGTAGACCGCGACCTCGGCGATATCCGCCGCGAGCCGGGAGAAGGGCGAGCCGCCATTCGAGCCGAGGATCAAGCCGCCGAGCGGTGCGGTGCCGGCATCGGTTACGGTGGCCACTGCCACTCCGTCGATCCAATGCGTCACCGCGGTATTGCCGCTACCGTCCGGCGCAAAAGTGAAAACGTGCTGCTGCCAGGCTCCGGCCTGCCGCGGCGCGGTCGTGCTCTCCGCGCCATTCCAAGTGCCCGCCTGTGCGGTTATGCCCGCTTGCCAGTTGCCATCACGCACCTCCGCCCGGGTCCTGCCACTCGAAGTCGTGCCGTCGAAGAGGAAGCCGTTGTTAGAATCGGTCACGCGGCAGAGCAGCGCAATACTCCGCGCTCCGGTGATCGTGCCGAACTCGGTCGTGGCATTCGACCACAGGTCGTTGCTACCATCAAAGCGCATCGCCTTGCGCGGCTCGCCTGTGCCGGAACTCACTGCCCGCTGGAAGGTCTGACCGGCCACCTTGCGCGTCAGGTCCCGCAAGGCAGAGCCATTGTGCAGGTCCGCCCAACGCGTCACCGCATTTGCCGTGTCGAAGCCCATGCCATTGTCGGCGACGAACCATGCGTGCAGGTTCGCCCACGCCGGGAGCGGCTGTATCGGAAGAGAAGCCGTCGCCAGTGCCTCGGCAGCCATGCGTTCGCCGAGCAGGATCTGGCTCTCCGCATCGTAGTGCAGGCTCAGGCCATCCTGGTTGTGGATCACCAAGCCGGTGGACTCCGCATAGCCGATATCCGCGCGGGCATTCGCCAAGGCAAGCTGCCCGGCACGAGTCGTATCGCGAGCGCTACCCGTTCCCGCGATCTCACCGAAGACACCCTTCATCCCTGCTGCCGCCGGCAAGTCCGCCTGCAAGTTGGTGATGAGCTCGCTGAAGCGCGTGCCTGCCTCGCTCGCCTCCGTCGCGGTGTTGCTCTCGCCTTGCACGTAGAGCAATCCGGCAATGCGATGCGAGAGGTAGCCCGCGGGTAGATGCGCCACCGCGGCATTCACCGTGTTCACCACCTGATCGTACATGTGGTGATCCGCCGCGCTCTTTTGCCAGAAGCTATTGCCACCACCTCCGCGGGAGGCCTTCACCACCGCGAAGTTCCGGTAGCCGGCATTCCACAACATCCGCGCGAAGCCAATCTCTGGCCCCCAATGGTCGTCATTCCCCGCGTAGACACCGCCCGTCTGAGCGCCCATCACAGTCCAACCGCCGGAGGCCCCGAGCGCGGCATCGCCGGCTGCCGTACCGTCGCTACGATTGTCCCAGTAGAACGGCACCCCGCCCGCTTGTTCCGCGGGATGACTGCCGATCGCACCGTTCCGCATCCCCAAGTCGGTGGTCCCAAGCGTACCCAGCGAGTTCGACTGGCCGGTCAGCACGAAGATCTTCAGCACTTGGTTCTCGGCTACAGGTGCTTCTTCCTTCCACGACAAGCGCACATCCTCGAAGCCGATGTAGCGGGCATTGTTCTTCGCCAGCAGGCGGATCTCCAGGGGCTGGCCAAGCCGAGCGGCAAAGTCATCCGAGCGGAATTCGGCAGTGAATTCCTTGAGTAGCTTGCCGAGTTGATTGCCCGTACCGGTGGCATACATCGGCAGGGATTCCGTCATGGGCACCGATGCCAGCAGAGCGCCATTCGCGCGAATCTCCGCCGCGTAGTCGCCCGCGGCTGCGGCCGAGGAAGCCTTGAACATTGACACCTGGAGCTGGTAGCGGCGTCCCGCTTGGAGCGTCGCCGCAAGACTTTGCGTGATCCCAGTATCCGCTGGCCCCGCAATGATATAGCTGGATCCCGGCGTGCCAGTGCCGGTATCCGCTGCGCTCTCCGCAACGATCGAGTAGTCGGTCAGGCGCTTGGGAATCGCTGCGGCGTTCGGTGTGCCGGTTAGAGTCCATGATTCCGGCCCGCAGGCAGCCGTGCCACTATTGAGGAAAGCACCTTCAAAGTTGCCATTCGGCACCGGCACGCTCGTCCAGCGCGAAACCAGCGCCATGGAATCCGCAACATGGCTCGCGACATGCGCTTCACCCGCGCTGTTGGGATGCACATTGTCGTAGGTCATCGCCGCCGGGTCCCAGCCGCCCGCGAGCGGAGTCCAGTCGCTACCATCCCATGCCGGATTGGCCATCGGCACGATGCTCACGGTCGAGTTCGCATTCGTTTTCGCCGCAGCGATGGCAGGGAGCTGCGTGGCATTGTAGGCATCCACCGCCGTATTCAGCGCCACGCGGTTCGCATGCGTCGGGCCGACGTGGAGCAGTTCGCAGAGGTGGATCCGCACTGCCGGATTGTCCGCTTGCAGAAGATCGACCAGCGAGGAGACGTTCGCAGCCAGAGTGGCCGGAGTCTGTCCGGGATCATTCAGATCATTGATCCCGATCATCGTCACCACGGTGTCCGGCGTGTAACTCGCCAACCATGTCACCAGATCGCCGCTACCACGCTTGCCAGAGGAAGGACCCTCCGCGGCCCCCAGGATCTGCGAAGCCCGCCAGCCCCAGTGCCCCTCATGATCGCGGTCGAAGGCCCGCCCGCGCCATGTCGGGTAGAAAGCATTTGTCACGTCGTCCGCCGCGGTCGAGTTCGTGTAGTTGGTTGTGAGCGAGCCGACGAAATCGAAGTCCACGCCGGAATCGACCAAACGCTTGAAGAACTCCCAGCGCCAGGAGCGATTGCCGTTCTGCGCGAAGGTGTTCCCATTCACCGCATACCCGGAGCCCTGGGTGATTGAGTCACCGATCAAAGTGATCTTGCCCGGATCGGCGAAGGCCGTGACTGCGGAGAACAAAAACAACAAAAGGAAGCGCAACATGGCACGATAGGGTGAAGGAGACCCTCAGCGACGGCGGCGCAGCAGAGCGACCGCGCCTAACAGGCCAAGCATGGAGAGCGCAGGCTCCGGCACGGGCGCATAGGCCCCGGTGCTATCGAGACGGATCGAATCGATGGAGTAGTTGCCCGCGAGGCTGCTGCTGTAGTCGCCGATGAAGATCGAGCCACTCGCATTCATATTCGGATTGCCCGGCGCGATCGGTGTCGAGAGGCTGGCATTCAGCAGGGTCCCGTTGACCCAGTAGTAGTAACTGTTCGCCACGGCATCGTGGGCAATCCGGATGGTGTAGTAGTCGCCATTGCCGAAAGCAGTGCCGCTCATGAAGTCCAGATCGGTGGCGCCCGCCTCGATGCTCACGCGGTCGTCCTTCAGATAGATCGCGCTGGAGAGATTCTCGCCCGCCGGATCCGTCGCGATGCCGAACCAGCCGTTCGTGCCCTGCGTGCCGCCGGTCTTCGCCACCGTGATCTCCATGGTCCAATCCGCCGTGGTCGCATTCGCCACCGAGCGGAAGATCGCGCCGGTGAAGTCGCCGCGGTAGAGCTGGTCTGCCGCGGTGTTCGCTGCATAGCCGCCGCTCACCGTCGGAATGCCTGTATCCCACCAGTCATCGGTGGCATTCGCATCGAGATCCTGGTTGTTCGGCGCGCTATCCAGCTCATAGCGATACTGGAATAACGCGGAGTCAAGTTGCAGGGTGGCCGCGGCGTGGACCGGTAGCGCCAGGCAAACAAGAAGAAGGGCAAGCGGCTTCATCGGCCCCATCCATGCACCTCGCGCCGGCGGCATGCGACCCGCCGCATCCGGTCGGATGACAAGACCGGTTTTCCTTGTTCCGCGATTTCCCGGATCAGGTGATCATTGTGCATGCCATCGCTCTTCCGGCTTCTGTTCGTTCTGCTCTTCGCCCCACCTGCGATGGCTGGCGAGCTTGCGATCGGCCGCGCCTTCGGCAGCTCGATGGTGCTGCCGATGAATCGGTCCGTGCCAGTGCATGGCCATGCTGCGGCGGGCAGCGAGGTCAGCCTCCGCTTCGCCGGCCAGGCATTGCGCACGCAGGCTGACGCGCGCGGAAATTGGAGCATCACGCTGGCCGCCATGCCTGTCTCTGCATCGGGTCGCGAAATGCTGATCCAAGCCGGGGAAGAGAGGATCAAGCTGGAGGACATCCTCGTCGGCCGCGTCTTCCTCTGCTCCGGGCAATCGAATATGGACTTCTCGCTCTCCCGCGCGGTTGGTGGCGCCGCCGCGGCCAAAGAGGCGAAGAACCACTCCACGCTCCGACTTTTCAATCTAACAGGAGCGCCCACCGATAACCGGGCCTACGATGCGGCCACCCTCGCGAGCCTCAATACCCGCGATCATTTCCACGGCCAATGGCAGCGCCCTACTGAAGCCTCCGCGTGCGACTTCTCCGCGATCGCCTGGTGGACCGGCCTGCTGCTTCAGCGACGCGACTCGGTCCCCATCGGCCTGATCGAGAATGCCGTCGGCGGTTCCCCCACGGAGGCTTGGCTGCCGCGCGATCTCCTCCAGTCTCAGCGCGAGTATCGCGGCCTGCTCGGCAAGGACTGGCTGCAGTCAGAGATGATGAGTCCTTGGGCACGCGCACGCGCGAAGCAGAATCTTGGCAGCCACCTCGATGCCGAGCACCCCTTCCGCCCGGGCTTCCTCTTCGAGTCCGGTGTCCGCGACTTCTCGGGCTTTCCCTTCGATGGCGTGCTCTGGTATCAGGGCGAGACCAATGCCGAGCTCAATGAACCTACTTGGCACCGCCGTGTGATGACGGATCTGGTCAGCGGCTGGCGCAGCCGCCTCGGCGACAAGCGCCTGCCCTTCTACATCATCCAGCTTCCGCGCATCGGCGGCAAGGATCCCCTGCGCCGCTACTGGCCGGAGTATCGCAAGGCGCAGGCCGATGTCGCCAGGAGCCTCGACCGCGTGACCCTCATCGTCACCGAAGACCTCGGCTGGGACTCCCCGGATGTCCATCCGCCCGACAAGCTGCCGGTGGCGCGGCGCTTGGCGGCAGCGATCCCGCCACCCTGACGCGAAAGCTCGACGACAGCCCGCGCCTCCCGTGCCATCGGTGAAACGATGGCATCCGACGAGAACGAGCTCCTCCGCTGGCTTCACCGCTCCGCCCTGGCCACGGAGGAGACGGTGGACCGAGCGCGCCGCTGGCTGTGGCGCAGCACTGGCCGGAATCAGCCACAGGAGATCGCCGCCTACCACGGCTACGCGGATGCCACCGCGGTTCATCTAACAGGTAGGGTGCTGGCCCAGCGCGCCGCGGGCGGACCGCTGGATGACGACGGCTGGTGGGACAACCTCGTAAATACCTGGCGGCGCTGGGAAAGCGATGAAGTCGCGAATGTGCCCGTGACGATCGGCTTCGGTGATCAGGAGCAGACGGTGACCACTGACGAGGAGGGCTACTACCAGGCAAGCTTCCCAGCGCCCGCCGGACACCGCGATGAGCTCAGTTGGCAAAGCGCCAGCGCCGCGGTGGACTCGAAGGAAGGCATGATCCAGGCCACGCACGAAATCCTCATCCCCTCGCCCCGCGCGGCCTTCGGCATCATCAGCGATCTGGACGACACGGTCATCCACACCGGCATTACCAGCCTGCTGCTCGCGGCGAAACTCACCTTTCTGGAAAATGCCAAGACCCGCAAACCGCTCGATGGCGTCGCTGAACTCTATCAGGCACTGCAACGCGGGCTGGCACGGCAGCCGAGGAATCCCCTCTTCTACATCTCCAGCTCGCCTTGGAATCTCTACGACCTGCTGGTGGACTTCCTGCGTCTGAATGAGATCCCCGCCGGCCCTCTGATGCTCCGTGATCTCGGGATCGATGAAACGAAGTTCATCAAGGAGCAGGGACACGGTCACAAGCGGGAGAAAGCCCTGCGCCTGATTGATGCCTATCCCTCGCTACCCTTCGTCCTACTGGGCGATTCAGGCCAGCAAGACCCGGAAATCTACGCCGAAATCGCCCGATCAAGGCCGGGGCGGATCCTCGCCTGCTACATCCGCGACATCGATCCGGACTTCGATTCGGAGCGCGACACCCGTGTCCGGCGCGCCGTCGAGCTCGCCGCGGCGGCCGGTGTGCCGATGGTTCTCGCCCGCGACAGCGTTAGCATCTCCGAACACGCCCGCAGCCTCGGACTGCTACCGCCGTCTGCCTTACCAGCCGTGGCGCAGGAGGCAGCGGCCGACAAGCAACGGCCCGAGACCGGCGAGCAAGCGGTTCATGACGCACTGGAATCCCTGCTGCCCGGATAAGCTTTATAAATCTTTTATACAGAAGATTTTAGCATTTAACCTGAGATTTGCGTATTGTCGCCTCTCTCCCCTTGAAACACCGGGGTTCCTGACCTAGTTTCCGTGAATGGAGACCGTTGAGAGCCTTCGCGAGAAGTTCATGGAGAACAAGCCGGCGCCCCTGCCGCAGGAAGCCTACGAGGGGGAACAAGCACGCCGCCGTCGCAAGACCATGGCCGAGAACCACGCGATCCCCAAATGGGGCTGGGCGGTGGTCGGTGTGGCATTGGTCGTAGTGGGTGCCGCCACGATCTTCGCCTACCTCGGCAAGCAGGCTTTGGTAAACTCCATGCCGGACGTGATGCAGTGGGGCTACTACAGCGTGATCGCCCTCGCCGCACTGGTGGTCTACTTCCTGCCTGCAATCATCGCGCTGAACTACCGCGTGCGCCGCTCCGGAGCAGTCACCGTGATGAACTTGCTGCTGGGTTTCACTGGAGCCTTCATTCCGCTCCTCACCGCGGAGCATGCCGTGACGCTCTACCTGCTCCTCGGCTTCAGCTTCTTCCTGTGGATGCTTACCCTCGTGTGGTCGATCGCCGAGGCGGAGACCCGGGATCTGCACGGTCATTGAAATCAGGCATCCCTTTGCTCCTGTCGGAGTGAGAGAGACCGGACGACCGATCTGGAGCCTTTTCGCGTCAAGGGTTCATGGCTCAAGCGCGGGTATTTTACCGACCTTGGAAGGCTGGCAGCCGCAGACGACGCAGCCGCAGCCATCTTTTCCGCAGCAATTGGCGTGGCACTTGGTGATATTGACGCAGTTCATGCTGAATCGGTTCCCCCGGTCTTTCTCGTAGGACCAGCCACTCAAGCTGCGATGCGATACGTTCCCTGAGCGTTCCGGCTGGATCAGCCCGGCGGTCGAATAGTGGTTGTTATTCCCCGTTCCGAAAGGTCTGGCGGGATTTCCCAAGGGGCCCGCCATTCGCTTGTCCGCCGCCGGCGCTTCGGGTGCAGGGATCACCGTGGGAACCGCCGCCTTGGCCGCGGCAGCCGCACCCGCGGGACGAACTCTGACCGAGTCCTTCACGATGGAAAACTCAACGCCAGCTTGCCCGCCAAGATGGCGGAGTGCCTCCCAGAACGGAACCGATTTCAGGTCGAGGGTCAGCTCGTAGCGCGGCTTGAAATCCGCTGGCAGCTCGACCACGAAGGGAACCTGCAACGCATCTTGCGGTGATGCCAATGCCTTGATCTGAAGATACACAAGGGCATCCGTGAAATCAGCGTTGTGGAAACGGACCTCCGGCAGGACCCTCGCTTCGAGCTGCCGCTGCAGCGCCGGCTTGAAAATAGTTGGCTCGCCCGCCCGGGCCGGGCCGCCCAAAAGCAAACATCCGATCACGAGCCCTGGCAGGGAAGTGCTGAGCTTCGTTCCCGGAGCCTTCATGTGGAAACGTTGATGGCAGGAAGTCTTCATGGTGCGGGCTATGAGATGAATTGGAGGTTCTCATCCTGATCACGTGAGCCGGTCACAAACTGCCGCCTCATGAGAATTGAAGCGATGAGCGGGTTTTTGAATCCCATCAACTTTCACCCTGGCAGGAAGCTGCCGGAGAAGTGTCAAAAGATTGTCAAATCTGTTCAGACACGCGCTCCGCACCGCATGGACTCGCCTCGAACTCGGTCTTAAGCCCCAACCCTCTTAAACCGCGGCTTGTGCCCATCATCGGCAGAAGTCCTCTGCCGTCTGAGATAAGATCTACAGCCTTCCCGCTGCCTTGATGTCGAGGTAGCGGTTCGCGAGTGCGATCGGGAACTGCTGGGCTGGGACGTCCAGAGTCAGGATCCCGAAACCCTGGAGAGTGGCCAAGACCTCCGCGCGTTCGGCATCGTAGCGTTCGGCGGCGGCGAAGCGGAGGGCATCGCCAAAATCCTCAATCGGTTTGGTTCGGGCGTTTTCCACCGACCGCTCGCGCAGACTGGCGAGCAGCACCAGATGCTTCGAGCGCAAGAGGCGCAAGGCGGGCACGATTTCGGAGGCGTCCTCGCCGCGGAGGTTGGTCATTACCACCACCAGCGCACGGCGCTTCTGGTGGGCCAGCAGGCGCTCAGCGGCGGCAGAGAAATCGCTGGGTTCAGGCGTGGTGCGGTAGTCGAAGAGGTGATTCAGCAGCACCGACATCGAGTGCGAGCCCTTCACCGGTGGCAGCCAGCGGTTGGTGCCGCCGAAGGCTTGGACGCCGACTTGGTCACCCTGGCGGAGAGCCACGTAGGCCAGCAGCAGCATGGCGTTCAAGCAGTGGTCGAACTGCGGTAGTTCACCATCCATGGCGCGCATGCGGCGGCCGGTATCGGTGAGGAAGACGATGTTCTGATTGCGCTGCTCCTGGAACTCGCGGCTGATCAGCATCGCGCGGCGCGAGGTCGCCTTCCAATCGATCTGCGACATGGGGTCGCCCTCGCGATACTCGCGGAGCTGGTGGAAATCGCGGCTGCTGCCCGCGAAGGATTTTCGCACGATGCCCATTTGCTCCTGGCGGTGCTGCAGACTGAGAAGCGCGAAGCGGAGGACCGGCTCATAGTCCGGATAGACCTTCACTTCTTCCGGCGCGCCGACGAGGTAGCGGCGAAGCCATCCACCTAACAGCGACCAGCGGCGCACGTGGACTTGCCCGAAGGTCGAGATTCCACGCTCAATGATCCGCACCGCATGAGTCACCCGCGCCTTGCCCTGCGGTGCGATCGTGCCGCTCCACGGCATCGACTCGGCCTCGGCACCGGCAGGTACGCCATCGAAGATCTCCACCCGAGCGGGCACGCCGCCGGTATTGCGGATTTCGAGGCGCACATCCGACTTCTCCCCGACCGCAAAGCGCCCGGGCAGGCGGCGGCTGATCTCCACTTTCTTGAGCAGTAGCAGGACGATGGCATCCAGTAGGGCCACGGCTCCGAGCACGCTGCCACTGATCCACCAAGCCTTGGCAAGATCATGCCAGACCGAGGCAGCCAGCCCGAAGAGGGCCCAGGCCACCACGATCCATAGCGTTCTACCCGTCGGACTCATTACTGCCTCGGTGCGGGCACGGACTCGACGATGATCTTGAGCACCTCGTCCATCGATTGGCCGCCCATGGCGACTTCCGGGGCGAGTTGGACGCGGTGGCGGAGGACCGGCAGGGAGGCTGCCTTGATGTCGTCCGGGATCACATAGTGGCGGCCGTACATGAGTGCGATGGCCTTGCCGATGCGCACCAAAGCGATCGCACCGCGGGTGCCGGCACCGAGCCACACAGTCTTCGCTTCGCGCGTGGCCTGGACGATCGCCACGGCGTAGTCGACCACCTCACGGACCACTTGGACCGCTGCGGTGGCAGCTTGGGCACGGACTACATCTTCCGGCGTGGCCACAACCTGCAACACCTTGGTGGCGTTGTCGCCCGGCGCTTCGGCAGCGGCACGCGCCACGATCTCCGACTCCGAAGTCTTGTCCGGATAGTCGATGAGGATCTTCATCAGGAAGCGGTCGAGCTGAGCTTCCGGAAGTGGATAGGTGCCTTCGTGTTCCACCGGGTTCTGCGTGGCCAAGGTCATGAAGGGCGGCGAGAGACTCAGGGTCTCACCATCGATCGTGACCTGGCGCTCCTGCATCACTTCCAGCAGCGCGGCCTGGGTCTTGGCCGGGGCGCGGTTGATTTCGTCCGCCAGCAAAAGATTACAGAAGACCGGCCCGCGGCGGAGCTGGAAGGTCTGGCTCTTCATGTCGAAGAGGCGGAAGCCAGTCACGTCCGAAGGCATCAGATCAGGCGTGAACTGGATGCGGCCGAAAATCCCGCCGAAGGCCCGTGCGAGGCCGAGCACCAGTTGGGTCTTGCCGAGACCAGGCTTGCCTTCAAGCAAGACGTGGCCGCCTGCCAACAAGCCGGCCAGCACTTGGCTAACAACTTCACGCTGACCCAGCACGGCATGCTCCACCTGGGCGCGCAGGCGGGCTACCAGTGCCGAGGCATCCGGCGCTTGCGGCTGCGGCTGGTCCGCCTGGAAGTGCTCCGGCACGGCGGCCGGTGGCTGGTCCACCGGAGGAGGTGGTGGTTGATACATCGCATCTTCAGTCATGAGAGGGATAGGTGGATCTTCTGCAAATCGGCGATCACACGGGTGAAGGTCCCGGCATCCGGCGGACGCTCCTGAGTCATCGCGCGCTCGGCGCGCTCACGGCCGATGCCGGAGCGTTCGCCGATCCACTCGAAGAGATCGATCCCGCGCTGCGCGGCGGCGGAGTGGCGTTGCGCCCGTTCAATAATCAATTCACGCAACGGGCGCAGCATCGCCGAGCCGCGGTCGAGCCGCCATTGGAAATCGCCCAGCGCTTCGAGGTGGTGATCGTAGTCGCGCAGGTTTGAGCGCGCTTCCTCGCGGCGCAGCGGGCCGAAGCGCGGCATGTTCTTCCACAACCAGACAAGGGTGAGGGCAAACAAGCCGATCAGAGCCGGCCAAGCATTCCGCCACAGAAGATTCCAGAGTGAGAGCGCGGCATCCCGTACCACGATGATGCGCCCCTCATTCGGCGATTGCTCCGCCAGGGCCAGCAGCAGCGCCGCGTGTTCATGATCGGCGATGTAGCGGTTCCGGAAAGGCCGGGCATCGGTCATCACGCTGATCAGTCCCTCACCGTAGGCACACTGACCAAACAGCCCCGCCGGCCCCTTGAATGCCGAGACCGTGGCAAAGGACTCCGCGAAGACCTGATAGGTTTCCTCACCCGTCTTCAGTTCTTCCGCCGTCTGCTTCTTGTCCGTGGACTCACCGAGCTCAAGCCGCATCGCGGTCAGCCACTTCTTCAGCGGTGCCGGCACCACCTCTTCATCCTCGTCCCGGTAGCGGGAGTGGAATTGTGACCAGTCGTCGATGTAGGATTCGGCATTCTCCACCAGGCAGACCAAGTGGCCGCCGTTCGACACCCAGGTGGCAACCTCACGCACGTAGGTCTCCGTCGAGAGCACCGAGCCCGGAACGATCAACATCGAGGCATCGTGATCCAAGTCCGGCCAGCCCGGCTCGCTTTCGACCGTGTAGCCGTAGCGCTCCAAGAAGCGCTCCGCAGCAAGGTAGGCATCCAGCCGGGCCTTCCCCTTGTAGCCGATCTCACGGATGATGGTCTGGTGGGAGCCACAGCCGGCAAGCAAAAGACCCAGGAAGCAGGCGAGCCAATGCCAGCGTTTCATGCCGACCTCCTTTCTGAAAAGGGCCAGCGCGCACAGAGCTCGCGAATCGTCTCATCCGCCGGAACGGTGCGCCCGTAGGCAAGGCGCATCCATGCCTCGGTAAGCCCGCCGAAATAGGGCGCGTGCGGGGCGGCCTCCGCGGCCACCCGGCGCATGCAATCGCTCTCGGTGTCCGACTCCGAGATCTCAACCTTGCCAGCTTCGATCAGGCGCGAGATCGCGCCGCGATAAAGCAGGCTCATCGCCTCCTGGCGGCGGCCCACGCGCCACAACTCCAACGCCGCAGCCGGAATATCCGGCGGCAGGGTCTCGGGGGCCACATCCATGCCCATCACCACCCGTGCCGGCGGCGGGCGGAGGCGCCCTCCAGAGTCCACGGACCTGCCCCGGAGGAGATGGCGATAGCGCCAAATCAAGCTCACCACAAAAGCGATGGCAGCGGCGAGGACGAGATAGAGAACGATCTGCCCCAAGACGCCCAGCCACGAGAGATCGGCACCACCGCCGCCCGAAGGCTTGGGAGCATCAGGTGCCCGTTCCTCGACCTTGTGGATGGTGAAGTCCTCATGGGACTTCACGCTGTCGATGGTTTCCTTCGGAGTGGTTGCCGCGTCCGCAGCGGGCACCGAGAACATGATCAGAATCACCGCCAGCAAGGCGCTGCTCGCACCCCGCAGCCGGTTCGCCAGACGGCGGAAAGCCAGTTCAACATCCCAGCCCTCGATCCACGTACGATGGTTCACGTAAATGCCGAAGCCCGCACCCGTGGAAAAAACATCCACCAGCGACATGGACAAGAGGCAGGACAGGGTGATCGACCACATCAAGGTCCCGGGCAGGTCCAGCCAGGAGCCATCCCAGCTGTCGAGTGCGATCCACCATTCCTCGCCGGTCTGGTGGGGCAGGAAGAGCACTCCGGTGCCGAAGATTGCCGCCGCCAGCCAGATCGTCAGGGCGACGCGCCATAGGGCCAGCGCCACCACCGTGGCGTCACCGCGGCGCAGCAGCAGACGCACACGCTGGGCATAGTCCTTGCCGCGCAGTCCTTCCAGATCCTCCACTGCCATCGTCAGCGGCCGCCAGGGCGAGAGCCGCGCCCAGATCATGCGGAAAAAGAAACGCCGGAAGATCGCCCGCGGCCACTCGCGGAAGGTCGCCTTCCACGAAGGCAACTCGCCAAAGAGGTGGCGGCTGACCACGAACAGCACCATCCGCGAACCGATCGGCACAAACCACAGGCAGACCAGCAGTAGCAGGATCGGCGTGTCGTGAAGAAAAACGAAACTGAGCACGACCACCGGCAGCATGCCGAGCCACCAGCAGACGAAGAGGCGCCAGAAATCGCGCCGTGCCAACGCCAGGCCGAGATCCACGGCCTCCCAATCGCTGCGCGGACGGAGTTCCGCCGTCACATCTTCAAGCCGCACGGGTCCCCCTTCCCATCAGCAGGAAATAGGCGAAGCAGAGCACCCAGCCGGCGATGCCGACGCCATACTTGATGCCCACCGGTATCGGCTCCGCCGACCAGAAGCCCTCGAAGACGGCGGCCAACGCGGTCATCGCTCCGGCACCGTAGATCAGCGGCAGAGCCTGTTTCGCGGCTTCCCCCATCGCCCGGCCACGTGGCAAGCGTCCCGGTTTGAGCACTCCCATGCCAAGGCGCATTCCGGCCATGCCAGCCACGACCATCCCCAGCAGCTCATAGGAGGAGTGGCCGGCGACGAAGCTCCAGAAGGCCTCTGGATTGCAGGCATAGTTCGCATAGCCGGCGGACGCACCGATCTGGATGCCATTGAAGACCAGGAAGAAGATTGTGCCCAGACAGGCCACGATGCCGCCGGCGAAGATCTGGAAGTCGATCCCCACGTTGTTCTTGATGTAGAAGGCAAACATCCGGAAGTCGGAGCCGAACTCGCTGCGCAAATGGCTGAGCTGCTGGTCGCCCCCATACATGGACTCCATGCGCGACATCCCGTCTGGCCCAAGGGTCGCCCGAATCCAATCGATATCCAGATAGGCGGAGGCCATCATCCCGAAGAAAGGGATCCAGAACAGCGCGCTGCAAAGCCAGAACATGCGCCACTCCGCACGCACTGCCTGGGGGAAGCCTGCCAGGAAGAAGCGCACGACCGCCTCCCAGCCACGCTGGCGGGTCCGGTAGAGCTGCTTGTAGCCGCGGATCACCAGCGAGTTCAGCCGGTCGATCAACTGGCTGGGGTACATCCGGTGACGGGCCAGCGCGAGATCCGCGCAGGCTTCGCGGAAGCGCTTGGGCAGGGTTTCCACCCCAGGCTCGGGTTTGCCCTTCTCGGCTCCCGTAAGCAGGCGGTCGAGCTCGACCCACTCCGCGGCGCGGCGTTCTTCAAAGGATCCGGGGCTCATCGTTTTTCCTGCAGCCAGTGTGCAATCGCCATCATCCGTGAAACGCCGGTGGCGCCTTTTCCGCCGGTCAATTCGCTGGCGTGATCGGAGATTTCCGCCCGCCTCCCCTCAGACCACAAGCCGGCCCGCTCGCGGAAGGCAACCACTGCGCGGATTTCCTCCGGCCGCAAGGGCACCGTGGGGCGGGCCGCAGCCATCGGCGGCGGAGCTGGCACCGACGGTTCCGGGATCACCTTGTCATAGACCACCACCGTGCCGGCGGCGAGATCACCCAAACGCTGGAAACGCTTGGTAGCGAGGCAGCAAGCCAAGCCAAAACCCATCGTGGGCATACCCATGATCCCGGCACCGAGATAGGGCATCCCGTCCGCCACCCGCAGGAAACAGCGGACCACCGCTTGAGAGAAAGTAATGGGAGCCCCGGAGGTTTGCACCACCCGCAGACCCATCGCCCGCTTGCCGGGAGTCGCCCCCCAGCGGCTGGCCTCGAAGAAAACCGGAAACCACCACCAGGTGAAGAAGGAGGCCAGCTTCAGTATCCCGTCCGCCACGTTGCCGCCCGGTCCCATCATCCCGAGAATCCCTAGGATCATGGCCGCCACGATCAGTATTACCAACTGGAGGCCGGTATCGATCAACAAGGCCATCCCGCGGAGCAGCGGCCCCGCAATCCGCAGACGCACTTCCACGCCTTCCGCCAATTCGATGGCCTGCAACGTATCGATCCGTCCCGCGCTTTCCTCCATGGTTTGGAAATCGCCCTGAAGCTACCCGCTGGGGGGATGGCGTAAAGCTGGTTTTCAGGGGGCGCTTTGCGGGGCCCTAATCTTTGTAGATATCACCACGCGGACCGATGGCATCCACGTAGAGCACCTCGTCGATCTCGATGACCGTCACCTGCAAAATGGCGCGGTAGCTGCCGATCCGGAGGCGGGACCATCCGGCCATCCCGCCGCTCATCTGCTTGATGTGGGGATGGTCCGCGATATTGGCGAGTCCCGCGACTTCCCGCAGGGCGTCGCGCACTTGGACCACCCGATCTCGTGGCATGCGGCTCAAATAGCGGGCGGCGCGGCGGTGAAAGACGATCGACCGCATCAGATGCCCAGCTCCTTCTCCAGATCCTCCAAGGCAATGAAGTTCTCAGTCCGCCCCGCCTCACGATCGGCCTTGGCCTCGCGGATCGAGTCCTTTTCATCGGGAGTCAGATCGAGGCCGTGGGTCTCGATGAGGTCGATAAATTCCTCGTAAGGAATCACGACCTCAAGCGGCTTGCCGTCGCGGTCATACCGGACACTTTTTTGCAGGATGGCTTCCGCAGTCATGCCCCCAAGGTAACGGCTCGCCGGGTTTTTGCGAGCCTAGGTTTGCCGACAAACTCGAACCTTGCAGGAGCAGGAATGAACCTCAGGAATTGTTTGTTCCATGAAACCAGAACCCACCGCCATCTGGGGCGTCCCAGCTTACCTTCCCTACGTGCAGCCCGAACTGACTGACGAGGCCATCGCGGAGGTGGAACGCAAAATCGGCTACCGCTTGCCGGAGGCCTATCTGGCCTTGCTGCGGGTCCAGAATGGCGGCTACATCCGCCTCGGATTGCCGGATCAAGTCCACGACGTCATCGCGGGCATCGGCCCGCACTACCCGGCCCTGGAAGCACCGGACTGGGATGAGGTCCGTGAATATGTCAGTTTTCCCCTGGACGGGCTGGTGCCCTTCGATGGCGACGGCCACTGGCATCTTTGCTTGGACTACCGGGAAAACCCCGACTCTCCCAAGGTCACCTTGGCCGATGTCGAATGCGATCACGAAACTCCGATTGCTGATTCCTTCGAGGAATACCTGAGCCTTCTCACGGAGGACATGGAGGGAGACGAACTGGTACTCCCGGAAGTCCAAAACATCACGGCCCTCCTGGAGAAGCTTGGGCGCCACCTCGGGGTGACCTTCGAGGATCAGGGTGCATGGGGAAACGGCTATCCCGTGTATCGCGCCACGAGCAAGCAACTCCAAGAGCCAAACTGGATTTGGATTAGTCCCAATACCGTGTCTCGGGGCTTTGTCCGCGAGAACGATGAACGCTATGAGGAGGTCCGGGACTACTTGCCCGGCCAAGCGGATCGCTATCCCGACCTGCCGCCTGACAGCTATATCGTAAGTGCCACGGCGGGATGGGACGGGGCGATCTTGAGGGCATCCCGCGAACTGGAAATCCCTGCCCGGCCGTTTGACGAGTATCGTTAGGACTTGGCGACGGCTCACTCCCCGCCTTGTCGAAGACGCTGCGCTTGGTGCCCCTTGGTCAAATTCAAGCCACAAGCTCACCACATCATCGAAATCCCCGCGCTGATCGTATCCGTATCCGCTCCCGTATCCTCCTGCGTCCGGGTGCCGATGTAGGCGAGCTTGACGCCCACGGTGCGGCTGAGCGGGATGCCGATGCTGAGCGCCCAGCCCAGGTTGCCCTTCACGTCGTCGGAGGCGACGCCATTAACGGTGGATTCCCCGCCGTAGCCATAGCCGGTGCTGGCGGTGATCCACAGGCCCGGCCGGAACGTGTAACTGATGTGTCCCTGCCCGACAAAATAGACCTGCTCCTCCAAGGTGTTGCCCTTGAAGAACTCGTCGTTTTCGGTGGCGAAGCTTGCCGAACCAGAGAGCTCAAACGACCACGGACCCGAGTTGTGAACCCAGCCGAGTTGCGGCGTGAAGGTGTAGCGGTTGGAGCCCAGATTAATCAGCTTGTCCTGGAGATACTCACCAGTGGGCAGTCGTACCAGCAGCCCGAGGCCCACGATGTCCTCGCAGTCCTTCGCGGCGTTGTAGGCGGCGAATTCCTTCCCGGCGAGAGGGGGCGCTCCGTAGAGATTGATCGCGAAACGCAGCGTGGTATCAGCGAAGCCCTCGCGGTCCACGCTAGCGGGGACCCCATCCAGCAAGCCCTTCCAAGTCCCACTCTGGTAGGCTTGGGCCAAGTCGAAGCGCGCGGATTTCCCAAATAGCTCGAAGGAGCGGATATACTGAAGGCCGACGGTTTGAAGGTCGAATTGCCCGTCCTCGATCCGCAGCACCGGGTTGAAGGTGATTTCGCCACTACTGTAGGCGTAAGCGCCGCCGAGGAAATTCGCGCCGATCGGCAGGTGGCTCCAGCGTCGAGGTTCGATATCTTGGGCCAAACAGGGCGTAGCAAGAAGGACGGCGCCAATCCCAGCCGACATACCCCACCACCATTTCGAAGACCACGCTTCCGAGCACCTTGGCGTTGATACCATCGCCGGTCCCTATCCGATTTCCCCAGCCCGGCAAAGTTTAAGGTCGCGGTGGTGAACCAAGGTGCAACGGGAACTCCTCGCGACAGATAGACCGGGCCCGTCCCCCCGGACAGGCCCGGCCCGCCATGTGCGCACTCACATTCGGCCAGAAATGAAATGATCAGGCGGTGGCAGCCATCTCATTGAGCCCGCGGCTGAAGATTCCGCCGGTAGCGAGGCGGGTGAAGGCCTCGTCGGCGTCGCTCTCTTCCTCCAGAGTGGTGCCGAGAATGTCCGCATCATCGGTGTAGCCCAGACACTCGGCAAAGGAGCGCGCCGTACCATAGCCGGCGATCTCGTAGTGCTCGATCCGATTGGTAGCGGCGATCAGCACCGCATCACGGAGACTGCCGCCGCGGGTCCGGACGACATGCTTGCGGGCCTCGCGGATCAGTCCGCGGACGGCTTCGCATTCCTCGCCTCCAGGGTTCAGGCCATGGCGGCAGAAGATGTCCTGAAGCCGGGCGCGGTGGTTGCGGGTTTCTCCGATGTGCTTCTGGAAGGACTTGCGGAGGTTGGGATCGCTCACGCTATTGGTGAGGTCCGGCAGCGCGGCGATCAACTGCGACTCAGCGCTGTAAAGGTCACGCAACTGGTCGAAGTAAAGCTGCTCAAGGTTCGTGATCATGGTTGGGAAATGTTCCTGCCGCGACATTGCGAGCGGGGGAGTTTTTGATTCCGCGTTCCTCATCGCAGACCCTGTGCCGCCGCCGCGGCCAGAGCGTCCTCACTGACCATCAATGTAATACAGATACATCAGCCAATTCCAGCAGGCACATCGTGCATTCCGCATGACAGCCTCGCATTGCAAGCTGCGCGTTTTGCCCGGCTGGGCAGCGGCCCCCGCCAGAGAACGGTCAGTGTGATCCGACAGATCCCGCCGCACAACGATGACAGCCGCAGCGTGCACGGGATTCGACCTTGCCGCCGTATGGGTGGGCCGAAAGAGTCGCCGCTAACCCAAGAACGATGGAAGACCCGAACCGAATGGCCGACAGCACGGCGGCAGAACCCTCGCCACCCATGGCACTGTCGGAGGCCCAACAGCGGGCGGTGATCTCGCGGGTGAGTTGGAATCTGGTTCCCCTGCTCTTTTTCTGCTACATCGTCGCCTATATCGACCGGATCAACGTCGGCTTTGCAAAGTCGCATCTGGAGCCGGTGTTAGGGGTGGACCCCAAGATCTTTGGAGAGGTATTCGGAACCGGCGCCGGGCTCTTCTTCATCGGCTACTTCCTCTTCGAGGTGCCGAGCAACCTGGCGATGCAAAAGGTGGGTGCGAGGATCTGGATCGCGCGGATCATGATCGTGTGGGGCCTAGTCTCGATGTGCTTCATGTTCATCCATGACAAGACCAGCTTCTACCTGTTGCGCTTCCTGCTGGGCGCGGCGGAGGCCGGCTTCTTCCCGGGAGTGATCCTGTATCTGACCTGGTGGTTCCCGGCGAAGGAACGGGCCAAAACGGTGGCGCTCTTTGCCCTAGGCGGGGTGGCGGCAGGGATGATCGGCTCTCCAATCTCGGGACTGCTGCTCAAGATGGATGGCATCGCAAACCTGCCGGGATGGAAGTGGCTTTTCCTGATCGAGGCGATCCCGGCGGTGCTGATGGGCTTGGTCGTGCTCTTCTATCTGCCGAACCGGCCTGCTGACGCAAAGTGGCTTTCGATCCCGGAACGGACCTGGCTGATCAACAAGATCGCGGCGGAGGCGCAGCAGGCCGAAGTGCGGCGGATGAGCCTCAAGGATGTCTTCACCAGCCCGCTGGTGTGGGTGCTGTGCCTGCTCTACTTCCTGGTGAATGTGGCGGGCTACGGCTACGAATTCTGGCTACCCTCGATCGTGAAGGGCAAGATCGAGCCGATGTTCGCCAAGGAGCATCTCGATCTGCTGACGGGCTTGCTCAACATGATCCCCTACTTCGTCGCCGGGGTGGCGATGATCCTGGTGAGCCGCCACTCGGACCAGAGCGGGGAGCGTCGCAAGCACATCGCGGCCTCGGCCTTTGTCGCGGCGATCGGTTTCGCGGGAGCGGCTTTCTTGCAAAATCCCTGGCTCGCGCTGGCCAGCCTGGTGGTGGCGCTGGCCGGACAAAAGTCGACGCTGGGCCCATTCTGGGCGCTGGGTACCTCGCAACTAAGTGGCACCGCAGCAGCGGGCGGGATCGCTTTTATCAATTCAGTGGGCAATCTCGGCGGTTACTTCGGTCCCAAGATGGTGGGCATGATCGCGGACAAGGATCGCGGCAGCGGTACCATCGCGATGCTGTGGCTGGGCGGAGCGCTGCTGCTGCTATCGGTGATCGCGATGAATTTGCCGGAAGCGAAGCGAAAGGCCGAATGACGACGGTAGTCGCTCAGCTCACTATTCTTCGGCTTTGCCGATGCGCATGCGGGGACGCTCGCGCTCGACGCCCGGTTTCTGAGTTCCGGGGAGTTCCTTGGAATCAGGTGATTGCACCGGACTCTTGAAGGGTTCATGGGGACCGTCGCCCATGTCCACGTAGCGGCCTTTGACGGCATAACGCTTGTCGGCTTCCTCCTGCGCCTTGGCCTCGGCCACAGCGGCCTTCTTGGCCTCGTCCTGGCGGGCGGTGTAGGCCCACCACGCAAATGAGCCGCAGAAAATCACCACGCAAATGGTGATCGTGCGAATACGGCTCCAAGTGTTCGGACTCATCGGGCTGACTGGCGGGAGAGTTGCGCGGATTCAGAGACGGTCGAGAAAATTTCCCGCGCGGTTATGGGGAGATACGGAGCTTGGTGAGCAGAATTGGGAACGCATGCCCTCCGAACGCGCGGCTAGGCGGAATCTTGGGTCTCTCCTGCGAGCTTCTGCAGGCGGCTGAGATGGATGCGGGGGTCGGCAGCGTCGCCGTGATTTGGGAGGACGCCATCGAGGTTCAGGGCGAGGGCCTTGTGGATACTGGCGGAAATCCGCCCTTCCTCTGAATTGAAGATGGCCGGCGGACGGTGCGCGAGGCGGCCGTAGCTGGCGAAGAGATCGGCGCAGAAAAGCAGGCGGTGGCGCTCGCAATAGTAGCCGGTATGACCGGCAGTGTGGCCAGGGAGATGGACCGCGCGGAGACCCTGCCAGATCTCGAGTTCGTCGCCATTGTCGAGCCAGCGGTCGGGCGTGAAAGGCGCAAAACCCAGCAAGGGCCGACCGATTTTTTCCATGATGCCGGTAACCCGCGACCAGCCTTGATAGGACGGGTGGCCTGCATAGTGGGCGGCATCCAAACGCGGCGCGGCGATCCAGGCCCCGGTCTCGCGGGCGAGCCGGCTGACGTGGAGGATATGATCGAGATGGCCGTGGGTAAGGATGATGCCGAGGATCTTCTCCTGCTCCCAACCACTGCGGCGCAGGGCTTGCTTGAGGAGAAGCGGGCCGCCGATGAAGCCGCAATCTAACAGATAGAGGCCGTTCTCATCACGCAGGACGTGGAAGTTCACGAAGGGCGCGCGGACGATGAGCAGGCCGGGGACGCGCATGCCGCAGATCAACGTCGGACTACTCCACCCGCAAGCGCAGAAAGCGGCGGCGGTCGGCAGGGCCGATTGACAGGGTGGCGCGGAGATGGACGCGGGTGGCGTCTTCCTCAAGTGTGGACACGCTGAGACCGGCGGTCTGCCAGTTGTCGAACGTTTCCGACCACTCCGGCGTGGCCGTCACATCGGTGGCGGATTTCGAGGCCCACCACGTGAGGCTCAGATGGGTCGCATCGCGAGCCGCCACCGGCAGTGAGGACCCGGCGTCCAGGACGCCGGGATTGGCGGCAAGGTAGTATTCCAGGATGTTGGCCATCCCGTCGTGATCAGGATCCCCGTTCTTGGCATTGGGCGAGAGCCCGGGATAGCCGGTGAGCCAGGTATCGTAGCTGCTGCTGCCACCCACTGAAACCGCCACCGCGGCCGAGGTCGTGGTTCCGCCCAAGGCATCCGTGGCGATGGCGGTTAGATTATGGCTCCCGGAGGAGGGCACAAAGGAGAAGCTGAAGGGCGCGCTGGTATCGGTGGCGACCGGGCTGCCGTTGTCGAGCAACTGTACGGCATTCACCGTGCCGGTGGTGCCATTGCCATTCAGGTCGCCGGCGCTCACGCTGACGTTCAGGCTCTGACCGACGCTCAAGACTGCGCCGGCGGAGGGTGCGGTGATCGCAACCGTAGGCAGTGGATTGAAGGGCGGGCCGTGAATCTTCACACTGGCCGCGGTCAAGATGCCGGTGTCGTCGCTTGCCACGTCAGCGATCTTCAGTGTCCAAGTGCCGCTCGAGGACTCGCCCCAGTGGCGGACCGTGGAGAAAGTCCAGTTATCATAGCTGCCTGCCACATTGTTCGCCTCCATGAGCTTACTGACCATGCCTGAAGGCGAAGTGAGCGTAATCTCCAGATCACCGCAGTAGGTGTGGTCTACACTGAGGGTAACCTCCACGTGCTCCACGCGGCGGGCGCTGCCGTTGAATTGGAAAGTGCGGGTGATGCCCGCGGGCGCGGCGTCGGGGATGCTCACTGCCAAGCCGGTCTGCGAAACGGTTTGCGGGGAGCCTTTGGCGGGAAGATTGGTCCAAGTTGCCGCGAGGTTCACCGCCGCGGTGGCATCAATCAAACCGGCCCCGAAGTTGTGGTTGAAGTGGTAGCCGGCGGAGTTGTTCGACCAATCGGAATCCGCGGGGGCGATCTTCTTCGCGCTTTGAATGAGAATCTCCTGCACATCGCGCCAGCCAAGGTTGGGATTCTTCTGGAGCATCAGCGCGACGACGCCCGCGGCGGTGGGTGTCGCGGAGGAAGTGCCGCCGAAGGTGCTGGTGTAGTCGGTGGATGAATAGCCCAAGCTACCCGTGCGGTCGGTGGTGGTGATTCCCACTGCGGGGCTCGAGCCATTTGAGGGCGCGCAGACGACTACATTGGAGCCGCGTTCGCTGTAGTAGGAATGTCGGCCACGGCTATCGGTGGCACCGATGGCGATGGTGTGTATGTCGTTGGCATAGCCATCCAGGTTCGAGTTGTCGCCCTCGTTGCCGCCATTGCCCGCCGCCCACATGAAGATGGTGCCCAGGCCGCCGCGACCGGTGCTCGCGGCATTGGCGAGGGCCGCACGGGCCAGCGAGCCGGGGCCTTCGAGAGTCGCGCCATCGTCCTTCGGCCCCCAGCTGTTGGATTTTACCTGGATCAGCTGCGGCAGGTAGTCCATCGCCTCTGCCTCCACGGAGTCCGGCTCCAAAGAAGAGATCAGGCGCATGCCGACCAAGGTAGCTTCCGGGGCAGTGCCACTGACGCCGAGGCCATTGTTACCGCGGGCCGCGGCATTGCCGGCACAGGCAGTGCCGTGGTCATCATCGGTCTCGGGAGTAGGATCGTCGTCGCCGCCGTTCCAGTCCTTGTCATTCAAGGTATCGAGGTTGGCGGCGAGGTCGGGATGATTGGTCTGCAAGCCATCATCCACGATGCCAATGCGGATGCCGCTGCCGCGGACTCCACCAGCGCCGCCGTAGTTCCAAGCGCTTTCGATGTTCAAGTCGGTGCCGCTGAGGACTCCGCTTTGGTTCTGATATTTCAGGTGCCACTGCTGGGCGACCATCGGATCGTTCGGCATCGTGCGCTTCTGGCGCAGCGAGGCGAGTTGCAGCTCGACCAGCTCGACAGTGGGCGTCTTGCGCAGGGCATCAAGCACGGCGATCGCGGCCAAAGGATCGGCGGCTGAGACGACGGCGAATTCCGGGGCATAGGAGGGCCGTTCCTTGAGCACCACTCCGGCTGGCAGAGCTGGCACCGGGGATTGCGCGTCCGGCAGCTTCAGCGTGATGTCGCGGGTGATCGCCTTGCGATACTGGGGATCGTGCGGCTTGCCGGGCTCGTAGCAGACCGGGAGGACCTCGCGGTTGCGGTTGGAGACCTGAAGCTGCTTGAGGCGCTCGCGCAGGGTGGCGAGGGTCGCGGGAGGATCGAGGCGCAGGGTGATGTCGACACCATCCGCGCCTTTGGTCACGGCCTCGTCCAAGGCAATCTCGAAGGTCCGGGTGCTACCGCGGTCGCTGGTGGTGAGGGTAGCGGGCGCTTCGTCGGATGGGGCGAGCGATGGGGCGTCCTTTGCGGGTTCCGCGGCGGCTTGCGCTTGTGGCTGTTGTTCACTGGCGGGCGCACAGGTCAGCAGCGCGACCAAGCCGAGGGAGCCGGCAGCCACGAGAGTAGCGGCGACGATCCTGCGTCGTGAACGGGACATGGGTATGAAAGGGTGACAGCGTATCCGCAGATCGGATGGGTGGTATTAGGGAAAGAAGAAAGCACGGAGGCCTTGGCAGTCAAAGCGCCAAGGGGCCCGGAACCGTAAAATCACGCACCGACCGTCCTAAATCCGGGCCGCCCCGGAGACAGCCTGAAGGGGCCGTTCCAGCAGCTCTGAACGAATGCGACTCCCTTGAACCCAGTGGCTACCCCTAACCCTTCCCGCCGACCTCATAGCGCAGCTCCACCATCCCGCCACCCATCTGGCGGACCGCGGTCAACTGCAAGGTGGGACTAAGCACCCGCCGGGGAAACAGTGGCTTGCCCTGCCCCAAGGTGACAGAGCCGATCTGCACGATCATCTCATCCAGGAGACCAGCATCGTAGAATTGACCTGCGAGATCCCCGCCACCGACGACCCAGAGGTTCTTCTCCCCTGCTGCTTCCCGCATCAGGGAGTGAATTTCCCGGACATCCCCCTGAACGAAACGGATGTCCGCGCCTTCGACCGGCGGCAGCGAGCGGGTGCTGAAGACCCACACCGGCTGGGTATAAGGCCAAGCGGCTCCGGTTTCAGCAGCGACCTTGTCGGCGTTTCGCAGCATCCACTCATAGGTTGCAGATCCCATCGCCAGCGCGCCGACCTCCGCGATGAATTCCGGATAGCTGGACTCGCCCAGATCGCCTAGCGTGAAAAGCCATTCCAAGGAGTCGTCCTCAGTCGCGATGAATCCGTCGAGGCTGGTGGCGGTGTAGTATTGGGTCTTCGTCTTCATGCGGCGGGGTGAAGAGGGAAGCAAGTCCCTCACCTTGGATCAAGAGGTCCCCATAAAATCACGGGCCAAATTCCCACCGACCCATCCGAACGACAGCGGCGCAGCCGCTATTATCGGTTAGACCGCCAGCTCACCCCGCCTTCGCCGCAGCCCCGAGGCCCGGAGATTGATCGCGCGAGGGCGCGGAGACGCGCAATCCATGCCCAACCAGCCGCGGCAAGATACAGCCGGTGACCGCGAAGATCACAGTAGCCATGCAGAGTAGCATCGTTCCCATACCGCCATAGCGCAGGCCGATGATGGCGGCGATGGCAACCAAAGCAGACTCCACAAACTGCACCCGTGCCAGCCGCCCGATCTGGCCGCTGCCGATCATCATGGCATGATTGAGGTGACGCCAGACGTGGGCGACAAAATAGGTGGCATAGCACGCGATCAAGGTGCGCGGGGTGTCCGCGAATTCCTTGCCGAGCCAGAGCGGAAGCAGCAGCGGACCGAGCAGCACGAGGCCACCGAACGAACATAGTGCGAAGCCGCTGCCGTAGAGATAGAGACGACGGGCGGCGCGCTTGGCCCAGTGGTTGTCACCGCGGGCAAGAGCTTCCGCGACGGCAGGCCAAGTTGGCGTGCTGAGCATCATCACGAAGCCCAGCTGCATGATGGTCATCGAGACGAACACGCCGTAGAGCGCGGTGGCAGCGGGTCCATTCACATGACCGACGAGCCAACCGCAAAAACTGTATTCGACGTAGCCAGTGACGAGGGTGCAGGCGGAGAAGGCGAGGCCATCACTGAAAAGATGCTTGCCGATGGCCGGGCGGAATTGGGCCCAAGCCGGGCGGATCTCCGGATGCTTCCGCCACAGGGCAGCCGTGTTGCAAACCTTGGCGGTCACCACCGAGCCGTGGACAGCCAGCACGAGATACCAGACCTGCGGGATGAAAAAAATGCCCGTACCCACGGCGATGGCAGCCAACACATTGCCCAAGGCACCCCAGATATTATTGACGGAGGCCTCGAGCAAACCTTCACGGACGCGCTCGGTAAGATTGAGAACGAAGAGCAGAAGAAAAAGGCCGAGGCCAACCCAGAGAGCAGGACGCAAAGCGGACTCCTTGCCAGCGAAGCCTTGGCCAAACAGCTGCGGCAGCGGCACCAGCAGCAGCAGCGAGGCGAGGATCAAGCCGGCCAGAAGCGCCATGCCGATCATCACGAAGAAAGCCGTGGAAGCCAGTTCCCCGGCCTGCTTGCCGTCGCCCTTGGCCTTCGCGGCCGAGAGCCCGTGGGCAAGCGAGGGCCCGACGCCGATTTGCAGCAACGCGACCATCGCGAGGGTCATATTGACCGTCGTGTAGAGCCCGAATTCTTCGCGGCCGAGCACGCGTGCTGCCAGCGGGATCGAGAGCAACTGGAAGAGTGCCGTGCCCGCCTTCGAGAGGAAGGAGGTCACCACCGCCAGCTTGATCGACCGGTCGCGGTGGGCGGCATGGGCCGCCTGTTCCGTCCTGTCCGGACCTGTAGTTTCGTCGCTCAAAGGATTCTCTCTAACAGGCTCCCTTGCGGTTGAAGAAGGTCATCACCAGGATCTGAAGATCGAGGAAGAAGTTCCAGTTCTCGATGTAATCGAGATCGAACTTCACGCGCTCACGCAGACAGGTATCACCGCGCAAGCCGTTGACCTGGGCCCAGCCGGTGACGCCAGGCTTGATGTTGTGGCGCACATTGTAGTGCGGGATTTCCTCCTTGAAGCCCTCGATCAATTCCGGGCGCTCAGGACGCGGGCCTACGAGGCTCATCTCGCCATGCAACACGTTGAGGAACTGCGGCAGTTCGTCGATGTTCCATTCGCGCATGAAGGCTCCGATCTTGAGGCGGCGGGGGTCGTCCTTCACGGTCCAGCCGGGAGCTCCGCTGGCCTCAGCATCGACCTTCATCGAGCGGATCTTGAGGATATTGAAGGGGCGGCCGTTCAGGCCGATGCGGCGCTGCTTGTAGAAGATCGGGCCGCGGGATTCCATGCGGACCAAGATCCCGAAAACCGCGATCAGAGGGGCGAAGAGCACCAAGCCGACCAAGGCGCCGACGATATCGATGCCGCGCTTCAGCGCATTGTTGAAGGTGTGGTGAAGCGGCAGCTTGCCGATACCGAGGACCGGCATGCCGTGGAAGCTTTCGATCTGGAGGCCGGAGACAAGAATCTGGAAGCAGCTCGGGACCAGCTTGAAGTCGACGAACTCCTTGCCGCAGGTTTCCGCGAGCAGGAGCATCTGGTGGCGGTCCATGCAACCGTCCACCGCCATGATCAGGTCGGCACCAGACTCGCGGACGGTTTCGCGGAAGTCGTTGTAGCCTCCCAGCACCGGCACATCCGCCGGCGGCTCGGAGTCGAGCTCGCCATTCGGCGGCAGGATCACGCCATGCACATTGATCTGGTGGGCGCGGCCTTCACCGAAGCGTTCGATCGCACGACTGCACTCATCATTCCAACCGACGAAGACGGCCTTCTGGCGCAGCGCATTTGCGAAGGAATCGCGGCGCAACACGCAATAGAGGAACCAGCGCCAGGCGCTGAGCATGACCACAGAGATCAGCGCGGCGATCACGCAGTAAACGCGGCTGATCGCCGGATCAATCTTGAGGATCAAGGTGAGGCCGAGGAAGCCAACCAGCCACATCGCGCAGGTCTTCACGATCACGACGACGGTGCTGCGGATCGCGAGATAGTTCCGAGGGTCGTGAACGCGGAAGTTCGCGAGCATCACCAACATCATCAAGCCACCGAAAATGACGTGGCCGAGGTAGCCGCGCAGGCTGATGGCGGGATCGTCCACGCCGAAACTCTGGAGGCCGGATTCGAAGCGCAGGACGTACGCCAACATCATCGCGCCGAAAACCACCGCGGCATCACCGAGGAAGCTGGTGATGACGAGTTTCTGGTGAGCCACCCAAGGGCGGTGACGGTGTCGAAGGGCAAAAGTGTTCGGATTCTCGTCTATCGAGAGGTCCGGGGGGGGCGCTGCCGGGGAAGCAGACGTCTCCACGGATGGTGCCGGGGGTGCACAATTCATGGTTCGGGGGGATGTAGGGGGATTTTTCCGGATCGGGGGGGATCCTGCTACGACGGGGGAGCCGCAACTGGGTGAAGAACTAACAAAATCTAGCGGGACCGCTATTACGTGATCGGGGAGGGGGGAATTTCGGACATTCCACCCTCTGCAGCCGATGGGCTAGCCGCCACCGTTACGCCGGATCCGGACGAGGAAAGAGCCGGATGACTGAGGGGGACGACGGGCTCAGGTGCGCCATTTTCTTTGCCCCCGAACGGAGATTCGTTCCAGACAAATCCAATCAAATTTCCGCCAGATGAGCGGAGCAGATCAGCGGCTTTCTTGAGTTCCCGGCGCTCGCTGGCGTTCTGACGAACCACCAGACAAACGCGGTCGGCGTAGCGAGAAATGGCCAAGGCATCACTGACCGCCAGAACCGGAGGGCTATCGATCACCACCGAATCGAACCAACGGAAGGCATCCTCCAAAAGGACCGGCAGGCGGGTGCCGGAAAGCAGCTCCGCGGCGTCATCCCGCATGGGACCGGACGAGAGCAGGTAAAGATTCGGAAGGGCTGTGGGGAAGCAGGCGCTGGCTGGCTCCGCCTCACCGGTGAGGTAGGCACCGAGGCCGGCGGTATGGCCATTCACGTGCTGGCGGCTGAGGCCGGGACGGCGCATGTCCGCGTCCAGCAGCAGGGTCCGCTGGCCCTGCATGGCAAGGGAAGCCGCGTAGTTCATCGCGCAGAGCGAGCGCCCCTCGCCGGGCAGGGCGCTGGTGAAGAGGACGGTGCGGGCATTTGGCTTGGCCGGCGGCGGCAGCAAGACCGCGCGCAGGCGGCGAAAGGCCTCAGCCACCGGGGAGCCGGGATCGGAAAGCAGGACCATGTCCCCCTCCCTGCCGGACTGTATGGCCGGGAGACTCGCGAGGAGCGGGGAGCCGGTAGCGCGGGCAGCAGCGGCGGCATCCCGCACGCGGCCATCGCGCAGCTCGGTGCCGACCATCAGCACCAGCCCGCCGAGCATGCCTGCAAGGGCGGCCACCGGGAAAAGCACCTTCTTGGCCGGACGGGCGGCCTTTTCAGGGACAAAGGGGACGTCCCGCCAATCGATGGCAGAAGCGGTCAGCGAGCCAGCCATGGTGGCCTCGCGCAAGCGCTTGTCCACGGAGGCGTGCAAATCGCGGGCAGCCTCGGCATCGCGGCGGAGCTTGTCGAACTGCGCGCGCAGGCCATCCACGCCGACTGCGGCGGTGCGTGCATTGTTCACTTCGTCGGAGAGCTTGTGCTCGTTCTCCATCGCGACGTGATAGCTCTTTTCCAAGGCCTCACCGGCCGAGCGGACGGATTCGGCCAGATCCTGTTTCAGCTTCGCCACTTCGGCCGACAGCGCCTTGTAGACCGGATGCTTTTGCAGGTAGGTCTCCTTGGCCGTCGTGAACTCCAATTCCTTGGCCTGCAAGGCCCGGACCCGGGACATCACTTCATCGGCATGAGTGCTGCGGCCGATGCCTGCGATCGCGTCTGGATCCTCGGGATCGAACTTCTTGAAGGCTTCGTACTCCGCTTCCAGGCGCAGGCGCTCGGACTTGGCTTGAGTGAGCTGGGTATTGAGGTTGCCGAGGGGATCACCCGCAACCGCACTGCCCTCGCGGCCTTCAAGGCCCGGGATGGGATGGGCTTCGCGGAAAGACTGCAGGCCTTGCTCGGCCTCATCCATGACACCACGCAGCTCCTTTTCCTTCACGGCCAAGCCTTCGCTGGCCTTGCGGGCGGTTCCCTCGCGGCGCTCTCTGCTGGCAAGCTGGTACTCCGCGACGATCGACTCGACGAGCTCCTTGGCACGGACCGGATCCGTGTCCTCCACGGAGATCTCGACGACGCGGGTGCCGCGGTCGAGCTCTACCCGCAAGCGGCCGAGGAGGATGCCGATGAGACCTTGGTCCGTGGTACCAGCCGGAGCGAAGTCGGTCGCCTTGGCGAGTTGGTTGGACTTCACCACACGCAGCATCACCTCACGCGACGCCATGTTGCGCTCGATAGTGCGGAGTTGCTCCAGATCCTTGGTGTCCTCCCGGCCGAAGTCCGTGCCCATGGCGTCCGAGACCCGGGTGCCGACTTCCACCGAGCCGGTGGAAATGTAGATCTTTGGTGCCTTTTGGGTGTAGAGAACCATCGCGCCGATGGCCGCGGCCATGCAGAGCACGACGATCCAGCCGCGGCGGATGAGGATGCCGAGGAGGCGACCGGCTTCCACCTTCGGCAGATAGAGCGTGGGGCTGGAGGCCGCCAGTTCAGCCTTGGGCGGCGAATTGGTCAGGAAATGGTCCGGTTTGCGGGGGGAAGCCATGGGACGGGGCTGGGGGGAAGATGGAAAAATCAGAAGATACTCTCCGGGACGTTCAGGACGTCGCCATCGCGGAGCGTGATATCGTCCGCCTTGCCCGCGGTGATGTCCTTGAGGCTGAGGGTCTGGACCGAGCCGCCGCGCTTGAGGGTGATCTTCTTGATATTGGCGATGCGGGTAGTGCCACCAGCCATGCCAATGGCCTCGACCAAGGTGAGCTTGCGATCGGAAGGGATCTCAAAGACGCCGGAATTCTGGACTTGTCCCAAGACGGTGACACTGCGGCGCACGCGGGCCTCAATGGTGACGCTGACCTGCGGATTCACGAGGTAGCCATCCTTGAGCTTGGCGGTGATGGCGGCGGCAGCCTGGTCGGTGGTGAGGCCAGCCATCTTTACTGCGCCGATCAAAGGTATGCTGATGCTGCCATTCGGCGAGAGCTGGCCGCTGGTGGTCAGGTCATCCTGACGGAAGACGCGGATCTCCACATTGTCGCGCTGGCCGATCACGCCCGAGGAACGGGTGGGAGTCGACTGGCCGGCGGCGCGACCAGTAATGGCCGCGAGGATCCCCGCCAAGGCGGCAAGGATCAGAAAGATCTTCACATTCATAAGTGGGGGGGCTTGGGGGATCGATCAGAAGCGGTAGCCCATTTCGACGCCGGCTGTGTGGCTGTCGTAACCGAGGCCGGGGCGATTCGAGGAATTTTCCGAATAGCGGTAGAACAGGCCCATGCTGAAATCGTCTGTGAAACGGTACTCGAGCGCAGGACGAATGAAGTGGATGTTATCCACGCGGCCCGCGGGGGCGGTGCCGGAAACCTGAGTGTAGCTAGCACGCTCCGCCCCGGCTTCCAAGCGCGCACTCCACTTCTCGCCGAGGCGCTGGGCGATGCCGAGCGCGACGCCGGTCTGGGAGTAGTTCTGGCCCGGAGTGTAGGCAGAGGCCTGCTCGCGGCGGTAGCCATTCAAGTAGAACTCGGTGCCTTCGCGGGGCATCCAGCCGACACGACCTTCGAGAACCGGGTTGGTGTCCGAGCCATTGTCGAAGCTGCGGTGCTCGCCACCGAGCTCAAGGTCGACGGCAACCTTCTGGGTGGGCATCCACTCAAGTCGGCCGGTGACGCGGTGGACGGTCTGTTTGCCTGCGCCATCCACCTCGAAGTTGCCGCCGCGGTAGATCAGACCAAGGCGGGTCTTGGGCGAGTGGGTGTAGCGCAGGGCGACCTCACCGAAGGTGTGGCTGGAGTCCGCGAACCGCGAGGAGTCGTAGGAAATGGATTCGTAGCCGCCGCCGGCTTCGACGCTGACCTTCTCGCGAACTGACCAGGCTATGCGGACCGCAGTCGAAAGTTCAGTGCGGTCGGTGAGGGTGCCGGTATCCGCGGTGGCATCGCCGAGCTGGCCGACCGAGCCCTGCCAAGAAATCTGGGTCTTCTTGCCGCGCCAGCCGAGATCCCATTCGGCGACCTGGTCGACGCGGTCGTTGTCACTGTGGTCGAGGTAGGCGACGCCGGTGGGCTTGTAGGCGACCTGGAGGTAGCCGCCCTCGCCCGTGTTCTTGTCACCACGGCGATAGGCGATCGCCGGTGAGACGCGGATCACCGTATCCGACTCCGGGCGGCGGGCACTGAGGTAGATATTGCTCTCGTAGGCAGCGGAGACATTGACGCCCATCTGGAGCTCCTGCTCGCGGACCTCACCGGCCTGAGGGTCAAAGCGGTAGCCGCTGCCACGGGGCACAATCGCGCTGTCCACCTCCCCGCTCAAGCGACCGGGAGCAGTGGAATGCACCTCCTCGCCGGGAGCAGAAGCCACCAGCCCGGCCGCCAGATTGGCAACAAGGAGAGATGGCAACACCCGGGGGGTTTGGGGCGTGCGACGGGACATGCGAACGGGAAACAGCGGGCAGATCCTAAAATTTCCACCCCCTCGAAGGCAAGGAATTTCAAAATTCCAAACCTTACGAGATCACGTAATGCCCTCCATGTGACTTCCTGATAGAAGGAAGTTAGCACGTTCCAGCGGCGGATTTTGGCCATCCAAGAGCCCTTCCCACCGCTGGAGCGATGAGAATGAGAAGGAGATCGCGCGGATTGCCAGACCGTCGGTTTTTCAATATTTTCACTGCACCCACCCCCCCGTCGCCAGCCCCCCATGACCGCTGTCCCCCAAGCGCAGGAAGCCCTGCTTCTGCTCGACCGATTTCTTGCCCCTTTTGAAGCCCGAGCCCGCCGGGCACCGGATGAAACGGTGATCGTGGCAGGCGAGCGAAGCCTGAGCGCGGCTGATCTCGAGGCGCGCGCGAATCGTCTGGCCCGGCATCTCCAGACCATGGGTGTGTGCCCCGGTGTCTATGTGGGGATTGGCTTGGGCCGCTCGATCGAATTGATCGTGGCGCTGCTGGCGGTGGTGAAGGCGGGCGGGGCCTATGTGCCGCTCGATCCCGGCTACCCGCGCGAGCGACTGGACCACATGGTGGCCGCGGCGGGACTGAAGCTGGTGATCACGCTGCCGGAGCTGGCGGGGAACTTCAATGCGACGGCGGTGGACGTGAATGATGCGGCGCTGGAGGAACTCTCCCCTGCCCCGGTGAGCAGCTTCGCGACGGCGGAGGATCCGATGTATGCGATCTTCACCTCGGGCTCCACCGGTCAACCGAAAGCGGCATCGGTCTTCCGCAAGGGCTTTGCCAATCTGGTGGAATGGTACCTGGCGGAACTGGGCGCGGATCATAGGACGCTGGTGATCAGCTCGCCGAGCTTTGACCTGACGCAGAAGAATTTCTTCGCGCCACTGCTAGGCGGTGGCCTGCTGGTGCTGGATGAGGGCACGACCTACGATATCTCCCGTATCAGCAGGATGATGCGCAGTCATGGCATCACGCTGGTGAATTGCACGCCGAGTGCCTTCTACCCGCTGGTGGAAGCGGATGGGGCGGCGTTGGCGAGCGTGCGTTTCGCGGTACTGGGCGGCGAGCCGATTTCGATTCCGCGCCTGCGCGCCTGGCTGGAAACTGGCGCGGCGGAGGTGGTGAATACCTATGGGCCCACTGAGTGCACGGACATCTGCGCCTTCTACCGAATGCAAGGGCGGAATCTGGATGCCTTTGGCTTCGTGCCGCTGGGACATGAGATCCCGAATGTGAGGGTGACGATTCGCGATGAGGATCTGGCGGTAGTGCCGGATGGCGAGATGGGCGAGCTGTGCATTGCGGGCATTGGTCTCGGTGGCGGTTATCTCAACGATGCGGAGCGGACTCGGAAGGCTTTCGCGCTGGCCGGCGGGGTCTATCGCACGGGTGACTTGGCGCGGCGGTTGCCATGCGGGACTCTGGAGTTCCGCGGGCGGGCCGACCACCAGGTGAAGGTGAATGGCTATCGAATCGAGCTCGGCGAGATCGAGATCGCACTGGATACTCATGAAGCCGTGCGGGAAGCCGTAGTGCTGGCGCGCGATGGCCGGCTGACGGCACATGTGCGGGGCACGGCAACGGCGGCGGAACTGAAGACCCATCTCGCGACGAAGCTGCCTGCCTACATGATCCCGGGTGAGTTTGTTTTCCGGGACAGCTTTCCGCTTACCCCGAATGGAAAGATCGATCGCTTGGCTTTAGCTACTGAGGAGAATAGCTCCCATGGGTTTCATCGGACAAATGATGGCTCGCTGGTGGAGCGGATTCTCGGACTATGGAGCGATCTGCTAGAGAAAGAGGTCAGCGATCCTGAGGCGAACTTCTTCGATCTCGGTGGCACTTCCATTCACCTGGCCGTGATGCACGTGAAGCTGCGCGAGATGAGCGGCAAGGAGCTGGCGATCACGGATCTCTTTGCACGGCCGAGCGCGAAGGCGCTGGCAGATTTCCTTTCGCCCCAAGCGGCGGCCACCACCTCAAGCGCGCAAGATCGCGCGCGACTGCAACAGGCAGGCCTCGCGCGTTTCCGTCGCCCTTCCCCCCGCTAACAATATCCGATGAACGAAGAGCTCCCCCCAGCAGAAGCGATCGCGGTGATCGGCATGTCCGGGCGTTTTCCCGGTGCGGGGAATCCGGATGAATTCTGGCAGAACCTGATCGCGGGCAAGGATAGCATCACCCGCTTCGAGAGCCGCGTGGAGAGCGATGGCAGCAAGTATGTGGGGGCCCGTAGCATGTTCGACAAGCCGGACATGTTCGATGCTTCTTTCTTCGGGATCTACCCGAAGGAGGCCGAGCTGATGGACCCGCAGCACCGGGTATTCCTGGAGTGCGCGTGGGAAGCGATTGAGCATGGCGGCTACGATCCGCATGCCTATGCGGGCATGATCGGCGTTTACGCAGGTCTGAGCTTGAACTCCTATCTCTTGCACAATCTGGGCAAGGCCAAGGAGCTGGCGAAGAACTACCAGGTGGCCGAGTACCAGACGATGCTCGGCAATGACAAGGACTTCCTGCCGGTGCGGGTGAGCTACAAGCTCAACTTGCGCGGCCCGAGCATGACGATCCAGACGGCGTGCTCGACCTCGCTGGTGGCGATCTGCCAGGCGGCCACCTCATTGCTGACGTATCAGTGCGACATGGCACTGGCGGGCGGGGTTTCGATCAGCTTCCCGCAGCAGCGTGAGTATCTCTATACCGAGGAAGGCATGGTGTCGGGCGACGGCACGGTGCGGGCTTTTGATCAAGGTGCAAATGGCACTGTCTTCGGGCACGGCTGCGGCGTGGTCCTGCTGAAGCGCTTGAGTGAAGCGGTGGCGGACCGCGATCCGATCCTGGCGGTGATCAAGGGCTGGGCGGTGAACAACGATGGCTCGGACAAGATTGGCTTTGCCGCGCCGGGATTGAACGCACAAGCGGAGGTGATTGCCTTGGCGCAGGCATCCGCGGGGGTGAGCCCGCAGCAGGTTTCCTATATTGAGGCGCATGGCACAGGGACACCGCTCGGCGATCCGATTGAGATCGCGGCTCTGACAAAGGCGTTCCGCGATGGTGGTGCGGTTGGAAATGGGTATTGCGCGATCGGGACGGGCAAGACTCACATCGGGCATCTGGATGTGGCGGCGGGGGTGACTGGTCTTATTAAGACGATCCAGCAGTTCCGGTTTGGGAAGATCCCGGCTTTGCTGCACTTCACCGCGCCAAATCCGCGGATTGATTTTGCGAATAGCCCCCTGGCTCCGGTGGCGGAGATGAAGGAGTGGTTGAAGAATGGTACGCCGCGGATTGCGGGCGTCAGCGCCTTCGGTGTGGGTGGAACGAATGCGCATGTAGTGATGGAGGAGGCGCCGGAGGTGACGGCGACGAGTGGAGGGAGGAAGCAAGAGTTGTTTGTTTTGTCCGCCAAGACGGCCACGGCGCTTGAGGCGATGTCCGCGAACCTTGCGGCTCATATGGAGTGCGGTGGCATGACACCGCTTTCGCTCCGGGTTGGTGATGCTGCGGTGGGCGGAACCGGATCGGCGGAGAGTGAGTCTTCCCCAAGCCAAAGCGGTGTCGTGCCACCGCACTCCACAGGGCTTTCCGATGTGTCGTATACGCTGGCGATGGGCCGACGTGCCTTTCCCTTCCGCCGCCATGTGGTGGCAGGGAGTGTGGAAGAGGCGGTTGCGAAGCTGCGGGAGGGCGCGAAGTCGAGCGCTGCGCCGAAGGCGGCGAAGGTTGCGTTTCTGTTTCCCGGTCAGGGTTCGCAGTATTTGAACATGGGCCGTGAGTTGCTTGCGGAGCCAGCCTTCCGCGAGGCGGTGGATATATGCGCCTCGCTGCTGCAAGGGCATCTGGGATTGGATATCCGGGAGACGCTTTATCCTTCGGAAGCCACGCGCGATGAGGCGGAACAGCGAATTCACCAGACTTGGCTGACGCAGCCGTGCATCTTCGTGGTGGAGTATGCGCTTGCAAAGCTGTGGATGTCCTGGGGCGTTCAGCCTTGTCTTCTGATCGGACATAGCGTCGGCGAGTATGTCGCGGCGGTGCTGGCTGGGACTTTCTCTTTGCCGGATGCGCTGGGTCTGCTGGCGGTGCGTGCACGCCTGATGCAGGGGCTGCCTTCAGGAGCGATGCTGGCGGTGCGGCAGGGCGTGGATGAACTGGCGCTGCCGGAAGGAATTTACTTGGCGGCAATCAATTCGCCGAAGCTTTGCACGGTGTCCGGCTCGCATGAGGCAATCGCGGCCTATCAAGCTGAGCTGGAGGAGAAGAAGATTGTCAGCCGCCTGCTGAAGACTTCACACGCCTTCCACTCGGCGATGATGGAGCCGATGGTGGCGCCCTTCACGGCAGAGGCCGCGAAGGTGAGGACGAATGCGCCGACGATTCCCTGGATCTCGACTTGCACGGGCAAGGCGATGAATGCGACGACGCTGGCCGACGCCTCCTATTGGGCGCGGCAGCTGCGGCATGAGGTGCGCTTCACTGATGCGCTGGCAACCGCCTATGCGGAGCAAGGCCTGGTCTTGCTGGAAGTCGGGCCAGGGCAGGCGCTCGGGCCATTTGCACGGCAGCATCCGGACAAGGGTGGCGCCACGGTGATCTCCACCCTGCCTGCTTCTAACACCGCGAACGACCTGGCGGATCTGCTGAATGCCGCCGGCGAACTCTGGAAGGCTGGCACGACGCTGGACTGGACCGCCTTCTTCGCCGGACAGGAGCGCGCACGCGTGCACCTGCCGACTTACCCCTTCGAGCGCCAGAGCTTCTGGATCGACAAATCCGTTGAAGTCGAAGCTCCGGTGGCCGCGCCTGCGGGTGTTGCCGTTCCGTCCCCCCTTTCCGTTTCTGCTCTTCCCCCAAGCCCCCCTGTCATGTCTGCCCCCGCTGACCGCCGTCCTGATCTTGCCGCAAAGCTGCGCGCGATTGTCCTCGATCTCTCCGGCGTGGCCGTGGAGGACGATGCCGCGACCTTCACTGAACTTAGCTTCGATTCGCTTTTCCTGACTCAAGCCGCGCAGGCGATCCAATCGCGATTCGGCGTGAAGATCACCTTCCGGCAGATGTTGGGCGAGCTTTCGTCGGTGGCGGCCATTGCGGTGCACCTCGACAAGGAGATGCCTGCGGAGGTGGTGAGTGCGCCAGTTGCAGTGGCGGCTCGGGTGGTGGCTGCGCCTACGACAGCCGCCTTACTTCCGCCCGCAGCGAACGGTGGCACGACCATCGAGCAACTGATGGCGAATCAGATTCAACTGATGCAGGCACTGTTGGAATCCCAGCGGGGCGCGACACCGGCTGCGGTTGCTCCGGCTGCCAGCGGCAATCTTCCCGCGGTGAAGTGGCCCGTGGGCCACACGCGCAATGCCGTCACCAACACCCGCTTTGGCCCCTTCAAGCCGATCGACAAGGGCGAGAACGGTGGATTGACCGAGACGCAGGACAAGGCCCTGAGCGAGCTGATCAGCCGCTACGTCCGCAAGACTGCTTCCTCGAAGGCTTATACTGCAGAACACCGCGAGCACTATGCGGACCCGCGCGCGGTCGCGGGCTTCAAATCGCTGTGGAAGGAGATGGTCTATCCGATCGTTTCCGCGCGTTCGAAGGGCGCGAAGATCTGGGACCTCGACGGCAATGAGTATGTCGATATCACGATGGGCTTCGGCACCTACTTCTTCGGCCACTCGCCGGATTGGTTGATCGAGGCAGTCGAGAAGCAGCTCAAGACCGGCATCGAAATCGGGCCGCAGTCGCCGATCGCGGGCAAGCTCGCCAAGGCGATCTGCGAGCTGACGAACATGGATCGCGCGACCTTTTGCAACACCGGCTCCGAAGCGGTGATGGCGGCGATGCGGCTCTCCCGGACGATCACGGGACGGACGCGGATCGCGTATTTCACCGGCGACTACCACGGCATGTTCGAGGAAGTGCTGGTGCGCGGTGCCTGGGTGGATGGCGTTTACAAGGCTCAGCCGATCGCGCCGGGCATCCCGCAATCGCTGGTGGAGAACATGCTGGTGCTGGACTACGCGGATCCGGCCTCGCTGGAGATCCTGCGGGCGCATGCGCATGAGCTGGCGGCAGTGATGGTCGAGCCGGTGCAGAGCCGCGCGCCGGGCCTGCAGCCGCGCGAGTTCATGCAGGAGGTCCGCGCGATCACGAAGGCCGCAGGCACTGCCCTAATCTTTGATGAAGTGGTGACCGGCTTCCGCTGTCATCCGGGCGGTGCGCAGGCATACTTCGGCGTTGATGCGGACTTGGCGACCTATGGCAAGGTCATCGGCGGCGGCATGCCGATCGGCGTCCTGGCCGGCAAGCGCGAGTACATGGATGCGCTTGATGGCGGGGCCTGGAACTACGGTGATGATAGTTTCCCGGAGGTCGGCGTGACCTTCTTCGCGGGCACTTTTGTCAGGCATCCGCTGGCACTGGCCGCGGCTTGGCGCGTGGTGGAGCACCTGAAGGGTGAAGGCCCACGTTTGCAGATCGAGGTGACGGAGCGGGTGGATCGCCTGTGCCGCACCTTGAATGACTATCTCGCAGCGATCGGGGTTCCGATCCGCCTGCCGAACTTCAGTGCCTACGCGGTGATCGAACACGCGCCGGAGCTGAAGCATGCGAGTCTGCTGTGGTACTTCCTGCGCGAGCGCGGGGTGCACGTGTGGGAGGGCCGTCCGCTCTACTTCACGACGGCTCACACGGATGAAGATTTCGACCGGATTATACGCGGCTTCACCGAAGCGGTGGCCGACATGCAGGCAGCAGGCTTCTTGCCCGGCTCCAGTGCGGTGGTGGAAGCGCCGACGGTATTCCCGCGGCGTGACGTCTCGCTGACGACCGAGGCGCAGCGTGAGATTTTCCACTCGCTGATGATGGGAGATGACGCGAACTGCTCCTACAACGAGTCGAACGTGATCCGCTTCGAGGGTGAGCTGGATGCGGGTGCGCTGCGCACTGCGCTGGCGGACATCGTGACACGCCACCCGGCGCTGCGCAGCTCCTTCAGCGAGGATGGGCAGCAGCAAATTTTCCACGCCGCACCGCGCGAGGCGGCGGTGACGGCGCATGATTTCTCCGCGCTGACGGCTGATGTCCGCGAGATGAACTGGGCGCAGACCAAGGAGGATGAGGCCCGCACGCCCTTCGACTTGGTGCAGGGGCCGCTGCTTCGCCTGCAACTCGCGAAGCTGACCGCGGATCGCCACGAGCTGCTCTTCACCGCACATCACCTGGTGTGCGACGGCTGGTCCTTCGGGATGATCCTGATGGAGCTGGCGCAGGCCTACAATGCACGCAAGGCGAGCCGACTGCCGATGCTTCCGCCAGCGATGTCCTTTGCGGATTACGCGCGACTCGAGCTTTCCAACAAGGATTCCGAGGAGCGTGGCGCCGCAGAAAATTTCTGGGTGGCCAAGTTCTCGAATGGTGCCCCGGTGCTGGAGCTGCCGACTGACCGGGCTCGCCCGCAACTGAAGACCTATGCCGGTGCGATGGAAGCGATCACGCTGGATGCGGAGGGCTACGCACGGCTCAAGAAGGCATCCCCGAAGCTGGGCGGAACCTTGTTTGCGACCCTGCTTGGCACCTTCGCCACGCTATTGCATCGGCTTACAGGCCAGGACGATCTGGTGATTGGCGTGCCGGCGGCGGGTCAGACCCGCGTGGGCCGCGATGAGCTGGTGGGGCATTGCCTGAACTTCCTGCCGCTGCGCCTGAATACGGCTGCAGAACGCTCCTTCCGGACCTTCGCCGCAGAGGTGAAGGAACAGGTGCTCGAAGCCTATGATCACCAAGACTACACCTTCGGCAGCCTGCTGAAGAAACTGACCTTGCCGCGCGATACGAGTCGCCTGCCGTTGGTGACGGTGATGTTCAATATCGACAAGTCGGGCAGTGACCAGATCGGCTTCGATGGCCTGGGCTTCGATGTGGCGACGAATCCGAAGCGCCACGTCAACTTCGACCTCTTCTTCAACCTCGTGCAGACCGACGAGCGGATGATCGTGGAGTGCGAGTATAACACCGACCTGCATGATGCCGCGACAATCCGCCGCTGGCTCGGCTGCTTCGAGCAACTGATCGAGAGCGTGACCGCGGATGGCGATACCGCGCTGCAATCGCTGCCGATCCTGGCGGCGACCGAGAGCAAGCAGGTTCTGGTGGAGTGGAATGCGACGCAGCGGGAGTATCCGCGCACGGCTACCCTCCCTTGCTTGATCTCGCATGTCGCGGCGCGGGTGCCGGAGAAGGCGGCCGTGAGCTGTGGCTCGCAGGCCCTGACATACGGCCAGCTGGAGCTCCGGGCGAATGCGATCGCGGCGCGCTTGCAAATCGCAGGCGTAAAGCGCGGCCACCTGGTGGGCATTCACCTCGAACGCTCGACCGAGATGGTCGCGGGCCTGCTGGCGATCCTGAAGTGCGGCGCGGCCTATGTGCCGATGGACCCGAGTTTCCCAGCGGAGCGGCTGGCCTTCATGGTGGAGGATGCGCACATGCCGGTGATCCTGTCGCAGACGTCGCTGCACCGCGAGCTACCGGCCTCGCAGGCGACCGTGTTGCTGGCGGATGAGATTCCGGGCGATGCTTCCGGGTTTACTTCGGTGAAAGTCGATAGCGAGGATACCGCCTATGTGATCTTCACTTCCGGCTCGACCGGTCGACCGAAGGGCGTGCGGATCCCGCACCGTGCGGTGGTGAATTTCCTGAACTCGATGCGCCGTGAGCCGGGCCTGAGGCCGGATGATGTGTTGCTGGCGGTGACAACACTGTCCTTCGACATCGCGGGGCTGGAGATCTTCCTGCCGGTGACGACGGGTGCTGAAGTGGTGATCGCGACACGGGAGATCACGATCGACGGCAACCGCCTTGCTGAGACCATTTCGAGCAAGAATATCACGGTGTTGCAGGCGACGCCAGCGACCTGGCGGCTCTTGCTAGAGGGTGGCTGGAGCGGCAAGCCGGGCTTCAAAGCCCTGGTCGGAGGAGAAGCGGTGCCACGCGATTTGGTGAACCGACTGGCTCCCCTGTGCGGCGAGATCTGGAATGTCTATGGCCCGACCGAGACGACGATTTGGTCGACCACGGCGCAGGTTTTCGCGGGTGAAGGCCCGGTATTGATCGGTCGCCCGATCGACAATACGCAGGTGTATATCGTGAACAATGCGATGCTGCCGCAGCCGGTGGGTATCGCTGGTGAACTATTGATCGGCGGCGATGGCTTGGCGGAAGGTTATCATGACCGCCCGGACCTGACCGCGGACCGCTTCATCACGCT
The DNA here is from genome assembly GCF_000739615.1 of Haloferula sp. BvORR071. GTDB lineage: Bacteria > Verrucomicrobiota > Verrucomicrobiia > Verrucomicrobiales > Akkermansiaceae > Haloferula. The sequence continues at coordinate 46,449 of NZ_BATP01000020.1, forward strand.
GCAGGGTGTGAGGCTGTATCGCACCGGTGACTTGGCGCGCTGGTTGCCAGATGGCAGCATCGAATGCTTGGGCCGCATGGATCACCAAGTGAAGGTGCGCGGCTTCCGGATCGAGCTGGGGGATATTGAAACTCACCTTGAGCAACACCCGGCGGTGGCGCAGGCAGTGGCGCATGTAAATGACGGCCGCCTCATTGCCTATGTGAAGACCGGTGCCAATGGTGGCAACGGCAGCGACGGCACGGCGATCTGGCGCGACCAGTGGGATCTGCTCTACAAATCCGCGATCGACCAATCGGGCAGCGACAGGCTGGATCGGCTGGATTCGGTGATCGCTGGTTGGGCCGGCGCGACGGATATCGACGCCCAGGTCGGCGAGTGGATCGATGCGACGGCAGCGCGGTTGCGGAAGTATGGTCCGCGCCGTATTTACGAGATCGGTTGTGGCACGGGGCAAATCCTGTCGCGCTTCGCGAGCGAGACCGAGGTCTACTGGGCATCGGACATTTCCGAGGTGGCGATCGAGGCGCTGCGAAAGAATTGGCCGCACCCTCACCTGAAGTTCTTCCACCGTCCGGCGGATGAGTTCACGGATATTCCCGCGCAGTATTTCGATACCGTGGTGATCAACTCGGTGGCGCAGTATTTCCCCGATGCCAACTACCTCGCGAAGGTGCTTCAGGGCGCGGCGAAGTGCCTGAGACCCGGTGGGCGTATTTTCCTGGGCGACATCCAGAGCAATGCGCTGCTGGCGGCCCACCATGCGGAGATTCTACGCGAGCGCTCGCCTGATGGCACCACGTGCCGACAGTTGCGTGAAAAGGTGGCACAGAGATTGGCGCGTGAGACCGAGCTGTCGCTCGATCCTGCGTGGTTCGATCGCGTGGATGTTCCTGGGCTTGCCCATGCGGAGATCCAACTGCGCCGCGGCCGGATGGCGAATGAGACGACGACTTATCACTACGACGTGATTCTCCACATCGGCGAGAAACCGGCGGTGCAACTGGTGACCAAGTGGCGGCAATGGGAGCGACTGAATTTGGAACAGCTTGAAGCGATTTTGGCGGAAGGCCCGGATGAGCTGGCGATCGCGGGCATTCCGGATGTGCGCTTGAATTCACCACTGGGTTTCCTGCGGGCTCTGGAACATTCACCGGAAGATGGGCCACTGCCCTTCGCCCCTGGCGTTCCTGGCAATGCGCTTTCCGCGGAGGCGCTCTTCGCCGTGGCGGAGTCCACCGGCTACCGGGCACATGTCCGCTGGCGGGGCAATGGCACGGCAGGCCTGATCGACGTGATCTTCCTTCCCGCGGGCAGCGGAGCGTTGCCGCTGTGGCCGATCCAATCGACGCCGGCTCCGCTCGCGAATGTGCCGTGGCAAGACGCACCGAGCGCATCGGGCGGCGAGCTGCCCGCACTGCTGCGGCTGCACCTGACGGGCAAACTGCCGGACTATATGGTGCCGACGGCATTCGTGGTGCTGGAGAACTTCCCGCTTACGCCCAATGGCAAGGTAGACCGCAAGGCCCTGCCTGCCCCGGGTGTGGGTGAAGAAGCCTCCGCCCGCGACATTGCCCAACCGAAGAACGAGACCGAGCGCCAGCTCGTCGAGATTTGGAAGCAGGTGCTCGGCTTGAAGGAGATCGGCGCCACGGATGACATCTTCGAGCTCGGTGGCGATTCGATCCTGATCTTCCAGATTAGCACGAGGGCGACCCGTGCCGGACTGAAGCTCACCCCAGCGCAGGTCTTCCGGCACCGCAATATTGCGGCAATCGCCGCGGATCTAACCGCAGCACCGGAGCCGGCTGCGGCCGGAAGCACGATCCAGCGGGTAAACCGCGATGCCTACCGCCGGAAGTCCTAACGCGAATCCGGAATTCCCAAGTTCCACCAATCGTGTTCATCCTCTCCTCCAGCCCGATGAGCCAAGCGCCCCAGACCCAAGACGCGACTGCTGCCCCTGCCGGGGATGGTGAGGAGCTGCTTGCCTTCCCGGCGTCGATCGCGCAGCAGGTTTTCTGGTACCTCGAGCTGCTGCAGCCTGAGGTCACGGCATTCAATATCCCAATGCGGTTCCGTCTGGAAGGGCCGCTCGAGCTTGGCCTGCTAGAGCGGAGCCTGCGAACAATCATCGAGCGCCACGAGGCACTGCGGACGCACTTCGAGGAAGATGAGGGCGAGCTGCTGCAGATCGTGCGGCCAAATGCGAACTTGACGCTGCCGCTGCACGATCTCACGGCGCTCCCGGAGAACGAGCGGCAGGCGGAGGCGGATCTCCTAGGCAGCATCGAGGCGCAGCGGCCCTTCCATCTAGCGACCGGTCCGGCCTTCCGGGCAGAGCTGGTGCGGCTCTCGACCACGGTGCACATTTTGCATGTCACGGTGCATCATGCGCTCTTCGACGGCTCGTCGATGACGGTGCTGACTGAAGAGCTGGCGACGATCTATCAGGCCTATTTCGAGGGCCGCGATTGCCCACTCGATGCGCCGCCGATCCAGTATGGCGACTTCAGCGTGTGGCAGAAGGAGTTCCTGGCCGGGCCGGAGATCGCCAAGCAACTGGCCTATTGGAAGCAGCGTCTGGCCGGGATGACCGAGCTGGACCTGCCAACCGACCGGCCGCGGCCTCCGGTGAAGACTTGGAGCGGTGATCTGATCTCCGCCCTGCTGCCGAAGGAGCTGACCCAGCGGCTGCAAGCGATCGCCTCGCGTCACGGGGCTACGCTCTATCATCTACTGCTCGCGGCGTACAAGACCCTGCTCCACCGCTACAGTGGCAGCACGGACATCGCGATCGGCTCGCCGATCACAGGTCGCACGCGTGCCGAGCTGGAGCCACTGATCGGGGTTTTCATCAACTCGCTGATTCTGCGCAGCGATCTCTCTGGCGACCCTCCTTTCGAGTCGCTGCTCTGCCAAGTGCGGGATACCGCGCTGGAGGCGGTGGAGAACCAGGAATTGCCCTTCGAGTGCCTGGTGAGAGCGGTCAAACCGGAGCGTGATCCGAGCCGCAATCCGCTGTTCCAAGTGAATTTCACGCACCAGCGTTCTTTCGCGAAGGCCGGGCGCTTTGGCGGAGTCGAGCTGATCCCGATCCCCTCGCGCTCACCGGGCGCGATCTTCGACCTGCACTTCTTCATGGTCGAGCGGGCCGAAGGTTGGCGGGTGACCTGCGACTACAGCAGCGATCTCTTCGACCGAGCCACGGCGGAGCGGATGCTCGGCCACTACCGGCAGCTGCTGGAGAACATCGCGGCGGATCCGGCCAAGCCGATCTCGCAGCTGGAAATCCTGACGCCGGCGGAAAAGCAAACGATCCTCGGCGAGTGGGCGGGAAGCACCAGTGAGTATCCACGCGATTCCAATATCGCGGCACTGTTCATCGAAACGGCGAAGGCGAATCCGGAGCGGACCGCACTGGTGTATGGATCGAGGTCCTTCACCTACTGGCAGATGCTGACGGAAGCCTCTGCCATCGCATCCAAACTGGAAGGCGCTGGCCTGCGCGCTGGAGAATTGGTGGCACTCAGCGCCAAGCCATCACCGGAGATGATCACCGGCCTGCTAGGCATCCTGCTGGCTGGCGGTGCCTATGTGCCGCTGGATCCGGACTATCCGGCGGAGCGCTTCACGCTGCTGTTAGAGGAGAGCAGCGCAAAGCTGGCACTCGCGGCGCCCGGCTGCAGTGGAACCTTCGAAGGATGGCACGGCAAGGTGGTCGAGATCCCTCAAGCGGGTCACGCCTCACCCTTCAACGCCACGCCGGAGCCGTTGTTCGGAGCTGAGCATCCGGCCTACCTGCTCTTCACCTCCGGCTCGACTGGCACGCCGAAGGGCGTATTGGTGCCGCATCGTGCGGTGCTGCGCTTGGTGCGCGGTTGCGACTTTATTTCGATCACGCCGGAGGACGTCTTTCTGCAGGCCGCGCCCTTGTCCTTCGATGCGTCCACAGTGGAGATCTGGGGCCCGCTGCTGAATGGCGGCAAGCTGGTGATCCCCTCCGGCGGGACCGGCTTGCAAGAAATCGCGAGCGCCGTGCGGGAGCAGGGCGTGACCACCCTGTGGCTCACCGCGGGCTTGTTCCAAGTGATGATTGAAGAGCACGCGGAGGCCCTGCGCGGCCTACGTTACTTGCTCGCGGGCGGCGACGTCCTCTCTGTGCCACACGTGCGCCGCGCGCTGGAGATGCTGCCCGGCACCACGCTGATCAATGGCTACGGGCCCACCGAGAATACCACCTTCACCGCATGCCACCGGATCTCGCTGGAGGATTGCGAACGGCCATCGATTCCGATTGGCCGCCCGATTGCGAATACCACAGTCTACATCGTCGATGAACAGGGCCGCACACTACCCGCCGGCATCCCTGGGGAACTGCTCACCGGCGGCGACGGCCTCGCGCTGGGCTATCACAACGATCCAGCCCTGACAGCAGAGCGCTTCATTTCGAACCCCTCGCTCTCCGCTCAAAGCTCCAGGCTCTACCGTACCGGAGATCTCTGCCGCTGGCTGGCGGATGGCACGATCGAATTCATCGGCCGGCGCGACCAACAGGTAAAGGTCCGCGGCTTCCGCATCGAACTAGGCGAGATCGAGGCTGCGCTCGCCTCGCATCCCGAGGTCCGCCAATCGAAGGTAGCGGTACGCGGCGCCAGCTCGGAAACGAAGCGGATCCTCGCTTGGGTGATGACCGAGCAGGGCAGCCTGCTGGATGCCAACTCCCTCTCGGCATGGCTGGCCACACGCCTACCTGCCTATCTCCGCCCGGACGGCGTGGCGCTGGTGGAGCAGTTCCCGGTCACCGCAAATGGCAAGATCGACGTCGCCGCGCTGCCGGACCCCGCGCAGGCGGCGGCCAGCGAGAGCAAGCCCTTCTCCCCACCGCAGGGCGAAACCGAACAAAAGCTCGCCGCACTATGGAGCGAACTACTACAAGTTCCGGAAATCGGCCGCGATGATGACTTCTTCGCGCTCGGTGGCCACTCGCTAATGGCGCTGCGCCTATTCTCGCGGCTGAACCGCGAGTTTGGCCAAAGCTTGCCGCTTGCTGCGCTCTTGAATCATCCCACGGTGGCTCGCCTCGCCGCCTTGCTCGCGCCCCAAGACATCGCGGCAACTCCGGCTGCGGCCTCCAAGGGCAAAGGTCACTTGGTCACGCTCTCCCCGGAGGGCAGTGGCACTCCTCTTTTCTGCCTGCATGGCGGTGATGGAGGGGTGCTCTTCTACCGCGATCTGGCGGAGAAGATGCCAAAGTCCTACCCGCTGCACGCGATCGAGTCCCTGAACCTCAGCAATAGCGGGCCCATCCATCCAGGGTCGGTCGAAGAGACCGCAGCGGCTTATGTGCAAATGCTTCTGAAGGTGCAGCCCGGCGGTCCCTATCGCCTCGCGGGCTATTCCTTCGGCGGCGTGGTCGCGCACGAGATGGCCTGTATCCTCCAGGAGCGCGGACATCAGGTAGAATTCGTCGGACTCTTCGACACCCACAATCCGGTCGCTCCCGCCAAGCGTTACACGCTGACCGGCCGCTTCAATGCCTTCTGGCAGCAGCAGCACGACTTGCCCTTGCCCGCGCGTCTCGAGCGCCTGCGCGAACGGATCGCCGAGGGCATCGCGACCAACCGCCGCGTGAAGGCCGAGCTGGCCGAAGCCTTCGGCAGCGGTCCGGCGGAGGCGCACAGCGACCTGCGCCGCGTGCAAGTGCGCGAGGAGAACTGGCGCGCCATGCAGGCCTACAAACCGCGACGCTTCCACGGCAAGCTGACCCTCTTCAAGGCGATAAGCTTGAGCGACAAGGTCCAGTGGCCGGAAGACTACGGTTGGCGCGAGTATGCCGGCGGCGGACTGGAAATCGTGCCAGTGCCCGGAGGCCACCTCACCCTCTTCAATTCCGAGAATGTGTCTGCGCTGGCTGCTGCCCTGGCGGCAAAGTTGGGTTGAAGAGGCGGGTGCCTCACGGCTGGTAGTAACCAAAGCGATAAAACTCACGCGCTCCGAGCTTCAGCCCGAGGCTGGCATGACCGCCGGAATCCAGCACCACCGTGCGCTCCAAGTTCCAGCCGCTGAGCAAAGACGAGCGATAGACCTCGACGATGGCCTTTGGCTGCGGATTGCTCAGAATCAGAGTGCCACTCGCGTCCGGCCGCACCGAGAGTTGCGCGGCGATCGCTGCGGTCATCGCACCCTGCTCGCCGACCGGCAGCGGCGCTGAGATGAAGACATAGGTCGCATAGGCCAGGCCAGACTTCGGCGCTTGGCCGACTCCGAAGACGACTTGGCCACGGTAGAAAGCGATTTGGCCAAATACATGATTGGAATGCGGGACGTCGCTCTTCCACAAGGCCAGCGCCTCGGCGGCGCTTTCGCTGGGCACACCCGCCATGCTCTCCACGGTGTTGTTGTCGGGAGGATAATTCGAAGGCAGCGGATAGCCTTCATTGAGTACCCGCTGATTCGACCAGACACCACTCGGATTGCGGTGGTCGAAGAACTTCCGTGCCTGCGTGTCCTGGGCATGTTTGCGTGCAGCCAGACAAAGACGCGGATCCAGCACGACCTGGACGCGCTGCTGCAGCGCATCATCGCGAATCAGCCGGTAGAGCTCCGCCTCTTTTGCATTTGGTTGGAATACCTGCTGGGCTCCAGATTCCACCACCATGCTGATGATCGACGCCAGGGCAAACGCCAACCCCTTCGACAAATAAACATGTGTTTTCATGGGATTAGGTGAACTACCTAAGATAATTCATATTTCCCAAGTGCAAGGCAGGGGCCCGCACCCCGACAGCTGCATTGCGAGTTGGTAGTCCGTGCGTGGTGCAAAGGATAGCAAATGCGCCACCGCGGTTGGCACCGGCTCTGCGGAACAAGCTCCAAGAACAACCCGAATGAAGTCATGAGCATGGACCCGAAACGCAGCAAAAAACCCAGGAAGGAGTTGGCACCCGACGATCCCAGCCGCGATGAGAATCACGACGAGAGTCGCATAAACCCCTTGGATTTTCCGGAGGATAAAGGTCAGCAAGGAGGCAAAGGCAAGAAGGGCTAGGAAATTGGACCTGCACCTTTGCAGGACTGCCGACGTTTGCAAATTGCAACCGTCGAAGGGGGATTTTGCAGCGTTCGCCCGGGAAACGATCGTTTATCTCCATTGGGGCTCAAGACATGTCGGAGGACCTATCTCAGGCACGCCACCCGCTAGGGACGATGCATGGATTTGACCGCCCCCGCTGTGAATAACAGCATCAGTAGCCGCGAGAACCGGGAAGCGAGGGTTTTCAGGGTTCCCACTCTTCGCAGGATCGCCTTCCTGGGCACTTATATCCCCCGCCGCTGCGGCATCGCTACTTTCACCGACGACCTCAATTGCGCGGTGAGCCGAGCCCTTCCGTCGGCAGAGCGAATCGTGATCGCAATGGGGGAACACGACGCCTATCCCGAGCAAGTCACGCTGGCCATTCGTGGCGACGATACCACGGCCTACCGGCGCGCGGCTGCTCACCTCAATCAGTCCGGAGTGGACCTGCTCTGCGTGCAGCACGAGTTTGGGATCTATGGAGGGCCGGCAGGCAGCTACCTGATGCCGCTGTTGCGCGAAGTGAGGATGCCGGTGGTGACCACTCTCCACAGCGTATTGCGTGGGCCTGACATCGCACAACGCAAGGTGATGGAAGAATTGGTCAAGCTCAGCACGCGCCTGGTGGTGATGGCGGAGAAGGGCGCCGAAATCCTGCGCGACGTGTATGAGGTCGATTCCCGCAAGATCGATGTGATCCCCCATGGCATTCCCGATTTCGCATGGTCGGAGAGCGATTCCACCAAGCAAGAGCTAGGCCTCGCCGCGCGCAAGGTCTTGCTGACCTTCGGCCTGCTCGGCCCGGGCAAGGGCATCGAGTACGCGATCCGTTCGCTGCCGGAGATCGCCGCACGCCACCCGGATATCCTCTATGTGGTGCTTGGAGCCACACATCCCAATCTGCTCGCGCATGAAGGCGAGCGTTACCGCGAAAGCCTGCAGCAACTGGCGGATGATCTCGGCGTCAGCGCGCAGCTCCGATTTGAAAACCGCTTTGTCGAAATGGAGGAACTGAAGCGCTTCATCGCCGCTGCCGACATCTACCTCACGCCCTATCCGAATGAGGCACAGATCACCTCGGGCACGCTGGCCTACGCCTTCGGTGCGGGAAAGGCGGTGATCTCTACACCCTACTGGCATGCCCAGGAGTTGCTGGCGAGGGGCGGCGGCTTGCTCGTGCCCGCGCGCGATTCCAGCGCGATTGCCGCGGCGGCCACGGGCCTGCTTGATGCACCCGAGAAGATGGACAGCCTCCGCCGCACCGCCTTCCAGCAGGGACGCGAGATGGTCTGGACGCGGGTGGGCGACCTCTACGCGCGCAGCTTCAGCCGTGCGGTGGCGGAGAGCGCCGGCCAAGTTCAGCGATCCGGTGTTTCATTCCCCCTCAGGAGCAAGCTGCCGCGCCTCAAGCTCGATCACCTGGAGCGCCTGACCGATGGCACCGGCATCTTCCAGCACGCGATCTTCGACGTGCCAAACTACCGCGAGGGCTACTGCACGGATGACAACGCGCGCGCCTTCCTCCTTGCGCTGATGTTGGAGACGGAAGGCCGCTTCCCCGCACTGCCGCGAATGGCCAGCACCTACCTCGCCTTCCTGGCAGCGTCCTTCAATGAAGCGAAGGGCCGCTTCCGGAACTTCATGAGCCATGGACGCGAGTGGCTGGAGGAGGCTGGCAGCGAGGACAGCCATGGACGCGCGCTATGGGCTCTCGGAACCGGTGCCGCGAGCGCCCGCCGCGACGGCTGGCGGCTACTCTGCCTGAAGCTCTTCCAAGGCGGCTTGCGGGCAGTGGAAGACTTCACCTCGCCACGGGCGTGGGCCTTCACCTTGCTCGGGCTTCATGAGTATCTGAAGGCCTATCCCGGGGACCTGCAGGCGCATCGCGTGCGCTTGCTGCTGGTGGATCGGTTACTGGAATGCTGGGACCACAGCGCCACGGGCGATTGGCGCTGGTTTGAGATCTCGCTGGCCTACGACAACGCGCGTCTCCCGCAGGCCCTGATCGCGAGCGGAAGCTGTCTTCCAGAGAGCCGCGCGCTGGAGGTCGGCATCGAATCGCTGAAGTGGCTCCTGCGGGTGCAGACCGCGGGCATGGGTCACTTCCGGCCGATCGGCAGCAATGGCTTCTACACTCGGGGCGGCGAACGGGCCGATTTCGACCAGCAGCCGCTGGAAGCACAGGCGACCGTGTCCGCATGCCTCGCTGCATGGCGGACCGAGGGCGATCCTCGCTGGCTGCGCGAGGCGGAGCGCGCCTTCGATTGGTTCCTCGGGCGGAATGACGTCGGGTTGCCACTCCATGATTCAGAGACCGGCGGCTGCTGCGACGGGCTGGAGCCGGATCGCGTGAATGCGAATCAAGGCGCGGAATCTTCTCTTGCGTTCGCGCTCTCGCTGACCGAGTTACGAGAGGCGATTGTCGCCAATACGCAAACCGTGAAGCAGATCGCATGACCAGGATTCGACTCCGCCGCCACGACCTGAACCTCCACCCCGAGAGTAACCGGGTGATCATTCGCCCCTTCATCCCGGGGGACACGCAGCGGATCACCACGGTCATTGGACGGGCCCTCGCGTTGTCGGAGGATGAGGTGGAGACCGAACTGGCGGGCGTGAAGAGCGAATTCCATGACCGCCACTTCGACATCGATGGTCTGCTGCTACAGCACTTCAACAAGGTCTCGGCTCATGTCTTCACGCAGCGCAATCTTTCCGTTTCGCGGCGCCTTCTGATCGGAGCGCTGTTCTCCGGGGAATATGCCCTGGAGTCGGCGGCGCTGTTCAATCCCTCGATCGTCCCCCACCCCAGTCAGGACAATCTCTCCGAGGGCGCGCTGCGCTTCATCATGAGCCTGCGCGCCACCGGCGAAGGCCATATCTCCTCGATCGAATTCCGCAGCGGCCAGATTCTCGCCGATGGCGGCATTCACCTCGATCCGGTGTCACGCTTCACCACCGTGCCGGAAATCATGCCGAATCCCTCCTACGAAAAGGAGAGCTTCGAGACCAAGCTCCACGAGATGGGTTTTGAGAACGGTTGGACCACCGGCTTGCTCGAACCCTTGGAAGAGCACTTCACCCGCAGCGACCTGCGCAAGTCAATGCGCGCCGTGCGCCAGCAATCGCGCAATCCATCCCGCGATCTGCTGCGCACCCTGGAGTGCGCGCTATGGCTCGCGGATTCAAACTACGAGCTGCGTTTCCCGGAAAAGCTGGCGGTGAGCGAGCGCATCATCTTTCCGGTTTCTCCCAACGAGAGCAACGGCATCGAGGATGCACGCTTCGTTCGCTTCGTGGAGGAAGACGGTTCGGTCATCTATCGGGCCACCTATACCGCCTACAACGGCAAGGCGATCCTCCCGCAGATGATCGAGACCGAGGATTTCCTGAGCTTCCGCGTGCTTACGCTCAATGGCAGCGCCGTGCAAAACAAGGGCATGGCGCTCTTCCCGCGGCGGGTCCAGGGCAGCTACGTGATGCTCTCGCGCCAGGATGACGAGAACCTTCTCATCATGTTCGCGAATGATCCACACCACTGGAATGACCCGCAGGTGCTCCTGCGGCCGGCGGAAATGTGGGAGTGCGTGAAGATCGGCAATTGCGGCTCGCCGATGGAAACGGAGGAGGGCTGGCTGGTGCTAACCCATGGCGTGGGTCCGATGAGGAAGTACTGCATCGGTGCCGCACTGCTCGATTTGGAAGATCCCACGCGGGTGATTGGACGCTTGCGGCAGCCGCTGCTCTCGCCCGAGGGTAACGAGCGGGAGGGCTATGTGCCGAATGTGGTGTACAGCTGTGGAGGGCTGATCCATGGGCGCACCCTGGTGCTGCCCTATGCGATGAGCGACAAGGCCTCCGCGGTGGTCTCCGTGTCGCTGGATGAGCTGCTAGTGGAATTAAAGGCGGGGGTCTAGCTTGATGAAACGCGGCTCCCGGGGCATCCTGATTCAGGCAACCCGAAGTAGGACTTGGGGATGTGCGTGATGCGGCAGGCGAGGTCATCCTCGCCGGACGCGACGATGAAATGCTCGCCCGCATCGGCGATGCCGGTGGTGAAGACCACACCCGTCAGGTAGCTCAGCTCGGCCCAGGGCTCCACCAGCTCGGGCCGCGGCTCGAGCACCGGCACCTCATCCTGGATAGCCACCACCATCCGCGGATCCTCCGCATCAAGGAAGGCATGAAAGGTCCGGTAGGTACCGACCACGCTGCCAGGCTGCACGCCGTGGTAAAGCATCAGCCAGCCCGCCTCTGTTAGGAGCGGTGGAGCACCACCCCCGATCCGCATCGCTGAAGAAGTGCCTCGCCGCGGCCGGATCAATGGAGTATCCGCAGGCTTCCAGTGCAGTGCATCCGGAGAGGAGGCCAGATTGATCGACGGACCAGCCTCGAACTCACTGTCCGGCGGGTAGGCGAAGTAGAGATCGCCCAAGGGCCGGGTCAGCGCATGGAACTTGCCGCCGGGTCGCCCCTCAAAGATCAGCATGTCCTTGTTTTGATGGTCCAGGATGATGCCCTGCAGCTCATAGTTCAGGCCATCCTGCGAGGTGTAGAGTGTCGTGGAGTGGCGCTCCGCGCTGACCGAGCAGGTGGTCATGTAGTAGCTATCGTTGACCCGCGAGATGCGGGCATCCTCCACGCCATACTCCTGATAGCTGGCTGCGGGGATGATTGCCTTGTCGTAGAGAATCTCCAGCACCTCGCCCCCATCCGGATCGAGGATGACCGGTAGCAACCAGGACAGCGAAGTCAGCGCCATCACCTTCGAGGCGTGGGCCAGCAGGCGGAACTTGCGGGGATCCGTCGCATCCACCGTCGAAAGCTCGTGCGCATCCACCACAAAGCCCTCGCGCGGGCTCCAGCGGATCGCGTGAATGCGGTCGCCGCGCACCGCCTCTTTCAGGGCTTCCGCGATCCGCACCATCAGCAGCAGCCTGCCGTCCGGCAAGCGGGTGAGAGCGGGATTGAAGACACCCAGCACAAAGGTCTCCCCTAGGATTCCCGAGCGTAGCGGCGAGCGCTCCAAGTCGACATCAGGTGGAGCGAGAACGATCCGGTCGCGTTGGAAGCTCATGAGGTTTCAGGTGGGTTGCAGTGACCGCCGGGCTGGTACTTGGATCCGGTCGCCACGGGCCGCTTGCCGCGGGATCAATACCATGGCACGGGCTGGATCAGATTCATCCCGCATCTTCAGCCCCGAATGCTCAACGCTCCGGGGTTCAAGGGATAGGGTCGAGGGCTGCCTTCATGGGCACTTTTGCCCACTGGTCATCTGGCTCACCTTTGGGGATTTTTCGTGACCGCTTTAACCACTCTTTCTTACGATCTACCCATGCGTCCATTCCTGTTGAGCCTGCTCCTCTGCCTTCCCATGCAGGCGGAAGTCCCCGTGATCCCGCTGCCACTGACGATGCGGGAGCAAGCGGTGGATTTCTCGCTCGAGGGAGCGGCGGCATCAGGCGCCCCGGACCCGCTGTTCCTGGAGTTGCTCTCGGAAGCGGCGGGACAGACCATCAAGGCGGACCCCGCGGGCAAGATCCGCTTCCTCCCCGTGGGCAATATCGCGATCAGCAGTGCGGAAGGCTATGTCCTGAAGATCGGCAAGGATAAGATCGAGATCAACGCGCCGAGTCCCGCCGGTCACTTCTACGGCCTACAAACGCTCCTGCAGCTCATGCGCTCGGCGCCGCGCGATGGCAACACCGTCCATTTCCCCTGCTCGCTCCTAGCCGACCAACCGCGCTTCGCGTGGCGCGGCTTTATGCTCGACGAAAGCCGCCACTTCAGCGGCGAGCTCGCGGTGAAGCGCCTGATCGACGCAATGGCGCGCTACAAGCTCAACCGCCTGCACTGGCATCTAACGGATTCCGCGGGCTGGCGGATCGAGATCAAGCGCTACCCGAAGCTCACGACTATCGGCGGCCGCGGCAATGAGTCCGACCGCTCGGCCAAGGCGCCGGTGGGCTACTACACCCAGGAGCAGATCCGCGCGATCGTGGCCTATGCCAAGCAGCGCAACGTGACCATCATCCCGGAGATCGATATGCCCGGTCATGCCGATGCCGCGATCGCTGCCTATCCGCAGCACGATGGCGGCGGCTACCTTCAGCCGAACAGCAAGGAGAAGTGGCCGCACTTCACCTTCAACCCGGCGAAGAAAGAGACCCTGGAGTTCCTCGACAATATCCTCAAGGAAGTCGCCACCCTCTTCCCCGATGCAGGGGTGATCCACATGGGGGGCGATGAAGTCCACTTCGGCTGGAAGCAGTGGACCGAGCTCCCCGAAGTGAAGGAGTTGATGGAGCGTGAGAAGCTCAAAGATCTGGCCGCGGTGGAGACTTGGTTTAGCAAGCGCATGGCGAAGACCGTGAATGGCCTTGGCTTCAGCGCCGGCGGCTGGGACGAGATCGCTTCCCGCGGCCTGCCGAAGGACAAGACCCTCGTCTTCTGGTGGCGGCACGACAAACCCCAGGTGCTGGAGCAGGCACTGGCGGAAGGCTATCCCGTGGTGCTTTGCCCGCGGCGCCCCTGCTACTTCGATTTCGTGCAGGATGACTCGCACAAGACAGGCCGGCGCTGGGGTGGCTTCAATACCTTGGCGGACACCTATCGTTTCCCTGCCGACCTGAAGCTCTCGACGGGGGACGAAAAACTGGTGCGCGGCGTCGAGGCCTGCCTGTGGACGGAGACCTGCCTCACCCAGGCACGGCGCGACTTCATGACTTGGCCCCGCTTGGTGGCGCTGGCCGAGACGGGTTGGACCAAGGAAGAGCGGAAAGATTACGCGAGCTTCGAGACCCGTCTGCCCACGGAACTCGCCTGGCTCAAGTCACATGGGATTCAAGCGTACGATCCCTTTGCAAAAAGCCCGGAAGTGGGCGATCTGGGCGCAAAACCGGAGTATCCGGACCGACCGGATTGATAGCCTAAGAAATGCGTAATAAAACACACGTTTTTCTAATGGAGCAGACCAGGGAAAGCTGCTAGACGGCCCCTGCTGTTTCCTCACCCCACCCCCATGTTCCGTCTCCCCTTTCTACGGTCCGTGCTGCTCTGTGCCCTCCTCTCCGGAGCAGCCTGCGCACAGACTTATGTCGATTTGAGTTTCTCGAACAACGTCCAGCCCGCGCTGGAAATGTATCCGAACAACTCGACCCTCGGCCCCTACTACACCTCCGGGCTGAACTTGGATTTCGCCGGCGCCGGCAACTACAATGGCAGCTCTGTCGACGTCCGCGTCAGTGTGATCGGCTTGACTGATGGCGAGAGTTCCAGCTTCCGTCCGACCAGCACCTATCAATGGGTGGGCTGGATCCCGGACTACAATTCGGTCAACAACTCCGACGACTTGGGCGTCTACTACCGCCACGATGGCAACCTGCTGCAGCCGAGTGGCGGCGTGGCTTGGACCATGTCCTTCTACGAGGGGGGCAGCAATTTCACCAATCCGCTCACGCTTCCCGGCGTGCGCTTCCTAGTCTATGACCACGATGGCGAGCCCCTCCAGCACGAGTCGATCCGAGCCTTTGGCGACGATGGCCTTGTCGGCTACCAGCTCGCCAATGGCAGCAACATCAGCGCCCATCAGGAAGGCGATGAATGGCGCTTTAACTCCGGCGGCCTCGGACTGTCCGAAACCGGCCCCGAGGGCGGCATGATTCTCTACTACCAGAATACCCAATCGATCCGTTTCGATCAATTCGCGACGACCTTCTTCGGGCTGCCTTCCGCCCAGAGCGGAGTCTTCCAAGCTTGGGATGGAAACCTCAACCTCATCGGTGGCAACACCAGCGGCTTCGGACCGCTCGTAAGCGTGCCGGAGCCCTCCGCACCGATGCTGGCTGCGATAGCGATGCTGGGATTGGTACTGCGGCGGAGACGCTGAGGCATTTCCGCAAAGACTTCAGATCTCCGCGGTGTCGATCCACCAATCGGCTCCCGCTTGCAAGGCGTGCCCATAGATCGCCGCAGGGGCAAGGGTCACGGGAACATCTTCCAGTTCCTGCAACAGCGCACCGCTCATTCTCTGCGGCACTGCCACAAACAGAGCCGGCATCCCGTTCTTCGTCGCCAACGCGGCAGCCCCCCTTAGCAAGCGAGCTCCCGCCACTGCATTGGCATAGGCGAAACACGAAAGATGCGCCGAAAGCATCTCCGATCCATTTTCCAGGAAGAGCCGCTTGCCCCGGCGCGTGTCTTCCAGAATCCCGCAGGCATCACCATCCCTCGTCGTGAGATGCACGGGCTCCATCAGTGAGCGCAACTCGGGCCTTGAGCGGCAAGCCGAATAGCCGCGCTGCGCGATACTTGAGCGCAATCCCGCGAATTCGTCCGGCGCGATCTCAACCACGCTCCCCTCGCATTCACTCGCTCCGATCCTCAGAATCGTGATCTCCGCCAAGCGTTGAAAGCGTGGCACTCCAAGCCGGCCGGTGTAGTCCGTCGGCAACTTGCCCGTGCCCTCCATCACCACGCAGTAGCAGCGATGCGAGTCGCTGCCTTCAATCGTGCGCTTCGTCTCGCGGATCAGCCTCGGCAAGGCCAACGAGCTGCGGGCAGCCGCGCTCAGTTTGAGATCACAAAGGTAGTGTGCCATCTGCACCATGCCCGCTTCGCCCCGCAATTCAAGCGAGCGCACGACCCGAGCCAGCCCCCCTCGAACGATACCGGCTTCCTCTAGCAAAACCAGCTCCGCTTCCCCCATTGCTTGGAAGAAAGGCAAGTAGTCCTCGCCATGGGAAATATAGAAGTACCCGGAGCTGCCGAGCGGATAGCTGAACTCTCTCTCAAAAGCAGCAAGGGCCCCGCCCATGCTCTCCGGAATCCGCGTGCGGAAACGATGCAAATTCATGGCCGGCTGCCGACGTGAATCAGCGGATAAAAATAGCTGCGGTCACGCCGCTCCATCGCCTGGCCCAGCGCGGCATTCCAGTCTAATCCAGTATCCAAGGCCGGGATATCGAGCGAAGAATTCAACTGGCGGATGATCACTTTCCCGCGCGGCTTCAGCACCCGCCGTGCAGCCAGCAAGGTCGCTTGGCCATCCTCGGGCGAAAGCCAATCAAGGATGTTCGAGAGGTGCACCAGCCCTGCGCTCTCCGCCGGCATCGCTTCCAGCAAGTCTCTCATCTTGCCGTGATGCCACTCCGCCTGCGCATTCATCGCATGCGGGGCTTGCAGCCAATCGTAGCGAAAGCCCGGATGGAAGCCCCCGCAAAGGATCTGCTGGAGAAAGGGATTCGTGCACGGCGCCACGCGACAAATGATCTCGCGCGTCCGCGACGCGAAATGCTCGGCGAAGGGCCGCTGCGGATTGCGGGTCGCCTCCGCGCCGAAAAGCCGGACCAGATTCTGGAGCGACATCACTTCAGCGAACGCCGCATCCAGAGCCCGCGCCAATCCCGATTCGCCAAAGCCCGGCAAAGGCAGCGGGCAAGCCAGCATCTCCGCGAGCGAAGCTTGCCACGGCAGCAGCTGCGTCCGGAGTCGAGCGAAGATCTGCTCATAGCGCCCGCATTGATCAGGCCCGATCGCCGCCACCCGCTCCGCTGGACCAAAGATATCATCCTCCAAGCCGAGCTCTTCCTTCAGTTCCCCGAGCCCATGGGCGCGCTCGAAAAGATTCATTGGCAGGTGTCCGAGCAAAGCCGCGGCATGCTCGCTCGGAACATCGGAAGCCAGCCGCCATTTCAGCCGGCCCAGCGCAAGCTGCGTCGGATTCACGTCCACCAAATGAATCTGCAGCGGCAACCGTCCCAAGCTGGCAGCAGTATCGCCGCCGGAAGCAATCATCACAATCCGCTCGCCCGCCGGCAAATGGCGCGCCAGCTCCATGTCCAGACGCGGATCCTCTCGCACCTGAGCAAACGCCAGCGGCCAGGCCGCGGCATCCACGGCCCAGGCATCGGCAGACGGCAATTCCGGCATCGAACTCATCGCTGCCTCCAGCCAAGCGGACTGCGCTTGAGGCTGCCAAGAACGAACTCCTTCACGAACGAACTATACGATGGAATGTACGGAGCACCCCGCTCGCGCAACTCGCCTCCCAAGGCTTCATGCACTTTCGGGAGCTGGTGCCAAGGAACCCCCGGGTAGAGGTGGTGCTCCAGGTGATAGTTCTCGTTGCACATGAAAAAGCGCACCACCGGCGAAGTCAGGATGCTGCGCGTGCCACGGATCTCGTCATCCGAGTGCTCGAGCAGCGTGTGCTGGCTCATCCCGCGGATATTCACCATCGTATTGATGAATAGCATCGGGATCAGCCACGCGTGGATCAGCCAGATTCCGGGAATCGGCGAATGACATAAGGCCGTGATCAGCAGCGCAGTCACCGCCACCTCAGCCAGGATACCAGCACGCGCCTTGGCATCGCCGTGCTTGAAGCCGAGAATCGGGATCGCGACGATATAAACCGGATAGCCTACCAGCAGCCGGAGCCAGTTCATGGTGAAAACCATCCAGGTCCAGCGCGTGTAGTTGGCGTAGTGGTCGGGATCACCCTCTTCCCCGAGGTGGCTGTGGTGGCGCAAGTGGAGAACGCGATAAGCGGAGCAATTCTGCAGCACCGGAATCGCACAAGCCGCGCCCAACACATCATTCAAGATCCGGTTCTTCGAAAGCGTCCCATGTACCGCCTCATGCGTGAAAAGGCTGATCCCATGCAAAGAAGCCGCCGCCAGGACGTAGACCGGAATCAGGAGCAACCACTGCCACCACACGATAACCTGCGCCGCGCCCATCACCGCAACGCCAGCCGTGCCGGCATAGAGCACGACGAAGCAGGCCAGCCTCGCCCAATGCCGCCACTCGCCGCGCGCATGGAATTCCCGCGCAAGTCCGGCAGGCAGCTTGGGTCTATCGGTCAATTCCATAGGGTCTTCTCTCGCTTGCGATCAAGGCCAGCAATCCACGATGCCAGTCAGCTCACGCTCTCGTTTCAGATCCATGACAATGCGGGCATCAATCCGCTCACGCGCCCCGCCGCCACTCAGGTAATAGCCACGCAGGGTGATGTGATAGGGCGCTGCGGCAATCGACAGCTCCGGATGGATCTTGAACTCCGCATAGTGTTTCGCCACCGGCCCTTCCTGCCGTGGCACCCCGTAGATCGAGAATTCCTTCCTCTTGAAAGCTAGCCGCAGCGGCAGCCCGACACCAGGATCCACCACCTTGCCGCGGCGATCCTCCATCGCGAGCAGCTCCACCACCACGCTGCGGTCCCTCCCGCGTGGCCGGATAAAGCCCAGCCGGATCTCGCCGTCCTCGCTGCTGCCGCCATCCGCCATCAGCACCGGATTGATCTCGGTATTGAAGCCCTTGTTCCCCTGTTGCCACCACGCATTGATCTCACGGTGGCCACCGGTGTTGATGTAGTTGTGCTCATGGAAGTCCGCCACCACATGGCTGCGGTAGCAGACGCAGCTGGCCATGCTCACGCTTAGCGCGGCCGTCGGCAGCCGCGCCATGATGAGTGCAGTATTCATCGTCATCGCGCAGCCGGATCGAGTTCCTCGTAAAGCCGGTTGAAAACATGCAGCCCGAGCTGCACCCCGTCTTCGATCGCCATGCGCCCGGCTGGATCGCGAGTCCACGCACCGTCCACCACCTTGAAGAAATCCGCGGCGTGACGTTTGTCGATCTGCGCATGGAGTTTGTAGTGGACCAGTTCCTCCTGCTCGATCCACCCGCGTTCCACGACCTTGCGACCGATCAGTTCGCAGATGTCCGCGAAGGCATACTCGATCACGCCGAGACAACCGAAAGCGGTCTCAATCCGCTCCATCGTGCAGGCCCCCATCAATGCCACATTGAAGGCGCGCACTCCCGCAGCCTCGCGCTCCTTCCCCATCTCCTGTGCTGTAACGCCCAGCGTGCGCAGGAAGGCCAAGAAAGTCAGATCATGCGCCACCGCCGGATCGAAGCCGTGCGGAGTGTCCTCCGACTCATCGTCAAATCCGTGCTCCTCGGAAAGATTGTGGATTAATCCTTGGCGGGAAGCGGAGTCCGGCATCCGCGCCATCAGCGCCGCCATCGGTCGGGAGAAGTAGCGCACCGCGAAATAAAACTGCTTCTGCGAGCGGACAAAGCGCTCGCGGCTCATCGCGTCCGTAGCGAGTTCCGTGAAGTAGTCATTGCTGAGAATCGCCCTTCGCCGGTGGGCCTGATCCACATAGTCGATCAAGGTTCCGGCCTGCTCCAAAGTGGCTTCCGACATAGTCACAGGGTAGAAGCCGAGTCCCCCGGGAGCAAGGTCGCCGGGAGCTGCGCGCCTTCTGGGAAGAGGCCTTAAAAAACACCCGCCAGCCCGAGGATTGAATTCACGCGGCTTCCAGCGCGGCAACATCGATGGACGCGATGATTAGCGCGAATTTTTCAATGGCCAAGCGATCGTCCGCTTCGCCTCAAAGAGCGCCCGGAAAAGAAACTGCGGCCCGACCGGACCACCGCGGGGAAACCCATGAACCCGCGTCAACCGGTCGGACCGCCATAGTAGTGTGAGATGAGAAAAGCAAAGCGCGTGCCAGATATGGCCAGTGAACTTCAGCCCTTCCTACTGAGTCTCCACTCTACTGCTTCGTCCACTGCAGCACCCCACCGGAGACACCTTCTTCCAGCTGCAGTTCCATCTTCAGCGCCCGCGTCTTCACCGGCGTGAACTTCACCACATTCGGCCGGTTCACCGCCGTTCCGAACGGCCCGGTTGCATCAACCGGCTTCCACTCCGTGCCATCAAGATAGAGCAAGCGCCAGGACTCCGGCACACGACAGCGTCCCGAGCCGCTGTCATCGAACCAATAGACCGAAGTCGACGAAGCTTCCTCCGGCTTGTCGAAGGTCCATTGCAACCACTCCCGTGTGCCCAGATGATTCCAGAAGGTGAGCCGCGGGATGCCCTCCCCGCGTGAGGAAGCAGGCGCCGGATTGCGCAAGATCTCCTCCCCGGCGTCGCCACCGTTGCGATATGAATAGCTGAAGCCCGGCTCCAGCACCGGCCCACCCCGCAGCAACGGGAAGGCCGTGATCCGCAAGGTCTGTGCGCCAAAGGGCACCAGCGTGACTTCTTCCAGCGGCTGGTCGCTCTTCACCGGGCTCGGCGGCACCTCGGCGGCCATATGATCATCCCGCACCAGGCCCCAATCCGGCAGACGCTTCGCCGCCACCGTGAGCTTCACCGGCGTCGTCTCCGGCAGCCACGGGTTGTTCGGCATCTTGCTGCGGCTGAGCTTGGCCTGCGGCTTGGCCCGATCGAGATCCAGGGCATAATTCCAAGGCGAGGCCGGCGTCAGCTCCACCTCATCGAAGCCACCGGGAAATAGCGTCACCGGCTTCACCTCCTCCTTGATCCGCAGCGAGAAGACCAAGGGCCCACGCCACAGGGAGGCTGAGCCATTGTAGGCATTCTCCGTCGCAAGCTCAGCCGGAAACTCCGCCACTACCTGGTCACCTTCCTTCCAAGTCCGCTCCAGCGTGAGGAATTCCCCGGCCTTCACTCCATCTACAAACTCGCCATTCACCGCCACGCGCGGGTTCACCACCCAGGACGGGATGCGCAACTTCAACGGGAACTCCAGCGGCTTGCCCGGGTGCAATGTGAAGCGCAGCGCGTCGGAGAAGGGATAGTCGGTCTCTTCGAGAATGCTCACCGGCGTATCGCCGAGCGTCACCGAAACCTTCGTCGGCCCATACGCCACCGCTGCCAGGCCGCCGTCCTGGGTGGCCATCCACGCGTGCTGCACATACTTCGGCCAGCCCATGTGCAGGTTGTAGCAGCAGCAGTGGAAGCCCGAGTGCGGGCTGCACAACAGGTCATCGCCATGATCGTCGGCAAAGGGCATCGTGCCCTTGAAGTTGCGCTGCGCCACCGGGGCATTCGGCAATGTGTAGTACTGGAATTGCTTGAATTCCTTCGTTGTGCCGCCGGGCAGCAGGTTGAACGCGATCCGCTCGTGGCGATCGGCAATCAGCGGATCGCCCAGCACCTCCATCGCCACCTCATTGCTCAGCATCTGCTCGACAATCGAGCACATCTCGATCCCCTGGGTGGTGGACTTCCCGGCCAGCGGCTCGGAGCCACTCCACATCCCGATGGATAGACCATGGCTGCGGCGCAGGCTGGTCCACGCATCCTGGAAGACCAGCGCATCGTCGCGATTCCCGGTGCGCTCGTAGTTGGCCACCGGGAACTTCATTCCTTGCGAAACATTCACCCCGTGCTCGATCCGGAAGTCCCCCGCACTGCCGCGCAGGCTTCTGTAGAATCCATTCCACCGGTTCGCCTGCTTTTCCAAGAGCGTCGCCAGCTCTAACAGGAAGGCATCGCCCGTGCGCTTGTAGAGCCACTGCACGGTATCGATCTGGTCGCCGGCGCGGGCCTTCGCCCACTCTTGCAGCGGCTGCTGCGGCAGGCTCATCAGCATGTACTGGCAGTATTTCGTCATCAGCGGGATGACGCGCGGATCCTTGGTCGCCTCGTAATAATCGCGCAGGGTCCACAAGATCACCATCCGCGGCCACCAGTCCTTGTTCGATGCCGGGCCGATCTGTCCATCCGGCCGCTGCGAGGCAATGATGGCATCGATCCACTTCTGCGCCTGAGCCTTCAGCTTCGGATCCTTCGTGACATAGGCGAGGCTCACCAAGCCGCGGATAAAATAAGGCCCCTTCTCCCAGCTCTCTCCTTTCCCACCGCGCCAGCCATTGTCCGGCCCCAGTTCGGGAATGACCTGCTCTGCATGACCGGTCAGCCCGTCCGCCTGCAAGTGGAGTTGATTCGTCAGCCAGCCCTGCGCCTCGACGCTGCCGAGATCCAGCGTGAGGAAGGGTGTGTCTTTCAGCGGCGCACGGGAAGATACCGCTTCCTTGGCAATCGGCGCCGCCTCAAGGGCGAGCGGCAAATGAAGGGCAAGCAACCAGAAACGCGAAAAGGTCATGGCCAACAAAATGACAGGGCGTTCGACTCGTCAAACACCAGCCATGTTCGCGCTCCTCGCCGCATCTCCGCGGCTCAGAACAGCCACCAAAAGAAAAACAGGATCATAATGATCACCATAATCTCCTGCGATCCTAGGCCTCCACTCATGGCACAAGGATCTCCGGCCGGACCCACAGGTCAACGCTGAAACCATTCTTCCCCGCCCGGCAACGAGTCGCCTGGGGGTCAGGCTGAAACAAAAAATACTTTTCAAATGAACACCTATTCGCTAGACGGGCTCTGTTATGAAAATCTCCTCCTCCTCCATCATCTTCGGCATCTTCCTTCTATCTCTCCCGGCAGGAGCCCGGGAACCCGCCAACCTTGATGAAGCCAAGAAGTGCGTGGTGTTTGTGAAATCCTATGACGAGGCCAACAAGCCTTTCGCCAATGCCACCGGCTTCATCATGGAGAGCGATGGCACCCAATGGATCTACACCAATGCCCATGCCATCGACGGCGGCAAGCGCATTGAGTTCACTGATTCCGAAGGCCAGGTCATCAAGGGATTGGGACGCTTCGCCTGCTTCTCCAAGAGCAGCGGTTCCGGCTCATTGAGCTCCGGAAAGGGGAAGCAAAAGGAAACCCATCGTTTCGGAGGCGACGGCATCCGGGTGGAACTGACCACCAAGCGCGATTTGGCCTTCGCGCCGGCCAGCGACCCCGCTTCCTTTGCCAAAGGGGCTGAAGTCATCACCCTTGGTGACAATGATGGCGACAAGGCCCTCGAAGTCCTCGATGGCACGATCACCAACTCCAACGGCAAGGTCCTCCAGTCCACCTGCAAAACCCGCCCCGGATGCAGCGGTGCGCCCCTCTTCAGCAAGGCGGACTACAAGGTCATCGCCCTGCATACCTGGGGCTTCTCCACTCAGACCAAGCTCGCCAGCAGGATCTGGCAGGATGAAAAGACCAAGACGGCCGGTGCCTCCATACTGGCCAAGGCGGAGTGGATCGAAATGAAAGCCGCCGACTTTCTCAGGTCCTCGACGGAAGCCATGAAGTTCCGCGACACGGTCAAGGGACTTTACCTCGTGTATCTGCTCGTCCCCCAGGAGGACGGCTTCAAGATCGATCCGGCAACGAAAGTCTACGCGACCAGCCTCACCTTCGAGGAGGCGTTCAAACGTTTCGACGAAGATGGCGTCCTGCGGCCAGTGATCCACTTGAACCGCCAGCTTGCCGGGCGGGGCAGGGACATCGGCGTGAACAACATGGAACTCGTGAAGATCTACTCCCGCGCGCTCCAGGAGATCCGCAGATCCTACCTTACCCAGAGAAAAGGACTGGAGGGCAAACTGGCTCCCTACTACCTGACGGAGTTCGAACAATCGGGCTTTTACGAGGCGGGCGATTGGCTGGCGAAGGAATTGGACAAGCCCGAGACTTGGTTTGAAGAGAAGGCCAAGCTGGGCGGCTCCATGCCTGTCGGCCGCTGGTTCAACCTCCGGCCATTGTCTGACTTGGGCGAATGAGTCACACAAAAAATTCTTTCAAACGAACAGTTGTCATGAGAATGCTCCCCGAAACATGAGAGCCTCCTCCTCACTGATATCCTGTGCCTCCCTCGCCGTGGCTCTGGCTGCCTCCGCCCGGGAGCCCGCGAATCTCGACGAAGCCAAGAAGTGCGTCGTGTTTGTCGCGACCTACGACGAGGACAGCAAGCCATACGCCAGGGCCACCGGCTTTGTTATGGAGGAGAATGGCGTACAATGGCTCTACACCAACGCCCATGCCATCGATGGTGCCAAGCGCATCGAGTTTGCCGATTCCGACGGCAAGGTCTTGGTCGGCTTCAAGCGCTTCGCCTGCTTTGCGAAGGGCAGCGGCGAAGCCGTGCTAACCAAGGAGGACGAGAAGGGAAAGATTACCTTCGGTGAAGACGGCGTCCGCTTCGAATTGGCCACCAAGCGCGACCTTGCTTTCGCTCCGGCCGCAGCCCAGCCCCTCCCGACCGGAACCGCGGTCGTCACCCTGGGCGACAATGATGGCGACAAGATTCTGGATGTCCTTGAGGGCACGGTGAGCGCCTCCAGCGCCAAGATCATCCAGTCCACCTGCGAGACCCGTCACGGCTCCAGTGGAGGTCCGCTTCTGAACAAAGCCGACCTCAAAGTCGTCGGCCTGAATACCTGGGGAATTCCCGCAGGCGTCAAAGTCGCCGATATGTTGTGGAGTGACCAGAAGTCGGAAGGTACCGCGGCAGCTACGGTTCTTGCCGGTGCCAAATGGATCGAGATGAAAACCTCCGACTTCCTCGCCTCCGGGGATGCAGGCGCCAAATTCCTCAATTCGGTCCGTGCGCTTTATCTGGTTTATCTGCTCACGCCCCAGGAAAGCGGCTTCAAGATTGATCCCCAAAAGCAAGTCTTCGGCACCGAAATGACCTATGCGGACGCGTTCCGCCTGCTCGGCCGCGAGGCGGTACTGCAACCGGTGATCTCATTGAACCTCAAGCTCGCCGGTCGCGGCAACGGCGGCATTGGGATCAATAACATGGAACTGGCAAAGATCTATGCCGGCACCCTCTATGAGGTCCGCAGATCTTACGCGGGCCAAAGGGAAGCCGCAATCGGCAAGCTGGCTCCCTACTATGTCTCGAAGTTCGGCCGCTCGGGACTCTTCAAAGCCGGCGATTGGCTGTCCAGGGAACTGTCCAAGCCTCAGGAGTGGTTTGCGTCCCGAACCAAAAACGGAGCGTCCATGCCCGTGGGCAAGTGGTTCAATCTCCGGCCCCTCTCGGACTTGGGGGAGCAAACCTTCTAAGCCGCAGCGAATCCCGCTAGAAAAGGAAGGTCCACACCAGCCAGAGGATGAAGCCGACGATCAGCAAGGAGAAGAAGGAGGGTTCAGGGGTCATGGTGGAGTGACTGTTGGGATTCTACTTCTTGGGAGCCGCCGTGGCACCCGCACCATCGAGCAACACAAAGCTCTTCATCACCTCCAGGAACACCTTCGAGGCCTCGTCCGCCTTGTCCACCGGTGACACCACCTGGATGGTGAAGATCGATCCATTGTGCACGAACTTCACGCCCGTGTGGAAAGTGGCATCTCCCGCCGCCGAATAACCCGTCGCTTCAAAGTTGAAGAAGACCACATCCTTGGAGAAGCCCTTCTTCCACTCGGTCTTTACCGCCTCGCCCTTCGCCTTCACGGAGCTTGAGTAAGCATTGAGATGCTTCTCCAGGGTCGGGCGCAGGGACTCCGGCTTGTCCGCCAGGGACTTCGCGACCTCGTTGTTTTGATCCACCTGGATGAGATAGCTCAGGCCCGCCCCGGCATCCTTGCCCTCGAAGTTCACGATCTTGCCGGAGGAATTGCTGGCCTTCGACATCTGCATCTTCACCGGCACATTGGCGGAGAACTTCAGATCGGTGGACTCGACCTTCTCGGCGAAAGCGGACTGCAACAACATCAAGGGAAGAACCCAGTAGCGGAGTTTCATGACCAACACCTTGGCTCTCCCTTCACCCCACGTAAAGCTTTCCGAAAACGCTGCCGCTCTTCGCGGCCCGGCCGCTTTCGTCTCCTCAACGCCGGAGACGCCGGCATTTTCCCGCGCAAGTCCTCAATGTATTCGCGGTAGCGTTGAAACGCTGCAACCACGTCCTCTTGGCGCTGGGCATCGAGGATGAGAGCCATGGCCGGGAGCTTGGCCTATCACAACTTCTCCGGCTCCTGCAGCAGCTTCGCCACCCGGCTCAGCAGCATCCCCGCACCACCACCATCGACCACCCGGTGGTCGAAGGTCACCACCAGTTCCGCCTCGGTCATCGGCACAAAGGCCTCCACCTGCTCGCTCCACACCGGTTTCTTCACCCCGGCGCCGAGGCCCAGCATCAGCGTCTCATTCGGCAGCGGGATCGGAGTACCGGAAGTCAGCCCGAAGGTGCCGAAGTTCGTCACCGTTGCGATGCCGCCCCTGACGTCATCTTCGGAAAGCCGGCGCCGACGGCCGCGCTCGACCATCTGGGCATATTCATTCGTCAGCTCCTGGAGCGACTTCTGGTCCACCTTGCGCAAGACCGGCACCACCACACCATCTTCCACCTGCACAGCCACGCCGATGTCGAAGGCCCGCGGATGCACCACCTTCTGACCCATCAGGAAGCCCGAGCTCGCGGGATCCTCCACCAGCGCGAGCGCGAAGGCCCGCAGCACATACAGCGTCAGGCCCGGCTTCGGATCTTGATTCCGGCGATGCTCCAGCACCCGGTCCAGGCGCACCGGCAATCCCACCGTCGCCAGCGGCCGCGTCCAGCTCCGGCGCATCGCATCCGCGACCGCCAGACGCATCGGCGAAGCATTGCTGCTCGGCCAAGTCTCGATGTAGTCGATGAACTTCTCCAGGTCCTCCACCGTCACGCGGCCACCGGCACCGGTGCCCACGATCGCGGAGATATCCGCCTCACGCAGGCCCATGTCATCCATGCGCGCCCGCATCCGCGGCGAAATGTAATGGGCACCCATCGTGCCGGTTGGCACCGGCAGGCCCTTCACGCTCGGCACCACTGCCGGCGCCTCCTCGTAGGAATCATCATCCAGCGCGAAGTGCAGGTTCTTCTCCTGCTGCTGCGGGGAGGCGGCTGCCGCCGTGCGGCGGTCCGCGGCGGCCTCCAAGGTATCCACCCCGGTCTTCGCCACTTCCTCCTCCGTGACGTCCAGCAAGCCTAACAGGGTTCCCACCGAATAGGTCTCCCCCTCCTTGGCCATGATCTCCTTCACCGTGCCGCGGCACAGCGTGGTCACGCCCATCGTCGCCTTGCTGGTCTCCACCTCGATCACCTCCTGGTCCACCATCACCTCCACGCCGGGAGCTATGCCGATGCGGACAACGGTCGCCTCGGCGATCGACTCGCCGAGCTGGGGCATGAGGATGGGAACGGTAGGCATCGGAAGAAATAACGGGTAACCAAGTACTAATTACTAAGCAAATCGTACTTAGAAGGTGAGGAGCTTGCGGAGTTCGATGCAGATCGTCTCCGGCGTAGGCCGGTGCGCGGCCCAGAGTTTGGGGTGATACGGCACCGGTGTATCGCGGGAATTCAGACGCAGCGGCGGGGCATCCAGCAAGTGGAAGCCCTCCACGCAAACGCGCGAGACCACTTCGGCAGTGACACCGCCCCACGGGAAAGCTTCGCCCAGCGCCAGCAGTCGTCCGGTGCGGGCCACGCTGGCCAGCACCGTGTCCATATCCAGCGGCTTCACCGAGCGCAGGTCCACCACCTCGATCTCCCAGCCACCTTCCTCTTTCAGGCGGTCCGCGGCGCGCACGGCCTCGTGCACCATCGCGCTGTAGGCGACCACGGTCGCGTGCTTGCCAGGCCGGGTAATGCGGGCCTTGCCGATCGGCAGGCCGTCACCATTGATCCGCGGCGCCTTCAGCCAGCGGTAAAGGAACTTGTGCTCGCAATAAATGACCGGGTCATCCAGCGCCACCGCGTCAAGCAGCATGTGATAGGCATCCGAAACGGTTGCCGGTGTCACCACGATCAGGCCGGGGTAGTGCGCATACAGCGCCTCCATGCTCTGGCTGTGGAAGGGCCCGGAGCCAGGCGTGCCACCGGAGGGCAGGCGCACCGTCAGCGGCACCGGCACACCGGTACGGTAGAAGTGCGTCGCGGCCTGGTTGACGATCTGGTTGAAGGCAATCGAGGAAAAGTCCGCGAACTGCATCTCGACGATCGGGCGCAGCCCTTCAATCGCCGCACCCACCGCCATGCCGATCATCGCGTCCTCGCTGATCGGCGAGTCCAGCACCCGCCCGGGAAAGGCTTCCGCCAGCCCCTTGGTCGCCTTGAAGGCCCCCCCGAACTGCGAAATATCCTGCCCGTAAAGAAACACACGCGGATCATCGCGCAGCAGCTTTTCCTGCGCGTCTCGGATCGCATCGACATAGGTCACGCTCATTCCACTCAAAGTCTTCCCGTTGTCGATTTGCAAGCGAACCACTCCTCATCCCACGGATCCGGCGCCGGCTCTTGCTGGGCTTGCGCCACTGCGGCCTGCACCTCATCGGTAAATTCGGTCTTCCAGCGCTCGATCTCGTCCGCGCCGGCGTAGCCGCCCTCGGTCATCTGCGCCGTCGCGACCTCCAGGCAATCGCGGCCCAGATTGCCGGCCCGCAGCGTGTTCGGCACATAGCTGCCATCGTCATGCTCGCCATGGCCGCTCAAGCGCAGCAGGCGGGCCACCACCATTTGCGGCCCCGCACCCTCCCGCGCCAGTGTCACAGCCCGGCCGATCACCTTTGAGCAGGCCAGCATGTCGGTGCCATCCACGGAGTGCCCGGCCACGCCGTAGCCCTTGGCACGGTCCAGCAAGTCCTCGCAGGCGTACTGCCGGTCCGTCGGCGTTGAATAGGCGAACTGGTTGTTCGCTACGATCACCACCATCGGCAGATTCTCGATCGCCACCATGTTCAGGCCCTCGTGAAAAGATCCGGTGGAGGTCGCGCCGTCGCCGACACAGGTCGCGCCGACGACACCCGCCATCTCCCCTTTCAAGCGCCGCGCCACCAGCATCCCCGCGACCACCGAGACTGTAGTCCCCAGGTGGGAGATCATCGCTGGCAGCCCCTCGAGCGGTCGGCCCCGGTGAATATTCCCGTCCCTCCCCTTCATCGGCCCCAGCACGGAGCCTAGGTAAGTGCGGGTGCAATCGAGCATTGATTCCCCGAAGGCGGTGCGCCCGGCTTGGTCGCGGATCAGCGGGGCGAAAATGTCACGGCCTCTCACCAGCGAGGCTCCCAGCGAGGCGCTCACCGCCTCCTGGCCCTTGCCGAGATACACGCCGCCGACGATTTTGCCCGCCTTGTAGAGGCTGGAGAGTTTACTCTCAAGGAGTCGCGCCTTGAGCATCGCCCTAAAGACGTCGCGCAAGTAGTCGCGATCCAATCCAGCGGCGGTCCTGACAGCTTCCTCGGTTTCCGGCACGGGCGGAAGGGTAAACAAGCAGGCCGAAGGGCGTCCACCGCTTTCCGGCGGCGAAAGTAGCAGAATGCGACCTGTCCGGTTTTCTCCCTACACAGTGGGTTTCCCTCCGCGGCCAGCAAAATGCCGATTTCCGGGGGCGACAATGTGACAACTTTGGTACACGTTCCACCCGTCAAACCCGCCCGACACCCCCGGTCAGTCCCCGGCGGCCTTGTTCTCAACCCAAGCCCCTGCATGAAGCCTGCCTGCTCCGCGTCGCGGAGATTGCCCCTGCTTGTCCTCGCGACAGGCCTCTTTCTGCCCGCGCTCAGCCCCGCTGCGACCCCTAAAGCGTGGTTCAGGGCAGACTCATTGACCGGCACCGAGGGCACCGCCATCCCGCAGTGGAGCGATTCCAGCCGCCACGGCAATCTCGCCCAGGCAAGCACCGCCCCCACCCTCACTCTCAATGCCTTGAGCGGCCTCCCCATGGTCCGCTTTAGCGGTGGCCAGTCGATGGTCTTTCCCCGCCCGGTCGAATCCGACTTCACCATCATGGTGCTCTTCCGCAGCAATGGCGGCGGGATCGGCACGGGCCTCGAGTTCTACGCAGGGGCTGGCATCGTCAGTGGCGAGGCCCCCGGTGTGGTCAGTGATTTCGGCACCTGCCTGCGCAGCAATGGGCGCATCTCGGCGGGCTCGGGCGCCCCGGACATCCACCTCAGTTCCGGAACGGGCGGCATTTATAACAACAACTCCGCCAACATCATGACCTTCGTCCGCGAACGGACGACAGGCCAGATTCGGCTCTATATGAACCGCCAGCTCCGGGATACCGATACCGGCGGCACGCAGTCCCTGAGCATTCCCTCCCAGCTTTGCATCGGTGCCCAGCCCGGCCCTTACAACTTCCTCGTCGGCGATATCGCCGAAATCATCGTTTCGGATGGCGCCCTTAGCACCAGCGACCAGCTCGTCCAAGAAGACGCCCTGCGCGGCAAATACGGCATGACCAGCGGCACCGTGCCGATGATTCCCGGCAGCGTCGCCGCCAATGGCACCCGCGTCTCCTGGCAAGAGTCGATCGGCGCCCGGAGCTACCAAGTCTATCGCGCGAGCTCGCTCAACGGCTCTTACACCCTGCTGGCCTCCAATCTCACCGGCAGCAGCTACACCGATCCCTCCCCGCTGCCCGGCATTGCGAACTTCTACAAGGTCGTCGCCGTGAATGGCATCGGCTTGAGCGCCATGTCCACTGCGGCACAGGGGATCTCGCCAGTGCTTCCGGCCAATGGCCCGGTGGTGATCAACGAGATTCACTACAATGGAGTAAGCAACGCCGTGCACAGCGACTTCGTGGAGCTGTATAACTTCAGCGCCAGCCCCGCGGACCTCGCCGGCTGGTCGCTCAGCGGTGGCATCGACTTCACCTTCCTGCCCGGCACCGTGATTCCCGCAGGCGGCTATCTGGTCGTGGCGGAAGACCCCGCGACCATCCAGACCCTCTGGGGCGTCAGCGCGCTCGGCCCCTACGAAAAGTCGCTCAGCTCCGATGGCGAAACCATCCGCCTGCGAAATGACGCGGACACGATCATCGCGGAAGTCAGCTACAAGTCCGGCTTCCCTTGGCCCTGCGCCGCAAATGGCCAGGGTGCCTCCGCGGAACTGGTGAATCCCTTGTTGGATGCGGCCAAGGGCAGTTCTTGGCGACCCTCGGCGATCCCCACCTTCGGCCAAACCGGCGAAATTGCCTCCCCCGGCGCGCAGAACTACCAGCTCTCGCTCAATCCCGCGCCTAACATCGAGCAGGTCGCCCACTCGCCACAGCTGCCGACCTCAAGCAACCCGATCACCGTGACCGCCCGACCCTCGGATGCCAACGGCCTGTCCTCGGTCCAGCTCGCCTATCAGATCGTCACTCCGGGCAATCACATCCCCGCTTACCTGCCGCTGCCGATCGTCAATCACCAGATTGATACCAGCCAGCCGCTTCCCGCGAATCCAGCCTTCGAAAACGCCGCGAACTGGACCACTGTCGCCATGAACGACAGCGGCAGCAGTGGCGATGCCGTGGCAGGCGATGGCATCTACAGTGCGGTGATCCCGGCCCAAGCCAACCGCAGCCTGGTGCGCTACCGCGTGACCGCCACCGACAGTGTTGGCGCCTCCACCCGCGCCCCTTTCGCCGACGACGAGTCGAAGAACTTCGCCTGCTTCGTTTACAATGGCGTGCCCAGCTATCAGGGCGTGGCAGCCTCCACGCTGGTCAAGCTGCCGACCTACCACTTCCTCGCCCGCAAGGCCGACTACGACCAGTGCGTGGCCTACAACTCCAACGACCAGCTCGCCGGCAACACCCCCGCCTGGACCTTCGAAAACTGGGAAGCCACGATCGTTTTCGACGGCGTGGTCTACGACCACATCAAGTTCCGCCTTCACGGCGGCAACGGCCGCTACAACTTCAGCGGCAAGCGCGCATTCCGCTTCTTCTTCAACAAGGGCTACGATTTCCAGAACCGCGACGAATTCGGCAACCTGAGCCCCACCAAGTGGAATAGCCTCACCACTGAAAACGGCTGGGAGAATCGCGGCACCCTGAACTACTCCCTGAACGAGCGGATGAACTTCCACCTCTGGGAGAAGATCGGCATCCCCTCGCCGCGCAGCAACTGGGGCCACTTCCGCACCATCATGACCGCCTCCGAACAGCCGGACGCTTATCACGGTGACTTCTGGGGCCTGATCTTCATCCACGAGGACTACGACAGCCGCTTCCTCGACTCCCATGGGATGGAGAAGGGTAATCTCTACAAACTCACTCGCGACTCCACCGACGGAGCCTCGCAACAGCGCTATCAGGCACCGGATGCGGTCTCCGATAGCTCCGATCACTACAACATCTACGCCAATCTCACGACCGGTAAGGACGACGCTTTCATCCGCCGCTATGTGAATGTCGAAAAGTGGTCCCGCTACCACGCGCTCTGCCAAGCGGTACGCCACTACGACTACTGGCCGGAGGGCGACAACAACGGGACCTACTACTTCGAGCCCGATTTCACCGACCAGACGGATAACCTCGGCAAGCTCTGGATCCTGCCCAATGACGTCGATGCCACCTGGGGACCGACGTGGAATGAAGGCAGGGACCGCGTCTATTCCGCGGTTTTCGACTCGCCCGCAAATCCCGGCCTCTACCCAGATTACTTCAACGCGGTGCGCGAAGTCCGCGACCTGCTCTGGCAGCCCGACCAGATCGATCCCCTGCTCGGCGAATTCTCCTCAGCGATCTCACCCTTCATCGCTGCCGACTCCATCCGCTGGAAGAACGCCCCCGCCGATGCCGGCAACTACAACGGTCTCGGTGGCGCCGGCATGACCTCGCTGGCAGCCCTCGTGCAGGACATGAAGAACTTCGCCTGGAACGGCGGCTCTTGGCCCGACCAGCCCGTCGGGGCCGGTGGCCGTGCCGCCTTCCTCGATAACCTCCAGCTCGGCGTCTCTAACAGCGAAGGCTCGACCATGCCTTCGACGCCCACCCTCAGCTACCAAGGCCCGGCAGGCTATCCGATCACCGGCCTCACTTTCCGCTCCAGCGACTTCAACGATCCGCAGGGCGCAGCGCAATTCGCGGCCATGCAGTGGCGCATCGCGGAAGTCACCGACCCCAGCTCCCCGGCTTACAACGCCCAGGACAAGGTGAAGCTCGAGTGGACCGCCGCCTACGACTCCGGCCCGCTGGCCACCTTCGCCTCCGACTTCAAGTTCTCCGGCGGCATTTGCTCCACCGGTCACGCCTACCGCGTGCGCGTCCGCCACAAGGACATCACCGGCCGCTGGAGTCACTGGTCCGCACCGCTACAATTCGTCGCCGGTGCAAATCCCGATGACCGCCCGGTGGTTATCAGCGAGCTGCTCTACAAGCCAAGCAACCCGACCCAAGCCGAGATCAACGCCGGCTTCGCCGACCAAGAGATGTTCGAATATCTCGAACTCCGCAATGTCGGCAGCCAGACCATATCCTTGGATCGCGCTTACTTCGACAAGGGCATCACCTACACCTTCCCCGATGGCACTTCCCTCGCTCCGGGAGCCTCCGGCTTGCTGGTACCGAATCCCGCCGCCTTCGCCTTCCGCTACGGTCCGGGCCGCCCGATCATCGGCACTTACACCGGCAACCTTAGCAACTCCGGCGAACGCATCCTGCTGCTTTCCGAGAACCAGGTGCCGCTGATCGACTTCACCTACGACGACGCCGCGCCATGGCCGACCGAAGCTGATAGCTCCGGCTACAGCCTCGTGCTGCTGAATTCCGAAACCCGGCCGGGCCCCGCCTTGGCCACGAATTGGCGCGCCAGCAGCCGCCCCGGCGGCGCACCCGGGGCGATTGATTCCTTCACCTACGAGTCCTGGGCTCAGATCTACGACGTCACCGGCAATGCCGCCAATGACGATGACCACGACGGCCTCTCGAACGGTATCGAATACGCCCTCGTCACTGACCCCTTGGCCTTCACGCCACCCATCCAAGGCGAGATCCAGACCTTGGTCGTCGAAAACGTCTCTGCCCCCTACCTGACCATCAGCTTCAAGCGTCGAGTCGATGCCCAGGATCTCAACTATCACATCCAGTATTCCAGCGACTGCCAGCTCTGGGACGAGAACGCCGTGAAGGTTAGCGAGACTGAGCACTTCGACGGCACCATCACTGAAACCTGGCGCTCGCCGGTGCCTGCTGCGGCAGCACAGGCCTTCCTGCGAGTGAAGACGACGCCCTGAAGCCGGCCACGCCGTCTTGCCACCTGCTCGGCAACGCGATGCAATCTCCCCAGCATCATGTCCAAGCCCAACAGCTTCCCCCTGATCCGCGCCAAGGTCCTCCGCCTCGTCGCGCTGATCCCCAAGGGCAAGTTCACCACCTACGGCTCGATCGCGCGGCACATGAACGTGAACCCGCGCCATGTCGCGAAGTCCCTCAGCGGCCTGAGCCCGGAAGAAAGCAAGAAGCTCCCTTGGCACCGCGTCGTCGCCGCGGAGGGACGCATCAGTAAATCGATGGCCCCGGAGCACGCCGAGCGCCAGCGCAAGCTGCTGGAAAAAGAGAAGATGAAGGTCGATCCCCGCGGCCTCATCCTCGATCAAGACACCCACTTCCACGCCGTCGGCCTGCGCCGCGAGATCCGCTGGGACCAAGAGTGAGGAGAGCGACTTCGAAAGCCGCAAGAATTGCCACCCCTTTCGCCCTTCCGCACCCCGCATGCGCCATTCCGCATTGCCCGCGGCGTCCGAGGCCTTCATAACCCCGCCGCATTTCTCCCTAGTCACCGCATCCACATTCTCAATCGCATCCGATGAAACCGACACTTCTCGTTCTCGCCGCAGGCATGGGCTCCCGCTACGGCGGCCTCAAGCAGATGGATCCCATGGGCCCAAATGGCGAGACGGTCCTGGACTACTCCGTCTTCGACGCGATCCGCGCCGGCTTCGGCAAAGTCGTCTTCATCATCCGCGAGGACTTCGCAGATGCCTTCAAGAACAGCGTCGGAGCCCGCTTCGCCGGCAAGATCGAGGTCGATTACGCCTTCCAGAAGCTCGATGACCTGCCGCAAGGTTTCTCCGTGCCGGAAGGCCGCACCAAGCCTTGGGGCACTGCCCACGCCATCCGCGCCGCCCGCAATGTGGTCGCGGAGCCCTTCGCCGTCATCAATGCCGATGACTTCTATGGTGCCGATGCCTACCAATCCATCGCCCGCTGGTTCGCCTCCGACCGCGGTGCCGCTGGCAAGGACCACTACTCGATGGTCGGCTACCCCCTGCGCAACACTCTCTCCGAGCACGGTTCGGTGAACCGCGGCATCTGCCAGACCGACGCCGCCGGCCTGCTCACCGACGTCGAGGAAGTCGTCGACATCGCCCGCGAGGCGGATGGCCTGGTCTTCGGCACCGCCCTCGACGGTTCACGCCGCGAAATCGCCGATGTCTGCCCCGTTTCGATGAACTTCTGGGGCTTCACCCCGGAATTCTTCACCCAGATCGAGGAGCACTTCACCGCCTTCCTTACCGCCAAGGGCAGCGAGCAGAAGTCCGAGTGCTACATCCCCACCGTCGTCGACGACCTGATTCGGCACGACAAGGCTGACTGCCGCGTTCTCGACACCACCTCCTCCTGGTTCGGCGTCACCTACCCCGACGACAAGCCGCACGTCGTCGCCTCAATCGCCAAGCTGATCGAGTCGGGCGACTACCCCACCCCGCTGGCCTGAGCCAATTCACAGAGATTTCCCCCAAAGGGGGCCAGCGACCGCTGGCCCCCTTTTTTGTGCCTCGCTGTCCCGCTTTCCGCTCCTTCCCTGCGACACCTAGCATCCCCTTCCGTTCAAAAATGCCGAATTTGGCCAACTTAGGAGATTACTAATCGCAACTCGATACGCATTAACCATGGTTTTCCAAGGAAACAGACATTCAAGTTATCCTAACCATCACGCCTAACAGCGCTGATTTTCAATCAATCGCAGAGAAAAAACCATCCTTGTTAGCCGACTGTCCGATTTCGGAAATCATATGGAAACCGATCTCGTCAGAGGTGAAAAAAAGTCTTGCCAGTTAAACCATCCACCTCCTTACTCCGCCCCGTTCCGCGAGGAACAGCCCGAGCAACCGGAGCCCCCACAAAGGCTGCAAGGGATCACATCGACTTTCAGCAAGGAGTTCACCCCCCGTTCCTGAAGAGAGTCTTCGAAGACACCGGCAGCCACCGCAGTTCCCCCCAGCACAGTTTGCCGACTTTCCCCCCGAAGTTTGTGTCCAGGGTGTGTCAGCCGCCCGGCGGGTCATCATCTCCCCGATCCGCCGGGCGGACTGCTGTACAGACCTGGCACCCGGGGGGCACGCTTCACGCGCATTGGCGGGCGCTTCCCTTGTCAGCCCACCCTTACTGGGCTAAGTGCGGCGGCGCATGGTAAGATTCACGCTTTTCGGGGTCCCAGTAGAGATCCAGCCTTGGTTCTGGCTGTCAGCAGCCATGCTGGGCGGACTCAACCAAGCGAACACGCCGGAAGGCCTGAAGCTGCTGCTCATCTCCGTCGTCGCGACCACTATCTCGATTCTGGTCCATGAATTCGGCCATGCCCTCGTCGGGCGACGCCTCGGCGGTGGCCACGCCAGCATTACCCTCTGGGCCTTCGGCGGCTTGGCTTACAACCAAGGCGGCCGCTTCACCAAATCGGGCCACTTCTGGAGGATCGCCGCCGGCCCCGGTGCAGGCTTCGCCTTCTTCATCCTGATTTGCCTGCTGCTGTCGCTGGCCTTCAGTCCGCGGGACGGCTGGGCCTTGCCGGCGAACCTCCTCTTCAGTGGCGGATTCAAGGTCTCCCCCCAGGCGGCTGAATTCTTCTTGGGCCGCTACCCGATCCTGCATCTGCTCTACAGCCTCCTCTGGATCAATTTCTGGTGGGGCATGGTGAACCTCTTGCCCGTCATCCCCTTGGATGGCGGCCGAATCGCCGAACTCTTCATCCGCCCACAGAAGCGCGTCCATCAAGTCGCCATCGTCGCGGCGGGAGGAATGGCCATCTACGCCGCCGTCGGGATGCAGAGCATCTACACCACCCTGCTCTTCGGCTACCTCGCCTACCGGAACTACCAATCGCTGAAGGAATACCACTGGCAGTAAGCCAGCGCAGCCTCACTTCACGAAAATCAGGCGCATCGCCGCCAGCAGTGAGAAGCCGATCACCATCCACTCGAAGGCCCGCTGCGAGACCCGCACGATCAGCCACTTCCCGACCAAGATCCCGACGAAGATCCCCGGCAGGCACTTCACATTATCCATCAGCGTCACCGGTGTGATCAGGTTCAGGCTACCGCTCAGGGGTAGCTTAATGATGTTCACCAGCAGGAAGAAGCGCGCACCGATCCCCAGCAGCTCCATCTTCGGCAAGCGCCGCGAGAGGAGATAGAGTTGGATCACCGGTCCCGCCGCATTCGCCAGCATCGTGGTAATCCCTCCCGCCGCACCCGCCGCGGTGCCAAAGGAGCGTGACGCTGCCATCCGGTCGAAGAAGGCAGGCTTCCACGCCTTCAGCGCCTGGAGCGCCACCATCGCCAGGATGCAGCCGCCGATTGCGGGCCTAGCAGCCGCGGGATGATCCTTCATCACCGTCAGCAGCCACCAGCCGATCCCCAAACCAACGATCGTCGCCGGCAGGAGCTTCCACACCGGCTTCCACGAGCCATGCTTCACAAAGCTGCGGTAAACCGCGATGTCCGCCACGATCAACAAGGGCAGCACGATCCCCGTCGAAGGAACCGCCCCGTAGAGATCCGCCATCAGGAGCACCGAGATCAGCGAGATCCCGCTAAAGCCCGCCTTTGACATCCCGATGCAAAACGCCGCCGTCAGCGCCATCGCATATTCGGCAGGAGTATCGAGCACGCCCCAGCCCTAATGCCCAACCGCAGCACTGGCAAGCAGCCGGAACGGCAGCTCCTTTCAAGGCCCCACCACCTCCACCTTGGCGAACCTCACCGGCTCACCCGGAGGGCGCGGCTGATCGATTCTCACCCGTTCCCACTGGGCATCGAGATCGGCCACCGTGACCGTTCCAATCATCGGGCCGAAGCCTGCGGCGGAGGGACTGGAGGAAACCTTCGGCAGGTAGCTCAGACCACTGCCCTTGCGCCGCAGATACTCCAACCGGAATGTATCTTGGCCACCGCTGCCCACGATAAGCTTGGCCACCGGCAAGCCTGCGCTGCCACCGCCGGCATCAAGGTTGCGGACATCGGGTGCCGCACCATTCAGGCGGAAGGCATACTTGAGCAAGTTCGCCACGCCATCACCCTTAGGACTCGCAGAAAGGTCGGCCGCGGGTCCTGTTAGACCATTCGCATTCGTCCAGGCGGCGTAGAGACTCGCCGCGGTGTCGACTCCAGCCGACAGGTTCAAGTCGAAGCTAGCCTCGTCGGCATCATCGCTGGCAATCGCTAGCGATGCCGAATAGCTGCCCACCGCCGGACCGCTGAAGCGCAGCACCAGGATGCCTTGTCCACCCGGAGCGATGCTGCCCTGCATCGCGGAACTATCGATGCTGAACCGCGCCGCATCAGTTCCCGTGAACGAACAACCGCTCCACGCCAGTGGCCCGCTGCCGGTATTCCGGATCGTCAGCGCGCGCGAAGTCGTCGCACCCGGCACAGCCATCGCGAAACCGAGCGCTCCGCCGTCCTGCAATTCCGGTGCTCCGGCCACCTCCACCACGATCTCCGGATCCGAGACAGGAATCACAAAGCCATAAGCTGCACCTGACCAAGTGGCGCCATTCCCGCTCTGCACGGCATAGACACCTGCACCGCTGCCCGATTCCCGCTCGGCACCCACAAGCACCGTCGTAGCAGAAATCGCCACCGCACCACCGAACCAATCCCCCGCTTCGCTGTTAGACGCTTTCAGATAGGCATCCTGCTGCCACTGCCCGGCGCTCCGGGAGAACAGGTAAGCAGCCCCGGCTCCTTCCGCACTGTCATTCGCGCTGTTGCCGTCCACACCGCTGGCATTGCTATCTTCGCCATAGGCACCCGCCACCAGCCGGTCGCCGTCTAGCGCCACGGCATCGCCGAAATCATCTCCAGCACCGCTGTTGGATGCCTTCAGGTAAGCCTGCAGCGGCCAAGCGTTGCCACTGCGGGTGAAGACATAGACGGCTCCGGACTCCGGAGCATCGCTCGCTTCCCCCGGAGCCCCGCAGACAAAGCTCTCCCCTGAGACTGAAACCGCAAAGCCGAAGCGCATGCCGGACGCTGCATTCGGCGCGATGATCCGTGTCGCATGGCTCCACTGGCCTCCGCTGCGCTGGAAAACATGCACCGCACCGCTGCCATCCGCGGCAAAGGGCGCGCCGACCACCACCACATCACCGGAGATCCCGACAGCGCTCCCGAACTCCGCATTCGCCGCCGTATCGGAAGCCTTGAGGTAGGCCTCCTGGGTCCAGGTGCTGCCGTTGCGCACGAAGACGTAGGCGGCTCCAGAGTGGCTTGCCGAAGTATCGCTGGCATTGCCATTCACACCGCTGGCCGCGCTGCTCTCGCGATTCGCACCCACCACCACGGTCCCGCCGGAAATCGCCACCGACATGCCGAAGAGATCCCAAGCGTGCGGCTCTGCCACCTTCAGATAAGCCTGCTGGCTCCACGTGCCTGCCGTGCGGGTAAAGATGTAGGCCGCGCCGGAAGAGGTGGCATTGTTGGCATTCTGGTTGCCATTCACTCCGGCGGCAGAGCTGTCCTCCTGCATCGCTCCGACGACGATGGTGTCTCCAGCGATGGCGACTGCGCAGCCGAAGCCGTCGCGGGCATCGCTGTTAGATGCCTTCAAATACGCCTGCTGGACCCAGACACCGTCCTGCCGGGCGAAGACGTAAGCCGCCCCGGAATCGAGGGCGTTGTCGTTCGATGCATCACCGTTGACACCCCGTGTGCCCGAATCTTCGGCAGGCGCACCAATCACCGCGGTATCACCGGAAATCGCCACCACGGATCCCAAGCTATCCAAGGCACTCCGGTTGAGCGCCTTCAGGTAAACCTGCTGGCTGGGTGCCGCAGCCTTGCACAGGCAAGGACACAGCACGGCTAACATGGCGCGGGCGACGAGGCTCATGTCGGGCGGGAGGCGGGGGAACCGGCCGAGAGCCGGCGAGATCGGGGGGCGCGGCAATCGGGAGAAATTGCCTAAGACCAACGAGTTCAGCACTTCCGATGCCGGAGCGCTAGGAACGTTTCCGCCTCATTTCCGGAAAAAGCCCTGCCCACGGATGGCAGCCCATGTAGGGCAGTGGAGCACCTCCTTGTCCGGCAAAGGCTCACAGCTTACCTCCGTTGCCACACCCGCGGATGGGTGATTGATTGGCTTCGTCCTGCATGCCCCTCCTCGATTCCCACAACCACCTCCAGCGTTTCGCGGATCCCACCCGGATCATCGCGGAGATGCGGGCAGCGGGCATCAGCGGCTGCGTGGTGAATGGCACCTCCGAGAAGGACTGGGAGCAGGTCGCCGCCCTCGCGACGGATTTCCCCGACTTCGTACAGCCCGCCTTCGGGCTCCATCCCTGGTGGGCCCACCGCCGCACGGAGCATTGGCAAGAATCGTTGTCAGTCCTGCTCAAGCGCTTTCCCCAAGCAGCAGTCGGCGAGTGCGGACTGGATGGCTGGGTGGAGGAGCCTACCTTGGAAATCCAGCGGGAGGTCTTCCTGCCGCAGATCGCACTGGCCCGCGAACACAACCGACCGCTCATCATCCATGCCCTCAAGGCATGGGAACCCTTGTTCGCGGCCTTCGAGGAAGAGGCTCCGCCCGCACGCTTCCTCCTCCACTCCTATGGCGGCTCTGCGGAGCTGGTGAAGCGCCTTGCACCGATGGGCGCTTGGTTCTCCTTCTCCGGCTACTTCCTGCATCCCAAGAAGTCCAAGGTGCTGGAAGCCTTCAAGGCGGTACCACGCAACCGGCTTCTGTTAGAGACCGACGCGCCCGACATGCTGCCGCCGGGAGAGTTCATCTCCCATCCTTTGCCGGAAGAAGAGAACCACCCCGCCAACCTCGCCCGTATCGCGGCCGGACTCGCCGCAGCACTCGGTATGGCGTCAGACGAACTGCTGCAAACGACCGCAGCAAATCACCGGCGCTTCTACGACATCGACTGAGCCGCACAGGCCTCGATGACTTCGCGTTCTCCCCTCCACCCCAAGCGGCCGATCACTTCCACGACAGTATCCCACTCCGGGAATACGATCCCTTCCCCGGCTACCTGCTCGTTATCCACAGGAAACTCCGCGGCGGGCAGCACCGTCTGGGAAAGATGGAAGCAGGCCCAAGCCCGCCATGCGCGGATCTCCTTCCGCTCACCGCTCACTCGCGTGGCGAGGTGCTGGAAGTGGCGGACGGGATTGCCGACGAAGTATCCCTCCGGGCGGTGACGGAGAAACCACACCAGCACCGCATAAGGCGGCGGATGAATCTGGAGAACTTCCTCAGCGCCGCTCAGGTCGGACATGAAGGCTTTATTGAGCTGGAGGATCGCCTGGGCCGGTTTGCCTTCGCGCCAAAGCGATTGTGCGTAGCGAAAGGTCGCGGCATAAAAATCCGGACCTTTCCGGACCGAAAGGGCCCGGGTGACGGCCCGGTCCAAGCCCTCATGCACTTCCGGCAAGAGCGGGCAGGGCGGGAAAATGAAGGTCGCATGAAGCGGCGACTTCATTTCCTCTTGTGATTGCGCCATGGTCTTGAGTCAGGCGTTTGGCCGGAGACCCGCAAGCGGGAATTCGGACCGTTTGAAAGTTTGCTGCCGTTCCGGGCGTTCCGGCTTCACAAGGCGGAACATACAGCTATCGTCACGAAACCCGTTTGAAAATGCGCCAAATTTCAAAATCCCTTCCCGCTGCGGCGGGTGCCTTTGCGGCCTCGCTGCTTCTTGCCGCTTGCGACAAGCCGGAGGCACGGGTCGCGGCGTCGACCACGGATGCGGGCAGCGAGGCCGAGGCCAAGTCGGCCGCCAATCCGGCACCGGTGCCAGTGGCTCTGCGCCTGCCCGAAACGGTTTCCTTCAACGAGCACATCCAGCCGATCCTCTCCGAGAATTGCTACCACTGCCACGGGCCAGACAGCGGCACCCGCGAACCGAAAAAGGCGCCGCTGCGGCTCGACCGCGAGGCGGATGCCTTCGCGCTGCGCGAGGACGGCAAGCCGGTGATCGTGAAGGGCAAGCCGGAAGAGTCGCAGCTGGTGAAGCTGATTCACGAAAAGGATCCGGAGAAGATCATGCCGCCGCCAGCCTCCCACAAGACGCTGGATGCCGGACAGGTCGCGCTGCTTGAGAAGTGGATCGCCCAAGGCGCGCGCTATGAGGCGCACTGGTCCTTCATGCCGGTGACGCGTCCGGAGCTGCCGGAGGCAGGGAAGGATTGGTCGGAGCACCCGATCGATCGCTTCATCGCAGCCAAGCTCCAGGAGAATGGCCTGAAACCGAATCCCCCGGAGGATCCCGCCCGCTTCTACCGCCGTCTGCACTTCGATCTCACCGGTCTGCCGCCTTCTCCGGAAGAGGTGGCAGCCTTCCAGAAGGCCGCCGCGAGCAACATGGACCAAGCAGTCGCGGCAGAGGCCGACCGCCTGCTGGCGACCACCGCGAGCTCCGAGCACCTCGCCCGCTACTGGCTGGATGCCGCGCGCTATGCGGACACCCACGGCATCCACATCGACAACTACCGTGCGATCTGGCCTTACCGCGATTGGGTGGTGCGCGCCTTCCAGGCAAACATGCCTTGGGATCAATTCACCGTTGAACAGATCGCCGGTGACATGCTCCCGGACCGCACGCTCGATCAGCAGGTGGCCACCGGCTTCAGCCGTTGTCTGGCGACCACCGGTGAGGGCGGCGCGATCTCGGAGGAATACGACGCGATCTACGCCAAGGACCGGGTGGATACCCTCTCCGCGGTGTGGCTGGGACTGACCACCGGATGTGCCGCTTGCCACGACCACAAGTTCGATCCGATTTCGACCAAGGAATTCTATTCGCTCACCGCCTTCTTCCGTAACACGCCGATGTCGGCGCTGGACGGCAACAACGCGGAGCACCCGCCGAATGTATTCGTGCCGCTGCAAGATGACCGCGAGCGCTGGGCCGCGGTGGCGGGTGAGATCGACGGCACCGAAAAGCAGATCGCGGCGCGCAAGGAATCGGCCCGAAGTGACTTCGATGCCTGGCTGGCTAAGGCGGCGATCGAGCCCGCGAAGGAAGCCGACTCCACGCTGGTGCTGCACCTGCCGCTCACGGAAGCGGAAGGACCGCTGCGCGGGACGGTAGATGGCGAGTCGCGTGAATGGCCGGCCAACCTGTCACGTGTGGATGCCCCGCTGGGCAAGGCCGCACAGGTCAGCGACGCAGTAGTGGAACTCGGCGATCTGGCCAGCTTCAAGCGCACCGACAAGGTGAGCTACGGCGGCTTCGTGCAGATCACGGGCAAGCCGACCGGTGCCATCGTGGCGCGGATGAATCCCGCTGAGAGCTTCCGCGGTTGGGACCTCTACCTACAGGGTGGTGTACCCGCAGCCCACGTGATCGACAAGTGGGATAGCTCCGCCAGCAAGTTCACCGGCACCGAGCCGCTGAAGCCCGGCACCTGGCATCACGTGATGGCAACCTTTGATGGCAGCAAGGGCGGCGATCAGGTGCTGGAGCTCTACGTGGACGGCAAGAAGATCAAGGGCTCGATCTCGCCGAACACGGTGGGACCGGAGATCGAAACCAAGGTGCTGCTGCGCCTGGGATCGCGCGATGGCAACGACTCCAAGCTCAACGACAAGGTGGCACTGCAGGACTTCCGCTTCTACCGCCGTGTGCTTTCGGCGCAGGAGGTCGCCAAGCTCGCACAGGACAGTATCGTGCAAGGCATCATCGCTACTCCGGTGGAGCAGCGGACCAAGGAGCAGACGGATAGCGTCTATCAGTATTTCCTCGCGACGGTGGATGGGCCTTCGCACGAGCTGGCGGACAAGCTCGCCGCGCTGAAGTCCGAGCAGGCGATGATCAAGGGCCGTGGCTCGGTCTCGCTGGTGATGGAGGAGAAGAAGAGCGAAGCCTTCGCACACGTGCTGACCCGCGGGGTGTATTCCGACAAGGGCGAGAAGGTCGCACCTACGACTCCCGCCGTACTTCCGCCGATGGCACCGGACTCGCCGAAGAACCGCCTGGGCTTGGCGAAGTGGCTGGTCGATCCGGCCAATCCCCTGCCCGCGCGGGTGACGATGAACCGCACCTGGTACTATTTCTTCGGCACCGGGATCGTGGAGACCAACGAAGACTTCGGGATCATGGGCGCGCGCCCGAGCCATCCCAAGCTACTGGATTGGCTGGCATCGGAGTTCGTGGACTCCAAGTGGGACTACCGCCACATGCTGAAATTAATCGTGACCTCGCAGGCCTACCGCCAGTCTTCGATCATCTCGCCGCAGAAACTGGAGAAGGACCCGGGCAACCGCCTGGTCTCA
This sequence comes from Haloferula sp. BvORR071, assembly GCF_000739615.1. Classification (GTDB taxonomy): domain Bacteria; phylum Verrucomicrobiota; class Verrucomicrobiia; order Verrucomicrobiales; family Akkermansiaceae; genus Haloferula. The sequence continues at coordinate 90,458 of NZ_BATP01000020.1, forward strand.
CGCGGCCCGCGCTATCGCCTGGATGCGGAGGAACTGCGCGACATGGCGCTCGACGTTGGTGGCTTGCTCTCGCCCAAGATCGGCGGTCCGCCAGTGAAGCCCTACCAACCGGAGGGCATCTGGGAAGCGGTGGCGATGAAGGAATCGAACACCCGCAACTACAAACAGGATAGCGGCGAGGCGCTCTACCGGCGCTCGATCTACACCTTCTGGAAGCGCACCGCGCCGCACCCGGCGATGGAGATCCTGAATGCGCCGACGCGCGAAGTCTTCTGCGTGCGCCGCGACCGGACGAACACGCCGCTCCAGGCCTTCGTCACCTTGAACGACCCGCAATTTGTGGAGGCCTCGCGCGAGCTGGCCGAGCACGCGATCGCCGCATCCCCGGATACCGCCGCGCGGCTCGATTTCATCACCGAGCGCCTGATCTCGAGGAAGCTGGCCGCAGACGAACGCAAGCTGGCCATGGAGACCCTGAATGCGGCGCTGGCAGCCTACAAGGCGGATGCCAAGGAGGCACAGGCGATGATTACCAATGGTGAGACCAAACCGGATCCGAAGCTGGATGCGGTGGAACTCGCGGCATGGACGCTGGTGAGCAGCCAGCTCCTGAACCTGGACGAGACTTTGAACAAGTAAGAGCCGTCACCGGCCATCGAGCGATGAATTCTCTCCACGACTACAACTCCGCACTCACCCGCCGGCAGTTCTTCCGCAAGAACGGCACTGGCCTGGGAGTGGCCGCCTTGTCCTCGCTGCTGGGCAGCGGCAAGGCCTTCCCCGCAGTGATGGAGACCATGCTCCCGCACATCGCGCCGAAGGCGAAGCGGGCGATCTACATCTCGCTGATCGGGGCACCCTCGCAGCTCGACCTCTTCGACTACAAGCCGGACCTGCAGAAGCGCTTCAAGGAAGACCTGAAGGATTGGCTGGCGAAGGAAGGACAGCGGCTCACGGGCATGACCTCCGGGCAGAAGGCCTTCCCGCTGGCTCCGACGATCTTCAAGTTCTCCCAGCACGGGCAAGGTGGTGCATGGATCAGCGAGCTGCTGCCGTGGACCGCGAAGATGGCCGACGACATCTGCATCATCAAATCGATGCACACGGAGGCGATCAACCACGAGCCGGCCAACCAGCTCGTGTACACCGGCAACATGCAGTCGGGAAAGGCCTCGCTGGGCTCGTGGCTGTCCTACGGCCTGGGCAGCATGAACGAGGACCTGCCGACCTTCGTGGTGCTACACGCCCAACATTCTTCTCCGTATTCGAACGTGCAGGCGATCTCCGCGCGCCTGTGGGGCTCCGGCTACCTGCCGGGCAAGCACGCCGGCGTGGCGCTGCGCCCGAAGGGCGATCCGGTGCTCTACCTGCAAGATGCGCCCGGCATCTCCCGCGAACTGCGCCGCAAGATGCTCGACGGCCTGAACGCGATGAACCAGCGCTCTTACGAGGCGGTGGGCGATCCGGAGATCCAGACTCGGATCCAGCAGTATGAGATGGCCTTCCGGATGCAGACCTCGGTCCCGGAACTTGCCGACATGTCGAAGGAGCCGGATCACATTTACGAGCTCTACGGCAAGGATAGCAGGACTCGCGGCACCTTCGCGAGCTCCGCGCTGATGGCGCGGCGTCTCTTGGAGCGCGGCACCCGCTTCGTGCAGATCTTCCACCGCGGTTGGGACCAGCACGGCGACCTGCCGCGCGACCTGCGTTCGCAGTGCATGGATGTGGACCAAGGAGCCTTCGCCCTGATCCAGGACCTCAAACAGCGCGGCATGCTGGAGGATACGCTGGTGGTTTTCGGCGGCGAGTTCGGGCGGACGATCTACTGCCAGGGCGCCTTGAACGAGACCAACTACGGCCGTGACCACCACCCGCGCTGTTTCTCGCTCTGGCTGGCCGGCGGCGGAATCAAGGGCGGGCAGGTCTACGGGGAGACGGATGAGATGAGCTATAACATCGTGCAGAATCCGGTGCATATCCGGGATCTGCATGCGACCATCTTGAACCGTCTCGGCCTCGACCACGAGAAGCTCAGCTTTAAGTTCCAAGGCTTGGACCAGCGACTGACGGGCGTGGAGCCGGCGAAAGTGGTGAAAGACATCCTCGCCTGAACCGCCGCTTGGGCTGGCCTCTCCAGAGGGCAAATGTTCATACAAATTAGCCCAAAAACTGCACATTTGCTTCCTTGGCGGAAAGTTTCCGGGCAAGCAGGGGCCGCGCGATGCAGTTTTCGATCAATAGCAAGGATCCAGCCCCGCTCCATAGCCAGGTGGAGGTCTTGCTGCGCAAGCTGATCGCGGCCCCCAAGTATCAGCAAGGCAAGCTCCTGCCACCGGAAGCACAAATGGCAGCGGAGCTGGGGATCAGTCGCAATACCGTGCGTGCCGCGATCTCGCGACTGGTGCAAGAAGGGCTGCTGGAGCGCAAGGCCGGGGTAGGCACACGGGTGCTCAAGCACGCGGTTGCCACCAAGCTGGCTGACTGGGCGAGCTTCACCGGAGAGATGCTGCAGAAAGGCATCCGGGTGCAGACCTTCTCGCTGGAAGTCGCCATGATCCCGGCCGACGACGAAGTCTTCCTAAGCTTGGGAATCGAGCGCCACAAGAAGGGTGAACGCCTGCTCAGAATGGCGCGGGTGCGGGGCTATGACGACATTCCCGCGGTCTATTCGGTCTCTTGGTTTCACCCGCGGACGGGGCTGGCGGTGGATGATGATTTCTCAACCCCGCTCTACGAATTGATCCGCCGGAAGAGTGCACTGGTGGCGCAGATCTCGCGGGAAGAAATCCGTGCCGGGCTAGCGGACACGACCCTGGCCACACGACTGGATTGCAAGGCCGGCCTGCCCATCTTGGAGCGACGGCGGGTGGCGGAGGACGGCGGCAGCCGGCAGTTGGAGTTCAATCTGAACTACTATCGCAGCGACCGCTTCACCTACTCGATCACCATCGAGAGGAACCACGCTTAGAGAAAGCGGAAGAATTCGGTCCGGCGCAGACTGAGGGTGGCTGCTCGTGTCGCATGAATGGGTGACATTCACGGGGCAGTTCCCCGTTGCTCACGTCTTATGGAATGTTCAGACAAATAAAGTCGGCATATTCCGAGCGGATTCCCGCAACCAGGATCCACTGCCGGCGGTCCAGAACTCCACCCAAGACCCCAATGAAACCGGCTAAAACCCGTATCTTGACGGCGATCTACATAACAAGTGCAGCTGTCTCCCTGCCCCAATCCTTGGATGCAGCGATTGTCCCCGTTTCCAGCGCCACGGCCTCCTCGAATTGGCCGAGCCTCTCACTGACCAACACGATCAACGGCAGTGGCATAACCGGCTCGCTGGCGACGGAAGCCGACCTGGGGCTCGCCACCCACGACAACAACGGCTCCGCGGGCACCATGTGGCACTCCCAGATCGTCGATGGTGCCGGCATCACGCTCACCTATGCCTTCACCGGCCCCTCCAATCTGCGGACCATCTACTACTGGAACCACAACCAGAACAATGGGAACACCGACCGGGGAATCCAGGTCGCCGAGGTCCAGTACTCCACGAACGGCGGATCCAACTACCAAAGCTTGGGCAACTTCAACTTCATCGAGGCGGGCGGCGGTTCGGAGTTACCACATCCACTGGACCTAGGCAGCACCTTGGCGGGCGTGACACATCTACGCTTGGTGGTGGTGAGCGACTACGGCGGCATCGTGACCGGCTTGTCCGAGATCCGCTTCTCGGATGTCCCGCCGGTGGAGCCGAAGGCGATCATCAACTTCATGGCCAGTGATGGCATCATCCTGGACGGAAATCTGGTCACGCTCACTTGGGATACCCAACGAGTGACCAATCCGGCGATCACGCCCGGGGTGGGTCCGGTGGCTGTCTCCGACTTCACCGATGTGACCCCGGCATCCGGACAAGACACGACCTACACGCTGGCCGGAGGCAGCGGCAACGGACCGGTCTCGAGTGCAGTGGTGGTGCGCTCGGTCGCGGGTGGCTCCTCCACCTGCAAGTTCGTGCGCTTCACGCCGCGCAAGCTGAGGAACGACCTGGTGGCCAACAGCATTCAACTCGCAGAGTTCTATCTCTCCTTCGCGGGTGAGCATCTCAGCGGAGCCACTTTCTCAAACCCCGGCGGCAACAATCCCGGCGGGCAGGAAGCCCTCAACGCCGGCGACGGTCAGGCCAGCACCAAGTGGCTCGACTTCAACAAGGGACCCTTGCAACTTGAGTTCCCCACTCCGGTGACCTTCGACTCTTACGGTTTCATGACCGGGGGCGACGCCGCTGAACGCGACCCGGTCCGCTGGATCATCGAAGGCAGCGCCGACGGCAGCGCCTGGACACTGCTGGAGAACGTCACCACCTTCGACTACCCAACGCCGACCGCACGGAGCGTAGACACCCCGGATATCCCCTTCCCCGGGACCTCGCTGCGTCCTACCCTGAAGCTCACCGGCGATACCAAAGTGGTGGCGGGCGAGCCGCTCTCCCTGCACTGGATTACGGAGGGAGCCACCACAGTGACTTTGAATAGTGGCAGCGGCCCAGTGACGCTGGGCAGCACCAGCGGACGGACCACGGTGCTTCCAGTCGCGGACACGACCTACACCTTCGTGGCCACCAACTCCTTCAGCAAAACCACCACGGGATCGATCGCGGTCACGGTCATCACTCCGGCGATCACGGCGATCAACTACCCTAACTTCGACAGCGCGGGCGATGAAATTGCCCGGCTGGGAGATGCCACACTAACCGCAGATGCCACGCTGACAGTGCCCGGTCCGGGCAAGCGCCTGCGCCTGACACCGAACCAGGCGGGCACTGCTGGCAGCGCCTGGTTCCGCCTGCGGCAGCAGGTGGATGAAGGCTTCGATACTGCCTTTGGCTTCCAGTTCAAATCGGCCACCAACGGTGGCGCGGATGGCATGGCCTTCGTGATCCAGAATCATCCCGATGGCTCCGCAGCCAGTCCCGCCACCCTGCACGAACGGGGACTTCCGGAAGCCGCGCTCAACATAGCCCTCGACTCCTATCAGAGCGATGGCGATCCGAGCAATGCCATGCTGAAAGTGCTGAGCGGCAGCACGATCCTAGCGAGCGTCAATCTCGCTACCACACCAGGCATCACTTTCCCTGGAACCTTGGCGAATGACCTGACGGACAGCTCCACCGATGGCGCCGCACACCTGGTGCGGGTGGCTTACAGCCCGGGCTTCCTCGACATCTACTTCGACGGATTCCTGGTAGTCGATAATCTGGCAGTCGATCTCGGCACGATCGGGGCAATGGATGCGAATGGGACCAGCTATGTCGGCTTCACCGCGCGCACCGGTGGCGCTTTCGAGGCGCACGATGTGACCAATTGGACCTTCAGCGAGGGGGCGCCTTCCAACCTGGTTCTGCTCTCAAGCACGATCAACCGGGCGACTGGCCAAGCGGCACTGACTTGGACTTCATCACCCGGTAAGAGCTACCGGATCACCTCGTCCGTCGATCTGCAGAACTGGGGAACGGTGCTGGCGAGCGGCATTCCCGGCACACCGAATGAAGATGCCACCTTGTTCAATGTGAACTTCCCGAACACGCCGGTGAAGCTGTTCTTCCGCGTGGAGGAAGAATAGATCGCCAGCCGCTTTCGCCCGCTTTCCAGGAGGTCAATGCCGCCCGTCACACCCGCACCGGAGTGGCGGGCGGTTTGCTTATCGAAGAAAGCCTGGACTACTTGAAGTCCTTCAATCCTCCCGCCCAAGCATCCGGTTGGTATCCTTGACCGTCAGATTCTGCTTTTGCCAGGGAATGATGTCGGGCTTGGTGAAGGTCTTGCTGCGAGAGGCTGTCTCGGCGTCGGCGACCTTCTTGATGTTGGTACCGCCTTCTTCGCGGGCACGACCGGTGGCGTAGCCCTTGGTGCCGTAGTTCTCGCTGCCTTCGCGGGCGGCGACGGAAGCTTCGTGAGCGGATTCACCGGCGAAGCGCGATTCCTTCTGGAAGCGGCTGCCGTCGGTATCACCGGCGTAGACCTTCTTGTTGTAGTCCTTGTCGCCCCACCACGACTTCTTCTTGTAGTCGCCGGACTTGAATTCCTTGTTGTCCCACTTGCCCTTGAATTCCTTGTTGTCGCGGTTGAAGCCGGCGAATTCCTTGGCGGCTCCGGTGCGGTTGCCTTCCTTGTCCATGGAGAGGTTCATGGCGCCATACTTCTCCATGATGTGGCCCCGGTCGTCGTCGAACATATCGCCGGACTTGATCCGCTTGCCCTCGACGGGATCAGGGCTGCTACTCTCGGCGGCCATTTTGTCGCCGGAGGCCGAGCTACTGGTACCGGAGCCGGAGTTGCCACAAGCGGCCAACCAAAGGGCAGGCAGGGCGGCGAGCAGACGGGCGGAATTCCTCATGAAGGCCGGGACGGTGGCAGGTCGCCGGGGGGAGGGCAATCTGGAAAAACTAACGGCGAAGGCCCCCTCTAGACCCGGAAGAGGCCCCCTCTTTTCCCCACCAATGCCGCCGCACCGGTAATCGCGATAGCGAGGAAGACCATGGCCCAGACGCCGAGGGCGGCGGCCAGTTCGTGGCCATCCCCGAGGGAGGAAAGCAGGGTGTAAATCGCCTTGGTGATCGGGAAGTGCTCGGTCTGCTTGGCTAGGATCAGGCTATCGCTGACCTCCAGCATGGCGAAGGCGAAGGCGAGGATGCAGCCAGCGGCGAGGTTCGCGCCAATCAGCGGCAGGGAGACGCGGCGCAGGGTGCGGAAGGCCCCGGCCCCCAGGGAACGGGCGGCTTCTTCCAAGGCGGGATTGCTCTGCTGCAGGCCAGCCACTGCGGAGCGGACGACGTAGGGCAGACGGCGGACCGCGTAGGCGACGATCAGCAGGGCGGCGGGATTGCCGTCCTTGCCGATCAGGAAATTCAGCGGACGGCCGGGCTCGGAAAGCGCGAGGTAGCCGAAGGCAAGCACCAGGCCGGGCACGGCCAGCGGCAGCATGACCAGAGCATCCAGCAGGGAGCGGCCCTTGATCTTGCTGCGGACGATGACCCAGGCGATGGCGATGCCGAGAATGAGATCGATGAGCGTGGCGCCGGAGGCGTAGAGCAGGCTGTTCTTGATCGAGGGCACCACGATCTCACTGCCCAGGGCATCGACATAGTGCCTGAAGGTGAGCACGACCGGAGTGACCGTCTTGTACCAATCCTCCGAGAGTGAGAGCAGGACCACCCCGGCGTGCGGCAAGGCGGCGAGGAGGAAGACGAAGCCGAAGATGATCGCGCAGCCGAGACCTCGCAGGCCGGTGAGCTTCACTTCCCCACCCCTACCCTTCGGCCGCGGCTGGGCACCGGAGGTCTGGCGGCCGAAGAGGGCCTTGGTGATGGCGAAGACCAGCGCGGAAATCACCAGGATAATCGCCACCAGCGCGTAGGGCGCGGGATTCCCGGTGAGATCCTTGATGCCATCGAAGACCTGCACGGGTGCCACGCGGGTGTAGTCGAAGACCAGCGGCACGCCGAGTTCGGTGAAGGCCCAGACGAAGACGATAGCCGCGCCCGCGAAGATGCCGGGCATGGCCAGCGGCAGGGTGATGCGCCAGAGACGGCGGGCGGGCGAGCAGCCGAGATTCTCCGCGGCCTGCTCCATCGCGGGGTCCAGATTGGACAGCGCCGCGCTGATATTCATGTAGAGGATCGGATAGAGGTGGAGCGCGTTCATCGCCACGATCCCCCAGAAGCGGCCGCGTGCGAGCCAATCGACCGGCGCGTTGCGATTCATTGCGCCGAGGTCGATCAGCAGCGCATTGAGCGACCCTTGCACGCCGAGCATGTGCTTGATGCCGATGGCGCCGACGAAGGGCGGCAGCACCAGCGGGATGAGGATCAGCACGCCCAGCACACCGCGGCCGCGGAAGTCATAACGGTAGGCGAGTAGTGAGAGCGGAAAGGCGATCGCGAAGGTCGCGAGGGTGCTGGCGACACCGAGTGCAAGGGCGTTCCAGAGGCCTTCGCGGTAGACGGGATTGCGGAAGACATCACCGACGAAATCGAGGGTGAACTTGCCGTCAGGGGTCTTGAAGGCTTCACCGATGACCGAGATCGCCGGATAGATGAAGAAGGCCGCGAAGAGCGCGGTGACGAAGGCGGTGATGCCGATGGCTGCGCCGCGATTCATGGGCGGCCTCCTTCCCGGGCCATGGCGGCAGCTTTTTTATAGTTCTCGCGGAAGATGCCGGAGATGCGGGCCATCTCGCGGGAGATGTCTAATTTTGCCATGTTGTCTTTGCGGCCCACGAGGGGAACGAGCTCCTTCATGACGTGGCTGTAGCCGAGGTGGGAGGTATCGAAGAAGACCTTGCCGGCCGGGGTGGCGGCGATCTCCTCCAGGGTGCCGCCATTCCGGCGCATGAGGTCCCATGCCTCCTTCATCTCCTGGTGGGTATCCATGCACATGGCGCGATAGACCTGGCGGAGGACATTGAAGGCGGAGTTGGTGAGTGCGGCATCGTATTCGAAGCCGCCGCTGCGCTCGTAGGGCAGTGCGTCCGGGTCGGAGAACCAAGGCAAGTTCTTCACGGTGTAGAGGTCGCGGCGCACGGGCAGGCGGCGCGGCGAGGTTTCGCGCGGGCCGCCGGGCGCGCCAGCCTTGTAGTTCCAGAGGAGCTGGCCGGCATCGCTGAGGACGAAGGTGACGAACTCCTGGGCGATCTCCGAATGAGGAGCGCCACGCAGCACGGCGATGGGGTCCACGCTGATGGAGGTGCCGCCGAGGGGCGGGATCCAGAGCAGGCGGGTGGGCCCGCGCCTGCCGAGCTTCTCCTCGTAGGAGCGGCCGTAGAAATCGATGCAGGTGCCGGCGAGGGCGTCGCCCTGGGCGACATCGTGCGGGATCTTGCTGGCGGCGTCGGTGAAGTAGCGGGCGTTAGCGGCCATGGCCTGGAGAAGGTTGATGCCGTTCTTCCAGCCCTCCTCCTTCGCGGCCTCGTCGTCTTCCTTGCCCTTGACGATCCGCTTCTTCATCTGCTCTTGGATCATCATCTCGAACATCCGCGTGACCGATCCGCTCTTGGTGGGGTCCGCGAGTGCAACATAGCCAGCATAGGCAGGATCGGCGAGGTCCGCCCAACGGCGCGGCGGGAGGATGCCCAGACGGCGGACGGAATCCGCGTTGTAGCAGATGCCCATCTGCGAGAGGCAGGTGCCGACCCAGAGGTGCTTGGGATTGTAGTAGTTCTCGCCGGTGAACTTGGCCGGGATGACGTCCTCCTTGAACCATTCGGGGTGGGTCTTGAAGACTTCCAGCTCGACGAAGCGGTCCTTGCTCATCTGGCCAGCAAAGTCCGGCTCGCCGCCGCCGAAGAAGAGGTCCATGCCGACGCCGGACTTTTTGACCGCTTCCGCCTCGTGGCCGGGGTTCTGCTTCTTGGCGAGGGCCTCGGCGGCCTCGAAGGAGCTATTCAGGACGCGGGTGATGTCTGAGGTGCCGCCGGGGATGCGCCAGTCGATGTAGAGGGTGCGGCCGGTCTTGGCCTTCCAGTGGGCGGCGAAGGCCTCGCCGAACTCCGAGCGGATGGTCTCATTGTGCGGCGTGATGATGACCAGGCGGTCCTGGGCGTGGCCGGCGGCGGCGAGTTCGGAATTCCGGCGCAGCAGGATGGGCGCGGCGATGACCGCAGCCAGCAAGAGCAGGATCGGAAGGAAACGGCGCATCATGACGGGCTCGATCGCTTGGGTCCGTTAGACTAGGCTTGCAGCACGGCCACATCGCTGTGGCGGGCGGTCAGGCGCAGCGGGGTCTCGCCCGGCTCGCGGACGAGGTGGGGGTTGAGCTCGACGACCTGTTGGATGCCGACGGGGGTATCGACGAGGTATTGGATGCGTTGGCCGAGGTAGCTGCGCTCGATGATCTTGCCGGTGATGGGATTTTCGCCGCTCTGGGAATCCACGCGCCAGGCCTCCGGGCGGATCGAGAGGATGACCTCCTCGCCCGCAGCGGGGACCCACTCCGGGCGGGTGACGCGGCCGACCAGGGGGCCAGCGGCGCTCTCGATCATGGCGAATTCGCCGCGGACTTCGAGGGCCTTGCCTTTGACCAGATTGGTCTCGCCGATGAAGCCGGAGACGAAGGCGGTGTGGGGATTCCGATAGACGTCCTCGGCGGTGCCGAGCTGCTCGATGCGGCCCTTGTTGAGCACGGCCATGCGATCGGCCATGGAGAGGGCCTCCTCCTGGTCGTGGGTGACGTAGACGCCGGTGAGGCCGCCTTCCTTGACGATGCGGCGGATCTCGCGGCGCATTTCGATGCGGAGCTTGGCGTCGAGGTTCGAGAGTGGTTCGTCGAGCAGCAGGCACTTCGGGCGGACGACGAGGGCGCGGGCGAGGGCGACGCGCTGCTGTTGGCCGCCGGAAAGCTGGTCGATGCCGCGGTCACCCATGCCGGAGAGATGGACGAGTTCGAGGGCCTCCCCTACGCGCCTGCGGATCTCGGCCTTGTCGACCTTCCGTTCCTCGAGGCCGAAGGCGACGTTGCGCTCGACATTGAGGTGGGGCCAGAGGGCGTAGCTCTGGAAGACCATGGCGGCCTCGCGCTTGTGGGGCGGGAGTTGGGTCACGTCGCGATCGCCGAAGAAGATGTGGCCGGAGGTTGGGGTCTCGAGCCCGGCGATGCAGCGCAGGAGGGTGGTCTTGCCGCAGCCGGAGGCACCGAGGAGGAAAAAGAGCTCTCCTGCCGCGACTTCCACGCTAACGCCGTCGAGCGCCGTGACTTGGCCGAATTTTTTGACGATCGAGTCCGCGCGAATCGCATCCATGAGGCTGGGGGCATGCTTCCCGCCGTGGCGGTGCTTGCAAGCCGGAAGCAAGAAGCGGGCCCGGAAAAGGTCGTGTCAAAAAAGGCACGAAAAGAGCAAAGATTCTCTTGCCAAGCGTGGGTCCGGGACATAAATCCGCGGCCCACCAAACACCATGTGCTCGGGTGGCGGAATTGGTAGACGCGCTAGACTAAGGATCTAGTGGAGTAATCCGTGGGGGTTCGAGTCCCCCCTCGAGCACCACTCTTTGAATGATAAGGCCGGACATCAGTCCGGCCTTTCGTTTGCCCGCGAATTCCTAACAGCCGGGCGGAAGGAAATCCGATTCTCATCCGATAGAATCAAGGTGCTTTCCCATCGACCGCATCACGCCCTTGTGCATGTTAGGCACCGCATGAAACCCAAGTCCAAATCCTCCCCCGCCGCTGGTTCATCGACCGTCGCCCCCATCATCCGCATCATTGCCTTCCTCGAGCTCTTCGCGGGCATCGCCCTCTTGGCCATCGGCTTCAACAACCTCGACCGCCACCCTGAGCTTATCGCCTCCGGTGTCGCCGCCCTCATCGGAACCCCCTTCCTCTTCGCTGTCGCCGAGATCCTTGTCCGTTTGGCTGAGATCTCCGCGAACACCAAGAACCTCGCCAGCCTCCAAGCCGCCGGCATGATCAAGCGCGCCGATCACCCCGCCTTCTAGCCTCAGCGCGGGGCCTGTCGCTGGGCCCTCTTCTCGCTCCACCCGTTCCGCCGGAGAACACGTTCCGCCTTATCCAGATCCATCCAAGCGCCGTAGTCGCCCGCGTGCCGCGGCTGCCCGCCGGCAAGCAGCTCCGCCCGCACCCGTAGCAGCCGCCACAGTGCTCGTGGATCGTCCTCACCGATCCAGTCCCCCGCCCGGGTCCGGAACTCATACCCGAAGTCGAGCTGATGGGAAAAGAAGCGCTTCTCCAGACCCCAGTCGGTCGTGGGCCTTCCCCCGGCTGGATCTCATCCGTGTCCATCACAGCCACCCACTCCCCCGGCTGGCAGTCGGCAAGCTTCTCCCGGCGCATGGGTGCAGCGTAGCCGAGGGGTCAACAACATGGGATTTCACGGGCCGAGGAGATGAAATGAAAATAATTTCGATGAAATTTGCAAATCCAGCCTTGCGCCGACGCTTAGGAAATGTTGAGCTTCTCGCGCAATGTCTGAATTCAAAGGAAGCAGCGACTTCGAGATAGCACTTGGAAGTAGCCTGCAACCGCTGGGTAAGATCCCGCTGAAAGCGGTTCAGGACTACATCAGGTTGTACAGTCAGGTAGCACCCGCCCACTCCAAACGGAGCCAAGCGAGCCTGATTCACGATCACATGATCGATTGGGCCGGAAGGATTCTTCCGGCGGAATTCCGGCGCATCGATGTTCGCCAGAGGATCTTGTTCAATTTCAAGGACGAGTATCTCATCCAGTTTAACAAGCTGGAGGCGAACAACCGGCGCGCTTGCAACAACACATCCCAGCAGTCGCTCCTCTTCGAAGAAACCGGTGAGGTGGGACTGCCTGGCATCCGCGCTGTTCTTCCTCTCGTAACAATCGGCTACGTCACCGCGCAGGATGGCGTCTCGATTGAAGGGGTATTCGCCGTGCGGATCATCGACGGCACCCCTGATTGGATCATCCGCCTGGATGATCGCGAAGACGGCGAGGGCACTAACCAACCCATCCCTCTGCCCCATGCACCCTCGACTCCATCGCCCCGGATCAAACGACCCAGACCCGAATCGCCAGACGTTCGCGAGTTCGGTTCCGGTGAATCCTGAGAAAGTAGCAATGGCCAGGCTGGCTTGCGGATTCACGCAAGCCAGCTTCGCCACATCCATCGGTATCTCTCAATCCCTCCTCTCGAAACTTGAAGACGGCCTCCGCCGCGATCTTCCAGAAGACAAGCTTGCCTCTATGGTGTCCCTCACGGGATTCCCGGAAACCTTCTTCACCCGTGAAGGCGGTCGCCGGGCCATGAGCGACGACCTGTTCCGCAAATCAAAAGCAGCCGGGGCCAAGGTGTTGGCTCAAAACGACGCATTGGTGAACATCCGCCGGCTGGAAATCGAAACACTGCTCCCGAAGGTCGAGTTCGAAACTCTTCCCCGCCCCCATTGCTCCGTTGAGGACTTCGCCGGCGGTGCTCGCGAGATAGCCCGGAATCTTCGGCATGCTTGGCGCCTCGATCAGGGGCCCATCGAAAACCTCACGAAGTTAGCCGAGGACATCGGCTGCATTGTCATCCACTTTGATTTCGGAACCAGTAAGATCGACGGCCTCACCTCCTTCGCCAACGATGGAACCCCAATCATTTTCCTGAACCCAGCCTTTCCAGCGGCACGCCTCCGCGCCACGCTCGCGCATGAAATTGGGCACGTGATTATGCACCATTTCATGACGGCCACGGCCGACGAAGAGGCGTGGCAGTTTGCCTATGAACTCCTGATGCCCGAAAGGGAAATTCGCCCGAGCCTCTTCCCGCTGAACATCGACAAGCTCGTGCTCCTCAAGAACAAATGGAAGGTGTCCATGCAGTTCATCCTGATGTGGGCCCGGGAGATGGGCGCCCTCAAGGACGGCTATTTCCGCGTGCTGATGTGCCAGATCAGCAAGCGGGGCTGGAGAAAGCTAGAACCGTTCGACGGCGAATGGCTCATCGAGCAGCCCACCTTCTTGCGGGAAATCATCGACTATCACCTGAAGGATCTCGGCTACACCGAAGACGAACTCCGCTCTAGTATGGCGGCCAATGAACGCACATTCGGACCCGATTATTTGGGCCGCCCAAGCTTCACAGTGCTTTGAAATGGAAAGCCCGAGGTGCGGCGGGCACCTCGGGCTTCCAAATTCAAAGTGCGGGGACTTCGAGATAGCGCAGGAACCCTACCACCATATCCCGAGGAATCAAGGTCCATTTCTCGCATTTTCTGGGTCATTTCCCGCATTAAGCGGCATATGGAATCCGCAGGAAATAGGTCGGAACGGGCTGACGCAGCCGACGACCGCTGCGCGGCGTCCATGCGTGCATGAGCGGGTGTTTCCCGGGCCGAGATGGACTCATCAGCGCTCTCCTAACAAATCGAGCACTCGCGTTTCCTTCGCATCAAGACGGATGCTATGCTCCTGTGGGACCGGCGATTCGACGTGGATGATTCCCCGGTGATGTTGTGCGCGACGAGGTAGCGTTCGAGGCGGAGGGCGGGTGAGCTGGCGCGGGCGCCGGTGATGGGGTTCCAGCCTTCCTTCATCATGGTGCGGAGGATGGGCGCCTGCTTCTTGATCAGCGCGCGGTCGTGGCCGTCGCCGGGGAAGATGCTGGAGGGTTCGCGCAGGTAGATCGGTGGTGGCGGGCTTACTGGAGGAGCCTATATGGGTGGACGCCAGGGCGCTGAAAGCGCGGTCTAACAGGGGAGATTTTGGGAATTAGGTCGCCCTTACAGGGCTCGGGAATCGTCGCTGGATGAAGTCCCCGGGCGATGCCCGGGGCTGCGATAGGGTGCCCCTTTGGGGCGGGAGAAAGCAGAGTAGATTTCCAGAGTAGATTTCTACTGCGTGGTCGTTTCTTTACGCCTTTCAGACGGGATCTTGGAATCGTCAGACTGGATGAAGGATGAAGGGTCTCTTGAGGCTCGCTTGGAAGCGAACTGGTATTTGGTGCAAGGCGCGGTCAATTAGCCACCACCGATCCACGCAGCCGGACCTCAAGGGGGCTCAGGTCGGAAACCCGCTTCAAAGTTTTGTCGCCTACTTTGGGCGATGAATACCCGACACCCTTTGCAGGGATAGTTCAATCATCGATCCGTGGTGATGGTTCGAGGGTGAATTGCTCTGGATGTTGGTCGAACTCACGTTTGAAGAGAAACAGCCTTCCACAAGCAGAACATCGGTAAGCTTCACCCACACGTTGGAACAATTCGCGCTCGATTATGATCTCGATCAGCTCGTGGTCTGCGAATTCCCCGTAACCAGGGGAACTGAAGTAGTCGTGTAGCCAGTCACTTTCAGCTTCGGTGCCATTGGACCTCGCATTGAAAAAGTCGCGTATCCTGTGTGCTGCGGCGGTCAGGCCTTCTTCCGCGTCCGAGTCAGCAATCACCTTGCTCACGAATGGATAGGGTCCGCCGCTCTCCATCTTTTCAGAATGTCCGCAACTGCAAGTCCAGCTTCCCATCGGTCAATTCAAGAGCTTCTGCAAAACCTCCACAATTGAACAGCGGTTGTCGTGAATTTGCAAATCCCATGGAGCGCCGGATGTGAGGCCACACAGGAATGGAGGCTGGACTGCGGCGCTCTTCCCTGTCTCTGATCGGTGACCATCGGTGCTTCCGTGAAGTCGCTGGCGGGATCCGGAACCACAGTGGAAATCCCAGTTCTCACCCTAAGATTCCTGATATGAAGATGTTCGCTGCCGGTGCGCTCAGCACCTTGTTGGGTGTGGTCCTTCTGTCGGCGGTCAAGGACCTCGGACAGGCCCGTGCGGAGGACGCAGTGCCGCCCGCGGCCACGCCCGCCGCCAAAGAGACCTGGGAATCCAAGATCCGGAATGGCGGCTCATTTAATCAGGGGAATGTCATTGGCATGCGCTTGGAAATCCTTGTGGAAGGCGAGGATCGCGACCGCCTCACTTCCGAGTTGGTGCAGTATTTGTCGAACCCTCTGAACGGCCAGGAACGGCTGCCGGGTGAAGAATTCATCCGCAAACGGGATTATGCCGCCATGGCCTTCGTGGTATTGGTTCCCGATTTGAAATACTCGGTTCCCATCGGGGAGCTTCTGCACGAGCGAGACACAAGGATCAGGGACATCGTTACCTCTTACCACGAGAAAGTCATTGAGGGGATTACCAAGTAGATTTGGAGTTCCCGCTCCGGAGTCACGGGTGGCTTCGCGCTGAGAGTGCTGAGCTATGGCAGAACGATGGCTCTCGCCGCCGGGAGATCGGTCTGGCAGCTTGCTGGGGTGAAGCTCGCCCTGCACCGATCCATCATCTTCTGGTCCGGCCTGTTGGTGATGGGCTTCATCGTATGGGCGTGGGCGATATCCTATGACCATAGAAGCTGGGTGAACTTCGAAAGCTACGCTCTGGCCAATACCGAAGGGTATGCGTCAGTCGGGCACACTTGGATCCCCACCCAAAATGACGCGGGGCATTCGAAGACACGGCGGGGGCAATATCGCTACGAACGCGTAGCGCCGCCGTTCATCGCCCGCGGCAAGGAGGCGGCGATCTCTTCTTGGCCTGAGTGGGGCCAGGCCACTTACAAGGAGGTCCTGACGCTGGCCTATTCCGCGGGTCCAGCGGCGGCTTGGGGGGTGTTCGTTCCGCATTGGTTGCTGCTGCTGGGAAGTCTTCTTTTCTGGATGGCTTTGCTCTGCGGGCGGGCGAGGCGGAGGAAGAGGATGGGAACTCCACTCCAAGAGGCTGTGTGAAGATCGGGATGGCGGGATGAGGGTGAGGTGGGGATCTAAGGATGCGGCTTGTGGCCGCGGAAGTGCGACGGTCATAGACGCGCCGCTACAGGGGGGGATCCGAGGAGAAGCGCCATAAGCCGGACCTCGCGGAGTGAGGGTCCCTGCCTTATTCAGACAGGCTCTGAGAAATAAAGGCGCGATCGATGAGGGACGCTAGATGAAGCGCAGCGCTCCCAAATCGGACGGACCTTCAGCCCTCCATCCTTCGGCTGTGCAGTTCCTGGGCCTCGCGGCCCAGGCTTGTATGGAGTGGGCCGTTGGCCCTGAAGAGCAGTGGGCCTTTGGCCCTGATAGATTGGGTGAATATCGGGATGGAGGGGGCCTTTCTTGGGAAGGTGGGATGAGGGTGAGGTGGGGATCTGACGATGCGGCTTGTGGCCGCGAAAGTGCGACGGTCATAGACGCGCCGCTACAGGGGAGAGTCCGAGGGGCTTAGCTTACATCAAGACGGAGCCGATGTGGTTTTCACCTGACGGCTCCGTGGTGTTGTTGATGCGTTCGCTGGCGGGATCGGAAGACGGAATGGCCGGCCAATCCAGATCGTGGTTATGGCGAATGTAGTCGACGAGGGCAAGGAGCAGGCCGGCAGTGAGTAGCCCCATCGCCGTGTAGAGGATCCAGCCCCATTTGTCCGAAGGCCAACGCAGCATCGGAATCCAATCTAGGGGTTCAGGTGTGGGCGTCAACCCAGCTGCGAAGTTGTTGCTGTCGCGCTTTGGATGAGGACTGCGGGCGGAGTGGTTAGAGTTTGCGGTTTTCAAGCGGACAGAGTGTCCGCTCTCCGCAGGGGCCGCGGGTTGGGTGGCAGGTCCTCTCTTACTCGCTCTTCTTGGTCGAGACGGCTTCGATCTTCTCCTCAACTTTCTTTGCGGTTCCGGCTTCGATGTCGATGGCTACGGACATGGATCCACTATAGGATGGGGTGGCTGCCGCGCCGGTGGGAGAAGGGCCGGAAATGGTGAGTGAGAGGACATTTCCTTGCCACTTGGCGGGCACCGACTGGCTGCCAACCAGAGGATTTCCTTTTTCATCGTTGGGCTTGGGCAGCTTGAGGTCCTTCCAGACTTCCTTGGTCCGGACGAAGACGTGGGTATCAAGGTGTTGGGGGTTGCCCACGGCGAAGGCGACGGCATCCGAGCCGGCGGACCAGAGGATGCTGCCTTCCTTGATCTCGCCTTGCTTCAGGTCATCTTCCACGGCCAAGGTCAGGAAGAGTTTGCCTGAGACGCCCTCGAGCCAGACCTTGTCGGGCTTTTCAGGATGTGGCTGGACGAGCAGCACCAGATCACCCTTCGGCGAAGGGTAGCGCTGGACGGGTGTTTCTTCAGCCGCACTAACGGGGCTGAGGGCCAGAAGGCAGGAGCAGAGGAGTGTGGTATGGAATGGTTGCATCCATCACTGTGCCACGGTTTCTGCCCGGTTCAAGATGGGGAAGTTTCAAGGATCCCGCGGAACAGGGATCGAAGGCAGGGAAAAATGCGGAGGCGACTCTTCGTGGGTGTGGATGCGTGACTCGCCTGCAGCTTGGTTCCATCTTGAAAGGCCCCCTCCCCTGCCCTAGCGCTTGTAGAGCCCCTTGCAAGCAAGTCAGCGGAAGAGCAAGCGTCTGAAGAAATGAACCAAGCGCCACAGGAGTCGACGCGAAAGATCCGGATCGAGAAGCGGAGTGAGAATGCAGAGTTTCTCCGGCATCCACCATCCCAAGGAGCTCCGGGGCCGATCTTTGATGCGCTGGCAGCGCGCTTTCCCGCTTACGTGGTTGCAGGCAACCGGATCGAGTTGCATCGCGCCTTGGACGATCCTGCGCTTGAGGAACTGATGGCAGCGGCGATCGAGGCGGGACTAACCCCGCAGAAGCATCGAGCGGATGTGCCCGCCCAGGTGGAGATCAGCGATTTCCGCGTCTATACGGCCGCCGAGATTGATAGCGCACCTCTGCTAACGTGTGAGGGTCACGATCCCTTCATCGGCTCTGTAGTCTTGGATCCGGAGTCTCCAGCTGCCGGGCTGCGATTGAAGCGGGATCAATGGTTCAAGCGATGCAAGAAGCGGCAGTTCGGATCGATGGTGAACCTCTACCACCTGCTGGCGGTGCGAGGCGCGGCGAAGCAGGCCATGGAGCTGGCCGAGCTGCGCGGCCTGAAACTGATGATGATGCCAACCGATTCAGCGACCGGAGAGTGGCCGGAGGAGATCGAGCCGCTGCATCTGATCTGGTCGGAATGGGTGCTCCCTGAAGTGAATAACGAGCTCTTCAATAACCAGCACGAGGTTTTCCGTTCCAGCGAGCGGGATTTCACGAACTTGCAGAGCGGGTGCTTTTTGCTCGATGGCCACAAGATCTCTCCCGCTCTCCGCTACCGGGCCTTTGACACTTCATCGTTCGATGTGGCGGTTACCCGCGAGCGCTTCGGAGGGACGCAGCAGTGCTACAGCCAGATCGTGTATAGCCAGCGGGCAAGGCGAGTTCTCGAACAGCTCGATTCGAAGCTCATCTTTCGACCGGTGGAGATTCGTTGAGGCGGGAATGGTCTTGAGGGGCCTTGCGGCGGATCGCGCGGCATCCTCCCCTGAGCAGGGCGCAGGCCGCCATCAGCCCGATCGCAAGCACCCAGAGGACGACGAGAAAGGCGAAGAAGTAGGCGATTGAGAGCGGGTCGGGCATGGAAGCAGATGGCGAGAGGGTTCGGCTACTTGCCGTAGAGCTTGGCCATGCGCCGCATCAGTTTCTCGAGCCCGGCGTAGTAGTCGTCTTCCTTGAGCTCCTTCTTGCGTTGCCGCAGAGCTTCGATCTCGGCTTCGAGCTTGGTCCGCTCTTCACGGGCAGCGGGAGCAAGCGGATCTGCACTATCACCGAGGAAATGAATCTCG
This sequence comes from Haloferula sp. BvORR071, assembly GCF_000739615.1. Classification (GTDB taxonomy): domain Bacteria; phylum Verrucomicrobiota; class Verrucomicrobiia; order Verrucomicrobiales; family Akkermansiaceae; genus Haloferula. Next base: position 109,615 of record NZ_BATP01000020.1, read on the forward strand.
CGGGCCAGGGAGCCATCGGCTGCGGGGCCCTCGGCGCGGAGGCCTTTGAACTTGTCGGTGCCGGTTCCCTTACCATCGCCGTTGTCATCGATGACGGCATGCTCGGCCACGACGCGCTGGGCGTCGTCGTAGAAGGCCTTGGTAGTAGCGGAGGCGTGAAGGACAGCCTCTAACAGGGATAGCGAGCCATCGAGATCCAGGTCGGCGTCCGCGGAGTTGAGGGAATCGGCGAGCTTTTCACCGAGGCGCGCGTAGTTGCGCTCGCCGCCGCGGCTGGCGCTGACGATGACGCGGTCCTTCCCCGCCAGCGGCTCGACGAAGGGGCCGCTGGCCGAGAAGAGATTGAGGACGATGAGGCGGCGCTGGAAGGGCTTGAGGAGTTCCGCGACTTCCGTGGCCTCGATGTCCGGGCCGCGGAGGTTGAACTTGGCGGAGCGGCCGTCATAGGTGCCGTGGCCGATGAGCACCAGCCAGAGGTCGCCGCCGGTCTTTGGCAGGGCGGCGATGGCTTTGCTGAGACTTGGCTTGTCGCCATCAGCAGGCTCGTCGCCGAGGCCGATGGTGTTTGCCTCCATCTTCGCCTTTGCCGCGAGATCCTGCCAGACCTTGGCCTGGCGGCGGAATTCATCCTGATAGAGCGCGTTCCCGGGCTCCCCGATGACGAGGAGCAGGGCGCGCTTCTCCTCCGCCGCGTGCAGGAGCGGTGCCGCGGTGATCAGGAGGAGAGTGAGCAAGGTCTTCATGCGAGTTTCTTCCAGCGGCGCAATGACCACTCGCCGATGAAGCAGCCAAGTGCGGCGGCGAGCCACCAGGGCGAATGCCACAGGGGCTCGGAGCGGGTCTCGGTGATCGGGACCGGCAATTCATCGAGCGACCTAACAAATTCATCCAGCCCAGCCGGAGAGAGCACGCGGCCGCCGGTGGCGGTGGCGAGGCGGGTCATCGCGTCCATGTCGGGCTTGAGGGCCAGGTATTCGTCCTGGAGGGCATTCACGACCCAGCCGGTGCTGGCGGTCTGGGCCGGCCGGGTGCCGGCGGCGCGGCTGGTGGCCTCGGCGAGATAGGGGCCGGGAGCAGTGTCGGTGTGGAGCGACTCTAGGATGCCGGGAGTTTCGGCATTTGGCCGCGGGGAAAGCGTGGTCCAAGTCTCGTCAGGACGGCGGACGCGCAGGGCGATGCCACCGGATTCGGCGGGCTGGAAATCCTCGCCTAACAGACGGGTCGTGATCTGTTGGCCACTGGTCGCGGTCTCCGCTTTGACGGCGAGCGGGCGGGGCACATCGGAGAGCAGCCAGCGGGTGAGCTGCCGCCAGGTCTTGTCCATGTCCGCATGCGAGTTCGCATCGTGCAGGCCCCAGCGCCAGAGATCGGTGGCGGCGATCACGGCGGTATGCCCGCGGCCGTAGCGGCGCACGGCAAGTGCGGGGCTGGGCGCATCGGCGGACTCGAACTTGCCGACCTCCATCGCGCCGGGGCGGATCGCGGGGAGGCGGTGGATATTCTGGAACTCCGGCATCTCGCGCAGGCGCCGCTCCTCTTCCGCCTCGGTCTTGCGAAGGCGTGCCCATGGTTCTAACAGGCCTTCGCGGGTCAGCACGAATTTCCCCGAGGAGGGGGCATCGCCAGGTGTCGCGGGATCGAGGTAGACCGGCAGCATCTCGCCGATGGCGGTTTCCTTGTAGCCGCCGGCATCCAGCGACTCCATGCCGCCGAGCATGAGGACGCTGCCGCCACGCTCCGAGACGTAGCGCTGGAGCAGGCGCTGCTGGTCGCGGGTGAAGAACTCCGCCTCGAGGTCATCGAGGATCACCGCATCAAAGGGGAAGAGCCCGGCGGAGGTTTTTGGAAAGCCCTTGTCGAGTTCATCGCCGTCCTTGGTATTGAGGCGCATGAAGACGGCTTCATCGAAGCGCTCGGCGTTCTCCTGGTCGGCGAAGCCGCGGTAGAGCGGATTGCTATTCTCCCCTTGGCGGCCCCTCATCTGGAATTTCGGCTCGCGGCGCGCGATACGGATGACGCTGGTGAGGCTGACATCAGGGTCGTCCTCAAGCGCGCGCTGGAGGAACTTGTGCTCGAAGTTCGGCCGACCGCCGATGTAGAGCACACGGTAGGGGCCGCTATCGCGATTGGCGGCGACCATGCGGCGGTTGTTCTCCAGTGTGGCTTCTTGCAGGGGCTCGGCCGGCTTCACCGCGACTTCGAGGAAGGTGGTGCCAGTGGCTTCGGGGCGCACCTGGAAGCGAGGGTTCCAAGTGGCTTGGTCCCCGGTGAAATCGTGGCGCAATTCTTCGAGCACCTTGCCGCCGCGTTCGCTGACGGTGGCAACGACGCTCTTCCCGGCGAGGCCGAGCGCGGTGATCGAGGCGTCGACGAGGATCGGTGCGTCCTCGAACAAGGTGGCGCGCGCAGTGGCACTGGCGACGGAGAGATCCAGCAGAGGCTTCTCCGGTGCGATGACCAGCGGGAAGATTGGTGGCAAGCCGTCCTTCATCCCGGCGAGTGCGGCGGTGTCGGTGGGGCTGCCATCGGTAACGACGAGGATGCCGGCAAGCGGGCGGCCTTGATAACGATCGCGGGTTTCGCCGAGGGCGCGAGCCAAGGCCGAAGCATTGCCCTGGAAGTCCAGCGGTGCGCGATGATGGAGGCGCTGGTTGAAGGAGAAGCGATCGAGGATGAAGTCCTTGCCGAGCTTCTCCTGCCAGCCTTCCGGCTTGGGTTCGAGCAGGGCGTTCAGGCGGTCGGCGCGTGACTTGCCATCGGCCTGATCCTGCAAGCTCATGCTGCGACTGTTGTCTAAGAGCAGCGCCCAGTGATTGGTGCCGGGGCGGTTGTGGGTGCGGACGATTTCCGGGCGCAGCAGGAAGAAGAGCAGCAGCGCAAAGCCGAGCCACTTCAAGCCACCGGCCAGCCAGCGGATACGCAGGGGAATCCAAGGCTTGCCCCGGTAGCTGAAAAACAAAGCGACGGCGATGAGCACCAGCCCGATGATGCCTGGCAGGATCCAGCCGCTTTCAGGCCAGACTATTCTCATGTCTGCGATGATGGGGGTGTCGCTCATTTCCCCAATTCTTCAAAATAGCGGCGGACCACTTCATCATATCGCTCCGGCACGGGATCGCGGCCGACGGGAGCGAGCGGATCCTTGCGGTCGAGTTCGCGCAAGCGGGCATCGATCTTGCGGGCCGCTTCGGCGAGCGGGCGCACGACTTCCTTGTTGAGCTTGTCCTGCCCGGGCTCCAACGAGTGACGGGTGAAATCGCGCCTCATCTCACGGCCCGCTTGGCGCGCGCGGGAGACGGCGGCCTGGGCTTCTGGATCTTCGAGCATCGTTTCAAGATCAGCCAGGCGTTCATTCCACTGCTGGAAGTTGTCACCGGTGATTGGAGAGTTGCGGGAGCCGCCCCTGCCATCGCCGCCGCCTCGGTTGGAGCGGTTGTTAGGTCCGGGTTGGTTGCCCTGGCCGGGCTGGTTGCCGGCTTGCTCGCCGCGTTGGCCTTCACCGGGCTGCTGTCCGGGTTGGTTGCCTTGGCCGGGTTGATTGCCTGCTTGCTCGCCGGGTTGGCCTTGGCCGGGTTGTTGTCCGGGTTGGTTGCCCTGGCCCGGTTGATTGCCTGCTTGTTCGCCGCGCTGGCCTTCGCCGGGTTGCTGCGCGGGTTGGTTGCCTTGGCCCGGTTGGTTGCCTGCTTGCTCGCCGCGCTGGCCTTGGCCCGGTTGCAGTCCGGGTTGGTTGCCGGCTTGCTCGCCACGCTGGCCTTCGCCGGGTTGTTGCCCGGGTTGTTGCCCGGGCTGGTTGCCGGCTTGCTCGCCGCGCTGGCCTTCGCCGGGCTGCTGTCCGGGCTGTCTTTCTCCCGGGTTCTGCGGTGTTTCTCCGCCCGCTTGTTCCGCGAGTTGCTGCAACTGATCGCGGGCGTAGCGGAGTGCTTGCGCCTCGTCACCCAGCACGCGCTCGGCGGCACCCTCGATCTCGCGTGTTAGATTGGAAATCCCCTCGGCCGCGCGGTCGGAGGCGGGGCTCTTGCCGCCGGACTGCTCCATCTGTTCGAGGGAGCGGGCAATCTGGTTCTGCTCCGCTCCGCGGAGTGCTTCGGAGAGATCCTTCGAAACCAGCGGCTCGGCACGCTCGGCGGATTGCGCGGTCTCGCGCACATTCTCCATCAGCTTCTGGAGGTCCTCGCGCTGTTGGGCGATTTGCGGGGTGGCGGCGTCCGATTCCCGCAAGCGAGGAGCGCGTGGAGCCTCCGCTTGTTCGTCCGACCCGGCGAGCTGCTGTTGGCGTTCCTCCAGGGCCCGCGCATCCTTTCGCAGGTCGCGAAGTTCTTCCGCCAACTGCGCCGCGCTGTTTTGGCGGAAGTCATCGTGGACTTCCTCCAAGCTCTCCTGTGCGCGGCGACCGGCGGCGAGTGCCTCACCCAGCTTGTTCTCCGAGAGCTGCTGGTTTGCCTGTTGCGCCCGTTCACGGGCTTCATCGAGCGCATCGCTGCGCGGCTGTTGAGCGGCATCGCGCGCAGGATCATTCGTCTGCTCGCGAAGCTGATCGACGTCGGCGAGCAAGTCGCGCTGCTGCTCGCGGAGCTGCTTGAGCTGGCGCTCGACTTCGGCTCTTTGCTCGGGCGTCTTGGCCTCGGCGAGGGCATTCTTAAGGGCCTGGATCTCCTCGTTCAGATCGCGCTGGCGCTTGGCGAGCTCCTCCAGCTTGCGGAGTGTGTCCATGGCCTGGGCCGCCGCGCCACCGGCTGGCGTTTCGGGTCGCGCCTGGCGTTCGGCTTGATAGGGTGTCTCCTTCCGTTCCAGCTCGAGTTCGTCCCGCTGCATCTCTTCGGAGGCCGACGAGGATTGCTGACCGGCATTCTGGCCGGTCATGACCATCGTCTCCGAACCCATGAGCTGATAGAGATGCCGCAGTGCAACCTGCTCGTGGCTGATGGCTTCCTCCAGCGGAGCGGCGGAAGCCTGCTCCTTCGCCTTGGTTAGATCGTTCAAGGCATCCTTCATCGCCAAGCGCGCATCGGTGATGTGCTGGCGGACCGAGGGATTGGTCTGCTCCGCCTCCACGGCGGCCGCGGTTTCGATCACCATTTCTTGTGAGCGCCGCAGGGTTTCCAGCTCCTCCTTTTCGGGCGGGGTATCGCTGATCTCCGCATGGTCGCGGCGAATCGCCCAGGTGGCGTTGAGGAGCTGGGTCTCGGTCTTGATCAGGTCCGCAGCACCACCACCCTGCTGGCCTTGCTCGCCCGCCTGCTGTTGCTCCTGTTCGCCTCCGGGCGGCGCGGCTTGCTGACGATAGATCTCGTCGAAATCCCGAACGCGGACGATGTGGATGTCGCCATTGACCCGACGCTTCTTGCCATCCGGTCCCATGTCCTCGGCCCATGCATTCCACATCAGGATGTCCTTCGGCTTCGCGCCCGCGGCCTCGAGGTCGATGAGTTCAGAAAGCGGCGGCAGCTTGCCACCGTTGGCGAGAGGTGTCTCGAGCTCATGCCACTTCTCGCCATCGATGGTGAAGCGGAGCCCCTGCGCGAGCAGGCCGGTGTCATCGGTGATCTTCGCTTCAAGCCGCACTTCCTGGATCGGCGTGGCCTTCTCGTTCTTCCGCGGCAGCACCACCTTCACGACCGGTGCCTTGTTCGGCAGCACCTTGATGTCGAGCAGGTCCTTGCGCGAGTTCCGGCGTCCGGCGCTATCGGTGAGGACGAGTTCGTAGCGGACGCTTTCCTTTGGCGTAAGGTCGGCAAGGTAGCGCGCGGGATTGGTGGGATCCGCCGTGAGCTTCAGCGGCTCCTTGCCCTTTGCATTCAGGGTGGCGGAAAGTCCGGGCAAGTTCGCGGTGAAGGAGAGCGCGATCGCCGTGCGCTCGGGCACCTGGATCGCGCGCGGATCCTTGATGGTTTCAGCTGGCTTCGCAAGATGTTCAGGGAAAGTCAGCAGCGCCTGTGAACTGACCAGCGCGGGCAGATCGAAGACCCGCACCTTGAAGGAGCGGCTGCTGCCACCCGCCGTCACGATCCGGTAGTCCAGAGGTCCGGGCACGGCAGTGAGGCGGGCCTGGAACACGGGCTCAGTGAAAGGTCGCGTCATGGACAGCGAGCGGACCTGTCCCGATTCGTCGGTCGTCTCGAGCGATGCCTCGGCGGGGATGCTGGTGCCAAAGCGCGCTTGGACGGTCAGCGGGCTGCCACGTTCGATCTCGATATCGCCTGGCTCAACCGCGATGTCGAGAGGCGCGGTGACCGCCGCATTTGCCTCCGGCGGAGTGGTGGTGACATGGCTCGCGGCGGGCCCAAGGGCCAAGAGGAGGGCCAAGGCCAGGATTCCGACGCCGGTGAAATTCAGCGCCCGCAGTCCAGAGACACGCTGATGCGGCACCAGCTCGAGCCATTCATCACGCTCAGCCGCTGCGACCGACTCCACGAGCAAGCGAAGTTGGAGATAGTTGAAGGTGCCGCCCTCCGGATGCTGGTCGAGCGCCGCGAGCAAGGCGGTTCTCAGCTCCGGGTGCTTCGTTTCCACCAGCTTCGCGACTTCGCGCGGATTGCCCAGGCCGCTGCGGCTCCACATCCAGATGCCTGCGGAGGCCAAGCCTAACAGCGGCAGCAAGGTCTTGGTCAAGGTGCTGAGCGGAACCCCGGAGCGCCACAGCAGGATCCCGGCGATGAGGCCCAGCCACCAAGTCACGGCGAGCCCGCCGTGGAGGCGCTGCTGCTGCCGTCGCCGTGCGAGTTCGGCAAGGATGGCGTGCAATTGGCGGATCATGACGTTGCGGGGTTGGCGCGGCGGCCGGCGAAGGCAGCCCACGCGGTTTCGGCGAGATAGAATAGCGCGGCGGCGACGAGCAGCCACCAAGCGATGCGCTGGCGGCTCTCCTGCTCGGCACTGGAAAGGGTGGCGGTCATCGGATTCCCCTTCGCGATCACGGGCTCATCAAGAGGCAGCCCAAGCGCGCGAAGATCAGCCTCGGGCAAGGGTGTGAGTTCGGATTCGGAGGGATCGATCTGGATCGCGATGCGCCGGTCGCCCACGGCATGGATGCCGGGAGTATCGAGCCCTTCGTGGCCGACGAAATACACACCACGACCCTGTCCGGCATTCGCGATGAGTGAATGCAGCAGCGGCGCGAACTTCGTCGTCAGCGCCAGCTGGCTATCGGCGGGCCGCCAGGTCGTGGTCAGCACGTGGAGTGTTCCTTTCCCAAGGGGATAGCTCACCCATGCCGGATCGCCGCTGTCATAGCGGGCGAGCACTGTGCCCGGCGTGGTGAGGGCCTCGGGTAGCACCCGATACTTCCAGATGCGAATACCACTGAAGTCCGAGTAACGGGGATCGCCGAAAGGTGCAAAGACGGGAGACTTGAAATCGATTTCACCGAAGCGAGCGTGATCCTTGACCACGGCTTCCGTCGCCGTTGCATCCTTCACTTCGATGAGTTCGCCAAGAAGCTTGGCGGAGGCGGCATCGCGAAGAGCCAGCAAGGCGGTGCCACCCGACTCGATCACCTTCCGCAAGGTGCCGCTGTCTCCGGGCTTCCCATCCGTGATCGTGAGCGCCGGGGCCTCCGTGGGCGCCTTGTCCACGATCTCCACCGCGTAGTCCGCAGTCGGCTGCATCGCGCGGCGGAGAAAGTAAGTGGTCTCCTTGGTGTCAGTGGGCTCGCTCGGATCGGGGTGCCAAATCTTCACCACGGGCAAGGCCGAGGTGGTCCAGGCCGCTTCGTTGTCGAAGGCATAGTCGTCGCCGGTCAGGGTAAGCTTGCCCTCGTCGGGGACGCCCGCGGGAGCTTCGAAGATGGCGCTTTCGCCGGGCGGCACGGAGATCGCGGTCTTCGCCGCGCTGCCACTCCACTCCAGGGTGAAGGAAGACTTCGCCGAGCCCGCAGCATTGCTCACGCGGGCACGCCGGACTTGCTTCTCCAGTGGCAGCATCTGCACTCCGGCATTGGTCCAGCCTTCATTGGGTGTCAGGGGATGAAGCACGATGCGCAAGGCATCCGGCCATGACTCGCCACGCAGCCGATCCAGCGCGGAGCCCTTCTGCAAATCACCGAAGAGGTGGACTTGGAGTGGCGCTTCAGCACCGGCCGCGGCGACTGCGGAGAGGATCGCGTCGTCGAGATGGGTCGCTTGCCAATCGGCCTTCGCCTCGCCGAGCAGCGAGAGCGCGCTAGACTTTCGCTCGGCGGGCACCAGTTCGCGGGCACGCGCCGGATCTAACAGCATGTGGAGACGGTCCGAAAAGGTACCGAGCGCGATCGCATCGCCCTCGGGCAGCTTTCCGATTTTCTCGCGCGCGGCGGCCAGCGCCTTCTCCAGTGGGTCGCCACGCATGCTGGCGCTGGTGTCGATCAGGATGAAGTGAGTCACCGCAGCAGCGGGCGGGGCCGGCGAGTCTTCCTTCGCCGGGAAGAAGGGGCGCGCAAAGGCAAGCACCATGAGGGCGAGCGCGAGACAGCGCAGGATCAAGAGCAGGACATCCTGCAGGCGCGAGCGGCGTTTCGTGATCGGCGGATGATCCTCGAAGAACATCAGCGAGGAGAACGCGACCGTCTCCTTCGGCCGGTTCTTCCGCAAATGCAGCAGGACCGGCAGTGCGAGCGCTGCCAGTCCGGCGAGGAAAAATGGAGCGAGGAAGGCCACGATTTATGAGCTGCTCTTGCGGTCGATGCGTTGGCCGAGCGATTGCCGGTCGGAGAGATAGGTATGCAGTGCGGTCTCCAGCGACCGGTCGGTCGGCAGCAGGTGATGGAGGATGCCGAGCGTGTCGCACATCGACTTCAGGCCCTGCTGGTGCGCGTTGAACTTCTTGAGATAGCCGGCGCGCAACCGGTCGGGATCGGCAGGCAGGACGCGACCGGACTCCATGTCCTCGAAGTTCACCGTGGAGTCGAAGGTGAAGCTGATCTCCGCGGGATCGAGCGTCTGCATCAGGCTGATGTCATGGCCGCAGGCCGCGAGTGCGGAGAGCGGGGCTTTGAGTTCCGCCAGAGGAGTGAGGAAATCGGAAATCACGAAGACCAGTCCGCGCATGCGGCCCCGCGACAGGATCGCATCGACCGGAGAATTCAGTGCAGCCCCGATGCCAAGCGCGGGCTTGTCCAGTGCGGCGAGGATGGCGTGCAGGTGTCCGCTGCGATGGCGTGGCGGCAGATAATCGCGCGCCACTTCGTCATAGGTGAGCAGCCCGATTTCATCGCCCTGCTGGTGCAGGAACATCGCGAGGGTTGCCGCCAGAGTGCGCGCGTATTCGAGCTTAGTGTAGGACTTCGAGCCATAGCCCATCGATCGACTGAGATCTAACAGAACGTGACAACGCAGATTCGTCTCTTCGCGGAATTTCCGGATGAAGGACTTGTCGCGCCGCGCCAGCACCTTCCAGTCGAGATAGCGGATGTCATCGCCGGGGACATACTGGCGGTATTCGGCGAACTCCGCGGAGAAGCCGTGCCGTGGGCTGCGGTGAAGGCCTTTCCAGAAACCCTCCACCACCGTGCGTGCGCGCAGTTCGAGGCTGCGGACGCGCATCAAGGCCACCGGATCGGTGATGTTCGAAGCGCGGGGGGATGAGGGGTTGGAACTCATCAGGGCAATGGCACATGCTTGAGCAGTCGATCCACAATGCCCTCCGGCGTGATGCCTTCGGCCTCGGCGCGGAAATTCGGCAGTATCCGATGGCGCAGCACGGGATGGGCAAGCGCGCGGATATCATCTGGCGTGACATGGCTGCGACCGCCGAGCAGAGCACGCGCCTTGCCGCCGATGACGAGGCATTGTGCGGCACGCAGGCCGGCACCCCAGTTGACCCACTCGTTGATGAAGTCCGGCGTGCCCGCGCGGTTCGGCCGGGAGGCACCGACCAGGCGCACTGCATAGCGCGCAGTCTCCTCCGCAATCGGCACCCTCCGGACGATCTCATGGAAGGCCATGAGGTCCTCGCCGGTGAAGAGCGCCTCGATCGGTTCCGGCCGCTTCGAGGTGGTGCTGGTGACCACTGCCACCTCATCGTCCTCGCTGAGGTAGTCGATGCGGATGTCGAACATGAAGCGGTCGAGCTGCGCCTCCGGCAGCGGGTAGGTGCCTTCCATCTCCACCGGGTTCTTGGTGGCCAGCACGAAGAAAGGCTCCTCGAGTGGATAGCGCACGCCCGCCGCGGTGATCTGGTGCTCCTGCATCGCCTCCAGCAAGGCCGACTGGGTCTTGGGCGGCGTGCGGTTGATTTCATCCGCCAGGATCAGGTTGGCGAAGAGCGGACCCTTCACGAACTCCAAGCGCCGCCCGCCATCCGGCGACTCCCCGAGGATCTCCGTGCCGGTGATGTCCGCGGGCATCAGGTCGGGAGTGAACTGGATACGCTTGAAGGACAGATGGAAGAGCCGTGCCGTTGATTGGATCAGCAGGGTCTTCGCCAGTCCCGGCGCGCCGGTGATCAGCGCATGGCCGCCCGAGAGCAGTGCGATCAGCAACAGCTCGATGACCTCGTCCTGGCCGCGGATGACCTTGGCGAGTTCCTTGCGAATGCGGTCCCGCCCCTCCGCGATGCGGCGGACCAGCTGTTCTTCCGTGGCGAGTGAATCGTTGGCGGCAATCATGTGTTAGAGTCAGTGGGTCATCGAATAGACGACGATGTTGATGCCCATGGGAAAGGCGAGCTTCTCGCTGAATTCGGCGAAGTAGTAGGGATCCTCGCCCTCACGCTCCCAGCCATCGCCGAGGTCGGTATTCTGGCAGATGATCACCATCAGGCGGCCCTTCTGGTCGAAGATGCCGTGGAAGTGAGCGCCTCTTGCGCCCTTTTCCCAGAAGACGCCGGTGTAGCGGCCGCGGAGCGCCACTTCGATCGCGGGGATCTGCGGCTTCACCTTGAGCGGGAAGACCGTGCTGAAGATCGGGTGATCGAGTTCCAGTTCCTTGATCGCCAGATCAGGAAAGACCTTCTTCATCTGGTCGCGAGTGTTCTCCCACTCGTCGTCGCCCCAGAAGTCGTCGATCATCAGGAAGCCGCCATTGAGCAAATGCTCGCGCAGGATCTTGGCTTCTTCCTCCGTCAGATCGAGCGAGCCGGTCTCGAGAGTATAGAGAAAGGGATACTTCTTCAGCTCGGGATCGAGGATCGGCAGGATGATGGGCTCCGGATTCACACGAATCGCGGTCATCTGCTGGAGGCGGAAGGAGAAATTCAGATCGCTGTCCGGATAGTCCGTGGCCCACTTGTAGTGATTCTCGGGGCGCAGGCGGACGAAGCGGAAGGTGTCATCCGGGAAGCGCGGATCATTGTGCCAGCGCTCCACGCCGTTGCGGTCACCGAGGCTTGGCTCGCCGCGACGGCCACGACCCCAGCGGCCTTGGCCGGAAGAATCGGCGACGAAGGCGCAGAGCAAGAAGCTGGCGATGGCGAGAGCAGGCTTCATGGTGAAGGGGCAGCGGGAAAGGTGCTGAGAAGTTCCAAGGCGGCCTGGAAGCGGGGATTCTCTTCCAGTGCTTGCAAGACCTGGCGACGCGATGCCCTGGGGTCGGACTTCCGCAACAAGGTCGCGAGCTCGTAGTGGATGCGGCCGGCATCGCGGGGCTCCAGAGCAAGCAGCGACTCCAGCGCTTCGCGATTGCCGCGCGCATCGCCGGATTCCATGGCGGCGGCGGCCAGGGTGCGGTAGGCATTTTCCTGGAAAGGATTGGTCTGAAGCATTTGGTCGCCTTGGGCCGCTCGTTCCGCGGCGGAAAGCTTCCCACCGAGCTCCAACAAGCGCGCCGCGGCATCGGAGGCATTGGAATCAATCGCCAGCAGCTTCAGCAGTGCGGTGCGTTCCCCCGTTTCATCGCCCAGACCGCGGCAGGCGAGTGCGAGCGACATGTAGGGATTGAAGGCCTCGCGGTTGTTCGGCTCGGCAGCGATGAGCTTTTCCAGCAGCAGCTTCGACTCCTGCCATTTGCGCTCTTCGGTCAGGGCGGAAACCCGCATCATGGTGGCGGCGTAGCGCTTGGGATTTGCCGCGACCCACGCGGCAGGATTCTCGCGGTAGGCGACGTATTCCTCGTCACCGAGCGGCGACCAGTCGAGGTCAGGGCCGTAGGCTTTGGCGATCTTCCGTGCGTAGTCGAGGAAGTCCTTCTCCATCTCCTCGCCTGGCTTTGTGTGCTTCGCGATTGCATCAGCGACCGGCGTGCCGGCAGCAAGATCGGCGAGGATGCCACGCATTGCCTTGATTCCAAAATTGCGGACGATGTACTCGGCGACCAAAGAGGAGTGGTAGTAGCCGAACATGATGTCCTCGCCGGCGAAGGACTCATCGAGCTGGCTGACTGGAGGGACCTCGCCATCAAGGAAGCGCTGGCGGAACTCCGCGGTCATGCCCTGGCCCCAGCCTGCGTGGACCTCACGCTCCTCAAACACACTGATGCCCTCGGAAAGCCAGCGCGGGATGCGATGGCGGCTGGCGTCGAGGGTGATCGTGTGGGCCATCTCATGCCAGAGCACCGCTTCCCAATTCGCCCGGCCCAGACGGCCGCGCGGACTGGTCGCGGTGATCAAAGGACCGAAGCAAACGCCGAGGAAGGACTCGCCACCGGGCAGGCCGAAGGTGCGGATCGCGAAGTCCTCCTGCTTTGGCAGCATCTCCACCATCACGGGAGCGGCGAGCTTGATGCCGTATTTGTCGGCAAGTGTCGTCTTTGCCCGCGCCGAGAGCTCCAGCGCACGGGTACCGAAGACGGCCATGTCTTCGGGTGACATCCGCAGACGCACGCCATCCTTCTCGCGCACCGGGTAGTCCTTGAGCTTGTCGCGCAGAGTGATGAGGTTGAAGGCGGCGACGCTGTAGGGATCCTGCTCGTGCGCCATGGCGACGTTCTGCCAACCGGCTTCAAGCTGGCCGAAGCGCAGTTGATTCGATCCGAGCTCAAACAAGATCGAGGGCGATAGCGGATCGAGCTGCCGCGCTTCCTCAAGATACTTGATGCCTTCCTCGAAGCGATACTGGCCAGCCAAGGCCGTGCCGATGATTTCGGGCACACGAGGATCTTCTTTGTCGATCTTCCTAGCCCGCTCGATCGCAGCCTCGGCGTCCTCTTCTTGATCCTGCACGAAGGCGATTGCCGCCAGACCCGCCCACGCTTCGGGATGATCCGGATTGATGGCGAGCACCTGTTGCAGGACCTCCTTGGCTTCTTTGAAAGACTTGCGGCCCGTCAACTGGGTCGCCTTGTAGAGCAGGGCTGCGCTGTGCTTGGGATTCGCTTTCAGCGCCAGATCCAGATAGCTCGCGATTCCGGGTTCGCGATTCGCGGCGGGGAGTTCGAGCCCCGCTTGGGCAAGGCCCAGGTTGAAATCCGGATCTCCGGGAAAATGCTTCAGGCCCTCGCGGAAGTATTCCGCGGCGAGTTGCCGGTCGTGGTTCGCCAAGGCGAGTTTGCCGAGGGCACGGTAGGGCTCCCGCCCTTCCGGATCGATCTTCTTGGCTGGCTCCAGCAGCCGATCCAAGACCATCTTTGCATCCACGCGATGCTCTAACAAAAGCTCGGCGAAGGCAACGGTGCTCCGGGACTTGCCCTTGGCTGGCCGGGGCTCCTCAAACCTGGCGGCCCGCTCCATCAGGGCCGCGGCCTGATCCCGCTCACCGCTTGCGCGCAGGGCACGCCCGGCTTCCAGCGCGAGCTCGGGATCGAATGCCGCACGGCGCCCCAGCTCATTCACGCGCTCGGCGGCCTCTTGGTATTTCCCGGTCTCCAGCAGCGTGCGGATCTCCAGTGCGACGAACTCAGGATAATTTGCGTCGGCCTCGGTTGCCTTCCTCGCTGCCGTCAGGCTGGCCTCGTAGTCGCCCTTGAGAAAGGCAGTCCGCCCTGCCTCGATGGGAATGGGAGCCGCGGCAGGAGCAGGTTCCTGCGCGCAGACCGGGCCGTGCAAGGCCGCCATCGCGATCGCGACTCGCCAGCAGCGCTGAAGGCCTCGTTCCCACGTCATAGCCCAAAGGGTAGCATTTGGCATGCACTCGGCACGGAAAACCCGAGGGGATGGGGAAATTCCGGAAAGCGGGAGATCATCCGCAAGAAGAGGACGTTCCTTGGCTCATATTCCGGCAAAGCGAGGCACCACCAGAAAGAACGCGGCCTTGGGGGCCGGCCGCGTTCTTTCTCGGGGGCTCTTCACTCATTCCGCAAGCAAGCCGGCGGCAGCCTCGGGAATATCGAAGCTGGTGGAACCAACTCCGGTGAATGAGACCTTCGTGGTGCGGTTGACGTCGCGGTCCTCGCCGTTGAAATTCATGCGCCCGGTCAAGGTGAGTTCGTAGCCGCTCAACACCCCGTTCGTGACGGTGAAGGTGACTGAGCCGCCGGCACCGCTGACTTCCGGCGGATTACCGCCTCCGCCTTGGCCACCACCGCCGCCCCGACGGCCGAAGCCGCGGAAGGACATGAGTTCTTTGGCGGTCGCTTCATCAAGCGTGCCCTTGTAGCTGCCATTCTCCAGCTTCAGGTCTTTGGCCTTGGTTGCCAGCTCCTTGGCATCGGTAGTCGGCTCGCGGAGGTTCTGCACCATTCGCGCGACCCAACGGCCAGCGCCCTGTTCTTCGGCATCGGGATTCGGCACGACCCAGGCACCATCGCGCTGCATCGCGGCCTTGCCCTTGCGGGAGAGCACTTGGAATTCCTGATCGCGCCCCGGCATGGTGACGAGGATGTAACCGCCCGCGCCCTTTTTGCCGGAAGTCGTGCGATCGCCGAAATTGCCGCCGAAGGAAGATGTCTGGCTCCACGCATAGCTGGTGGCTGCGGACAGCTTCTCAGCCGCCGCGGACAGCTCGGTTGCGACATTCGCGGCGGGAGCTTGGCCGGGGGCCGCAGGTGGCGTCGCTGGCGGAGTTTCCTGGGCCGTGGCGCTGGCAAGGAGGACGAAAGAGAGAGGCAAGAATTGGAGGAGTTTCGGTTTCATGACAGATTTGAAGGTCCAGCAGGATGAAACCCTCCCTCCTGAAAAGAAGTTGCAGGATGTTTTGTCATTAGCGGCGACCGTGAAAAGCGCTGCTCCAAGACCCGCCGCAACCACCAGCTTCACAAAAAGTTCAAATCTTATGACTTTCTAGTCATCTCGATAGATGCTGCGATTCGCCTCCGAAACTGCAGTTCTCGATATGATCGATTGGCACTGGATTCTTCCTCTCCTCCTCGGGATCTATCTGATCCACGGTGGGATCAAGCGCTGGGCGCATGGGGTCGCGGAACTGGTGGACCCGATCGTGGTCGGGGTGCCCACTGGCTTCGTGGGATACCTCGCGCTACGCCTGATCATCGGCTACAAGGAAGTGACGGGCGTCGCGGCGCGGGTGATCGCGGGCTTCTACTTGCTGCTGGGAGTGGGCTGCCTGGGCTTTGCGGTTTTCGCGTTCTCCCTCTTCAGCTTGACGCCAAAGACGGCCCCGGCATCAGCCCCGAAGGTCGCAGCGAATCAGAATCCGGATCCGGCGAATCCGCCGATCGTCCCCGCTCGGGAGCTTCTCCCGCCGCCCTCCATGCCCCAGAGGACCGATCCGCAGGCACAGCCTGCTGCGGATGCGAATGCCGGCAGCATCGAACGCATGTCGAAAGATTGGCTGCCCCCGGGGATCGAGCGAAGGCAGCACAAGTAGGCGCGGGGGAGCGATCGGAGGGATGAGGTCGCAAAGCAGTCCGAAAGCCGCCTGAAAGAATGGTTTCCTGTCAGGCGTTCCCGATAGGCTCCCTGCTGATGAACCCCAGATTCCTTGCCGCTCTTTTTCTAGTCGCTCCGCTGCATGCGCAAGAGGCGCTGCCGGTGGAGTTGCGTTGCGAGTATCACCGCAATCCCTTGGCAGTGGGGACCGCGAAGCCACGGCTTTCGTGGAAGCTCAAGGCAGCGAATGAAGGGGCGCGCGATGTCACGCAGAGCGCCTATCAGATCCAAGCCATTGCGGATGGCCAAGGCGGCGCGGAATTGTGGAACAGCGGCAAGGTTGATTCTGCGGCCACTTCGCAGATCGAGTGGGCCGGGCAGGCGCTGGCTTCCCGGCAGCGGGTTCACTGGCGGGTGCGGGTCTGGGATGGGAAGGGCACGGTATCGGCTTGGAGTGAGCCGGGGGATTTTGGCATTGGCCTGTTAGATCCTGTGGATTGGAGCGCGCTGTGGATCAGTGCGAAGGATGATGCGGCCTTCACGACGACGGAGAACGTGCAGAACTTCGTGGGCGATCCCGAGCGCGGGAGCTTGATCCTCACACCCGCGAAGTATCTGCGGAAGGAATTCGAAGCGCCCATGGTCACGCGGGCGACTCTGCATGCGACGGCTCTGGGCGTTTACACCATCGAGCTGAATGGCAAGCGGGTCTCCGATGAGCGGCTGGCTCCCGGCTGGTCCGCCTATCAGCGGCGCTTGAATTACCAGACCTACGATGTGACCCAGCTGCTGCAAGCCGGCAAGAATGCGATTGGTGCGACCTTGGCGGACGGCTGGTATGCGGGCTATGTCGCCTATGGCCTGCTAACAGGTCAAGAGGGCTTGGTGTCTGGAGTGAACGGCCGCTACTACTATGGTGTCTCGCCAGCGCTGCGGGTGCAGCTTGAGCTGGAGATGAGCGATGGCACGCGGCAGACCGTGATCAGCGATCCGAGCTGGAAGAGCTCGCTTGGCCCGATCACCGAGACGGACATCCTGATGGGTGAAGCTTACGATGCCCGCAAGGAACTCAATGGCTGGTCCAAGCCAGGCTTCGATGATTCCGCGTGGCAGGCCGCGGTGTGCAAGACCGGCACGAATGCCAAGGTGGACCCGCATCCCGGCAATCCGGTCCGCCCGATTGAAGAGATCGCGGCCAAGTCGGTGCGGGAGCAGTCACCGGGAGTCTTCATCTTTGACCTCGGCCAGAACATCTCCGGGCTGGTCCGCCTGAAGGTGAAGGGCAAGGCGGGCGACAAGGTGAAGCTGCGCTATGCCGAGGTGCTCCACAATGACGGCCACCTGAGCACGGAGAACCTGCGCTGTGCCCGCGCGACCGATACTTATACTCTCAAAGGCGATCCCGACGGGGAGACCTGGACGCCGGAGTTCACCTATCATGGCTTCCAGTATGTGGAAGTGAGCGGCTTCCCCGGCACGCCGGACAAGGATGCGATCACCGGGATAGTGATTCATTCGGATACGCCTCGGCACGGTCACTTCGAGTGCTCAGACCCTATGCTGAACCAGCTCTATCGGAACATGGTCTGGACCCAGCGGGCGAACTTCTTCGAGATGCCCACCGACTGCCCGCAGCGTGACGAACGCATGGGCTGGACCGGTGATGCCCAGATCTACGTCCGCGCCGCGACCTTCAATGCGGACATCGCCGCCTTCTACACCAAGTGGCTGCGCGACCTGAACGACGACCAGTGGGACTACGGCGCGTATCCTCCGTATGCGCCGCGTCCCCTCGCCCGCCCGAACGAGCACCACGCCGCGGGCTGGATGGATTCCGGTGTGATCTGCCCTTGGACGATCTGGCAGGTCTACGGCGATACGCGTGTCATTCGCGAGCACTGGCGCAAGATGAATGACTTCATGGAGTGGCGTGCCGCCCGTGATCCTAGCCTGGCAGGCGCAACGGATGATTGCGGCTTTGGCGATTGGCTCTCCGTCGGAGCGGTGAAGACGCCGATCCCCTTCATCGACCTCGCCTACCATGCCTATGACGCGCGCTTGATGGCGGAGATGGCTGGAGCGATCGGCGACAAGGGCGCTGAGGCCCGTTATCGCGATCGCGCGTCCAAGATCGCGGCAGCTTTCCAGAAGCTTTACCTCAAGCCGGATGGCAGCCTCGTGGTGCACAATCAATCTGCTTACGCGATGGCGCTTTTCTTCGACCTCATCCCCGAGGCGCAGCGCCAGCAATCGGCTGCACAGCTTGCCAGTCTGGTGCAGGCCAATGGCAACAAGATGAGCACCGGCTTCCTCGGCACGCGGCCGCTCTTGCCCGCGCTCTCCGCCACTGGGCACCACGACCTCGCGGGCATTCTCATGCAGCAGAAGGAATATCCGAGCTGGGGCTATGAGGTGGAGAACGGAGCCACCACCATCTGGGAGCGCTGGGATTCCTACATCAAGGGCCAAGGTGTCCATGAGCCGAGCATGAACTCCTTCTCCCATTATGCCTTCGGCGCGGTGTGCGAGTGGATGATGTCGGATCTCGCGGGCATCGACCGCGCAACCCCGGGCTTCGACCGCATCCGCATCGCCCCGCGGCCCACCGGTACGATCACGCAGGCTAGCGGCGGCATGGAAACGCGGCATGGTCCGCTCTCCTGTTCATGGAAGATCGATGGCGATCATTTTGTCGCGGACGTGGTGATTCCGCCGAATACCACGGCGGAGATCACCTTGCCGGTGAGCGGCGAAATCTCCGAAGGAGGCCAGCCGATCCAAGGCCGCCCGGGTATCCGCGAAATCAAGGGCCAGCAGATCTTGGCTGGCTCGGGGAGCTATCACTTCAGCGGAAAACGCTGAGGGAGGCTGGGCGCTCAAGCTTTGACTTTTCGCTGACTGCCTCTCCCCCGTCCGTGGGAGCTGTCAGAAAAACGCGAAAAAGCGCGAAACTCGCGGTGTGAGGATTTGGACACTGCCCCGGCAGTCCCATCATAGCCGAATCGGAAATCCGTGGCTAATTCACGAGCTGCCCCAAAACCCAGATGGCTCGATCTGTACCCTCCGCCGGAGATCATTACTCATTTCCGCGCACCCTTCTTTCACTCCCGGCCTGCGCCTTCGCATCCGGGTTGATCCTGTGCTTGCCCGCCCACGGCGACCTGGTGAACCGCTGGTCCTTCAACAATGCCGCTGGCAATGCCACGCGCGGCACCACGATGACCGACAGCGTCTCCAGCGCGGTGGCCACCGTGCGCGGCAACGGCTCGACCTTCACCGGCACCGGCCTGACCATTACCGGCACGACCACCGGCAATCGCTCGGCTACCAGCATCTCCGGCTACGTGGACTTGCCGAATGGCCTCATCTCCTCGAAGACCAATCTCTCGGTCGAGATCTGGGCCACGCCGCTTTCGATCACGACTTATGGGCGGCTCTTCGACTTCGGGCGCATCACTGGCAATGGCATCGGCGGAGGCGCGGCGGGCGAGATCATCGACATCTCCGGCCCGGGTTCGACTCCGGGCACCACTACCGGCTCGGACGACCTGATGCTGTCCTTCTGCGTGGGCGATACGCTTAACACGCAGCGTTTGGAAGGTCGCATCAATGGTGGAAGCATCGCCACTTTTGACAGCAACGTCGCGACCACCGCCGGCACGCAGTATCACTACGTGATGACCTTCCAGGACGGGGTCGGCACCTACGGTTCGAATGGCGGACGTGCGACCTGGTATCGCAACGGCACCGTCGTCTCCACCATCGACCTGAACTTCCACCTCTCCGCCATCGAGGACGTGAACAACTGGCTCGGCCGTTCGATGTGGACTGCCGACGACAATGCGAACGCCAACTACAACGAGCTGCGGATCTACAATCACGCGCTGAGCGCTGCGGAGATCACCGCGGACTTCAATGCCGGTCCGGATACCATCGGCGTGCCACCCAATCCGACCGATCCGCCGGTCCCCGACAACCTGTGGACCTTCACCACCCAAGCGGCTTCCGAGGCGCCGTCCGGCACCACCTTCGCGGATGCGAAGGCCAATGTGCTGGTGACCCTGCGCGGCCAGGGTGCTTCTCTCAGCGGCGGCGCGGTGGTCCTGCCCGGCAGCACTACCGGCAATCAGCCCCTATCCACCATCTCCGCTTATCTCGATCTGCCGAATGGCATCGTGACAGCCACCCCGAGCGTGAGCTTCGAAGCCTGGGCCTCACCCTTGTCCTCGAAGAATTGGCAGCGCCTTTTCGACTTCGGCCGCTGCGCCTCCACGAATGGCGCTGGCGCCGCTCCCGGAGAGATCCTCGACACGGCGACCGCACCGGGCACGACCACGGGCTACGACAACCTGAGCCTCACCTTCAACAACGCTGCGAACATGAACTCGCAGCAGCTTGAAGGACAAAACGACGGCGGTGCCGCGCAATACACCTTCACCACCGCCACCACCACCGCGGGCACGAAGTACCACTACGTCTTCGTGATCGAGGACAAGCCCACCGGCTGCCAGGCACGCTGGTATCGCAATAGCGCGCTCCAGAACACGATGGATTTCACCTTCCATCTCTCCGACATCGAAGACGTGAACAACTGGATCGGCCGATCGATGTACAGCGGCGACTCCAATTCCAATCTCTCGCTGGATGAGCTGCGCATCTACCGCCGAGTGATCACCCCGGCGGAGATCCAGGCCAGCTACACCGCTGGCCCCGATCCCAGCGTCGGCCCGCCGGAACCGCCGGCTCCGGCCCCGGTGCCATCGCGCCGCTGGAATTTCAATACGGCAGCAGGCAGCGCCCCCGCAGGCACGCAATTCCTCGACACCGCGACCGGCGAGATCGCCACGGTCCGCGGCAACAACGCAACGCTCAGCGGCACGCAGTTGGTGCTGCCCACGACTACCACCACCGGCAACCAGACAGCCGACGCCATCTCCGCCTACCTGGAACTGCCGGATGGCATGATCTCCTCGCGGCCGAGCATGAGCTGCGAGGCATGGATCACGCCGCTTTCCTCGAAGAACTGGCAGCGCATCTTCGACTTCGGCCGCACTTCCATCACCAGCGGCCCCGGTGCCCGCACCGGCGAGATCATCGATAGCGCCACCGCTCCCGGCAACTTCGTTGCCTACGACAACCTCTTCCTCTCGCTCAACAACGGCGGCACCCTCGGCTCACATCGCCTGGAGGCAAAGCTCGGTGGCGCGGGTGCCGTCACCGCGAATACCGACCTGTCCTCCGTGACGACGGTGGGCACGCAGTATCACTACCTGATGAGCGTCCAGGATGGCGGTGGCGCCAGCGGCCCGACCGGCTGTCTTGTGAAGTGGTACCGGAATGGCAGCCTCGGCGGCAGCATCGACCTGCCCTACCGCCTGTCGGACCTGTCTGACTTCAACAACTGGATGGGCCGATCGATGTGGGCAGCTGACAACAACGGCAACTTCTCGATCGACGAGCTGCGAGTCTATGACCGCGCAATCAGCGCCGCCGAGGCCCTCTCTTCTTACAACGCCGGCCCGAATGCGAGCTTCGCCCCGCCGGTCGCCGCGAATGATGAGGCGACGATCCACCCGAACCAGAAGGTCTTGGTCGACGTGCTGGCCAACGACACGGGCAGCGTGCTTCCGGGGACCTTGGAAGTGCTGGGTGCGCCCGCCACCGGCACAGCCACCTTGAAGGACGGCAAGATCCTCTACGCCCACAGTGGCAGCAGCGCCGCACCGGTGACCTTCACCTATCGCGTGGGCAATGTCAGCGGCACCACCAGCACTGGCACGGTGACCATTCACTTCGCCACCAGCCTGCGCCTCACCAATACCGCGCTGGCCATGCCCGAAGCGCCGCCAGTGAATGCATGGCAGCTTGTCGATGCCCTGCCCGGCCTCAGCTTCACCCGTCCCATTTGCCTGACTTCACTCCCGGGCGACACCAAGCAGCTCTACGTCTGTGAGCAAGGCGGCGTCATCCGGCGCGTGGCCGACGTCACGGCCTCGACACCCGCCTCCACGGTCTTCCTCGATCTCACGACTCTGGGGAATGGATTCAACATCGGCCCCTTGTTGGCCGGACAACCCGAGAATGGCCTGCTCGGCCTCGCCTTCCACCCGAACTACGCGACGAATGGCTACTTCTACGTCGCCTACACTGTGAGCATCAGCGGCAACTACTTCCAGCGGATCTCCCGTTTCACGCGCAGTGCTGCCGACCCCACCGTCGCGGATCCAAGCAGCGAGTTGAACCTCCTCAATATCGACGACTTCGGCCTGAATCACAACGGCGGCGACCTTCACTTCAGCCCCAACGATGGCTACCTCTACTATGGCACCGGTGATGGCGAGAACTCCACCGCCGGCCAGTCGAGAAGCCAGAAGATCAACGACGATTTTTACTCCGGCATGTTCCGGATGGATGTCGACAAGAAGCCCGGAAGCCTTCCGCCCAATCCCCACGCATCGATCCCGACCCTCGGCGGCGTGGCCGGCTTCAATGTGCCAGCCGACAATCCCTTCGTTCACACCAGCCTCGGCGGCACCTGGAACGGCCTCTACAACGGAGTCGACTACTCCGGCTCGCTGGGTTCGGTGCGCACGGAGTTCTGGGCCACCGGCATCCGCCACTGCTGGCGCTTCTCGTTCGACTCCGTCACCGGCGATCTTTGGGAAGGCGACGTAGGACAGGACACCTACGAGGAAGTGAACAAGATCGTCAAAGGCGGCAACTACGGCTGGGCCTATCGCGAGGGTCTCCACACCTTCACCGGGATCCTCGGCAGCGCACCTGCGGGCTTCACTTCGCTCAATCCGATCTACGAATACCCCCACACCGGCGTGGCTGGCGGTGACGCCGCCTACAAAGGGAACTCCGTCGTCGGCGGCTACGTCTACCGTGGCACGCGCTACCCGGCTTTGGTTGGCACCTACATCTTCAGCGATTCCGTCTCAGGCCACGTTTGGCAGATGAACACGACCACCGGTGCCACAACGCGCCTCACCGGCCTGCCCGGTGCGTATGGAGTCATCTCTTCCCAAGGCGTGGACCCGAGCAACAAGGATCTGCTCTTCTGCGCCTACCTGACCGGCAAGATCATGCGCCTAGGCACCGGCAGCGCGACCAATGACGGCTTCCCCGCCACTCTCAGTGCTACCGGGCTCTTCGCCGACCTCAGCGATCTCTCCCCCGCCCCGGGCCTGCTGCCCTACCAGCCGAACCTCACCTTCTGGAGCGACTACGCGGTCAAGCGCCGCTGGTTCACCATCCCGAACTCCACGGACAAGATGACCTGGAGCAAGGATGGCAACTGGACCTATCCCGCCGGCATGGTCTGGGTGAAGCACTTCGATCTTGAAACCAGCCGCGGCAATCCGGCCACCAAGAAGCGCATCGAGACCCGGGTGCTGGTGAAGACCGACACCGGCTCCTATGGGGTCAGCTACCGCTGGAATGAAGCCCAGACCGAGGCCACCCTCGTCGAGGACGCAGGCACCGAATTCGATGTCGCTATTGACGACCACGGTACTCCGCACACCCAGCGCTGGCAGATCCCCGGCCGCTCAAGCTGCATCACCTGCCATACGCCGCAGGGCGGCCACGCGCTATCCTTCAATACCCGCCAGTTGAACATGGGCTACACCATGAACGGCTACACCGGCAACCAGCTCGAATTGCTTTCCAACAGCGGCTTCCTAAACAACACCCCGGATCCCGTGACCAGCCTCGCACGGCACGTGCGGCCGGATGAGACCAGCTTCCCGCTTGAGCAACGTGCCCGCTCCTACTTTGCGGTGAATTGCTCTTACTGCCACCAAACGGGCGGCAGCGCCGGTGGATCGTGGGATGGCCGGCCGCATCTCACGCTCGAGCAAACGAACTTGATCAACGGCGTCGCCGAGAACGACGGCGGAAATCCCCTGAACAAATACATCGTCCCGGGTGATACCACGCACAGCATCGTACTGAACCGCATGGCCGCCGCGAATGGCTTCGGCCGGATGCCTCCGCTGGGTAGCAACGAGGTCGATCCCACCGACATCCAGCTCGTCACCGATTGGATCAACAGCGAGCTGAGCAATCACGACCTCTACGACGAGTGGCGGGCCGGATACTTCACCGCCTTGGATCCGCTCGGTGCGAAGGATGCGGATCCCGATCACGATGGCGTGAGCAACTACGACGAATATCTGCTAGGCAGCTCGCCGCTCACCGGCGGCAATCCCTGGCAGGCCACCGTGGATGGCAAGAACGGCCTCTTCTTCACCCGCAAGGCATTCCGCTACTACTCGCTCGAGACCAGCACGAACCTGAAGGACTGGACCAAGGAGAGCCTGCCGAACTTCGACAGCCTCTACACGCCCGTCGACACCCCGGCATCGATCTCCCTGCCGGCGCCACCGAACGGCAGCCACTTCTTCCGTTTCAAGGTCACCGAACCCTGAGCATGCGGGCGCGCTACTTCGGCAGCACCTGGATTCTCAGATACATGTCCGGCCCGGCAGATAGCGGCAGCGTGGCCGTTGTCTTGCCGGAGGCCGTGGTCAGGTTGATGCCACCTGTCGTCCAGGTTTTGAGATCGGTGCTCTTCTGCACGGTGTAGTTCATCGTGGCATTGCGCGGGACCGGAAAGACGAGCCGCACGTTGGTGCCGACCCGCTCCACCTGCGGTTTCACAGCGGAGGAATCCTTTTCGGGATCGAAGCCGAAGCCATACTCCACCAAGTTCACCAAGCCATCGGCGTCGGGATCCGCCAGGTCACCGGAGATTGCCCCATCCGCCTTCTCGGTCGCGTTGAAATAGGTCGTCAACCAGGAGTCCGGGGCGAAGCGCAGATCCAGCGCCGCCGCGATCGAATAGGCCACCGCACCCGAGCAAGTCGCCACGCAGCGGAAGCGGCTGCCATTATACTCATAGCCCGGTGCATGCAGCGCCAGCGTGGCGGTATCCACTCCAGAGAAAACCGCGTTGTTGGAGAGGTTCTGCCAGGGCCCTCCCTTATCGACCTGCCGCTGCCATTGGTAGCCTGGCGTGGAGTCCGCCGCGACCGAGGCCGTGAAGCTCGTATCGCCGCCAATGTTCACAAAGCGGTTGACCGGCTGTGTGGTAAAGACCGTACCGAGACTCCGGATCACGCCATCACTCTTGCTGCTGATATAGAGCTCACCCGTGGCGTCTTCCGCCAAGCGGATGTCCGCACGACCGGTTCCGGAAATCGTAGCCCCACCCGGCAGATCGGAATCGATCCCGCCGCGGAAGTCGTAGCCTTCTTCCACGATCTCGAAGAAGCGGTCGTAGGAGCGCAGCCCGGCATCCGGGCTATCGTTCGGATCATCCCACAGGAAGGTCACCGGCTGCACGTCCGCCGTGGTCGCGGCCACGCCGTCCTGCGCTGCCTGCATCGCGCTCCAGTCGCAGCAAAAGACCCGCCCGGTGGTAATGTCCCCGAAGATGAATTTCCCCTGCAGTGCGGGCAGCGCACTGCCACGGTAGAAGAAGCCGTTCGCGATCGCATCGCCCCAAGCCGCGGCATGCGGGTAAGTGATCACCGGGTATTCCGGCACGAAGTCACCGGGCGCATTCGTCAGGTTGTCCTTGCGGATCGGCAGTGTGTCAGGACTGGGCGGTGCGGACAGCACCGGCGCGCCCGTGCTGATCGCGAGCTTCTGCGGTCCCTCGCGTTCACTATAACCATAGTTTTTCCCGCCGTGGATGATGTTCACTTCCTCCCAGGAATTCAGGCCTATCTCCTCCACCAGCAGGCTCGGGCTTTCGCCATTCTCCGGCAGGTGCCAAGTGAAGCGGTGCGGATTGCGATGGCCCAAGCTCCAGATCTCCGGCCGCGCGTTTGCCCCGAATGTCGCCTTGTTGAGGAAGGGGTTGTCGTTCGGGATCCGATAGCGCCCGCTTGCAGAGAGCGTGCTATCCTCGGTCTGCAGCGCAGTGTCCGGAATGATCCGCAGGATCTTGCCCACGATGCTATCCAGCCGCTGAGGATTGAGCTTGGTGGCATTCGACTCACCGGAGCCGCCATCGCCGCTGGCGAGATACATGATGCCCCACTCCGAGCTATCCGGCTTGGCCGTCGGGTTGAAGGTGATGTCACCCAGGGGATGGATCTGGCTGTTGTAGCCGATCCGCAGGATCTCGCGGGCAGTCCCTTCAAAGGTAAGGCTCGAGGGGTTCGTGTCGATCCACTCGATCAATACCGCGTGCCGGTTGATGGTGCCCAGCGGCGCGTTGATGACGTTCGTGCTCGTATAGCCCGTGGCATTGAAGCCGGGAAACTTGGTCGTCACCGGCAGCCGCGTGGCCGCGCCGTCAGCACTCGGGGTCTCGATGTGGATCGTGTAGAACTTGCCGGTGGTCGCGTAGGAAGGATCGAACTGGAAGCACACCAGGCCATTCGCGTAGCCCTGCTTCTTGGTAAAGTTCGGGAAAAGCCCGTTCGGCGTGGACTTGGTGACGGCGCTGCCCGCGGCATTCGGCACGTAGGACTTGTCCGCGTCGTCGGTGGAGGTCGAGCCGTTGAAATCGAGATAGGCCGTCCGCGCCGTAGCCTGCGCCAGCAATTGGCTCGTCCGGACTGCCACCGTCCCGCCCGCAGAGAAGATGTGCAGATTCCCGTTCAGGTCGCAGACCCAGATCCGGCCGGCATTGCCCGGCTCCGGGCGGATGAAATTGACCCGCGCCATGTAGGCCGGGTTGCCCGCGGTGGTCGCCACATTGCCAGAAAAGGGCATCGCGGCCCAGTCATTGACCCGCACCACCAGCGGCGGCGAGATCGCGGCCTGTAGGTTCGGCGAAACGGACAGCGGCAAAAGGGCCGCAATCAGGGGGGTAAACCGAGCAACGGCGGGGGAGGAAATCCGGCGCGGCGAGGCGAGGGAGACGTGAGGCATCCGGGGTTGGGCGGCAATCTACCGGCCCGCCCCGATTCTTCAAGCCATTGAAGATCAAATAGTCTCTAACATTTCCGAATAACTCCGGCACTCGCTATGCATCACAGGGATCGACCACTTTTTTGAAAGATATCGCCGTGGAGCATATCTGGCGGACGCCCCAAAATCCGCAAAATTCGGGAGCCAAGTCCCTTGTCAGAAGGATCTTGAAGGCCCTCGGAATCGCGCTTGGGTAGCTGCGTTTTTAGCCATTTTGCGCCTCGTTTCGCCTGAAAGTCCAAAATGCCAAACGCCGCTCCAGAATCTCCTTGTCAACTACCTTGCCATACAAGATACCTGCCCAGTCATGAAACCCGCACGCCCGTCCCCGCGCCGCCGTGTTTTCAAATGGCTCGCCGTGATCATTCTCCCCCTCGTCCTGTTTTTCGGCTGGGTAGTCCTCGGCCAACCGGGCCCCAGCGGCGTGCTCGCCTACAGCAAGGCCACTGATGGTACCGAATGCGTCGTTACCCAAAAGTGGAACGGCTGGATGAATGGCGAGCCCTACACCGTCAGCTTCTACACCCGCGGTCCCGACGGACGCTGGCACTGGCAATACATCGACCACGAAGTCGGCCGCTGGTTCCACTGCCGTCTCGAGATCGATGCCCCGCGCAATGAAGTGCGGGTCTACTGCGGTTACTCGCTCGCCAAGACCGTCCAACTCCACCCGGACAACGATTGGCCCGAGCAAAAGCCGCCCTTCCTTCCGAGGGCCCTGCAATCCACCTGAGCCATGAACGCGCAAAGCTCATCTGCCACGCGCCGCGTGCTCAAGCGCTCGGCCCTGATCCTCACTCCGATCCTGCTGTTCGCCGGTTGGTTCCTGCTCGGCCAGCCCGGCTTCGGCGGCGTGCTCGCCTATGCGAAGGCGAGCGACAATACCGACTGCATCGTCACGCAAACCTGCAATGGTTCCTGGGGCGAGCCCTACAGCGTCGGCTTCTATTCACGTGCCCCCGGCGGCATCTGGAACTGGCAATACATCGACCACGAGGCCGATCACTGGTGCAGCTGCCGCATGGAGATCGATGTGGCGAAGAATGAAGTGAAGATTTTCAACGGCGAGCACTTCGAGCGCAGCGTGCAGCTCCATGCCGACGACCGCCGGCCCGAGCAAAAGCCTCCGCATCTGCCCCCGGCCTTGAGCGGACAGTTGGTCCTCAGCCTCCAACAGAAACCGTGAAGGCCACGCTCATCTTCATCGGCATCGTGATCGCCGGCGAGATCCGGCCCTATCGCAGCGGCCTGGTCGGTAGCGCCACCGCGCGGATGGCACGCAGTGCGTGATCACCCAGACTTGGAACGGCTGGACCTTCGAATTCTACACCGTGAGCCTCTACACCCGCCGCCCCGGCGAGGACTGGCAGTGGCACTACATCGACCACGAGGCCGGCCACTGGAAGAAGTGCCAGATGGAATTCAGCACCGATGGCACCGAACTTGATACTATCGGCGGCGACAAGATGCGCCGCAGCTTCAAGCTTTCCGAGGCCGGCACGCCTTCCCAAGCTCCTCCCTACCTGCCGCCGGATATGGCAAACCCACCACGATGAGTCCGCTCGATCCAGCGGCAGGGGAACTTTTCGACAACTGGACCGTCCAGATGCGCAAGGGCGTGCTCGACCTGTGCATCCTCAAGGCTCTCGCCAGTGGCGAATGCTATGGCTACGCGCTGGTGAAATCCCTGGTCGCCATCCCCGGCGTGGGCGTTGCGGAGGGCTCGATCTATCCCCTGCTTTCGCGCCTGAAAAAGCAGGGCCTGGTCTCCACCCGCTTGGAAGAATCCACGGAGGGCCCCGCCCGCAAGTACTACCGCCTCACCGCCGCGGGCAGCGCGCTCGCGACGGAGATGCAGGCCTATTTCGATGAGATGACCCGGGGAGTCTCCGGACTGGGGCAAAACGACGCTGGCGACAGCGATGGCAAGGTCACCCCCGGCAATTTCACCACTCCTTCACCGCCCCTTCCCAAAGAGCAGCCTGAACTGCGAGAACGCAAACCACCGATCCCCCGATGAAAACGTGGACCGAACCAGCCGAACTACGATTGACGCAGTACCTTGCGGAGCGGGTCCAGCGCGAAGGCTTCAGCGGCGAGGAAGCGCTGGAGCTGCGTTCGGATCTGCTCAGCCACATCCATGAGGAAGCGGAGAAGGATCGAGCGGAATCGATCGGCTTGATGCAGTTGGAGGCCATCCTTAGTCACCTTGATGCCGGTTATCTTCCGGAGCCTACGCCTCCCCTGTCGGTTCCAGCCCCCTACAACCCGCCGACGACGCCGGATCCCCAGATCCGCACTGGGGTGCCCATTTCGCACAAGCGTCCCTGGCAAACCAAGCGCTGGCTCTTTGGCGTGGCGGCACCGCTGGGTGTCACCATCTTCGAGGCCCTCATCCCCTTTTGCGGCAGCGTCTTCTTCGATCCCCTCGCCACCTGGTGGCATCTGCTGCTGGTCCTGACTGTGCCCGCGGTGAATGCTTGGCTGCTGCTCGGCGCGCCGCGTGGCTCGGAGCGCTGGAAGGGCATTGCGGTCGGCTTCGCACTGGTCATCGCGATTTTTTACGCGCTGCTCTTCCTGCCCCTGCTGCCAGCTTCGATCCTTGCCGTCGTCATGGCTGGACTCGGCCTGCTCTCGCTCACGCCGATCATGGCTGGCATCGCCACCGCCAAGATCGCGATCAGCGCCGCGGATGATTCAGAGGACTTGGCGCGCTTCCGCAGCGGCCGCTGGACCGGCATCGCCGCCGCCCTGCTCGCCCTCTTCCTGTTAGAAGGTCCGGCCTTCTGGACCCGCAAGAATCTCGACATCGCCTCCGGCGAGGACAGCAAGCCGCGCCAGGCCGCGGTCGAGCGCTTGCGTTCCTTCCACTCGGAGCGCACCCTGCTGCTCGCTTGCTATGAGGGTAGCCGCGGCACCTCTCAGGGCACCGACATCTCCGGGTGGATCTGCAAAGGGTGGAAAAACATTGGCGATTCCTTCGCCGAGGACTTCGAGCGAGTCCGCCGGCCTGACTCCGATCGCACCCGCGATGTCTTCTTCCGCGTCACCGGCAAGCCCTTCAGCGAAGTGCAGCCGCCGCGCACGATACGCAGTGCAGTCTTCGGCATGGGCCGCGGCCGGGAATTCGAAGAGGTGGAGTTCGACAACCATCTGGGCGGTGACCAGGTCGCCGTGCGTGTGCGGAATCTCGATCTCGCCGAGTCGCGCTTCGATGGCCACGTGGATGCCCGCTCGCGGATCGGCTACGGCGAGTGGACCATGGTCTTCAGGAACGAGGGCCGCGATGCCAAGGAAGCGCGCTGCCAGGTGCAGCTGCCGCAGGGTGGCCGCGTCTCGCGCCTGACCCTGTGGGTAAATGGCGAGCCGCGCGAGGCTGCGTTCAACTCGATCTCGAAGGTGAAGGCAGCCTACAAGGAAGTCGCGGTGGTCCAACGGCGCGATCCGGTGCTGGTCACCATGTCCGGGCCGGATACCGTGCTAGTGCAGTGTTTCCCCGTTCCCGCGCATGGCGAGATGAAGATCCGCTTCGGCATCACCGCGCCGGTCGATGGTGAGCTCTGGGAACTCCCGCGAATTCTCGAACGCAACTTTGGCACCAGCGAAAGCCTGGAACACGCGGTCTGGCTGCAAGGCGACGGCGGCTTTGATCTGGTTGAGACCGGGGAGCAGGACCGCATCGCCCGTCGCGATGGAGAAGGCTACTCGCTCTCCGTCAGCCTCGATCCAAATGCCGCGATGGGCCGCATCACTGCGGTGCGCCTGAAGGCCAGGACCGAGATGGAGAAACCATTGTGGTGCGAGGACCAGTTCGCCTCGAATGACCAGCGCTACCTGATCCGCGAGCCTAGCGTCATCCGCAGGCCCGGCAGCAAACTGCTTCTTGTCGTCGATGCCTCCGCCGCGATGAGCGAGGCCAAGTCGTGGATCACCGAATCACTGGAGAAGAATTTCTCCGCAGGTGATTTCCGCATCCTCCTCGCCGATGACACGGCGCATGAAGTGAAGCTCGACGAACTCAAGCGCGCCGACTTCAGCGGCGGCCGCGACAACGAGCCCGCGCTGCGTGAGGCCGTGCGCCTCGCCAAGTCCGGCGAGGTCGATGAAATTATCTGGCTCCACGGCCCTCAAGCCGTCGGCCTCTCACAGGCGGAAGCCCTGATCCAGATCATCGAGCGCGGCACCCGCCACCCGGTGATCCACACCGTGATGGCCGCGAATGGTCCGAACCGCCTCGCCGAAGCCCTTCAACGCAGCGGCACCCTGCAACGCGGCCCTGTCCTGTTAGACACACACCGGGACTTCCCCGCCTTCCTCAAGGGCCTGATGGTCGAGCACGACGAGACCGCCTGGCACTGGAAGCGCAGCGCCCAGGTCCCCCCGGAAATGGGCAAGCCGGTCTGGAACCACCTCGCCCGCCAGTGGGCCATCGAGTCGGTCGAAACCCCGCGCTCCGAGATCTCGGAAAACGAGCGCCCTGCCCTCGCCGCCAAGTATCAACTGGTCACCAGTGTTTCCGGTGCGGTCGTGCTCGAGACCAAGGAGCAATACGAGAAGCACGGCCTCACCCCGGTCGATGCCAACGCCGCCCCGCAAATCCCCGGCGTCCCTGAAGCCTCGACCTCCCTGCTGCTCATGCTCAGCGCCAGCATGGGCCTTCTGCGCCGCAATCGCCGTAGCAAGGACTCGTAGTCTCGTAGTGGAATGGCTGCGCCATTCCGGCTGGGCGAATTCCCCTACTAGAACGCGACCGATCACCGGGTTCCCACTGGGTGCGCCGACTTTAGTCGGCCTCTCAAGCCTGGGTCGTCTTTCTCGCCCTCGTGTCCCCTTCCTAACGGGCCGGCTAAAGCCGGCGCAGCCAGTGCTCCCGCCCATCAACAAGCCTTCACTCAACTTCCGCCATGGAAACTCCACCACTCCAAAACCACGACACATCTCGTACTTCCCCCGGACCTTCCTGGCCCATCCTCATCGCCATCACCCTCGTCATCTGTGGCACCGCCGCCTGCATGACCCACAACGTCTACTATACCGAGGGCGAGATCATGGTGGGCGTCTATGCCTTCGCCACAGCCGGGACAGCCGCCCTGCTACTCCTCGGCCTCGCCAACCGCAGCCTCGCCGCTTGGCTCATCGTCATCTGCGGCGGCAGCCTCGTTCTCTGGCAGGCCTACCAACAGCGCCGCTGGGCCATTCTTCATGAAGAAGTCGTCGGCGTCCTCGCGCACATCCACCAAATCCAGCAGAAAACCGGCAACTACCCGACCACCCTCGACGGCTACACCTTCTCCCACCCCGAGTTCAAAAGCCACATCAGCTACTCCTTCCCCGAAGGAAAAATGTCCCTCGGCTACTACCTCAACAATCCCGGCACCGGCTATTGGTATCATCAGGACAGCGGCTTCGGCTACTATCCGGACTGACTGAAGCCCAACTCCACGTGCTCCCTCAAATCCCCATCAGGTCCTCAAAGGTCACCCACGCCCTCACGCGATTTTCCTCATACCGGTACCTCTCCTTCCACACAAAGGGCCTCCTCCCGCTTCCACGCTCCACCCAGCCCTGGATCTCCAGCGTCAGGATCTCCGTCTTGTCCGCTGGCACGTAGTCAAACTTCCGTGGCAGATTGATCTCCGCATAGTACTGCCCCTTCCCTACACCGCTCGTCACCGTGTGCGCCATCACCCTCAAGCGATCCGCGGGCACCACCAGGTCCTGCCGGAAGCTCCCGCTCGCGATCGTCACTCGCTCAAACCCATAGGCCCGGTACGGCTTCTTCGTGTGGTAGCGCGTATCGATCCGGAACGGCGCCCGGACATCATTCGCGAAAATATTCGAGCTATAGGAAGTCGAGAACACCTGCACAACGAAGTCATCCTCGAAGCTCCCATCCGGCGGGATCTTCACCTCCACCATCTCGTAGGTCTTCCGCGAGTGATTCACCATGCACCCGCTGCTCACCACCGCGAGCAAGGCCACTAGTCCCAGCAAAGCAAGGCGCGCCCGGTTCATCATCTCTTCGCTTTCCGCTTACCGGCTCACCCCGCGCTTCGATCCCTCCACGAACTCGATCAGGTGCTTCACCTGCTCGTTGTTCGCCGCCTTCTCCGCCTTCAGCGAACCCAGCGCCGTCGCCAGGTTCCCGTCCTTCTTCAGGAAGAGCTTCTTGTAAGCCGTCTTCAGCGCCTTGATCGACTTCTCATCGAAACCACGCCGCTGCAAGCCGATCAGGTTCAGCCCACGCGTTGCCCCCGGATGCCCGTCCACGATCATATAGGGCGGGACGTCCTGTACGATCTTCGCACAGCCACCGATGATCGAGTGGCAACCGATCCGGCAGAACTGGTGGATCGCCGCCAGCCCGGAGACGATCGCATGGTCGCCCACCTCCACGTGACCGGCCAGCGTGCCGTTGTTCGAAAGGATGATGTGATTCCCAAGCTGGCAATCGTGCGCCACGTGCGAGTAGCACAGGAGCAAATTGTCGTTTCCGATCCGCGTCGGGATCTCCGCCACCGTCCCGCGGTGCACGGTGGTGTTCTCGCGGAAGACATTCCGGTCCCCGATCTCCAGGTAGGTCGGTTCCCCGATGTACTTCAGGTCCTGGGTCTTCCCGCCGATCGCCGCGAAGGCGAAAAACTCGTTCTCCTTCCCGATCTTGCAGGGCCCGTCGATCACCACGTGCGAGTGCAGCACACAGCCCTCACCCAGCTCCACCCCGGCCCCGATCACACAATAGGGTCCAACGCGCACGTTTGCGCCGAGCTTCGCTTCCGGTGAGATGACCGCGGTCGAGTGGATCACGGGCGGAATCACGAAGCACGCGGGCCGGAATGGCGATAGTTTTTTGGCTCAGCGCCGGATTTGGCGGCGGGGAAAAGGCAGTGGAGGCACCACGAATGAACAGCCAATTTTACGAATCTGGGAGGGCTGGAAAAGTTCGGAGCCTGGCTTTTCCTGCCTTCATTCGTGGGATCGGCTGTTGATTGGTGGTGCCTCCGTCACTCCCCCACCTTGAAATCCCGG
The DNA here is from genome assembly GCF_000739615.1 of Haloferula sp. BvORR071. Classification (GTDB taxonomy): domain Bacteria; phylum Verrucomicrobiota; class Verrucomicrobiia; order Verrucomicrobiales; family Akkermansiaceae; genus Haloferula. The sequence continues at coordinate 143,188 of NZ_BATP01000020.1, forward strand.
ATCACCGCCATGTGCTGCATCTGAGGAAGGCCGCTGTCCCCGGCCTGCGCCGGTGCCACCTTCTCCAGCGGCTCGAATACCCGGGTGTCAAACACCAGCCCGTCCTCAAACTCCTGCCCGGCCAGCTTCACCGGCACCTCCATCTTGTCCAGTACCGGACTCGCCAGCACCCAATCGTAGGGCCGGTTCCGCGGCTTGTTCGTGAAGATATTCCCCATCCCGTCATGCGGAGGCTTCGCTGGCACCACCAGCGCCTTCTCCATCAGCTTGAAGCAGGGCTCCTGCGTCGTCCGCGTGTTGAAATCCCCGCCCACAATCAGCAGCGCGTCCTTCGGCAGCTTCCCCGCCAGCGCCTTCATCAGCGCCTCCGCCTGGGTCGCTCGGGAGCTCGCATTCTTCGAGTGCAAGTGCAGGCTCACCGCCCAGAGGTCCTTGCCGCCCGGCAGCGCGATCCGCGCCCAGAAGAACTCGCGGTTGTCGAGCTGCGGATCATCCCAGATCCCCGATTCCGCGATCGGCCAGCGGCTGATCACCCCGTTCGGGATCCCCTTGGTCTCCTCCTTCGCGACATGGAAATCCTGCCCGAAGGTCGCATTCACCCACTGCCGCGTCGGCATCGTCGTGTTGAATTCCTGGATCAGCACCACATCCGGCTTCAGAGCCTTCAGGATCCGCGCTCCCGCCCCCTCAGGATTGCTGTGGTTGCCATTGTCCGGCGAGTAGCTCTGCGCGTTGTCGGAGGTCAAATTCGCCGCCACCGCCCGGATCGCCAGCGGCTCCCCACCGGCCAGCCCGGCCAGAATCTGCCACAGGGGGAACCACAAACATCTCACGCCCTCCCTCTAACGCATCCCTGCCGTTCTTGGAACTTGGAACTTTCCCCGTCCCGCTCCACCCTCCACCCCATGAGCACCGCGGTGTATGCCGGATCCTTCGATCCGCCGACCAATGGCCACCTCTGGATGATCCAGCGAGGACTCGAAATGTTCGAGCGCCTCATCGTCGCCATCGGCAGCAATCCCAGCAAGAGCTACACCTTCAGCGTCGAGCAGCGCCTCGAGCTCCTGCGCGCCTCGATTCCCTCCGCCGAGCGCCTCACCATCGCTCATTTCGACAACCGCTACCTCGTCCACTACGCCCGCGAGCAGGACGCCAAGTTCATCCTCCGCGGTATCCGCGGCCCGAACGACTACGAGTACGAGCGCGTGATGCGCCACGTGAATGCCGACCTCGCCCCGGCCATCACCACCATCTTCCTCATGCCCCCGCGAGACATGGCGGAGGTGTCATCCAGCATGGTCATGGGCCTCGTCGGCCCGGTAGGCTGGGAGGACCAAGTCCGCCGCTACGTCCCCGCCCCCGTCTTCGACGCGCTGGAGCAGCGGGTGAAGTAAAGCGGCTACCCCATCACCGCAAAGCCCTGTGGAGGGCGGACACTCTGTCCGCCCATGGGAAAGCCTTGGCCTCACTGGAGACGCCCCGACATCCGCGCCCCCCGTCCACAAGCGGACAAGAATGTCCGCTCTCCCCCGAAAGAGCGCTCCCGCAGCCGCGTTTTCCCATTTCCAGCCACGCCGCTTTCGGGAAAACTCCACCCCGCGACGATTCCGGTCACCCAAGGCCCCGCTCGCGACATCTGCCGGTCAGAACCCATGAAATCCCTGCTCCGCATCCTCCTCTGGATCGCCATCGCCCTCCTCGGCGCCACCGCCGTCGGCATCGCCGCCTTCCAGCGAAATGAGCCTGTGAACGCCCTCTGGCTGGTCGTCGCCGGCGTCTGCACCTTCGCGATCTCCTACCGTTTCTACTCCGCCTGGCTGGTTGCCAAAGTCCTCACCGTCGATGACCGCCGCGCGCCCGCCGCGGTAACCTGCAGCGATGGCAAGGACTTCGTCCCCACGCCGAAGTGGGTCGTCTTCGGCCACCACTTCGCGGCGATCGCCGGCCCCGGACCCTTGGTCGGCCCGGTCCTCGCCGCCCAATTCGGCTATCTCCCCGGCACCCTTTGGATCCTCGTCGGTGCCACCCTCGGCGGCGGCGTGCACGATGCGGTGGTGCTCTTCGCCTCGATGCGCCGCAATGGCAAATCCCTGGGCCAGATGCTCAAGGAGGAGATCAATCCCGTCGTCGGCCTGATCGCGATGCTCAGCCTGCTCGCGATCATGACCATCATCCTCGCCGTGCTCGGCCTGGTAGTGGTCAATGCCCTCGCCGAGAGCCCTTGGGGTCTCTTCACCATCGCCTGCACCATCCCGCTCGCCATGGTCATGGGCCTGGCCATCAAGAGCGGCAAGGTCAGCGTCACCGCCGCCTCCATCTTCGGCGTCGTCGGCCTCCTGGTCGCGGTCGCCGGTGGCCAATACCTGACGGATGAGATGAAGGCCGCGCTCACGCTGAAGAAAACCGATCTGGCTTGGGCGATCATGATCTACGGCTTCGCCGCCGCGGTCCTGCCGGTCTGGCTGCTGCTCGCGCCACGCGACTACCTCAGCACCTTCATGAAGCTGGGCACCGTCGCCATCCTCGCGGTCTTCATCATACTCCTCCACCCGCCGCTGCACATGCCGGCGATCACGCCCTTCATCGATGGTTCTGGCTTCGTCGTCGCGGCGCCGGTCTTCCCCTTCGTCTGCATCACCATCGCCTGTGGAGCCGTCAGCGGCTTCCACGCCCTGATCTCCTCCGGCACCACGCCGAAGCTACTGGCCCGCGAGAAGGATATCCGCCTCGTCGGCTACGGCTCCATGGTCGTGGAAATGCTCGTCGCGCTCATGGCGATCATCGCCGCCTGCGCCCTCCAGCCCGGCCAGTACTTCGCGATCAACTCGCCCGTCGATCCCAACAACATCCCCGCCGTCGAGGCCCAGATCGCCAAGATCAATTCCTACGGCCCCGAGTATGCCGTGACCCGCGTGGAGATGGAACAACTCGCCCACGACCTCGGCGAGCCGCACATCATCGGCAAGGTCGGCGGCGCGCCCACCTTCGCCGTCGGCATGGCCCACATGTTCGCGAAGGTCATCCCCGGGCAGACCGCCCTCTCGCTGTGGTACCACTTCGCGATCATGTTCGAGGCGCTCTTCATCCTCACCACCCTGGATGCGGGCACGCGGGTGGGACGCTTCATCTTGCAGGACCTGTTAGGCCAGATGCACCCCAAGCTCCGCGAGACCGGCTCCTGGGGCGCGAACGTCACCGCCACCTTCCTCCTCGTCGCCGCCTGGGGCTACTTCATGTATCAGGGTGCCATCGATCCCTCCGGGATCGCCAAGAGCCTGTGGCCGATCTTCGGCATCGCCAACCAGCTCCTCGCCGTCATCGCCTTCTGCCTCGGCACCACCATCCTGATCAAGATGGGCAAGGTCCGCTACGCCTGGTGCACCTTCGTGCCAATGGTCTTCCTCACCGTCATCACCTTCACCGCCGGCATCATGAAGATCTGGTCCACCAAGGCCGCCGGCTTCCTACCCGAGATCGCCAAGCAAAAGGCCGCCATTGCCGAGGGCCTCAACGGAGCCGCCCTCGCCAAGACCCAAACCGCCCTCACCAACGCCCGCGTCGATGTCGTCATCACCGCGATGTTCCTGCTCTTCGTCGCCGCCATCGTCATCGGCTGCTGCCGCGAGTGGATCCTGCTGCTGCGCAAGCAGAAGCCGGTAGTGCTGAAGGAGAGCGACTATGTAGCGCTGGCGGAGTAAGCACGACTGCTGAGGCTTGAGTTCCTGCACCAGTGCAGGGTATTCGATTGTTAGCTCAAGAACCTGACAATATGGGATGGAACACCAGCATCGCTTGCGGCGGCCCTTGGAATCCGGATCTCCTCGATTCGCTCGCTCCGGGCTACGAGAAACAAGCCAAGACCACCGATTTCGGAACGGCAACGTCATCCGATTCCACCGGCCGGATTGCCATTGGCATCCTTCCCAACGGAGTTGTGGTCGCGGCGACTCGCACTGAATACGACGCGCTCACCGACCTCTCCCTCATGCTGTCCGCAAACGGTCGCTCGGGAGTATTCCATTTGGGCTCCACCGCCTGCTATTACGAGTATCAGCTCCATGCATTTGGCGAGACGCTCGAGCGCAGGTCTACCGGGGGCGACGACGACAATGGCTTCGATGATGATTCCCTCGATCCCGACGACACCCTGAGCCTGCTCGACGAGGAGGATGGAATCGGCAACGTCGAGCTCGATGAAGATGGCTTGCTCGCCTTGTTCCTCCGCACCATCGGCCAGCCGGATTGGCGCTGGCAGGATGACTTGAGATTGCACTACTATTCGCCGCTCGAAGTCTAGCAAGACATCGGCGCCGCCACGCGCCGCCACGCGCCGCGGACGCCTTATACTGCTCTCCTACTAGAGCCGTTCTGGCTCCCCGGTGAACCATCAGACAACAGATTCGACTTCGCTTGGCTTCACCCATCTTCCCCCCAGGGTCTGCTCTTCACTTACACCCGCGTGACCTGACATGGCCGACACTCCTCCGCCCGCCACCATCGACGCCTACATCGCGGACTTTCCTCCCGAGATCCGCGCGATGTTAGAGCGCATGCGCGCCATCATCAGCAAGGCCTCGCCCAAGGCCAGCGAGACCATCGCTTGGGGCATGCCCACCTTCAAGCAAGACGGCAACCTCGTCCACTTCGCCGCCTTCAAGCGGCACATGAGCCTCTTCGCCAGCACCAGCACCGTCACCCATTTCAAGGGCGAGCTGGCGGACTACGTGACCCACAAGGCCACGATCCAATTTCCCTACGGCAAACCCCTCCCCGCGGCGCTCATTACGAAACTTGTGAAGCACCGCATCGCCGAGAACGCCGAAAAGCTCGCCGCCAAACGGGCCCGAGGGAAGTAGCACCCGGCTACCCCTCCGGGTAGTCGACATCCCACTCCCACTTCCTCCACCATCCCCAAACCCATGAAACCCCTTCTTCTCCTCACCGCTCTCCTTCTCCCCATCACTCTGGTCCACGCGGAAGATCCGGCCCCCTATCCCAACTGCGCCAAGATCTTCAATGGCCAGAACTTCGATGGCTGGATCGCCGATTCCTCCACCTGGACCATCGTCGAAGGCGGCATCATGCGCGGCAGCGCCGGCACCTCGCGCCTCGCCTACACGAAGGCCGACTACGGCAGCTTCCGCCTTATCTTCAGCTCACGCATGAATCCCGTGAACAAGGACCACCTCGGGGTGCTCTTCTGGGGCGACCGCCCCACGGATCCCGCCAAGCCCAAGATCGACAATGCCGGCTGGCTCCAGTTCATGCCACCCTTCGGCGGCATGTGGGATTACCACCCGCCTCAGCACAAGGACCTCCCCCACCAGACTCTGGTCGCAGGTCCGCGCAGCTCCGATGAGTGGCACCTCACCGAGATGCTCCTCAATCTCGACAAAGGCACCCTCCGCGCCGCCGTCGATGGAGTGGAGATCGTCCGCTACACTCACCCGACCCCCGCAGAGCGCACGAATCCCGAAAAGCGCATCATTCCCGGCCCTGTCGGCATGTTCCGCCACGGCGGCGGCACATCCGAATACAAGGAGATCTACCTTGAGGCCGATCCCAAGGAGGACAAGCTCATCACGGTGAAGTGAGGAGGAAAGGATCCTCATCACAGGGCCATGGCATGACCCGGATCCCAATATCCCACGATCTTCAGCTCTGATTTTTGCTGCCTCCCGCCCCGCGTCTGCTTCAAGCTCCCGGCGATGATTCCCACCCGAATCCCGGTCGCCATCGCCTGCTGTCTCCTGGCCGTCGCCGCCAGCTCCTGCCGCGCGCCCATCGAAGAACAGGACGCCATCCGCAAGCTCGCCGCCGACACCCGCCCGCTCACCGCCGCCGAGGTCAGCTCCATGCCCCAGGAAGTGAGTCTCGGCGAGCTCGAACAAAAATTCGGCCGCGGCGAGCCGCAGTCCGGCAACCGCCTCGCCTACCGCTCCAGCGACAAAGACAAATTCTTCTGGGTCTATCCCTACAATCCGCCGACCGGCAGCGGCCCAATGGTCCATCACATCGTCCTCGCCGACCGACTGGAAGAGAAAGGCAAGATCGTCTGGCCGGAGAAATACCGGAAAACTCCCCCGGCCACCGCAGCCTACATGGTCAGCCAGATGTAGTCCTGCGGATTGACCGATCGGGAAGAATTTTGCTGCCCGCCGCCCACCGTCCACTCATCGTCGGCGACAATGAAGGCCATTTTCAGCTTCGCCCCACTCGCCGCCTGCCTGCTCTCCCTTTCGGGTTGCGCAGCTCCTCATCTAGTCGGCAACCGCAATGCCGTGCGCGACGAACAGCTCATGACCCTGCCAAGCGCCGCCAGCCTCGCCGAAGTGCAGAAGGCTTTTAGCCCCGCCGAACCCCTCCCCGGCCCCCGCATCTCCTATCAGGCTCAGGCCGCTGAGCATCCCGGCGAATACTACTGGATCTACACCTACCACCCGAAGGATGGAGGCACCGAGCCGATGGTCCATCACATCGTCCTCGCCGACCGCACCGGAGAAGGCGGCAAGGTCATGTGGCCCGCCAAGTGGCTCGACATGTCCCCCGCCTCCGCCGCCTACGTTCTGCGAAAGACGGAGGGCCAATAAGGCGGGCAGGGACCTTTCTCTGAAAGCTCAGGCCGGGCAACTCCACAGCCCTTGCTAGACTGCATCGATCCCGCCTCCATGACTGCACCCAAGTCCACCTGCAGCACCTGCGGCGCCGAGATTCTCCAAATCACCGCCGAACACACCGGGGGCCTCTGTATGCCCTGCAAGAAGCAGGAAAACGAAGAGCGCCGCGCTCCCCCGCCACCCCTCCAGGTCTCCTGCGTTGTCGAATCGCTCCATGGCTCGACGCCCCGCTTCTTCGCCACGCCCGAGGATCTCATAGGCGCATTGGAGAAAGTGGGCTCCATCGGCGGAGACGATCACCCCAATCGCTACGAGGTCGAAGCCCAGCTCGCCTTGCTTCGGCACGTCATCCGTGTCCGGAACAGAAACTTCTGCCTCAACAACGACCACTGGAACCGCACCGGCTGGGCCCTGCTAACGCTCTTCGAACAAGGACAAGCCGACTTCCAAGCCGAGGCTATCGGTCCGCGGTATCGCTTCGCCGACCTCACCAAGGAGAATTGGACCCGCGGCACGGAGCCCTTGGCTCAACAAGGCGGCTTCAGCTACCGCACCGCCGATGGCATGCTTGTATTCTCCATCAGCACCTGGCGCTCCTGAGCCATCCCGCCCCCCACACACTCCATTCCTCATTCGAAAATTCTGCATTCGGCATTACCCTCCACCACCATGACCAAGCTCCTCATTCTCCCCGGCAGCGCCCGCCGCGAATCCTTCAATCGCAAACTCGCCGGCATCGCCGCTGCCATCGCCACCGAGGCCGGTGCCGCCGTTGACCTCGTCGATCCCGCCGACTTCCGCCTGCCCCTCTACGATGCCGAGCTTGAAGAAGCCGAAGGCCTGCCCGCCAATGCCAAGGCTCTCAAGCAGAAGTTTCTCGCCGCCCAGGCCATCCTCTTCGTCTCGCCGGAGTACAACTCCTCCATCACCCCGCTTATGAAAAACATCATCGACTGGGTCAGCCGCACCGAGACCGATGACGAGCCCGACCTCGCCGCCTACAAGGGCAAGGTCGCCGGCCTCCTCTCCGCCTCTCCCGGTGGCTTCGGCGGCATGCGCGGCCTCGTCCATCTGCGCTCCATCCTCGGCAACATCGGCGTCCTCGTCACCCCCGCCCAATTCGCGCTCTCCAGCGCCTACGACAAATTCGACGACGCCGGCCAACTCAAGAACCCCAAGGATCTTGAGAGTGTTCGCAGGGTCGTCACCACTCTCCTCGCCACCACCGCAAAGCTCAGCGCCTAACAGGTGCTTCTGGTTTCAACCGCGAAATCACGCAAAAGGGAGCGAAATTTAAAAGACAGGAACTCACAGTGGAGAGCCCCAAACCCGCACTCCAATTCTGTGTATTCCGCGGTTTGATCTCCGGCTGTTCAAATTTCGCGGCTTTCGCGCCCCTTCGCGGTTAAACTCTCCTGACCCCATGGCAATCGGCACGGCAGCACCCTGGCGCATCCGCGTCGATACCGGCGGCACCTTCACCGACGCCTGGGCGCTTGGCCCCGATGCCATCGAGCGCCGTGCCAAGATCCTCTCCGATGGCACCCTCCGCTGCCGCCTCATCTCCAAGCAGGATGACAACTACTGGCTCACCGACTCCGAGCTCCCCGCTCTCGATTCGACCTTCCGCAACTGGCACGATGGCGACACCATCGTCCAAGACAGCCGCGAAGGCGCCAAGCTCCTCCAGCTCTCCGGAGATACGAAAAACCTGGTAGCTGGCCAAATCCTCACCCTCTCCTGCGGCGATGAGGCGCCCGTCGCCGTCGCCCGCATCCTCACCGGCACCCCCGCCGGTGCAAAGCTCCCGCCTGCCGACTTCCGAGTCGCCACCACGCGCGGCACCAACGCCCTCCTCGAACGCAAGGGTGCCCGCCTCGCCTTCTTCACCACCCACGGCTTCGCTGACCTGTTAGAGATCCGCGACCAGCGCCGAGCCCGCCTCTTCTCGCTTTCGCAGCCCGCGCCTGAAGTCCTCCCCGCCTTCACCGCCGCGATCCACGCCCGCCTTGATCGCGAGGGCAATGTCGTCGTCCCTCTCGAGGAAGACGCCCTCCGCGCCGCGGCCCGCGATGCCATTGCCCAAGGCTGCAGCGTCGCCGCCGTCGCCCTGCTCCATTCCTGGAAAGACCCACAGCAGGAACAGCGCGCTGGCGAAATCCTCCGCGAGTCCGGCTTCACCCACGTCATCCTCTCTGCGGAAATCGCACCGCTCATCCGCCTGCTCCCGCGCGCCGAGACCGCCGTCGCCGAAGCCTTTCTAACACCCGTTATGGAGCACTTCGTCCGCCGCGTCGCGAGTGCCCTTGATGGCAGCGAGCCATGGCTTATGACCAGCGCCGGCGGCCTCGTCCCCGCCAGCCGCTTCCGGCCAAAGGACTCGCTCCTCTCCGGTCCCGCCGGTGGCCTCGTCGGTGCCGCGGAGCTCGCCCGGGCCGCCGGCTTCCCGCGCGTCCTCACCTTCGACATGGGCGGCACCAGCACCGATGTCGCGCGCATCGATGGCCCCTTCGTTTGGCGCCAAGAGCAAGAGATCGGCCCCGCCCGCGTCTTCGCCCCCGCACTCAAGATCGAAACGGTGGCCGCTGGCGGTGGCTCCATCTGCCGCTTCCACAATGGCCGCCTCGAAGTCGGCCCCGATAGCGCCGGCGCCGATCCCGGCCCTGCCTGCTACGGCCGCGGCGGCCCTCTGACACTCACCGATGTCAATATCCTCGCCGGTTACATGGACGCAGCCAAGGCAGGCATCCCCCTCGATCGCGCCGCCGCCGAGGCCCGCCTCGATGAGCTTCTAACAGACCTCCGTAACGCGGGCGAATCCACCACCGCCGAAGCCCTGCTCGCCGGTCTCCGCGAACTTGCCGTCGAGACCATGGCCGAGGCGATCCGCGGCGTCAGCGTCCGCGAAGGCTGCGCCCCTCAGGACTTTGCCCTCCTCGCCTTCGGCGGTGCCGGCCCGCAGCACGCCTGCGCCGTCGCGGAGAAGCTTGGCGTCAGCACCGTTCTCGTTCCTGCCGATGCCGGCCTGCTTAGCGCTTGGGGCCTCGAACGCGCCCGCCGCCAGGAGCAGCGCGTGAAGCAAGTCCTCGCTTCTTTCGACAGCATCGCCGCCGATCTAACAGGCGCATGGCAAGCCCTCGCCAGCGGAGCTGCCAGCGGCCTCGACCATCCCGAATTCCGCTGGCTCGCCGACCTCCGTCTCAAGGGCCAGGATACCGCCCTCACCGTCGAGGCCACCTCTGCCGCCGAGTCCACCACCTCACTCAAGGACAAATTCGTCACCGAGTACCGCGCTCTCTACGGCTACCCGCCCACCGCCGGCCGGGAACTCGAGCTCGTCGCCCTCCGAGTCGTCGCCGAAGAACACAGCTCTCCCTCCATCCCCGAAGCCTTCCCCGACGAAACAACACCCGGTCCTCTCCTCCTGCAGGACCGCTTCTCCACCTGCGTCATCCCCGAAGGCTGGCAGATGCGGAAAGGCAGCAAAGACACCCTGCTGCTGGATCGCCCCACTTCTTCACCACTCCGCACTCCGCTCTCCCCGCTCGGCACTCCTTCCACCGTTTCCGCCGGCCTCTTCCGCAGCCGCTTCGAAGGCATCGTCACCGCCATGGGCGAGATGCTGCGCCGCACCGCCCTCTCCACTAACGTCAAGGAACGCCTCGACTTCTCCTGCGCCCTGTTAGATGCAGACGGCCACCTCGTCGCCAGCGCCCCGCACGTCCCTGTCCACCTCGGTGCCCTCGGCGTCTGCGTCCGCGAAGTCCTCAAGATCCTCGATCCCGGCCCCGGCGATGTCGTCATCACCAATCACCCCGCCTTTGGTGGCTCGCACCTGCCGGACGTCACTCTGATCGCACCAGTCTTCGATCCTTCGGGCGAGCGCGTCGCCTTCGTCGCGAACCGCGCCCACCACGCCGAGATCGGTGGCAAGGCTCCAGGCTCCATGCCCGCCGATGCCAAGGTCCTCGCTGAGGAAGGCGTCGTCATCGCCCCGCGCCTGCTAATGGCAGGCGGCGAACCGCTCTTCGATGAAGTGGAAGAGCTGCTGCTCGATGCTCCCTGGGCCTCGCGGCGCATCGGCGACAACCTCGCCGACCTGGAAGCCCAGCTCGCCTCTGTCCTCCACGGCAGCATCGCCATCAAACGCCTCATCGCCGAACATGGCGGCGACACCGTCCGCAGCGAACTCCGCGGCATCCTCGACCGCTCCGCCGCCCTCATGGCCACCCGCCTCGCCACCGTGGACATCGATCATGAAGTGATCTCCAGCTTCGACGATGGAACCCCGCTCCAGGTCCATCTCACCGCCTCCGCTGGCTCGATGAAGATCGACTTCACTGGCACCGGTCCCGTCCACCCGCGCAATCTCAATGCCACTCCCGCCATTGTCCGTAGCGTCGTCCTCTACGCATTGCGTCTCTGGCTCGGCGAAGACATCCCGCTCAACGAAGGCCTGCTAGAGACCGTCGATATCATCGTTCCCACCGGTCTCCTCTCGCCTGACTTCGACCCCGATCCGGCCAAGGCCCCCGCCGTCGTCGGCGGCAATGTCGAGACCAGCCAGCGCCTCACCGACCTCCTGCTGGAAGCCCTCGACCTCGCCGCCAATGGTCCCGGCACCATGAACAACTTCCTCTTCGGCGACGAGAGCTTCGGCTACTACGAAACCCTCGCCGGCGGCTCCGGCGCCGGCCCGCAGCACCACGGTGCCTCCGGCCGCCACGTCCACATGACAAATACCGCCATCACCGACCCCGAGATCCTCGAACACCGCTTCCCCGTCCGCCTCTGGAAGTACGAGATCCGCCGTAATTCCGGCGGCCACGGCCTGCATACCGGCGGTGATGGCGTCATCCGCGAAGTCGAGTTCCTCGAGCCACTTACTGTCTCCTTCCTCACCGAACGCCGCAACAGCTCCCCCCAAGGCCTCCACGGCGGCCAAGCCGGTCAGCACGGCATGCAGCACCGCATCCTCCCCGACGGCACCGAACAACTCCTCCCCGGCGCCGTCACCTACCAAGCCAGCGCCAACGAGCGCGTCCGCATCTCCACCCCCGGCGGCGGTGGCTGGGGAACCTAACCGTCTCCCGCTTCGCGGCGCAGCCGCTTTCGGAGTGCGCGCGAGAATCGCCGCTTTTTGTGCGCGTTCACCCTTTCCAACGCCACCCAAGTTCTAGGCCGATCCCCGCCCAAAGAGGGAAACGGCCCCACCGCAGCACCAGAGCAGGACAAAATGGTGAATTGCCAATCAACTCCCTGATCTGCTGAGATGGTTACTCAGTTATCTCGCTGTTTTCCTTTCATGAGCCGCCGCCCCCTTCTCCTCATCGGAAGCCACCTTGCCGTTCTCGGCCTCGTCTACGGCATCACCCGCGGCAGCACCCACAGCCCCAGCGCCAGCAACCCCGCATCACCCCACCCCAACGCGAAGTCCGCCGACCGCAACAACTCCGGACCAAGCGCCGATGGCCAGGCCTTGCTCGCCGACTTCATCCAGCACCAGAAGGAGAGCTCCACTTCACCCTACAGGTTGCTGAAGGCCACCCTCCCCGTCGCCGCCGATCCCGAGGCCGCGGCGATCGAAGCGATCCGCGCCTACTCCGCCATGAAACGGGGCGAGGCCCCTAACGGCGAAGAAGCCGAACGCCAGTTGACCGAGCTTGCCGTGCGCGTCCTCCACTGGTTGCGCCAAGCCAAAGACCCCGCCGAGATCATCAAATTCCTGGCCACCGACGAAGTCGCCAGGGAGATGGATCTCCTTCCATCCCTCTGCTATACCGCCATCAAGGACGCGGCCGCCGAACAAGGGATCACCAAGTCCTGGCCCTGGCTATGGAAGAACCCCTCCACCCGCGAGCCCTTCGGGCGCGTCGCCATGGAGGAGATGAAAGCGGGAGGAGGCTTCGCCCTGATCTTGCAGCTCGAAGCCGCCATGAAGGGCGACCCCTTGTTCTCCAGCCAGCGCCGCTTTGTCGCGATCGATCCCTCCGGCAAGCGGGAACAATACTACCTGCAAGTGGGCACGGCGACACCCTTCAGGGACCGGCAGGCCCTGTTCGACTTCGCCATATCCCCCGACCAACAAGAGGTCCGCTCGGATCTACTGCGGGGCTTCGCCCGCAGCAGCGAGGAGGCCGCCCAGTGGCTGCTGGAGCGGGAAGGCCTCGACCCGGAAATGGCGGACTTCGCGCGCAAGCGGCAGAACTTCCTCGCCTCTAGCAATACCTCCTTGGATTACGACCGCCGCATCGAAGCCCTCCAACAATCGTCCGACCAGGAGGGCAAGGACCACCAGACGCTGCTCAATGAAATGGTCCAACGCGACCTCCTCAAGATCCTCACCGAAGACCGCGACTGGCGCTACGAATTCCGCAACGGCGTCTCCTCGCTCGATGACGTGACCGCCGCGATTCGCAGCGCCATGCCGGAGGTGCCGCCCGAGGCGGAGGAAGCGCTGCTGGTTTCACTCTACCGACAACTCGTCGAAGAGGACGCCAAAAAGGCCCTGCCCCTGCTCGACTCACTACCGGAAGACCGCCGTCGCGACGCCTTGTTCAACTCCACCTGGCAGAGCATGGTGAACATCGATCCCGACGACTATCTCAGCTTCTTCTCCTCGCTGCCGGAACCCGTGACAGCGGAGGAGAAGGACTATCGGACCAAGGGCTGGAACTGGAAGGCGCGCGGCTTCCTCATGCGCTACGGCGACGATTACGTCGAGTGGGTCAAGCAGATGCCGCCGGGCATCGACAAGGAAACCGCGATGAACTCCCTCATCTGGGCCACGCGCGAGCAGAACCCGGCCGAAGCCCGCAAGCTGAGCGATCAACTCTATCCGCCCAAGAAAAGCGAATGAAGCGAAACAGCGTTTTCATCCTTCTCGCCAGTCACCTCGCGGTGGCAGCCCTCGGGCTGCTCCTCGCCTTGCCGGATCAAGCCGGCAAAACCGCGGATCCGGAGAGCAATCAAAGCTCCCCCGCGGCCACGGGCCATGCCCCCGGCGGTAAGACTCCACCGCGGCAAAAGAGCGGCAGCTTCCAGCCATCCACCTCATGGCGTGGCGGCGAGTTCGCGCGTGCCTGGAAGGCCGTCCGCACCGCCAAGCTCTCCACCACCGAGCGGATCAAGCTCCAGCGCGACCTCCTGAGGCAATGGGCCGAGGTCGATCTGGTCGCGGCGATCGAGGCCGCCTTGGCGGAGGAATGGGATAGAGACAATGGCGGCTACTACGATCCTAGTGGTCCCCTCTTGGATTGCTTCTCCGCTGAGCTAGCCAAGGATCCCGCCCGCGGCTGGGAAATGATCCGCCGCCGCCAGTTCGGGGTGGGCACCGGCATGCTGCGCCACGTCTGGATCAGCGCGGTCGGAAACAAGGATCCGCTCTTCCTCGCCTCCAAACTCGGCGAGCTTTCCTGGCGCGACCGCAATGAAGCGATCGCCGCCTGCCGCTCGGAACTCCGGCCAGGCTCGGAGACGGCGGAGAAGTTGTTCGCTGTGCTCGCCCGCCTTCCCGAGGATGTGGTGAGCGCGGAGGATCTACTGAAGTTTTCCGGTCGCTCGGCGGCAGACAATACCCCGGAAGCCCTCAAGCAAGAAATCCTCGGTCTGGGCCCGCAGGACCAGCGCATGGCCAAGGTCCTCGCCATCCAGTGGGGCCGGCAGCTCTCCTCGCAAAGCGTCGCGGAGATCGAAGCGCAGGTCGCCGCCGTGCCAGAAGCGCTCCGCAGCGAGGTGCTGTGGTCGGCCTTCGACGTTTCGCCCGCGGACTCCGCGGAGAACACCCTCGGTCTCGCCACCCTGCTGGTGGACAACGGCGCATGGACGAAACTCGAACAACGCGAAACCACCGTCCTGCTCCAGCAACTCGCCCGCGACGGCGCCGCCAAGGAAGTCGCGGACTGGGCCACCAGCCTGCCGGTGCGCAAGGAAACCACCGAACTCTTCCACCGCAGCGTCGATCACTATCTGAACACGAACATGGACGGCGCGCGCGAATGGCTCGCCAGCATCCCGCCCGGCGTCTGGCACGACCGCGCCTACGCCGAGTACTCGCAGCAAGCGCTCAACGCCCACAACAACCCCGACGCTTCCCGTTGGGCCCTCGACCAGATCGGCGACGCAAGCTTCAAGCGCGAGGCCGAGAGCTGGCGCTCGCAGTGGGAGAAGCGCACCGGTTGGAAGGCACGTTGAATCGCACCACCAACACGTGCCCCTATTTGAGCCACAGGTCTCTGGGAGTGCGGTGGGCATCGCCGCTTTCTGTGCGAAGCCTCGCCTCAGCACGCCACCCAAGTTCTAGGTGGATTCCCCCCACCTCGTGCCCGTCGCGACTGATTCCCAGTGATCGCTTGCTCCAGACCCTCCCCCGCTGCCGTCCTCCCTTAGGCTGAAGCTTCCGGGAACTCCCACGGCGGGCCGAGGCAACACGCGCCCAAAACGGGCGCACTTCCCAAAGCAGCAGCAGCGCCGCGCGTGGACCTCCCTGTGCCATTCGCTCCTTTCGTGGTGTCTCTCTGCCTTTGCCCTCCGCATTTCGCCCACCCGCACTAAACCTTCGCTTCCCTGCGATCCGTGTATTCCGTGGCTCATTTCCGGCTTTTTGCCTGGGCCTTAACCCACCTTGAAACAAGGCGAGCCCATCCCCGCGCCCCTTCTCATATGCTCCGTTTCCCCGTCCCCCTGCCTTCTCCCGCTCGGGTCCTTCCTCTCTTGATCGCCTTGGCCGTCCTATGCTGCCTCGCCCCGTCGGCCCGCGCCTTCGACCCCGCCGACTACGGCCACGTCTCCCTGCACCTCAAGGCAGACGCGCTCAACCAGGCGGACAATACCCCGGTGCTCAGCTGGGGCCCCTTGAGCGCCGGGGCCAATGAAACACCGGTCTTCACCGCCAGCGACCCCCGCTTCAATGGCAAGCCCTCGGTTCACTTCGATGGCATCGACGACGTGATGAAGAGAACCGGCGCGAACTACCAAGCCCGCGCCATCTATGCCGTGGTCTGCTTGGAAAGTCCCACACCGGCCCTCGCCGGATTGCTGGGCACCGGGAACGACAAGCTGAACATCCGGCGCAACGACTCGACCAGCTTCTATCGTTCGGCCGGTCACAACGTGGACTCGAATGACTTCGTCGGCAATGGTCCCGTGACCGGCACGCTCTATGTGAATATGACCTCCGCCGGTGCCTACACCACCGGGGCCGCCCATCTGGTCCGGGCCTTCGCCGGCAGTGACAAGATCTACGAGAACTTCTGGATGGGTAGCCCCTACAGCGGCGCCAATCGCCTTTGGAAGGGCAGCGTCGCGGAGATCATCGTCTTCCAGGACCAGATGACCACGGAAGCGATGGACCAAGTAAACTGGTATCTCCAGCAGAAGTACAACCTGCCCACCACCTTCCAGACTCCGGCCCCCGACACCAAGCTGAAGGCGACGGCCGGTAGCATCAGCTCCACCCGCGGCCTGCTCTCCACTGCCGGCGCCCCCGTCACGCTGAGCTGGGAAACCGAGCGCGCCACCACCCTCTCGGTCAATCAGGGAGTGCAGTCGTCCACCGCGGTTGCCAGCGGTTCGGCTACGGTTTCGCCGACGCAGACCACCACCTACACGCTCACCGCGCAAAACTCCACCGGCAGCACCGCCAAGACGGTCACGATCTACATCGGCACCACCGCACAAGCGGCAGTGCTGAATGAATTCCTCGCCAGCAACGGTGGCGGACTGACGGATGAGGATGGCGACAGCGGCGACTGGATCGAGATCTTCAACCCGAATCCCTTCGCGATCGATTTGGCCGGCTATCGCCTCCAGGACTCCGCCAATACCTGGGACTTCCCCGCGCAGTCCGCGATCGAGGCTAGCAGCTATCGCATCGTCTTCGCTTCCTCCAAGAATCGCACAAATCCAGCCGGCAACCTGCACACGAATTTCAGCCTGAGTGCCGATGGTGAGTACCTCGCGCTGAAGACTCCGCAAGGCGCCATCGCCACCGCCTTCGCCCCGGCTTACCCGCCGCAGCGGCAAAACCTCTCCGCGGGCTTGTCTAACAACCTCATCGCATTCTACGCGGACCCGACCCCCGGGGCCGCGAATGGCACAGCCTCGGCAGGCCTCACGGATGATGTCTACTTCTCGATGCCGCACGGCCTCTACGAATCCGGCTTCCCCTTGGAGCTTTCCTGCATCACCAGCGGCTCGGTCATCCGCTACACCACGGATGCCAGCACCCCGACGGAAACCAGCGCCGCGTACACCGGCCCGCTCGATATCTCAAGCACCCGCACCATCCGGGCCCGCGCCTTCCGCAGCGGCTACCTGCCCTCGCCCGTGGTCACCCAGAGCTATATTTTGCTGAATGACGTACTGGCGAACCAGATCTATGCCACCGGCACCGCCCCCGCCGGATGGCCCGCCGGCACCGTCAATGGCCAGCAATTCCGCTACGGCTGGAACACCACGCTCAAGACGCAATACACCAACCAGCAACTGCTGGACGGTCTCAAGCAGCTTCCCAGTGTCTCGCTGGTCACAGATCAGGAGAACCTCACCTCCTCGGCAACTGGCATCTATGTCAATGCCGACCAGAAGGGCTCCCTGTGGGAGCGCCCCGCCTCCTTCGAGTTCATGCCCGCGGATGGCAGCGATGGCTTCCAGATCAATGCCGGCCTGCGCATCCGCGGAGGTGCCAGCCGCGGCGATGGCTTCGTCAGGCACGGCTTCCGCCTTTTCTTCCGCGGCGGCTATGGCGATTCCAAGCTCACCTATCCCCTGCACGGCACATCCGGCACCGATCAATTCGATACCCTCGATCTGCGCACCGAGCAGAACTACCACTGGTCGAATTCCTCCGATGTGCAGAACACGGCCACACACGAAGTCTTCGCCCGCGACTTGATGGGAGCCACCGGCCAGGCCTCCACCCGCACGCAGTCCTTCCACCTCTATCTGAATGGCCAATACTGGGGCATCTATCAGACCGAGGAACGCGCCCAGGAAGATTACGGTGCCACCTACTTCGGCGGACGTTCAGATGACTACGATGTAATCCAAACCTCCAGCCACCCCGCCCTGACCTACGAAGTCTCCAGCGGCCAACTCGACGCCTGGAGCACCATGTGGAACCTTGCCCGCGCCCACGCGGCAAATCCCACCGATGCGAATTACTTCGCCCTCAGCGGACGCAACGCGAACGGCGTGCGGAATCCCGCGATGCCCGTGTACGTGGACATCGACAACCTCATCACCTACATGCTGGTGATCTTCTACATCGGCGATGGCGACGCACCGCTGATCAACAGTCGCGGCTGCAACATCGCCAACAACTGGCGCGGCCTCCGCAACCGCTCCGCCAGCGATGGCTTCCGCTTCTTCGTCCACGACTCGGAGCATTCGATGAAGACCTCCCTCTTCGTGGAGGACCGGGTCAATACAGCCGCCCCCACTGCCAGCAACCGCCCGAACTTCACCTACTCCAATCCGGAGTGGATCCACGAGGACCTCAGCGCCAGCCCCGAGTACCGCATCCGCTTTGCGGACATCATCCAGAAGCATCTCTTCAATGGTGGAGCAATCACGCCCTCTGCCGCGCAGGCACTCTTCGATGCGCGCGCGGGACAGATCTCCCAGGCGATCGTCGCGGATGCGGCCCGCTGGGGCACGAATGCCACCAACCACACCCTGGCCCAGTGGCAAGCGCGCCTGAATTACTTGCGCAGCAATTTCTTCGCCACCCGCACCTACAACCTCATCACTCACCTGCGGACGCGTGGCTTGTTCCCCTCGGTAAATGCGCCGCTCTTCTCGCAGCGCGGCGGTTCGGTGGCACCCGGCTACCTGCTCTCGCTGTCCACCGGCGGCCAGACCGGCACGATCTACTACACGCTGGATGGCAGCGATCCACGTGCCGTGGGTGGCGCTATCGCCGGCAGCACTTACGCCAGCCCCGGCATTCCGATCAATGGGCTGGTCAAGGTAAGGGCGCGCTTCCGCAGCAGCACCGGCGTGTGGTCGGCCTTGGATGAGGCCAGCCTCATCGGGGCCCTGCCCGCAGCTACTGGAGATATCGTAGTCAGCAAGATCCACTACCACCCAGACAACCCGAGCGAAGCGGAACAGGCCGCAGGCTTCGATTCCGATGCCGACTTCGAATATGTCGAGCTAATGAACATCTCCTCACAGACGCTGGACATTTCGGCACTGGCCTTCAAGACGGGCATCGAGTTCAGCTTTGCCGGCTCGGAGATCCCGGTGCTTGCGCCGGGCGGGCGGGTGCTGGTGGCGGGAAATGCCGCGGCGCTGCAATTCCGTTACGGCCCCGGCCTGCCGATCGCCGGCAGCTTCAGCGGAGATCTCAGCAACGGCGGCGAGACCCTGCGCCTGGAAGGCACCGGCGCTGCGGTGATCAAACAATTCTTCTACGACGATATCGCGCCATGGCCCGTGACTCCGGACGGCGGTGGCTTCGTGCTGGTCCTGAAGAGTCCGGCGGACAATCCGGATCACGCACTGGGCACCAGCTGGCGCGCCAGCTTCAGCCGCGGCGGCAAGCCCGGCACTGCCGACACACTCGATCCGCAGACTTGGCGCGGGCTGAACTTCAGCGCAACCGACCTGGCCGATCCTGCCAAGGAAGCCAGCTTGTGGGGCAACAACGCGGATCCCGACGGCGATGGCATGGTGAACCTCATCGAGATGATCACCGGCAGCTCGCCCTTGGACTCGAAGTCCCGGCCTGCACCTGAGCTTTCCTGGTGGACCGATCCGGCGACCGAGGCAAGGTACCTAACACTAAGCCTGCGGATCCTCCGCGACCTGAGCGGAGTGCAAATCACCGCCAAGGCCTCAAACGATCTGCTGTCCTGGCCGGACACCCTCTCATCGACCGGCCCCGCCGTGTCACAAGCTGACGGCACCGCCATCCTCAGCTTCCGCGATCCCCTTCCCGTGGGGCAAGGCCCCGCAGCCCAGCGCTTCGTGAGGATCGTTGTGACGGAGCCGTGATCACGGCCAAGACCCCGGCCGTGGATGGAGTCAACGCTGCGTGAATTCATTCACGCGGCAGGCTCTATCGGAGAGCACGCGGGCATCGCGCGTGTTCCTGCGATATTTCCACCAAGGATCGGGAACTCCGGTAGGCATCGTACAACCGTGCAAGTTGCCTCAAACCCCTCCACCGAGCACTCCCTCCGCCTTCCACTTTAGGTGTAGCGGAAGAATGACGCATTGACCCTGAAACCGAAGGCCCCCTTCCTGCGGATGGATAAGAACGCCCGATTGCTTCGAATTCACGGAACTCCCTCATCCTGAAAATTTTTCGCGAAATCTGCCAAGAAACCGAATGCCCGCCCGACTTGCTTGGTGAAATCGACGGAACATGGAGCTGAGGACCCGCAGCCCCTCCCGCGATTTCGATATCACGACTGCTCCTCAATGAAGAAATCCATCATCATCCCGCTCCTTGGTTTGCTCGGCACTGCTGCGGCACATGCACAAGCCGCCCCCAAGCCGGGATCCATCTCGCCTCTTCTCTTCGAAGCGACCATCACCACCGAAAACGCGCCGCAAGACCAGAACCTGCCACAGGGTTCCAAGCGCCGCACCTTCACCGTGAACTCCGTGCGCTTGGTCAATCGCGACATCCTGGAGGCCATGCGCACCGCGCCGCTTCTCGATGGCACGATCACCGGCTGGAGCATCGCCCGCGTGGCGGATGCAAATGGCGTCGGCAACCTCTACGCCATCAAGGCCGGCAAGACTGCCGTGGCCGTGCCCGCCAACCTGCTCAGTCAGCCGGTGGCTCAAGGCACCGCCACCACCGGTAGCTCGATCATCCCGGCCACCGGCCCGGCACGCCCGAACCTGATCCGCAAGACCTACGCCACCATGGCGGTCAAGCAAGGCTCCAGCACCGCCGCCGGCACGCAGACGATCAAGTTCGGCACGCTCAAGATTGGCACCACCAATCACGTGATCCAGACGCAGATCGATAACTTCAATATCACCGGCGATAGCTTCACCGGCCAAGGCATCATCGCCGGCACCTATCGCACGCAGCGTCCCGCCTTGGGCAACCTCATCGCCCTCTTCCCCGGCGCCACGGTTCCCTAACAGCCTCATTCGTTTCCTCCTCCACCACCCGCCCCGCCGCCCCTCTCCTCTGGGACCGGCGGGGCCCCTTGCTCCTCTTCCTCCCGATCTTGGCCACTGCACTTCTCCAATGACTTCTCCGCTTACCCCTATGAAAAGACTGTTTCTCCTTCTCGGTCTCGCTGCATGGGTCGCCCTGATCGTGCTCCTTCCTCCCAAGGGCCATGACGACAACTCCAAGGCTTCTTCTTCCGCTCCCCAAAGCCTGAAGACTGCGCGCAGCAATCGCACCGCCCCCTCTAAGACGGACGCAGTCGCGCAAAAGGAAGAGGATGATGCGAAGCCAGCAAGCCTCGACGAACGCCGCGAGGATGCCCACACCATCATCGATGCCGCCGTGGTCACCTACTCGCCGGAAGGCGTGAAGGCGATCCGCCCCTTCCTTCTCGATACGGATGCCGAGATCCGCGCCGCCGCCCGTGATGGCATGGTCCAGCTCGGCGAAGCCGATGCCGTCCCGCTCCTGCGCGACGCCGCCTCGAAGCTGAAGGACACCACGGAGATCGCTTCCCTCCAGGAAGCCGCCGATCTGCTGGCCCTGCCCGCATGGTCGGACACTCCCGAGGCTGCGGCAGTGGTCGCGGATATCCGCGCTGGGATGGAACAAGAGCAGTGAAGGGCGCAGTGAACGAAGCAAGGTCCATCGAGCCGTCCGGCAATTGGTTGGCAGAGGTTCTCGTCCGCTACGAGAAGCCTCTCCTCAAGCACGCCTATGGCCTGTGCTCCGACCGAGAACTCTCACGCGATGCGGTGCAGGAAACTTTTTTCCGCCTGATCCGCACCCGCGAAAAAGGGATGCCGGAAAACATCACCGCCTGGCTCTTCACCGTCTGCCGCAACGTGCTCACCGATCACATGCGCCGTCAGAAGGTCGTGCAATTCGGCTGGGACCTCCCCGACGTGGAAGACGATTCCGACTCTCCAATCCATCAGCTCGCCAAGGGTGAACGCGAGGAAAAGCTCGCCGCCATGGTTGCCGAGCTCCCCGAGCGCGAGCGCGAACTGGTCCGCCTGAAATTCCAAGTCGGCCTCAGCTACAAGGAGATCGAGGAACTCACCGGCATCTCCCAAGGCAACATCGGCTACTTTCTCCACAAGGCGGTGAAGGAGCTCAAGGACCGCTGGCAGCGCGAAGGAGGTGAAGGATGAGCCCGAGCGATCCCTTCGAAGATTTCCTGGAAGACGCGCTCGGCGCTCCCGACTTCGAACTCGGGCACGAAATGCGCCGCCGCCTGCTCGCGGCCGCCGTCGCCGGCGATACAGCCGCAGTGACTTGCGACAATGTGGTCCCCATGGATCGCGCCGACCCCGATGCCGCCGCCGGTTTCGCATGGCTGGTCGGCGAGGCCCCGGCTTCCACCGCCCTGATGTCCCGCATGGCAGCGGACCATACTTTTCTGGAGACGCTCGACAGCGAGCGCTGCTTCCTCCGCACGCTCCGTGCCGCGCTCCGGCGCAGTGCCGCGGCGGCAGTCCCCGCCCCTGCCCGGCGCTCTTGGGTCCCGGCGGCGGCCATGTCCGCCGCCGCTGTCCTCGCCTTGGCCGCTGGGGCGATCTTCTGGAGCCCCGGTAGCCAGCCCGCCACCGCGACAGCCGTGGCCGCGGCGGAACCGGCCCTCGACCGGGCCTCTTCGGCCCCCGACCCCGGCCTTTTTTCCGCGGAAAAGCCGGCCCTTATCTCCAGTGCGACCCCTGATTCCGGAGACTCCGGAGCGTCTGCCGCTGGCGGCGCTGCCTCCCTCCCGGAAGCTGAACTCGCCGGCCTGAAGTTGCCCGCGCACCCCGAGCCACAAGGCACCGGACGCTCCGTCGCGCTCGACGATCCTTTGCTGGAAGCCGTTCAGCCGCTGGGATCCGCCCTCGCATTCGCGGCCAAGGACGAAGTCCTGCCTGAGCCGATGCTCGCAATGCTCGGCGGTGGCCTGAACGATAGCGGCAGCGGAATCGGGATGGATTCTTCGTCCGAGGGTATGCTCGCATCCCTCTCAGGGAACTCCATGCACTCCTTCACGGGCGGCATGGGCAGCATCGGTGGTGGCGGACTCCCGAATGGCGCTGCCCTGATCGGTAGCACCGGTCCCACTGGCGGCAAGGAGGGCACGATTCCGGAGCCTGGTGGCGCCCTGCCGGTCATGATCGGCTTCCTGATTCTGCTCCTCCGCCGGCCGGCACGGCAGGGGTAAGTGAGGCAAGGCGGCCCCGCAAACCCTTGTTGCATAAGGGTTCTACGACCTAACACCGCTTGCAGCGCCTGGGAATCCTTTATCCCACAAGGGCTCAGCGCCCCCTTGGGGAAATCTATCAGCTGCGATCCCTTGTGCCACAAGGGATCTACGGGGTCGCGTAGGAGCGCCTCACGCGATTGCGTGATGCACGGTAATTCAGAAACGTGAATAGTGAGGGGCGTCAAAGGTTACTCACTCTCACTTCTCCACCCCATGACCACTCAAGAGCGCATCAACCAGCTGACCAACGCTGCCCTTCGTTCCGCCCCGCCGTCCGCCACCGCACCGAAGCCGGTGACCTACATGCCGTCCTTCGACGAGCTGAAGGGCGTCCAATACTCCAGCAACCCGGCTGCCGCTCCCGCCGCCAAGGCCGCTCCCGCAGCGCCGATCGCTGTTGCCGCTCCTGTTTCCTCTCCCGCCCCCGCCGCTGCTCCGGCTCCCGCCGCCCCAGTCCTTACCGTGGTCAAGGATGTCCACGAAAGCGATCCGGAGCTGAAGGATATGCTGGATTCCCGCGATGGCAGCCGCAAGAAGCGCGAGAAGCGCAACAACCGCCTGGCCACCGCCGCCCTGCTGCTCCTCGTCGTCTCCGGCGGTAGCTGGCTGACCTTCTCGCCCACGGCCCGGGCCAAGATGAACACCCTCGTCACCGCCGTGAAACAAAGCGGCAAGGACGTAAAGTCCCTCGGCTCGATCATGGGCACCTACGAGAAGCAGCTCGACAAGGTCGCCGTCCAAGGCGCCCGCGTGGATGCCGCCGCTCTGGCCCTGGGCGTGGATCCCAAGGGCGATGCCTCCGCCCAGGACGCGTCCATCGCCGCCGGCATGAAGGACCTGACCGGTGAAGGCGGCGGACCGACCGTCCAAGAGCGCGATGCCAAGCTTCAGCAGAAATTCGGCGTCGTCAGCAAGCTGGCCAAGGGCATGGCTCCCAAGACCCAGAAGGCCGAGTCTGACGTGCAGTTCTAAGCGGATCCGCGAATCCGCCCGGAAGCAGGCCCTCTCATCCTGTCCCTTTCCGTCCTCTCCCATTTTCTCCCCTGTTCGATTTTCCCCTTTCGCAGCTTTTGCTGGCGTCGTCCGCCCGGACCTTCTCAACCCGGGCAGATGAACTCTCACCGCCAGTCGGAGCGCTCGCGTCTCTCCCCTAGGAACACTTTTACCCCGGAGTCCAGACTGTCGTAGTCCCGGCAGTCCACCCACGCCCCAGCACCGCGGCATCGTTTGTCCGCCTGCCCTACCCCGCCATGCCCGGTCCCGACTGACCGGCCTGGCACCACCTGACAAGGGAAGCGGCATGCCTTGCCCCGAGGTGCGCACACCTGCCCAGCCAACCCCCGGCTGGTCCGGTGTGCCCCCTTCCCGAGGCCCGCAAGTCCTTGCGCACCACTGCACAAGCTACGCAATCCCGTGGGTTGTTCCACGCGAAGGCGTAATACCGGTAGGGGTCGTTTTCTGAATAATGGTCATCGTTACAAGCTTCTACCTGACCATGAGCATTCAAGAACGAGTCAACGAACTGGCCAACGCAGCTCTCCGCTCCGCCCCTCCTTCCGCCGGTATTCCGAAGCCCGCCACCTTCATGCCTTCCTTCGAGCAAATGCGCAGCGCGGACTCCACCGCCGCGAAGCCTGCCGTCCAAGTGCCGGCACAACGCATCAGCATCGCACTGAATGCCTTCGATCTGGCTTTCGCTTCCGCCACTCCCGGCCAAGGCTGAGCCCGGGTAAAATCAGGTTCTCTCCCCAGTTTGGCTGCAGTCTCAGGCGGCCCTTCCGTTAGGTGCGCGGATCGATTTTCGAACGCACCTCCTCCAAGAGGCGAGGATTAGCCTCCAGCGAATCCGCAATGGCGCGGATCACCGCCAGGGTCGGGCGGGAGACATGGTGCTCCATCCCCTCCACATCCCGATAGATGGTGTCCTCTTCCAGGCCGAAGAGCCGAAGGAATCGGGTGAGTGTTTCGTGGCGGTCGATGATTGCCTTGGCAATGCGATGACCTTCGTCGGTTAGGACGGTGCCGCGGTACTTTTCGTGTTTCACCAGCCCCTCGTTGTCGAGTCGGCGCAGCATGTTGGTCACGCTGGCCTGGGAGATGCCGAGGTTCTTCGAGATGTCGACCGCACGTGCATAGCCCTTGCTCTCGATCAGATGCAGGATCTGCTCGAGATAATCGTCCATGGCGACGGAGCCGCTGGTGCGCTGGGATCGGGCGGGCACGGGGGAAGTGGAAGGCCGCGAAGATGAAGTGACAAGGAGAAGTCGCGCAAGCCGCAAGTTAGGTGGGGAACAGCGGACAGTATCGGGATTTTTACCGACATTCTCCGGGCGCGGGCGACAAGGAGATGCGTGACTTACGTGTCACCATTCAAAGGACGATAGAGTGTAACACGCGTATTCAGGGTGGCACTGCACCTCGCTTGCTTGCCCTGGGCTATCGCTCCTTGGGGCACTAAAAGCTACTTCCCGAAGAGTTCTTCGCGGAGGAGTGGCTTGTTGGATTCGCTGTCCCAATAGGCGAAACCGGCTTTCCAGTCCCACATGGTCCAAGGGATCTTGCGGTGCTCGGTGGCGGTGCGGAAGTCGCGGATATAGCGCTTGCGGCTGGCGGGATCGGCATTGCGGACCGCGCCGAATTCGCCGGCGTGGATGGGGCGGCCGAAACGGGCGGACCATGCCATGGCATCATCCAGCAGATCCTCGATGACGCGGCTACTGCAAGGGTTGTCCTTGCCCTTGGCGGTATTGTAGTCCTTCAGCCATGCGGCGATACCGGCATTCTCACGGAGGGATTCCGGGATTGCCACGGGGACCGCGGGCGGGCCGGGGTACGAGATTCCCCGTAGGTCCTGGTAGCCGACCCAAGCCGCGCCCTGGTGGGTGAATTGGAAGGGTTCGTAGCTGTGGATGGTGACGATGATGCGGTCGTCGTTGTCCGGCAGGAAGAAGCGGTCGAGTCCCGCGACGCCAGCCCACTGCGGCGGATCCGCGAGCAGGATGCGCTTGGAATCTATCCCGCGGATCGCGGCGATGGCTTCGGCATGGACGGAGGTGAGAACCTCATGATCGAGTGCGCCGTTGGGCTCGTTGGCGAGTTCGAGGTAGAGCTGCGGTGGCCAGTCCTTGAAGTGCTTGGCGATGACTTGCCAGCCGGAGGCGAAGGCTTGGCGCGCGGCCTGCGGGTCCTTGTAGAGCTCCTCGAAGTGCTGCCAGTTCACGATCACCGAGAGCTTCTTTTCCAGCGCGTGCTTGAGCAGGGCATCAAGATCCGTGATGAAGTCCGGCTTGATCGCGCCGTTCTCGAGGTAGTACTGCCATGCGATCGGAACGCGGATGTGGTCGAAACCCTCGGCGGCGATGCGATCGATGTCGGTCAGGTCATACTTCACGCCCCAGGTGCCGGGCGCGGCTTCCCAGCCATTGCCGAGATTCACGCCGCGCTTGAGGGCGGCGCAGGCTTTGTGCGCGGGGGTGTCATGGCCCAGGTTTGCGGGTGCCTTGAAGCCGGGCGTCACCGCAGCGCGGGCGTAGAACTTGAGTGTCACTGGCAGGCCGGACTTAACCGACAGCTTGGCGATGAGCGGGCGCCCATGCCAGGAGGCACCGCAGGACTTGCCCTGGCGGGCCTCATTGCCGGGTGCCAGTGGCCAAGTCCCGGCGATAGGATAGGGTCGCCATGGTGACTCCCAGTTCTGCGGTTTGCCGTCGCTGCCGCTCAGCTCGAAGCCACCATTCTGGACCTCCGAGCCCGTGGCGGAGAAATCATCCCAGAGGATTTCTTGCTGATAGAGTTGTCCGGGCTTCGCCTCCGCCCAGGGGCCGTTCAGGTCGAGTTCCACGCTGCCATCGTGACCCGGTGTGAACTTCAGCGTGAACTCGCGCCAGTCCCACCAGCGGACGGGAAAGCGAATGTCGCTCAGGCGCTCGCGTTTCTCCGGCGTGTCCTCGAAGTCGCCGCGGGAGATTTCACCTTGGGAGATGGTGACATCGCGGAGGGGGGCGGCATCTGCAGGCACGCGGAGGAACATACGGGCCTCCGCGGGCATGCGGGGGACGAATTCTTCCTCCGCGTGGAGCGGGAGAAGCAGGGCGAGAGGGAGCAGGAAACGCATGAGTGGAGCTGGTTTTGTTTAACCGCAAAATCCCGCGAAACACGCGAAATTTGGAAGGCAGGAAGAACGCAGCTGGAGCACTAGCGACCACTCCTTCCTCGGCGCAGCCGCAAACTGGCGTGGACCGGAGGTCAACCACGGATGAAAGGCAAGGAAGATGGGAGGCACCACGAATCGGACGAATCCGACGAATGAAGAAGGAGGCTACTCTGCGCAGCGGGTTACGCCACCCATCGAGGAGGATGCGGTGGGTGGAGATGCTAGGGTTTGCGGGGAGTTGCTGGCACTCTCGGACAGAATCCGCTGCCCCGAGAAATGACGCCCGGAGAGCGACACTCCTTCAGCTCGGCTTCACCTGCCGCAAGGCGGGGACCATGGCAAGCCAGGTGCTGAGCATGGCGATGAGGAAGGCGAAGCTGATGGAAGGGACTTGGAAGACTTCCTTCCAAGCATCGAATCCTTGCTTGTGGACCTCGATGGATCCGGAGATGCCGAGAGCGAGGACGCCGAGGCCGGCGAGGAGGAAGACGGCGCGGCCCATGCGCGATTCGTTGGTGAAGACCAGAGAAAAGGGCAATGCCGCGGCGAGCATGGTGCCACCAGCAACGGCGAGATCCATGCCCGCGGCAAAGAAGCCGCCGAACATGAGTGCGATGCCTCCGAAGAAAAGGAAGCCGACCACCAAGCCCTCCACCTTCTCGCCGCGGTCCAGTGACATGCGGGCGATGGGGTCCTTCATCACCAGGCAATTCGCGATGCCGGAGGCGAGCCAGCTACCGAAGAGGAAAAGGTAGTAAATCAGGAAGACCGGCAGCACGAGGGCCGGATTGATCGATTGGGCGATGGTGCGGATGATCCGGAAGCCGAAGACGATGCCGATGATGATGAAGGTCCGGTTCTGCTCGCTGAAGCGCTGGAGGAAGAAGGCCCAGCGCAAGAAGAGGCGGTAGAAGCCGGAGCGGGCGCGATAAGATTCCTTCAAGCCCTCGCGGGCGTATTTCATCTCGGGATTGAGGCGCAGCGCTTCCTTGAAGAAGTTCTCCGCTTCCTTCACCTGATGGCGCTGTAGAGCGGCCCATCCGGCATTCGCGAAGGAGAAGGCATTGTCCGGATCGCGCGCGAGGCGGCGGCGGGACTCCTGCTCGGACTCATCCAACTTCTTCTGCAAGCGTAGTACATGCGCGAGCAGGTTCGAGGCGGTCTCATCATCGGCATCCAGCTCCAGCGCGTGGCGGGCGGATTGCTCGGCCTCGGCCCAACGGTGGAGACCGCAGAGGGCGAGGGTCTTGGCGTTCCAAGAATAGACATCCTCGGGGTCGATGGCGATGGCGGACTCCGCGAGGGGCAGCGCTTCCTTCTCGCGGTCGAGCATCGAGAGGATGCGCGATTGCAAGGCCTGGGGGAATGGGTCGTTGGGCAGCAGGCCGGTGGCCTTGCGGGCGTCCTCGAGCGCGAGGGCCTTCGCGCCTTCCATCTCCATGCGGTTCAGGGCCAGCTCGATGAAGGCACTCGGGTCGTCGGGATACTGGCCGAGGTGCGAATGGAGCATGGCCACCGCTTCTTCATGACGGCGGTGCTGGCGCAGCATCTGGGCGCGGGAGAGAATGGTGCTCATTGGAACGAATCAGGAAGAGGGTTGGCGATGCGGGAAGCATCCACCCGGAACTTCAGGTGAGGATTGCTTCTCCCGTGCTTCATCCGCCTCAAGGCGGGACTACATACCCTTGGATTCCGGCTCATTTCTTGAGTCCGAGATACACCAGCACGTCATCGTAGAAGCCGCTCTGGTTGGCGTAGAGCGCATGGTTCTTCGCGCTCTCGAACCACTTGCGGGTGGAGGGCTTCACATCCTTGGCGGCCTTCGCCAGCATCTTGCCGCTGACGGGGATGAGGCTACCCTTTTTCATCGCCTCCGCGAGGGCTGCCTCGGTGGCGAGGTCGAAGACGGCCTTGAGGTCGGCACCGGAGAAGCCTTCGCAACGCTTGGCCAGATCCGCCGGATCGAAGTCCGCGAGCGGCTTGCCCTTGGCATGAATCTTCACGATGTCCTCGCGCGCGGCGGTATCCGGCGGCGGGACAAAGATGATGCGATCGAAGCGGCCGGGACGCAGGAAGGCGCCATCGAGATGCCAGGGGGCATTGGTCGCGCCGAGGATCAGGAGGCCGTCATTCGCGGAGTTCGCGCCATCGAGTTCGCTGAGGAACTGGTTGATCAGATTGCGGCCCGCGGAGTGACGCAGGTCGCGGCGGTCTGCAGCAAGGGCATCGGTCTCATCGAAGAACAAGACGGCGGGAGCGGACTTGCGCGCGAGTTCGAAGATCTTGTGCAGCTTCTGCTCGGACTCGCCAATATACATGTCGAGCACCTGATGCAGGCCGACGGAAAAGAAGGCGGCATCGATCTCCCCTGCCGTGGCGCGGGCCATGAGGGTCTTGCCGCAACCGGGCGGACCGTAGAGTAGCACGCCGCCGCCTGCCTTCTTCCCATAAGCGGCGAAAAGGTCGGGATTCTTCAGCGGATGGATGATCTTCATCCGGATGTCGTCCTTCACCTTGTTCATCCCGCCGACGCCATCGAACTTGATATCGGCGCGCACGCGGAACTCGAGATCGAGATCACGGGCCGCCACGGCATCCATGCCTTCGAAGGGATTGCCATCGTCATCGTCCTCCTCCTCACGGATGGTACCGGCGGAAGTCATGGCGACCTTCTTGTTGCCACCGGCCTTGAGGATCGCCTGCAGGAGTTCGTCATCCGCCTGCGAGCGATCGAGATCGACGGCAGTGTCATAGAAGGCACGGGCCGATGCGCCATCGCCTTCATCGAGCGCGATGCGGGCGCGAAGCATCCAAGCGGCGGCGAGGCGCGGTTGCTTGGCGCAGAGTGCTTCCAGGCGAACCATCGCTTCCGAGCTTTCCCCGGCGAGGTCGAGCAGGCGCGCGATCGCGACCAAGGCCTCGCCATGGTCCGGCTGCAGGACCAGCACGCGATCGAAGCAATCGCGGGCATCCGCAAGCTCGAAGCGGTCCTCGTGCAGCTTCCCGACCAGCATGAGCAGCGGG
The DNA here is from genome assembly GCF_000739615.1 of Haloferula sp. BvORR071. Taxonomy (GTDB): domain Bacteria; phylum Verrucomicrobiota; class Verrucomicrobiia; order Verrucomicrobiales; family Akkermansiaceae; genus Haloferula. The sequence goes on from NZ_BATP01000020.1 coordinate 173,352, forward strand.
ATATTCTGGGGAGACGCGGCCAGCGCGACCTTCAGGGCATCCAAATCCATGCCTCGGAGGAAAGCGGAGCGAACGGGGGAAGCAAGGCTAAGGACTTGGAATTTAGCCGTAAAGTGGCGTGAAACCGTGAAATTTCAGTGAAGGGAAAGCCCGGTTAGGAGAACGCGATGCCCAGACGCTCAGGAATCTGCTTGAGAGGAACTAGTCCCACAAGGTGTCCCCCTTTGTGCACCGCCGCGAACGGGAACATCGCCCGTGCGCCATCAAGTCATACACCCTCACTCCCCACCCTTCACCTCAGCGAGCTTGGCCTTCAGCTCCTGCATCTTTTGCGGGAAGGTCTCGGCGAGGTTGTCGGACTCGGAGGGATCCTTGCCGAGGTTGATGAGGCGGTCCGGCACTTTGCCCTTCGGGCCCGCGGGGATGAACTTCCAGTTGGCCATGCGGATCGCGAGCTGGCCGGAGTGTTCGATGTTGTATTCGCGGCCTTCTTCGGACTCGCCCAAGAGCGCGGGCAGAACGTCCTGGCTGTCCGGGAAATTCCCATCGCCGCCGGTGAGGGTGGCGAAGCTCTTGGCGAAGTCGATCTGGTTGACGATCGCGCTGCTCTTCTGGTCCGGCTTCACGCGGGCGGGCCAGCGGACCAGAAATGGCACGCGGGTGCCACCTTCGAGGATGCTGTATTTGCCGCCGCTCCAGGGGCCCGCAGGCTTGTGCGTGCCGAGCTTCTCCTGGGCTTGATCCTTGTAGCCATCGTCGATCACCGGACCATTGTCGCTGGTGAAGATGAGCAGCGTGTTCTCCGCGAGCTTAAGCTCATCTAACAGGCGAAGAACTTCCCCCACTTGCCAGTCGGCTTGCACGATCGCATCGCCGCGCGGGCCCATGCTGGTCTTGCCAACGAAGCGCGGATTCGGCACGCGCGGCACGTGGATATCGTGCATCGCGAAGTAGAGGAAGAAGGGCGCGTCCTTCGACTCGCGGATGAAGCGCAATGCCTGGCCCGCGAGGTGATCCGCCATCTCTTCGTCATTCCACAGGGCCTTGGTGCCGCCCTTCATGTAGCCGATGCGGCCAATGCCATTGATGACCGCCATGTTGTGGCCCTGGCTCCAGTCCATCTTGAGTGAGGCGCGATCCTTCACGCCATTCGGCAGGCCTTCGTAGCCCTTGAAGCCTTGCTTGTAGGTGACCTCAATGGGATCCGCGGGATCGAGGTTCTGAACCTTGCCATCCTCGATGAAGACGCAAGGCACGCGGTCGCCGGTGGCGGCCATGATGTGGGAGAAGTCGAAGCCGAGTTCGCGCGGCGAGGGCTTGATCTCCTGGTTCCAATTCACGCCCTCCTTGCCGCCGAGGCCGAGGTGCCACTTGCCGACCGCACCGGTGCGGTAGCCGGCCTTCTTCAGCATCGCCGGCAGGGTCGGCTTTGCGGGATCGATGATCATCGCAGCATCGCCCGGAAGGACGCCGGTGCCTTGCTGGCGCCAGGCATACTTGCCGGTGAGCAAGGAGAAGCGCGAGGGCGTGCAGGTCGAGGAAGTGGCGTAGCCGGAGTTGAAGTTGATGCCCTCCTTGGCGATCCGGTCGATGTTGGGTGTCTGCACCGCGGTCGCGCCATTGCAGGAGACATCGCCCCAGCCGAGGTCGTCGGCGTAAATGAGGATGATGTTCGGCTTGTCCGCGGCGTGGGCTGCGGAGATCGCGATGATGGCGAGGAGAGCGGAGCGGAGCATGACTTGGTCGATACGGTGAGGAGCGGAGAAGCGATCAGGGCACGGCGCAAAACTGACCGAAAACCCGATTTTCATGATCGGAATGTGACGAAATCCCCGAGTGTTACACGATCTTTCTCCGCAAGCATGCTCTTGCCCCCTCCGCTCCCAGAAGGCCTACTACTTGAGACCATGAAACCCCTCAGGAAATTCTTCGGCTGCTGCCTTGCGTCCCTGCTCCTCCCGGTCGGCGGAATCGCGCGAGTCCAAGCAGAGCCCGAATACAAGGTGATCAACTGTCGTCCGGCCGAACTCACCGAGAAGGGCAAGAAGAACATCGCCGCCCAACTCGAACGCTGCGGGATCAAGAACTCGAAATGGGCCTTCATTTACAGTCACTTCGATGACACCTACCTGATCTCCCATGGCGAAGATGAGAAGAGCGGCGGCTGGATCCAATTCGACGCTTGGAATGCCAAGGACAAGAAGTGGTCAAGACAAGTCCCGGCCAAGGCCGGGGAGCTGTCCTTCGCCAACAACTATCTGGACTACTTCGTATCTCTGTCCACGAAGGGTCAGGTGAAATGCGAAGTGATCGACGACATGATCAGCGACGCTTGGCTGACCGTCGTAGCCAAGCCGGGCGCTGCTGAAATCACCCTGGCTACACCTGGTAGCCAGAATGCGAACGCGATCTATATCTTCAATCAATTGATGGCCCATGCCTTCGACGAGAAGATCGGCCGTGAGGCCTTCGGTGCCGGACAGATGGAGCAATTGCTCCAGCTTTCCAAGGATCCGGAAGCGGCTATGACCTTGACGAAAGGTTTGGACTTTGCCGTCTGGTTCCCAAAGGAGACTCCCGCTCACGAACTCTTCAAAGGACCTATCCTGAATGAGAAGGTGTCGGAAAAGATCGTGGGGCCTTGAGCTGACAACGCGGCCAAACAGCCCTATCCCCACCACCCGCAGGTCCTATCCTGCTCCGCACAGCAGACGTCCACTTCCAGGAAAGCTGCCTTCACCGCAGCACTCGCCTTGACCGGGCAATTGCAATCACGGCTGAGGTGGCCCAGGACCACGCGGCGCAGGCCACCGGGCACCAACTCCGCGACGAGGGCCGCGGTCTGGGCATTCGAGAGATGGCCGTGGCGCGAGGAGATCCGCTGCTTGGTGGACCAAGGACGCTTCGTGTCTGCCTCTAACAGACCGTCGTCGTAGTTCGCTTCCACGAACAAGGCCTGCACGCCGCGCAGGCGCTCGGTGATCAGCTTGGTCACGTGGCCGGTGTCGCTCAGAAGACCGAAGGCCTTCTCTTCGTGGCGGAAGGTGAAGCCGACCGGCTCGACAGCGTCGTGCGGCACGGCAAAGGACTGGACCTCCAGACCATTCATGCGGAAGCCGGCACCGGATTCGAAGATCTTCCACGAGGCGGTATCCACGCCGCCGTCGCGCACGACCATCGCGGTGGAGGGCGTGGCATAGACAGGCACCGCGAGTTGCTTCATCAGCACGCGCAAGCCCTTCACGTGGTCGCCGTGCTCATGCGTCAGCAGCACTGCGGTGATCGAGGCGGGGTCCACGCCGCAGGACTTCATGCGGTCGGTGAGTTGCTTGGCGGAGAGCCCGGCATCGACGAGCAGGCGAATGCCGCCGGCCTCCACGACCGCCGCATTCCCCCCACTGCCGCTGCCAAGGACGATGAACCGCACGGGCACGCGGTAGCAAAGGGGTCGCAAGTAGCAAGTAGCGAGTGGTGGTGGCTGGAAATTTGCGGCGGCAAACCTTGGGACTCCGATCCCACTGGTATGTAGTCCCGCCTTCAGGCGGAAGAAGCTACGCGAACTGCCGCTTCTCCCCAAGGCCCCCGGGATGTGGATCCGCCGCCAGAACTGCTTCGTCCGCCTGAAGGCGGGACTACATACCCTTGGAGCCCTGCCTCACCCCGGGCTCGAAACAGCATGGGAGCGTCCCCCTCCCTTCTTGCCTCTTGCACCCCGCTACTCCAAACTCCTCCCGTGAGACACATCCGCGTCATCCACCGGCTGCGCACCTTGCTGGCGCTGCTGGTGTTTGCGGCGATGGTCGCGGCTGGGGGCGGCCTCTACTGGGCGAACCAGACCGGGCTGCCGGATTCATGGCGCGGCGAGATCGAGAAGGCACTCGAATCCAAGGGCCTGTATGCGGATATCGGCCAACTCCGCTACTGGCCGCTGCAGGGCGTGGAGGCGGATGAGGTGAAGGTCTATGCCGATGCCAGCCGCCAGCGGGTGGTAGCCCATGCCAGCGAGGTGATTTTCGGGCTGGATCGCACGAAATTGGCCCGCGGAAGCGTCCGCGTGGAACGCCTCGACCTTCGTGGGGGCACCCTGACCCTACCGATCGATCCGGATGATCCGAATACCAAGGTGCTGGAGGTCAAGAACGCCAGCGGCCGGGTGCTGATGCCCGGCGGACGCCGTTTGGAAATACTGGATGCGCGCGGCGAGGTCAGCGGCGTGCGCTTGGAATTCGAGGCTCTCCTGCTCGGCTACCGCCAGCGCCTTTCGCCACCTCCGCAGGATCCGAATGCCGAGCTGCAGCGCCGCCGCTTGCTTTCCCAAGTCATCGGCCTGCTGGAACCGTGGCGCTTCGAGGAGGGCAAGCCGCCGGTGATCCGGATGCGCGTGGAGGGCGATCTGGACGACCAGAAGTCGGTGCGCGCCGATGTCTATCTCAGCAGCGGCGCCCTCGAGCGCGGCGACATCCACATCAGCCGCGTGGAGGCCCGTGGCGAGATGCGCGGGCGCCTGCTGGTGCTCGATTCCCTTGATCTCGAAGATGGGGCGGTCGCCTGAAGGGCCGCATGGAATACGACCTCTCGACCCGCTCGGCGCGCTTTGAGATGCGCTCGAACCTGGATCTGCCGCCGATCCTGCGCGCGATCGATGCCGGCGGCCTGCTGCGCGAGGTCGGCTTCCAATCGCGCCCGGACCTGAATGCCGGCGGCCACATCGAGTGGCCGATGAACGCGCCGCCGACCTTCCACATCACCGGCCACCTCGCGGCAGACAATGTGAGCTACGCGCGCCACACCGCCAGCCGCCTGGAGAGCGATGTCTCCTTCGATGGCAAGAACCTCTTCCTCGACAACTTGATCGCCAAGCGTCCGGACGGCCAGCTCAAGGCCCGCCTGCTGGTGAAGGACGACGAGATCCGGTGGTCCGCCGCCGGCAATCTCAAGGCCAGCGTCTGGAAGGACTTCTTCGACAAGGTGCCACTGGGCAAGGTGCTGAACGACTTCTCCGAGCGCGACAACACCACGGTGGATGGCAGCGTGGAGGGTCACGCCAGCCGCAGCGATCCCCATGCCTGGGGCGTGACCGGCACGGTGAAGGCTACCCACATGGCCTACAAGGGCACGCCCTTCAACCGCGCCCAAGTGAGCATGAAGCTCGACCACGACTTCCTCGATTTCACTGATGGTACCGTGGAGTTCGACTACAGCAACTATGCCATGCGCAAGGCCCACGGCGGCCCGTTGACCGGCAAGGCCAAGGTCGATCGCGTGCGTTACAACCGCGAGCCGTCGACGCTCACGCTGGAAGGCATCGAGGGCAACTTCTGGCCGGCCCCGGTGCTGCGGATGTTCCTGCCGAATGTGGCCGATCATTTGGAGGAGTATGGCTTCCACAATCCCCCGGCGCTCAGCGGCAGCGGTACTATCGGCCTGATGAAGGCGCAGCAGAAGACCGACTTCAAGGTCCACGGCTCCACCCCGGGCAAGGTCAGTTACCACTTCGCCGGCCAGGACCTCTTGCTCGACGGGCTGGAGACGAACGTGCGGGTCAAGCCCGGCCGCACCGAGGTGCGCGACCTCGCCTTCAGCCTCTTCGATGGGCCGCTGCGCGCGAACTTCGATGTCATCTATGGCGACGGCGAGGGCCAACACGTGGATGGCGAGATCGATTGGACCCACTTGAGCCTGCCCGAGCTCTCTACCGCCTGCGGCTTCGACAAGCAGGCCAAGGGCTTCGTTACCGGCCGTATGAACTTCCAGCAACAGGCTGGCAAGGAGGCCGCCGGCCTGAATGGCGAAGGCCACATCGCGCTGGAGGAAGGCGAGCTCTTCTCCGTGCCGATCTTCGGACCGCTCTCACCGTTGCTCGCCGCCGTGGTCGACCGCAAGGCCGGCTTCCAGCAGGCGACCGAGGCCTTCTGTAGCTTCAAGGTGAAGGACGGCGTGCTCAGCACCCGGGACTTCTACACCGACACCTCCTCCATGACCTTCACCGGCGACGGCACCGCGGACCTCAACCGCAAGACCCTGGACATGACCATCCGCATGAATGCCCGCGGCTTCCTGGGTCTCATCACCCTGCCGCTCAAGCCGGTGGTCGATGGGCTGTTCCAATTCCGCGGCACCGGCCCGCTCAAGCAACCGAAGTGGGACAACGTGATGTTCACTTCCCCGCCGGATGATGAGAACGACAAGCTGCTCAAGCCCCCGAAGGCCCGCTTGAGGCTGGCACCAAACCGGAGGTGAAGACCTAGCACGACTTCACCAAGCCAAGCAGCACGCCGCATCCGCAGCCTCCAGCTCGGCCAGGTGTTCTGGCTCCTTTCGCGCCCCCCTCGCGCGCGGTAGTGGCACTCGCATCCCGCCAGAACGACGGTATCCCGCGCACGAAAGCGCCAGTAGCAGAAACAGGATGCCCCACCAGTGGGACGTGAATGAAATACCAAACTTGAAAGATGGACCCCGAACCCGGGAAGCGTTGGAATTTTGACCGCATACATTCCAACTTGGAAGCCTAAACTTTCCCTTGGGGATCCGAATTTCCCCAACAGATCATTCCTTGCGCCCTCCCGGAGGACGTGCCAGCTTCAGGGGCAGGGGCGACTGCCGTCCCGAGCATCATCATTCTGTTTATTTCCAACCACTCCTACCGCCATGTCAGACTCTTTCGCCAATTCCCTCGACCCGAGCGCGAACGGTCCCTCCGTGGGCCAGGCCGCCAATGATCTCCGCGCCGCCGCCGGCGAGAAAGCCAAGGAACTCGGCGATCAGGCCAAGGCCTTGAAGGACAAGGCCGCCGAATCCGTGCAGCACTTCAAGGACGTGGCGACCGAGAAGGCCAGCCACCTCAAGGAAGTCGCCAGCGAGAAGGCCCTCGCCTTCAAGAGCGCCGCCGCCGAGCGCGCCGAGCAGCTCAAGGAGGCTGCCGGTGAGCGCGCCCGCCAATTCCGCACCGTCGCGGATGACCAGTGGCGCGAGACCCGCGACAAGGCCAAGGAAATGCACATCACCACCGAGGACTACATCCGCCAGCACCCGACCCGCTGCGTGGTTGGTGCCCTTGGCATCGGTTTCGTGATCGGCCTGCTCGCCCGCCGCTGAATCGCATCGATCTAGCACGGAGATTCAGGATCACCCGTGAAACGCTCCCCACAGGGCGCGTTCACGGGTCCTTTGACCCCCATGAGCGAGTTCCCTGAACCGGATCCCTACACGTCCCCCCCCCCTCGTGGCGGGAGTCGGCGGTCGAATTCGTGTCGGCGCGCCTCGAGCTGATCGCCTTCGAGGCCAAGGAGGCCAAGAAGCACGCCGCCGGTCGCGCCGCGCTGTTGGTGATCATCCTCGGCAGCGCGGGGATCGCTTATCTGACGATTCTCGCCGGGGTGATCGGTTGGATTGCCTCTGCCGGCGTGCCGTGGTATTTCGTCACGCTCGGGGCCGCCTTCCTTCACCTGCTGGTCGCGGGGATTGCCGTGGCTATCATCAAGCGCCCCCTTCCTCCCGCCTTCACTCACACCAAGGCTGAACTCGCCAAAGACCGCGAATGGCTCATCAACAAGAAGAACCCGGGCTCCCGACCCTGATCGCGCGGATTGAAGCCTCGCGCCGCCACGTCGCTGCGGATGTCGCCGAGCTGCGCCACCAGCTTGATGTGCCTGCGCGGGTCAAGCGCTCGGTCAAGGCGAAGCCCGCGGTCTGGCTGGGCGGCTCTCTGGGTGCCGGTTTCCTCGCCAGTCTCCTGCTCAAACGCCGCCGCCATCACCACGCCACGGCCTCCGTCCGCGAGGAAAAGGCCAAGGTAAAGGGCGGCCTCTTCGGCATGCTGCTCGGCGGGGCTTTCAGCATCGCCCGCCCGGCCCTGCAGAACTGGGCCCTGCGCGAGTTCCAGTCACGCTTCGCACAGCCTAGGTATTCACAGGATAAACACCCCTGAGAATAAGCCGCATTTCCCCCTTCCCAACCCCGATTCTTACGCTCTAAAGCACGCCTACATGTCCGAGCACCGTGTCCTCGATCACGTTGACGAATATCTGAAACTCGGCCGCGAGTATCAGTGTTCCGACGTCCATTTGCCGACCGCATTCCCGCCGGCCTGGCGTCGCTATGGCCAACTCCAGCCGATTTGGAATGATCACCCGCCGCTCACCGCAGAGGAAACGGAGCGTCTTGCCCGATCCTTTCTTGGAGAGCGCGAATGGAACCGCTTGCAGGAAAAAGGCGACGTCGACTTCGCTTACTACAACCCCGAGGGCCGTTTCCGCGCTTCGGTGGTGAAGCAGCGCCTCGGCTACGACATGGTCTTCCGGATCATCAATTCCGAGATCAAGACCATGGAGGAGATTGATCTCCCCATCGAGCACTTGGTCCCGCTGACCCGTTACCACAACGGTCTGATTCTGGTGACCGGCTCGGTCGGCTCCGGTAAGTCCACCACCCTGGCCGCCCTGATCGACTTCATTAACCAGGACCGCGAGGACCACATCCTCACCTTGGAAGACCCGATCGAATACGTTTTCGAATCGAAGGGTTGCCAAGTAAACCAGCGCGAGGTCCACACCCACACCGAGTCCTTCGCCAAGGCCCTTCGCGGTGCCCTGCGGGAAGACCCGGACGTCATCATGGTCGGGGAAATGCGCGACCTTGAAACCATCTCGCTGGCCCTCACCGCTGCGGAGACCGGTCACTTGGTGCTCGGCACCCTGCACACCGGCAACGCTCCGCGGACCCTGGACCGGGTGCTTGACGTGTTCCCCACCGACCAGCGCGAGCAGATCCGCATCATGGTCTCCGAATCGCTGCGCGGCGTGCTCTCCCAGCAGCTGGTGCCGCGTGCCGATGGCAATGGCCGGGTGATGGCTCTCGAGCTCTTGGTCAACACCGCCGCCGTCTCCGCTACCATCCGCGATGGCAAAACCTTCATGCTTCCCGGCATCATGCAGACCGGTAAGAACGTCGGCATGATCACCATGGATGAGTCCCTGCGGAAGCTCTACATGAAGGGACTGATCACGCAGGAAGAGACCTACTTCCGCTGCGAGGACAAGATCCAGATGCGCTCCTTCTTCCAATCCTGATTTCGCCGATCCCATGCCACGCATCGACGCTCTTTTCCAATACCTCGTCGCGAACCGGGGGTCCGACTTGCACCTCTCAGAGGGCCAGCCGCCGAAGGTCCGCAAGCACGGCGCCGTCGTCGCCATCCCGGACCAGCCGGTCCTCCAAGGCGATGACTTCAGGCACATGCTTGAGGAGATCTGCGATCCCAAGGCCTTCCAGAAATACCTGGAGACCGGGGACCTCGACTTCGCTTACGCGATGGACGAGGACTCGCGCTTCCGCTGCAACTACCTGAAGCAAAACTACGGCCTCGCCGCGGTCTTCCGCTTGATCCCCACAGAGATCATGTCGTTGGAGTCGCTAGGCGTGCCGGAAGTGGTCAAAAATTTCGGCCAAATCCGCTCCGGCTTGGTGCTGGTCACCGGTCCCACCGGCTCGGGCAAGTCCACCACGCTCGCGGCGCTGCTCGACTACATCAACATCAACTTCAACCGCCACATTATCACGGTTGAAGAGCCGATCGAGTTCGTGCACCGCAACAAGCGCTCGATCATCACCCAGCGCGAGGTGCCGATCCAGACGCCGAGCTTCTCCGACGGTCTGCGCGCTGCCCTGCGTGAAGACGCGGACATCGTGCTGGTGGGTGAGATGCGCGACCTTGAGACCATCTCGCTTGCCCTGACGGCCGCGGAAACCGGCCTGCTGGTCTTCGGCACCCTGCACACCAACAACGCCCGCAAGACGGTTGACCGTATCATCGACGTGTTCCCCGCCGACCAGCAGTCGCAGGTGCGCACCATGCTCGCAGCCTCGCTGCGCGGTGTGCTCGCCCAGCTCCTCTGCAAGCGCGTGGACAAGCCGGGCCGTGTTGCCGTGCACGAGATCATGTTCGCCACCCCGGCGGTCGCCGCCATCATCCGTGAAGGGGCCACCCAGAAACTCTACGACGTCATCACCGGCGGCAAGGGCGAGGGCATGCAGTTCATGGATGAATCGATCTGGAACAAGCTCCAATCCGGCATGATCTCGCCGGAAGAAGCTTACATGAAGGCGATCGACAAAACTCGCTTCAAGAAGTTCCTCTCCGATAAGTCTTCACACCTCGGCGATGCCTCGGGTGAAAGCCCGCTGGAACACTGAGGTTTTCTTCGCAAGGCTTACGATTTACGCAAGGCGGGCTGGTTCAGCCCGCCTTGTTTGTTTTGGGATGGACCTAGAGGAGGTCGGGCCGAGATCCCTCACCCTTCATTCATGTTCACGCGCGCCCATTCGTAGTTGGCAAACCGCCGCCAACTTGTCGTCCTCCCTGTATGAAGAAACGCCTGCGCAAAAAGAAGCACCTGGGAGAGTTCGCCGTGCGCGGCGTGAGTCTGCGCGTGCGCTTCGTCGACGGTTTTGATGAAGCGGCCTTTGACCGCTTCATTGACGACTTCATCGATTGGATCGAAACGAAGGACCTGCAGTTCGGCGGTGGCGGCTCCTATCAAAGCGCGTGGGAAGGCGTGATTGATCCCAGCCCGCAATGGCTGGAAATCCCTTCGGATGTCATCGCAGACTTGGAATCTTGGCTTCGCGCCAGCGGTCAAGTGTCTGGCTTCGAAATCTCGCCTCCCTGGGATCTCTACTACGGCCGCGATCCCTTCGATACGGAAGCGAGCTAGCTTCCCCTCCTCCTTCTGTGAGTTCTCCGTAAAGGCCGCCAATTGCCTTGTGAGCCCGAGCGGAGGTCGCTGAAGTCCCGCGTCCCGCCCATGTCCCCTTCCCTGCCCTTCCTCCTCGCGCCCCTGGCATTGACCCTGGTGACACCCCTCGCCGCGGAGCTGCCGGTCCCCCGCCTGGTCAAGGACATCGACCAAAGGATTGGCGACAACAGCTCAGACCCCACGAACTTCCACGAGGTCGATGGCAAGCTGCTCTTTTCCGCGCTGGCGCCCTATGGCGATTCCCGCGTCTGGATGAGCGATGGCAGCGCCGCCGGCACTCAACAGGTGGTGAATCCCGTGCCGGATCTCGTGGCGACCTGGGACCCGAAGACATGGGTCAAGGCCGGCGGGAAGAGGTTCTTCGCCGCCGCTCGCGCCGATGGTGGCGGGATGCGGCTGTGGACTCACAGCGACGACGGGACCAGCTCCGTCACCGCCGAACTCGCCGCCTTTCCGGAGCCACCGCAGCAGCTCACCGCCTGCGGCGATCTGCTCTACTTCACCGTAAAGCACGGCGCGACCGGCTTGGTGCTCTGGCGCAGTGATGGGACCGCCCCCGGCACAATTCCCCTGACCCTCGCCGACCCCGGCAGTGCCCCGGCAGGCAGCGGCTTTTCCTATCTGACGAAACTAACAGCCGCCGGCGATGAGCTTTGGTTCGCGGCGAACACCCTGCACCTCTACCGCAGCCGCGGCACTCCTGAGACCACCGTCGAGCTCGACTACATGTCAAAATTCCGGGACGGCGGGATTGCGGAAATTGTCGCCGCGGACCAAGGGATCTTCTTTACCTGCAAGGGCGGCCAAAACTACCAAGACATCCTCGTGAAGACCACGGGGACCTTGGAAAGCACCATCAGCCTCGGCGGCGCGAATTGGGACGCGCCCCCCGACCAATGGCGCGATCCGGAAAATCTCCACTACTGGAATGGCGCGCTCTACTTCACCGCGTGGACCCCTCAAAAGGGCGGCCAGTTGTACCGCAGCGATGGCACGCCCGGCGGCACCGCGATGGTGAAAACCATCGGAGGGCCAAGAACCGTCGCTCCAGACATCCTCGGCACCACGGACAGCTTCATGTTCCTGGAGGCGGACGACGGCAAGCACGGCAGTGAACTCTGGCGAAGCGATGGCACGGCCAAAGGCACCTATCTGGTGAAAGATATCACCAAGGGCCCCGGCGAAACTTACCTCGGGCATTCCGCAGTGGCCGGTGGCAAGCTTTGGTTCAGTGGTCCGGCCGGCAGGGCATGGGCTGCCCTCTGGGTCAGCGATGGCACGGCCAAGGGCACCCGCCGGCTGAAGAGCTTCACCGAATACGGCTCCGGCTTGCATGCGATCGGCCGCGCCGGCGGGACCTGCTATTTCTCCGCCAACGATGTGGTCCACGGCTATGAGTTGTGGCAGAGCGATGGCACCCCGCGCGGCACCACCCTGCTGAAGGATCTCGCCGATGGCGGCCGCGATGGCGTGAGCGATGCCGCGAATGTCGCGGTCCTCGACGGCAACTACTATTTCTTTGGTAATAACAGCAAGGACTGGCGCGACCTCTGGCGCAGCGATGGCAGCAGCGCGGGCACGGTCATGGTCCCCGAATTCAGCAAAGGCCGCAGGCCGCCCTGGCTCACCGACCTCAGCTCTGTCGGCGGACGACTGATGGTGGCGATCGACAATGGCTGGAAGGTCTGGAGCACCGACGGCACGCCCACGGGCCTGATCAAGGAACAAAACTTCCCCGGCGAACCGAACCCGGATCGGGTGGCGGAGGCCGGCGGCAAGAGCTTCGCCTTCATCGACAAGGCCATCTATCTCCTGCGCCCCGGTGATCGCAATGGCCCGCTGAAACTCGAGCAAGGCCTGCCCAATCTCTTCTTCCGGAAGGGCCCCATAGTGGCCATGAAGGACCGCGTCTACTTCCCCTTGCTGGGTGACGGCCGCCCACCGGCGCTCTGGACTTCAGACGGCACGCTGGCAGGCACCGTGGAGGTGAAGCAGCCCGGCGGCGCCATCGCCTCGGAGGCACCCCGCGAACTCACCGTTTTCAATGGGGCCCTCTATTTCCTGACCAGTCATGACTTCAAGTCCCGGCTGTGGAAGTCCGATGGCACTGCGGCCGGAACCACCGTGCTTTCCGAGTCTTGGGACGGGGATTGCAGGTACTTCAGGCTCCAAGCCTGCAATGGCAAGCTCTGCCTCTTCGGGGCCAGCTCGAACGCCGGAATGACGCGGATCTTCACCACGGATGGTAACAGCGCGCCGGTCTTGCAGACCTCCTTCCCCACGGGCGACAGCTCGCTGACGATGCTCCACTCAACAGGAGACGAGATCTACTTCCCGCATTTCCACTATCCTCCGGGAGGCATTGCCATGTGGCGCACGGATGGCACGGCAGAGGGCACCTTCGTCTTGAAGGACAGCGTCGATCCCGCGCCCCCCACCACACCGCCGGTCCCTCCCCAGCCGGTGACGGTGGGCCCATGGACCTACTTCGCGGCGAATGACGGGATGCACGGGCTCGAACTATGGCGCACCGATGGCAGCCCGGCGAACACGGTGATGATCGCCGATCTGCTGGATGGCCCGCTTGGCTCATGGCCCCAGGGCCTGCGCCGGATCGGCGACCGTTTGCTCTTCACCGCGCTCACCCACGGTGGCCGCGAGCTGTGGGCGATCGATGATGCCGGTGCGGCAGCGGCGGCTAGCGCTCCCCTGTCCACTCCGCTCATGGCGGCAGCGGCCTCCGCGGAGGAAAATCCGGAAGCCCTGCTGCGCCACGCCTTCAATGTCGCGCAAGCCGGCGACACCACGCCCGTGATTCCCGGCAGCGGCACGGCTGGCTATCCTGCCGTCAGCACCACCGGCCAAGTACTGCTCGTGGAGTACTTGCGGCGGAAGGACGGCAGCCTGATCTACACGCCCCAGTATTCCCCATCGCTGGAGCCCGGCAGCTTCCAAGCAATGACTGGCAGCATCACCCTCACCACCATCGATGCCGTGTGGGAACGCGTGGTGGCCGAGCAAGCCTACGATCCTGCCACTACCCCACGGATTTTTGCACGGGTTGAGGTGAAGGCGGCCAAGTAAGAGCGAGCGGACAAGCATCTCTCCTTCTTCATACTCGCGAGGGTCAGTCTCAGGCCCACCACTCCGGGGCGGAAAACAAATCCCCGGACAGTTCGCACAATTGTTAGCAGTCCCCGGCGACGGCTCCATTTCCGCCGCCATCCCCGCAAATTCCACGAAGCACTCTCCCGCAGCAGCGATCTGCCCCGCACCGTTGACGCCCCTCTCCTGTTCCGATAGCGTCACCCCGTCCCGACTGAACCTCCTGTAAATGGCGACGGAAACGCTCAGCTTCCTCTGCCCGCATTGCGAAATCCGGCTCACTGTTCCGGTCACGCTGGCGGGAGTTAAGGGACCTTGCCCGAATTGCCGGCTGCCGATCACGGCGCCGACACCCGCTACCGGCCCATCGCCTTTTGGCGAGGCCCAAGCTAACACGGCACCCGCACCTGAGCCTGCGTCCCCGCTGCCCTCAATGCCTGCCGCTGCAAATGCTCCGGCGGCTCCGGCACCCGATTCATCTCCGCCGTTGACACCTGCCCCGGTGGCGGTGGCTCCGGCATCGTCTCCAGCAGCCCAAGCGGAACTGCCACTCGCCGCGCCTGAGCCCCGGCGCGCTGAAGAAGCTCCCTTCGCCGAGCCTCCGGCCGAGGCTGCTACTGCTCCACCGGACACCGCGCCAGCCGACGCCGAGGAATCCGCGGCCCCCGAGGGCCCGAAGATCCGGCCAGAGCCGCGTGGCATGAAGGATCGCCCGCTGGCCTCCCCGATGTCGGTCCGCCATAGCACGGAGGATGAGCGGATGCGCCGCCAGAGCCCGATCCTGTCACCTGCACGCCGGCGCGAGCCGTCCCGGGTGATGCTCGCCCTGATTCCCGCCGTCTTCTGCGCCGCAGCCACCATCTTGAGCGGCCTGCTGCTGGCCTACTACCTGCCGAATGGCCCGATCCGCGCGGCCCGCCGCGCCAGCGAGCCACTCAACCTGCCCGCCGCGCCGAATCCCCAGCAGAAGTCTCCCGCCAACCCGCCCACGGGTGGCGGCAACGATCCATCGGCTGCCACCCCACAGCCCGCGCCTTCTCCCGAACCCGCCCCCGCTGCGCCGACAGTCGAGCCCACTCCGCCGGAAAATTCCGGGCTCACCGACGCCCGATCCAACCGGGAAGAGGAAGTTTCCGCTGCCGTCCGTGCCAATCAGGCACTCGATGCCTTCCTCAAGGCCAAGGAGGCCCAAGCCCGTGTCGGCTTGGTGGAACCGGATGCGACACTGGAGCAACTCCAAGGCTGGCCGGTGACTCGCGGACCACTCTGGGAGGTCGCCCAGATCGCCTACGATCTGCCCCAGCACAATCCCAAGGAGCAGATCACCGACTACCCTTACCGCGTCACCTTCCTCATCCCGAACCGCAAGAGCGTGGAGTTTTCCATGCTGGTGCGGCAGCGCGGAGCCCAGCCGCCGCGGGTCTTCTTGCCCGCTTTCCTGGATCTCGCCGGCGGCCGCCTCGCCACCTACACCCGCGAGCCGAATACCCTGGAGCCCGCGACCTTCCATGTCGTGCTGGAACCGCTCTCCAGTTGCAACGAGGACGGCATCCCGAACCCCGACCGCAAGTTCACGCTGAAGCTGCTGCCCTGTACTAACGGTCGTGAGATGGTACGGGCCTACGTTTCCACCGGCTCACGCTTCAAGAAGATGCTGGATGAGCCGGAGTCCTCCCTGCGCTGGGGCATGCGCCTGCGCAGCACCGTGACCCTGCAGTGGAATCACAAGGAGGATCCCAAGCATCCCTACCTCGAATTGATCGATATCAATTCGCTGGGCTGGAACCCCTGAGCTTGATCATCCCCGCGGCATTCAGCGCATCGTAGCCGCCGTGCAGGGCCTTGACCTCCGGCAACATGCCGAAGTCGCGGAGCTGCCGCGCCGTTTCCTTGCTCACGGTGCACTTCACGCCGTTGCAATAGACCACCGCCTTGTGGCCCTTCATGATCGCCTCCATGTTAGCCTCGATCTGCTGGTCGAA
Source organism: Haloferula sp. BvORR071 (assembly GCF_000739615.1). GTDB lineage: Bacteria > Verrucomicrobiota > Verrucomicrobiia > Verrucomicrobiales > Akkermansiaceae > Haloferula. The sequence continues at coordinate 189,193 of NZ_BATP01000020.1, forward strand.
GGGAACTTGACCCATGGTGGTGATGTGGATGGATCCTTCCAGACCGTCGCGCTTCCAGTCCGCTTCGCTGCGCGCATCGATCCAGAGCACATCGCCCCACTCGGCCTTGACCGTCGCCAGGCAAACTTCATCAGGCGAGATCTGCTTGGGATCGCAGGGCACTGAACGGTCCGGTGGCCCGGCAATCTTCCAAGTGCCGACCGCACCAGCAGTCGCCAGCAGCAGCACCAGCCCGAGCTCCGCGATCGTTCTCATGGTTGTTGCGGCTGCGTCGCGGCAGCACTCGCCACCGGTTTGCGGACCACCGTGAACAGCCGCTGGGCAGCGTGCCGCTTCAATTCGCAGTCCGTCTGGATGTGAATCACCCCCATCGACAAGGTCTCGGTATTCTTCGGCGTGACCAGGATCTCGTACTTCTTGCCGTCCTCGACCGTCTTCAACTCCTGGGTGAAGCGGTTGTCATCGGCGCTGGACAGCGACAGCACGTGAATCGGCTTCTCGTAATGCATCGTCACCGTGACGGTCTTCGGCTTGGCTTCCTCACCGCTGAACCAGGTCAGCGTCTTCGGCTCCACCGAAACCAACTCGGGAATCGTGATGCGGGAGATCAGGTTCACCGAGGGCTCATCTTCCTTGTCGCCGTTCAGGCGCAGTTGCACCGCCTTGTCGATCGTGCCGGCGAGTGCGCTCAGCTCGAACTCCGCGCGGATCACTCCGCTCTCCCCCGGCGCATACTTCAGCTTGTCCGCTGGCTTGATCGAAGCCGTGATGCAGGAGCAACTGGCACTATAGTTCAAAATCTCCACCGTCTCCTTCGACTCGTTCTTGAAGGGGAACTCCGCCACCACCTTCTCCGCATCCGGAGCCACCTTGAATTCGCGGAGCATCGTCTCGAATTTCAGCTCCGCCGCCGTCAGGGGCAGGCAGAGCGCGCAGAGGGCCGGCAACAGGAATCGCATGGCTTACTAATGACCCGGTCGGGGCCGCGGCGCAAGCCCGGGCAAGGCGGCCCAAAAGATGGTCCGCATCCTACTTCTTCGGCGCCGCGCCCACTGCCGGCGGCTTCACCAGCGTGAAGAGATTGCGGTTCGCCTGCTTCTTGTAAGGAGAGTCAGTCTCGATCCGCACCACACCGTTCGAAGCCGTCGCGGTCTGCGCCGGGGTCACGGTGATCTCGTATTTCTTGCCTTCTTCGAGTGTCTTCCACTCCTGCGCGAACTTGGGGTCCGCACCGGACACCTTGGTGATCTTCGTGGGCCTGTCGCCACTCATCGTCACGATCGCCTTCTTCGGCTCCGGCTTCTCGCCGATCTCCCAGATCAGCGCCTTCGGCTCCAAGCTGACCAACTCGGGAATCTTCGCCACCATGGTGAGCACGTGGGAAGGCGCAATGGCCGGATCGCCCTGCAACCACAGCCCCATCTTCTTCTCCACCACACCGGTAAGCGCGGTGGTATCCATGGAGAGACGGATCACGCCGCCCTTGCCGGGCTCGATCAGCATGCCTCCCTTGATCTCTCCGCTCAGGCACTCGCACTCGCTCTTATAGTGGTCGATCACCACGGGCTTGTCGCCCTTGTTCTCGAATTTGAGATCGACGTGCGCGGAAGTCGCCTCGAAGGGCACGTCCACGCTGAGTGTGGTGGACTCGAAAGTCAGTGTGCCCGCTGCCAGCGGCAGCGCCGCGGCAAGAAAAAGTGCGAGGATCATCTTCATGGCTTGCCCCCCTTCTCCGGCGACAGCTCCACCGAGAGGATCAGGCGTCCGCCCTTCCACTCCGGGCCAAGGATGAACAGCGGCTTGCCGTAGGTCAGTGCCGCATCGGTCTTGAGGATCTTCTTGCGGCTGAGCCACAGCTCGAGGTCGAGCCGCATGGTGTCGTTGTTGAGCAGATTGCTCTGCGGCTCGAAGCGCAGCATCACCTCATCGCTCGCCGGCTGGAAAGGCTCCGCCCAGTTTTGATAGCTGCGATAGAGCATGCGGTGGTCCCGCGCCAGCTCCAGATACTTGGTATACTTCAGCTTCTGCTCCTTCGTCAGGCGCGCGGCGATCTCTGCGGAGGCGTCCTTGGCACGCGGTCCAGCGGCAGCCGGATCCCCGTTGGTGCCTTGGTAGACGATCACCTTCACCGAGCCGATGACCTCTTTGCCGGGAT
>NZ_BATP01000019.1 GCF_000739615.1 Haloferula sp. BvORR071
GGAGCCCGCCTGTTCTGGCTGATGGGGGCCGACCAATGGCGCGCCCTGCCCCGCTGGCAGCACCCCGAGCGCCTCGCGGCCGCCGTCGAGTTCATCGTCTTCGCCCGCGACGGCACCCCCCAACCACAGGGCGACTGGCGGATGCATTTCCTGCCGGGCAGCCACCCGGCCTCGGCCACCGCGGTCCGCCAGGCCATCGCCAGTAGTTCTGAGGCGCCCTGGCTGCCTCCGGCCGTCGCGGAATACATCCGCAGCCGCGGCCTCTATAAAGCCTGAACGCCTGCTTGCAGGACCCTCGCTGTCGCTCTAATCTCAAGCCCGAGTCCCTCACCCATGAAACCGATTTTCCGCACTCTGCTCCTTTGCCTCCTGCCGCTCTCCGTGCTCCACGCACAGGAACCGGCAGCACCCGCCAAGGAAAAGCGCCCCTACGAGATCGCCTTCTCGAACCTGCCGGAAGAAAAGCGCCTTGAGTACACCAAGAAGCTGATGGAGGCCCGCCGTATGTTCGCTGACAAGCGGATCTTCGAGACAATCGACAAGGCCAATGAGGCGAAGGCCATCTTTCCGGACGATCCCGAATTGCTCACCCTGATCGGTTCCTGCCAAGTCGAGTTCCGCGATTTCGACAAGGCGATGGCGGCTTTCAAGAAGGCCAGCGACCTCATGCCCGAGCGTGTGGAGACCTACTTCAACATCGCTGAGCTGAGCTTCGTGACGAAAAACTGGGCGGAGGCGGAAACCAACCTGACCAAGGTGTTGAAGCTCATTGAGCGCCAGCCTTCAGGGACGGAAAAGTCCGATAGGGCTAGCCTTCTAATCAACCGGCTGAGCGAATTCAAGCTGCTGCTGGTCAAACTAAAGCTGAACAAGGCAGCGGAGGCCGCCTCAATGGCCAAGAAATACGACTATTTGGACGACTCCCCGTACCCCTACTACGCTCAGGCCGCGATCCTCTTCTCCCAAGGCAAAGAGGTGGAGGCGGAAAACCTGATGGCACGAGGCTCCCGGATCTTCCAAGACCCCAACCTCCTTTCCCCATGGCAGGACACGATGGTGGAGTTTGGCTACGTCAAAGGGTTCTTCGGCGGTGACGAGGCTGCGGCGCCCTGAAGCGCGGTCAGGTCTCCGAATAGCGAACTCTCCACGCGTTCCAGCTTCACCCCGTAGAGGCGCGCAATCTCCGGCGCGTCCGAGGCGTGATAGATTTCGCGGTAGTAGATCTCGCGTATCCCGTTCGCGCACAGGGTCTGCATGCATGCCGTGCAGGGCATCGTGGTGGTGGCCACCAGCTTGGCCTCCCCTCGGCGGAACAGGCTGCACAGGTTCACCTCCGCATGGAGCATGAACTTCTGCCGCGCCTCGCGATCGTCCCAAAAGCCTGGCGGCGCATTGAAGCCGGGAGCCAGCCCGTTGTAGGCAGTACCGATCACGCGGTTGTCCGCATCAAGGGCGGCAGCACCCACCTTCCGGTAGGGATCTTCCGAGCGCATGCTGGCGACCTGCGCGAGCGCCATCGCATATTCAGGAATGGAAAGCCGGGACACGCGGGGACTGAACCGGGCGCGCACGGGCGAGTCAATGCGGAGCGGCGGAATGACGAATGCCGGGTTTCACCCACTCATTCCGCTCCGGCAGTAATCCGGGCCAAGCCGAGCCGCATTTGGCGCCCCTGCGGATGCAGCTCTTGGGTGGCCAGACCGATTTTGAGGATCAGGCCGGAGACTTGGGACGCCGGAAGGGTGAAGTGCGCTTCCCGAGCGCTAGGAGGTCCGATCACCGGTTGGGGCAGCTTGACCTGCGGTTCATCGCGAGGCCCTGAAATGTTCAATGGAATCTTCACGCGCCCTCCGGCGATCGTCCCTTCCAAGGTGCAGGCAACCACCTCCCAGGATGGCCCCATGGATGAAATCTCCAGCGGCTTCTCGGGCAAGCTCACGGAAAAATCGATCTGGTCTCCGGACCTCTGCGCCGTCACCGCGAAGCGATCGAAACCCACCGCCGACTCTCCCTTCGGGATACTTGTCAGCAGCAATACGTAGCCTTGAAAATCATCAAGCCCCTCCTGCCCGCCCAAGGGGATGGGCCCGGAATTCAAGCGCAGGCCACGGGCAGGCAACTCCGAGGTGGGGACGGAGAATTCCATGCTACGCCGCCCCTGGGCGTCCGGTTCCGAGAGTTTCACGGGTGCGTTCGCCGCCTTTCCGCCAACCAGTTCTGCGGACTGCAGGACCTTCGCTGCCACCGGGTCGACACTGACGACGAAGCGGCTAGCAGACCCCTCTTCGAAAGCTTGCACATCGTAGCCGTAGCGAGCCGGAAAGTCGTCCCCGGAGTCATCGAGCGAATGCCACCAAGGACGCGCCTGCGCCACGCCCAAGCAGGCCACTAACAGAATCAGCCGCGGTAAATGGCGGAGTATGGTTTTCATCGCTCACTGGAATGACACGCCAGTGGACGATTCCTTGGAAACGCTTCCAAGAGCGCTGCATTCGTCGTTCAAGTGGAGCGCCCCTTCACTTCCGCCGCTTCTTCTCCGCGATGTCCAGCGCCTCGCGCACCAGCTTGCGGGAATCCGTCCACTCCGGAGTGCTGGTCGAATTATCCTTTTCCGCAGAGGCCAAGATCTGATTCAGGCGCGAGTCATCAATCCCCTCACCCCGCAGCCAGATCCCGAAGGCCGCCACAAGCCCCGCCTGCTTGAGCGCCGGATCCTTGGTCTCCAGCGCCGGGAAGCGCTTCTTGCGACCCGCCGAAGCCACTACCAGATCCCCGGCGTCGTCGGTGGCGGACGCCAGTTCGATCAGCACCAGGGTTCGGCGGCCGGGTGGCAGAATGGCCTCCTTCGCGCCGCTGCCGCTGGTGGAAGCCAGCACCCGCACCCCGCCCTCGCGCGCGCCGGGAGCCGGGCTGAAGGACCACTCGACTTGGCGCGATCGGCCCGACTCATTTGAGATCTGCACTCCGACCAAACGGCCGGGACCGGACCACATTGAGGCCATCGAAACGCAAGCCACTTTGAGCCCCGCGAACTCACGGGTTTCCTCCGCCGCCGGCAGCGGAAAGGCATTCGCCAGCTCTTCGATCCTCACGGCATCCTTCGGCGGCAGTTGGCCCTTCTGGCGGATCCAGCCTCGCACCGAGTCATAGCTTTCGCGCCCAACCAATACCGGCAGATCGACTTCCGAAGCACTGCGCATCTCCGGCAAGGGCATGGGCGGCGGCAAGCGCGAAGGCTCCGGCAGACCGTTCGCGGCCAGATCACGGGCCATCTGGTCCAGCAAGGGGGCGGCATCGCGCTGCGGGCGGGATTGCCCCGGCGATGGTGCCGTGGAAATCCGCGGCCCGGCATATGGGGGCGCAGCCTTCTCCTCGCCACCAGACACAGCTTGATCAGGGAGACCTTCGGGAGCCCTGCCGGGTGAGAATGTGAGATACGCAGCGAAGGTCACGGTAGCCGCGACCCCGAGGATCAGCGGCCAAGGCAGCCGCCGCTTCTGCGGCTTGGCAACGGGAAACTCGACCAAGTTGTTCCTTGCTGGCTCCGTCGTCCGGCCAGCACGGCGCACGGCCTCCCGCTGGTGGGCCTGCAAGCTGGCGGCCGCCAAGCTGGCACTCAGGAATTCACTCATGCCGCGCAACTCTTCGGCCTGCGCGCGCAGTTCGGGATCGCTCTCCACGGCGCGGCCCACGGCCTCGGCCTCATCGGGCGGGAGTTCGCCGAGCACCCAGGCGCTGAGGCGGGGATCATCGGGTGGAAGGTTCATGGCGGGGAAAGGAGATCGGAGGGGAGGAGTTCGCGCAGGCGCTTGAGTCCGGTGTGGATCAGGAAGCCGACATTGCCACTGCTCAGCCCGGTGGCGTCGCAGATTTCCTGATAGCTGCAGCCATCGCGGAATTTCATCAGGATCACCGTCTGCTGGTTCTGCGGCAGACGGGCGAGATAACGCATCGTTTGGTCGAGTCTTTCGTCTTGGTCGAGGGCCCGGTCCGGCGAGGGCTCCTCACTGGGCAAGCCGTGGTATTCCGCTTCGTCCAACGGGGTCACGCGGGACTCCTTGCGCAGGACGTCCAGCGCGCGGTTGCGGCAGACGGTGAAGAGCCAGGTTTTCAGCCCGTCCCTCACCTTCGCCACATCCTGCTGGCACAGGCGGATAAACGTATCTTGGACGATGTCCCGCGCCCGCTCGACATCATGGACGAAACCGTACGCATAGCCGACCAAGGGCGACTCGTACTCAGCGAGCGCTCGTTCGACGAATTGTTCTCGGGATTCCACCATGCCGGCCGGGAGAGGCACCGTTGCCACTGGTGGAACGGACGGCTCGGGAAAATCTTGGTGAAAATCCGGGTCCATCCCTCAAATTGCCGAATGGCCGCACTCAGGCCGCTTCAGCGCACGAAGAAACTGAGGTGTTCCAGCTCCAGCGCAAGGTCGACATTATTGACCACCACCTCCTCCGGAACCTCCAGCACCACCGGCGAGAAATTCAGGATCCCTTGGATCCCCGCTGCCACCAAGCGATTGGCCACCGCCTGCGCGAAACCCGCGGGCACGCAGAGAATCGCCAGCTTTACCCCCTCCTGCTGGACGAAGGTATCGATCTCCTTGTCCGACTTCACCGGAATCGCGACCCCGCGCCGCACCGCCCCCTCTGGATCAGCGTCAAAAGCACAGATGACCTCGAAGCCTTCCTTCTGGAACCCTTGGTAGTGAAGGAGTGCCGAGCCGAGATTACCCGCCCCCACCAGCACCACCGGCTGCAGGCGCTCGCGCCCCAACACATCCCGGATCATCGAGGCCAGCGTATCCACCGGATAGCCCAGTCCCCGGGTCCCGAACTGGCCGAAATAGGCCAAATCCTTGCGCAGCTGGGCCGGCTTCACCCCCGCGGCCTTCGCAAGCGCGGTCGAACTCACCGTTTCCTGCGCGTTGTCGTGCAAACGCTGCAGGCAGCGGTGGTAGATCGACAGGCGGTAGATCGCCTTTTTGGGAATATCAACCTTTTCCACAGGACGAGGGCGGCGCGGCAGGAAACGCGGGGAATGCCGCCGGGTCAAGCTTGGGTGGAGGGTGCTGAAGCTGCATTATCAAATGCCGGTGCCCTTGTCTCAGCACTCTGGCATCTCGTGGCCGAAACGCCCTCTTAGCGGGAGACAAGGGCTCTCGGGCCTCCCCTCGTAGGAATTTCCCCTACAAATTAGCGGGGAAAGCTGGCATCGCAATTTCCCACCAAAATTTCCTAAGGACATCTCGTTTCAATCGTTCCCGCGCACGCAATGCAAAAACTCCCTTCGCTCGCACTCGCAGCAGCAGTCCTGCCCCTCGTGGCAGCCGCCGCCGAACCCAGTGCCCTCAAGCCCCTGACCGTCCACGGCGAACCCGGTGACATCGTCCAGCTCGCCGAAGACGTGCCCGATGGCGTCTATGGCCAGCCGGAGTGGCTCGGCGCCCGCCGTTTCGCCACCACCCGGGCCTACATCCAGCAGGATCCGTGGGAAGTCGGCGTGGAGCAGTGGTGGCGCAGCCGGAAGGACGGCGGCGAATGGTCGCACCTCTTCCAGGAAGAAATTGAAATCGGCCTGCCCTACCGCCTTCAGCTCGATGCCTATTACGACTGGGTGATCGATGAGGACAACCACAGCAGCTACAAGGACACCGCCTTCGAGGTGCGTTGGGCGTTGGCCGACTGGGGCAAGATCCCGCTCAACCCGACCCTCTATTTCGAATACAAGCTCACCGATCCTGACCACGGCGGTGACGTGATCGAGCCCAAGCTGCTGCTCTGCGAGGACTTCGGCGAGGGCTGGCACTGGGCCGCGAACTTCGTCTGGGAAAAGGAACTCACCGACGAACAAGGCGAGGAGTGGGCCTTCACCCAGGCGATCAGCAAGTCGATCTGCGACAGCAAGTTCTCCGTAGGCGTGGAAATGACCTACAAGTGGGAAACCACGATCGGCTCCCGCGCCGAGCCCGAGCGCCAGTTCAACATCGGCCCCAGCGTCCAGTGGCGTCCAACTGAGAACATCCACGTTGATGTGGTCACCCTCGCCGGCCTGACCCATGACTCGAAGGACTTCGAGGGCTGGTTCGTCCTCGGCTACGACTTCGGCGGCGAAGCTGGCGGCCACCACGGCACCGAGCCGATCACTCGCCGACAGTAGTCCAGCAAAGAAAGTTTATTCGGTTGTTAGAGCGGCCGGCGGTGGTGATACCATCGCCGGCCTTGTTTTTCGAGGGAAGGATCACAGTTGCCCTTCCAGCGGCAGCAAACCCAGAACCTCCACCTTGAAGCGTTGCCACGCCGTGGTCTGGGGCTCCTTGGTGAGGCGGACCGCTTGGCCGTTCTCGGTGGTGGTCCACACCAGGTTGCCGTGCTCATCGAGCTCCACACGGTAGGCATTGGTCGGGAGCCCGTTCAACACCACCTTGGTGAAGGCATCGGCGAGGACTGCGTTGTCGATCAGGATACCCAGCTCGGTGTTCAGGCGGATCGAGCGCGGGTCGAGATTCATCGAGCCGACAAAGAGCCGCTGACGATCAAAGACGAATGTCTTGGCATGAAGGCTGGCACCGCTGCTGCCCTTGCCTTTGCGAATGGCGACCCCGGCCGAGGCGGCACCGCCCCAATTGCCGGCGGGCTTGTTCTCGTAGAGCTCCACCCCCATCCGCAGCATGTCCTTGCGGTAGCGCTTGTAGCCGGCATGCACCGCCGCCACATCGGTCGATGCCAGGGAGTTGGTAAGGATCACCACCCGCACCCCGCGGCGGCGCAGCTCAGCCAGCTCCGCGATTCCTACCTTCCCCGGGATGAAGTAGGGCGACACGATCAGGATTTCCCGCCGGGTGATACCCGCCTGCTCCCGCAGCTTGGGCGCGAGGTGAGTATCGGTCTTACGGCTGCTGACCCGGACCTTGGCCGGATCGTCCGCAATCGCGGTGCCCTTGCCGGGATAGAAGATGACTTTGCCGGCCCGGAGCTTGCGGGCATAGGCATCGCTGCCCGTGCCTGCAGCTGCGAGCGAACCGTGCCGCAAGCCTTCCAGATATTCGGGCTTCACCTTGCTGCGCTTCAACTGCGTGATCCCGATGGTCGAGGGACTGTTCCAATACTGGTCGAAGGAGGCTGAGACCTCACGCACCACCGGCCCGACCGCGGCGACGTCGAAGTCGGCGAAGTTCACATCTCCCGAATAGTCGAAGTATTCGTCACCGATATTGCGGCCGCCGACGATGGCGATCTGGTTGTCGGCGATGAAAGCCTTGTTGTGCATGCGGCGATTGACGCGGCCAAAATCGCCCACCGCGCCTAACAGCCGGACGTAGCGCGTCATGACCGGATTGAAGAGCCGGACCTCAATGTTCGGGTGGCCGTCGAGCGCGAGCAGGTCATCGTCCTTGGCCGAAGTGCCCAGGTCATCGATAATCACCCGCACGCGCACACCACGGTCCGCAGCGGCCAGCAAGGCCGCCACCAGGCGCTTCCCGGTCAGGTCATTGTGCCAGATGTAGTACTGGAGATCGAGGCTGCGCGTGGCCATCGCAGCCAGCGAAGTGCGGGCATCGATCGCCTCGCCGCCTTTCTCCAGCGCATCGAAACCGGACTGCCCGGGATGCGCCGCGCCGAAGGGCCGGACCGCCCGGTCCAACTGAGTGCCCCGGCTGGCCCCGACTGCATATTCCTGCACCCGCCCGCTGGTATCCGGCAGGGGTCTGCAGGATACCGAGGCTAACAGGCATCCGGCAGCACATAACAAAAGCAAACGCATGGCGGGTGGGTGACCGCCTTTTGCTAGAGCAAGCCGGAAAAAACGGAAGAGCCGAAATCGGCAGCCTTCAGGGCTTTCCGCCCTCGCCGAGCAAGCTTTCCAGCTCCCGCTCCAGCCGCTCGCCCCGGGCATTGGTCGTGATCAGCTTGCCCTCGCGGTCGATCAGGAACATGGCCGGAATCGCATTGATCGCATACTTGGTGGCGATCGGATGCGCCCCCTCCCCCTCATGGTAATACTGCGGCCAAGGGAGTTCGTTCTTCTTCACGAAGTCGACCAGCTTCTGCTTCGCGTCCGCCCGGTCGAGCGAGATGCCAATCACCTCGAAGCCCTTCGCATGCCAAGCATCGTAGGCCTTCTTCACGTTCGGGATCTCGGCCACGCAGGGCCCGCACCAAGTGGCCCAGAAGTCCACCAGCACCACCTTCCCGCGCAGGGCGGCGAGATCGACCTCGCGGCCATCCACCGCCGTGAACTTGAGTTCCATCGGCTCCTTCGCCGCCTTCGCGACCCGCAACTCGGCTTCCCCGCGCGCGCGGACGCTTTCATTCGGACTCTCCGCCAGATGCTGCCAGAAGGCGGCCTCGCGGTCCGTGCCCTGCACACCGCTGGCGCGCAGGAGTGAGAGATAAGATTGCAGGGCCAGGTCGCCCTTCGGGAACTTCGCCGCGAGCTCGTCGTGCGCGCTCATCACCGCAGGATCGGCCGCCTTGCCGGCCTTGAACGCCACGCTCAGCTTGTTGGAAACGTCGAGCGAGAGCTTCTTCTCCGAAACTTCCCACGGCACATCCTTGGCGGCAGCCATCGCGGTTTCGAGATCGGCGAGCTTCTTGTCCCACTCTGCCTTCGCCGCCTCGTCCACGATCAGCAGATCCATCGCAGCCTTGGGCTCCGCCGTATCGTAGCCTTCCTTGGTGCCAGTGACGAACTCACCCCGAATCATGAACATGCGCAGCACCGCGGCCCAGCGCATCGGATCCTCCGGGTTCTCGGTGTAGAACTTCAGCGCCGCCTCGCGCAGCTTCTTCTGCGAGGCCTGCCGCATCATCATCAGCTCGGTGCGGCTCTTGCCGTCGAAGAACCCGGCTGGCTGCGGCCCGAGCTCGCGGTGAGCGGCATCGATTTCCGCCATCGCGGCCTTCGCTACCTCGGAAGGTGCCACCGAGTTGATCGGGACAATCGGGCCGGACTGGGCGCGAGCGGCCAGCGGCAGGAGCAGGGAGAGCAGGATCGCTTTGTTCACCCCTAAGGGCATTGGCAATTCAGCCCGCCGAGGCAACGGGATTCAGCGTGAAAATCTGCCCTGTTTTCCACCCCAGATGGCCTCACCACCCGTGGGTATGGGACGCCCCCTTCATTTGATGGATGAGCTGGAGAATGAAGACGAGCACCACGAGGACGCCGGCCACCAGCGTCACTCCCAGCATGGGACCGACATTCCGCGAGCCGGCCAGCAAAGGGATCAGGTAGCAGGATCCCAATATTACCACATAAGCGACCCGGCGATTGGAGGCCCGCATCACCAAGTCCGGGCGCTGCCACTTATCGGCAATCGCCATGATGCCACCCAAGAGCATCCAGATCATCACCAGATCCACAATCCTGGACAGCACCCCAAGATCCGCATCGATCCCGATGCCGATCCGGCTCTTCGACAGCGCGAGCGCCTCAATCGCGGCCAAGCCCCCGCTCAAAACCCCGGCGATGTGAAATCGCCCCGAAGTACTACTCAGCCGGGCACAGCCCAACATCACCAGCACATAGCCCAGCCAGTCCGGCAGGTAGTCGAAACCATTCGCCGACTGGATATCGACGAGCGAGAAAACCAAGCCCCAGAAAATGAAGCCAAAAGCCAGCGCCATGCCGCCATCTTGGGATGGCTGCAACACTCCGCACAATTGGGATTCCACGGCTCCTTTGGAGCGCTGGCATGTCTCCCGCTTCCCTCCCCCGTGATCACGTACCCTGTGACTTATTGACTGTAAGCGGGAATTGAGTATAAATCACGACTGTTGCCTGGGGTTTCCCCAAACCTCCGGGACTCCCCGCCCACCCCGCACCCCTCCCCGGATGTACGCCTTTGCTCTGTCGGTTTGCGCCGCCATCTTGCTAACCCTGCCCGGCTTCTGCCAGTCGGTCTCTTGGGAAGCAACTGGCTCCCAAGGCGACAACCAGATCGGCAACGAACTGGTCTTTGCCAACGGCGACCATGGCTTCACTGCCACCTCTTGGGGCTACACCGGCAAGAAGAACAACCAGTCCTTCTCGGAGGGCATGGGCGTGGTTTACTCCACCGGGATCGGCGTAACCAACGGCAACGAGCGGGCCTACCAAGTCCCCGAACACCAGATCGACAATGCCAGGGGCAACGACTGGATCCTCTTCGTCTTCGACGGCCCGGTGAGCGATGTGAACATCGTGGTGAATCCTTACGGCACCTGGGATCGCGACGTGACCTACTACACCGCGAATGTCTCCGGGGATGTGAACCTCGCCGGCCTCACCTATTCAGATCTGGACGAACTTGGCTTCAGCGAGCGCGTGGACGATCTCTCCACCCGCAGCAACCAGGAGCGGACCCTCAACGTGACTGGCGACGGCAGCTTCAACGCCATCCTGATCGGCGCCGTACAGGGCAAGCCCGGCGGCAAACGCGACGTAGACCGCTTCAAGATCGGTGCCGTCGACGCCACCTACTCTGTGGTGCCTGAGCCCTCCGCCGCACTGCTTGGCCTTCTCGGCGGGCTCGTGCTGCTGCGTCGCCGGCGCTAAAAGCGGCGCGCCTTCGCCCTTGGCAGCCCGCCAAGTGATGGCAATGGTTCCGCAGTGACCGCCGACCGCTTCCTGGCCCCCGCTCCCGTTTCCCTGAAGATCTGTGGGGTGACGCTCGCGGATGACGCGGAGCGCTTGGTGGAACTGGGCGTGGAAGCACTGGGAGCAAACTTCTGGCCCCAATCGAAACGCTACCTCGATCCGGCAGCCGCCGACTTCCTGCGCGGCCTGGCCGGGCGCATCTTGCGCGTCGGCGTCTTCGTGAACGCCGGCCCGGACCTGCCGCGGCGCCTCGTGGAGCAAGGCCTGATCGATGTGGTCCAGCTCCACGGCGACGAGACACCGGAGGATGCCCGCATCTTCCGTGAGGCGGGTATTCCCTTCATCAAGGCCATCGGCGTGCAGGGCTTGGAGGACCTCGCGCGGGTCCGCGACTACGGTGCCGCGGCCATCCTGTTAGATGCCCATGCCCCTGGCCTCTACGGCGGCACCGGCAAGACCATCGACTGGGCCCTGGCTCGCGCCTTCGCCGGGGAGAATCCCGACCTGCCGCTGGTGCTGGCCGGCGGCATCACCCCGGAGAATGTGGCGGATGCAGTGACAGCGGTGCTACCGGCAGCACTGGACGTGGCATCCGGTGCAGAGCTGCGACCGGGGGTGAAGGACTTTGCGAAAGTGGAGCAACTGCTGGCGAAAGCATCACCTCTCGCTCCGACCCAACGGCCGTAGGACCCATAGGACCTATATGAGGGAGCAGGACCAGCACGAAGCCATTCTCGCGTTCTGGGTCGCGATGATGGCGGCGTTGTTCGCGCTGGTGTTTCCCAGCGATGGTCACACCGTCCTCGTAAGGGAGTGGATTGCGGACGTCCGCTTGAACCTCGCCCGGCCCTTGTCGGGCGGCACCCCCTTCGATCTTTGCTTCAATTTCCTCTACCTCGGCCCGGTCCTGCTCTGGCTGCTGTCTCCCTTCCTATCGCGGGTCTATGGCCAATCAAAGGCGGTGCGGGTGCTGGCGAAGGTGATCTCCGCGATCGCGACTGCCGCCACCAGCATCGCGTTCTTCTTTGCCGACCACCGCAAGCCGAGCTTCTGCGCGATCCTGCTGGCGGCCATCGCTCATACGATAGGCATCTTCCTGATCAAGAAGGAGCATCCGGATCAAGCCTAGTCTGACCACCTCCCCGGCCCCTAAATCGTCCAGCGCAGACTGGTGCGACAGGCGATGAAAACGCGAGCGCGGAGCTGATCACGCTGACTGATCCCGCGCTGGGACAGCAGATGTTCTGGAGAACTTGTGGTCGAGCAACTGCCCTGGGCCCAACAGCCATCAGCCCTATACGACCCATAGCACCCATTTCCGAAGCCAGCCTTGCACCCCGCCCCCTGATATCCCACACCACCCGGCGTGGAACGCGAAGAACTGCCGTTGGACCGCCGCTTGCGCCAGGAGACTTTGTTCGCACGCGAGCGGGTCTATCGTTTCGGGCAGGCAACCCCGCTGGAGCACCTCGTCCTGCCGGGCCGTGGCCCGGGACCGGAAATCTGGGTGAAGCGCGAGGACCTCTGCGCGATCAAGGCCTACAAGTGGCGCGGCGCGTGCAACCGCATGGCCGTGCTCAGCCCGGAAGAACGGGCAGCGGGCGTGGTCACCGCCTCCGCCGGCAATCATGCCCAAGGCGTGGCCCTAGCGGCCCGCTCGCTGGGCATTGAAGCCCGCATCTACATGCCACGATCCACGCCCCGGGTGAAGCAGGCCGCGGTGCGGCATCATGGCGGCTCTCACGTCGAGATCCTGCTCTCCGGCGATAGCTACGATGAGGCCGTAACCGCGGCGCGCGAGGACGCGCAAGCCAGCGGCGCCACCTACATCCATGCCTATGATGACCTGCAGGTCATGGCCGGCCAAGGCACCTTGGCGGATGAGGTGGTACTCTCCGGCCACGGCCCCTTCGATGCCGCCTACCTTCAGATCGGCGGCGGCGGCATGGCGGCCGGCGTTTCCGCCTGGCTGCGGACCTACTGGCCCCAGATCGAGCTGGTCGGCGTGGAAGGCAGCGGCCAAGCCTCGATGAAGGCAGCCATCGAAGCCGGTGAACCGGTGGCACTCGATCAAGTGGACATCTTCTGCGATGGCACCGCGGTGCGGAAGGCGGGCGAACTGCCCTTCGCAATCTGCCGCGAGACCCTCGACCGCATGGTCACGGTGAGCAATGCCGAGGTCAGCCAAGCGATCCGGCAACTGTGGGAAGGCCTGCGCTGCGTCTCCGAACCTTCCGGCGCACTCGGCCTCGCCGCGGTGATGCAGGAACGCGAGAAGCTCGCGGGCAAGCGCGTGCTGATCGTGATCTCCGGCGCGAATATCGATTTCCTCCAGCTCGGCCTGATCGCCCAATCCGAGGGCTCGGCCCCGAATGCCACCCGCAGTCTGCGGGTGCGGATCCCCGAGCGGCCCGGCACCATGTTAGAACTGCTGGATACCTGCTTCGCCGGGCTCAACATCACCGACTTCCAGTACGGCAAGACCCACGCCAGCGACGCTTGGCCAGCCTTCACCATCGGCGCCGAGGACCCGGCCCTGATCGAGGCCCTGCCGGAGAAACTGGCGGCGGGTGGCTTCGAGTGGGAAGACCTCAGTGGTGCCGTCGACCTCGCCTTCCGGGCGATCTCTCTGCACAGCGAGTTGCTCGGTTTCCCCGCCTTCCTGCGTTTGGACTTCTACGAGCGGCCCGGCGCTCTCCACGACTTCCTGGACAAGCGGGTCCGTGGCCGCGCCAGCCTGTGCTACTTCAACTACCGCCAATCCGGGGAACGGATCGGCCGCGCCTTGATCGGCTTGGACTTCGCCACCGAGGCAGAACGCGACGCCTTCACCGCCGCGGTTCCGGAGCACGGCGAAGGCTATCGCTCGTGCAAGGTGCTCGATTCGCGCACCCGCGCGCGCCTGCTTGGCCAGTAGAAAACCTGTCGCCTGTTTGGGTGACGGATTTTGGGAAATAGCCAAATTCCCACAGCAATCCCACATTCGGACTATAGAAACCCACAGTTTTTTTGTCGAAAGGGCCCCGGAAAGTGAGTTTCGGCTGGATGCCGGAGAATACTTCGTGAATACGTGGAGGATCGTAGAACTGGACGTGAAAGCAGCCGGGATTTGACCTACCCCTCACTGCTGCGGACCAGAGCTACGACGGAAACAACGATGAATGGCGCGAAAAGCCGCAAACGTCAGCTCAAGCCTAAAAGCCCCGGATTCGCACTCGTTATCTCACTGTCACTGATGGTTCTGTTGACCATCTTGGCCGTGGGGCTCCTTTCGCTCTCCACGATTTCGTTGAGAGCCTCCTCGCGTGAAGATGCGATGGCGACGGCGCGTGCCAATGCCCGGATGGCCCTGATGCTGGCGATCGGCGAGCTGCAGAAGCAGGCAGGACCCGACCAGAGGGCGACGGGCACTGCCGACTTGGCCGGTACGGCCACGGGCGATCCTCTGGCTGTGGGAACGGCGCCACTCAACAACACCTCGGTCAACAGCGTCACGAAAGGCCTGTCGATGGTGCAGCCGGGCACCCGCTACTGGACCGGCGTCTGGAACCAGACCGCCGCGACCACGCAGATCTATACCCGCACTCCCTCCCCCGCTCTCAAGGCTTGGCTAATCAGCGGCAACGAGGGCTTGCCTGCGGCCAACCGTCTCACCCCGGCAACCACGATCGCCTCGGTCGACGGCAGCGGCAATGTGAGCGACACGACCAAGGCAGTCGTGCTGGTCGGCAAGAACACCGTCGGCTCCACGGACACCGACCGCTACGTCGGCGCCCCCTTGGTCGAGATTGGTGGCACCAAAAAGGACACCAAACCGGTCGGCCGGCATGGCTGGTGGATCGGCGACGAAGGGGTCAAAGCCAAGTTCAACCAAGTGCCGGAGGACAATCCGAGCCAGAAGATGACCTATGAGACGATGGGTGACCGCCGTGCAGGCTGGGAAACCGTCGATGGCTTCGGCGACTATCCTTCTCCGGGTGCCGGCAATGCAAAGTCGATCGCCAATGTGGTCACCTTGCCGGAAGGCGGGCTTCTCAATCCGAGCTTCGGGAAGAGCGGCAGCTCGGAATCTCCGCTGCAACGGAATTTTCATGCGGCCACGGCCGACAGCCGCGGCTTGCTGGTGGACAGCTTCAACGGCGGCCTGCGGGCGGACCTGACGGCCTATTTGCGGTCCGGTTTCCCGGATCCGACGCTCAACGTCATTCCCACCAGCATCACCAACTTCCGCAACATGAAGGGACCGAAGTGGTCCCGGATCAAGGATTTCAGCGACCTCGCCACGACGACGACGGACGGCGGGAAGCTGCTCGTCAAAGCTGCGCCTAACGACGCTGGCATTGCGATCGCTCCGACCATTACCGAGATCCGCTTCGTCTTCGGGGCTCGGATGGTCCCCGCTGGCGGCGACACCTACAAGATCAACCCTTGCGTCAAGATCGCGATCGGACTCGGCAATCCGTATCCCTATCCGCTGAAGTGGAACTCCGCCCTCGAGCTGGAGGTCACCAACTCCCAACCCTCAGGGACCCAGGGTGTCGATGGCGGCTACAAGCCCGCCTGCATTTACAATGCTGTCGGCCAACCGGCTTTTGTTCCGGCCACCCCCAGCAGCCCCGCCGTGCTGAACAACGCGGTCTTCCGGATCCCCGCGGATGAAATCCCTGCCGGTGAGGCCCGGGCCTTCACCATCGGGGGACCGGTGGTTCGCCAATCGAACAGCACCAGCCGCGTGACGGTGGATCTCAAGCCCTTCGCCTCCAGCCAGCCCGCGAACTTCGACAACTGCGTGGAACTCACGCACGACTCGGTCAACAACCTCGCGAATACCCTGGCGATGGACATGCGCGAGTCCTGGACCACCACCCAGATCACCATCGATCTACGCACCGGCTCGGGTACCAACACCCTGCTGCGCCGGCTCGAGCGCTTCGAACTCGACAATGGCTACTACGCGTCCACCACGCGCAACATGACCAAGGAGAAGGCGAAGACGATGAGCCGCCCCTTCCCCATGCACTTCTACGGCTTCCAATTCAGCCAGCCGGGGAACGATTACAAGGCGCTGCTGCCCAATCCTTCGGGGGTTGATCCGCTCGGACTGCGCGGCTCCACGCTGCGCTCCTTCACCGACTTCAACTTCCAGGGCAAGCGCTTCCACAAGCCGATCGCGTCCTACAATCCGCCGCCTTACTTCATGGAAAGCGCGGACAGCCTGGCCAACCTGCCCTTCAACGATCCCGGTGGTCAGACTGGCGACGCCTTCACCCGGAATTTCGCCATCAGCCAGCTTGGTTGGGGCCGCTCGCCGAACGATACCAAGAAGGTCATTCTCTTCAGCCCGCAAAAGAAGTTCGTCTCCCTCGCCCAGCTCCAGCATGCGGACATGACGGGTGACGACCAGTTCGGCTCGGTCGGCCACCAGCCCGGGAATGCCGTCGGCAACTCCTATGCCACGCCCTTCGTGAAGCGCTCGCTGAGCGTTCAGTCGCGCACCAACTTCACCCTGACAGGGGTAAACAGCTCCGGCGGCTTCCAGTCCCTGGCGGCGAATTACTACGACCTCGCTTACCTGCTCAACACAGCCCTCTGGGACAGCTACTACTTCTCGGCCATGCCCCAGTCGGGCTTGTCCGTCCCTGAGAATCCGGCCCTGATCAGCATCCATCCGGGACTCGAATCGCCGGACATGCGCGATGCCAAGCTCGCCGCCGCGCATCTCATGATCGATGGCTCCTTCAACGTGAATTGCACCCGCAAGGAAGCGTGGAAGGCATTGCTCTCCGGCAGCAAGCACCTCAAGCACCCGGCCGACGGAACATCCACCTCGGGTGACGCCCTCTACCCCCGCAGCCTTGAGCAGACCAGTTCAGCTGCCTCACCGCCCACCGGAGAGATGGAGGATTCCTTCGCCGGCTTCCGCCGTCTGAACGACGCGCAGCTCGACGCCTTGGCCACCGAGATCACCCGCCAGGTCCGCATGCGCGGCCCCTTCGTTTCGCTCTCGCAGTTCGTCAACCGGGCAATCGCCGACATCACCCGCAACAAGGTGCTGAGCCGGGCCGGTGCCCTCCAGGTCGCACTCGATGAAAGCGGTGCCAACATCAGCGTCACCGGTGCCAAGAACGTCTTCAAGAACATCAGCGTCACCGAAGACCGCGTCAACCTGCAGGCGAATGGCAGCGCTCCCCGCGGCGACCTCGATGGCTCGCGCGCGTTCAGCATGAATGAGACCAATCCGAGCGAGCCGGTGTGGGCCACCACCTCCAAGGATTTGAACCCCGGCGCTCTTGCCGGCATTCTGGCGGACCGCCCGATGCTGACCAATCCGAGCTTCCGCAGCGAACAGGGTTTCCGCTCCACCGGTATCCCGGGCTGGGTTACCCAAGCGGACCTCCTGCAGGTGATTGGCCCGGCGCTCGCCGCCCGTTCGGACACCTTCCGCGTCCGTGCCTATGGCGAGGCGACCGACCCCGTAACTGGCGCTCCGATTGCCCGTGCTTGGTGCGAGGCGATCGTGCAGCGGATGCCAGAGTATATTGACGGCAGCGATGCGGTGGGGGATCTTCCCGCCCAACTGGATTCGAAGGTGAATCAAAACTTCGGCCGTCGTTTCTCGATCATCTCCTTCAAATGGCTCTCGTCCAATGAGATTTAATTCCCTGCTTCGTCCCGCCACAGCGCTCCTTTTGCTTGGCAGCCTCTCGCCTCTCGCCCGCGCCCAAGAGGCGTCGGTGTCGATGAAACTGGATCTGGTGTCTTGGGGTGATGACATCCCCGGCTTGAGCCTGAAGTCCTCGGGCAAGGGCACGCCGGTGACGGCCAAGGCCTTCACCTACACCAAGCCGGTGAGCTACGCCGGACCCGCGATCATGGAGATCCACCAGGAGGGTGCGGATCCGGCCGCCGCGAAGGCCGGTGCCCAGAACCCCGCAGCGATCTCTCCGGAGCTGAAGGCACTGCGGGAGAAAGACCCCAGCATCGTCGCCCTCGCGAAGTTACCCGCCAACTCGAAGCGGGCCACGGTCCTGATCGCAGCGGCGCAAGGTGGCACCTACCAGACCTTCGTGATCGACGATGATCCAACCAAGCTGCCACTCGGCAAGCTGCGGATCCACAACTACGCGCCCATCCGGGTCGCGATCACCTGCGATGGCATGAAGCCGATCGCGATGAAGACCAGAGACTCCTTCCTCGCCACCCCCAAGGACGGTCAGGTGGTTTACGAACTCGCCTACGAGAAGGACGGCGCTTGGAAGACCCAGGAGAACAATCTGATTGCGGTCACACCCGACGAACAGGTTCAGCTCATCATCCTGAAGAGCGATGCCAGCTTCTTCCAAAACAGCGACGGCTCACGGTCAGGCTTCATGCAAAGCGTGACCCTGCGCCGCCCGGGCAAGGATGCGCCGGAGCCGGCAGCCGCCACCCCCTGAGCCCGCCTCGTCTCAGCTCGACTACTTCACAGCGCCCGCCAGCCTTCAGGCTCGGCGGGCGTTTGCTTTTACCCGGCTCCCCCACCCTCTTCTTATCCCATTTATCCCGGTCCCAATCTTCAGACCAAGATCGATGCGGTGAAGAGCCCTGCGGGCCGTGGCGGTATTCCTCCTAAAATCCCCGGGACCCCAGCCGTTCTGATCTGATGGCGGGCTGGCGATTCCAATCGGAATAGCCCGACTTTCGAAAAACACTTTGACAGTGGGGGGCCTCGGAATTTCACTGCCCCCGCGCTGAGATTCATTCTCAATAACGATTTCCCAGTCCCGTGCAACCTCTCCTCTACGCCCTGAATATCGGCACTCTGGCCACCTGGCTCACGGTTTCCGGGGCTAGCACTGTGGCCGTGGCGATCAAGATTCACGAGCGCCTGCCGAAGCTCAACGAGCCGAAGGCCGACGAGATCGAGATGGCGATCACCGAGGAGATCATGGGCTCCGCTCCTCCCGCCGCGCCGGAAGACGCCGCGGTGACGGAGGAGATCCAGCAGCAGGAAGTCGTCCCGGAAGAGATCGTGCCGGAAGTTCCCGAAATGCCGGAGATCCCTGAGATCGCGGAAATGGAACCGCTGCCGGACATCCCCGATCTTCCCGCCACCCCGGATGGCGAACTCAAGCCCAAGCCACAGCCCGCGGCTCCCAAAAAGAGCGAACAGCCGAAGCAGGCCTCGCGCACCGCCACCACCAATCGCGGCGGTGCCAGCGGTCAAGGCACAGGCGAAGGGGCTGGCACCGCCAAGGGCTCCGGCAATGCGGCCACCGGATCCGCCCGCTGGGCCGGTCTCCGTAAGGTGGAACCGAACTATCCCTCTGCCTGCCGCCGCGCCGGCCAAACCGGTAGCGTCAGCGTCGTGTTCACAGTGGATGAGCGCGGTTACGTGGTGAACGCGCGGGTCAGCGCCCCCTGCCCCTACGCGGAGCTCAATGAGGCCGCGCTGGCCTCCGTCCGCCGCTACAAGGCAACTCCCGGTCCCCGTGCCACCAACACGCAGGTCGTCAGATTCAAATTGAACAATTGATTCATGCTGCTCTCGAACATCGTCCTCAAATACTTCCATGAGGGCGGCTGGGTCATGTGGCCCGTGGCTGCCACTTTCTTCCTGGCCCTCTGCGTTCTGCTGGAACGCACGATTTGGTGGATCGCCTTGAAGCGCTCCCTGCGCCCCGATGCCCAGGAACAAGCCCGCGAGGCGCTCGGCACCGGTGATTTCAACACCGCGTGGCAGATCGGCGAGCAAGGCGAGGATCCCTTCCTCATCAATCTCAACGAGGGCATGTCCCACGCCCATACCTCGATGCTGGCGGCGATGCACCTG
Organism: Haloferula sp. BvORR071; assembly: GCF_000739615.1. Lineage (GTDB taxonomy): Bacteria > Verrucomicrobiota > Verrucomicrobiia > Verrucomicrobiales > Akkermansiaceae > Haloferula. The sequence goes on from NZ_BATP01000019.1 coordinate 19,397, forward strand.
CACGCCACGCAGTGGATCGAGAAGTCTGAAGCGCGGATGTGGATCCTGGGCACCATCATCACCCTGGCTCCCCTGCTCGGACTGCTCGGCACGGTGGTCGGCCTGATGGGTTCCTTCGGCGAACTCGGCGGTGAGGAACTGGCGGTGAACAAGGTCACCGGCGGTATTGCCGAGGCCCTGATCGCCACCGCCTGCGGCCTGGGCATCGCGATCAGCTGCCTGCTGCCCTACAACTATTTCCGCAAGCGGGTCTCCGCCTTCCGCAACGCCTTCGAGCGCTGGATCAACCACGCCGAGTTGCTGGTCCAGTCCGCCAAGGCCCACGGCCATGACCTGGAGACCTTCGCTGTCTCCCGCCACACCAAGAAGCGCTAAGCCCCGATGCCGGTCAAACTCCAGGGAGGTGGCGACGACCATGAGGACGATGCGCGGATCGAGATCGTCCCGCTGATCGACATCATGTTCTTCCTGCTGGCCAGCTTCATGATGGTCAGCCTGTCCATGACCCAGATCCACCGCGTGAACGTGAAGCTGCCGAATGCGGCGACTTCCGACCGCCAGATCAAGGTGCCGCCGGTCCACCTCGCGGTGGACGCCCACGGCGTGGTGACTTGGGACGCCAAGATCGTGACGCCGACGGAGGTGACCGAGCGCCTGCTTGCCCTGCCACCGAGCGATGAGAACCGGGTGATGATCGCCGCCGATGGCGCGACGATGCACGCCCAGGTGCTGGCGGTCATGGATGCGGTGCGCGCCGCCAAGATCGACAAGATCAGTTTCGAAACGAAGAACCCTGCCCGGTGATCTCCACCCGCCTGCTGACTATCATCAATGCCGCCGGCTGCCTTGCCCTCGGCGGCTTCATCCTGCTGCAGTGGTTCGATGGCAAGGCCACCGAGGCCAAGCTCCACCAGGCACTCGCCGATACCATCGTCGAAAAGAACGCGCGGGGTGAAGCGGAGCACCGCGTGAAGCTGCTGGAGTCCGACATCGCCGGTCTGAAGTCCTCGATCGAATCGATCCAAGCTGCTTCTGATGCAGCCGAAAAGGCCGCGACTGAGAAGACCCAGCAGCTCGATGCGGCGAACAAGCTGCTTCAGGATGCCGATGCCAAGCTCAAGGAGTGGGAAGCAGCGGTGAAGGCCCGCGATGAAGCGCTGGCACTCCGTGACAGCAAGCTCGCCGAGGCCACCGAGAAGCTCAAAGAGCTCAATGCCAACCTTGTGGCGGCGCGCAAACGGCTCGATGAAGCCGTCGCGCAGCTGAAGAAGGCCGGCGCGCAGTAAGCCGTCCCTTTGAGAACGCGGCACGCAAACGACGGCCGATCGAGCCGTCGTCACCCTCCGTTTTGAGGGTGTCCTCGTGCCCTTCGCGAGCATTCCCGGGGCCTCTCGCTGACCCCGCTTTGCTGCGGCGTCCGGCCTTAAACCAAATTCTGCGAAGAAAGTTTCGCGGGACGATCCAGATATTTCCCAATGGCTTCTAAGAACTGCGCCCGAGCATCGTTTAACCGTTTGTTTCCATGCAGATTCACCCGACTCCCTGAGCTTGAAAGGCAAGCCTCCAGAACCCCTCTATCACGCGATCACGTGCTTGCATCTACATCATATATCCGGCATCGATACGACCCCTTGGATTCCCCCCCGGTCCCGGATTTTCAAGGATTCACGCAGTTTCCAACTCCCGCTTGACAAGGGGGAGCAAAGCGAAAAATTTCTCCCTTTATGAGAGTGGCAAAAACCTACGTCCCGAGCCATGTACTCGGTGCCTTCCTGCTGGTCGCGACGGCCGGTATGGTCACGGCACAGCAGCCGAAACCCGTCACGCCGCCGGCAGCTCCGGGCCAACAGCAAACCATGGCGCCCGGCATGCAGGCCAAGCTGTGGGATGAGGCCGAAAAGGCCTTCGGCACGCAGGACTACGCGACTGTCACCGCAAAGCTCACAGAATTGATCAAGGGAATTGGCAGCGCGCATCCCGCGTTGGAGTTCCTGCAATTCAACCTCGGCCTCGCTAACCTGCTGGCAGGCAACGCCGCGGAAGCAGAGAAAGCTTTCGACGAGGGCGCCAAGAAGTTCCCGAAGGGCGAATACACCAGCCGCTGCTACCTTGGCATTGGCAAGGCCGCCATACTGCAAGGTGGCGAGGAGAAGCAGAAGGCGGCGATCGAGGCCTTCAAGAAAGCCGCAGCCGATCCCAAGCTGCGCACCGAAGCGGGCCTCGCGCTCGGCCAAGTTTACATCGAGACCGACAAGAACAGCGAGGCTCTGACCGTGTTCCGCAGCCTGATGGGCTCGGACGTGCGCACGCCACAGCAAACCGCCGCCGCGGTGGAAGTCATCGGCCTGCTGGCGGAAACCGACCAGTTGGACGATCTGGTCGCCTACCTTGACCGCTTGATCGGCCAGCCCGGCATCCGCGAAGCGATCGCCTGGTACAGCAACCAGGTGGTGGTGAAGGGCGACGCGATGGTGCAGGCCGAAAAGTACGAAGCCGCCTTGTCGATCTATCGTTCGGTCCCGCCGCGCGAAGAAATCCTGCGGATCCAGGCAGCTTCCTTGGAAAAGGCGCGCAAGGATCTGGACATGCTCAAGGCACGCAAGGCTGCCGAAGAGAAGAAGATGCTCGGCGAACGCTCGAACAACCTCGGCGAACTGATCAGCACCGAGGAAGCCGCCATCAAGCTGAACACCGAGGCAAAGGAAGCGATCGAGAAGATCAATGACCTTGATGCCGCGCTGCTGATGCGCCGCGGCCGCTGCTACTACTATCTGGAACGCCGCGCCGAGGCGCTGCTGTGCTTCAGCACCATCCGCGAAAAGCACCCGACCGCGACCGACGCAGAGAAGGCGGCTTACGCCGAGATCGTGCTCTACAACGAGCTGAAGGATAACACCAAGATCCAAGAACTGACCAATCAGTTCATGACCAAGTATCCGCAGGCGCCGAACATCGAGCAGGTGGCGACACTGGCCGGTGAGGTGCTGGTGGGAACCGGTGACTGGCCGAAGGTGCAGAGCTTTTACGAGGATCTGGCGGCCAAGTTCCCGCAGTCCCCGAATCTCGACCGCTTCGCCTTCTTCCAAGGCGTGGCGAAGTTCCAGCAAGGCGAATTCCTGCCGGCGGCGGAAATGTTCGAGAAGTTCCTCAAGGACTATCCGAACTCCACCATGAAGGAGAACGCGATGTACCGCATCGCGATGGGCTACTTCCTCTCCAACAAATACAAGGAGACCCTGAAGTGGTGCCGGGATTACCTGAATGCTTACCCCAGCGGCCACTACGCGGGCGACATGCTCTACCGCTTGGCCTTCATCGACTCCAACGACAAGGAGGTCGACCAGTCCAAGAACATCATCGACAACCTCACCGGCTTCCTCGCCAAGAATCCGAACGATCCGGCGGCTGGCTCGATGACCACCCTGATCGCGGACACCTGGAAGAAGAAGATGTCGCCGCCTGCGGGCCTCGACCAGAAGGCCTTGGATGCCTGGAACAAGGGCAACCCTCCCGCGGCGATCAAGTCCTACGAAGACCACGCGCTCGAAGCCTTCCTCAAGGCGGTGTGGTCCGACAGCCCGGATGACGTGATCCAATACGGCATGGATTCCGCCACCACCATCCTGCAGGGCCGCAAGGACTGGCAGGGTATCGCCGATCTTCACGGCAAGTTTCTCAAGGAGAAGCCCGACCACCAGATGGCGATGATGTCCGCCAACTGGGTCTCCAAGGCGATGACCCGCCTCGGCAAGCCCGAGGAAGGAGCCCAGGTGCTAGCCGACGTGATGGCCAAGAACATCGGCAATCCTGACAAGGTGCAGGTCGAGTATCTCATCACCGAGATCGTCAAGAGCATGAAGCCGCGCAAGCCGACTCCCGAGCTTGCCAAGGAGTTGGACGAAAAGCTCACGGCGATGCTGACCAAGGCGGCCGAAGGCAAGGAGAACCCGACCACCAACGCACGCATCTACTATGGCCGGGCCCAGCTCGCCAACATGATGCGGGATCCCAAGACCGCCGAGGGCTACCTCTCGAACATCGCAAACGACGAGAGCATCCCCGTCGACGCCTTCAGCCCCGAGCTGCTGGCCACCTGCGCTGACATCCTGCTCAAGGAGGGCAAGCTCGACCGCGCCGAGGAAATGTATCGCCGCCTGGCGGACAAGTACATGGACAGCACCTTCTCGGACGCGGGTCCAGTCGGCCTCGGCCAAGTGGCCTTGGCACGCAAGGAGCCGCAGAAGGCATTCGAGCTCTTCGAAAACGCGATCAACAACCTGCCCGGCATGTCGCGCCTCAAGGAGGCAACCTTCGGCAAGCTGGAGGCACTCCGGGATCTGGAGAAACTGCCGGAAGCCGAGGCGCTGGCGATGGAGATTGTGGGCAACAGCCGGTCCTTCCGCGGCCGCACGGTGCCGAAGACCTACATGGTGCTCTGCGAAATCCTGCGCAAGAAGGCGCGGAACCAGGACACCAAGACGAAGGTGGAAACCCTCAAGAGTGCACACGGCTACTATCAGCGGGTCTACACCGCCTACCAGAAGGAGACGGACATCTGTGCCGCCGCCTACATGGGAGCTTACGAAGTCGCCACCGATCTGGGGAACCGCGATCTCGCCACCGAGACCCTCAAACAGCTCCGGGACAACCCGCGTCTGAAAGACACCCCCGAAGCCAAGAAAGCCGCCCAACTGCTGCCCCCATGATTTCCGGCCCTATGAAAAACCCTTTTACTGGCGGCCGGTCCGCCCTCCTTGCCCTGATCGCCCTCGCCTGCACCTCCCCGCTGCTTCATGCCCAGGGAGAAGGCAACAAGCTGGTCTTCCTGAATGGTCGTTCCGTGGAGCTGAGCAACGTCAGCTTCGATGGCACGAAGTTCACGATCAAGGGCGGCCCCACCGCCGAGACCATGTCGCTGCAAGCCGCCTCGCACGTCTCCGGAGAGAGGCCGAACGGCATCAAGCGCGGCATCTCACTGATCCTGATGGACGAGCCGGGTGAGGCCGTGAAAATGCTCGAACCGGTGGTCACCGAACACCGCCCAACCGCCGCCGTGCCCGGCAACTACTGGCTGGAAGCCGCGCGCTCGCTGGTGATCGCCTACTCGCTCTACAACGAGCCGGCGAAGGCTGCGGCCCTCGGCAAGGAGATCTCCGAGGCGACCCCGGAATCGGGCTCGGATCCCACCGTGCGTCTGGGCGAGGTGCTCGCCTTGCCAATGACGGTGAAGGCGGCCGACCGTCTGGCCAAGATGGCCGAACTGATCAGCGATTCCAATTCGGTCGACGTCTGCGCCTACGCGTCCTACTTCCGCGCCAAGCTCTTGGCCAAGCTGGACCGGAAGGACGAGGCCCTCGCCAGCTACCTGTCGATCGGCTGCCTGTATCCGGCCAGCGGCCTGATCCTCACGAGCGCTGCGGAGATGAATGCCGCGGAGCTTATCAAATTGAAACCCGATCGTCGTGAGGAAGCTGTGGCGCTTCTCACTTCCGCCGTCCGCGGCAGCAAGGGCACCTCTGTCGGTGCTGCCGCCAACAAGGCGCTACAAGGCCTCAAATAATCGTCACTCCGGCGTTCCGCAGACGGTCCGGGCAAGGAATCCAGCCTTGCCCGCCATCCGGAAACAGCCAACGCTTACCGATCTAGACGCTACTGCACTCAATCCCTCGCGAAATTCCGATAAAACCAGCTACATGAAAAAGACCATCCAGGCAGCCTTTGCTGTCACCCTCCTCGCTCCAATGACCGCGTTCGCCGCGGAAGGCGCCGCCCACGCTGAAGGCAAGAAGGAAAGTCTGATCACCCTCTACACTCAGGGCGGGATCGTGATGCACTTCCTGCTCATTTGCTCGATTGCGATGGTCTGGCTTGTGATCGATATCTGGATGCGCACCAACCGGCCGAAGATGACACCGCCGGAAGACGTGGCGACCGCCCAGGACCGTTTCCGCGCGGGTGACTATGTGGGTGCCTATCAAGCGATGAAGGCTGGCGTCAGCCCCTACGCCGAAGTGGTCCGCGCCGGCCTTAGTTCGATCGGCCACGGCAAGGACGCGACGGAAGAAGCGATCTACTCCACCGTGGATAAGATCAATTCGACCCTGCAGACCCGCATCAACTACCTTTCGGTTATCGGTGTTTGCGCCCCGATGATCGGTCTGCTCGGCACGGTGGCGGGCATGAAGGGCGCCTTCGGCTCGCTCGGTTCCACCGGCCTCTCCGGCGGTGTCGGTGAGCTGGCCGGCCACATCGGTGAGGTGCTTGTCGCCACTGCGACCGGTCTTCTGGTCGCCATCCCGGCCTTCGGCTCCTTCTACTTCCTGCGGAACAAGCTGCAGGGCGCGGTCCACAACCTTCAGGGCGAATGCGAGCGCCTGTTCCGCAACGCTCCTTACGAGTACCTGCAGAACACCGACGTGGGCCAAGAAGAGACCTACGCCGCCCTGCCGAACTGGATCGACGCACCCGAAGGCTGAAGCCGCGGGGAAGCAAGGACCTAGAGCCCGTTCTGAAATCACCTGATCCAGGATCTCCCGCGTGGAATCCCGGATCCAGGTTTCGGAGTCAGGATTCCAAATACAAATTTCCTAATTTAATAAAACCATGGCCGGAGGAGGAGGAGGCGGAGACGGGGAACCGGAATTCCAGATTGCCCCGATGATCGACGTGCTGTTGGTGCTGCTCGTGTTCTTCGTCATGATCACCTCGGCGGAAGTGCTGAAGGTGGACAAGGAGCTCAAGCTGCCCACGTCACCGCACGCAAATAAGAAGGATCCCGCGATGGCCAAGCACGAGGTCGCCGTGAACCTGCGCTTGAGCCCGGACGGCAACAAGAAGGGCATCCTGATCATGGATGACAAGACCTACACCAACTGGGAGGACTTGATTCCAAACCTCAAGGCCATGGCCGAGAAGGACAAGCTTCTGCGCGTGGTCGTCCGTGGTGATGCCAAAATGCCAGCCGGAGAGATCCAGCGGGTGATGAACCTGATCGGGGAAGCTGGCGTCGCCGACATTGCTTTCGCCGCATCCAACAAGTGACACGCCGATGAAAAAGAAACGCAGTCACCGCCGGAAGCAGTCTTCCGAAGTCAATCTGGGCTTCCAGATCGCGCCGATGATCGACGTGGTCTTCGTGATCTTGCTCTTCTTCATGGTGAAGGCGGGCGATATCCAAGTGGAAAACGCCCACATCACCAAGCTGCCCGGGACCGAGGCGACGGCTGAAGCCGTGTCCATGCCGGACGAAATCTCGGTTATGATCGACGACGACGGCCAGGTTTCCCTCAACGAGGATCCGGTGGACGACCCGCAGTCGAAGGACATGCCGGCGCTCACCAGTGCCCTCTACGCGCTGAAGCAGAGCTCCGAGGCCACCCAGTCCAAGGTCCTGGTCACCATCTACGCGAACGAACTGGCTGAATACCAGCGCGTGGTGGATGTCCTGGATTCCCTGACCCGGGCCAAGATCAGCGACGTGACCTTCCAGGCCGGTGCCCCCGAGTAAGGGGTGGCGGCTTAATCCTTCTTCTTACAAAAGAATTTCCTGTTCGCGCGTTCCACCCCTAGAATGGGGGGTGGAACTTAGCGTTTCCTTGCCTCGCCACTTTTCGACGGAAAAACCAATTACCCCAGCCCATGAACGATCCCAACAAGGACGACGGCTCGTTTGAATACTACGAATCGCCCCAGGGCGAGCAGCCCCAGGAGTACTACGAGTACCAGGAAGGGCCGGTGCTGATGGAGCGCAAGAAGCTCAGCATGTGGCAGCGGATCGGCGGCGGCGCGCTTTCGATCGCGATCCTCTTCCACGTGGTGCTGCTGATCCTCGGTGCCTTCTGGGTTTTCCGCACAATCTACCCGCCGGAAAAGACCGTCGACTTCATGCCGAACGGCGGCGGTGGCGGCGGCGGTGGCGAGCGTGGCATGCAGTATGACGTGCAGCAGAAGAAGCGCGCCCAGATGACCCCCTCGCAGAACGTGAAGCGGGTCTTCGTGGAAGGCGCGAAGTCGGATTTCTCGATTCCGGACCCGGGTGACAACTTCGGCGAGATGTCCACCCTCAGCTCACTGAGCGGCGGCGGCATGTCCGGCGGCCTCGGCGGTGCCGGCGAAGGCAGCGGCTTCGGCAAGGGCAGCGGCGGCGGTCGCGGCGACGGCAAGGGCTTCGGTTTCGGCGGCGGTGGTTCGGGCAAGATGTTCGGCCTGATCCCTGAGTCGATGCGCAAGCGCTGCTCGAAGGAAGACCGCTTGGAGCGTCTGACCGCCAACGGTGGCACCCCACAGTGCGACGAGGCAGTGACCAAGGCGCTGCAATGGCTGAAGTCCAAGCAGAACTCCGACGGCTCATGGGGTGACAAGAACCAGTGCGCCATGACCGGCTTGGCCCTGCTGGCCTACTTCGGCCACTGCGAAACCCCGGCTTCCGAGGAATTCGGCCAGTCCTGCCTGAACGGCATCGTCTATCTGGTGAATGTCGGCTCGCGCGGCGACAATGACGGCAAGCTCACCACGGTGCTCGGCGACAAGCACTACCCCTACGAGCACGCGATCGCGACCTACGCGCTCGGCGAAGCCGCCACGTTCTGCCGCGAGCTCAAGGTCGATATCCCGAACCTCATGGAGGTGACCCAGAAGGCCGGCCAGATCATCATCGACAAGCAGCACGAGCGCTCCGGTGGCTGGGACTACGACTACGTCACGGACAATGACCGCGGCGGTGACGTTTCGATCTCCGGCTGGCAGATCCAGGCGCTCAAGGCCTGCGAGCACTCCAAGCTAAAGTACAAGGGCATGACCGGTGCCATCAACAAGGGCCTCAAGTATCTTGAAGGTTGCCAGGCTGAAAACGGCGGCTTCGGCTACGCTGGCAAGACCCCGGCAGGCGACGGTTCCTACTTCACCCTCACCGGTGTGGGCATGCTCTGCCACCAGATGTGGGGCAAGGGCGGTAGCGCGACGGTCCGCAAGGGCGCGGAGTATCTCCGGGCCAATACCAAGTTCGACTATAACAGCCAATTCGCGGATCTCTACGGCCACTACTACGAGTCGCAGGCAATGATGCAGCGGGGTGGCGATGACTGGAAGTTCTACAACGACCTCTTCCGCGACCAGCTCCTGAACAATCAGGAAGGCGACGGTTCCTTCAAGATCCCCGGCGGTGGCCAGAAGCTCCGCGCCGTGGGTGGCCAGTATGCCGACGCCAATATCAACGGCGCGGTCTACCGCACCGCCCTCTGCACGCTGATGCTCGAGGTTTACTACCGCTTCCTGAATGCCGGTGGCACTGGTATGGGCGGCGGTCGCAAGTCGATCTAAGCTCTTCCCGGGCGGATTTAATCAGCTTCAAAACCAAAGACCCCGGTCATTGCGACCGGGGTTTTTTGTGTTCTGAGAGGGCGGCACAAGGCGACGTCCGATGCTGGTTTTTGGTCTGTGAAATTCGTTTTCATGAAGTTCCGGAGGCTTTTTCCTAAGGTTCCGTCGTCGCAGTCGTTTCCCCCATGGCATCCCGAAACCCCGATGAGCAAAGACGACTTCGACGAAACCCTTCCCCTTGAGCCGGAGCCCGAGACCCAGGTGATTTATGAAAAGCCGAAGCTGTCCTTCTGGCAGCGGCTGGGTGGTGGCTCGCTTTCCGTCTCAGTGATCATCCACGTGATCCTGCTATGCATAGGCGCGGTCTGGGTGCTGAGAATCATTCCGCCGCCGAATGAGAAGCTGGTTGATTTCATGCCCACCGGCGGCGGTGGCGGCAATCCTGCCTCGCAGGACAAGATGGCCAAGAAGCAGGCGTCACAGGTGCGGCCGAACCTGTCACGCGTGGTCGTGGAAGGTGCCGCCAGCCGGATCGCCCTGCCGGAGCAGGATGAGTCAACCCAGATGGCCTCGCTCGGGCAGATCGGCTCGGGCGGGATGGCCGGTGGCATGGGTGGCAGCGGCAGCGGCGGTGGCCGTGGGGATGGTCACGGCCAAGGCTTCGGCAGCGGAACCGGCCCGGGCAAGGGAATGGGCACCGGCATGCAGAATCCCTTCGGCATGATCAATCCGAACGAGAATGCGCTCGAGGGCAGCTTCTATGACCTGAAGCAGACCAACAAGCGGAAGGACTCCGGGATGACCAACGAGAAGATCCGCGATGTGATCCACGAGTTCTGCAACCGCGGCTGGAAGGAGAGCATCCTGGACGACTACTACAAGGCGAGCGTCAAACTCTACCAAACCAAGCTCTACATCCCACTGATGCCCGCGGATGCCGCTCCTGCCGCCTTCTCCTGCGAAAAGGAAGTGCAGCCGAGCCGCTGGGTGGTGGTCTACCGCGGGAATGTGACCCCACCGCGCAGCGGGAAATACCGCTTCATCGGCGCGGGGGATGACGTGCTGGTGGTCCGCTTCAACAACAAGCACGTCTTCGACCACGGCTTCACCTCCGGCACCGCGGGCATCTACCTCGCCGGCAATGGCATCCAGTTCCTCAAGGGCAAGGCCGAGAATGAGGATTGGGAAAAGATCTTCCGCAAGGACTACCCGATGAAGCGCCCGGTGACCTACTACGAGTACGACAGTACCCGTAACTGGAACGGCGCGATCGGCGGCCTGGCCGCTGGCGCGGAATTCACTGCCGAGGCAGGCACAAAGTATCCGATCGAGATCCTGGTCAGCGAAATCCCGGGCGGCTTGTTCTGCGCCTCCCTGCTGATCGAGGAGGTCGGCCAGAAGTATGAGGCCAGCTCCTCGGGATCGCCGGTTTTCCCGCTCTTCCGCTTGGACAACGAGGTGCCGCCCCCTGCCAAGGCCGACAATGCGCCACCCTACGACCCGAATGGTCCGGTGTGGAAGCGCGTGCCGGGGCGCGGCAAGCTGGGCTTGTAAGCTCGAAGTAGCTCGACAGGTCGGGGCCGCGCCGCCATGGTCCGCCCCGACCTAACTTAACAAGGAGGACACCATGAACGACTCCACATTCGAGCAAGACGGCGGCTGCTTTCTACGAGCGGACCAGTAAGCGTCGCAAGGGCTTCCCCTCCGAGACCCGCGTGAAGCGAAGTTTCCGGGTGGTAAACGGCGACAAGGAACTCAGCGAAAAGCTCGGCAGGAACGATCCCTGTCCCTGCGGTTCCAGTTCCAAATTTCAAGAACTGCTGTCTCAGGAAGGGGACCCACGACGGGTCCTTGCGGGACCAGTACTTTTAGGGAGTAGCGGGTCGATCAAGGCCGCACGGCCCACTGCCTGTCCGCGATAGTAGCGAAGCCGAGGGATGACACGATTTCCGGCACCTTCGCGGCCGCGGATCGCGAATTCGTGGCACGAGCCGAAACATCGCGCCCGGGACGGGGTGTAATTTGGTCAGGATCCCTCCTGTTCCGAATTCGCCCCAAGCTCCCTACCCAGATGAAAGCCGCGTTGTCCTTCGCTTTGACCGCATTCGTCGCGACTTCCGCGATCAGCCACTCCGCTGAGCCGAAGCCTGATCCCAAGTCAGCCCTGAGCCGTCCGGTTGTTCTCGGACCGGATGACAAGCCGGCCTTCGAGGAGCCGCCGACGGGCTTCAACACGGCGGTGGCGGATATTCCCCACGGCCGGCTGGAAATGGTGGAATACGAGTCGAAGAGTGTCGGAACCAAGCGCCGGATGCAGGTTTACACACCCGCCGAATACTCGAAGGAAACCAAGTATCCGGTCTTGTATCTCCTGCACGGGATCGGCGGGGATGAGACCGAATGGCAGCGCTTTGCCAAGGTGGATGCGCTGATGGACAAGCTCATCGCCGACAAGAAGGCCGTGCCCATGATCGTCGTGATGCCGAATGGCAGGGCCCAGAAGAACGACCGTGCGGAGGGCGATATCTATGCAGCTGCCCCCGCCTTTGCCGACTTCGAGAAGGACCTCTTCGACGATGTGATCCCGGCGATTGATGGCCGCTTCAGCACGCTCGCCGACCGGGAACACCGGGCGCTCGCAGGGCTCTCGATGGGAGGAGGACAGACGCTGAACTTCGGACTGACCCATCTAGACACCTTTGCTTGGATTGGAGCCTTCTCCTCCGCTCCCAATACCAAGCCGCCGGCGACCCTGGTTCCGGATCCGGCCGCTACAAAAGCCAAACTCAAATATCTTCTGCTCACCTGTGGCAACAAGGACGGCCTGATCAATATCAGCCAAGGGATGCATGCCTACTTGAAGGAGAAAGATGTGCCCCATGTGTGGCACGTGGACGGCAATGGCCACGATGCCACCCACTGGGCGCACATCCTGTATGAGTTTGCCCAAAAGATTTTCCGTTGAGACCTGCCTGCCGGGGCCGGCGGCAGCGATGTAGCCCGGCCTAGCCCATCCTGATCATGAGATCTCCTTCACTGGGATTGCTCCTCGTCCTGACAGCCATCTGGGTGGCGGGGCTCTCACACGCGGCAAAGAACGAGGATAAGGCCAGCCTACGCACGGCCTTTGCCGACCATTTCCTGGTCGGAGTGGCGCTCAACACGGCGCAAATCGATGGACGCTCGCCGAAGGAAGCCGAGATCGCCGCGATGCAGTTTTCGTCACTCACGCCTGAGAATGACTTGAAGTGGCAATCGCTGCAGCCGTGGCCCGGGCGCTACGATTTCAAGCGAGCCGATGCCTATGCCGACTTCGCGGAGAAGCACCGCATGAAGCTGATCGGGCACACGCTGGTGTGGCATAGCCAAACTCCCGCTTGGGTCTTCCAGGGCGAGGATGGCAAGCCCGCGACCCGCGAACTCTTGCTGAAACGGATGCGGGATCACATCCAGATGGTGGTCGGCCGCTACAAGGGTCGCATTCACGGCTGGGATGTGGTGAATGAGGCCTTGGCCGATGGCGGTCCGGAGACCTTGAGGGACTCGCCTTGGAAGCGCATCATCGGCGATGATTTCATCGACCAAGCCTTCCGCTTCGCGAAGGAGGCAGACCCCAAGGCCGAGCTTTATTACAACGACTATGGCTTGGAAGATCCACGCAAGCGCGCCCGCTGCATTGCGATGCTGCGAGGTCTGATCGAGCGTGGTGTGCCCATCGACGGAGTGGGTACGCAGTCCCACTTCCAATTGAGCCAGCCGCCCCTTGCGGAGGTGGAGGAAACCATCAAGCAGATCTCTGCCTTGGGACTGAAAGTGATGGTGACCGAACTGGATGTGGATGTGCTGCCATCACGAGGGGCAGCGGGGATTGCCGATATCAATCGCCGGGAGCAAGCCGACCCGGCCTTGAATCCCTATGCCGACGGGCTTCCGGAAGAGATCCAAGGAAAGCTGGCGAGCCGCTATGCAGAGCTATTCCAAGTTTATCTGAAGTACCCGAAGTCAGTCACCCGTGTGACCCTCTGGGGCCTGCACGATGGGCAGAGTTGGCTGAACCATTTCCCGATCCGGGGGCGAAGCAACTATCCCCTGCTGATTGACCGGTCGTTGAAGCCGAAGCCCGCGTTCTTCGCGGTATTGAAGGACGCCAGCAGCGAGAAGCGCTGAGGAAACGGCTCAATCAGTGGCTCTCCTGTGCATCGATGGCGCGTGGAGAGTCGAGTGCGGGCTCGAACGCTGACGCTGTAGCGTGGGTCGAGCCGCACTCGTCGCTTCCGTGGTCTCGCCACCACGCCTGCGCTTGCTATTACTCCACGGTGATCTCGTGGATGATCAGCCAGTTCTCCTGGGGCTTGGTCACGCGGATGCGCAGGCCGGTGGTGCCGGCGGGCAGTGCGCCTTCTGCGCTGCCGTCCTTGAACTCCGCAACCTGGGTCCATTGAGACCCATCGCTGGAGGCCTCCAGCACGCCACCAGCGAGCTTGTCGCCGTTCTGGCTGGCGGGACCGCCGGTGACTACCTTGGCCTTGCCGGAGACGGCGGCACGGAACTTCAGGGTCACGTGGTCATCCGCCTTGAGGGCGCGATCGGCCCAGAAGAAGGTGCCGGGCTTCCCGTCGTAGGCGAACTCGGGCCAGTGGTCCTGATAGGCGCCGAGCGAGGTCGTGATGGTGCTGCCGTCCTTGGTCTCGCGCTTCGGCGGGTCGAGGGGATCACCGTGCTTCACGCCCGCGGCATCGTAGTGCTTGAGGATGCCATCGAGGCGACCGCGGAAACCCGCGTAGTCCTTGCGCTCGACCGGGGTCCACGCGACTTCGGACAGTGCGGCAACGCGCGGGAAGGCCATGTATTCCACCTTGTACCAATCCTTCATGTACTCGGTCCAGAGCTGGGCTTGGACACCGAGGACGTGCTTGGCCTCCGCCGGGCTGAGGGCCTTCGGCACGGGGTCGTAGGAATAGACCTTCGAGATCGGGAGGAAGCCGCCGATCGCTTCGAACTGCTCGCCCTTGGCGAGTTCGTCCTTCGCGACACCTTGGTAGTGGTCGAAGTAGAGATGGCTGTTAGAGGCCATCACCACGTCGTGGCCTTCCTTCGCGGAAGCGATGCCACCGCCCTCGCCACGCCATGACATCACCGTGGCATTCGGCGAGAGGCCGCCTTCGCGGATTTCATCCCAGCCGACAAGCTTGCGGCCCTTCTTCTCAAGCATCTTCTCGACGCGCTTGATGAAGTAACTCTGCACGTCATGACCGTCCTTCAGCCCCTCCTTCTTCATCAGCTCCTTGACCCGCGGGGACTTCTCCCACTGGTCCTTGGGGGCCTCATCGCCGCCGATGTGGATGTATTGGGAGGGGAAGAGCGCGCAGAGCTCGGTCAGGACGTCATCGACGAAGCGGAAGGTCTCCTCGGTCGGCGCGAGCGTGTAGGGATGCACGCCCCAGCGGCCGATCACCTTCGGCGCGTAGCCGGGGATATCGGAATTGCCGAACTCGGGATAGGCTGCGATCGCCGCCGCCATGTGACCAGGCATATCGATCTCAGGGACGATGGTGATCTGGCGCGCCGCGGCGTAGGCCACGATGTCCTTAATCTGTTCCTGGGTGTAGAAGCCGCCGTAGCGCTTGCCGTCGTCCGAGTTGCGGTTGCCATAGGGCGGCGAGGAATCGCGGAAGGCTCCGACCTCGGTCAGCTTGGGATACTTCTTGATCTCGATCCGCCAGCCCTGGTCCTCGCTGAGATGCCAGTGGAAGGTGTTCAGCTTGTGGAAGGCCAGCCAGTCGATGAACTTCTTGATATCCTCTGCCGGGAAGAAATGACGGCCGACATCGAGGTGCATGCCGCGCCAAACAAAGCGCGGCTCATCGGTGATCGAGACCACGGGAACCGGCGCACCCGCCTTGTCGGTCCATGCATCCGTGCCCTTGGCGGGCAGCATCTGGAGAATACTACGAGTGCCGTACCATGCACCGGCCACGTCCTTGCCGATCACGGTGACGCCCTTCGGGGTGACTTCCAGCTTGTAGCCGCCAGGTTTGAGGTCCAGCGAGTTGTCCAGGTCCAGCCGGATCTCTGAGGGCAGCATGATGCGGAGCTCCTCGCGGACGGTCTTCGGCTCTTGGCCGGTGCGCTCCTTGAGGTCCGCGGCGAAGAGCTTGGTGATCCCGTCGAGCGCAGCATCGTAGCGGATGCCCGTCTCCGGCGACACCGGGAAGCTCCCCTGCCCTTCCTTCATCTCCTTCGGCAGCGGGATGATGGTCGGCTCCGCGCTGGCAAGCGAGGACAACAAGGCAGTGGCAAGCAGGGCTTTTCGCATATGGGTCGCAGTTCAACGAATCCCAAGGGGCGGAACAATCGGGAAGATGCGCAGGCAATTTGCGATTTGTGACGGAAGCAGGCCGACCCTTTGTGCAGTGGAAGCTGTTCTACAGGCGGACCTCAACCTGAGGGCCCGGATGAGGTCAGCCGTCAGAACTGCTTCGTCCGCCCAGAGGACCGAGCGAACCACCTCGCGGACTACTTTTCGAAAACGATCTCGCCAAGGGTGAACCATGACTCCTGGGCCTTGGTCACACGGATGCGCACGTTGGTCGTGCCCGCAGGCAAGATGCCCTCCGCCGTGCCAGACTTGAAATCGGCAACCGGCGTCCAGGTATTCCCATCCGCGGAAGCCTCCAGAACACCGCTTTCCAGATGATCCGGGAAGGGCCCGATCTTGCCGCCGGTAACAACCTTGACCTTACCGGATACGGCGGCGCGCAGCGTGAGCGTGAAATAGTCATCCGCCTTCACCTTGGCCGCGGACCAAAAGAAGGTCTCCGGGTCACCGTCGTAGGCCAACTCGGGCCACAGGAAAAGAGGCCGGAAGGTGCCCAGCGAGGTCTGGATGGTGCCGCCGTCCTTGGTCTCACGCTTCGGAGCGGCCAGTGGCACGGCGTGGCGCACCTTCGCGGCATCGTAGTGCTTCATGATTGGATCAAGACGACTACGAAAGTCGTCGTAGTTCTTCTTCTCCAGCGGGCTCCAAGCGATCTCCGCCACGGCGGCGATGCGCGGGAAGGCGGTGTATTCCAGCTTGTCGTAGGACCTGATATACTCGGACCAGAGCTGGCCCTGGACACCGAGGATGTGCTTGGCTTCCTCCGCATTGAGGGCCTTTGGCACGGGGTCGTAGGAGTAGACGTTGTAGATCGGTTGGAAGCCGCCCCATGCCTCGTATTCCACGCCCTTGGCCAGCTCCGGGTTCTTCGGGAGCTGGTAGTGGTCGAGGTAGAGATGGCTGGTGGAGGCCATCACCACATCGTGGCCTTCCTTCACGGAATCGACCGCACCTTGCTCGCCGCGCCATGACATCACGGTTGCCTTGGGCGAGAGCCCGCCCTCGCGAATCTCATCCCAGCCAATCAACTTCCGGCCCTTCGCTTCGAGGATCTTCTCCACGCGCTTGACGAAGTAGCTTTGCACGTCGTGGCCGTCCTTCAGGCCCTCCTTCTTCATCAGCTCCTTCACGCGGGGGGACTGCTCCCACTGGTCCTTCGGGGCCTCGTCGCCACCGGTGTGGATGTAGGTGGAGGGGAAGAGCGCGCAGACCTCCGTGAGGACATCATCGATGAACTTGAAGGTCTCCTCGGTGGGCGCGAGGGTATCGTAGAGGACACCGAAGCGGGTGCGGACCTTCGGCGCGTAGTTGGGGATGTCGCTATTCCCGAACTCCGGGTAGGCGGCGATCGCGGCGGCCATGTGGCCTGGCATATCAATCTCCGGCACAATGGTGACCTGGCGCGCGGCGGCGTAGGCGACGAGGTCCTTGATCTGCTCCTGGGTGTAGAAGCCGCCGTAGCGCTTGCCATCGTCGCTGTCGCGGTTGCCGTAAGGCGGCGTGGAATCCCGGAAGCCGCCGACCTCCGTGAGCTTGGGATACTTCTTGATCTCGATGCGCCAGCCCTGGTCCTCCGTGAGGTGCCAGTGCAGGGTGTTCAGCTTGTGGAAGGCCAACCAGTCGATGAACTTCTTGATGTCCTCCACCGGATACATGTGGCGGCCCACGTCCATGTGCATGCCGCGCCAGGAGAAGCGGGGTTCGTCGGTGATGGAGATCGCAGGCAGATATACCCCTTTCGTGGTGGCCCACACCTCGGTGCCCTTCGGCGGAAGCATCTGGAGAATACTACGGGTGCCGTACCACGCACCGGCGACGTCCTTGCCGATCACTGTCACCCCTTCTGGTTTTACCTCGAGCTTGTAGCCGCCGGGCTTGAGGGGGAGAGAGGTGTCGAGATCGAGCCGGATCTCGTGGGGCAGTTTGATCCGCAGCTCCTCTTTCACCAATTTGATGTCCCCGTTTGCACGTTCCTTCAGATCGGCAGCGAAAAGGTTGGCGATCCCTTCAAGCTCGCGGTCGTAACGGATACCTGCGCGGGGCTCTCCGCTGCTTTCCACCACCGGAAAGCTTCCCTCCCCCATCTTCATCTCCTTTGGCAGCGGGATGATCGCCGGTTCCACGGCGGCAAGGGAGCTGATCAGGGCGACGGCGAGCAGAGCTATGCGCATGGATCGCACTTCAGCGAATCCCGCCGGTGGGGACAATCGGGAAAATACGGCTCGATTGCGGGTCGGGAACAGCTCCCCGGGTGTGAAACACGACTTACCCAGAACCCGTAGGCTTGCAACGATGCCTCCTGTTCCTTTCCGACCCGTCGCCGAATCCGCGCTGTCCTTGCTGCTGATGGCGGGTCCCGCGAGTGCCGCGGAATTCACCAGCCCGGCCCTGCCGGCAGTCAGCTCGTGGATCGGCAATAGCTACGGCGGAGCACAGAAATGGGTCCAGCAGGATATCGCCGCCATTACGGTGACGCCCGATGGCACCGTCTTCACAAACGTGGAGTGGGAGGAGGGCGGCGGCAACGTCGGGGAATACCGCGATGGCGAACTCATCGGCTACGCGGGCCACACCCACGGCTGGGGCAATGGTGGCGGCAAGGCGGTGGCCGCCAATTCCAAGTACCTGTTCATCGCCATGTGCGTGAGCAACGAGGGCGGCGGACTGGTCGATCCAGGGACCTGGCCGCCCAAGGGCAAGAAGTGGTACGGCATATCACGGCGCCCGCGCAGCGACATCCGGTCCGCCGCTCCATTCCCCGGTGGCAAGGGCGGCAAGGGCGACACCTTGAACGAGTCCTTCCTGGTCATCGCTGAAGTCGCGGACGATGACAGCAACCCGATCACCGGGATATGCGCGGATGAATCGCGGGTCTATGTCGTGGCTCCCCAAGAGCGCCGGATCAAGGTCTTCGATTGTGAGACGATGCAGCAACTCAACTCGTGGGAGGTGGAGCGCACCGGACCTCTTACACTGGGCCCGACGGGGAAGGTCTGGATGATGAGCGGACGGACGAAGGATCTTTACGCAGGGCTCGAAGCCTTCACCCCAGAGGGGAAAACGGCGGGAGGACCTCAGTTGATCTCGACGATTCCCGATGCGAGAGCCTTCTGCTTCGATGCCGAAGGACGGCCACTGGTGGTGGAAGACGGCCCCGGCGAGCAGATCCATC
This sequence comes from Haloferula sp. BvORR071, assembly GCF_000739615.1. Classification (GTDB taxonomy): domain Bacteria; phylum Verrucomicrobiota; class Verrucomicrobiia; order Verrucomicrobiales; family Akkermansiaceae; genus Haloferula. Next base: position 38,266 of record NZ_BATP01000019.1, read on the forward strand.
CGTTTCACATCGATCCGCGCACGCTGGTCGCGCAGCGAAAGATCGGGGCGGAAGGAGGCATCCTTGCCCCCGTTCCTGGAATCTTTGCCGATAAAAAATTCAACCATATCACTGCGATCGGCTGCGATGCCAAGGACCGGCTCTATGTCGCCCAAGACGGCCAGAGCGGCGGTGGGGGCACAGTGCTGGAGTGCTACGACTTGAAGTCGCAAGCGCTGCTCTGGCGGCTTGTCGGCCTGACCTTCGTGGACATGGCTGACTTCGACCCCGGGGACGAAACTGGAGTCTACACCAAGGAGGAGCATTTTCGTTTCGATCCCAGCAAGCCACCAGGGAAGGAAGCAAGCTATCATGCCTTCACCCTGAACCGGGTGAAATATCCCGAAGATCCTCGGCTGCACATCTGGTCGGGCGGAGCGTGGTTGCGACGGATTGGCGGGCAACGGGTGCTCTTCGTCAATGACATGAACGGCGAGCACTTGCAGGTCTACCGCTTCGCGCCGGAATCCGATGGCGAAATCGCAATTCCTTCCGGTCTCTTCGCGAAGAAGCACGTGAAGGTGAAGACCGAGTGGCCGCCTCACCAGCCCGAGAAGGGTGAGTGGATCTGGCGGGACGCGGACGGCAACGGAGCCTTCGACGAAGGCGAGTTCACCGCCAATGGAGGGGACGATGCGCCTTCCGCTCAAGGGTGGTGGGTAGATGCGGCCGGGAATGTCTGGCTGGCGACGGAGAAGGACGGGATCCGCCTCTTCCCTTCACAAGGGCTCGATCCGAAGGAAAATCCGCGCTGGGACTTCGCCACGATCCAAAGCTTCCCCCACCCCGCGGAATTCCAAGAAGTGAAGCGGCTGCGCTACGATCCCGCGACGGACACGATGTATCTCGGCGGCAGCACCGCGGAGGACAAGAATCAGCACTGGAAACCGATGGGCCCGGTGCTGGCCCGCTACGACCACTGGCTGAAAGGCGAGCGGAAATGCGCATGGACTGTGACCCTACCCTACGTGAAAGGGTCCTCCGGCCACGAGTCTTGCGAGCCGATGGGCTTCGATGTCGCGGGGGATTTCATCTTCGTGCCCTACACGGGAGCTTCGAAGTCGGCGGGGGTGTGCACCGGGCGGGTGGAGATCTTCCGCACCCGCGATGGCAGCGCGGTGGGCCACGTCGAGCCCGGACCGGAGATCGGCGAGGTGGGCTTGCAGGATCTGCGCGAGACAGTAAGTGCGCGCCTCGGCAAGGACGGCGAATACCGGGTGATGATCGAGGACGACTACAAGTCGAAGGTGGTGCTCTACCGGATCAAGGGGCTGAAGTGAGGGCTCCGAGAGTGGTCCGCACAGCCCTCTGTGCGGACTATGTTTCCATTCCCGGCCTACTTGACGGTGAACGAGTTCAAAAACGGTTCGATTCTCGCGTCGTCGTGGTAAGCGCGGTTCGAAGTGGCCAGGACGCGGTAGAGACCGCGCGTTGCAAACTTCAAGCGCATGCTGAGCCGCCCTCCAGTCTCTGCATTCTCAACCACCATCTCGTAGATTCCGGCGAGGGTGCCTGCCTCTCTGAGAGGCCGGTATCCGGCTTCCAGCAGAAGTTGCTTCAATCCCTGCAGCCTCTCCTCGTTCTTTGCTCCTTCGGACCCGGCAGGATACTCGCTGAAGCTCAGACTCAGATTCAAGCCGCCACCATCGATGTCGACTTCATGCGTGACGCGCTTGGCTTCCATTCCCATTTTGCGGTCTACCGCCTCATGCCTCACGGGAGTCATCGGAAATTCCGCCGAGGCCATCCCGTCATCCGTCGTTGCAGTGACTGGCTTAAGGAATTCAGACGGGTCCACTCTCTTGAGCTTGGATGGGTCCAATTTCCGCGACGAAGTCTCATACCCGGACATGTCCCGCAGCTGCGATCCCGTCGCCAGAGAATCGGTGAAATACCGGCTACCCCCGATGACGACGAGCAGCGCGCCTACAGCAATGAGGGTCTGCCGCTTCTTGGCTCTGTCCAGCGAGTCACTGTTGTGCTTTGGCCAAAACCGCAACTTCACCAACACAACGATCCCCACCACCATGGGGATCAGCGCATCAATATGAAGGACGATCCAATCTTTCATGGTTGGGAGGGAGAATCACTTATCCGTCGGCTTCGGCGGCTTGGGCGGCTTCACGGCGGACTTCTCGATGAAGTCGATCACCATGTCCGCCACCGGCTTGCCGGAGGACTTCTCGATACCTTCCAGACCCGGGGAAGAATTCACCTCCATCACCACTGGTCCGTGGTTTGAGCGCAAGAGGTCCACCCCCGCGAAATTCAGGCCCATGATCTTGGCGGCACGAATCGCCACCGAGCGCTCCTCCGGGGTGATCTTCACCTTCTCCGCAGTACCACCGCGATGGAGGTTCGAGCGGAACTCGCCCTCCGCCGCTTGGCGCTTCATGGCGGCTACCACCTTTCCATCGACCACGAGGCAGCGGATGTCCGCGCCCTTCGCCTCCTTGATGAATTCCTGCACGAGGATGTCGGCACGCAGGCCCTTGAAGGCCTCGATCACCGACTCGGCGGCCTTGGCGGTCTCGGCGAGCACCACACCCACGCCCTGCGTGCCCTCTAGCAGCTTGATCACCAGCGGCGCGCCGCCGCACATCTTGATCAGCTCGCGGGTCGCGTCGGTGGAGTGGGCGAAGCCGGTGATCGGCAACCCGACCCCCTTGCGCGCCAGGAGCTGCATGCTGCGCAGCTTGTCGCGCGAACGGGCGATCGCCACCGAGTCATTCACGGTGAAGACGCCCATCATCTCGAACTGACGGACCACAGCATTACCGTAGAAGGTGTGGCTGGCGCCGATCCGCGGGATCACTGCATCCGCGGTCAGTTCCTCGCCCTCGATGAACATCTTCGGGTTGTGCGCCGTGATGTTCATGTAGCAGCGGAGGTAGTCCACCACCCGCACTTCGTGGCCCCGCGCCTCCGCGGCATTGACGAGGGCAGAGGTGCTATAAAGGTTCGCGTTACGCGACAGGACGAGGATTTTCATGAACGGTGGCAGCCGGGGAAGTGCGCTTCGAGATCGCGCAGCGCTCCCTCAAGATGATTGCCCTGCGGGTCAATGAGAAAATATCCAGCGAGCGCCTGGCGCCCTAAAAGCATAGGGCTGCGCATGTCCGAGCGGTTCGCCAGAGTCAGGCGGATCCGCCAGGTGAAACCGCCGGCCAGCATCGCCTCGGTCTCGATCACGTGGCGGCGGCGCGAGACTCCGGTGGAGCTTTTCACACGGGTGGATTTCACGATCGCCGCCTCGCAGGTGACGCGCCGCCCGTAGTGATCCCGGGTGACGAAAAAGACATTCAGACCATCCGGCGCGACCTGGATTTCCTCCGCATGCAGGCTGGAGGTGCGCGCCCCGCTGTCGGTCTTGGCATTCAGCGGGCCGACCCCGAATTCCGGCAGCCCGATCCACTCGCGGCGGCCGAGGACCAGCTTCGGCATGCCGGTGTGCTTCCACGGCAGGCCAAGCTCGCGCGCCACCTGGCCGGACGGAGCGTCCACCTGGAGGGGCGTGGCTTTGAAGCTGCGGGGCTTGCGTTTCATAGAGGGAACGGAAAGACGCGAACCTGGATCAGAGAGTCGTGAGCGACTCAATCAATATAGCGCCGCGGATTTGCCGCCCAAGCCCAGACGGCAATCAACGTGGAAATGAGGCCAAACGCCGCACCCCATTTTACCGACTTCGACCATTCCAAGGAAGCCACGGCGTCCAGCCCCAACCAGAGGACTAGCAAGGTCACCAGAAGGAAGGGAATCGCCAGCGGGCGGGCAAAATTCAAAGTCCACCCGAGTGCTCCAATCCGCTTCCTAACCAAGAGCCGGGGATCGCGGCGCGCGAAATAGACGACGCCAAGAATCCAGCTCCCGGGAGACCGGTGAATTTCATCCAATTCGCTCAGCTTCATGACAGGAACCGTGGTTAGAAAATGACCGATCCGGAGATTTGCCTCAAGCAGAACCAGAGCGCAGCGCCTGGATTTCCTTCAAGCTTCAGCCAGCAAACTCGCCGCCATCGCCCGCGCCGAGTCCCCGCCCCCGCCGAGCATGCGCACGAGTTCTGAAATCCGCCCTTCGCCATTCACCGGGAACATGCGCGAGCGGGTGCGGCCGCCAGCGACTTCCTTCTCCACCACATAGTGACGCGCGGCGAGTGCGGCGACCTGCGGGAAGTGGGTGATCGCCACCACCTGGTGCTTCGCGCCGAGCACCGCCATCTTCTTGCCCACCGCGCGGGCAATCTCGCCGCCGACGTTCGCGTCGATCTCGTCGAAAACCATTAGAGGGGTAGCATCCTGCTCCGCCAGTGCGCTCTTCACCGCCAGCATCACGCGACTGATTTCACCGCTGGAAGCGATCTGCCGCAGCGGCTGCAGCGGCTCGCCGGGATTCGGGCCAAAGAGGAAATCAATGCCTTCCAGGCCGGAGGCCGCGGGTTCCTTGTTAGAAGCGACCTGGACCTCGAAGGACGATTGCTTGAAGCCGAGATCCTTGAGCTGTGCTGCAATCTCCTTCGCCAGCTTGGGCGCGGCCTTCTTGCGCTTCGCGGAGAGCGCGAGGCCCGCCTTGTCGGTCGCCTCGCGGAGCTGAGCGGCCTCCGCTGCCAGTTGCTCCAAGCGCTCGCCGCGGTTCTCCACCGAGTCCAGGCGCGCGGCCGCGCGGTCGCGGTGGGCCAGCACGGTCGCGAGGTCACTGCCACCATACTTGCGCTTCAGGGTTTCGAAAAGATTCACGCGCTCTTCCAGCCGTGAGGCTTCCTTGGGGTCGATATCGAGATCCTCCGAGTAGTCGGCGAGCGAGCGTTCCAACTCTTGCAGTTCCATCACTGCGCCTTCCAGGCCTTGGGTGCGTTCGCGGACGCTGGGGTCCAGCTTTTCCAATTCCCGCACCAGGCGTTGCACTTCTAACAAGCGCGTGAGCACCCCGGATTCATCCTCGCCCAAGGCCGAAGCCGCCGCCGCGGAAAGCTCCACCAGCCGTGTCGAATTGCTCGCGCGCCGGTAGCGGTCGGCGATCTCGTCTTCCTCTTCCGGCTTCAGTTGCGCGGCATCGATCTCCGTGACCTGATGACGCAGCAAATCCAGCTCCTGCGTGCCCGCCGTCTCCGCTTGGCGCAGGTCTGCCAGTTCGGTCTCCTTGTCCCGCCAAGAGCGCCATGTCGCGCGGTAAGCCTCCAATCCGGCATCATTGCCGGCATAGGCATCGAGCATCGAAAGCTGGCGCTCGGTCGAAAGCAGCGACTGGTGATCGTGCGGTCCGTGCAGGTCCACCAGATGCTCGCCGAGCCGCTTCAGCAGCGCGAGGGTCACCGGCGAGTCGTTCACGAACTGCCGGTTCGCGCTCTGGCCGATCACGCGGCGCACGATTAGCGAGCCATCCTCGCAAGGATCCAGCCCACCTTCCGCCAGCACCGCGTCGATCTCCGCCACCTCTTTCAGCTCGAAGACCGCCTCGACCGTGCAGGAGTCCTCGCCGGTGCGGATCAAACCTTTGTCCGCGCGCTCGCCCAGTACCAGCTTCAAGGCCCCGACGATCACCGACTTGCCGGCACCGGTCTCCCCCGTCACGCCGACGAGGCCGGGACCGAGTTCCCAAACGAGTTCATCGACAAGGGCGAGATTGCGGATTTTGAGCAGGGTAAGCATGGGCGTGGCCGCGGCGCGCGCATGATGCGCGGCCCTCGCAGGGAGTCAATCGCCCTCGGAACGTGCTTGAATTGGAGCGCTTGGAACAGAACGGGAAGTAATCTCCTCCCCTTCGCTGAGACCGCAGTCCCGGCCGGAGAATGGGGGATCGGTTTTCTAGTGCTCGTCGCTTGTGCGCCTCTTCACCTGGGCCAGCGCTGAATCTGCCGCCACTGAGTCCAGCTTCGCCCACGCGGTGTGAACGGTTTCAATGGCCGCGTCACGGGCGCCAGCATCTTCCATCTGCAAGGCATAGGTCCAAGCCTGCGCAGGGTCCCCCTCCAGAAGTCCTGCCACCATGACGCCGCAGGCGCTGGTCTTGAACGGCGAGGGGGCTAAGCCCGTTACCCAGCTAGCAGCCTCCGCTGGGGATGATTGGAGCCAAACGCCCACCACCGAGCCCAGGTGGTCGGGCAATACGGTCCCGGGATTGCTCACCGCATACTCCGCCGCACGACCCGGATCGAGACTCGCCCACCGCCGGAGCAGCGTCTCGCTCACCGGCCCGACCCCTTTCGCATCGGAGAGTGCATGCAAGGATTCGGCGATTCCGTCGAAGTCCGCGAATTCCGGAAGTATTCCGACCACGCGTCCCAGCGCTCCGATGTCCTTTCCGGGCTCATTCCACCGCAAGAAGGTCTTCACCGCCTCCTCGGGCTTCTCATGGGCGAGGTTGACGCAATATCCGCTGAGAAAGGCTTCGCGCGCAGCCGGCAGGGAAATCCGCTTGAGGAAGGCCTCAGGGCCATCCGTCTCATCGTAGTCGGTGCCCATGAAAAAGAGCAGGTCCGTCTGGAACCTGGGATTCTCCAGGGCCAGTATCCACTCCTTGGCTTGCTCACGGTCAACGGAATGATATAGGCAGGATGACGCGTGCGACACCAGCCACTGCTGCAAATCACTCCCTGTCTTCCCCTGCACGTGCTCAAGGAAGGCGGCCATGTCCATTCCGCCAAGGCCTTCTTCGATGGCCTCCTTGGCCAGCCGCCATTGCGCGGCCTTCAAGGAATCGCCCTTGAGTCCGCGCGTTTGTTCATCCCAAGCCGCGATGTATTTGGCTGCGCCCGGGCGGGATACCATCCGAGTACGATCCCGCGGCTGTCGCGTTGACTCTAAGCGGGCAGGCCGGGGTGATTCTGGTGTCTGCCGCGCGACCGGCGCTTTGAAGGCAATATTTGAGGGGGACGGATTTGCAGTCGGGTTGAATGAACTCCAACAGAGCAGGCCCGCCGGAAGTACGATTGCAAGGGCCGCGCCAAGTGCCATCAGCTTTTTTCCTTTGGTATTGCCCATGATGGACAGCTTACTCCTTCCTCAAGTTTCCCTATCAGAGCCACCGGCTGTGCGCAATGCTCTCCGGGCGGGGATTTCGCTTTGCCCCCCGCCCCGCTCGGTGCCAGCCTCACTGGCGGCAAGGCAATGGCAGCGGATTTCGAACTGACTTTTCTCGGCACGGGGACTTCCGTGGGGGTGCCGGTGATCGGCTGCCCCTGCCGGGTCTGCCATTCGCTGGACCCGCGCGACCGCCGGACCCGTTCTTCCATCCATGTTCGCTCGGGAGATATCTCGGTGCTGGTGGATTCCGGCCCCGACTTGCGCGCCCAGGCGCTGCGCGAAGGCCTGACCAAGGTGGATGCCGTGATTTACACCCACGCCCACGTCGATCATGTCGTCGGCTTCGATGAATTGCGGGCCTTCTGCTGGCACCGCGAGTCGCCGCTGCCACTGCATGCCTCGCCGGAGACCATGGACGTGCTCAAGACGATGTTCGGCTGGGCCTTCTCCACGGAGAATGTTTTCCGCGGCTACATCAAGCCGGACCCTCAATTGATCGAAGGAGCTTTTTCGGTCGGCGATCTCAAGATCACCCCCCTCCCGGTGCAGCACGCCAAGGCGGATACGATGGGCTTCCTCTTCGAGCCGCCCGACGGCCCCCGGGTCGCCTATATCCCGGATGTCAAACACGTTCCCGAGAGCACGATGACGCTGCTCGGCGGGGCTGATATCTTGATCATCGATGCCCTGCGCGAGCAACCGCATCCGACACATCTCTCGACCGCGGAGGCACTTGCCGTGATCGCCGAGTGTCAGGTTCCGCGCGCGTGGCTCACCCACCTGAGCCACGAGAACCCCCATGCCGAACTGGAGGCGATTCTGCCACAGGGCGTTCAGGTCGCTTGGGATGGTCTGCGGATCCTTGCCTGAGGCCTCTGTCGCTCCCTGCATTTGCTGGAGCTCCGGCTTGCGCCGCGGCGCTTGGCGGGCATTCTCAGGGCGTGTTCATCCGCTCCATCGGTTGCCTGATCCTGCTCGCCACCGTCGTCCATGCCGCTCCGGTGCCACCAGCGCCGGAATCGGTGGCGGTCTTGTATAACTCCTCGTCTGCGGATTCCAAGGCACTGGCCGAGAACTACATCGCGGCCCGACAAATCCCAGCTGCCAACCTGGTCGGCCTGCCCCTGCCGGACAAGGAGGAGATCAGCCGCGAGGAATTCAACAAGGGCCTGCTGGAGCCGCTCAAAGCCGAATACGACAAACGTGGCTGGTGGCAGCGCACGCCGGATAAGAACGGGGTGCTGGGAGTTAGAGTCAACCGCATCCACATTGTGACCTGCATCTTCGGCGTGCCGAGCCGCATCGCCGCTCTCGAATCCGATCCGAAAATGAAGCCGGGCGGCCAGCCGCCGGTCGCCACTTCGGAAGCCGCCGTCGATTCCGAGCTGGCGCTCCTCGGCCACGAAGGCCTGCCGATCGCCGGTGCCTTGGTAAACCCCTATTTCGGCAAGGAACTTGGCACTCCCGGAAGCGAGCCACCCATAACTCTGGTGGGCCGCATCGATGGACCTTCGCGCACGGTGTGCGAACGGATGATCCGCGACGCGGCGGAGACCGAGCAGACTGGCCTGTGGGGCATGGCCGTGGTCGATATCGCCAAAAAGTATTCGAACGTGCCGGCCGGGGACCCCTCCTTGGAGAACATTGTGCGCCTCCACGGTGAGCTCGGCATTCCCACCTTGGTGGACCGCTTTTCTGACACACTCCCCCCGAACTTTCCTCTCCGCGACACCGCGCTTTACTACGGTTGGTACGACTGGCATGTCAGCGGGCCCTTCCTCAATCCGTCCTTCCATTTCAAGAAGGGCGCGGTAGCCGTGCACCTGCACTCCTTCAGCGCAGCCCAGTTGCGGGATCCTTCCAAAAATTGGTGCGCGCCCCTGCTGGCCCGCGGTGCCGCCGCCACCTTGGGCAATGTCTACGAGCCCTATCTCGAGAAGACCCATCATTTCGATATTTTCCAAGCCCGCCTGCTGGCAGGATACACCCTGGTGGAGGCCGCTTGCATGGCAGCCCCCGTGCTGTCCTGGCAGAATATCGTCCTCGGCGATCCACTCTACCGGCCTTTCCTGCACCTCGATGGCAGCGGCGAGAAATCAGAAGCCGACCGCGATTACCGGGCGATCCGCGTCGCCACGGAACGCTGGAAAGACGATCCGCAGCAACTCGATGCCATGCTCCGCGAAGGCGCGGACCGCCTGAAGAGCGGCGTGATCCTGGAGAGTCTCGGCCTGATGGAGCGCGAGCGCAGCCGCAGCGCGGAGGCCGCCATGGATTTCCAGAAGGCGAAGAATTATTACACTGAGAAAACCGACCGCCTGCGCATGGACCTCAACGTCGCGGCCATTGATCGCGCGGAAGGCCGGAACGCTGCCGCGATCAAGACGCTGCGCGGTGCCCGCACGCTTTACATGGATCTTCCGGAAGCCGCCGCCGCCCAAGCGTGGCTGAACATCATCGACCCCCCCGCGCCGCCCCCGGCAACACCTCCGCGCCGATGAGCTACCATGGCCTGCTGACCCGCGTTTGGAATGGCGGAGCCCTCGCCGAGCCTCCCCGCCTGCCGCTGCCTTCTGAACTGGAGTTGCAGGCCCTGTGGTTCGCAGGTGCCTTTGGCCGCGAGTTCCGCGACAGTTCCGGAAGTACGGTGCGCATCGTACAATTCGGCGAGTGGAACCGCACCGCCGGTCCGGATTTCATGCAAGCCGTGATCGAGACCGGCGGCCAGACGCGCGAAGGCGCGATCGAGCTCGACCTCCGCGCCAGCGACTGGGAGGCACACGGTCATGGTGCTGATCCTGCTTTCGATGGCACGGTCCTGCATGTGGTCTTCCATGCAAGTGGGCCGACCAGCTTCACCCGCACGCGCGAGCACCGCGAGGTCCCGCGCGTGGTGATTCCCACGGACATCGTGGAGGAAGTGCTGATGCTGCCGCGGCGCGAAATCGCGATCGCGCGACCGGGACGTTGTGTGCATCCCCTCGCGGCATTGCCGCCGGTGGCGGTCTCCGATCTCATCGTGGAGGCAGCGACCCATCGTGCTCACCTCAAGGCCGCGCGTTACCTCCGCACTGCTGACGTGCACGGGCCGGATGCCGCGCTCTATCAGGCCGTGGCGGAGACGCTCGGCTATCGTGCGAATGCCCTCGGCATGCGCCTGCTAGCCCAGCGCATGCCCCTCTCGGCGCTGCGCGAGTCGCCCGCCGATGCGGAGGCGCTGCTCTTCGGCACCGCAGGCTTCCTCGCGCCGGATCTCCATGAAAAGGCTCCGCCCGATACCCGCGAGCACCTGCGCCAACTCTGGGACACCTGGTGGAAAGCCCGCGGGCGCTGGGAATCCGCCCACGCCATCCCATGGAAGGCCGGCGGCCAGCGGCCTGCCAACCATCCGCACCGGCGGGTCGCGGCCCTCGCCGCCCTCGTGAAAGACTGGCCACGCTTCCGCAAGCTCGCCCACTCCCGGCCCTTGGATGTGAAAGGCCTGAGCGCTTACTTGGCCAAGCTCGCCGATCCCTTCTGGACCCACCGCCACACCCTCTCCTCGACCGCATCCCGCCAATCGGTCGCGCTCTTCGGCGAGGCCAAGGCCATCGAACTGCTGGCCAATCACCTCTTCCCGCTCGTCCTGCACGAGGGCGAACCCTTCGCGAACTACCTCAAACTCCCCGCCGGAGCCCGCAACGAGAAGGTCAAGCGCTGCGCCATCCGCCTCTTCGGCAGCGAGGAAGCCGCTGGGCCCTGGCTGAAGAAGGCCGCGCATCACCAGGCGCTGCTGCAGATCTACAAGGACTTCTGTCTTGAGGATGCGAGTGACTGCGCGGACTGCCCTTTTCCGGAGCAGCTTTTGCAGTGGAAGAAGGAAGAAAATTACTAATTACCAGGCACTAATTTTCAACCCAGAGTGTGATGAAGAATGATGTGCATGCTTCAAAGGAAACGCGTTGGCTAGACCAGCACCTCTTCTCTTCCGCACACACTTCCGTTTAGAAATTGGTCCTTAGAAATTAGTATTTTCGCCTTTTCCCGTGCACTCCCTCCTCGCTCTCAACTCCCTGCCGAAGATCGGCCCCATCCGCGTGCGCCGTCTGTTAGAGCGCTTCGGGGATGCCGATGCTGTTCTCGCCGCGCGCAAGGATGACCTGATCCGGGTGGATGGCATCGGCGAGGAAACCGCAAGCATCCTGCACAAGTGGCAGGACTTCACCGATCCGACGACGGAACTCCGCGAGGCGACCGAGCGCGGCATCACCATCCTCACCCCGGATGATGAGCTCTTCCCGCCCGCCCTGCGCGAGGCCTACGATGCACCGCTGCTGCTCTACGTCTGGGGCAAACTGGAAGCGCGCGACCGCCACGCCATCGGAATCGTCGGCACCCGGCGCTGCACCATGTACGGGCGAAATGCCACCAAGCTGATCTCTTTCCAGCTCGCGCACGCCGGCTTCACCATCGTTTCGGGTCTCGCCCGCGGGGTGGACACTGTAGCTCATGAAGCGGCCCTCGCCGCGAATGGCCGCACGATCGCGGTGCTCGGCTCCGGCTTGGCCCAGCTCTTCCCGGCGGAGAATCTGGCGCTCGCCGAAAAAATTGCCGAGGGCCGCGGCGCGGTGGTTTCCGAGTTTCCTCTCCACACCAAGCCGGACAAGCAGACCTTCCCGCAGCGCAACCGCATCGTTGCAGCGTGGTCGCGAGCCGTCGTAGTCACCGAGTGCGCGCGCAAGTCCGGCTCGCTGATCACCGCGAATCTGGCGGGCGACTATGGCCGACCCGTCTACGCCGTCCCCGGTCCCATTGACCAGGAAAGCTCCGGCGGCTGCAACCAGTTGATCCGGGAAGGAGCCACCCTTGTCACCAGCGGCGCGGATATCATCGACGATCTCGGTGAGCTGCCCTTCGCCCGCCCGGCGAGCCTGCCCACGGTGGAGAAATCCACCTTGCCCGAACTGCCGCCGGATGAAGCCAAGGTCTTCGCCGCGCTCGGCGAGGGCGAAGCCGGCGTCGACCGTATCGTCGATGCCACCGGCCTGCCCGCCCCGGTGGTGGCCACCAGCCTGATGAAACTGGAAATGCGGAAACTGGTTCGCGCCTTGCCGGGTTTCCGGTATGTGAAGCGTTGAATCCAGCCATGCCGCCCTTCATACGCCCGCTTATGATCTTCGTGCTCGGGGTGCCGGCGGGGATTCTCTGGCTTGGAGGGATCATGGCATTGGTCGGGGCGATCTCATTCTGGTGGCTTGAGCCGGCAAACAAGCTCGTCGAAACTGTGGCCCTCGGCTTCGGAGGAATCGCGGCGACTGCCTTCGGCTGGCTGATGATGATGGCCTGCAGCATTCTATCGCGTGGCAGCGACTACGGGGCGGATTCCAAGCACCTCGCGACTTGTGCAGCCCTCGATATCGCGGTGAGCCTGCTCTATGCCCCGGTCTCTGCCGGAGTGATCGTGGCCGGGGCCCGCAGGATGAATCATGTCCCGGGCAGCAGTTGGATCCCCGCGATGCTTGCGGTGGCCTTTCTCGGCGCGGCCGTGTGGCTCCAGAGATACGCCACCGCGCGCCGCAAGCAATGGAAAGAGAAGTTGCGCGCGAGCCACTTCGATCCTGCCCCATCACCTTGAACAAGTCGTCTTCTCCAAATGCCATGCCTCCCTTCATCCGGACTCTGATCGTGATCATGGTCGGCTACCCGGGAGCCTTCCTGTGGTTCCTCGGCGGCTTCGGCGGCATGGCCAGCTTGGGCTTCCTGCTCATGGGCAGCTTGGAACCAAAGTATTGGCTCATGTTCCTCGGCTTCCTTACGGCGGCGCTCATCGGCCATCTGATGAAAGCGCTCGTAGGCTACACCTTGGGTGACACGGAACAGCGGATGGCGGGCAATCAGATCGGCCAACGCATGGCCTGGGATCTGGCGATCGACCTTCAGGGCATCGGCATCGTGGGAGCGGGAATCGCTCTGGCACCTACCTTGGCCCGCGCCGATTGGCAGAGGAGCGTGCTGGCCGCGGTGCTTTGTATCGCACTTGCCTATTTACTGATCCTCACCAACCGCGGCCGCGCCGCCTTCCTCGACCGCTGGGTGCAGGAGCATATCCACGATCCCCTTCCCCCATCCTGAGTAGTGCCGCCTTTTGCCCGCTTCATCATCACTCTCTGCGTGGGTGTGCCCGCGGTGCTCGCCAGGATCGGCGGCATACTCTGGGCCGGTTTTGAGGGAGTTTTACTTTTGGCCGCCCCGGAAAGGCTATCCCCCTTCTTCGGACCGCATTCCGGCACGCCTATCGGCAATCCCCTGGCCTTCGCAATCGCTTTGACCATCAGCGTCGTCGGCTATCTGGTGGACGCAGGCGTCGATTACGTCAACTCGCGGCACCGCCAGGCCGTGCCGCCCCGGGAGATCGCCGTATTAATAGTCGTGGAGCTGGCAGTCCAGTTGCTCGGCGTCGCCGCTGCCTGTCTTTTGATCGCGACTGTTTTCATGGAAACCGCGGCGACGCCCTTGGGACACCCGGCCTTTACCACTGCGGGCATGGTTTGCGGCGGCGCAGCACTATTCCTCACCGTCCGCTACCGGCAACGCACCAACAACTGGCGGGCAGCGTGGAAAGATCCGGCCGCGGGTGACTTCGACCTTACCTCATAGGCGCCTCCACTTTCCGAATGACGGGCAGCCGCCAACCGCTTGAGCGACGATGAACTCAACGCCCCGCTGGGTCCGCAAGACGATCACCGCCTGCATCGCCCTGCCGGCCGGTTTGACGCGGGTGTACAGTGTCTTCCACGCCTGCATCGCTTGGGCCCTCATCCTCGCCGGTCCACGCCCCTTGCCCGTGTGGGCGACTCCTCCGATCTTCCTAGCTGCGCTCCTACTCGGGATCATTGCCTACTTTGTGGTGGTAGCCGCGGATTTTTTCACCGCCGAGCACCCCTATAGTGTGGGTCCGCGACAAATTGCGGCCAACATGGCTGTGGAACTTGGTGTGCAACTACTCGCAGTGGCCTCCATCTGCCTGCTGATTTCAGCAGTCGCGGCTCTGTCGTTTCCCTTGGCAATCTGCGGCCTGCTGGCGGGGCTAGCCTCCGCAGCCATCGGTTACCGCTCCCAAGGCCGCATCAAGGGCTGGAAAGAAGCTTGGAATCCCGGCTGCACCAAGCCCTGAAGGCTTTTCCTCGCAGCCTAAACCCTCCCTTATCGATCTCCCCGGCCGCAGGGTTCCGGAAAGCCCGCCCGGGCAGCCTTTCTCCTCCAAATGCAGCCTCCAAAGGTAATCCTTTGGGATTCGAAACAAAAATCATCCCCTACGGGGATTGGCGGAAGCTTTCGGAAATCCCCTTGCCAAGCGCTATCCCACCCGTCTAGTCCCTCGCCCCGGATACCGCCGCAGAGTCCATGGGAAAGATCCTTATCATCGCCGAGAAACCCAGCGTCATGACCGACCTCAGCCGGGCATTGGCCAAGGCTTTGGGGAAATTCGAGAAGGAGGGATCGGGCCGTGATATTTGGTTCGAGAACGATCAGGCGGTCATTACCTCCGCCGTCGGCCACCTCGTGGAGCTGCGCATGCCGACCGGCCCGAACGGCAAAAAACTGCCGTGGAAGTTCGATGTGCTGCCGGCGATCCCCGACCAATTCGAGCTGGACCCCATCCCGGATTCGGAGGCGCGTTTGAAGCAGGTGCTCAAGCTGGCCAAGCGCAAGGATATCGACAGCATCGTCAATGCCTGCGACGCCGGCCGCGAGGGTGAGCTGATTTTCCGCTACATCATGGACATCGGCGGCATCAGCAAGCCGGTGAAGCGCCTGTGGATGCAGTCCATGACCAACCAGTCGATCATGGATGCTTGGGACAAGCTGCGCTCCGACGAGGAGATGCGGCCCTTGGCAGATGCCGCAAAATGCCGCTCGGAGTCCGACTGGCTGGTTGGCCTGAATGCGACCCGTGCCCTGACATGCTTCCGCTCCCGCCACGGCGGCTTTAATATTACCGCCGCTGGCCGGGTGCAGACGCCGACCCTGGCGATCCTGGCGACCCGCGAGGCCGAGATCCAAGCTTTCCAGTCGACCCCTTACTTCGAGGTCCACGCCACCTTCGAGGTCGCTGCCGGTGAATACGCCGGCCGCTGGATCGATGAAGCGTGGAAGAAGGACGAAAACAATCCCCACGGCCGTCAGGAGCGGATCTGGGACCAAGCGGTGGCCGATGCCATCAAGGCCCGCTGCGATGGCAAGACCGGCACCGTCACGGAAGAGACCAAGGCGCAGTCCCAGATCGTCCCGCAGCTCTACGACCTGACCACCCTCCAGCGCGAGGCCCCCTTCTCCGCCAAGGGCACGCTCCAGATCGCCCAGGCGCTCTACGAGAAGCACAAGATGATCACCTACCCCCGTACCGACTCCCGCTACCTGCCGGAGGACTACGGGGACACCGTGCGCGAGACCCTGCGCGACATCGCCAGCTCCGACCTGCCCGTGGCTGAATACGCCCGCGCCGTGCTCGAGGGCAAGAACGAGAACGGCCCGCGTTTTTCCAAGTCCAAGCGCGTCTTCGACTCCAAGAAAGTCTCGGACCACTTTGCGATCATCCCCACTGGCAAGGTCGCCAAGCTCAGCGACACCGAGGAGAAGCTTTACGACATGATCGTGAAGCGCTTCATCGCGGTCTTCTTCCCGAATGCGGAATACGAGCAGACCACGCGCCTGACCCGCATCGCCAACCCGGAAGCCACCGATACCTTCCGCACCGATGGCCGCGTGCTGATCAAGCCCGGTTGGCTGGAAGTCTACGGCCGCCGTCCCGGCGTGGCCTCCGGCAAGGACGAGCTCACTGCCGTCGCCGCCGGTGAAAAGGCAAACACGCTCGAAGTCGAGGTCCGCCACGAGCAGACCAAGCCGCCCGCCCGTTTCAGCGAGTCCACCCTGCTTTCCGCGATGGAAGGCGCCGGCAAGCTCATCGACGACGAAGCCCTGCGCGAAGCCATGTCGGAGCGCGGACTTGGCACGCCAGCGACTCGTGCCGCCACGATCGAAGGCCTGATCGCGCAGAAATACATCGTCCGCGATGGCCGCGACCTGCACGTCACGCCGAATGGGATGCGCCTGATCCATATCCTCAAGGAGATGGAGATCGTGGGCCTGACCTCACCGGGCCTCACCGGCGAGTGGGAATTCAAGCTCCGCCAGATGGAGCACGGCCAGCTTCAGCGGGCCACCTTCATGAATGAGATCGAGGACTACACGCGCGACATCGTGAAGCGCGCCAAGTCGCTCGCCACCGAGATCAAGAACCGCGCTTTCCCCGACCTCAAGGCCACCTGCCCGAAGTGCGGAGCCGAGGGTCTCAAGCAGACCGACGAGAGCTACGAGTGCCGCACGCCTGACTGCGGCTTCAAGGCGAAGAAGTACATCGCCGGCCGCCTGCTCACGGAAGAAGAAGCCCGCGAGCTGTTCAGCAAGCGCTTCGTCGGCCCGCTCATCGGCTTCAAGTCGAAGTTCAACAAGTCCTTCGACGCCGGGCTCGAACTTGACGCCAAGTTCAAGATCAACTTCGTCTTCGAAGGCAGGGAGGACAAGGTCATCGAACTGACCGACGACATGATCCTCGGCAACGTGACCCTTCCTGATGGCAAGACCGTGAAGGTCTATGGCACCGAGAAGGCCTATCTGGTCCCCGAGCTCAAGACCAAGAGCGACCCGGATGGCCTGCGCCTCGGCCGCGAGATCCTCAAAAAGGAGATCCCGCAGGACCAAGCCTTCAAGCTGCTCAGCGAAGGCAAGACCGACCTGATCAAGGGCTTCGTCTCCAACCGCACCAAGCGTGGCTTCGACGCGCACCTCAAGCTGGACCTCAAGGAAGGCAAGATCGCCTTCGAGTTCCCCGAGCGCCCGCCGCGCGCCGCGAAGAAGGCAGCGAAGGCGGCCCCTGAGGCAGGCGCGGAGTAAGCCACAGCGGCGCAGCCGCCCACTTGGACTGCTGGGGCTTGCCGAGCGGAGTAGCGCAACTTTGCAAGGTTGCGCCAATTCCTCACGCTTGGAACGAGCCATCCGCTTGCTACCCTGCTCGCAATGCCGCTCCACCGCTCATTGCTCTTCTGGTGTGGCTCCCTCGTCTTCGCATTCCTGCTGTGGGGATGGTGGGATTCGATGAACTCCACCTCGCGGCTCGCTTGGAGGTCACCCTCCAAGGTCTCCGAATTTGTCCTCTCCAACTCAGGCGCGAAAGTCACCCTGGACCAAAGCTATCGCGCGGACGGTCTCCCTGACGACCCGCTGCTTGGAGATCTTCCCGTCGTGGGGCGACTCTTCAAAAGGCAACATTTCAGCAGAAGCCCTGCCCCGGAAGAGGCGCGTTGGCTCCCTTGGCCCGCCTATGCGGGCAAGACCACGACAAACGGATTCCCAGCCTACGACTGCGGCCTGGGACCTCAAGTGGACGGGGTGGGAATCCCTGACCACATCTACATCAGCGAATTTTGGGAACTTGCCCACTGGCTGCTTATCGCCGGCTATCTCCCGCTTTGGCTAGGCCTTTCCTTCTGGCGGGCAAGGCGCATCACCAAGCGCGATACCCTCTTAGAAGAGCAGCTCGCGGAAGCGGCACAGCTTTGAATCAGGCCGCCTTCTGCTTCGCCCGGTCCATCTTCCGCGCCTTCTCCACCAGCAGGAAAACCATCAGCCCCAGCGTCGCCACCACACAGGGCCATGCCAACCAGCGGTCCAGCGGCCGCCGGCCCTTCTCCGGCAGATAGATTCGCCCGTGGATCACTTCCCCCTGCCCCGGCACGCTGGTCTCCTGCATCAGCTTGCCATTCGGCAGCGCGATCCGCGAGTAGCCTGAGCTCGCCAAGCGAAAGAGCGGCACGCCGTACTCCGCGGCGCGCACCGCGGCCAGTTGCGCGCTCAGACGATGCGCGCGCTCGCCCCAAGAGATCACATCCATCGCCGGGATCACCAGCAGCGCAGCCTCACCGCCGATCAGCCCGTCCATCACCCGCGCGTAGTTCATGTCGTAGCAGATCGCCACGCCGATACGCCCCAGCGGCCCATCCCACACGCTCTGGACCTGGGCAGGTTCGCCATCACTCATGAACTGGATCGGCACCGACTTCGCTTGTTTGTGCACCAGCTTGCCGTCCGGCCCGATGATATAGGCCATATTGTAAAAGTGCTCCTCGACATGTTTGTCGCGGTGATGCTCCACGCCGCCCACCAGCACGTGGCGGGCATTCTGGCGGCACCACTCCAGCAGTTCCGGTGGCGGCGCGTCCTGATAGGAATACTCGCTCAGAACATAGAGCTTGGCCTCCGGAACCTGCCGCAGCGCCTCATTCAGATCCTCGATCACCTGCTGCGGATAGGTGTCCTCGCGCTGGACCCCAGCCACCACGATCGACTTGCCATTATCTCCGGAGAGCTTGGCATGCGGCAGTCCCATCAGGCCCAGTGGCAGCAGCGCTGGCAACACCCACTTGATCGGCCCGCGCGAGCTATCCGCCACCCAGGCCGCGCCATAGACCATCAGCGCTCCAATCCCATACACCCCCAGCCAATGGAAGGCCCCCGCGTAGTTCGCCGCAGGCAGGACAAAGCCGGGCGTCAGCCAGGTGAACTTCAGCGGCCACACTTCGCAGCGCGTGAATTCCAGCCCCAGCCACAGCACCGGGGCCGCCACCACACCCCACTCCCGACCGAAGCGCTGCTCCACCGCCTTCCCCAGCGCCACGAAGGCGGCCACCCACACCGCCAGCGCGAACCACAGGGCAAAGGCCAAGGAGCCGAAGACATGGAAGAAAAACGTCAGTTGCGGTGCCACGATCCCCAGCCCCACCAACAGCCCCCCGTAAAAGGCCCGCCGCATCGTCGCCGCCCGTCGCAAGCGCAGCAGGAAGACCAGCGACAGCAGCACCAGCCAACCGGAGAGCTGCGGAAAGCTCAGCCCCGCCTGGAAGAGACCCACTGACAGCACGATCTCCAGCGTCCACTCCTGCCAAGAGCCGCCGCGGCGCACCTCTATCGCATCCGTCACTTCTTCCGCCAAAAGGTCTGCCGCTGCTGCCATCACCCCTTTCTGGCAGATCTGCGTGGGAAGCCAAGACTCGGGAAAAGCACCCGCTTCCCCAATGTCCGGACCGGCCCCAGCCCATATCCACTAGGTCCCATTCCTCCCACCTGAGATACCAAAATCACCGTAACCCACTCAAAATTAGAGCAATGCCTAAACCCCACGGAATACTACGAATCCCCCAGACCTCCGGGCTTCCAAGGCATCCCGACAGGCAGCCGTTTTTTGGATTCTCAAAGCTCCACCCCGTAGGCAAGCTGCGCCGCATGACCCTGTCGCGCCGTGCTGTCCTTACCTTGCTCACCCTCAGCGTGGCGCTTCCCCTGCCTCTCCATGCCAGCGGCAAGAAGGGCGACCCGACCGGCATCACCTTCCATCTTCAGGCCGAGGAAACGGACAATCCGAAGATGATCTTCACCCAGGCCACCAATGGCAAGATGCTGGCCTACCGTCGGCTCCCGGAGATCAACACCAAGGATATCCAATCCTTCGCCCCCTTCCCCTCCCGCGATGGCGAGGGCTACGGGGCCGTGCTCGTCCTCAAGCCCGGCCCGAAAAACCGCTGGGCTGCCGTCAGCTCCGCCAACATCAACCGCTGGCTCGTCGCCATGGTCAATGGCCGGATCGTCGATGCGGTGATGATCGACAAGCAGATCGAGGACGGCCAGATGGTCATCTGGAAGGGCATCGGCGAAGCCGAAATCGCAGCTTTCGACGAAATGGTTCCCCGCATCGGGGAGGAAAAACCCAGAGGGAAAAAAAAGTAACGACATGCTCCGCTCGCTCGCTCTCGCCGCCGCAGCCATCCTCAGCCCCCTGCCTCTTTCCGCCGTGGAGATTCAGCTCCCCACGGAAAACCATCACTTGCTCACCGGCGAGCCCGACAAATTTTTCATGTACGTGGACCGCACCTTTGAGGGCGCGACCACCAAGCCATGGGAAGCCGGCGGTTTCGGCTTCGTGCGCAATCCCGTGCGCTTCGGCCAGGAAGTGGTGCTGACCAAGTTCCACGAGGGCATGGACATCCAGCCGATGGCCCGTGACAAGGCCGGCAATCCGCTCGATCTGGTCAACTCGATCAGCGATGGCACGGTGGTCTACATCTGCCCCACGGTCGGCCGCTCGAACTACGGCAAGTACATCGTGGTGGAACACAAGTTCGATGGCGACGCCTTCTACAGCGTTTACGCCCACCTCTCGGAAATCTCGGTGAAGCCCGGTGACTTCGTGCGCATGGGCTCGCTGCTCGGCCGCATGGGTTACACCGGCGATGGCTTCAACCGCAGCAACGTCCGCGCCCACTTGCACCTCGAGGTCTGCCTGATGATGAGCGCCCATTACGAGGGCTGGCACACCGCCTTCTCCGGTGGCTCGAACTACCACGGCAATTTCAACGGCATGAACCTCGCCGGGATGGACGTCGCGAACCTCTTCCTGGAGCAGAAGAAGAACCCGAACCTGCGCGTGCAGGACTTCGTCCTGAACAGCCCGCCCTACTTCAAGGTCACCCTGCCTCGCAAGGGAGCTTGGGACTTCGCCGAGCGCCACCGCTGGATGGTGAAGGGCGATATCGCCGCGCCCTCACCCTCTTGGGAACTGTCCTTCACCGCCACCGGCCTCGCCGTCGGCATCGCTCCCAGCCAGCTAGAAGTCACCGAGCCGATCGTGAGTGCCGTGCGCGACTCGCCGATCGGCCATCGCTACCTCACCCGTGGCTTGATCGATGGCAAGGGCAACACCGCCGCGCTGACGAAGTCGGGCAAGCAACTCGTCGCCCTGCTGACCGACAATTTCCCGCAGGTCGCACCACAGGCGGCGGGCAAGGAACACGCCGCCAAGGGCCAGCCTTCCCACGCCAAGCCTGCGGACGCCGAGCAGGAAGACTGAAGGAACAAGGCCTCGGCCTTACTTGGAGTCGAACTCAAGCTGCCATGCCACCTCGCTGGAGGTGGCGGGAACGCAGGCGATCCGCACGAGTTCACCCTCCGTGTTGATGGCTGCCGTTTTGCCGTCGATCGTTGCGGCCTTCAGCTGATATCCCGCGGGAACCCGCACGGAAATTTCGTAGCGGTCCCCCGCTACGACCCGGCTCTTGCCTGAGAGCACCTTCTGGCTCCAGGCGACGGATACAAGATCCACCCCGCCTTGGCTGAGGTGACGGTTGGTGCTGACAAGCTGCGGACGCTCGCTCAGCTCGCGGATCGCAATGCTGGAGAGTCCCATCGCCGGCAGCTCGTCGAAAACAAGTGAGCTGTCCTTGCAGCTGCCCAGGTAGCGATTCGACCAGAACTCATAGGCGACGTACTGTTTCTTGGGATCCAGCCCGATATCGGCCAGCGCGACACTGGTCTTCGCCGCGGCTTGGTTGCTCCAGTTGATGCGGTTGAGGACCACCCAACTGCCACCGGGCAGGTTGTATTCATTGAGCCACCAGGGGTTGATCGTGCCGAACTGAAGCGCGTCGATCGGAGATGGATCGGCACCGTTAGTGATGGCGGTGCGGGGGATGCGAATCAGGTTGCGGGAGCGATCCGGAGTGAAGTCGTAGAGCTGCCCGGGCACGCTGAAGAGCACCGGCGCGGCGCGGCGCAGTCCTCGCAAATTGGCCTCGTCGCGATACACCTGCGGACGGTCGCTGAGCAGCAGCATGCAGCTCGCGATCGATGCCAGCGCGGGCCGGATGATGGTATCCGTGGGCGAGGCTTGGACCGTGGTGGTCTTGGTGACATTGCCGGCCTCCGCGGGCTTGAAGTGCGGGAAGACATCGCAATGGTCCGGATCGTTGCGCCAGACGATCCCGTTCCAGGAGTTGTATTGCTGCATCGTCATCGGGCCGTAGCCGTCGCCACCGATGCGGCAGGCATCGGCGATGCCTACGGATTCCGGCAAGACTCCCCAGCAGGACAGCAGGAAGGTATCGGGCCCGAGTTCCTCGCGGATGGCGCCGAGATACTTGCGGTACATTTGGTCCGGCGCGACGCCATGGGCCTTACAGTACTCGAGGTTGTGATGAAGGTTGTCGTAGAGGTAGTGCCGCAGGAGGTCGACCTTGACGTAGGAGACGTTCGCCTTGCGAAGTCCGCGGAAGGTCGGCCGGACCAAGGTGTCCATGGCTGTCTTGTTGGTCGCATCGATGCCGCAACTCGCCCATGGCGCGACGAAGGGCTTGCCGTCTTGGCCTTGGATAAACCAGTCCGGGTGCTGCGTGATCAATTCATTGTCGGTGAAATAGGAGCCGATCCAGACTCCCGGTTCGAACCCGGCCTTCCGGCATGCATCGGCGTATCCCGTGAGGCCGGCTGGGTAGAGATCCTTGCGCCAGTCGAGCCAAGTCTCCGGTCCCCGGGCAACATAGCCGGTATTGGCACCTGGATAAGCTTGGCGGGCTTGACCCTTCCCGAACTCGTTCTGGAAACAGTCGTCGATCTGGATGAAGCGATAGCCGTAGTCCGCGAACTGCTTCTCCTTCCAAACGGCTAACAGCTCATCGCAGTCCTTCTGGGAAAAGTTCCGCATATAGGCCCACCACGAGGACCAGCCGGTGATCGAGTCCTTCCGGATCTGATAGGTCCAAGGCCGGAAGTGGGCAATGTTCTTGTGGCGCTGATAGAAGCGCGGGCGGAAGACCAGCCGGATCTCATCACCGCTGGCTTCCAGCGTGAAGGCACGCCCAAGCGCCGAATCCTTGGCCCCCACAATCCGGGTGGCATCCGTGGCGGGAGCTTCCAGCATCCAGTCACGCCCCCGCTCGTAGACGGCATTGTTCCGCAGGCTCTGGCTTGGCCCGCCGATGCTGGTGCGGATCAGCGGAAACCGTTTTTGTGCCGCGCCCTCGGTCTCCGCAGCCAGCGCCTCGCGGCTCGCCGTCACCACGCCACTGAGCTTGATGCCGGTGCCGCGCAGGATGAGTTCCTGGGTGACTGCTTGGCGCTTTTGATGGACCTCCTGCTTGAACTCGATGGCACCGGCCGCGCTCGCCTTGCCGGAGAAGAGCTCCTTACCCTCATAGCTGAGGATCAAGCTGCCATTGGACCAGTTCGCCGTCAGACCGGCATTCGGCGGATCGCCGGGCAGGTCCGCGACCAATACTTCCTGCTCCGCGGGCTTTCTAACAAGCGGCGGAAGAGCCGCTCCATCGTGGACAAGGACCGGCTCCAGCCAATCGGCGTGGTCCGAGGTCGTGCTGCCGAGGCTATCGACCAGCAACTCCAGCGTCTGCACCCCGGCAAGACTGACCTTGATCTCCTTGGCGGCCTCACCACCGCTCATCGGCCCGGAACGAAACAGATCCTTGCCGTCCCCGCGTACGATGAACTCGACCTTCCCGGGACTCGCATCCTGTACCCCCACCTTGGAGCGGAACTCCACTCCCTTGCCACCCAGGATGAGCTTCCAAGTGGAATCCGCATGCGTGCCGATCCCGAAGTCATAGTCGACGCTCCCAACGGCAAGCGGGACAGAGCTGTTAACCTCCGCATCCGCAGTCGGCTTTTGCCAGCCACTGCTCATGCCGCTGAGGTCCAGATCGGACAAGCGGGTCTCTTGGGGCGCAGCTTGAATGGAAGCGATCGCGGCAGCGATCAGAGCACAGGCAAGCGGCAATGGATTGGAGAAACAAGAGGCTTTCATGGCGCTTTACAGCGGATTCATTTTCCAAGGAGTCATCCAAGAGGAACCTCGCCGGGGTCGAGTTCTGCAAGACTGATGGCAGAGCAGCGGCCTTTCAGCGAGCCTCACTTTCCGATCATTTCCCTGCGCAAGGATGCATTCACTGGACGCCATTCGATATACCAAATCCGGAATTTGGGGCTTGGAACTTCGGATGGGGAGCTTCTGACTCCCGCGCATGGATAGCATCCTTGCCCGCATCGAGTCCCTCGGCCTTGCCCTCCCGGACGTCCCCGTGCCCGTCGCCGCCTACGTCAACTGCGTCCGCAGCGGCAACCTCCTCTTCCTCTCCGGCGGCCTGCCGATCGAGGGCGACAAGAAGGTCATCGGCCAGGTTCCCGGCGATGTCTCCATCGACGAAGCGAAGGAAGGCGCGCGCATGATCGTCCTCAACCGCCTCGCCGTGGTGAAGCAGGAGATCGGCTCGCTCGACAAGGTTACTCGCATCGTAGCCCTCAACGGCTTCGTCAGCTCCGCCCCGGATTTCTACGGCCACCCGCAGGTCATCAATGGTGCCAGCGAACTTCTCATCGAGATCTTCGGCGACAAGGGCAAGCACTCCCGCACCGCCCTCGGTGCCGCCGCCCTGCCGCTCAATGTGGCGGTGGAGATCAATATGATCGTGGAAGTAGAGTAACTTTGAAAGTTGCGCGGGGCGCGTGGGGAGCAAAGAACGCACGCGGCCTGCTCCGGCGTGACCGCACCCCGCCCGCCTCGCAAAGTTGTGCCGCCCGCGAAAGCCGCCATGCACAACCTTCCCCGGTCGATTCCTTGACAGCAAAGCGAAGCCCGCTACCGCTCATCCAAGGATCATGCCGCTTTCTCCAGGAAATCCCCACTTCCCGACGACCCGCTGGACGGGCGTTCTGCGCGTACTTGGCTCGGAGGATACGGGCCGTCGGAAACAGGCGCTGGCTGATCTCTGCCGGGACTACTGGTATCCCCTCTATGCCTTCGCCCGCCGCCTGGGCCGCAGCCAGGAAGACGCCGAGGATCTGACTCAAGGCTTCTTCATCCACGCCCTGGAACGCGATGTCTTCAGCCTCGCCGACCGCAATCTCGGCACCTTGCGCACCTTCCTGCTGAAGATCTTCCAGCGCTACATGAGCGACGTCCGCGATCGCGAGCGGGCACTCAAGCGCGGGGGCGGCCAGGACCACCTCTCGCTCGATATCGAAGGTGGGGAAAATCTCTACGCGGCCGATCTCGCCACCAGCGAGAGCCCCGAACTCCTCTTCGACCGCACTTGGGCGCAGTCCTTGCTACGCGCCGCGCAGGCGGCCTTGGCTGCCAGCGAGCACCAAGCGGGGCGCGGGCCTCAGTTTGAGATTCTCCAATCTTTCCTGACTCCCGACTCCGTGGCGGAGCATGGATATGAGAGCGTTGCAAGCAGCTCGGGGATGACTCCCGAAGCAATTCGCCAGGCGGTGTCACGCCTTCGCAAGAAATTCCGTAAGTGTCTTCGCGAAGCCATTGCCGCCACTCTCCATGATCCCGACGAAGCCCGCATCGACGAAGAGCTTGCAGCCCTCCGCGTGGCCTTGGGCGGATAAACCGATCACCCCATGAATGAGGATCCCAGCAACCCGGCCGGACGGCAGCGCGGTACCTGGGAACGGGACCGTGCCCTGCTCGATCTTGGCTTCGGGGAGGACGATGGCGCCGACGACATGCGGACCGGCGACAGCGGCCCGCTTGAGCAGGCCGGCGACGCGATCGGCCGCTACCGGCTGATCTCCCTGCTCGGCAGCGGCGGCTTCGGCAATGTCTGGCTGGCGGAGCAGACCGAGCCAATCCGTCGGCAGGTCGCCCTGAAGCTGATCAAGCCGGGTATGGACAGCCGCGAGATCATCGCCCGCTTCGAGGCGGAGCGGCAGACCCTGGCGCTGATGGATCACCCGAATATCGCGCGGGTCCTGGATGCCGGCACCAGCGCCACGGGCCGACCCTACTTCGTGCTGGAGTTGGTCGCGGGCAAGCCGATCACCACGCATTGCGATGCATTCCGGCTTGGGCTCCGTGAGCGCCTTGAACTCTTCATCGCAGTCTGCCACGCCGTCCAGCACGCGCACCAGAAGGCAATCCTGCACCGCGACTTGAAGCCTTCCAATATCCTCGTCGCGGAGGTGGACGGCAAGATGGTCCCGAAGGTGATCGACTTCGGCATCGCCAAGGCCCTGGGGGTCTCGGATGAGGTGATCCAATCCAGCCTTCTGGCGACCAAGGCCGGAGTCGTGGTCGGCACACCGGACTACATGAGCCCGGAGCAAGCTGGCAGCACGCCGGACGTGGATACGCGCAGCGATATCTACGCCCTCGGGGTGATCCTCTACGAATTACTCACCGGCAAGACGCCGCTGGCGTGGCGGAACCCGCGCCTCGCTTTTGATGAAGTCCTGCGCGAGATCCGCGAAGGCGAGCCCGCGAACCCGAGCCTCTGTGTCGCGAAGGACGCCAACGATCATGCCGCCGCGAACCTCAGGGAGCAGCGCGGCAGCGAGACCACACGACTCATCCGTTCGCTGCGTGGCGATCTCGATCGAGTGACGATGAAGGCCTTGGAGAAGGATCGTCAGCGCCGCTACGACACCGCCAATGCGCTGGCGAACGACCTGCGTTCTTATCTTGATGGTGAAGCCGTCACCGCCGCGGCCCCGACTTGGAGCTATCGCTTCGGCAAGTTTGCGCGCCGCAACAAAGCTGTCCTCATGACGGTGGGACTCGTGGCAGCCGCGTTGGTCACCGGCACCATCGTCAGCCTCTGGCAGGCGCACCGTGCCGACCTCAGCCTGGCCGCGGCCCAAAGCAGCAAGGCAGAAGCGGATGCCAATCGCCTCGAGGCAAATGCCAATCGTGACAAGGCCAGACAGAATCTCGAGCAGGCGAAAAAGGCCTTCGACAAGTATGTCGGGACGGTCACGGACGAGCCCACGCTGAAAACGCCGGAGTTCTCCGGACTAAGGTCCTATCTCTTGGAAGGCGCGATCAACTTCTACGAGAATCTAGATTCCGACGAAGGTGGCGATCTCCAGACGCGCATGGACTATGCGCGCAACTTGGGAAGACTCGGCACTCTCTATCATCAGACGGGAAATTTGCCCAAGGCTCTGGAGTCTCTCCGCAAGGCGGTGGCGATGGCCGAGGCCATCGAAGCCGAGTTCCCGAATGCCAGCTACGACCGCCGCGCATCGGCAATGCTGGCGAACAATCTGGCACTACCCTTGACCACCGCGGGCAATCTCACCGAGGCGCAAGCCATGAGAAAGCTCGCGGTCCAACTACTGGAGAAGCACCTCTCGGAGCACCCGGGCGACCCCGGAGTGCGGCACGACTTCGCGCTGGTGCTCTCGAACTACGCTGTGGGCCTGGCGGGCAACGGTGAGATGGACGAAGCGGAGGCCACCTATGTGCGCTGCTTGGGAATCCAGTCCGCACTGGCTACCGAATCCACAGAGCCCCGCGAGATCCAGCAACTCGGTTATCTCCAGGGCATGGCCGCCGATCTCGCCTCGCGCCGCGGCAACCATGCCAAGGCCGACGCCATCTATCGCGAGGCAGTGGAGCTGTATGAGAGTCTGGCAAGCGCGACCCCGCCGAACCCGGGGGCCCGCGAGGCGGCGGCAAGCTTCTCGGTGAAGCGTGGTGATCGTCTCTGCCAGATCGGCAATCCTGCGGCAGCTGTGCCGGCCTTCGAGCATGCCGTCGAGATCTTCCGGGCTCTAGCCCGCGAACTCCCGAACCGTCCCGATCTCCGCCTCAATGCCGGAGATGCGAAGCTGAAAGCAGGAGACGCGCTGCGCGATGCGGGACGACTCGCGGAAGCACGGTCCGCCTATGAGGAGGCGCTGGCACTCCTGGAGCGGCTCGCCGCCGAGTTTCCCGACGTGCCGAAATGGCAACTATCGCCGGCTCCCGCGCTCGAAAAGCTCGCGGCGATGCGCACCGCGGCCAAGGAATGGCCGGAGGCCCGCAGTCTTCTGAACAGAGCCATCGGCCTTCAGCGGGAAAAGTTCTCGCAGTCTCCCGGCACAGAGAAGCAGAAGCTCGCGGATCTCCTGAAGCAACTCACGGAAGCCCATCTCCAGCTTGGCGACTACGATGTGGCCCTCACCACTGCGGAAGGCTTCTCGAAGATGTTCCCGGACGATTGGGAGCCCTGGCACTGGGCGGCACTAGCAGGGAACCGCGGACTACAAATCATCAGCACTGCCGCGTTCCCGGATGAAGATTCGCGCAAGCTGACTGCGGATCTTTACGCGCAGAGGGTTGTCGCCCTGCTCCGGCAGGCGGTCTTGAATGGCTACGACGGAATCACCCGACTCCAGGCCACCCAGGATCTTACCTTGCTGGCCGGACATGCCAGCTTCCAGGATCTGCTCAAGAATCCTCCCGCGCCTCTGGATGCAGAGGCACGCTTGAAGCGTGGCTTGGAACGTTCACCGCTGAAATTCGCGATCGACTACAAAGCCTCCGACCCCGGCAGGCGTCTCTGGGAAAGAACCGACCGCACCTGGACGGAGATACAACCCTCCGGAACCCGCAACCTCTATACCGTCTCCGCGGTCATCAAGGTGAATGGGATTGCTGGCTCTGAACTCTCCAGGCCCGACGGCAAGTTCACTCTCTTTGTACCACATCGCGATGAGCCCTCGACGCTTATGATGTTCAAGGCAAGCGGCGGCGCATGGGGCCGTTTTGCGGACATCAAGGACATCGAATAGGCGGCGTCCTCCGAGAGATTGAGGGATCGGCGCTTTCGCCTGTCACGCCCTACCCGGGTCTTCCCTAAGCCATCGGTGAAGCGCCGGATCCTGCACTTGCCCTCCTGGCAAACGGCAGACCGGCTCCAATCAATCCATCAAAGGAAAACACCTATGAATGCTAAAAACGGAATGTCCGGATCACCCACCGGCAAGATGAAGATCGTGATCATCGGCGGCAGCGGCCGTATCGGCTCCCGGCTTGCGAAGGTCCTCGGCGACAAGGGCCACGAAGTGATCGCCGCATCGCCATCCTCCGGCGTCAACACCGTCACTGGCGAAGGCGTCGCCGAGGCACTCGTCGATGCCGATGTCGTGGTCGATGTGGCAAACTCGCCATCCTTCGAGGACGCCGCGGTTCTCGAGTTCTTCACCAAGAGCGGCAAGCATCTGATGCCCGCAGAGAAGACCGCCGGAGTGCGCCATCACATCGCACTCTCCGTGGTTGGCACGGACCGCATGCTCGCCAGCGGCTACTTCCGCGGCAAGATGGCCCAGGAAGAATTGATCGCGGCCTCCGAAGTCCCCTACACGATCGTCCGCGCCACCCAGTTCTTCGATTTCGCCGCTGCGATCTCCAAGACCGCGGCGCAGGGAAAAACCATCACCGTGCCGCCGGCTCTGATGCAGCCGATGTCTTCGGATGACGTGGCGTCCATGTTGGCCGATGTGGTTCACAGCGAACCCCACAACGGCATGGTGGAGATCGCCGGGCCGGAGCCCATCCGTCAGGACGAGTTCGTCCGCGAGTATCTCGCCGCCAGCGGGGATGAAGTGACCGTCGTCGCCGATCCCAAGGCGATGTATTTCGGCAGCGCCGTGAACGACCGCAGCCTGATCCCCGGCGCGCATGCCCGCCATGGCAAGGTGCGCTACAAGGATTGGCTGAAGGAAACCGTGGCCATGGCCCACGCCGCCAAGTGAGCCCCCGAATCCAAGCAATCCTCCGCTCATGAAAACGATCAACAGGACGGACTCGGTCCCTGCGGCACTCTGGATCGTGGCTTCGCTCAATGCCGCGTTCCTCTTTGGGAACGGGCTAGCCATGCTGTTCACGCCATTCATGTGGTACAATGTGGTCCCGGGAGTCTCCCATACCGGACCATTCAACCCGCACTTCGTCATGGATATCGGGCTGATCCAGATGTTCCTCGGCGCGATGCTGGGACTCGGTCTGGCTCGCCCGGCTGGCCGCTTCCTGCTCTGGGCAGCGGCGGCCACCTGGCTCAGTGCCCATGCACTGCTCCACTTCTGGGAAGTTGCGGCAGGCATCTGCCCGCCTTCCGCCCTGGCCCGCGACTTCGCAGCCGTGACCCTGCCGGCCTTGATCGGAATCACCCTGAGCTGGTGGTCGTGGCGGGCGGGCGACCGGCCCACCAATTCCATCCGCTACGCCTAGCATCGCTTGTAGAGGAAGGCCTAGTCCTGAAGAACGGCAAAGCCGTTCCCTATTGAAGCCCAGGGTTGGTTCCGACGAGTCCTTCGCAGCTCGCAGAGCAAGGAAGGACAAGGGAGGAACCTACCCTGGGTACGCTAGCAGCCAGCATTCAACCTCAACGAGGTTGCCGCGTCCCCCGGACTCCGCCGCTCACAAAGGCTCTGACATCACTCGCAGGTAAAGGCTCGGCTTCCCGTTCAACGCCGACGCCGGAAGACTCAGCGTCACCACTTCATACCCCGGGCTCGCGGGCAGTGGCGTGGCGGGCTCCTCCACTGGCACCACATCACTCCATGTGGTAAGATCCCCGCTGATTCGATAGCGAAACCGCAGCCCAGCACTCGCAGCATCGATCAAGCGCCGGTGTGCAAAGCGGAAAACCCCATCCTCCGGCACGCTCAACACCAGCGAAGTGACCGACACCAGATCGTCAGCCTTGGTCGGATCGCTACCGAAGGCCCACTCGCCGAAGTTATCCAGGCGGTCGCCATCCGGATTCGCACCCGGCGCGCCATCCGCTCCCTGCAAGCTCGCGGACAGGGCTCGCTCGACCGCCAGCGCATGCGAGACCGGCAGCTTGCGCACCGCGAAGTTGTCCACCTGCACGAACACGCTGGCGCGCGAACTCAGGGCAAGGTAATTCTGGTTCGCCTCATCCCAGGTGAAGGTGCGGGTCATCGCGGTGCTACCGCTGTTCAGATCCAGCCGAGTGCCATCGAACCAAGCCGAAACCGTCACGGTCGAGCCCGCCGCAAAGCTATTGAAGGCAAACGATGCCGTCAGTGTTCCGCTGGTCTTGCTCACCGGCACGGTCGCCCGCAACACCCCATCGGTCCACAGCTTCACATTGCCATTCAGATCCAGCTCCACGAAGGCATCCGCCACCCCGATGTTAGTGCCGTTGCCCCGGATCGAAGGCGGATTCGCCCCGCCGATGTCATTTCCCGCCGCCGCTTGCGCGGCATTGAGTCCCCCGCCGAAGCCCGCATAGCGGTTCGCTGTGTCCGTGGCAGCGCTATTCATGTGGAGCACCCGCATTGACACGCTGAAGCCGCCCGCATCCAGAATGTCCTGGCCGATGAAATTGTGGTTCAGGCCGTTTTCGCTCATCCCCGTCCCGGTGGCCATTTGCAGGACATCGTCCAGCACTTGGATCGAGTCTGCCGTGCCACTGCCCTCCCAACCCTCGAACCAAGGGAGATTACCCCGGCTGCCGGACATACCACTGTTAGAAACATCGATATCCGTCGCATTCGGCCGGTTGAAGGTATCGACGAACAAATCGGCGGCGGTCGGCCCCGGCGTGAGGCTCACCGGTGTCTGCACGATCTGGCGCGAGGCCGGCAATCCTACGCGGGTGCTCCAGGCATTCCACTCATCCACCAGTTCGACCACCTTCGCTGGATTGGCCGCAGCGAGATCCGTGGTCTCGCCGGGATCCGCGTCCATGTCGTAGAGCAACTTCTGGCTGCTGGTGAACTCGTTGTCGAAGGCCGTGAAATTCTCAGTCACCAGCTTCCACCTGCCCTTGCGGACCATGCGATTCGACTCGTGTTCTACATAGAGCGCGCGCTCCGGGATGCTCTGGCCATTGATCAGCGGCAGCACGCTCGTGCCTTCCATTGGTAGCACCTGATGACCGCTGAAGGTTGCGGGACGCGGCGCGCCGGTCGCATCGGCAATCGTCGCCACTACGTCGATCAAGTGTGTCGGGGTCTCCACCCAAGTATTACGCGCGGCGAAGCCCGCCGGCCAATGCACAATGAATGGCGCACGGATGCCGCCCTCATGCGTGAAGTGCTTGAAGAGCTTCAGCGGGGTGTTGCTGACGTGGGCATTGCCACCGCCGTAGGTGATGCTGTCGCCTTGGCCCGGCTGCCCCATGTTGGTCAGCGCCGCCCCCGTCACCACGGTCCCATTGCCCAACACCCCGCCTTCATGGTTCCCACCGTTGTCGGACATGAAGAAGATCAGGGTATTGTCGAGCTCGTTCAGCTCACGCAAGCGGCTCACGACCTTGCCCACATTCTGGTCGAGCTTGGTGATCATCGCCGCGAAAAGCGCCATACGCCGCGTCAAGTCGGCCTGGCGATCACTGGAAAGGCTGTTCCATGCCGGAACCTCGACGATTGGTTCACCGCCGTGCGGCCCCACCCCACCGCGCCCCGGGAAAGGATAGCGGCTATCGATCACCCCATTTGCAAGCTGGCGGTTGTAGCGCTGCTGCCGCACCACATCCCAGCCCTGCGCATAGTTCAGCATGTAGGTGTCCGCCACGGCCGCCGGTGCCTGGATCGGGAAGTGCGGCGCACCGAAGGCCATGTACATCGCGAAGGGCTTGCCGTCGTTCCTGTCGTGGTTGTGATTGATATGGTCCACCGCGTAGTCGCCGATCGCATCCGTCTGATAGAAGGTCTGGCCATTGCCGGTGTAGTCGCGGAAGGCGATCTCGTTGTTCTCGGAAATCAGCGTGTAGAGGCTCTGGTTCCACTGATTCAGGCTGTGTGCCGTGCCATTGCCGAAGCGCCAGACGTGCTGGAAGCCGCGGTTCTCCGCGAGCCGGTTATTATTCCCCAGGTGCCACTTGCCCGCCATATAGGTGCGGTAGCCATCGGCCTTCAACATCTCGGCAAAGGTCATGTTGTTATCCGCGCGCAAATCCGGCAGAGGCGCGGACGGATCCACCGCCGCCTGCTGCGGATAGAGCCCCGAAAGCAGAGAACAACGCGTCGGGCTGCAGCGCGCGGAATTGTAGAATTGCCGGAAGCGCACACCATTCGCGGCCAGTGCGTCGATATTCGGCGTGGAGATCTCGCTGCCGTAGCAACCGAGATCCCCCCAGCCCATGTCATCCGCCAGGATCACGATCAGGTTCGGCCGGTTCGGCACTGGGATCCGCTGCACCGTCGCAGTCGCCGTCGCGACCACCGTGGGCATGCTGTTAGAGAACTTGACCGTGAAGGTCGTGCTACCCAACGAACCATTAACCACGGCATTCACGCTGCCGCTACCCGCCCCGGCACTACCACTGGCCCCACCGTTCGGGAAGGACACCGCTTGGTCTGCAGTGATTTGATAAGTCGCTCCCGCAGGCAGATTCGTGCCACTCCAGTTCAGGGTCACCGGCAGCGCGGAATTGTCATGCGCCACGCTATCCGGCGTCACCTGCAGTGTCGCAGCCGGTGCGACATCGGGCATGCTGATGCGGAAGTTGTCGAAGGTCGTTGCGCCCGTGTCGCGCGAGTCCAGCCCGATGTAGTTCTCATTCGTGCCGCTCCAGGTGAAGCTGCCGGTGCCCTTGGAACTGCCATTGAAGAACACCTCATAGTTCACCGTGCTGCCCGCCGCGAAGCTGCTGAGCGTGAAGTCCACCTTGATCGTTCCGGTCTTCAACCCCAGCCCGGTCACGCCGTTCACCGTTCCGCTACGCGTGCCCCATACCAGCGAGTTGTTGCCACGCACCGCCACCCAGAAGTCGGCGACGCTCTGCGTCGGCACCGCATCCCCGATCGCCGTGCCAAAGGCCCCCGTCATCCGGCTGGTCCCGCCGAAGGCGTCGCGCGTCCCCGCGGCCTCCGCCTGCGACATCCCCACCGCAATCGCTCCGCCCTGCCCGTTGGTCGCCTGGCTATAGTCGGTGACATCCACCGCCACCGAGAAGCCGCCAGCCGAGAGGATCGAGGGATTCGTGAAGTTGTGATTCACGAAGAGATTCGCCGTGCCTGCCCCCACATCGTTCTGGAAGCGATTGGAGAGGATCTGGCTGCCACCGCCATTGCCCGCATCGGCATCCTCCACGCCATAGGTTGGCGGCTTGCTGTTCGGATCGAGCCAGGGCTGAGTGTAAACCCCATCCACCGGCAAGGCCGAGCCGGTGTTGTCCGTGATGCCGGTCAGTCCGCCATCAATATTGCGGCTATTCGCCCGATCGAATGTGTCTTCAAACAATACCGCGGCCCGCGCATGCGCCGCGAACACGAGGGCCAGCAAGCCCGTCAAACGGAGAAAATTCATGAGACCTGGGTTCCGGGGAAAGCAAGCAGTGGAAGCAAGCCCCGCGCTTCCGGACAAAAGGTGTCTTCAAACCCCCAAGTGTTCCCAATCTCCCGCCTCAATTGTCCTCCATGATCACCCGCACCTCGTCGGTCGAAGCCCCCGCAAAGAACACAATCTTCACCGTGCGACGGTCTTTGGAAAGCTGCACGTAGTCCGGAGGATTGCGCCCCTGATCCAGCTCAATCCCGCGGAAGCGCGAAGACCACGACACCGTTGCGAAGAGTTCATCACTCTTCTCCAAGGTATCCCGCAGGCAACTGATCCCCACCACCGGGCTGTCGAAGGTCACCTCACCCTCGAAGGGCAGGAAATGATCCGGTGGCCAAGTCCCCTTTGGGTCAAAGCGCAGAATTACACTGCGCAAGCGCTTTTCGGGCACCGGCAGGATCGTCTCCGGCGTCCGGTCAAAAGTTCCCGGCAAGTCGCCTGGCCCGGTGACCTCCACCGCGATCGGGCGATTGAAGATCACGCCGCGCTTTTCAGGAATCACCAGCACATGGTCGTCGCTTTCCATCACTGCGACCTTCTCGGGCACATCCGGATCCGCGGGCACCACCGCCCCCTTGGTTGCAATAATTCCAGAAGCCAAGGCCCAAGTCTTCTTGAACTCCAGCGGCTCGAAGTCCACCGGCTTGAGCGCCTCCTCCTTCTTCGAGGAAGTCACCGCCTCGCCCTTCTCCAGAAGCAGCTTCTCGCTGCCTTTCTTGACCTCAACCGCGCCATCCAGCACCACGAACTCCGAGCGCCCGTCGGCAGTCGTAGAGACGCCGAAGGAAGTCCCCAAGTCCTTCAACGACGCGGACGCCGTGCGCACCTGGAAACCATGCGCATCCTCAGGACACCAAGCATTCAGGCGGCCCGATTCGAGCACGATCTCCATCGCCGATACCACCTCGAAGGCCACTGGCGCCTCCACTGCCACCACCGCGCCATTGGTGAACTCCAAGCGCATCAGGCCGCTCTTCTCCTCGATCCGGCTACCCTCGTGCACCGCCGTGCTACCCAAGGCCACGCCATCCTTGCCGAGCTTGGTCATGGTCGCCACCTGCACCCTGGCAACGCTACCGCTGCCAGTAGGCACCGGCGGCTTCAGCGCCATGGGCACCGCCGCCAGCATCAGCACCGCGGCAATCGCCAGCGACTTCACTACCCGGCGCTTGATCACACGGCGCTTCACCTGGCCGACGAAGGCGAACTCGCCCTCGTTCGCCAGCTTTGCCACATGCGCCGCGGTCCGCTCCGCGAAATCAGTATCACACACCTCACAATGAGCCAGCGCCCGCGAGACGGCGAAGTGGTCCGCCACCATCCGCAGGAGATCCGGCCGCCCCTCCAACATCGAGTGCAGACGCTTGCGGCCCGCCTCATCCAGCGCACCCTCTTGCAGCAGTTCCAGCAGCTCGATCAGTTCGTCGGGAAGGTCCATCAGCTTGTCTGGTAGGTCCTCGTCCATCCTCTTCATGCTTCTTTTACCTTGGTCCTCAGGCAGCCCGCCAGTGCTTGGCGGGCATGGAATAACATTTTCCTCACCGCCGCCGGCTTCATCGCAAACTCCCGCCCGATCTCCTCGGACTTCCGGTCGTGGTAGTAGTGCTGCTCCACCACCCCGCGCGCCCGCTCCGAGAGGACCTTCAGACATTCCCGCAGGGCCTCCCGGCGCGTGGAGAGATCACTGATCTCCCCCGCCTCCGGCCCGCCGGGCTCCGCATTCAGCAATAAAGTCGTCAGATTCTCGTCCAAGAGCCGCTGGCGGCGGTTTAGCTTCGCGGTCTCGTTCTGCACCAGATTGCGCGCAATCGTCCGCAGCCAAGCCCCGGGATTCTCCACCCGCCCGGCATCGCCCCACTTGCGGTAGGCCACCAGGAAGGTGTCCTGCGCCATGTCATCCACCCACGCCGGGCTTACCCCCAGCCCTTGGATGAAATACCGCAGGCTGGCGTGATGCTCGGCAACAACGCTCGTGAATTCCTTGAGATCCGGCATGGGATTTTTGAATCGGGGCGGGCCCTTTCAAAGCAGTGTCACGGACCCACTTGACGTTCCCCCCGATGACCGAAAAATCCCAAACAATCTCACCCCACACTTTCACGCCCCCCCAAAGGCGCCAGCCCCCAACTTCCCCTCGCTGACCAGGTTAAAAATTGGTGCTTAATAATCAGTAATTTCAGGGAGCCGCCGCCGGCCGCTTCGAGTCCTTGCAGGTCATGATCCGCGGCCGCCCCGACGGCGGATCCACATACGCAAACATCAAATACCGCCCGCCCGGCACGAAGCGCAGCATGCTCTCGCTGGCCGTCGCCCAGCTATTGTCCTTCTGCGGAAACTGGAACACCACCGGTGCCATGTTGAATTCGTCCCGCCCTTCCGGTCGCGCCATGCTGTGGGTCGTCCCCGGCTTGAGCAGGATCTTGCTCTGCCCGACCACGAAGCGAATCTCCTGCTGATGCAGGTTCGCCACGAAGGCCCCGCCATCCGGCAGGGTCTTGGCCGAATCCTCGACCACCAGCACCCGCCACGGAATCTCCGCGCCCTTCTCCGCCGGCAGGAAGACCAGGATCGCGGCATTCATTCCCGCTGGCACCTTCGCCACCGCCGCGGGCTTCTTGTCCGCCTGCGAAAGGAAGCTCATCGCCTCGCCCTTCGCGAAGCAGGCCTTCTCCTCCGAAAGCGTCGCCACCGGCACCTCGCAGGCCAACTCCGCGCCATCCGCCGCCAGATTGACCAAGGCCGGCACCGCCGGATTGCCCTCCAGCGCGAGGAAGCGGCAGCTCACTTTGCGATCATTGCCACTGCCCGCGGCAAGACACGTGATGGGAAACAGCAGCAGTAAAAAGAAAGCACGCATGGGTTTTGAAACTAGTCTTTGTCGGGACATGGCAGAAGCCACGGATGAACACTAATGGACACGGATGGAAGACAGGAAGGTCCTCGGAACGGAATTCTTCATTCGTGGCTCCTAAACCTCCTTGGGATTGAGCCAACGGAAAGAAACAATCTGGAAACGCCTGCCGAATTTCTTGTTCGCATCGGTCTGCAGCGCCGCCACCTGCGTCTCGACTGCCTCATGGCTATCGATCCATTCCGGAAAGCGCTGCACCACCGCCTCACAGGTCACCGCCGCCAGGACCTTGCCATTCGCATCCAGTGCCTCGCCGTAGCCGCGGATCGTAAAGGTATCCGAGCGCGGCGTGGCCGCATTCCCCAGCACGTTCAGCAGATCCGCCTGGCTGAGATAGCC
Organism: Haloferula sp. BvORR071; assembly: GCF_000739615.1. Lineage (GTDB taxonomy): Bacteria > Verrucomicrobiota > Verrucomicrobiia > Verrucomicrobiales > Akkermansiaceae > Haloferula. The sequence goes on from NZ_BATP01000019.1 coordinate 75,536, forward strand.
CGGTGCCCCCTGATAGCTTGAGCCCACACCCGCAGCCGGATTCGCATACTTGTAGTCCACCACCTGGCCACTGCCGATCTCATACCCGGCATTGGCCGTCACCGCAGTGTCACGATTAAGGTCGCTATCATCGATCGCCTGCTGCAAGGCCCCACGTTGCGCCTTTTCATCGCTACCGACCTGGCGGTTTACAAATTCCGCCATCGACAGGAAAGGGCCCCGCAGGCGCACCTGCTCGACGATGTTCTTCGCCAGTTTCTCCAGCTGCTTGTCATCATACTCCCGCGGCCCGAGCCAATAGGCAGTCCCCGGTGCGGCACCGCCATCCACCGAGGGTGAATCCGGCAGCCGCAAGCGGCTGATCCGCGAGCTGCCATCCTTCACCGCGTTGAGATTGCCCAGCGCGGACGTATTGCCTGCGGGATTGATCAGGTTGCACAGCGCTTCCGGATCGTGCACGGAGGCCAGCATCGCCTTCCACGCCGGCACCGAGGTCGAATTGATGTTGAAGGCCCCCTGCATCATCTGCCAGGCGCTCGCCTTGGTATAGGCTTCCGGCGTTCCCAGCATGTCCGTGAAGGCGGACACCGGCCGCGCTCCCGCGGCATGATAGGCCAGCCTGGGATCGCCCAGGCCTTTGCCATTCGCAAGCTCCTCACCCAAGGCAAGCGCCGTCTTGCCACCGCCGAAGGGACCCGACTGTTCACCCAGACCGGAGAAGTAGAAGCGGTCATACAGCGCCAGGTTCAGCAGGAAGGAATGATCGAGATAATTGCCACCACTCCCACCTTGGACGATCCGGTCCGGTGCCAGCAGCGGATGTGCCCACGAGTTGCCGATCGGCTGCGCAAAACGCGGCAGGTAGCCCGACGAACCACCCGGGTTCCCGCCATTCAGGCTCGCCAGCGACTGCACCGGCCCCAGCGGAATGTCATACTGAACCCCGAACTTCGAGCCATAGAGACTGGAGTGCCCGGTGATGAAATTCGAGCGGTCCTGCTGGTCGATCTGCAAGAGGTTTGATGTCCCCTGCCCCAGCTCCAGCATCTGCAAGTCCACCTCGTGCGAATGATTGGCGGCGTGCTCGGTCACGATCTTCTCCGCAGACGCCCCAATGTTCGCGTGTGCGAAGCACCATGGCTTGGTCGCCAGCCGGCCGTCCTTGGTGCTGGCGTCGCGCGCACCGGAGGTCACCTTCGCCTGCGCGCTCAGCAGGGCGAAGGGCTTGGCATTCACGATGTCTTTGATCTGCCGCGTCGAGTGATCGAGCATGTCGACGCCCATGACCGCCCCGGTCTTCGGGAAGCGCAGGGTCTGGTTCTTGCCCAGGATGCTGTCCTGCAAGCCGGTCGGGCTCTCGTAATTCATCTCGATCGTGCTGATCGTGGTCACCGCGCTGGATGTACCGGTGCTCCCCGCCATGCGGATCACGAACTTGTTGCCGCTGCTGTTAGACTCGCTCAGCGGTGCGAACTGCACGTGGATTCTATCATCGCGCGCCAGCCCCAGACAGGACTCCCAGTGGCCGTTCTCCTTGTTGCCGTCGATCTTCTTCGCACCCGCCAGCCAGTCGCAGTCAAAACCGATGCCGTCACCGCGCCAGCCTGGGATCGCATCGATATTGCTGGTGATCCCGGTATCGACATAAATGTCCCAGAACTTCCGGTCCGCGAGATCCTGCGCATAGGTCCGGCTGGGATCGATGTACGGCGAGAACATCTTCACCTCGCCCGGCAGCATGCGGAAGGTCGTGGATCCCGGCTTGTTGTTGAGCTTCGTCTTCAGGTTCATCCCGAAAATCTTGCCCTTACCCTCGGTGTCGTTGTCTGCATACATCGTCTCCAGCGGCACCAGCCCGCTGCTCTGCGGCAGACCATTGCGGAAGATCTGCATCGCGAAAGGCACATGCACGAACTCGATCCGCAAATTCCGGAACTCCAGCGCCACATTGTATGGATTGTGCAGCGTCACCACCGGCGTGTAGAGCAGGTGCAAATCATACTTATACTTGGTGCCGCGGAAATGGCCGTCCTGCGGACCATGGAGATTTCCCGCGCTATCCGGCACCACCGTCGCCACGTCGCCGGGCCCGAAGGCCGGATAGCTGTAGATATCCCGCGCCACCAAGCTGAACAGCATCTGCACCTTGGCGATCGTCGGCGTCAGCACCACTCCCGCCGGCGGCTTGCGGTTCATCACCAGGCTAGGCGGATTGCCCGTCGATGACTGCCAACCGGTCGGCGTGAAGGCCTTCAACAGCGGCACCCCGGCGGTGTTGCTGATGCGGTCGCGATAGGCGCGGCCGAATTGATGCAGTGATTCCCAGCGCGGATCAGAGGGAGCCTCCGCCGTGCTCATGCCCAGGCAGGTATTGTAGACCCCCTTGCCCGCATACGCCGAAGGCAGGCTGCTCCCATTCGCCAGGAGCTGGAAGTCCTGCTTCAGACCACCGTGCGCCGTATCGGTGAAAAGCCCCTGCGACTGCGTGGTCACATCATGAAACAGCGGCTCCATCGCCGCCCGCACCCCCGGTGCCAGCTCATCGCCACCCACGCCGAAGGTCTGCCGCGTGATGCCCTTCCGCAGCGTCGCATACTGCGAAGACTCTGCCTCGAACATCTCGCGGCCCAAGCCATCCAGTCCCGCAATCATCTCGCTCGCCGGGCGCTCTCCTGCACCTAGCTGTTGCGTGCGGTCCGCCTGCGTCTCCGCCTTCTTGCGATGCGGCGTATCGATCCGCGCCTTCAGGCCCTCGTCCATCGCAGCCCATGCCAGATTCCCCTCGCGCTTGCCGACTGGCAGCCTGGCCACCAGCACCCGGCTCTCTTTCGGCGCGCTCTTGCCCAAGGTCCCCTCACCCCACAGCGTCACCGGCGCCTTCGGCTCCTTGCGCGCGAACTCCGTCTGCCGCGGCGCCGCAGCATCCGCATCGGACACCAACCAGGTCCGGAACTTCTTCGCCTTCTCCTGCTCCGAGTAGTCGCTGGCATTCGGCGGTGAAGTCGCCTTGATCTCCCACGAATTCCACACCCCCGTGAGCTGCGGACAGGCAATCTTCTCATCCAATATCCCCGCCCGCGCCGTCACCCGCTGGTCCGGTCCCGCAGCCTTCTGCAGCTGCCCGATCGCCAGCATCAGCGACAGCCGCGCGTTCGCCCGCGCCTCCGCCATCGCCTGATCCCGCTCGCTACTACGCAAACTGATCGATGATAGCGATAGCAGCGCTATCGCCAGCAGGGTGATCAGCACCATCAGCGCCATCGAGATCACCAGCGCAAAGCCACGGTTCTCTCGGAATTTCTTGGGGGTTTTCACTTGGGTTTTGAGAATCCTGACCCTCATAGCAGTCATCGCATTGTAGATACAGTGCGTTTTTGATGAAAAATTCCCGCCAACTTATCTGCACTTTTCCCCCAACCTCCTGGAATTCATTAACTTGACAGTAGGAAGCGCGGCTAAAAAGCCGCCGAACGGTCCCCGCCTGCCCGCCTCAACCGGCGCTTTCCATCGGCATTTCCTCTCCGTTTCCGCGTGTTCGGTCTATTCCGCGGTTAGGCTTCGGCTATTCAAATCCGCGACCCAGCTTGCGCCATCCCCCCGCTTTTCCCGAAAACTTAACACTGAAACACAAGCTCCTACCTTCCCCCGGCTGGAGATCCGGAGAATCAGGTGCCCGGAATCTTTGAGATGGGATGGGATGAGGTGAACCAACCCAAGCTCTTCAGCCTGGTACCCTATCCATCAAATCCATCCCCGTCCCTCTTCCTAGCCCTCAAACGATACTTTTACAGTAGAACGCTCAAAGGTGGATCACTGCGACCCCTCCTTCTTGACCGCCTCAGTCGGAGGAACCGCCTGTAGGATCACGACCGCGCTACTACAGCCCCATGCATGCCTCACGCCCGGGGGCGTCGGCTTCGGCCAAGCGCACCAAGAGAGATTATCCTCCGCACGACGGGCTTGCCAAGCGGCCTCGGCATTCTTCTGCAACCATGGCTCGAAGGTCGCCTGCTGCTTGCGATCCTTCATGTAGCGGGCAATCCAACGGACCCCGATTCCATTGAACCCACCACCGTCGCCACCTTCCCCGGAAGCCGGCAGGTAGCCATCCCTGCACATGTTGTTCATGGTGTAGGTAGCAGCAAGTTGCGCATCCTCATTGTAACCGAGCAAGTTCGCCGCTCCGACAAAGGTCCCCTGGTTGTAGGTGAGCGCGAAAGCACCGATCTTCCCGCCAACATGAATGTTGTCGGAAACTTTCCCCGTCTTCGCGTCGAACAAGGTGGCGCGTTCCCACAAGAATAGCTCCTTTGCTTTGGCGGTGTAGGAGGCATCCTTTGTCGCCAGACCGAGCAGGAAGGCCGCGATCGCACCCGGACCGTTCACGCAGGCATTCTTCGACTTGTTGTCGGTCTTCCACCACAGGCCACCACCGAGGTCGGGAGAGATCGCCCTCTTGTAGCAAAGGTCGAAGTTCTTCTTCGCCACGGTGAGATATTCGGCGTTCTTCGTCACCAGGTTCGCCCTCGTGCAGGCAATGACCATCCACATGATGTCATCGTTGAAATCGTTGCGCTCCCAGGTTTCGCCATGCTTGGCGATGAAACCCCGGAACAACTCGTCGAACATCACGAGTTGCTTCTTATTCTGAGTCCGGGCGTAAACATCCAGCACCATCTCCAGCATCTCCGCCTGCATCCAGAAATCGGCCCTGCCGCCGTCACTCTTCTTGATGTGCCAGCCCTGCCCGTTCTCCAACTTGTAGAAGGCCTTGGTATGGGCGTCAAAGATAGCATCCGAATCCGCAGGGGTAAAGGCCTGCACCCGCCCGCCAGCCAATGCGAAGCAGGCCCCGGCGAACCAAAAGAAACGGATCTTGGACGTCGTGGCTGAGGTTTGGTTGGAGGTGGAAGCAAGCTTCATGATTCGGAAGTAAAATTGAGGATCCTTTACCCTGCGGCTACCGCAATCGGGAAGGCCTCCCTAATACTAGCGCCCGCAGAATTTAATTGCAGCTTCCGTCCGGGAACGAACGTGAAGCTTCAAATAAATACGCTTCAGGTGAAAGCGAACAGTATCAGTTGATACGTCCAGGCGTGTAGCGATCTCCTTGTTACTGAGCCCGAAGGCCACCAATTCCAGCACATACTTCTCGCGAACCGTTAGAGTCTCCAACTCGCCGGAGAACGATGACTGGTTCCTGAAATACTGGAATACCTTGCGGGCGACCTCTCTGCTCAAAGGGGCTCCTCCCCTGCCCACCTCGCGGATCGCGGTCAGCAATTCCTCGGGAGCAGAGCGCTTCAGCAGGTAGCCGGAAGCCCCTGCCCGCAGTGCCGCGAAAATCTGATCCGGGTCCTCATCTGCCGTCACCATGATCACCAGGACATGAGGCATCAGCATCTTCAGCTCGGCGACACACTCGATCCCGGACTTGGCCGGAAGCTGGATGTCCATGAGAACCACCGCGGGGGCACGGCGCGGCAAAACCTCCAGCGCGTCCTCCGCCGTTTGGCAGACCGCCACGCACTCAAATTCGCTCGAAAGCTCGATGATACTCCTGAGCACTTCACGTGTTGTCCTCCTACTTTCTACAATGGCAACCTTGATCATATCCGAGTCTGTTCCTATGCCATTTCAGGCTGCATGCTCCGGATCCCTGAAGGGAAAGGGTGGCGGCCCGGAACCCGACCGGACCGCCACTTTGTTCCTGAATACCCACCCAGGAATCGGAGAAACTCTCCAAATTTCGCTAGCTCACTCGGCGATGACGCGAATGAACGCGCTCGCGTTGCCGGTCACCGATGCCGGAACGGTCACGGTGATCGTCTCGATCGGATCGCCGTTGTTGGAGACGGCCGCGGTCGGGGTGAATGGCGCCCAGCTTCCAAAGTTGGTGGTGAACTCGTAGCTGTAGCCAAGCCCCGTCAGCGACTGCTTGCGGCGGGTGTAAGTGAATTGGCCCGTGGCCTTGTTCAGCGGAGACGTGATCGGATTGACCGAGCTACCGCTGTTCGGGGTGAGGCCAAAGGCATACTCCTGCTGGTTCGTCAGGCCGTCGTGATCGGGATCGCCAGTCGGTGAGGTGTCCGCTCCCGGAGCGAAGGTATAAGTAGCGATCCAAGTGCCGAAGTCCGAGCCACTGCCAACGACCAGCCTCAAGGTCTTGCCATCCGGCGAAATCTCCAAGGTTCCACCCGTGAAGCCGGTGCGATTCGGAAGACCGGTAATGGTTCCGGTGGTGGTGGTGACGAGGTTGTAGGTCCCTGGCGCGGGAACGACCGGCGCAGACAGATTCAGAACCGAGCCAGCGCCGTGGGTCAGAGAGCCGGTGATGGCCTGAAGAGCTTGGACATCCGGGGTGGCAGCGACCGCCAGCGAATGGATACCACCAGGGGAGATGGTGACATTTCCTGCAATGCTTCCAGTTCCCCCGAAGCTTGCCCCCGAGGCTACCGTCACCGCGCTGTTCGCCAGGCTACCATTGAGGACCAGTGTTCCCGCGTTGATCGTGGTGGTCCCGGTGAAGGTATTTGCGCCACCGAGCGTCCATGTGCCTCCATCCACCTTTTCGAGGCTCAGCACTCCAGCGCCACCGAAGTTGTTGTTGATGACACCGCTCACACTGCCGCTACCGGCACCACCCAGGAAGAGTCGGCGGTTCGTGCCCGCATTGATGATGCCGATAGTTCCCGACAGATTCAGGCTGCTCCCGCTGTCCACCCGCACCAAGGTGCCACCGCCGCCACTGGTGAGGCTGAGAGTGCCGCTGAAGATATTGTCGCCGGAGATATTCCGGATCGCCCCCGGGGAGGCTGGATTCAGATCCACGACGTTGTTCGACGCGACTCCGTTCCCCTGCCCTGTGGTGATCAAGGGCTCCGCCACCGTAATTCCTCCTTGGAATTGAAGCGATCCGCCGGTGCCCACGCTCGTGGTGCCAGCCGGTGTTCCCAAGGCAGTGTTGTTCGCAATGACCAACGCGCCCCCCGAGACAGTGGTGACATCGGTGTAGGTATTGGCACCGGTCAGAACTTGGGTGCCAGCCCCGCTCTTGAGAAATCCCAAACCCGCCGTTCCACCGTTCGCCAGGATACCGTCGAAGCTAAAGCTGCCTGTCGCAGGATTGGAATAAAGCCAGCGCGACCCAGCAGCTCCATTGGTAATGGTACCCGTTCCGATGACTCCAGCCGCGGTGAAATCTCCGGAGTCCGCCGCGGCGATTCCGGTGCGGTTGATTTGAAGCTCACCCGCGGCGACGTTCAGCACCCCGCCGATCGTACTGCTGGCAGTGTTGTTGCCACTGCTCGCAACTTCGAGTTTGCCCGGGCCTTGCTTGATCAAGCCAAAGCCGGGCGTCAGGAGTTCCCCAATGGCCAGCGTGCCAGTGCTAACCGTGACGGTCCTGCTCGTGCCTTCACCACCCGCAGTGGTGGTGCCTCGCCCCAGATCGAGATTGTTGGTGCCCGTGAAGAGAATATCGGTATTCCAAAGCTGCGGGATGTTGTTGCTCATCACCACTGCACCGCCGCTGGTGTTGTCGAGCACACCGCCGTTGATCGTCAGGAGACCGGTTCCCAGCGCCGAGGCACTGTTAACGTTGAGCGTCCCGGCGTTCAGAGTGGTGCCTCCGGAGTAGGTATTGGCGGTCGCCAGGTTCAGCGCTCCCGCACCGTCCTTGGTCAGCGGGGCGGCACCACTGATCGAGCCGCTGCCCGTGAAGGTGTAGGGGGTGCTGGTATTGTTGACCGTCATCCACACCGGACTCAGGACACCGCTGAGAGTCACTGTGCTCGCTGCGGAACGCTCACCGAAGGTCACGCTGTCACCGTCGAAGTAGCTCGGAGCACCACTCCATCCACCGGCACCGATTGCCCAAGTGCCATCGGTCGAATTCCAGGTCAAGTCACTGACCGTCACCGTGCCGACGACTTGGGAATTGGCCGGGTCGTTTTGCGGAGTAATCCGGTAGTTTGAACTCAGATTATTCAAGGACTGCACTCCCCCGGCCCCATATTTGAAGAGGACCGTCTGCTGCCCGGAATTGGGGATGCCACGGAAGATGAGCTTTGTAGCACCTGCGAAAGTGACTCCTTTGGCTTGGAACGGAGGATCCACGGTTTCTGCCGAAAAGATCGACCCTGCGTTCATCGTCAGGGTGCCGGTCGTCGACCCCATGCCGGTGATGATCGCCCCGCTGCTGACGGTGATGTCCGAAGTCAGCGAGCCTTTCAGGTCGAGCGTTCCGGCATTCACATTGGTGGCACCGGTGTAGGTATTCACCGCGAAGAGAGTGGTCGTGCCGGCACCCGCCTGGGTGAAGGATCCGCTGCCGGTGATGGGCAAATCGCTGAAGTCGGTGCCCTGAGCCACTGCGTCACTGCGGCTGATGGTCAGGTTCGCATTGTTGATGATGGCGCTGGCCACCGCGAGCTTCCCCGTGGTCCCGCCATTGCCGAGTTGCAGCACGCCACCGCTGATGGTCATTCCGCCCGTGAAGTTGTTCAAGGAACTGGCAAGGACGACCGAGCCGGCTCCCGTCTTGGTGATGGCATTGGTATTGGCTGTCAGTGCATTTGTGGTTCCGTTCTGCGTGATGGTACCGCTCGCAATCGGCGCGCTAATCAGTGCATTCCCTGCGACGTTAAAGTTACCGGAAGCGCCCAGAACCAAATTGATAGTGTTGGGGACTATCCCATCGGCCTTGAACCCGGAAATGGCGAGGTTTGCGCCCGGTGCCACGTAGAGCAGGTCCTCCGCGGTGCCGGATACCGTATTGCCTCCGGTGAGCGTGATAGGGGCCGCGGTGCCTTGGTTGCCGTTGAAAATAGTGATCGGCGTCGCGCTGCTAAGATCGTTGATCGAGCCGGTGGTGATTGCTGTCCCTACGCCGAATCTACCCGCCACGAAGTTATTCGCGTAAGCGCCTGCTGCAGTGAAGGCGATATCGCGGGTCGCGGCAGGCACCAGGTTCTCGTCGTAGGTCGTCGCCACCTGCAGGCCGGCGTCCAGAGCCAAGCCGCTCTTCACATTCAGGGAAGTATTGGCGTGCAATCCGGAGGAGCTGGCGAAGGAAACGATCACTACGACGGCGGGGGATAGCGGCGACAGACGAAGGAAGGGGTTGTTTCTACGGGCTTTCATAGTTGTCTCTTGGGTTATTGCTGGGTCAGAGCAGCGGAAGGCCATGGTAGAGGGCCGTGGGAGAGCTGCTGTCAGACAACTTCCCGCTTGAGTGGGAATTCTGACAGGGGGCCGCGTTTATTTTTCCCGGCGCTCTTTTTTTTGTCAGGATCGGCCGCAACGACTGAACAAGGGGTGAATATGGGCGAAGCCTTTGATCTCGAAAAACACCTCGATGCCATCCTCGGCGGGCAGTCCGATGCCTTCTTGGGCATCGTCCGCGAGTATGGCCCGTCGCTGCGCACGTTTCTCGGCACACAGCTCTTCCAGATGAATGATCTCGATGACCTCGCGCAGGAGGTCTTTATCGTCGCCTACGAGCGGCTTCCTACCTTTACCCGCAGCGAGAATTTCGGGGCCTGGCTACGGGGCATCGCCCGCAACAAACTCCGGCATCACTACGAGCGTACCGCGCGGCGCGCCGGAGCCTTGGAACTTTTCCAGCGGGACGCGGTCAGTCTCCTCGATGCCGATCTGGACGCTGCGGCAGATCTGACACAGGAGGTGCACCTCGAAGCGCTGCTAGGTTGCATCGGCAAATTGCCGGAACGCATGCGCCGGGTGGTGCGCGGCTGGCTGGACCAGGAGAAAGCGCTTGCCTTGGCCCGGGAGATGGCCCTTTCCGTGTCTAACATTTACCAGATCCAGCATCGGGCATCAGCACTGCTGCGGGACTGTATTGAAAAGAGGTTGTCCCATGGATCCTGATCTCCTCGATGCCGTGACTGCCTGGCAGGGTGGCGAATTGCCGCCCGGGCGTGGCGATGCCCTGCTTGCGAGGCTGGAGCAAGACGCGGAGTTTCGCGCCGCCTTCTCCCAGGAAATCTGGATGCTCTCCCTGATGCGCGTCGCCCAAGCTCCGGAGCCGCGCTGGCTGGAGTTGTGCGAGAAGCTGGGCATCAGCCACGAGTCTGCGCCGGACTCGCAACGGACGCTGGAGAACAGCGTAATGACCGCAGTCAGCAAGCAGCCTTTCCGGCTGGTGCAGAGCTGGTGGCGGCTCGCTGCCTTCGGAGCTGCCTCGGTCGCGGCGGTGCTCTGTTTCATGCTCCTCCGCAAGAATCCAGCCGGATCCAATCCGGAGCCTCCCCCGCTCGCGCAGGTGCTTCTAGTCGATGCTCCGCAGTGGACCTCAGCGCGCCAGCTTCAGCCGGGCGACCTATTGAAGAAAGAGCGCGTGCAACTGCAATCCGGCCGCGCCACACTGCTGCTCAATAAAGGCGTGCTGCTCACGATCGAGGGACCGGCTGATCTCGAGCTTATTGAGTTCAACCAAGTGGTCGTCCATCGCGGCAAGATCCGCACCAGTGTGCCGATGGGTGCAGAGGGCTTTTGCGTCGAAACCCCGCGCGGCACGGCCACCGATCTGGGGACGGAGATGGGTGTGAGCGTGGCTGACGACGGTTCCACGCAAGTTGGCGTCTTCAAAGGCTCGGTGCTCGCGGCCCTGAAGCAACCGGAGCAGGACGGCGTCCGCACCCAGGTTTTGAAGCCCAGTGAAGCGGTACGCATGCTGCCAAGCACTGGGGAATTCCGGCCCTCTGGCATGACTGACTTTCCCGCGGCTCCCGAGATCCCCTTGCCGCCGCTGCCTCTCACGGACGATTACTCCAAAGCCATCCTCGCCGCCCAACCGCGCCACTATTGGCGCCTGAATCGCAGCAGCCCCGAAGGACTGGTCCCGAATGAAATCACCGGCGGCATGGCGCTGCAATCAATGGGCCCTCTCCCACTGCGGCCCGATGAACGCGGCCACATCAGCGCGAGACTCGGCTACGAGGGCGGACCAAGCGGTTTCATGGCGGAACAGCCGTGGACCATGAAGCGCTCTGGCTCGGCAGTCGAAATGTGGTTCGCCACCACCGACTGCGGACACGCCACCTTGGCCTCGCTCGCGCCAGATGCCGGGAGCTCGCGGCAATTCAGCCTGCTGGAATTTGCCACACAGTATCCGGACTTCGTGGTTCCCGCGGGCCGCCAGGAAATGAGTTCGCTATCCTCCCCGGCTGGCTCGCTGGCTCCGGGCCGCATGCGCTACCTCATGCGCGCGAAGGCCACGAGCACCGAGGGAGTAAATCTGATCTCGCATCCCGGCACCCTGCCCTTTGTCTGGCACCATGTGGTCGCCCAGCGGCAAGAGCGTGAGATGGCCCTCTATGTTGATGGCGTGCGCCTCGCCTCTGGCGTTTGCGATGAAGTGGCTCCCGAGAGCACCGTCGCCCTGCTCTTCGGCTACTCCGTGGGCTACACGACCACCGAAGCGGAATCGAAGCCGTGGCGACAGCTTCACGGCCGCCTCGCGGAGATCGCGGTCTACGATCGCATGCTCACGCCGGAAGAAATCCGGCAGCATGCCACGCTCGGCGGCAAGAAGCCGTAAGCCAACCACGACATCAATCCGACACGCGGCGGATGTGACGAGATTCCGCGGCCGATCACTTGGCGTCCAAAATCGAAATCACCATGCCCGGATCCGATTTGTCGCCGTGATCCGCCTTTTCCAAGCCGATGCGATCAATCAGCTTCCCCGGCAGGGTGATGGTATTGTCCTTGATCACGACCTGAGCAGTGATGTCCTTCGCCTGATGGTCTAGGATGTCCTGGGCCAAGACCTTGCGGCCCTTCATCGGGGTGTCGAAGCTCAGGGTCAAAGTTTGATAGTGACCGAAGATCCCGATAGGGTCCGTCAATTTGCCGGCTTCCAGAGTGATATCGGCCAAGGGCGTCCCATATTTCCGATCCGTGGGACTCGCGCAAATGGTCCGCCCGAGAGTGGCAACGGTGAGCACGCCATTGGGATGGCGGGAGGCGATGACAAACGGTGCTTCACCGGACTCCACCTTCACGGTTGGAAGCGGCAAGCCACCGCGGGTGATCCGCGCAGGAGCGGAATTTCTGGACCATTTGCCAGGCGTCTTGGTCGACCAGCCTTCCCGCTCCTGGAAGCACCAGCTATCGTTTAGCTTCACGTCGTCAATGTTAGCCTGCCCATCCACCCTGAAAGGCGGCGCAACACGATGCCACAGCACCGCCCGCTCAACTTCATTCACACATCGCTTCAAATCGCGTGCGACCGGAGGGAAGGCATAGTCCTGCTGGCCATCGGGTAGATTGCCAACAAAGGGGTGCCGCATGATCCCGATGGCACAGCCCAAGGCGGCACCGATCACGGGCTCGTCCTCACAGTTGATCAAGCCTTTGGCACCCGGCTCTGCGACCTGCTTGATCCCATCGCAGACCCTGGACAAGGTCACCGGGATCGAGGTGATCGCCTCAATATCGTAAGTCCGGAATACATCGGAAAATGGAACACAGCTCCAGATCATGGCCTGCTCCACGTAAATATTGGGAGCATACTGGTGCCCCCACTCCGTGAGCTGTCGCCGCCATTTTTCACTCTTGGAGTTACTGCCCCAATCCACCTTCAAGTAACCCCATCCGGCCGCCTCCATCCACTTCAAGCGCTCCGCATAGAAGTCGTGGTCGCTCATGTCCTGGTAGGCCTTCGCCTTGTTGGCGGCAATCCAGCCGCCAACCGCGCGCCACCCCTTGGCCTGAACTGCGGCATTCAGTTTCCTGAACTTCTCCTGCTCGGTTCCGGACGAGGCATAAGTCGGGAACCTTGCCGGATTCAAGAGATCCGCGCCGTAGTCGTAGTTCTTGAAATCCACGTCCCACGAATCGTCCATGACGAAGTAGAGATCGCTGCGGATCCGGGGATAAAAGCCCGTCCAGTTCTGATACTTGCCGGAGCCGAACATGTTCTCCTCGGTCATCGCATCCCGGAGTTTTTTCGGGGCATAGCTCAAGACGTAACCTTGGACGTTCCAAGTGCAGAAGTAATCCGGCGCAGTTCCGGGGGCGGTGGGAATCAGATTCTCAGCCCTCAGTTCAAGCGTGAGAATTCCTCCAAAAGCGACCAAGGACGTAACGAACAAACAGCTCTTCCTGGCTTTCCCGATAAGATCGATGCATCGCTGTAGGAGCCCACGACTTCCCGGCGCAGCTCCGGATTCCCATCCACGGAGATCACGGCGACATAGGGCCGGTTCACGTCAGGCACCTTCAGCTCGAATTGGAGCTTCCCCTCCCCGCTCGCGGAAAGGTCGACCTGCTTCCGGGTGAACTCCGACCTCGCATTAAAGGTCCTCAGCTCGATCTCGTGCTTGCCGCTTCCCCGGATGCTTAGATCGAGATTCACTACGCCCTGAGCGGATTGAGTGGCTTTCACCTGCATGTCCAGATCCTTGCCAGACTCCTGGGGAATTGGAGACGCATAGACGGACACAGCGCCCAAAAAGCGGCTCACCGGCTCCATCCACATTTCCTTGAAGGTGGCGCTCACGGTGGCCGGCCAATACGGCTGATCGCCCGACCTGCAATCCATGCCCACCGGCAAGGAACCCACGATGTCCTTCAGGCAATAGGCAAACTGAGGGGCAAAATCATACCCCTCGCCATACATCAGGCTTTGGCCGAAGGGATTGGCACCAAGCACCCACTCCAGTTGCTTCCCCACTAGCTTCATGCCTTCCGCATCATTCCTCAGCCGGGCAGCCTCCGCCAGCGCCCAGGTGCTGGACAGTTGGATATTCGTATTCCCATGGAACAAGGAATCGGTCCAAATCGGGAAGGTCCGCAGCACGTGGTCATCGTTCAAGCGTGTCCCCTCATTGAATTGCTGGAGACTGGTGGCGCCGTGTTTTTTATCCTTGTCGGCAAGGACCTCCGCCCTGTTCCAGACTGAGTTGGGCAGCAGCTGGTAGGGTGCGGCAATCTGGCTCCCCCGCTTCATGAAGAACTCGCTATACAAGACGGCGGAGCTATACCACGCCATCCATTTCTCATGCTGCGGCAGCTCCTTGCAAAGCATGGCCAGCGCGATCATCGGGGCTTCATCGAAGGCGGTGTGCTTGTTGTGGATCACCCTCCGCCGCTCCGTATCCTGATAGAAGTAACCCGTGATTGGAATACCCTCCACGAAGCTCTGCTCCTGACACCGCAGCAAGAGATCGCCGAGAACCACCGCTTGCTTCCGATACTTCTCCTCCCCGCTCATCCTTGCCATCAGCAAGGAAGAGCTGACGCCCCATGCTGCCTCCTCGATCGAAGCCTGATCCCAAGTGCCGCGTGATGCCACCGCTGCCTGCCAATCGTCAATCGCCGCGGCACGTGCCTGAGCAGCGAGTTCAGGATCCGCCCCCTCCAATAACATGGCCGCCTTGCTCTCCACGGCGGCGGCCAGGAAGTTCTCCCATGCTACATTCTGGGCAGGAACGACCACATCATCAACCGTGCCAATCTCATTGTCGGTGAACATCCGCATCCGGCACCAATGAATGTGGTAGCCGTCACCAAACCGGGTCTTCAGAAGATACTTCAAACCCCACGCGACCTCCGAAAGCATCCGCGCCCTAACAGCCGAGGCCCCCTTGTTCTGCTGCATAGCCTCCAGGTTGCACAACATGGCGTAGATCGCCATCGAGCTCCGCCAGATCCCTTGCGAAAGATCCCCGGCATCGTGCCAGCCGCCGTTGATCACCTTCTTCTCATCGCCGCGGAATCCCTGCCAGTCCTTGTGGCATTCCTTGTGGATGCCCGGCACCTCGTAGCCGCAGCGCTCGCAGTAGTAGAAGTTCACCGCCTTGAAAACCGGTTGCAACCAGATGTTCCCATGGATCGGAAATGGATCCGATACCAGCGGACCGCAACGGATCCGATAGACACCCTCCGTGTGGAAGCCCGAGAAGTCGACCTGGTGAAACACGCCGTTCTTGTTTTCCAAAATCCCGACATCGCCTGCCAAGACCACCCTGCCCGCTTGATCCACCAATTCGAAGCGCTCACCACCACCGCCGCCAACCATCGCGATCTTCGGATCTTCGGGACGGTAGCCGGCATGACTGAAAGCGAATTTCCCCGCTGAGACCGCCCACCCTTCGTAGGCATCCGCCGGCACCCGCTGGAGCTCTAGCCGGTCAATGTCATAGGTCACGATCGGATCTTCGCCGGGATTGTTGCCGGTGAGTTCGCGGGTCAGGCTGAACATGGTCACCTTGTCCCGCTGCAGATGGGGCATCTCAAAGAGCACGTGGTTCCACATGCCCGGCTTGAGGTCGTTGGAGTAGTGGCTCCGCGCCGAACTCAAGGCACCACCATCGCCGCCCTCATTCTTGATCTCCAGGTTGAGGTTGTGGCGCGGCATCGATGTCGGATGCACGTAGACCCAGTAGGAGATCCGGTTATATGCCGACCAATCTTGGGGCTTGTCGAAACGCAGTTGCACCGACGAAGCGCCAGCCTGCCCTGAAATGGAGAAGGTCTGGGATCCCCATTCACTCTTGTTCCCAGGCAACGCCAGATACGCCGCATCGCGCACCGAAGTGCTGAACCGAAGCGACTGTTTCCCATCCCGCGCCCGATCCTCCGTGTAACCCATCTCACCGATGCCGTTGACCTTCCAGCCACCCGCCCCTTCCATGTCGTCGATCACCCGGGATTCAAGCACCGGCTTCTTCTCCCATCTCGCCATCAGGGAGTTCTCTTCCGCAGCCTCCAACGGATAGCTGCCATATTCCCCCGGATCCGCCTGTGCATGGGAGAGGGACCCCGAAACCAAGAGGCAAAACAGAATGAAATTTCTCACGCGCTCAGTGCTCGGATTCGCCCGGAATCTCAGGAATGCCGGGATCGTCTAGAATCTGCACGGCGGTGGCATCGCCGAGGGTCTTCCAATCCTGCAACACCCAGACGACCTTCTTGTCCGGAGTCACCTCGATGAGCTGCGGACCTTCACCAGCTTTGCCGCGCGAGGTGAAAATCGTATTCCCGTTCGCAAGGCGGGTGCAGCTCTGCGGCGCGGAAGTAAACTGGTATTCAGCCGGAAGATCCGTGAGGCAGTTGAACTCCCAGATCGTTTCACCCTTGGCATTGACCTCGCGGGTGAGACTGTCCTTTTCGTTCGTGATCAGGGTATTTCCATTCTTCAGCCGGATCGCTGCCCACGGCTTCGCGATCTCATACCTCCATACCTCCTTGAAGTCCTTGTCGTACTCCACCACCCGGTCGAGCCCGAGAAAGGAAAGCAGGTAGGTCCCTTGGGCGGTCACGCGGGCCCGCCGGAACTGCCCGTGAATCCCACGAGCCTCTTCGTAAGGAAGCTCGTGATCCACCTCCGTAGCACCGGTCTTGATGTTGATGACCTTCAACCGCGGCGGCAGCCCGTTCTCAACGAACATGACCTTGTCCAATCCGATCGGCTGACAGGCGTGGATCTCCGTGTGCTTAGAGTCCTTCGAAGTATTGCAGTCATAGCGCCACAGCACCTTCTTGTCCGGAGTGATCAGCGCCACATACTCCATCCGGGAGAATAGGATGTTGCCGTTGGACAGCATCCACACGTCGTCGAATTCAGGGCGCGGTCCGGTGGCGTAGGTCCAGACCACCTTGCCATCCTTCACGAGGAACATCTTGTTGTAGTTCTCCCCGACATACAGCATCGGGTGGCGCGCCAGCCCCTCGCCGGGAAGCCCGGCACGTACCAAGCCATTCTCTCCCCTGTCAGGAACCGCGATCTCGCTCGGGGCGAATGCAGGCACCTCCGGCGCAGTGAAAAGATGGAGGACATCCATGCACGGCGTTGCCGCCAGGCTCTTGGAAATGCCACCCAAGGCAGCTACCAAGCCGATGGTTGAAAGCATTGTCCGCAAGTGAAGAGCTTTACTGATCATGGTTCCCGTGGTTTTTGTTAGACAGAATCGGAGTAATGCCCTCAAGCCACCCGGCGCCGGCGGATCAAGAGAAACGAACTCAGGCCTCCCAGCAGCAAGGCGCTTGGCTCAGGGACGACAGTGAGGGTGCCATTGCCAGTGAACTGCGAGCCGACAACGCCGGGCAGGGCGTTGAGCTCCGCCACGGTATATTGGTGGGGAGCCAAGATGGTCGCACCGAATTGGAAGGAATTCACGGTGATCGCCTGATCGAGATTGAGCACATCCAGAGTGCCTGCGGTGCCCATCACGATCGAGGCGAGGAGAGTGTAGTTCTGGTCAAAATCCAGTGTCACAACCCCGGGCGCAGCACCACCGCCGCCAATCTGCAAAGTGCCCGTAAACCCCGAGAGATCGCCGCCGAAGCGGATCGTTGGGGTGCCGTCGGAAGAGCGCAGGAAGAACGTGCCACTACCCGTTAGCGCGGAGTTGATGGTCAAAGTGTTCGTCCCACCCAAGCCCACAATCCCGGTGGTGATGGTCGACAAATTACCGGTCAAGGCACTGGAGAAAACCGAACGCACCGTCCCGCCGTTGACGATGATGTTCCCGGAGGAAGTCGTGCCGTTTCCTCTCAACAGCAATTCCGTGCTCGAAACAATGGTCAGGGAATTCCCTCCGAACGGAGTGGTGGCCGTATTCCGGACCCGCGAGGTGACGGTAGAGCCCAGGCCGGTGGCAGTGGCCGCAAATGCACCGGTGGCGGCCGCATTGGTGACATAGTCGTTGGTCCCGATCGGTGCGGTTCCTCCCCAGGCCGCGGTGGCATTCCAATTGTCGCCAGTACTATTCTGGGAGTTTGTTTGCAGAATCGTTGCGGCCTGGTTGGGGACGAGGCTGATCAAAATAAAACCTGCAAGTGGCAGGAGGGAAGACAGGAGGGCTTTGCGTCTCATGAACAAAGGGCTTTGAATCCTATGGGCAAAAGCCTTCACCCACATTCATGCCCTATTCATCCGCGGTGGCAGATCCTGACAAAAAAGTTCACTGAAAGGGACCGAATGACAGATTGGGTGACTATCCAAGGGGTAGTATCCAAAGCGGCCGAAAGTATGATTTCATTGCCTTCGTTAAGAGGAACCTGACTCCTGATGCCGAAGAAGTTCCCAGAGGTAAAATTGACGAGGTCCCACGCGAGACCAGGCCGCACGGCCTTGGCAGTGGCCAGCGCGGTCGCGATCGCGGCTTGGCCTCACGCCGTCATCTCCAAGGAACCCATGTGGTCGCTGGTGCCGGTAGGCCATCCGGCTGTCCCGGAAGGTGATGCCGACGTAGCCAATCCGATCGATCGCTTTCTCGAAGTCGAGCGTGCCGCCAAGGGCCTCAAGGCGGTCGCTCCCGCGGATAAGCTCACCCTGCTGCGCCGCGTCCATCTGGATCTGACCGGGCTGCCGCCATCGCCTGCGGATCAGGAGGCTTTCCTCGCGGACACTTCCCCGGATGCCTACCAACGGGTGGTGGACCGGCTTTTGGCCAGCGACCAGCACGGGGTGCGGTACGCGCGACACTGGCTGGATGTCCTGCGCTATGCGGATAGCGACGAGAAGCTGGGGCCGGGGTCCGGCATCTACCTGTGGCGGGACTGGGTCATCAACGCGCTCCGCGACGATCTCCCCTACGATCAGTTCGTGCAGCTTCAATTGACGGGACGCCGCGTCAGCGAAAGGACCCAGATGTCCGACACAGGCTTCCGCTCGCGCAAGGAACCGCGGCCGGGCGATATCTTCGCGTTGGGATTCCTGGCGCGGGGTGCCGGTGGAGATCCTCAGGACCTCGCGATCAATGCGGTGGATACGGTCTCAACTGCCTTCCTGGGG
This sequence comes from Haloferula sp. BvORR071, assembly GCF_000739615.1. Classification (GTDB taxonomy): domain Bacteria; phylum Verrucomicrobiota; class Verrucomicrobiia; order Verrucomicrobiales; family Akkermansiaceae; genus Haloferula. The sequence continues at coordinate 94,305 of NZ_BATP01000019.1, forward strand.
CTGACCGTCGGTTGCGCGAAGTGCCACGATCACAAGTTCGATCCCGTCTCGCAGGTCGATTACTATTCGATGAAGGCCTTGTTTGATCCGCTGGTGGTCAAGAAGGTGAACCTCGCTAGTGCGCAGGATCTGGTTGCTGCCGGAAAGGCGATGGCGGAGACGCAGAAGAAGCGCGCCCCATTCGAGAAGGAACTCGCCGCTTTCCTGGATCCCTACAAAACAAAACTCCGCGAGGAACGGATCCAGATGCTCCCGCCCGAAGTGCAGGCGGTCATCCGGAAGTCAGAGAAAGAGCGGACCGTGCAGGAGCAAAAGATCGCCGATGACTACTTCCCGATCCTGCGCATCGACAATGACAAGATCGAAGCGGCGATGACTGCCGAAGTGATCGGCGCCTATCGCGATTTGAAGAAGCGGGTTGAGGAGGCAGGGCGGGGTAGCAGCACTCCGGAGCTTGCAGCTTTCAACACGGTGGATGTGGACCGTAGCCGCGAGCAGTTGAAAAGCTACGTCCTCACTAGCGGCGATCCGACCCGGCCCGAACTTCAGAATGAGGTCAAGCCGGGCTGGCCATTCGCGGGCAGTGAATATGACTTTCGCGATGGCCGGATCGAGGCATTCGCGGATTGGCTGACGGATCCCTCCAACCCGTTCTTCGCCCGCGTGGCGGTCAACCGCCTCTGGCAATGGCATTTCGGCTTGGGGCTGCAGAGGACTCCGAGCGACTTCGGTTTGCAATCCGAGGGGCCTTCGCATCCCGCATTGTTAGATTGGCTCGCTTCGGAATTCGTGAGGCAGGGCTACAGCATGAAGCAGATGAACCGGCTGATGGTGACCTCCCAGGCCTATCGGATGAGTTCGGAAGTGCCGCCGGAATCCATGGCGAGCCAGCACATCGATCCGGATGATACCTGGCTCTGGCACTTCAGGCTGCAGCGTCTGGAAGCAGAGCCGATCTGGGATTCCATCCACGCGGCGGCAGGCAGCCTTGATCTGCAAGTCGGTGGCCGCTCCTTCGACCCGGGCGCTGGCGCACAGGGACGCCGCGGCGGCGACGATACCGCCAAAGCAGGTGCTTCCACCAAACGGCGTGCCGCCTACATGATCCGCGGCTATTCGCCGAGCCGCGACGTGACGCCCGCTTTCCTCCAGTCCTTCGATGTGGACGACGGTCGCGTCCCCTGCCCGGTCCGAACCCAGACGGTCACCGCGCCGCAATCGCTCTTCCTCATGAACAGCCCGGAGATTGAAGCCGCGACCACGGAGCTTGCCGAGCGCTTGAAGAGCGAGTCTGGCGGCGATATGAATCAGGCAATCGATCTGGCTTACCGCTTGACCATTGCCCGGCCTCCGAGCCCCGCGGAAAGCGCTCGCGCCGCCGCCTACCTGGAGAACAACCCCGAGCGCCTCAAGCAGCTCTCCTGGCTCATCTTCAACCTCGATGAGTTCACCTATGTCCGGTAATTCAGAACTCTTCCCCTGCGGCCGCATTTCGCGCCGGAACTTCCTCTTCCAGGCGGGAGGCGGCTTTCTCGGCACCGCACTGGGAGGACTGTGGGCACAGGAGGGCGAAATCAAGGACGCCATTCTGGGCCCTCATTTTGAGCCGAAGGCAAAGTCAGTCATCTTCCTGTTCATGTGCGGGGGTGTCAGCCACATCGATACCTTTGACCCCAAAGGCAATGATCATGCCGGCAAGCTCATCGATGCCGTCGGCTTCGGCGACAACCAGGCCTCCATGAGGCGGCCCGTCATCCCATGCCTGCGGAGCTTCACCCGTTATGGCAAGTCCGGCATCCCGGTTTCCGATTGGTTTCCGCACGTCGGCGGGGTCATCGATGACATCGCGGTCGTGCGTTCGATGTGGTGCCACGAGAGCAACCACTTCCCCGCGGTGATCGAAACCTGCACCGGCCACCGTGGTCGCGCCTTCGATCACCCCACCTTTGGCAGTTGGATTTCCTACGCCCTGGGCTCCGTGAACCGGAACCTACCGACCTTCGTCAATATCGGCCGTCCGTCTTCACCAGTCCAGCTGACCGGCGGCTACCTCGGCGCATCGGTCGCGGCGACGCCCTTCCAAGCCGGTGAGATCCCGATCCCGAACCTGCATCCGCCCAAGGGCAGCTCCAGTGCCGAACGCGAACGGCAGGCACAGGTGCTCCATGAGATGAACCAGGAATTCCGCCAACGCTATGCGGTCAATTCTGACATCCAGGCCCGCGCCAAGGCTTACAAACTCGCCGCCAGCATGCAGCTGTCCGCCCCGGAGGCCGTGGATTTTTCGCGCGAGCCCGACCACGTCAAAGAGCTGTATGGCATCGATCGGCCGGAGACCGCCGAATTCGGCAAACAGCTTTTGCTAGCCCGCCGCCTTGCGGAGCGCGGTGTCCGTTTCATCCAGATTTGCAACTCCGGTGGTGGCAATGGCGGTTGGGATGCCCACGGCGACATGAAGACCCACGAGCCGCTCTGCCGGGCCACGGACAAGCCGATCGCCGGCCTCATCCGCGACCTCAAACTGCGTGGCATGCTCGATGAAACGATGGTCGTCTGGACCAGCGAATTCGGCCGCACGCCTTGGTCGCAGAACACCACGGGCCGTGATCACAACCCGAAAGGCTACAGTTGCTGGCTCGCCGGTGGAGGGATCAAGGGCGGCATCGTCCACGGCGCAACCGACGAGGTTGGCTACAAGGCCGTGGAAAGCCCCCACTATTACAGCGACCTTCACGCCACCATTCTCCGGCAGCTCGGCATCGATCATACCAAGATGGAAATCCCTTCCCTCGGAACCGTCTCGCGTCTGGTCGAAAACGGCGGACCGATCAAGGAGATCATCAGCTAGCCTCCGGGCACCCCATGAAGCGCCTACCCAAGCTGGTCCCGTAGCGCCATCGGAATGTCCTTGGGCGTGGACGGGATTGATCAGGACGAACCATGCCGGGGTTCCGAACTCTGGTCGGAAATCGAGATAAAGCCGCACCGCCGCTTTGTCCTGTTAGACACCCTCCTATTACTCGAAGAGGGAGTGAAAGTGGCTCGGGACGGAATCGAACCGCCGACACGCGGATTTTCAATCCGCTGCTCTACCGACTGAGCTACCGAGCCTTTGACTTTTTGGGTCCCGCCGAAGCGGGGCGGGATTTAGGCGGGGGGTCCGGGTTTTGACAACCGAAAAGTGAACCGATTTTGCCAACAATCCGGGAATCCCCTTCCTGCCCCTCGAAGCAGCCCAAAAAGCCACCTGTCCCACCCCCTCGGGCCGAAACGAAATGGAGCGCCGCGGGGCCACCGCGGCGCTCCTTGTTGGCGTGTCACTCCCTCAGTCGAACTCCACCAAACACCTAGTAAATTTCCTGATAAAACCAAACTGCACCGCCGGATGCATTCCCCTTCCCGGATCGCCTGCGGCTTGCAGGGACCGCAGGCACGCCGGGCTTGGGCTCATCGGCAAGGACACTTCAACCCCACCGCATGAAGCAATGATCGCGGAATGATGAAAACAATGTGAATTGAATCAATATCTCCGTCACATCTCCCCACCGGGCATCTCCGGAAAACTCCGCCATTTGAGCGTCTCGGCGCTCCCTCCCACCATTCGTCGGATTCGCCGGATTCGTGGCGCCTCCCACCTGCCTTTCCTGAACACTAACAAACTCTACCTTCCATCTCGGCCCCCATACTCGCCATCTGTGGTTCAATCTTCTCCCCACACTTCATTCGGCATTCGGGAACGCGGCATCTGCCTTCAAATATAAAACATTGGCGCCTCCGACTTGTCCGCGAGCTGCTGCAAGTTCACCCGCTCCAGGTGCGCCTTCAGCTCTAGGGCGACTTTTTCCCACGCCGCCCGCACCGAAATCCCGCTGTCGCCCTCCGTCCGGGTCGAAAATGACAGAAGGGTCGGCTCCACCGCCTCCACGATCTCCCGCAGGTTGATACTGTCCGGCTTGCGCGCCAGTAGGTACCCGCCGCTTTTCCCGCGCCGGCTTTCCACCAGTCCCGCGCGGCGTAAATCATTGAGAATCTGGACTAAGAAGTTCGCGGACACGGCTTCACGTTGCGCGAGCTCGTCGAGCCGTGTAATCGTTCGCCCGTCGAACCGCTTCGCCAATTGGGCCATCGCCCGGCAAGCGTAGTCGAGCTTTTGGGAAATTCGCATGGAGGCAAACCAGCATAGCGTCGAGGTCGGAGGAAGCGCGAAGAAAGTCCGCCTCTGTCAGTCGACCGCCAATGACTCCGCCGGAGTCTGGCGTTGGATCGTCGATGAGGCCCACGCCGTGGCCAAACGGGAGCCCGGATTGCGGCCTCTTCTGGAGGACGTCGTCCTACGCCAGCCTTGCCTGGGAGCCTCTCTGGCCGTGCGTCTGGCGCGCAAATTGGCCCGCGAGGACATGACCCGCGAGGAGCTCGCCCCCCTGCTGGCGGGCATTTTGCGCGGTGACGAGCATCTGGTCGCTTCCGCCGCCCGCGACCTGCGCGCCATCGTTGAGCGCGACCCGGCCTGCGACTCGCCACTCCATCCCCTGCTCTTCTTCAAGGGCTTCATGGCGATCTCCACCTACCGCGTGTCCCACCATCTCTGGACCCACGGGCGGCAGGAGCTTGCCCTCTACTTCCAGAGCCTCGCCAGCGAGGTCTTCGCCGTGGACATCCACCCCGCCGCCCGCATCGGCTGCGGCATCCTCCTCGACCACGCCACCAGCTTCGTCGTCGGCGAAACCGCGATCATCGAGGACAACGTCTCGATCCTCCACGAGGTCACCCTCGGCGGCACTGGCAAGGAAACCGGCGACCGCCACCCGATCGTGCGCTCCGGCGTGCTGTTAGGCGCGGGTGCCAAGATCCTCGGCCGCGTCGAAATCGGTGAAGGCGCCAAGGTCGGCGCCGGCAGCGTCGTCCTCACCGACGTCCGCCCGCACACCACCGTCGCCGGCGTCCCCGCCGTCATCGTCGGCGTCAGCCGCGAAGACGCCCCCGCCCTCGAAATGGACCAGCGCCTCGGCTGCCGCGGCCATGCCGAGGAGGCCGTGCTGCACTACAGCATCTAGCAGGAGCGAAGCTCCCCTTCTCTGTCCCAACGGGACATCGGAACAAAGCCCGGGGTTGCCGACACAGGAGGCCACCTAGGTTTCCCGAGGAGAATCACCAACGCCATCGGCGTTGCGGAAGCGGGCGTGTCGCAGCAGGAGAATCAGCTCCTCCATCGGAACTTCCCGGCCAATACTAAACCAAATGGTTTGACATTTTCCACCGCGCGGAAAAGCTAAACCAAATGGTTAAAGAACGAGACCGCGCACCCACCTTGGACAAGGTCTTCCACGCGCTGGCCCATCCGGCGCGGCGCGAGATGCTGCGCCACCTGGCCGGCGGTGAGCGCAACCTCAGCGAGCTGGCCAAGCCACTGCGCATGTCCTTCCCCGCCGCCTCCAAGCACGTGCGCGTGCTGGAGCGCGCCAAGGTGGTGCGCCGCCGCGTGGTCGGCCGCGAGCATCTCTGCCGCATCGAGGGCAAGCCGCTGGAGAAAGCCAGCGGCTGGCTCGAAGGCTACCGCCAATTCTGGGAGGAGAGCTTCGAGAAGCTCGACTCCCTGCTGGCCGAGATGAAGACGGCCGCCGAACCATCACCCGAGAAAAAGCCGAACCCAAAATCGAAACGCCAAGCCTAACAACAACCGCCATGAACATGAAAAACACCGGAACCCTCAAGGTCGAAACCGCCGGCGACTGCGACGTCGTCATGACCCGCGTCTTCGATGCCCCGCGCGAGCTGGTCTACGACGCCTTCTCCAAGCCAGAGCTCCTCAAGCGCTGGTTCGGCCCGCACGGCTGGCACTTGGAAACCTGCGAAGTCGATCACCGCGTCGGCGGCGGCTTCCGCTTCATCCTCGTTGGCCCGGAAGGCCACCGCATGGGCATGCGCGGCACCTACGTCGAACTCGCCCCTCCCGAGCGCTCAGTCCACCGCGAATCCTTCGATGACTACCCCGGTGAGTCCACCGTCTCCGCGGTCTTCACGGAAGTGGACGGCAAGACCACATTGGTAGCCACGGTCACCTACCCCTCCCGCGAGGTCCGGGACATTGTCATCGCCTCCGGCATGGAGCACGGAGCCGCCGAGAGCTACGACAAGCTCGCCGAGATCCTGGCCGGCTCCCCCGCCTGAGCGGGCGGGAGAGGGACACGATCCCGCATTTTTCAAGCTCCGGCCCCGCAATCCCCGGGATCGGAGCTTCTTTTTTCACAAATTGGCCGATTTTCGCCCCTCTGGCTGCCAATTTTCAATAAGTTAACCTCGCCAAAAGATCGTCTGCATGGTACCTGATAGTCATGACGCGTTTACGAAACGCCACCAGCGCCGTGGTCCTGCTTGCCGGGATCCTCGGCATGGCCTCCTGTGACAAGGCGAAGCTGGCGGTGGATGCTGCCCGCGAGAAATTCCGTGGTGCCACCGATTCGGGTGCCCCCGTGGCCCCCGGCGGGAACGTCACTCCGACTCTCGCGTCGCAGGTAGACAATGCAGCGGAAGGCGTGCGTTTCCGCCGCGACCTGCCCTTCCCCTCCCAAGTCAACGCACGGGTGACCAGCCGCAGTGTCTTCGAAAATGTCCGCCGGACCATGACCTCCGCCTTGGGATCTGAGTCGGTCGCAGCCTCGCCGAAGGTTGAAGTCGTGGTCCTGCTCGAGCGCCGCGCCCAGAAGGTAAGCTACGCCATCGAGCGCTCCGGAGAGTTCGTCGACGATCAAGAGGGCAAGAGCACCAAAGCGAAGGACGATACCAGCGCGAGCGCAGCCGACGGCGCCATGCCCAAGATCAATTTCGAACTCGGCCCGCACGGCTGGCGGGTGCCACCACGCAGCGGCCCGCCAGAGTTCCAGACCATGATGCACGAGAAGGCTCTGCTCCCGGTGCTGGAGACCTCGCTCTCCCAGAACGGCTTGGCCGCGCGCAAGCAGTGGTTCTCCGCATCCCGGCGCTGGGCCGCGGGCGATCGTCTGGTCTTGGAGGGCGATTCCTTGGAAATGCTTTTCGCGCCCCACAGCACCGGCAAGGTGACTCTGGTCTATGAGGTCAGCGAACCGATCGATGGCCACCCCTGCGGACGCTTTTCGCTGTCCGGTGACTTGCAGACCAAGGACGAAGTCTCGCTCAGCGGCGAAGTCTCCGACCGCAAGCTGACGATCAAATCCGGCAAGGTCTGGTGCTCGCTCCTCCACCCGCTGGTCCTGCGCGAGGAGTTCGACACAGTGGTTACCGCGATCGAAGGCTCAAAGGGCGGCGTGAAGAGCCGCGTCCAAGGAGCGGTGAAAACCGTGACCACCAACGACTGGAAACCGATCACAGAGAGCTGAGGCACAACGCCTCAAAAAACTACTCGTCCTAACACCTTGGGAGCCTTTGAAAGTTTCCCAAGGTGTCCCGTCATCTGAGGGAGGGACGGGACACCCTGGGTGGGAGGGGAGGAGCTCGTGAGCCCTGATGTTCAGGAACTCGCGTCGTTTTAGAACAGAGAGGCGTGCATTTGACCAGCATAGAATTCAGCCGAGTGAAAAATTCTTCACCGGGGCTACGGAATTATGCGGAGTCAGTCTCTTTCCCGGGCCAAAAAGGCCCGGCACGGCCCCCGAAAGGGCCCGGACAACGGGTCTTTTTTCCCCGAGCGGGCTATCAGACCACCGCCACCCGCTCAATCTCGCCGGCATAGCGGTCCAGCGGCGCGGTGTGACGGGGGATCATATTGAAGACCAGGAAGACCACTCGCTTGTCCCCGCAACGGAGCAAGCCGATCTCCACGCTGGTCTTGGTGAGTTCTGCGCAAAGCTGGCCGAAGCGGTGGAAGATCTCGTCCACCTCCCCTTCCGGCACGCCGCAGACGCTGCCATCCTTGCGCACGCCGAGCAGCAGCAGCCCTCCATTCGACCAGTGCAGGGCAGGCAAAGCCTTCGCCACCTGCAGGGCCTTCGGAGTGGCTTCCTCAAAGACCACCGACTTCTCGTAAGCCCCGATCAGGGCTGCCAAGGTGGTACTGTCGTGGACAGTCATGGCGATCCCGAAGCTAGCACGGGAAGCGGGCCGGGGGCAATGCCGGAACGGGGAAAGATCCGGCGGATCAGGACGGTCCGGTCGCCATGCCTTGGAACTACGGCGGACGCCGTAGTTCCCGCAGCGCTTCACCGGAACTTCATCTTCACGATAACTTCACAGTCCCTAACCCGCCGCCCCATTGACTCGCGCGCCGCAGGCTGACTACAACTCCAGCCAGCCACGGAGCAAATCATGTCCCCCCGCTTCCTCGTCCTCCTTGCCGCGATCTTGCCCGTCGCCTTTTCCTCCGCTCTCGCCCAAACCATCCCTCCGCCCTTTGTCCTGATCGCCCGCGGCGCTACTGCCGATCACAGCGCCGCGATCGGCAACGATGGCACGCTCTGGACCTGGGGCTCGGATGGCACCGGCACGACCCACTACAGCCCTTTCCAGATCGGGACGGACACCCATTGGCAGAGGGTGGCAGTCGGGGGTGACCATACGCTCGCGGTTAGAAGCGATGGGACTCTCTGGGCTTGGGGCAGCAACTACTACGGTCAGATTGGGGATGGCGGCGATACCGGCTTGAGCAGCCGCAGCAGCCCGGTCCAGATCGGCAGCGGTAGCACATGGCAAGCGGTCGCCGCCGGCAAATCGCACAGCATCGCGATCAAAAGCGACGGCAGCCTGTGGGCTTGGGGGTATAACTTTTATGGGCAGCTCGGGGTGGGTAGCCAGACCCAGGCCAACACTCCAGTCCCCGTCGGCACGGATCATGACTGGGTGGCAATCGCCGCAGGCGATTCCCACACCCTGGCCCTGAAGTCCGATGGCAGCGCCTGGGCTTGGGGACGCAATGAAGACTACCAGGTCGGTGACGACAGCAGCGCAAATCGCTGGAGCCCGGTCAAAGTCTGGGGGAGTGCCACGAACTGGACCTCGATCGCTGCAGGTGGGTACCACAGCGCCGGCATCCGGAGCGATGGCAGTCTCTGGACCTGGGGACGCAACGATAAAGGCCAGCTTGGCGGCGGGACCACTAACAGCCCCGTTCCGAGGCACATCGGCAGCGATACCGATTGGCTCACGGTCGCCGCCGGGGGAGATCACTGTGTGGCACTGAAGACCGGCGGCAGTCTCTGGGCTTGGGGCTCCAATGCTTACGGGCAATTGGGAGATGGAACTTATATCACCCGCGGCAGTCCCGTGGCCATCGGCACTGCCACGAACTGGCAAGCGATTGCCGCGGGCACAGCGCACAGCCACGGCATGCGCAGCGATGGCTCGCTCTGGTCCTGGGGCTACAACTTCTCCGGTCAGCTCGCGGCCGGCAGCCAGCCGGTCTCGCTGGATGCCGAGTTGGGCCATCAGACCGTGATCGCCGCGGCGGCCGGCTTTACCCACTCGCTTGCCGTGAAAAGTGACGGAACCCTGTGGACCTGGGGCTCCAATAGCGATGGGCAGCTCGGCGATGGGACTCTGACCAACCGCAGCAGCGCGGTGCAAGTGGGCAGCTCGAGCGATTGGGTTTCCGTCACGGCCAGCTCCAACCGCAGCCTGGCCCTGAAGAGCAACGGCACTCTCTGGGCCTGGGGCGACAATTCGAACCGCGCACTGGGCGATGGGAACCAGACCGACCGCATAAGCCCGGTGCAGATCGGCAGCGCGACTACTTGGCGGGCCATCGCCGCCGGCCCCACGCATAGCGTCGCGTTGCGGAGCGATGGCACGCTCTGGGTGTGGGGGAACAATGTCCACGGCCAGCTTGGCGACGGCACGCAGACCACTCGCCCGAGCCCGATCCAACTCAGCGGCAACAACTGGACCGCGGTTGCCGCGGGACAGTGGCACACGCTGGCGCTGAAGAGCGATGGCACGCTGTGGGCCTGGGGGCTCAACGATTCCGGTCAGCTCGGCGATGGCACGGGCTTCACCACGATGCGGCAGCTCAGCCCGGTGCAGGTCGGCACGGCCACGGACTGGAGTGCGATCGGAGCGGGCGATCTCCACAGCATCGCCCTGAAGACTAACGGCACCCTGTGGACCTGGGGACACAATGGTGCCGGCCAACTCGGCACGACGGGCGCCGCGTACCGCTACAGCCCCTTCCAAGTCGGTAGCGCCAGCAATTGGCAGTCGATCGCCGCGGGCTTGAGCCACTGCGTGGCGCTCAAGCGCGATGGGACCCTGTGGGGCTGGGGCAGCGACCTCCATGGCCAGCTCACCTTGAACAATCGCAACTACTTCAATCTCCCCCAGCAGCTCAGCAGCGCCCCCGGCTGGACCCTGGTCCCGGGCGGAACCGGCTGGACGCATACGCTGGCGCTGCGCGGCGGCCGCCTCTGGGGCTTCGGCTCGAATGCCAGCGGCCAGCTCCCCGGTGGCGACATGGGCCGCGCGGTGCCACGCCGCAGCATGCCCGCGCGTGGCGCGCAATCGGTGAGCCTTCCGGGCCCCAGCGCCGCGATCGGTGTGCCAGTCACACTTGCGGCCACGGCCAGCAGTGGCCTGCCGGTGAGCTATTCGCTAAACGGTCCGGCCACGCTGAATGGCAATACGCTCACGCGTGCCGGTGCCGGCGAGATCCGGCTCGATGCCTGGCAGAGCGGCAACGACAGCGACTGGCTGCCATCCGCGATCGCGACGGTGGTAGATGATCCCCCGCTCACTCCGCTCCAGCAGTGGAAGCTCAGCGAAATCGGCGATGCGAATGCCGCCGACGGGGACGACGCCGATGGCGACGGCTTGGTGAACTTGGCGGAGTATGGCTTGGTGCTGCCACCGGCGAGTCCCTCGGTGGCACCTGCGGTCACCCGTGCCGGCTATGCGGATGGCGAGCGCTTGAGGATTTTTGTGCAGCGTGATCCGGCGCGGAATGATGTGACGATCGATGTGCTGGGGGCGGATGGTCCCGAGGGGCCATGGACGAGCTTGGCGACGAGTGCACAGGGGGCGCCTTTCAGTGGGCCGGGTTACGTGACCGGGGATGACGCCGGGCCGGGGGTGAAGACAGTGGAGGTAAGGGATACGGTGAGGGTGAGCGAGGCGAGACGGAGGTTTATGCGGGTGGTGGTAGTGCGGGCGGGGTTGTGAGGTAGGGAGGAACGCGCGATGAACCAGCGCCGCACCCGGGATGGAGCGGGCTTTCCGCCCTTGTTTTTTTTGCCGGCCGGTTCCCAGGCCTCGCGGCCTGGGCTGATATGGAGCGGGCCTTTGGCCCTCGCGGACGGGCCCTCGCGGACGGGCCCTCACGGACGGGCCCTTGGCCCTGGCCGTTCCCGGATTCTGGCCGTTCACGGAAACAGCTTCCGCCCCAGCTTCGCCACCGCGGCGGCCACGCCTAACACCTCCTTGGATTCCTCATCACTGCGGCAGTAGACGGCGACGGTGAAGGCTTCGGGAAGAAGGAACTCGAAGGTGCGGACGTGGACGAGACCATCGGCTTCGGGGCCGAGGCGGGGCATGACGTTACCGGGGCCGAGCATGACGCCAAGGCCAGCGCGGCAGGCGGCGGCGGCTTCGTCTTCGGTGGGAAAGGCAATCGAGTTGGCCGGCTGCATGCCATAGGCTTCATCACACCAGCGCAGGAGGAAGGAACTAAAGCCGGTGACGACACTGCGGTCCGGGACCAGCACGGTGGTGCGCAAGACTTCCGGGAAGCTGAAGTGCTCGGGGTCGAAGGGATAGAAGTCCGGATTCCAAGCGACGGTGATGCCACGCTCGCGGCGGATGACCGCTTCTTGCAGACTCGGGGAAAGTCCGGCGCGGAGGAAGCGCCCGGCGACAACGACATCCACGCGGGTGGACTCCAGAGACTCGCGCCAGGTGCCGTTGGCATCGCAGCAGCGGATGACCGGCCCGACGGGAGGCTCTGTTAGAAGGGAATTGCGCAAAACACGGCCGAAGTACGAGGCATCTAGTGCCACCAGCACCTGCTTGTCCATGCGCCGGTCGAGGCGGCGCATGCCATCGATGAAGTCGAGATAGGCGTCGCTGACCTCGGTGCCCAATTCGAGGAAGGCGACGCCGGCAGGAGTGAGCTTGGCCCCGGTGGGCGAGCGCTCGAAGAGAATCAGGCCAACCGCCGACTCCAGCTTGGAGATCGTGAGACTCACTGAGGGCTGGGTCATGCCCCAGCGCTTGCCGGTGGCGGTGAAGCTCCCGGTCTCCGCGAGGTGACGGAAGACAAGCAGGCTATTGAGGTCGATGTCCATGGCCGTTGCCATTGCCGTTTGCCGCCGTCATCAGACGCGGCTTGAGTTCGGCGTAAGGGTGATTGCGCCGCAGGCAAGCGGTCAGGCGGTAGGCGGGCCAGACGCCAGGGTCGCGGCCACGCATGCCGACCGTGGTCTCCGGCAGGAAGACACAGGTGCCGGAGGGCAGGCTCGCGGGGTCGGCCGCGTAGGCAGCGGCTTCCGACTCAGGGAGCACCGCGCCACCCTTCGCACCGGCTTGGCGGAAGGCTTCCAGAAGAACGGTCGCCGTCTCCGGCTCTCCGGCGGCGGCGATCCACCAATCGTTGCCAGCAAGGTCTGCCGGTATCGTGGGCAGATGCAGAGCCGGGTGATGGAGAATGGTCCATGGCACCGGACCGAGGTCCACCGCTTCCAGGCGGTCGGCGGCACCTAGACCGATGCCAAAGTAGACGTCGCACTCGGCATTGAGCAGAGCGGTGCGGAAGCGCTTCACTTCAATCCGCACGAAGCAGGAGCGGAAGAGATCGGTGAGCTGGAGCGTGGACAGGAAATCGGTGAAGAGGCCGACGCGGAAGAACTCACCGGCCGCGGCGAAACGCAGGATGCGACCGGCCTGGTGCAGGCCGCGCACGCCGTCGTCGAGCTTGCGCAGCGCGCGAGAGAGCGGCCCGATCTGGGCAAGCAGGCCGGCGGCGAAGGCGGTTGGCACCAGGTTACGGTCGGGGCCTTCTTCGAAGAGCGGGCGGCCGACGGCTTGTCCGAATTCGTCGCAGACGCGCTTGATGTTGGCTCGGGTGCTGTGGAGTTCCAGCGCGGCATTCGCATAGGAGCGCTCGCGGCAGATCACGCTGAAGACTTCCAACTGGCGGAAGGTGAGGTCCGGCAGAGATTCCACTCCCGGCACGGGAGTAGCGGTGGCTTCCACATTCTTCGGTTTGGCCTTCTGGTCCGGCGAACTCATTCAGGGGAGGGCTGATCGCCAGCAAAGCAGGCCGGGGACCCCGGACAAAGGGATTTGTGCTGCCGCCTGCGTCACCCCGCCGGTCTAGCAGATTGCAAAATGCCGTGTCCCCTCCCCTGCTATGCTTTCAACCACGAATGAAGAGGAATTGGACCGAGCAGTGGATGGGATGGATGGAGTTTGGTTTTAACCGCGAAAAACGCGAAAGGCCGCGAAATTTGAACAGCCGAAGAAGCTACCACGGAATACACGTTCCCCGGCGGAGCATCTGAGAAATCCGAAAAAACCCAAAATGGCCCGAAAAGGCCCGAAAATGAGGGGGTTCCGGAGTTGAGGGCCGAAAACCATTTCTGGTAAAAATGGCCCGGGAAAAGGCGGTTTCCGCAAGGATCTGGTAAAAATGGCCCATTTCCCGCGGGCCGCCAGGGAATCGCCCGGAAACGGCGTTGCACTGGGTCTGCAAAGCGGATTACCGGCTTCGTCTGGCCGAGTCAATCCAACGGATCTGACATGAGGCGTGCCAGGAAGACCAGTTGCATCGGTCGCCAAAAGTGTAGGTTGGGAGGGCACAGGCACCCCGCACGGGGGCTATCCTGGTCAAGATCTGGATTAGTGATCTGGGGTGGCGTGACGTGCCGTTCTGCGAAATCCGCGGAATGGAGGTTTCGCCCGATGCCTTCCCGTCCCGCGAGGTGCCGGGCTCACGATTGGCACGGCAGCTTTGAGCGCGGAAAGAGGGCGGAAACGGCGTTGCGGGACCTTGCAAGAGCTGGCTTCCCGCCCTTCTCAATGGCCGGATGGGCTATTGCGTTGCTTCAAGGTGATCACGCTTTGCCAGGAGATCCGCCACGGCGAATTGCCCCGTTTGCTGGGAAGCTTGTAGGCCTTCAGGCCTTCCGGCTCTCCGAGTTCGCAGAGCATCCGGACGGTATCCTTGCCGAGGCGCAAATAGGCGGCGGCCTCGGTGACTTTTACATCGTGATCATCGACCACACAGCGGGGCTTGAGGACAATGGAACCGTCCGGAGCGGTGCTCTGGTCCACGGCCATGGATACTACAGTTGACTTGGCTGGCTTAGTCATCAAAGCCAGACTATCACGGGGTCTCGGCGTTTCCGGAAACTGGACTGGACGCATGTTCGCGGTAGGTGCAAAATCCCGCCATGTCAGAGAATGCAGGCCCCCCAACTCCGGAAAGCTCCGCCCCGATGCCGATGCCGTCCACACCGCGGCCTGTGCTCGTGCCTGAAGGTTTCGTGATGAGCTGCAATTCCGCGGGCGATGCTACGCCCCCACTTGTTTCGCTCAACGCCAGCTTGCCCACGAGCACAGAACCGCGAGGCAAGCAGGAATAATCGGCGATAGGATGGCCCATCTCACGAAGGAGCCTAGAGCCTTCATGTCATCGCCCAACAAGGTCCGGTTAAAGTCGAGCGCCCGTTGCACTCTCCGGGCATGTCCAAGCATTATATCCGCTACGTTTTGCTGGATAAAATCCTTGTGGAGCCAGTGTTGGGGTTCCTCGCCTGGGCAGGCGTAATTCTTGGGTAGCCAAGTGGCTTTAGCTAGCCGAGCCGCAAGGATCAGTAGCACGGCGGCTTGGACGATGCAGAAGCATCGTGCCGGTAACGGCCAATCGCTATAATGCTGGAGGGCAAGGTTGCTGAAGAATGCCACCAATGCCCCAGCCAAGCCCAAGGCCTGCCATGCCCGCGACCGGATTTTCTCACGATCAGCGATGACGGTGGCAAGTGCCGTCTCGAATAGCGGCGAGAGATAGTCCATCGCCTCTTTCGGGGCTTCGCCTTCCAGCAGGTGGGGATCTTCGTTCATGCGATCATTGTCTAGCGGCCGTAGTAGTCGGAGCGGCCATCGTCTGCCATCTCCTTTCGCTCCAGCCAATCGTCAAACTGCCGGTCCATGCGCTCAGGGTCGGAGAGCCAGTGTCGTTCCCAGTCCCCCCCATAGATCTTGGTGAAATAAGTATCTCTGGCTGCTTCAATCCGGGCATTTTCGCCCCGCTCTTCACGTCGATTGGCAACGCTGCGCTCCCTCTCCTTGTCGGCCTCGCCATGGCAGCGACCGAAGCAGAGCGCTTGCAGATCGGTGAGCAGCTCATCGCCGAACCGGTCATAGGTGAGATGGTGGATCTCCAGTCGCTTTGGTTTCTCCCGGCAGCGCTCGCAGAGGCCGCCACAGCGCTGGATGACTTGAAGCCGCAAAGCCTTCCACTCCTTTGAACGGATGTACTGCTGATAGCGCTTCTTGAATTCCGGCGTCCCGTAGATCCGGCTCCTCCGTTCCCTTTCCCTATCCTCCGCAAACAACGATTGTTGCTCCTCCACAACGCGACCGTAACAAACTATCCCCGCACGTCGATTCCAGAGTGTCGGGTGGACTGGCGGCCGGATGATTTTGAGGGGCTAGGTGTGGGAAGAGTCGCATTTTGTATCGACGATCTCCAAGAGGCGTCTGCCCAGAATGGTGAGTTCCATCCATCCCCACTTGTCTTGCGAAGCTAGGCCCGTAACCACCAGAATATGGTTCCGCAAACTGCCGTTGGGATTGCGATCCCCTAAGAGGAAATTGAACTGAGCTGGGGCTGAATCGTGGTTTTCGCCACGCCGCAAAACCATCGTCATTAGATATTCTGCGGTGCTGATTTCCCTGAGCTTCTCCACTTCGAACTTGGTCAAACGGGAGAGGGCTCGAACGAGTTCGGGATGGATACCTCCCTCGGTTAGCTCCTCGGCGAGAATGGCCGCCCACATCTCCCGGATTTCCTCATCTCGCTGTCTACCGCACTCATCCAAAGCGGGGATGACAACCGATGGATCAAACGAGCCCTGGAGGGCTTTGCCACTCGCTAGAAGCCGCTCCTGTGTTCGGCGCAAGGTGTCCGCACAGAGCACCTTTTCCAGCTCGACCTTGCTAGTGAACTTCTCGGAGATGACCCGGCCTAGGCCCGATGTCGTGGAGGTAAGCGGAGCCAAAAAGTCCTTAACGATATCGGAGGCATTTTGTGCCAGGGTGATCCACGCTTCCTTGGGTATGTCGGTCATGCTCACGACTGAGGCCACTGCCGCTGCCCCCACGGCGGCGCTTCCCGGATCGAATGGCGGATTCACGTGCGGTATGCTAGAAGCGATTGCGACGCGTTCAATTACGATCTGGCCCACGAAATGTAAGATCCGGGGCGCTTGCTTCACATGTTCGCCTTTCCCCTTGACTGGCGGCAGTCCCCGGATGGGATCGTTGCATGATCGCTGAGATATCCGCCCTTCTGTCCGGCACCCGCGCGCTCTCCGATATTGTGAAGGGACTGAAGAGTGCTGGAGACCAAGCTATGGTCCAGGATGTGGTGATCAACCTGCAAGAGGTTATCCTGGGACTTCAAGCAAAGGCCATTGATGCAAATCTGAAGTTCGAGGAGCTGGAAGCAGCGCGGAAGTTGCTTCAACAGGACCTGGATACATTCAAGCAGTGGGACGCGATTGCAGCGGACTATGAGGCGACCGAGGTTCGAGACGGACTTGTCGTCTATCAGCCTAAGCAAGGATCCGGCCGCCCATCCGTGCCAGCCTGCCCGCATTGTTTCGGGGAACGCAGGCTTTCCTTGCTCCAACGCGAGGGCCAAACGAGCAAGATCGGCTGCCATGGCTGCAAGTTCGAATGCTATCCAAAGCCTCCGAGCGGAGCCAAGCGGGTACGCGTGAACCGAGGATCAAGTTGGGATAGGGGCTTGCTCGGATAGCGTGATACAGGACGGCGATGCCCTCTCAGATCATGAACTCAGGGACTTAACGGCGCGCTGCATGCCTCTCTTGAGGGCGAGAAGGAAAGCCACCCTGGTGGGTTCGGATTCAAGGTGCGTGCCGAGTGGACGGCGTGCTGGCACTTTCATTCGACGGTTGTGAGCGCGAATCTCGACAATCTTCAGCGGCTTGGCTGCTTCCTTCGCGGCGGCCTGGGCTGACTTCCTGAGGCGGCCTCTCGGCTTCTTCTCCTTCCGTTGGTGGGCTTTCACGCCGATTGATCCATTGAAGCCGAACTCGTGCGCGGCGAAGTAAACCACATTGCTGCCAAAGCTCACGGTAATCTCGCCCGTGCGAAGGTTCACTTGCGGCTTGGTGCAGCGGATCGACTGGCTCAGGCGGCCGCTTTTCACGCCAAGCCTGTTCTCCGAAACGGGGAAAGGGCCCTTCCCCCGGAAGCGCTGCTTGACGGCGGCCGACGCGGCCAAAAGCGAGGCCAAGCCAATCTCATACATGAGCGCTTCGAAAGCCTCAGAGGGTAGCGTTTGGAATTTGGCCACGAGCTTCTCGATCCGCTCGGCTTCCTTGCTGGTCTGTACTTCAATTTTCATGGGTCAGTTGTCTTGCTGGAGGCTGGCGGGCTATTGACGGTTTAGCAGGCCGTCCACCTTCGCCTTCATCTCGCGCTGCTTGGCATCCATCCCCTCCATTGCCTTGATGAGCTGCATCACGACATCGGTATTGCCTGCCATGGTCTTGTTGACCGAAGGCAGCAGCGTCTTGAGGGCCTCGCTGTTTTTCTTGGCTTCCTCTGCGGTGATCACTCCATCGGCGGCGCTCTGGCGGATCGTCTCCGCGGCTGCGGCCTGCTGAGGAGTGGAGATCTCGAACATGCCAAGAGCACCGTTCAGCTTGCCTGACAGGTTGCGGTTCTCCGTGACTGCCTGATCAAACTCCGAGCTGGTAAGCTTGGATTCCATCTCTGCATTGATGGCCTTCACTTCGGACTTCTGGACTTCGCGGGCCTGATCAATGGCGGTGCCAGTGGTGGCCATCTCCTCCGTGATCCGATTCATTTCGGCAGGCACCGCTTTTAGCATGGCGTCCATTTCCGCCGCTTTGTCCAAGGTCTCTTTCAGCTTCAATTCCACCCCGGAGGTGTCCTTGCCCCGCCGCTCCCGGGAGGCTATCTCCTTCTGAAGATCGCTGGCTTGCTGATCCAAACCCGGCCGCGCCTTCTCCATGTCGGCCGCGTCTTGCTTCACGCGGGCCATCTCTTCACGGAGCGACTCGTATTTGTCGATTTGCTCTTGGACTTTCGCATTTGCATGGTCGGTGGCCTCCTCCGCTTCGCGGGCGATCTTCTTCCGCTCCAATGCCGCCATCTGTGCGGAGACATCGGCACCGGTGGTGGCGGCGAGGTAGCGCAGAGCTGCTGCTGCGGCGTCGTCCTGGCTTTGGGCCTCGCTGCGGTTCGCATCTGCGACTTGAGTGGCAACGGCAAGCCAGTTGAGCTGGGCTTGGGCCAGATTGTTTACAACCTGGGTGGCATGCCTCACTGACTCGGCATAGGCCTCCGTGGATTCATGCGCTTTCAGGTTTATCAGATCCTCAAGCGCTTCTTTCATCTCCTTGGCCTTCTCCTTGGCCTCGTCCGTCTCCTTTTTCATGGAGATCAGGTTGTAGACCATGAAGCCGATGGAGATGGCCGCGCCGGCCGCCGCTCCCTTCGCCCCGAAGCCGCTGAGGAGCTGCGGCAATTGCTGGCCAAGCGCGGTGCTCAGCTTCACGCCTGAGCCGAGCTGAACGGCGATGTCCTGGAGCTGATAGGAAAGGTTCTGTCCGGCACCTTTCGCCGCGTTCATGCCCCCTGCCGCTGCCATGTTCGCAGCATTGAACCGCTTTTGCATCGGCTCCGTTAGAGCCAGTTCCTCACGGATCTGCCGGACAGTCTGCTTCGCCTTGGCCTGCTGCACGTCCAGATCCGCTTGGCTCCGCACCGCCGCCTTGGTGGTGTTGGTGTTTTTGGCCAGCGCCGCGTCCAGGTCATACTGTGCGATCACATTGGCCCGGGTCTTCTCCGCGGTGGACAGGGAGTTGAGCCGATCCGTCTCGCTGCGGATGTCCCGCATGGCCTTGACGGTCTCAGCGGCTCCGGTGCCCTCTGATCTCGTTTTGAAGGTCAGCTCGTATGTGAGTTTATCGTCCGCCATTAGTTTCGGGAGCTGTGCTGGCGCTGGTGTTCCGCCAAGCGGGTTTGGAGATCTTCGAGTTGAGCGATGGCATTTGCGCGGAGGTCCACGATATGGGCTGCCAGAGCTTCCATCGTGTTGATGTGCTCTTGCCCGCTGGAAACGGCTCGCCGCAGGTTGGCGAGCTTGTCACCCAGCTCCGACATGCTCTTGTCGGCATTCGCGATGGCAGCTCGGGTTGTGGCGATAGCGGCGGCGATGCGCTCGCCGTCCGTGGGGCCGCTTCGATCTGGTGGGAATTGATAATTCATGAGGTGATTCTAGAAGTGCCGCGGTAAAGGCCGCGTCCGTGGGTTACGGTGTGTAGGTGATGTTGGTCTGGGCTGGTTGGCGGAACCTCTGCGCGAGACTGCGGGTGTCGAAGCGCGACGGCGGCCCCAACTCGATGCTGAGTTCCTTGCTCCTGAAGTCGTAGCTGACCGCCTTGGGAAGCGCCCCCATCGTCGCCAACGCAGCGCGCGCGCCGCTCAAGTTGAACTTGCAGTTCAGCATCTGCGCACCGTTGCAGAGTTCCTTTCCCTTTCGCGTCAGGGTGCCCCGGCATGGTGTCCAGGACTGCATCGACCGCAGGGCCTTCGCCATGTTCGCAGGCGGTGTCAGATATTCGAATTCCGGTGGCTTGTAGAAGCTCGTCAGTGCGGCATAGGCGGTCGTGGTTACCACGGCTTCGATCTCGAAATCCAACGCCCACAACTGGTTTTGATGCCGGATGTAGAAGCTCGGCTGCGGGAACGTCGTGATGCTCATCCAATACGGCGGCGGATCTCCGCTCCGCGTCATGGATTGCTTCAGCGACCAGGGGAAGGCGTTCGCCCATGCTGGCGGCGGCGCGGAGTCGATGTTATCGCTGACACCATAGGGACTCTTGGCTGAGGTCTGCGCGGCCAACACGTAGATCCGGCCGCTGAGCTTCACCCGCTGCATGCCGGGCAAGGAAAGCCAGTCTGGCGCATCCGGAGTGATCACCAGATTCTTGCCTATACGGCTGACAGCAGCGCCTGTGGCCGCGTCCACCATGGTGAGCGCTGGCATCGTGAGGGAGAAACTACTTCCCACGCTGGAAGGATTCTTGTTGTCGTCGAAATCCAAGGTCTCGCCATTGGCCAAGGTCACATCCGTCCCTCCCGGCTTCCCGGCGAATCCGGCGCGGCTCGTGACCACCTCCGGCAGCATGGAGAGTATCGTCGGCCGGAGCGTGCCAATCGTGACGTTGGCATTCACTGTCTGCACGTCGAAGCTATCCAAGTCATCCTTTGGCACGAAGGTATCGCGCTCCGGTCCACTGATCGCGATGACCTGCACCTTGCCCGGAGCCGCCACGCCATCCGCCTGCACCTGGGGAGTTGGCAGACCTGTCCCGCTGCGCGTGTAGTAGGTCAGTTCCACCCGGCTTGCCACCAGTTCCCCCATTGCCGACACCTAGTAAGGCTCGACCAATTGGTTCAATCCATAGGTCACCGGCACCGCATCCGCCCGGCGGGTCACATTGAAGGCAGGCAAGCCATTCCCGCTGTAATCCCACCAGCCCACCGCATCCGGAACCAGCTTCAGCAGCTCCGCCAGGATGTCTGCGAAGCTTGCCTCGCTATAATTCTGCTTCGGCACCGTCAGAGTGTCGGCAATCGTGCCAATCCGCATCGGCACGCCCTTTGCAATCGCCCTCGTGAGGAGCTGCGTAATGCTGGCCTTCACCGTCTGCTGCGGGAACTCCATCGTCGGCTTGTCGATACCGGCGGCGCTTTGTGTTAGCTGCGTTCTCCGCAGCCACCACCATGGCCCGAGCACCGTCACGCGAGTGCCTCGCAAAAGATCCTTCGGATCGCTCACGTGGCCGTGGAAGATCCGCACGCCATCGTGATACAGGGAGACCGCCTGCTCAAAGTCGGGAAGGATGGTCATGCTTCCCGCAAGGTCCTGCGTGCGCGCCGTCCAGGTCAGTGAATCATCGGCCATCGCCTCAAAGCGCAAGCTCAGGTCCCGGATTTTCAGGAGCGCGGGTGTCCGCTCGGCGGCATCCAGGGCTCTGCCTGCCTGCCCTATCAATTTCAGTGCCATTGCTGTTGTGGTGTCGGGGTTCGAAGGGTGGAGATTGACGGCGCTACGAATGCCCTCGCGGGGCGATGAGGTGTTAGGATCATGCGTCGATTCCGTGGGGTTGAGCCGTTCCGGCCTGCATGTGGGGGGCTCGATCACCGCCGCACCCGTTGCAAAGCCGTTGCAACGCGCCGTCAGCGCGTCCCCCGCGCCCGGACGGGACAGAGTGCCGGAAAAGGGGTGCCTGCGCTTCTGCGGGCTCCTGACGCGTTTCGACGATGGCGAAGATCATGGCCCGCTTGCCCTGGTATTGTTCAGGCAAGGCATCGGCCTTGATCAGGCCGCGGAGGATCTTGGCCAGGGCGAGGCGCTGAACGTATTGAATGACCCCTTCCGAAACGCCGCAGTATTCGGCGATCAGGGAGAGGCTGACTTGTCCAGGCGGCGGTGCGTCGCCGGTGAGCTGGTCATGCGCGAGGGCCAAGAGGCCCGCTTGGATCTTGAGGGCGGTGAGTTCGTTTAGCATGGCTGGAACTTCCTCAGCATCGCATGCCCCCTCGGCGGTTTTCATCATTGCCCAAGGGTGCCGTTCCAGTCGCCGGTGGCGTGATAGGCCGGAGTGAAAGGGCCGGTGGCGTGGGTGATGTCCTGGTCATCGTAGGGAACGAATGCCAGGACGCGGGATCTCCGGCGCTCGCGGCGGGCCATGGTGCGCTTGGCCTTCTTGCCAATGCCTGGGCGGCCTAGGTAAACGTAGAGATGCCGCCGGGGACCAATCCAGTCCTGTTCAAGCGGGGTGACTGCGGGGAAGTGAGCCATTCCCCATGATGGCACGGGGACTCGGAGGGATTCGGCGGCCTCCTAGTCGCCGCCGGAAGGCCGGAAAGAACACACGATTTGTTCTTTAATTGCCGCTCCTGGTCGCCGCCTCAGCGCTTCTTGGCCAACTCTGCCAGCTTGCGGCGGAGGTCTGCTAGGTCCTGCTCGGCGGCTTTAGCGCGTTGCTCCATCTCCCCAAGCCGCTTCATCAAAGCGGCTTCTGATCCACCCTCGGGCTGTCGGCCGGTCAGCAGCCACTCCATGCTGACTCCGGCGGTGGTGGCCAAGCTCAAGAGCTGTTCGCTCTTCGGCATCTGAGTTCCTGCGAGCCACTTGCTGATTAGTGAAGTCCCTACCCCCGCCTTCTCAGCGAAGCGCGACTGGTTCATTCCAGTGCGTTCGATCGCTGAATTCAGGCGGCTGGTAAAATCCTCCATTTGGGAAATGCATTTCTTGCCATCCCAAATGGAACATGTTCCATTTGGGCGATGTTCGCGGGCACACTTGCCAAACGAACGCGTGAGAAACCTAACCAAATTGACCATGCCATTTACACCAAAAAAACCGCGGGTCTCCCGCGCCATCGCCGCCGCCCGGAGGCATTTCTTTGCCCAAGGGTGGTCCTACCGCTCCGCCGCCCCGCTGCTGGGCGTGGGCTATCAGCACGTTTCTGAGGTCCTCAACGGACGGCGGGAGAGCAAGCGGCTGCTGGCCGCGATCTTGGCCCTGCCTGCCCGCGAAAAGGGAGAAACCGTGGAAACCCCAGCCGCCAAGAAGCCATGAGAAATCGAGCCATGCTTACTCCACTGCCGACGCCGACTCCAGTCGATCTGGAGACGGAGCTTGAACAAGCCATAGCGCAATCGGTCGGGCTGCTGGCCCTGCTGACAGATCGCGCGACCACGGACACCAGCAGCGGCCCGGCCAAGACGCCGTTTTCCGAGACGGAAGTATTCGGAATCGAGCTGCTGAAGGATGCGACCGCAGAGCGGTTGCAAGAGGTCTTCAAGTCCGTGCGGCCACGGCTGGCCACTCAACTGTAAATCCCCAACCCAACTATCCATGAAAAGGAATTCTTGGATTCAATTGACGATCGGCTCCGATCTCTTCCAAGCATGCGAAGAGGTGGCGGAGGGTCTGAAGATGACCCCCGCAGCACTGATCCAGCAAGCATGCAGGATCGGGCTGAAGGTCCGCAAGCACCAGCGGGAGGCAGAGCGGCTAGACGAGAGCGTGCCACTCCACTGGCGGCAGATCCTGCTCAATGAGGCGGGCGAAGCCTTCCTGATCCGGCGGGTCTACGCGCGCACGGTATGGGCGCAGAAGTGGGACGTGAACGACGGCCCGGCCCAGCGCTTCACCTTCACCCATGCGGAGGCGAAGGCCATGCGGCGAGTCGCTCCGGTGACGCGCATGTATCACGGCGAGATCGTGGTATGGGGCGACAAGGCGGGGCGGGTGAGCGCTCTGCCGCACTCCACCGCGAGCGCCCAGGTGATCGGCCTGACAGGCGACTGGTGGGAAGACGGTGAGGTCTACGAGGAATGCTTCCCCTTCACGGTGGAGGATTGCTGGTGCCGCTGCATCCGCCTGCCGCTGCCTGCGGAGCGCGCGGCTTTCGAACGCGCCGAGATGGTTCAAGAGGGGGAGCGATTTCCCAGCTTGGAAGAGCGGCAGAAGGTGCAGAAAGGCCCGGGAATCCGGAAAATGAACAGCGCCCCGGCTTTCTGCTAAGGTTGACCTTATGCCGTCCCGGAATGCTCACCAATCCACAGCGCGCACCGCGAAAACCCCGCTACGGCTGCAAAATGAACAGCGCCGAGTGCGCGTGGTAGGATGGGAAATATGCCGCTCCTGAATGCCAACAGATCCTGACCAAGGCCGCCGATGCACCGCACCTGCTATGCTGAAACAAAGCCGTCCCGGAAGGTCTTGAACGACTAAGGATCCGAATTTGCCCCGCCATGATCACCGATCTCACCGCCGCCAAGCTGGATGCCGCCCTGCTACAACTGGAGCTGGAGCAGCGGTGCGGGGAGGGACCACAGCCGGGCGAGGTGAGCTTGGCCGAATTGGCGCGCCGCGCCGAGATCGGAGAGGCCACCGTCCACGAGGTATTCAATACCGCCCTGTCCAAGGTTGCGCGCGGTCTGCGCGAGAGAGGCCTGCCCCCGAGGCTGGCCCGCGTGCTGGTCGAACTGATCGACGATCCGCAGCAGCCTGAACTTTTCTAACAGAAGCATCCATCATTATGCCGCGACCAAAGAAGACCGCCCTGAAAGCAGGAGAGCCGTTCCTGGAACTCACAGGGGAATCCAAGCCTCCGGACTGGAGCCGTGCGCGTGAGCTGAGGGAGGGGATCAAGCATGCTCTCCGCGTGGCTATCGGGGCCCAAGTCATGCTAGGGCATGAGCTGCTCACCTTGAAGCTGGAGCTTGGGTTTCTCGGCTCGGGTCGCAGGCCCCAGCATCAGCTTGACGAGAACACCCGGCGCGCCCACGGCAAGACATGGGAGCAATGGTGCGATGCGGAGCTTGGGATCTCCGACATGACCGCCAACAACATGATCAAGTGCTATGAAGCCGCCAAGCTGCGGCTGAAGAAGCAGGGCGGCCAAAAGGCGATGCTGGCACTGATGGACATGAAGCCTGCGGGTATGACCGAAGCGCAGCGCGAGAAGCTGGCCAAGATGGTTGACCGGCTGGTGGAAGGGGAGACCCAAGCGCAGCTTCTCTATGAACTGAAGCTGGCGAAAGCACAGCACAAGATAGCGGGCGGGGATACGTCCGCGCACCGGAAGGACAATTCCAAGCTCACCGGCGAGCAAATGGCGTTAAATTTATTCGGCGTCTTGGATGGCCTGACCTACGACTTTACCAAGCGCGCTGCCAGCTTCCGCACTGACCAGACTTACCAGATCTCGCTCCATTGCCTTCCCCTCCACGGCTCAGATCCGACACAGACCGGCCTTCTCGAAATGCGCGACCGGCTTCGCGAGCTGATCACAGGCGAGCCTGCTGCGATGCTCAAGGATGTGGAGAGGGTGATTGCAAAGCGATTTCCGGAATACCGCGACTGAACCCATGAGCGAGGACCCAGCCCTATTGAAGTCAATCGACAATCCGGAGGCCTTCGCCGAGCTGTCTAGCAAGGTGCGCTTTTCAGTGCTGTTGCGCCTTTCCTTCATTCTCGAAATCGAAGGCGCTGGCAAAGGGAAGAAGGGCGCGACGGTCGCGAAAGCCGCCAAAGCCATGCACACCTCCGGGAGCGCCGTGAACCGGTATCTTGCCCGCTATCGGGCGACTGGGTGGCGAGGTCTGATCGACGGTCGCAAGCGTGAGGACAGCGGCTTGCCACCGGCCTTCCGGCGGCATGTTGAATCGGTCTTCTTAGCCGATCACTCCACGAAGCCGGCCAGCCTCCATAAGGCGCTGTGTAAGCGCTGGCAGAAGTGGCGGGAGACCGGTGCCAAGAAGTGGCGGATTCCCGGCTACGACGTTCCCCCAAGCGATGGCGGCAGCGGGCACCCAAAGGGCTGGAGTGTAGACAATCTCGCGAGGCTAATGCCGACGTTGGTCGAGCTTCGCAGGCTTAAAGAGAAAACAGCTAAGGAGCAGACTTTATGAGCAGTTTCCTTGAAGGGATAGGCCTGGACCGCCGGGCGGCTATCCGCCCGATGTTGGCAGAGACCATTCTGCTAGGCTCTGAGCTTAGCAGAGTGAAGGCAGAATTGGGCTTTGTCGGGAAGGGTTCTTGGCAGCGGCGCGGCGGCGCTCAGACTCGGCGATTTCCTGACACGTCAGCACGGACGTGGGGCGAGTGGTGCCGTGCCAAGATTGGGATCTGCGATGACTCCGGTAATCGATGCATCAAGGCCTTTGAGTCGTCCAAGGCCCGGCTTGCCGCTGATCGTCGCGCCAGCCAGTTGCTGAAGCTGCGGCCATCGGAAATGGATAACGCTTCGCGCTCGGAACTGCTGGCGATACTTGGCAGCAAGCTGGAAGGCGTCACCCTGCGAGCGCTACTTGCTGGAGATGCCCGCAAGTCCTCGGGAGCGATCAAGCCCAAGGCTGCGGCGAAGCCTCGCGCGAAGGTGCAGCAGCCAGCAGACCGGCTCGGGGCCATACGCTCTTTGTTCAAGCAAGCCCTGCGGCCAGATCTGCCAGAGAGGATCCTTTGCGGTGCGGAGCTTGGCCATGCTAAGAGGGAGCTTGGCCATGCAGGCAGCGGGCGGAGGCTCGCCGCCAGTGAGCGGGCGGGCACTTGGGGGCAATGGTGCCGGACGGTGCTCGGGATCTCGGAAGACACGGCTGACAATCTCATTGCCTGCCACGAGGCCTGCAAAGCCCGTCTGGCGGATGATGGCGAAGCAATCGCGCTGCTGAGCGTGCGTCCTTCCGAAGCCACAGAAGAGGGCAGAGGGCGCTTGCTGGAGATCCTGCGGGACAAGCTCTCCGGAGTAAGCCAAGCAAGGCTCTTGAACGGCGTGCGGGGCAAGGGGCGCGAGACGGAGCGTCAGGTAGAAGGTTCAGGTGATAGCGCCGCCGCTTTCCAGCGTGCGGAGAGGGAGATTGGCCGGGTGCTTTCCGATCTGCGCAGCGAGCTGGGAGCTGCGGACTAGCACGCGCTTTCCCATCGACCGCTTCCCGCAGTCCTGCTAGAAGGCACGCGCCATGAAAGATACCCGCGCGCTTCCCCGCGATGCCGCTCCCGCCAAGGGAGATGACGAGCCGATCATTGTCCTCGTGCTGTTTGTTCTCGCTGGCCTCAGCGTGGTAGGCGGCGTGGTGCAAGGGCTGCAAGCGGCAGGCGCGCAGGGCATGTTCATCGGGTTGGCAGCGGGCGCGCTTTCCGGAAGCGGCGCGTGGGCCTTCGCGGTCCTTCTGCGGACGCTGCACCGGATTGAGAGGAACACCCGGCGATGACCGAGCCAGCCACGGGAGCCCCTGCCTTCGTCCCCACCGCGCCGGGTTGGTATTGGTGGAGACAGGACCCTCTTGATGAATGGCGCGCTCTCCAGGTGATCTTCGATTATACCAAGCCGGACTCTGGGGCTCTCTTCGTGGCGAAAGCGGATGAGACCATCTATCAGTGCAGCGATGATCCGGAGTTTCCCTGGTATGGGGAATGGTGGGCGGAGGCGATCCAGGCACCCTCTTGACGAGCGGGGGAGTCTACCTAGGATTGCAGCATGCCCGACTGGGAAAACACGTTCAGCACTTGGACCAAGCGCGCCAGCGACACCGAAGAGGAGCAGTGCGTGAATGCCGAGACTGCCATCCGCAAAGCAATCAAAGCTTCCTCTGAGTTAACGAATCTTGACATCTCGGTCTTCGCGCAGGGCTCGTGGGCGGCGAACACCAATGTCCGGCGGGATAGCGACGTTGACGTCTGCATCTGTTTTGAAGAGACGGTGGGCCTCGGCCTGCCCCCAGGGAGGACCATGGAGGAATATGGCTACCGTGGCGCTGCGCCCATAAGCTCACGCGAATTCCGT
Organism: Haloferula sp. BvORR071; assembly: GCF_000739615.1. Lineage (GTDB taxonomy): Bacteria > Verrucomicrobiota > Verrucomicrobiia > Verrucomicrobiales > Akkermansiaceae > Haloferula. The sequence continues at coordinate 121,847 of NZ_BATP01000019.1, forward strand.
GCGAGGGTTGGGCGCGCTCTGGTTTCCTACTTTGGGCAAGACGACGTCACGCCCGGCTCCAAAGCATACACCATTCGGGACAATACCTACCGCGTCCATGCCGACGCGGTGCCAACCATCCTCTACCGGAATTACAACTTTTCACCCACCATTGAGGGGGTTGCCCTCGACCCCGATGGCGGGAAGCGGATCGTCAACTATCCGAAGCAGGCTCTTGCCAACGGAATCGCGAAAAACAACGCGACGAACCGCTACTATAAGCGTGCAGTGAGGATCATGAAGAGGACGCGCAACTATCTCCGCGAGCGGGGCGACGAATCGGTAAAGTTCGCGCCCTCCTTCCAAATCGAGAGTCTCGTCTACAACGTAGACAATTCGGTTTTCATGCTGCCGTCGTGGACTGAGACGATCCGCCAATTGATCATCGCCGCCCATTCCATCGCGGTCGGCCCGTCATCCCCTGTCGAAGTGAACCATATCAAGCCGCTGTTTGGAGACCACAGCCAATGGACACGAGAGCATGCGCAGGCATTCCTTGTGGCAGCTTGGAATAAACTCGGTTTTGCATGAACAGCCTGAACCATCGCGGAGCAATCTCGTTTGCCTTGGGCATCTTCATCGGGCTTGCCTTTCTCTTCGAGGCCTTGGGGCTTTCGAACGTGAATGGAGCCGGATCGCTGCTTGCCCTCTTCTCCAAGGCGGTCTCGGTTGAGCTGCTGCTCTGGATCGCCTTCTACAAGTGGATTTGGAAGTGGCCCCTGTGGCGGGGCTGCCTAGTGACGGTGCCGGTCATCCACGGCACTTGGCGTGGGAATCTCTACTCAAACTGGGTCAATCCGGAAACCGGCCAGCGGCCGGATGCCATCCCCACGCAGCTTTCCATTTACCAGACTCTCCTGACGGTGAGCTGCACGCAGCGCACCGGGGAAAGCATCAGCACGAGCTTCGCCGAAGAGGTTCGGGTTGATCCGAAGGACCCTTCATTGATCGAGCTGTATTACTGCTACCGGAACGTCCCAGACGAACGGGTAAGAGAGCGGAGCAACGTCCACGAGGGTGCCTGCATGCTACGCTTCAGCCAATCCACCGGGAAGAAGCTGGAAGGCAGCTATTGGACTAACCGGCGGCCGATCCCGACCACTGGCGACATCCGGCTTGAGTTTTCCGACGCGAAGCCTCTTGATGCGCTGCACCCCGAAATGCCTAGCCACCCCGGCCCAGGCGCGTAGGGAGCGACTGTGGGACCTGCTGCGATGCCTTGCAGCGGTCTTGCAAGGGTCTAAAAGCGCCGATGCAGCCCCGTTGCACGGCTGAGGGAAAAGGGTCATTTTTACCAGATCCTTGCGGAAATTTACCAGATCGTCTGCGGCTTTACGTACACGGAAGTGGGCCGGGATATCGTGAGGGGATTGGCTTCAGGGTTTGCGGCTGCTGACCGTGCCGGCGAAGACCGGGATCGCGATCTTAAGGAGGAGGGTGTAGACCATGAGCCCGCCAGCCCAGATGCCGGCGGTGATCTTCCACTCGGTGGCGCTGGGCAGGTACTCGACCCACTCGTGGAGCGTCGAAGGGATGAAGCCGGGGATGATCAGGCCCATGCCCTTCTCGATCCAGATGGCGATGAAGGCGAGGACGCAGGCGATATCGAGAGTCCAGAGGTGTTCGTGGATGCGCGGCCGGAGCAAGAGCACGGCGGCGATGATCATGAAGACGGCGGAGGTCCAGATCCATGGCATCAGCGCGTGGTGACCGTGATGCCCGAAGTAGAGGTACTTGGCCGAGACGCCATGCGCGCCGCCGGTGTAGAAGGAAGTGAAGATCTCTGACACCAGCATGAGCAGATTGATCAGGATCGTGATGCGCATGATGCCGGCGAGCGTGCGGATCGAGCCCTCGCCGATCTTGGTCTTGGTCTTCGTGATGCGGCGGATGATTTGCAGGACGACGATGATGAAGGCGGGGCCGGCGACGAAGGCGGAGGTGAGGAAACGCGGAGCAAGCAACGCAGTATTCCAGAAGGGACGACCGCCGAGCCCGGAGTAAAGGAAGGCGGTGACCGTGTGGATCGAGATCGCCCAAGCGATGCTGAGGAAGACGAAGGGAATGTACCATTTGCGGTCGGGAGCCTCACCGAGGAAGCGCTTGTAGAGGAGGTAACCGCAGATGTGCAGGTTCAGCAGCAGGTAGCCATTGAGCACGATGACATCCCAAGTGAGCATCGAGACCGGCCAGTGGAACTTCCCGACGAAGGGCATGATGTGCCAGAAGCGGTCCGGCCGGCCGAGGTCCACGACCACGAAGAGCAGGCACATTACGATCGAGGCGATGGCCAGCAGCTCGCCGATGATGACCGTGTCGTGCATGTCCCGGTCATGATAGATGTAGGCCGGGATCACCATCATCACCCCGCCGGCGGCGAGACCCACGATGAAGGTGAAGTTCGCGATGTAGAGACCCCAGGAAACATGGTCGGTCATGGCGGTCACCGCCATGCCGTCGCGCACCTGCACCGCCCAGGCGTGGGTGCCGACCAAGGCGATGCAGGTCAACACGATCATCCACAGGTAGAAAATCCAGCTGCCCTCCGTGGCGAGCCGGAAGGCCAGCCGGAGAAACTTCATGTAGCTGGTAGCGTGGAAGCGCGCATCGTGCGGCTCCGGCTCCGCCGGGTTGGCCGTGGTGTCGTTCACGTTCATGGGCGGTTCACTCGTCGAAGAAATAGAAGAAACTCGGCTTGGTCCCCAGCTCCTCCTTGAGGACGAACACCCGCTTGTTCTCGATCACCTTGCGGATCTCGGAATCCGGGTCGAGCAGGTTGCCGAAGACGCGGGCACCAGTCGGACAGGCCTCGAGGCAGGCAGGCATGCGGCCCTCGCGGGTACGGTGCAGGCAGAAGGTGCACTTCTCCATCACTCCCTGTGGACGGATTCGGTTGCTGAGGTAGGACTGCTTGGGATTGATCTCCTCCTTCGGGATCACTGGCTTGGTCCAGTTGAAGCGGCGCGCGTGATAGGGGCAGGCGGCCTCGCAATAGCGGCAGCCGATGCACCAGTTGTAGTCGACGACCACGATGCCGTCCGCTTCCTTCCAGGTCGCTTCCACCGGGCAGACATCCACACAGGGAGGATTATCGCACTGCTGGCACTGCACCGGCATGTAGAACTTGTCCGGATGCGGCACGGGATGGTCGTAGTGGACGTTGCCTTTCTCCATGTCCATCGAGCCCTTGGTCATCTCCAGCACGCGGATGTAGGAGTTGCTGGTGGCGCGGTCGTGATTATTCTCGTGATGGCAGGCCTCCGCACAGCGGCGGCAGCCGATGCAGATGCTGAGATTGAGCGCGTAGCCGAATTTCACGCCGGCCTGCGGGCGGTGGTCGGAGATGGTGACGTCCGCGCCGTACTGTTGCTTTGCCTCGCGTTCGAGACGACGGAAGACCACCTCGAGATCGACCTTGGTCAACTCGCGGTAGTGCTTTTGCAGGAACTCATCGACCGAGGTGGCCTCACGCGTCCAGTGGGCCAGCGGCGAGAGGGCCTTGGCGAAGGCCGCAGCACCGAGGGTGATGCCCGCGCCCTTGATCAGGTTGCGGCGCGAGAAGAGCTTGTCGTCTCCCCCGCCCTTGCAGCCGCAGCCGGATCCACATTCTCCTGATGGTTCACTCATGGCTTCATGGATGGTTTTCGCCGTGAGGCGTGATGGTTTCGCCACGCACCATCTTCGGCGGGAAGACGGGCATTACCTCCGGGTAGGCAGGATGATGGGGATCGTGGCAATCCGTGCAGGTGTTGCGGGTGCGTCCGCCGCGGGTGAGGTCCCAGTGACCCTGCATGCCGCCGTGGCTGCCATTCTGATAGTCGCGGAACTGGGGCCCATGGCACTGTGCGCAGAGCATCAGGGTCTGGGAAAATTCGAGCGGTCGGCCGTCTGCCTGCTTCAGGGTATCGTAGTCAGTCGCATTGTGGCAGCTCAGGCAGCTCTGGTTGCCATGCGCGAAATGGAGACCCTGGTGGAAATCCTTGAGCGTGGTGCCACTACGAGTCTCGTAGTTCGGCTGGCGGGTATCATGGCAGGTCGCGCAGGCGATCGTCACCGGCTGGCCCTGGCTATCCACCTCCCCGGTGGCCACCCGCGGGATCCCGGCCGGGGTGCGAATGGTCACGGGATGGATCACCGCGGGTGTGGACGGTTCCTCCGCCTTGGGTCCCGGCTTCAGGTCGTTGCGGGCCAGCCAAGTCCAGACCAGCACGCCGACGAAGACCACGCCAATCAGGGCGATCACACCGCCGAACGCGATTTTGCCTATGCGTGCTTCTCCAGCCATGCGCGATGGTATCCGGGATTTTGATAGATAACTTTTTCCCAGCTTCTCTCTTCTATTGGGTTAGCGAATGAGGTCATCCCCATCAAGGCAAACCTCAGCATTTTTGCTTGTGTTGACGGGACTGTGCCTGAATCTTTCAAGGCTGCGATATTTCATCCCATGCCCGTCAATGGACTCATGGTAACGCTATCTGCTGACCCTGGCCCTGCTTCGCATGCGCTCGAGTCGATCGCTGCGCATGCGGGCATCGAGTGCGGTGAACGCCATGAGCGCTGGCTGGGTGTGGCGGTGGAAAGCCGCGATGACCAAGAAGCCCGGGAGCTGCACGCGTGGCTGGAGAGTCTACCCGGCGTGGAGCAGGTCAACGTGATCCTGGTGAGCCTCGATGAACCAAGCCCTTGACCCCTAATCGCGATGAGCAGCCTTGAGCGCCGAAATTTTCTGAAGGCCACCGCACTGGCCGCCGCCAGCGCCGCCGCCCGCCAGCGCGCGGGTGCCGCCGCGGTTGAAGCCCCAGCCAATGGCATCGAGTGGAACAAGGCACCCTGCCGGTTTTGCGGCACCGGCTGCCATGTGAAGGTCGGGGTGCGCGAGGGCAAGGTGGTCGCGATCGCCGGCCATCCGGATGCGCCGGTGAACAAGGGCCTTCTATGCGTGAAGGGCTACCACGTCGGAGGTATCCTTTACGGACAGGACCGCCTGAAACAGCCGATGCTGCGCCGCAACGGCGTGCTCGAGCCGATCTCATGGGAGGATGCGATCGAACTGGCAGCGAGCAAGATCATGGAGGCGCCGGAGCAGTTCGCGATCTACGGCTCCGGCCAGTGGACCATTCCCGAAGGCTACGCCGCCCAGAAGCTGATGCGCGCCGGGCTCTCGAACAACCACCTCGAGCCCAATGCCCGGCTCTGCATGGCCTCCGCCGTCACCGGCTTCCTCTCCACCTACGGCGTGGATGAACCGGCCGGCTGCTACGATGACCTGGACACCTGCGACGTGCTGGTGCTGTGGGGCAACAACATGGCGGAGATGCACCCGGTGCTGTTCTCACGCTTCATCGACCGCCGCACCCGCGGCGAGAAGGTCACCCTGGTCGATCTCGGCACCCGCCGCACGCGGACCACAGAGTTTGCCGATCACTACCTCGAGTTCCGCCCGCAGAGCGACCTCGCGATCGCCTGCTGCATCTACCAGCAGCTGATCGAGCGCGGTGCCTGGAACAAGGACTTCGTGGACAAGCACTGCGCCTTCCGCGCCGATGCCGATATCACCAAGCCGACCCTCGATGGCGTGGCGATCTCCTTCGACGAGTTCAAGAAGAAGGTCGCGGACTACACACCGGAGAAGGTGAGCCAGATCTCCGGCCTGCCGGTCGAGCAGTTGCGCCTGTTAGGCGACTTGTTCGCGGATCCCAAGCTCAAGATCACCTCCACCTGGTGCATGGGCCTGAACCAGCACACCCGCGCCACGGCGATCAACCGCCTGGTGCATGGCATCCACCTCTTCAGCGGCAAATTCGGCTCGCCCGGCAATGCGCCGACTTCCCTCACCGGCCAACCTTCCGCCTGCGGCACCGCGCGCGAGGTCGGCACGCTCTGCCACACCCTGCCCGGTGGCCGTCTGATCGCCAATCCCGAGCACCGCAAGGAGTGCGAGGAGCATTGGAAGGTCCCGGCTGGGCGGATCAAGGAGACGATCGGCTATCACACGGTGCTGATGTGGGAAAAGTTCTGCACGCCCGCGGACAAGGGCGGCGACATCCGCACGATCCTGGTGCAGTGCACCAATCCCGGCCAGTCCCTGCCGAATCTCAAAAAGCTGTTCCAAGCCAAGCAGGCCGGCAAATTCCTGATCGTCTCCGACGTCTATCCAACCGCCACCACCGAGCTGGCGGACCTGGTCCTACCCGCCGCGCTATGGGTGGAGAAGAATGGTGTCTACGGGAACTCCGAGCGCCGCACCCAGCAGTGGTTCAAGATGATCGAGCCACCCGGTGAAGCGCGTGAGGACCTGTGGATCATCCTCGCGATCGCACGGAAGCTGCACGACCTCGGGCATCCCGGAATGAAGGACAAGGATGGCAACTTCCTGTTCCGCATCACCGATGAGGCGGGGAAGGAGATCCCGGTCTGGGACTATGCCCACTTCCACGACATCAATGTGGACCGTGTCCTGTACGAGGACTACCGCCCGCTGACGCACCTAAAGCACAAGCACGTGGCGCCCTATGACGAGCTGGCCAAGCACACCGGACTGCGCTGGCCGGTGGTGGAGCAGCCGGATGGCAGCTACCGCGAGACCCGCTTCCGCTTCGCCGAGTTCGACGATCCCTTCGTGAAGAAGGGTAGCGGAATCGATTTCTACCACTCCCCCACCCACGATGGCCGTGCACAGATCTGGTTCTGCCCCTACGAGAAGCACCCTGAAGAGCCGGACCAGGAGTATCCCTTCTGGCTCTGCACGGGCCGCGTGCTGGAACACTGGCACACCGGCACGATGACCATGCGGGTGCCGCAGCTCCGCGGTGCGATGCCGAATGCCTACGCGGAGCTGCACCCGGAAGACGCTGCCGCCGCAGGCATCGCCAATGGCGACAAGATCACTCTGAGCACTCGCCGGGGCGACTTGATCCTCACGGCTTGGCTCAACGGCCGATCCCGGCCGCCGAAGGGCAGCATCTTCGTGCCCTTCTTCGATGAGAAGCGCCTGGCGAACCTGCTGACGCTCGATGTCTTCTGCCCGATCTCGAAGGAGCCCGACTACAAGAAGTGCGCCGCCCGCATCCGCAAGGCCTGAGCCATGGACCAGTATCCCATCGAGTCCTACTTCCAGCAGCACCGCCGGACCCTGGCGGTGCTGATGCTGGTGGTCTCGATTGCGGCGATCTCGGCGGCCTTCCGCAGCATGCGCGAGACCGAGGCACGGGAAGCGCTTGAGCCGGTCAAGCTGCCGGAACACCAGCCGCCGCACGAATCGCAAGTGCCGACGGCACCACGCTACGGCGAGATCCCCAAGGCCCCGTGGCTGGCCAACCGCGATTGGAGTTTTAGCCTGAAGACGCTTCCCCAGGTCCCGCCCGATCCGGGACCGCAAGTGCCGCTGAATGCGGAGCAGCTGGCCGCGGCACTGGATGCCCGCGCCGCGCGCCGGACCTACGATGGCGCGCCGCCGACGATTCCGCACGAGATCGACCAGCTCAGCGTGAGCGCTTGCATGAGCTGTCACTCAACGGAGGCCGCACTGATGATCGGCAGCAAACGGCCCGCGACCATCAGCCATCCTTACTTCTCCAACTGCACCCAATGCCACGTGCCGGCCAATGGCTTGCGCCGCTTCACCGAAGCGGAGCGGGCAAGGCTGGTGGTGCCCTCCGCATTCCAAGGGAGCGGGCCCGCCGGGCCGGGCACCCGTGCCTATCCCGGTGCACCACCGACCGTTCCGCACCAGCTGTGGATGCGGCAGAATTGCATGAGCTGCCACGGTCCGGGGCGTGAACAGGCGATCCGGACTTCGCATCCCGCGCGGCAGAATTGCCTGCAATGCCATGCGCCGAATGCCGCGCTCGATAACCGGGAGCGCCTGCCTAACAGCCCGCCAGCCGCCACTACCCCATGAACCCGCGCCCTGTCAGCCGCCGCGAGATGTTCCGCTCCTTGTTTGGCCGCAGCCATCAGGAGACGAAGCAGGAACCGGCGCCCACGACCGCATCACCTGAGCCGGTTCCCCTGCCGCAGCCGCCGCCGGCGAGCGGCGAACTGGCGCTAATTCTGGACCGCTTCTGCCTCGCCTATCAGGGCAGCTTTTGCTCCGTGTGCGCCGAGCGCTGCCCTGTGCCGGGCGCCATCACCACAAAGGATGGCAAACCGAGCATCGTGCCGGATCTCTGTACGGGCTGCCGGGTTTGCCATGATGTCTGCCCGGCACCGAAGAAGGCCGTCTTCTTCGTCTCACGCAAACCACGCCCGGGCATGATCGGGAAGACGGTCGACGAGACCGCGCCGGGCTCCATGCTTGCGTGAACCAGCTTCCCATGTCCGACTCACCCGACTCACCGCCGCTGCCTGATCTGCACCAGTCTGAGATCGACGAGATCACCTTGCGCCAACTCTTTGCGGATCTGGGCAAGCACGCCCGGATCATCGAGATCATCCCGAAATTTGCGCCGGGGTACGTCGAAGGCGGCGAGTCCTCACTGAAGCTCGAGGAGGCGTTTGAGCTCCTGGCCTCGCGCGCGCTCCGTGGGCTGCAGGTGCGTTACATTCACGAGGGGCAAACCTGGTGGGACACGCTGATGCCGCTGCCGGATGGCCGGTTCCGGATTGTCCGGATCGAGCATCGGTTTTCGTGAGAGCTGGCGCGCCTGAAAGCGCGGCCTGCTGCGGTGATTTCCATGAGGTTGAAAAAAGAAATGGCCGGCGGAACCCGATCCGCCGGCCACTCTTGGGTTTTTTGGTTTCCCCCCCAGGGAAGTTATTCAGCGACCTTGATGCGGCCGAAGAGCTTGCTGCCCACAGCCAAGGTCCGCGGGATGGACACGACGATGGTGTCTGGACCGGTGCCATTCTCGGTGACCTGCACGGTCACGCCGTTGGCATTCGGTCCGGAGCTGGTCGCGCCAAGGATCACATCGTTCCACAGGCCGAGGTTGGTTCCCCACTGGGCGAGCTCGGTGGTGAGCTGCGCCTCAGCATCGTCGCGGCGATGCAGGGTGATGACCAAGTGCGTGGCGGTGAGCGAGACCTGCGGCAGAGTCGAGGCGTCGGAGGCGAGTGGGTTGCCGTCGAAGTAGAACTCGAGCAGGTTGCTCACGCCGTCCTTGTCGGGGTCCATGCTGGAGCCGTTGTTAGAGGCGTTGAGGCCCTTCGAGGATGCCCAGCTGTCGTAAGGCGTGCCCACGGCGTCAGTGGCTTCCAGGGTGACCGCATTGCCATCGGCATAGCGGACCTTGAAGGTATTCAGGCCGGAGGTGATGCCACCGCCTTCCAGCACGCCGGCGAAGTTGCCGGTCAGGGTGCCAGTGTAGGTCAGGATGGTCAACTTGGTGCCGAGCGGCAGCTTGGTGGCAACCGGAGCGAGATCGCTCAGGTTCAAGGTGCCGGCGAGGGTCACGTTGCCGGTGACGTTGAGCACGTCCACGGTCGGAACGCCGGAGGAGTTGTATTCCACCGCGAAGGTGGAGCCGTCCGCCAGGTTCAGCGCGCCGGTGGCGAGCGATTCAATCCCCGCTCCAGGGGCGAGGGTGCCGCCGGTGTTCACGTTGACCGCGCCGGTGATGGCACCGGTGCCGCCGAACTTGCCGGTGGCATTTACGTTGACCGCGCCGGTTCCAGTGCCGGAACCCGCAGCGTTGTTGGCGAGCAAGGTGCCGCCATTGACGGTGGTCGGGCCGCTGTAGTTGCTGGCGGCATTGAGCACCATGGTGCCGGGCTGGGTCTTGACCACACCGCTCTGATAGGTGGCGTCACCGCTGGTGAACGGAGTGGACACCGTGAGCGTGCCATCGGTCACCGCGAAGGTGGTATCGCTACCCACGCTGCCGAGCATCACCTGGCCATTCACCGGGGCGGTGGTGGTGATGGTGGAGCTACCGGTGGAGGTGACGGTGCCATTCAGGTTCCACGCGCCGTAGGTATCGGTCGGGCGGGTGCCGCCGATGGTGGAGGTGGAGCCGGTGGTGGAGGTCAGGGTGGCGCTGTTGAGCGTCACGCTGTTCAGGGCATTGTTCACGCTCGGGTTCAGCGCATCCGAATTGGTCACCGTACCGCCATTGACCACCAGGGCCGGGACGGTGGCAGCGTTGTGGTTGCCGAAGGTGTTGGCCACCTGGAACTCGAGCGTAGCCCCCGCATTCACGGTCAGCGTGCGCGCCGTGCTGGCAAGACCGAGCGCGGTGTTGGTGCCCGAACGCAGGCCGGAAGCGACCAGCTTGCCACCATTCACGGTGATCGGGCCGGTCAGGCTGTTGGCTTGGCTGAGCGTCAGCTTGCCGGTGCCGGACTTCACGATGCCACCGCCGCCGATCATGTCGCCGAAGAACTCATAGTTGTACTTCGAGTTCACGGTCATCAGGCCGGGCTCCACCGTGCCGACCACGCCGATCAGCTGATCCGCGCCGGGCAGGTCGGTGAAGCTCACGCGGTCCGCCCAGAAGAAGGGCTGATTGACGTTGGCCGTGTCCTTGAAGTTGGCATCGCCATTGGTATTCCAAGTCGCGGTGGCCGCGGCATCGGTCCACACCAGGTCGGTGGTCGGGATGTTGAGCACCACCGCATTCGCGGTCTCACCGAAGGTGATGGCGCGGGCTCCGGTGGGCGCGGCGAAGGCGAAGTTCGCCGCGGTGAAGGCATTCCCCTTTGAGCCGAAGCCGACTACTTCGATCGGCGCGCTGCTCGTCGGGAAGTTGCCGTTGAGGCTCACGTTGACCGTGCCATTGACGGTCAGCGCACCAGCCGCACTGAGCTTGGCCGGAGTGCCGGGATCGATCGCCAGGTTGCAACCGGTCACGGTGCCGAGGGTCACGGTGCCGGCGAAGCTGGCCTCACCGCCGAGCGTGATGCCATCCAGCGAAGCCAGCGAGCCGCCGAAGTTCGCGCCGTTCACATTGAGGCGGCCTTGCGAGACGCTCAGGGTGCCGGTGTAGGCCGGGCTGTTGCCGTTCAGGCTGACGATGCCGTTGTTGTTCACCGCGGTGGAGTTGATCTCCAGGTTGCCGCTGCCGAGCAGCGCACCGGTCAGGGTCCCGAAGCCGCCGTGGGCGGTCATGCGGGAGCCCGCGGCTGCCACGGTCACGTTGCCGGCAAGCGTGTTATTGACGAAACGGATGGCACCCAAAGTGCCCGCGCCTTCCGCCTGGCCGGGGCCGGCGATGGTGAAGTTGTTGGTGTAGGTCCCGTTGGCCACCAGCAATCCGACTTGGCCGCCGTTGTTGACCGTAACCGGACCACTTCCCAGCGACTGCAGGTTCTCCGCCCAGAAACGACCGGCATTGATCACGGTGCCGCCGCTGTAGGTGTTGGCCTGGTTCACCCCGAGGTGGTTGATGCCGTTCTTCACGAAGGTCAGCGGCGTGCTGCCGTTGAAGTCCACGATCTTCAGGCGCAGTTGGTGGTCGAGCGTGGCGAGCGCACCCGAGGCCGCACCGTTGGTGATCGTCAGCGTACCGGAGGAGGAGGTCAGCTTGCCGAGGTCACCGGCATTGGTCTGCCACCAGTGGCCGTTCGTCGCCAGGTTGATCACGCCGGAGTCGACGTTGAGCGTGCCGCCGTAGTTGACGAAGACGTCGCGGGTACTGGCCATCGAGTTGAGGGTGGCCGTGCCGGTGCCGCGGAATTCCACCCAGCCACCGCCGGTATCCTGGATGTAGTCGGTATTGGCCCAGTTGGCATTCGCCGCGGAGATCCGGACGTTGCCGCGCTTGTTCTGGTACTGGCCGGAGAACCCGCTCCAGTCACCGGAATACCAGACCGTGCCGCCATCGGCATGCCGGAGGGTGGTGAAGGCCACCCCCGGCGCATTCGAGACCGAACCGGACAAGGTGCTGGTGGCGACGCTGCCGTAGGTCCGGTAAACGCCACCCGCCGAGCCGATCTGTATATTACGGCCGCAGTCGATGTTCAGGTTCTGGTCCACCAGGCCGCCGCCGTTCAGGACGATGGCATTGGCCGGGTTTCCGAAGTTCGAGTTGATGGTGACCACACCCGAGGTGATCGTGACGGTCCCGGTGAAGCTGTTAGACGGGTTGGTCAACAGGGTCGATCCGGTGACGCCACCACCGGTGTCGGAGGTGTCGCCATTGGCCTGAAGCGTGATCGGGCCGGTACCGGTGATCGCGGAGGCCAAGGTGACAGCGCCGCCCGTGCCCGCGGCATTGGTATTCAGGGTCGCACCGCCCGCACCGATTGCCATGCCGCGGGTGCCGCTGAGGTTGAAGTTGCCGGTCCAGCGCAGCGTGCCGCCATTGATCGCGAGGCTATTGGGCGTGGCCGAGAAGGGCGCGGTGCCAAGCGCCGCATCGCTGCCGATGACCACGGTGCCGCCATTGATCGTGGTGGAGCCGAGGTAGCTGTTGCTGGTGCCGAGCGTCAGCGTGCCGGCACCGGACTTCAGCAGCGACATGCCACCGGCCAAGGACCCGGAAGTGCCGCTGGTGAAGCTGTAGTCATACTGCGAGTTCACCGTCATCGCCGCCGGCTGCTGCGCGCCGTCGATCACGATTGCCTGGGCTGCGCCCGGAGTATCGTCGAAGCTGACCTTGTCACCCCAGAAGAAGAGGCTGTTGGCAGCGCCGTCGTTGAAGTTGGCGGAAGTGTTGGTGTTCCAGCGCAGGTTGCCCGCGGCGTTGTTCCACTTGAGGTTCGCGCCGCTGAGGGTCAGCGAGACGTCATTCGCATTCTGGGTAAAGACCGGCGTGCCGCGGAAGTTCGCGACATTCGCGAGGGTGAAGTTCGTGGCATCCCAAGTGCCGGCCTTGCTGCCGAAGCTGACGACCTTGAAAGGCACACCGGCCGTGAAGGAGCCATTGGCGAGACTCACGGCGGTGCTGCCGGTCACATTCAGCGCACCGGTCACATTGAGCGCGCCCGGTGTGGAAGGATCGGCCACGAGTCCCGCACCGCTGGAGGCGCCGAGAGTGAGCGTGGAGAAAGAGCCCTCACCGGCCACCCGCGCGCCATCCGCAACGGTAGTCGCGCTGGCAGGCAGTGAACCGGTGAGGGCAAGGGTCCCGGCGGTGACCTCGACTGAACCGCTGAGAGAATTGGTGCCGGCGAGCCCGATCGTGCCGGTGCCGGTCTTGACCAGCTTGACCACGCCCGCGCCATCATTGATGGAGCCGGAGAAAAGGCTGGAGCCATTGTTCTCACCCAAGGTGAGGATCGAAGTGGTGGATGGCACCGAGTTGGTGATGGTGCCGGTGCCCTCAAGACGGTCCCAGCCTTCGTTCAGGCCGGCGAGGTCGAGGGTGCCGCCGCTCATGCCGACGCGGCCGAGATTGCCAGTGCCGCCGCCGTAGATCTGGTCGCCGCTGGTGCCCGCGATCCGGACCGTGGCGCCGGTGCCGATGTCACTGACGCCTGCCGCAGCGCGGATGGTGGCTCCGCTCTTGTCCAGGATGGTAGTGCCGCCCATCGCGGCGAGGATGGTGGAAGCGTTATCCTGACCGCCGGTCAGCGACAGCGTGCCGGCACCGGTCTTGGTGACGATGCTGCCGACACTCTGAGTGATCAACGGGGCCGAGATCAGAAGGTCGATCGGCTGCCCGCCATCGGCCACGGCGAGGGTCATCGGCGTGGCGTCGCGCACCCGCATCGCCGCGACCGTGTTGGTGCCGGTGCGGGCAATGGTCGAGGTATTCGGCGAGGCGTTGACCGTGATGGTGCTGTTGTGGAACTCGTTGTTGGTGCCCCCCAGCAGCAGGCTCGCGCCGGTCATATTGAGCGCGAAGTTCTGATAGAAGTGCTGGTTGAAGTTCGCGCCGCCAACGGTGGTATTGTTGATGGTGAGGGCGTTGACATTGACCCCGGCGTTGTAGCCGAAGCTGTTGTCACCCGCGTAGTCGAGGACGCCGGGCGCATTCACCGTGACCGCGCCGCGCAGGGTGCCGGTGCCGCCGGTGACCATCGGGCCAAGCAGAAGTGTGCCGCTGTTGATCTCGGTGCCGCCGGTGTAGAGGATCTGGTTGCCCGCGATGGTCTGGGTGCCGGTGCCGTTCTTGACCAGCTTCAGCTGGTTGTTGCCGACGGTGCCACCATCGACGTCGCGCAGGTAGCCATTGTAGAGGTAGGTGTCGCTGCCGTTGAGGGTCAGGGTGACGGGTCCGAGCTGGGTGGTGGAATCACCGACCGCGCGGTTCTGCACCACCGCGCCAGCCTGGGTCGCCAGCACCCCGGCATTGAGACCTGCGAAGGTCTGGCTGGTGCCATTGAGGTCGAAACGCGCCCATTGGCCGGAGGCATTGCCGAAGTTCATCACCACACCGGGGCCAAACTGCTGCGGCTGGAGCATGCGCAGGTTCGCTTGGCCGGTGCCGCCGATGCCGAACTGGACGGTCTTGCCCGCAGCGACGGCGAGCGCGCCGCCGGTCTTGCCGAGGTAGAGCGTGGTGCCGGCCGAGGTGCCGCCGGTGGTATCAAAAACCAGATTGCCGAAGGAGTTGTTCCCCGAGCCATTCAGCACCAACTCCCCGAGACTCGCCTTGGTCAGGTTGAAAGCACCGGAAATAGCGCCCGAGACGGTGATCCGGCGGCCGCTGCCACTCAGCCATGCCTGATCGGCGCTAAGGGCCACGGCGCTGTTGAGCGTGAGATTCTGGGTAGCCGCAAGAAGATCGATGCCGCTCGCACCGAGGCTGAGCGTGTGGGCTCCGGAGACCGTCACCGGGCCGTTCGGGTTCGAGACCCGCATACCGTCCCAGGCCAAGTTCGCCCCAAGCTGGGTGGAACTGGCCCCGGGCAGAAGCGAGTCCCAGTTGGCGACATCCGCGACGGTCGGAGCCGTGCCACCCTCCCAGCTGCTGGAGAGGTTGAGGTTGTCGGCATTGTCGAGCTTGAAGCTGTCGGCGCCTTGGGCCGTGAGCTGGACGCAAAGGCAAGCGCAGGTCAGCAGATTGCCACGAGTGATACGGAACACGGGGAGTGGGTTCATTTCTCGGTTTTTGAGGTCATTTTGGGTTGGTCCGCGACTTCCGGGCTGAAAGCACGGTGCGCAACTTCACGTCTTACCAAGAAATATGACGTTCGTGTCACTTGATGATTTCAGGAATCGATTAAACGATTTGGGGAATGCCACTGCCTTTGCCCTTGGCGACGTGAAGCCAATGGAGCGAGGATGGAGAATGAGTGGTGCCCGCAAGTATGTCGGCTTCCTGCTGCCGCCGGCCTTGGCCTACAGCGCGCGGATCCATGAGGGACTGATGCGGAACCCACGGGTCCAGGAGGAGTGGATGGTGATCGAGTGCCCGCACTTCGAGCCCGGGCGGAGCCCGCTCTTCCAAGGCGGGGCGGTGCTGGACGCGGCGATCGTCTGGGCCGAACCGCGGGACACTTGGGTGAGGGATCTAGTTGCCCGGGGCACGCGGGTGCTGAGCTGTGGGACCGAGTGGGAAAACACCCCGGGAGTGGCCAGCGCGTATTTCGATCGTCCGGAAATGCATCATTTGCTGATCGCGCACCTGCAAGGGCTGGGCCTGCAGCGGGCAGTGGGCATGGGCCACCGGCTGGGACTGCGGCCGCGGTCCCGGCAGTTGATCGAGAATTTCGCGGCGATGGCCCGGCGTGAGGGCATCGATGCCCAAGTGTGGAGCCTCGAGGGCGAGGGCAGCCCGGCGATGGCGCCCGGGCGCCTGCTGCAAGCGCATGCCGAGCACGAGCTGGCGGACTTTCTCCGCTCCCTGACGCTGCCCTGCGCAGTGGTCTGCGCGAGCGATCAGATGGCGGTGATTGTTTGCGAAGTGGCGTCCCGGCTGGGACTCAGGGTGCCGGAAGACCTGGCGGTGATCGGCGAATCGGACAATCCACTGGCGGCGACCAGCAATCCGCCGCTGAGCAGCATCGCCGGTGATGCGGTGGCCCTTGGAGAAGCGGCGGCGGAGCTGCTGCTAGACTGGCTGGGCGGCGAAGCCCCGCCAGCCAAGGCAATGAAAATCCCCGGTGCACGACTTGTGGTGCGGGAAAGCACCGCAGGGCGGACGAAGGACGCGGCGATCGAACGGGTGCGGCGCCTGGTGGAGAGCAAGGCGATCCAGGGAATTTCGCTGGGAGAGCTGGTCACGGCGTCCGGGCTCTCGACCAAGACCCTGGTCCGACGCTACGAGGCGGCCTTCGGGATCGATCCGGTGGAGGAGGTCAACCAGCGGCGTCTGGCCGAGGCCAAGCGGCTGCTGGGCGAGGGCAAGCTGAAGGCAACCGAGGTGGCAGCGCGCTGCGGTTTTTCCTCGCAAGCGGCGTTCAACAACTACTTCCGGAGGCATGCGGGCTGCGCCCCGAGCGCGTATCAGGAGGACGAGGCGGCCAAGCTGGGGGAATGGGTGAGCTGAGCTAATTTGTTAGGCGGGCTCCAGGCTCTTCCACACGGGGGCTCATTTTCCCATGGCAGGATGCGGCCCGGGCGGCTCATGATGGCTGGCACCATGACCAAGCTCGGAAAGATCGTGTTCACCCTGATAGTCCTGCTGCTGGCCGGATTTGCGGTCACCAGGCTCTTGAAGAAGGAGGAGGCCGGAAAGCAGTCGCCGCAGCACAGCCAGGTGCAGGGCGACAAGAAGGATGGCGAGGCCAAGCCCGCCGAGGGAGGCGGCGACAAGGATGCGGCGATTGCATCCTTCGACTTCATCGCGGCGGAGAAGGCGAAGCAGCTCCCTTCCCCGCGCGCCTATGCGCCGACTGACAACACGATCCTGGTGAACCTGTCCGAGTATGCAGGCTATGCCGGCCTGATCACCGCGAACGGCGGCTTGGAGCCCAACGACAACTCGTGGTTTGCGAAGAATGGCGGCTTCAAGCTGAAGATCACGCTGAGCGAGGAAGACTCTTGGGCGGACCTGCAGGACGGCAAGTTCTCCGCGACGGCGACTACCGTTGACGTGCTCTCGAACTACGGCCGCCAGTGGCAGTGCGTAGTGCCGGCGCAGGTCTCCTGGTCCCGCGGCGCTGACGGAATCATCGTGCGCAAGGAGATCAAGCGGGTGAACGACCTGAAGGGCAAGACGATCGCCACCGCGCCCTTCAGCGAGGCGGAGTTCTTCATCCGCTATCTCGCGCAGGAAGCCGGTCTGCCGGTGAAGCGTCTGGACGGCCCCGATGAAGAGCGCGACACGGAAGCGGTGAACCTGGTGTTCCTCGAGGATGCCTTCGCTGCGGGTGATGCCTTCCTGGCTGACCTGAAAGGCGGCGGCCATAAGATCGACGGCTGCGTGACCTGGGCACCGAAGACGACCGAGGTGGTGGACGGCTCTAACGGCGCAGCCCGGCAACTGGTGGACAACCGCAACCTGCTGGTGATCGCCGACATCCTGGTCTTCAACAAGGGCTTTGCGCAGACCAAGCCGGAGATCGTGCAGAAGATGGTGGAGGGCATGCTGCTTCACAACGACAAGATCCGCGCGAATCCGGACCAGTATCTCCCGGGGATCGCGGCGGCCTACAAGCAATTCAAATGGACGCCGGAGAGCACGCGCCAGGAGCTGGCGAAGGTGCACCTTTCCAACTTGCCGGAGAATCTGGCCTTCTTCCGCGGCGGGATCGATGAAGCGGGCTCTTTTGCCTCCGTGTTCCAGACGGCGAACCTGGCCTATGGGCCGGAGCTGCAGCCGACTCCCGTGGGCTCCTCCTACTTCGCGGACATCAAGGCGCTGGAGGCGACCGAGAAGGCGGGCACCTTGACCGGCCAGGTTGCCTCGATCCAGCCGATCAAGAGCAACAACCAATCGGTGATCGAGCAGGATCCCCTGCTGACCCGCGATATCCGTTTCTACTTCGTGCCGAATAGCGACGACTTGGACATGGCAAAGAAGGAGAACCTCGAGTTCCTGACCAACGTGAACCACCTCCTCGGCGTTTCACCCGGCTCCCGGATTGTGCTGCGCGGCCATGTGGATGATGCGAAGAAGGCGGAATTCGCCAAGCAAGGCGCGGCCTTCCTGAACCGCATGGCACTGGATGCGATGGCCCTCTCCGAACGCCGCGCCAACGGGGTGAAGAAGCGCTTGCTCGAAAAATTCCCAACCATCCAAGGCGACCGGATCGAAACCGTGGGCCGTGGCTGGGAAGAGCCGGCGGGCAAGAACTCGGACCTGAACCGCCGGGTGGAGGTGCAGTGGTTTACTTTGGAATAAAGGCATTGTGTCGGGTGATCTGTGATCTGTGATCGGTGTTAGAGCCTTGTTGGTTGGGCGATTTTGGGCTCTTCTTCCACTGCTCACCGATCACTGATCACTCGGCACTTCTTCCCATGACTGGCGTCGAAAAACTGAAGGCCTTTGCGAAGAGCCCGCTCCATGCGTGGCTCGGGCTGCTGACGCTCGGGGCGGGGCTGGCGACGACGAGTGCGATCCCGATCGTGATCGGGGCGGCGTTGTATGCGCTGGGCTGGGTCTTCCTGCCGGATTCGCCGCTGTTCCAGCGCTGGCTGGCGGCGCGGAAGCAGGGCGACGACGGGGCGAAGCTGCGGGAGTTTCTCTATCAGCGGCGGCAGATCTACGATGCGCTGCGGAGCTCGACGCGGGCGCGCTATGACCAATTGGCCGGGGAAATCGAGTCGCTGCAGGGGGACTTCCATCGCGATCCGCGGATGAATGCGGAGATCGTGCGGCAGCGCAGCGAGCGGTTGTCGAACCTGGCGTGGACTTATTTGCGGCTCTTGCACACCGGCGAGATGCTGGATCGCTTCATCGAGACGGAGGATCCGGCGGAACTGGAGAACAAGATCGCGGCGATGGAAAAAGAGATCGCGGGGATCGCGCCTGGGAGCAAAGCGGGTTTGGCGGAGTCGATGCAGTCGCGGCTGACTTCCTTGCGCTCGCGCTTGGAGAAACGGCGCGGTGCGGAGGAGAGCCGCGAGCTGACGGTCTCCGAGCAAGAGCGGATCGCGGAGCTGGTGAAGTTGGCCCGCGCGGATCTCTTGTCCAACCGGGATGCCGGCTCGCTGTCGCATGAGATCGATGGAGCGGCAATCCAGTTCGACCGGACGAATGATTGGCTGCGCGGACTGGAGTTCGATACTTCCCCGGCGGACGTGCCGGAGGAATTGGCGGCGGCGGCGCCCCTGAAGATGGGGAATTGAGTATCGATGCGAAGCGAGCCGAGGCCTTCCAATCCACTCCTGTTCCAACCGAAGCCGGTGCTGGGACGAGGATGGAGGATCTTGCGGTGGTGCTGTCTCCATCCCTTTCTGGTCGCGCTTGGAATTCCGTTTCTGTTCGTCAACGGATGCATGCTGACATGGACGGTAGATGCCTCTTTCAAGCAGAGCGCGGCCTTGGAACGCGCGCGGGCGATCCCGCAAGCGGAGAGGGAGAAGATCCTGCGAACCTGCGCGGAGATCGCGCGACAGATCGAGCCGGAGGAGGATGAGCGGATCTTTGGTGAAAGCCTGCGCAACCCGCCGATCCCGCCGGAGTTCGCAGCGCTCCAAGCCATGCGGGTGAATGTGCGGAAGGGTCATGCCCATTTTAAGCTCCACTACTTCTTCGATTCCGGGGTGAGCATTGGTGTGGATAAGCTCGA
Organism: Haloferula sp. BvORR071; assembly: GCF_000739615.1. Classification (GTDB taxonomy): domain Bacteria; phylum Verrucomicrobiota; class Verrucomicrobiia; order Verrucomicrobiales; family Akkermansiaceae; genus Haloferula. The sequence continues at coordinate 141,389 of NZ_BATP01000019.1, forward strand.
TACACCCACTCCATCCGCAGTGCTGTGGTGGGGCGAGATGGGAGAGCAGGAGCCATGGGCCGAGCTGAAAGGAACCCAATGAGCCGCCCGCTTCCTTCCCCTTGTTTCATCAGCGAGCTGCTCTAGACTTCGCCGCATGACAGCCAATCCCGGCGACGAGGGCCGTGACGAGTTGGTCCAGCAGCTTGAGAGGTCCGTGCGGAAACACGGCAGATTCGTCGACACTACGGTCCGCGTGCAGTTCGCGGTTTTCTGGATGAGTGTGGCGATCCTCGTCTTCATGTGGTCGGAGCTGGATCTAGGAGGGCGCACCTTGGTCTTCGTTTCATGCATCGTGGTGCAGACCGTGGGGACGGCATTCAGCATGATCTCCGGTGGACACTACCGCCGGGCCCTCGGTGAGCTTACCGCGCGGCGGCGGCCCCAGGAGTCACCGGGCAGAGCGGAGATGCCTTGAAATGCTTGGAATCCCCTCCCCATTTCCCACTTGTAGTCTCGAGTTATAGGTAGTTAGTCTCCGGCTTGATGAACGAGAAGCCGAGTGACGAGCGCCTGATCGAGGAGATCCGTGGCTTCCGCCAGGACATGCGGCGGAGCGTCCGCAATGCCCTGTGGGTGTTCGCGGGTTCCGTGGTCTTGGTGTGCGTGGTGTTCGGGCCGCCAATGAAGAAGTTCAGCATCGACAAGGATTTCGTCGCGTTCGCGGGAGTGGTCGGAGGAGCCTTGCTCTTGGCCTACTTGGTGGGGCTGGTGTGCCAGGCGGCACTCAATGTGCGGATCCGCAAGAAGCGGCAGCAGGAGAGCTTTGCGATCTTGTCGGGACGGACGGCTGGGGCTTCGCGGCGGGAATGAGGAAGTGAAAGCCTTGGGTAATCCGGGGACCTCGGCAACCTCTTCGAGGTTGAATGCATCGCGTGGGGTTTACCCAGGGTAGGTTCCTCCTTCGTTGGAACCAACCCTGGGCTTTATTGGGGAACGGCGTTGCCTTTCTCTGAGCACTTGGCTTATGCCCCCGCTCCAGCTTCGGCCTCGACTTCAGCTTGCGCTTGCGCAGGGAGGGCGGTTCGCCGGAAGCGCTTGCTGCCACCGGCGAGGGTGAGACCCGCTGCGACGATGCAGAGGACGAAGATGCCGGACCAGAGGAGCGGCGGGCTGTATTCGTAGAGGGTGATGCCCATCGAGGGTCCGATCATGGTGGCGGTGCTCCATGAGATCGACATCACGCCCTGGTAGCGGCCACGCATTTCATCGGGCGCAAGGGCGGACATGTAGCCGCTGTTCACGGGCAGCGCGATCATTTCACCAACGGTGAAGACAACCATACTCGCGATGAGCAAGAAGGTGGAGGCACCCAAGGCATTCATACCCATGCCGAGACCAATGATGAGATAACCGCTGGCCATGGTGAGGATGGGCGGGAAGCGCTTGGTGTAGCTGGTGAGTGGCAACTCGGCGAAGACGATGAGGATGCCATTCAGCGCCATCAACAGGCCGTAGGCGCGCTCGTCGAGACCCGCGCCCTTCGTGGCTTGGAGAGCGTAGCTGCTGCTCATCTGCCAGAAGACGATGCCGATCAGGAAGCCCGCGGTGGTCGCCAGTTGGAAGGGCACGTTGGTCTTCATGTGACGCAAGGCCGGCGCCCAGCCACTGCGTTCCCGCGCGATCCGCGGGCGCGGCTTGATGCCGAAGAGCACCAGCAGCCCGAGAATCGTGGTCGTGGCAGCGTCCGCGATGAAGAGGGCTGCGAAGGATTTCTCCGCCATGAAGCCAGCGGTAGCCATGCCCGCGGCGAAGCCGAGATTGATGGCGAAGCGCTGGCAGGAGAAGGCCCGCACCCGGCGCTTTAGAGGCACGAGGTCCGCAATGAGTGCGGCGGCGGCCGGCCCGTAGATAGCCGAAAGCAGGCCATTCATGAAAGTCACTGCCACCAGTTCCGGCACACTGTGCGCCAGCGAGAGCAGCAGCATGGAAAGCGCCGAGCCGGTGCAGGCCACCAGCATGGTGGCCCTTCTGCCGATGCGGTCGGCAAGGTATCCGCCGATGGCCCCTGCGATGAGCGCTCCCGCACCATAGGCCCCGAGGGTCAGGCTGGTGGCCGCCGCATTGTGACCCTGTTGGCGCATGTAGATGGCCAGGAAGGGAATCACGAAGTGCCCGAAGCGGTTCACCAGGGTGCCGCTGAAAAGAATCCAGTACTCCGTGGGCAGGGCACGCAGGTCCTGCCACAGGGTACTGTGAGGCTCAGGTTCGGGTTCGGCTATTTCGGCATTCATGGCATCACTGGGGGCTTGGTCTGGGTAACAAACGAAAAGCCCCGTCCACCGGGAGCGGCAGACGGGGCGAAAAGGGTTCGGGAAAGTTGGCTAGTCTATTCCATCACGATTTCGGCCCGCCGCCGCTCAGTCCAATCTTTGCGGACGAACGCAAAGCCGTGGCGGTAATGGCGGGTGGATTTGTTGCGATTCTCCGCGACAAGGCCCACGACCGCGCAACCGACTAGCGGCTGGAGCATGGGGTTGGCGGCGGATCGCGGGTTCATCGGAGGGTCGGGAGAGTGTTGGGAGGGATGCGGGAGGTCAATCCGGAAGTTGGGGTGGGCTCCCCTCCCCCACCCGGTGGAGAACATTCCGCAGTTGAAAAACCCCAAAAAGAAAAGTGCCAGGCAGGGTTGCTGCCTGGCACTTGGGAATTAGCTAGCGCTGGATCTCGCCTTGTTTAGTGGCCGAGCTCCTTGGCGGTCCACATGCCGGGATGGCTCTCATACTTGGCGCGGACTTCCTTGACCTGGGCGGGGGTCACGGGAGTCGCGTCGTTTGACCAGCTCTGGCGGACGAGGGTCAGGACATCGGCGATCTTCTGGTCGTCCATCTCGGCGACGGGCGGCATGATGCTGTTGAAGTCCTGGCCGTTCACCTTCACCGGGCCCTGGAGACCGGCGATGACGATGCGGATCGGCACGCTCGGATCACCGGTCAGCCAATCGGAGCCATCAAGCGGCGGGAAGGCATTGACGAGACCCTGGCCTTCCGGCTGGTGGCAGGCGATGCAGGTCATGTTGTAGATCGCCTTGCCGCGCTCGTGCACCGCGGGGTCGATCTTGTTCTTCTTCTCCTTCTGCACCGTCGGGGCGGCAGGCTTGGCATTCATGTCGGCCAGCAGCTTCTTGGCGTAGCCGGTGTTGAGCTTGGCGAGCTCGTCGGCAAGCGCCTGCTTGGCGGCAGGGTCAGCCGTCGTGGCGAAGCGGGCCGCCACTTGATTCAACATGCCGCCAATGCCGGCACCACCGGCCACTTCGGTAAGCGAGACATCATCCCACCAAGCGGTGCCGGTAGCACCACCGTAGCCGCCGAAGAGGCAGTGGATGAGCAGTTCGTCGCGATCGCCGGAGTCCACGTTGACGCTGACCTGGGTCCAATCGCTGGTGCCCTTGACACCCTTGGTCATTTCGCCGCCGTGGACGTTGAGCATTGCACCCGGGCCATTGCCCGCAGGCTTGAGGTCCTTCGTCTTCACCCATGCGCTGAGCAGGTAGCTCGTGCGCTTCTTGACCGGGATGGTCACGGCCGCGCCGTTGTCCGAATTCTTCTCCGAAGAGATCGAGAGCGCCATGCTGCCCTCGCGGCCATCCGGGGAGGCGGTGAGCTTCACGCCGTCGCGGTCGCCGCCGTAGAAGCGGTGATCGGTCCAGCCCGTGGGCTTGCCACCGGAGACTTCGGAGAAGTCGCCGTTCTTGATCAGGTTCGGGCTCTTGGAAGCAGCCTCATCCCCACCGACACCGGCAGTAGCGGCAGCGAGCAGGACACCCGCAGCCTGACGGTTGGCAGCGATCTGCCAGCCATCCTTGAGCGAGGCGTCGGAGGTGATCTTCGACTCGTCCGACTGGAGCAGCGCGAAGAGCGTCTTGCCTAAGTCGACATCAGTGTCGCCAGCGGACATCGCGACAATCGCCTCGGCGAGGTCGCGCGGGTCTTGGAGACCGATCTTGCCATTCGCCACCAGCACGTCGCGCAGTTGCTTCGGCGTGCCCATGTGGATGGCGGCGCGGATCGAGCCGCGGACACCGGAGCTAAGCGCGGCGGCGACGTCCGCATCCTGCAGGGCACCGAGACCGGCGAGCGCGTAGACCGCGTGGGTGGCGGCGTGGTCGCGGCCTGCCAGCAGTTCTTCCAGCTTCGGCACGTAGGCCTTGTTGCCGCTTTCGACGATCAGGCGCTGGGCCTGGAGACGCCAGAAGAGGTTCGGGTGGTTGAGGCCCGCGATCAGCGACTCGCCCTTGGTGGGATCGAGGTTCGGGTCCGCGTCGTCCGGGCTGCCCTTCGGGTAGACGCGGTAAACGCGGCCGTATTGGGTGTCGCGGAGCGGGGTCTCGTAGGCGTTGCCCTTGCCGGTCTTGGAGTCGAGGCCAGCGGAACGGAGGGTCGGGGTCGGGTTGTGCTGGATGATCAGATTGTACCAGTCGCAGATCCAGAGGGCACCGTCCGGGCCGGTTTCCGCGCAGACCGGGCCAGACCAAGCATCGGCACTGTTATAGATGTTGTTCGCGAGCTGGTAGGACTTGTAGCCAGCGCCCTCGCGCTTGACCTCGAAGGCGCCAACGAGCTTGCCGGTGCCTTCCGTGATGAAGGCCACCTTCTCACGCCAAGGCTCGGGGAAGCGCTCGGCGGTGTAGAAGGCATGGCCCGCACCCGCAGTGTAGTGGTTGCGCAGGCCGGCGGCCTCGGTCCAGGGATCGAACTGGTCGACCTGGCGGATGTCCATCGAGCTCGGGAAGAAGGCCGGATTGTTATCCGCCCGTGGCGTGCGGCCCTGATTGAGGCCCGCGGACTGATAGTCCTTGCGGGCGTGGGTGACGTAGAAGGAAGGGTTGCCGTTGGCGGTGGAACCCATCATGTCGAAGTCGGAAGTCGTGCCGAGGCCCCAGGTGTTGTTGGTGGTGCCCTGGATCACCTCGAGCTTGGAGCCGTCCGGCTTGAAGCGGAAGACCTGCTGGGCGAAGTCGAAGTGCTCGCCGCCCACATCGCCCTTGAAGCCGGAGTAGCCGACGGTGGCGTAGATCCAGTTGTCGTGGCCGTAGCGCAGGTTCGAGACACCCGCGTGGGTGTCGCCGACGCCAAAGCCGGAGAAGAGCACCTGGCGAACGTCCGCCTTGTCATCGCCATTGGTATCCTTGAGGAAGAGGATCTCGCTGCAATTGGTGCAGATCACACCGCCGTTCACGCAGACCAGCGAGGTCGGGATCGAGAGCTTGTCGGCGAAAGTGGTGAACTTGTCGGCGCGGCCGTCCTTGTCGGTATCCTCGGCGAGGATGATCTTGTCGTTGCCCAGATTCCCGGAGTGCAGGTTGTTCGGGTAGTCGACGGTCTGGATAATATAGGCGCGGCCCTTGTGATCCCAGTTCACGAAGATCGGGTTCACGATGTCCGGCTCGGAGGCGAAGAGCGACAGCTCGAAGCCCTCCGGCACTTGGGCCATCTTCATCGACTCTTCCGGCGAGAGCGGCTTCTGGGCCTTGGTGATCAGCTCGTGCTGGATGTAGCCCGGAAGCTTGGCGTCTTCCATCTCCAGCTTGGGCAGCTTGAGGTTCTGGAGGAGCTTGTACTTGTCCGGTCCCACGCTCCAATAGATCGCATTGCGGATCAGCATCGCGAACTGGTCGTTATCCCAGACACGGTGGTCGTGGCCGGCGGCGGTGTAGAAGACGCGGCCCTTGCCCTGCTGGCGGACCCAGGTCCATGGCTCTTGGTCGCGCTTCTCGAGCAGCTCGCGGTCATCGGTGAGGCGGTCGTGGACATAGGTTTCATCCCAGGCCTCGAAGCCATCGTAACCACGCATGATCGGATGGTTGCGGTTGACGTTGGTGACCTTGAAGGTGCCGGTCTGGTGCTCCTTGAAGCGGCCGCCGACAAGATTGATGAACTCGGGCGAGCCGCCGTAGCAGGCGGAGGCGCAGTGGATCGGCAGGAAGGCGCCGCCATTGTTCACGTAGTCGGTGAGGGCCTTGAGCTGGTCGTCCGGCATCTTGCCGTTCATCTCCCAGTTGCCGTACATCAGCACGCCGTCGTATTTGGCGAGGGTGCCGGGATTGAACGCTTCAGCGGGGTCCTCGCTGTAGGTGAAATCGATCCCTTGGCTGCCGAGCTCTTTCTTGATCGAGCGGTAGCGGCTGATCGGATCGTGGTGGGCCCCGTTCTTGGTCGGGGCACCGAAGAACAGGATTTCTAGACGCCGGGCCTCCGGTTTCGGCGTTATCAGGGGTTTTGCCAGCAGCGCGCCGAGTGCGAGCAGTGGCAGGAGGATGGTCAGACGGAGCGCTTGCATGAATTTGGATTTCGGACGAGCCGGATGTGCCTCTAACCTGCACGATCGGGGCGGGCTTTCAAGCTGACGCGGAAACGCGAAGATCGCTTGTAAGTTTGCGGGAGACACTTGTATGATTCCGCCAGTGAGTACCCCGTTTGAGCTACGCAAGTGGATGGAGGAGCTACCGCCGGGGCAGTTCCGGCACCTCTTCGACCACCTCCCCGGGACCCTCTTTTTCGCGAAAGACCGCGAGGGACGGCTGATGGCAGGAAACCCCGCCTTCGTGAAACGTTGCGGTTTTCAGCGCGAGGACCAGATCGTGGGTCTGACCGACAAGCAGATTTTCCCGCCGCGAATGGCGGACAAATTCCACCGCGACGACGAGCGGGTGATCTCCACCCGCCAGCCGCTGCTGGGGCTGATCGAGCTTTTCCCGAATGCCGCAGGGCGCCCGGAATGGTTCATCACCGACAAATTGCCGATCTTCGACAAGCACGGCAATGTCTGCGGCCTCTGCGGAACGGTGCGGAGCTATGAAGAGCAGCGCGCGGCGATCCAGCCTTACCTGGAGCTGGCCGATGTGGCGGAGCACCTGAAGGCAAACTTCCGCGAGCGGCTGGAAGTCTCCGAGCTGGCGCAGATCGCGGGGCTCTCCGTGCGCCAGTTCGAGCGCAAATTCCGCAAGACCTTCCAGACCACCCCGCGCAGCTACCTGATGCGGATGCGGGTCATCAAAGCCTGCGAGCTGCTCGCTGGCACCAACCTGCCGATCACGGAAGTGGCACTGGAGTCCGGCTTCTATGACCACAGCGATTTCTCGCGGCAATTCCGCAAGCACATGGGCCAGGCACCGACCGTTTACCGGAGGGAGAAGCGCGGGAAGCGCTGAGGTGATGATGAAGATCTTAATCCGTAGTGTGGCGGTTTGCCTCGTCGCGAGCTTGGCGGCTTGCACGAAGAAGGATCCGGGCTTTCCCGAAGCCGGGATCAAGATCTATTCCGGCGGGGCGCTCGACTCTACCTGTGGCTTCTACATCAAATCCGAATCTGGAATTTCCATGCGCCCCAAGGAGATGTCCTTCGCGAAAGACGGACATCAATTCAACGTGACTTGGACGGTCCATCCGAAGGCCAAGGGCGACGTATACCACCTGAAGATCACAATGGATGGCGCCGTCTCCACGAAGGAAGTGAAGTTCTCCGGCAAGCCCATCGTGATCCTTGAAGAGCCCTTCCGGGTGGTGATGGACAATACCCCGCCCTAGCCGTGCCGATCCACTATTCGACCGACGTCGTCATCACCGCGGATCAGTACATCGATCTGCTGCATCGCGCGGATTTCGCTCAGCGCCGCCCGGTGGATGACCGCGAGTGCATCACCGGAATGCTGCAGCACGCGAACATCCTCTGCACGGCATGGGACAGCGAGAAGCTGGTCGGCGCGGCTCGCTCGGTCACGGACTTCCACTACTGTTGCTATCTCTCCGACCTCGCGGTGGACGTGGAATATCAGAAGCAGGGCATCGGCCGGGAGATGATCCGGCACACGCGCACCCTGTTGGGCCCACGGACCTCGCTGATTCTTTTGGCAGCACCAGCGGCGCGGGAGTATTATCCAAAGATCGGGTTCGAAACCCATCCCTCGGCCTGGGTGATCGCGCCGGGGAAGGACTTGGTGTGAGCGGGCCTCTGGGGAATAGAGGTGGCGTCCGGCCCCTCCCCTCTCTTAGATGGCCACGATGAAATTCTCGATTCTCATGGCAGCGGGCCTTCCGCTGGTATCGCAGGTGATGGCGGCAGGAGTGAAGGACGGTCACGGCGAGGCAGAGTTGCTCGCCCAGAGCGCGACCTACCAAACCGGCAAGCCCGTAACGGTCGGCATCCGCTTGAAGGTGGAAGACGGCTGGCACGCCTACTGGACCAATCCCGGCGAGGGCGGCATGGCGATGAGCGCGAAGTGGACCCTGCCAGAAGGCTGGAAGGCCGGGGCGCTGCAAGCACCCGTGCCGAAGCGCTTCATGACCGGCGAGCTGCCGGGCTTCGGCTACGAGGGCGAGGCGGTGTATCTGGTCGATCTCACGCCGCCCGCGGGCGCGGGTTCCGGCGCAAGCACGGCCGAGTGCAAGGTGAAGCTGTCCTGGTTGACCTGCGACGAAAAGGCCTGCGTGCCGGGAGACGTGGAACTTGCCGTGAAACTCGCCCCTGGCGATGGCGCTCCGGGCAAGGATGCCGCCGCGCTGACCGCCGCGGCCAAGAAGATCCCCCAGCCCTTGCAGGGTGCAGCCCTGAAGGTGGAAGAGGCTGACAAAGCGCTGAAACTGACGATCACAGCCCCCGCGGGAGTGGATCTGGATGGGGCGCAGGCCTTCCCCGCCACGGAGCAGGTGGTGGACGCCGCCGATCCGCTGAAATTCGCACGCAGCGCGGACGGATGGACCGCCACAGCGAAAAAAAGTGAATATGCCACGGGCGCGCCGACTCTACTCGATATCGTCTTGGCCGGCGGCAAGCTGGAGAGGCCTCTCGTCGTCTCATGGCAGGCGGCCAAAAAGTGACCGGATTTCCGTTGGACAAGCCGGATCACCTCGCCACCGTCATCGACGATCCCGTCTTGGAAATCATTCCTCAAATACCATGAAGCAGCACAACACATTCCTCGGCGCCGTGCTTGGTGCCATGATCTGCAGCGTCAACGCCTGGGCCATCGAGCCGGGCGACGCCGCTCCCGCCTTCACCGTGAAGAACGTGAAGGGTGAAGAAGTGTCCCTCGCGAAGCAAAAGGGCAAGGTCGTGGTCCTCGAGTGGGTCAACTACGATTGCCCCTTCGTGAAGAAGCACTACGGCAGCGGCAACATGCAGAAGCTGCAGGAAAAATACACCGCCAAGGACGTGGTGTGGATCACCGTGAGCACCAATGCGGAGGGCCCCTTGTCTGAAGCCAAGGGCCTGGCCGATCGCTCGAAGGAAGCCGGCAACAAGGCAACCCAGATCGTGCTGGATACCGATGGCAAGGTAGGCAAGGCCTACGGCGCCAAGACCACCCCGCACATGTTCGTGATCGATAAGGAAGGCAAGATCGCCTACGACGGCGCAATTGACTCCGTGAAGTCGACCGAAGCCGCGGACATCGCCACCGCTGACAGCTACGTCTCGCTGGCACTGGATTCCGTGCTCGCCGGCAAGACCGTGGACAAGGCCAAGACCGAGCCCTACGGCTGCGGTGTGAAGTACGCCGCGAAGTGATTCGCCGGGTTATTTCGTTCAGTGAGTTTTGGAAGCCTCCGGGGATCTCCCCGGGGGCTTTTTCTTTTTGCTTCCGCACATCAAGCCGTGCCCTTCCTCCAAACGATTCCCCATTCGCGGCGCAACCGCTTTAGGAGTGCGCGCGAGAATCGCCGCTTTTTCGGCGAGTCTTCCCTCATCTCGCCACACAAGTTCTAGGTGGGTCCGCCGCGATCTTGGTTCGGCGGGTGAAGCGCTAGTCACTCACAACTACATCCCTGCCCGGGGTAAGGGCGGATCTTCCTAGAACTTGGATTGCGTGCCGATACGGATCCGCTCCCTCAAAGCGGCGATTCCCGCGCGCACTCCTAAAGCGGCGATGCCGCAAAAGGGGACATCGCTCGTTCCACATCACTCCCCCGGAAACGGATTCGCATCCAGGCGCGTCCGGATCTCGTCCATCGGCACCGTCGTCTTCGCCGGCGGATCAGCCGGGCGGATGACCACGAGCCCGAGTGCCGTGAGCAGAGTCAGCACGATCAGGGTGCTGACGATCCAGCGTGGGCTGGTGGGCACCTTGGAAAACATCCGTTTTACGCGGGCCTCCAAGCCGCTTTCGTGGGCCATGGCCAGAGCGGTAGCAGGCGAGTGCTTGGCCGCGGCGAGGTCGCAGAGGACGTTCGCATAGCGGTCAGCACGCATCCCTTCAGCGACGAGCGCTTCATCACAGGCAAACTCGCATTGGTCGCCGAGACGACGGGCCATCCACCACACCAGTGGATTGAACCAGTGGAGCGTGCAGGCGGCGGAGGCCACCGCGCGCATCAGCGGATCGCGGCGCTGATGGTGCTTCATCTCGTGTGCCAGCACAGCCTCTTGGGTTTCGGGTGGCCAGGAGTGCCATTCCTCCGGCACGAAGATCACCGGCTTGAAGATGCCCGCCGCCACCGGACCGGGGTGGTGCTTGAGCAGGCGCACATCGGCGATCAGGTCGCCGGATTCGCGGACGCCGATGCGCTCGGAATCGCGGCGCCAGCGATTCAGGATGGTGAGCGCGGCGAACAAGCGCAAGGAAGCCACGGCCACGCCGATCGCCCAGATCCAGGGCAGCAAATTCCAGAGCGTTTCCTGCACTTCCACCGCTTCATCCGGATGCGGCAGGATCTGCCACTTCGGCAGAAAGAAAAGCAGCGGGAATACCAGCAACAGCACCAGCGCCAGCACGGTGAGACGCGGGTCCTTCGCATGATCGCGGCGACCGGCCCACCAGACAAAAACGGTGGCGGTCAGCGAGAAGGCGATGGCAGGCAGTAGCATGATGAATCTCAGTGAGCTTTCTCAGGATGCGCGGAAGAGCTGGCGCTTTGCCGGAAGCGCTCCCGGGTCCAGCGCTCCTTCGCGGCTTCCAGTTTCAATTTCGACGAGGCCCCACGAACCCCGGTATCCCGGAGCAGTTCGCAATTCCCGCGTGCATCGTCCACCAAAACGGTGAACTCGTCACCGGCAGCGAGCAGGTAGCCTCGCTCTGCGTAGGCTACATACCAGAACTGGTAGGGAGCCACATAACGCACCTCTTCCCGGTTGTAGCCGGAGAGATCGATCTGCAGCATTCGCGCCGCCGATTCCGCCGCACGGATGACCTCGGAGCGGTCGGTGGCGGCGCGTCCCGGCATCGGGGCGCAGTCTGCCAGCAGCAAGGCCAGCACCGGCAGGCCGGCGTATGGCAGGATCATCGTCATCGGTTCCGGGCCGTGGCCCGCGGATCGGATCGGGAAACAAATCCCGGCGGTTCAGTTCTCCGTATTGATCAGGCTGCGGATCTTCTCGATCTCGTCAGTGCTGAGCTGCTGGTCCTTGGGGTCCAGCAGGGCGGCCACGAGGTTCTCCGGCTTGCCTTCGAAGAAGGTGGAAAGGAGCTGCTTGAGGGCAGAGCGCTTGGCCTTTTTCTCCGGCACGGCCGGACGGTAAACGTAGCGGCGCGAGTCCTTGCGGAAGGAAACCAGCGTCTTCTCGATCATGGTCGCCAACAGAGCCCGCACTGCGGAATAGGTCGGCGGATCGGGCATTTGGTCCATGACCTCCTGCGCGGTTGCCTCCCCTACCCGGTAGAGGATATCCATCACCTGCCGCTCCCGTCGTGCCAGCGCTTCCGCATTGCTCATGCCCATGAATTACAGCCTTGCTGGAAAAGCCGCAATTCAAATGTTGAAAAAATAGCACTTAAGGTTTGACTAGGGCAGGGCTATAATGCTGTTTTTCCAGCACCATGAAATTTGCGATGAAGGCAAGCGCAACCCCCAAGTGGAAAGATCTGTTTCGCATCAGCGCCGCAGCCTCGGCAGCGCTGTGGTTGTCAAGCTGCGCCAACAACGTAAGCCCCGGCGAAGCGAGGGGCGACTACAACCGGCCAATGCCCATCAATGGCCCGGCGGACAGCCAGTCGGCTGACGCGACGCCACCACGCCAGAAGTCGGCAGAAGAACGCCCGGGCTTGGCTACCGGCTTCGGCGAGTCCGCGGACTCCGACTGGCACCGCCAGTCCTTCGTGCGGGCTTCCTCGAAGCCCGCCGGGGCCGGGCTGGTCTATTACAACGACAAGGAAGGCATCGAAGCGATGACCGGCTCGAAGCGGAAGGTCGGCGGCGTGGAGACGGCGGCGGGCGACATGATCGAGTGGGGCATCAAGAGCGGCTTCGGCTACCTGCCGACCTACAAGACCTATAGCTGGGGCACCCGGCGTTTCGTGGTCGGTGAGAAAGACTCCGACTACTCGATTGTGCTGAAGAACCGCTGCAAAAGCCGCCTGGAGGTGGTGCTGAGCGTCGACGGTCTGGACGTGATCGACGGCAAGAAGGCTGGTCTTTCCAAGCAGGGCTACGTGATCGGCTCCGGCGAGACGCTGGAGGTGAAGGGCTGGCGGACCAGCCCCACTACAGTGGCGCGCTTCAGGTTTTCCACCGTCGCAGGTTCCTACACGAACCTCGCGTATGGCGATCATCGCAATGTCGGTGTGATCGGGATGGCGGTCTTCGCCGAGAAAGGCGTGGATCCCTGGACCTGGAGCTCGGGCGAGGTGAATAACCGGCTTGAGGCGGATCCCTTTGCCAAAGCTCCCGGCAGGAACCAATAGTACTCATGAAAACTCGACGTGGGTTTTGCAGCGCCGCACTGGCGGTGCTGGCCGGGGTCTGGTGTGCACCGGCGTTGCGGGCGGAGTCACTGAACTTCCTGCCCGAGCCTCAGGGCAAACTGCCGCTGCTGGCGCTGTGGGTGGATGACCATGGGAGCAAGCAGCGGACTTCCCCCGGCGAAAAGGTGCTGCGCTTCGCTGTGTGGGAAGATGGTACCGTCCTCTGCGGGCGGGATCTGGAGAATGACGGAAACCGCCTGCGCACCGGCAAGATCCCGAAGGAACAGGTGGCGCTGCTCAAGAAGCAGATCCAGATCTCCGGAATCTTCGAACTGAAGGGCAATTGCTACCTGGTGCCGGATGCGCCGGTGCTCTGCATGATCGCGGTGGTGGACGGCAAACAGCAGATGCTCTTCTGGGACGAGCGGGAGATCCCCGGCTACGGGATCAACAGCCATCCGAAGCCGCAGCACCTGGCCTTCATGAGAGCCTGGAAACAGGCGAAGGCGGCGGGGATCAAGCAGCTCGGCGGTAGTCTGACGGATCTGGCTGGCGTGCAGACCTTCCGACCGCCGGACGCGTGGTATTTGAAAAAGCCGATTCAGTCAGAGTAAATTCAGAAAGGCACGCTATGCACTTTGCACAAGATACGTGGAGCGGACGGATCTGTCTTTTGCTCGGTTTGGTCCTGCTGGTGTGGGGAGCTTGTCGCGAGCCGATGCTGCCGACGCGTCAAGCGGTAGTGGTTGCACCTGCCTCGCTTGAGAAAGTGGCGGAGGAAGTCGTCGTGAACGATGAGGACCGGGAGCCCTTGCTGGTGATTGCCCGACATGACAAAGGGAAGGTGGCTCCCTGAGTGAAGGGACGACCCTAACAACTTTCACGCATCCTCTTCCTCCAGCGCCACGCCAGCAAGCCGCCCCACACCCCCAGATACAGACCTACCAGCAGCCAATCCGGCAACTTCAACACCGGATCGCCTCCCCACTTCTGAAAGCTCGGCCGTCCGAAAGGGAGATCGCTCTGACGCTCCCAACGGCCATACATCCATCCCGCTTGGTCGCCTCCTGCGTCCATACACATGACCGAGATCTCTGAGTCGGCATGGGTAACCGAAGTCCTCCACACGGCTGTCCCGTAGGAAATGAGCGAGGTATTCCGCAAGCAATCGCCCCAGGCCCAGAGCAGGAACAGAAGGCCGAACATGCCCAGCCACAGCAGGGGTGAACGCCGCAAGAAGCGGGAATTCCTCACTCCTTCCTGATAGACCGATGCCACACCGGGCACACGCAAAATCCTTCTAACAAACCTCATCGATCACCTTCCGCACCGCCCTCGCCGCGGCACGGAATTGCTCGCTTTCGAGCGCATTCAGATCGGGATGCATGAAGCGCTCGATGCCGCGCTTGCCGACAACGACAGGAAGGCTCAGGCAGACGCCTTCAACCCCGAGGAAACCATCGACCTTCACGCTGAGCGGGACGGTGCGGCGCTCGTCTAACAAGATCGCCTCGATGATGTAGGAGGCAGCCTGGCCGATGGCGTAGCAGGTGTTGCGCTTCTTGCGGAAGACCTCGATGCCCGCTCCCGCCGCCTTGTCGCAGAGGGCGCGGCGCTCGGGGGTATCGTCGATCCTCTCGCCGCCTGCCTGGGCCACGCTCATCGCGGGGAACATGTGCATGCCATGCTCGCCGAGGATGTAGGCGCGCAGATCATCAGGATGGATGTGGGTCATCGCGGAGAGCATCTCGCGGAAGCGGATCGAATCGACCAGGGTGCCCGTGCCCATCACTCGCTCGCGCGGGAAACCGGTGATCTGGAGTGCTTCCCAAGTCAGAATATCGACGGGGTTGGTGATCATCACCAGCTTGGTCTGCGGGGCCAGCTCGGCGATGGTCGGCAGGAGCTTGCGCATCAGCTGGACATTCCCGGCGGCGAGGATGTTCCGGTCGGTAATATTGTCGGGCGTGGGGACGGAGGCGCACATCGCCACCACCTCGCTGCCCGCACAATCCGAGAGGTCCCCTGCCCTCACGCTCACCGGCACCTGCAGGAAGGCCTGCGCGTGCATCAGATCCATCGCCTCGCCCTCGGCCTTGGTCCGGTTCGCGCCGACCAGCACGATCTCGCGGGCCGCGCCGCGCAGCATCAGGGTATAGGCCAGCACCATTCCCACATTTCCCGGTCCGACGATCGTGACTTTCACCGGCCTTTCCTTCGGTTGCCCGGCCAAAAAGTTCAACGATCGATGTTGGACCTGCGGCAATCCGAGTTCATGGTCGCCGCGTGGCTTCCTACGTCATCTCCATCGCCGCCCTCCGCCGCAATGCCGCCATCCTGCGGGAAACTGCCGATGCCGCGGGCTGCAAGATCGTGCTCGCGCTGAAAGGTTTCTCCTGTTGGAAGGCCTTCCCGTATATCCGGGAGTATCTGGATGGCTGCTGTGCCTCCGGCCTGTGGGAGGCACTGCTGGCGCGCGACTACTTCGGCAAGCACGTGGTCACCTACTCGCCGGCCTATCAGGAGGAGGACATCCGCCAACTCTGCGAATTCACCCACCACCTCGACTTCAACTCGCTGTCGCAGTGGTTCCGCTTCCGCGAAATGGTGATGGCGCACCCGCGCTTCCTGAGCGGTGAACTGCACTGCGGGCTACGGGTGAATCCCGAGTGCTCCACCGGCCACACCGCCCTCTACGATCCCTGCGTGCCGGGCTCGCGGCTTGGGATCACCGCCGAGCAACTGGAGGGCGTCGACCTGACAGGACTGTCCGGCCTGCACTTCCACACCCTCTGCGAGCAGAACTCGGATGACTTGGAGAAGACCCTGGCGGCGGTGGACGAGAAGTTCGGCCACCTCCTGCGCAGCCCTCAATTCACCTACCTGAACATGGGCGGCGGCCACTGGATCACCAAGCCCTTCTACGATCGCGAGCGCCTGATCCGCCTGGTGCGCGAAACCAGGACGAAGTATGGCGTGGAAGTCTGGCTGGAGCCGGGCGAGGCCGGAGCGATCCACACCGGCGTGCTGCGCTCCGAAGTGCTGGATGTCTTCGAATCAGCCGGACACAAGCTCGCGATCCTCGACATCTCCGCCACCGCCCACATGCCCGATGTACTGGAGATGCCGTACCGCCCGGATGTCTTTCTTGCCACTCCGCACTCCGCACTCGCCACTCCGCACTCCATAGAACCCGCCGTCACCTTCGAAGGCGAAACCTACCAAGCTTCCACCGAATCCGGCGAGCACCTCTACCGCCTCGGCGGCCCGACCTGCCTCGCCGGAGACGTCACCGGCGACTTCGCCTTCCCTCGCCCGCTCAAGGCCGGAGACATCCTCGTCTTCGACGATATGGCGCACTACACGATGGTGAAGACCACCACCTTCAACGGCGTCCCCCACCCTGCCATCGTGCTCCAGCATGAAGACGGCAGGCTGGAAACGATCCGCGAGTTCGGCTACCCGGACTTCCGGGACCGGCTCAGTTAGAGGCCACGCGCTCTTGATCCGGCAGTTGCAGTGCCATGAAGCCCGGGTGAATTCCCCATGAACCACTCGCGCCTGATTGACCCGGCGCGGCGACCCGCGCATGACAGCGAGCCGTGAAGCCGACCGCCTTGCGCCTCGCCCTCGTCTGCTACGGAGCCCTGTTCTTGGGAATCATCCTGAATGCGGACCGTGGCGGCGGGCAGTTCTACCACTTCATCACCGAGCTGCCGCTGGGCGACAAGGCCGGGCACCTCGGTCTGGTGGGCACATTGTCCCTGCTGCTGAATTTATCCCTGAATGGCCGCCGCGCCCCCCGGCCACTGGCCGGGATCATGCTCGGCACCCTGCTGGTCGCCGGGGGCATGAGCTTGGAAGAGTGCTCGCAGGCCTTCTTCCCCTCGCGGACCTTGGATTGGGCGGACGGGCTGGCAAATCTGGCGGGGGCTACCGCAGGTGAGCTCGGCGCGCGGTATTTCCTGCGCCGCAAGCGCGATGGACAAGCCGCCGCAGGCTGCTAGACAGAAGCCCGCAACGCTGGCCGTATCCGGCCGGAAGCGCGAGGTTCCTGTATCCTGTACCATGTTTTCGTTTTCGTGGCCGGTTTTGCGGCGGCTCTTGATCCTCGTCCTGCTCCTGGCAGGCCGCACACTAGCGGACAGTCCTGAGACCCGGGACGTCCAGTTGTCCCGCGGCCCTGGGGTCACCTACATCTTCAAGGGGCCGGAAAAGCCCGTCGCAGGCATCGTTTTCGCCTCCGGCGACGGCGGCTGGACGGACTGGGAAAACGACATGTGCGGCTGGCTGGCAGAGGCCGGCTGGCGGGTCGCCGGGCTGAATTGCCGGACCTATGCGGAAACCGACTACGACGGCGACCTGCTGGGCAACGATTTCGCCACCTTGGCCAAGGAGATGAACCTGCCGCCGGGCACTCCGATTTTCTACGGCGGCTGGTCGATGGGGGCCGGGCAGGCGGTGGCGGCGGCCGGCATGGAACGGCCGGACAACCTCAAGGGTCTGCTGCTTTTCTCCTGCGGCTCCCGCGGCCGCTTCGGTCTGCGGATGAAGGACGAGCTGGGGATCGCCCCGACCGGCGACGGTACCTTCGCGTTGAGCGAATTCAACGATTCGCTCAAGGACCTGCGGGTGGCACAGTTCCAAGGCGGCGCCGACTTCATTTCCAGCACCGCTTGGATCAAGAACCTGCCCGCGCCCTCGGCCCTCTACGAAATGCCGGGCTACGACCACGGCTTCGACGGCCCTGATCTCAAGTTCAAGCCCAGCGTGAACCAAGCGCTGGGCTGGCTGATGGGCGATGATTCGATGGCCCCGGCGAATACCTCCAAGGTTTTGCCATGGGGACTCTCCCCGCTGTGGCCGATGGCGGCGCTGAGTATCCTTTTGGTCATCGTTTTCCTGTTCATGCGGCGCCATGCCATCCGGCTGCTGGTTGCCGCCTTGGTGCTGATCGGCCTGGCGAACTTGCTGGAAGCAATGCTGCCGAAGCCGCCGGAGGTGATCGACTGGATGCAGCAGTGGTATCCGCTCGGCCTCAGCGAGCGGGTCAGTGAAGACAGCCGCCTCCTGCTGCTGCTCTCCGGCCTCTCCCTGCTGGTCTTGGCCCGCGGCCTGGGACGCCGCAAGCGGGTGGCATGGTGGCTGGCCACCGGGCTGCTGGCCGCTTCCGCGCTGTTGCACTTGGTACGCGCCTTCGATTGGCACCACGCGGTGGCCGCCTTGGTGCTGATGGTCCCTCTGATCCGCTGGCGCCGGGAATTCATCGCCCGCTCGGATGCGCCCTCGCTGCGCCTCGGCCTCGCGGTGGCACCGCTGGTCGCGGTGGTCGTGATTCTCTACGGAACGATCAGCCTGCACGATCTGGGCGAGTCCGGGAAACTGCCGGAGCCGATCGACTGGGCCCGAGCGCTCGGCTCCTCGTCCACGGCGGTCGCAGGACTGGCAGATTCAATGGACGACACCTCGCCCGAGGTCGGACGCCTCCTGGACCGTCTGCGTTTGACCGGAATTGCCGGCGGGGCGCTGGTCCTCTTCTTGCTCCTCCGACCGGTGCTTCTCTCGCGGGTGAGTTCCGCCGGTGAGGACGAGCGGAAGCGCGCTGCGGAGATCCTGGCGCGCCATGGGATCGACCCGAGCGACCCCTACACCCTGCTTCCGGACAAGCACTACTATTTCCACGAGTCCGGCGAGGGCTATGTGGCCTACGCCTGCTGGCGGAATATCGCCGTGGTGCTGGCGGACCCGGTTTGCCCGCCGGAAATGCGCCAAGGGCTTGTTGAGCACTTCGTCCGCTTCTGCCGCAAGCAGGACTGGACCCCGATCTTCTACGGCACCCGCCAGGAGAACCGCGCGCTCTACGAGTACGCCGGCCTCGTCACCTTCAAGGTGGGAGAGGACGCGCGCATCCCGCTCTCCGAATTCAGCTTGGCTGGAGGCAAATTCCAGAACCTCCGCACCGCCCGAAACAAGGCGAAAAAGGAGTCGCTGGGCTTCCGCTGGTACGATGCAGCGGCCGGCGTGGACCACGGGCTGGAGGCGCAACTCACCCTGCTCTCCGACAATTGGCTGCGCTCGAAAAGCGGCGGCGAGATGACCTTCGACCTCGGTTCCTTCTCGCTGGCGGACATCCGCGAGAATGGCTGCGCCGTGGCCTTCCAGGCAGACGGGCAGCTGGAGTGCTTCGCCACCTGGCGGCCCTACGCGGCAGGCAAGGGCCGGGCTCTCGACTTGATGCGCGGCCGCGGTTCCCCAGGCGGCATCATGGACTTCCTGATCCTCGAAAGTCTTGACCACTTCCGCGAGAGCGGTGTGGAGGAGATCAGCCTCGGCAGCGCACCGCTGGCCAATACCGAGACCGATCCGGCCAACCTCTCGAAGGAGGAGCGGCAGGTGAAAATGCTCTTCGACAAGTTCGACCGCTTCTACCGCTATAAGTCGCTCTTCGACTTCAAGCGCAAGTATCACCCGGCATGGCAGGGTCGCTATCTGGCCTATCCGCCGGGGATCCTGCTGGCGCGGATTGGGCTGGCAGTGGCAGCCGTGCACCTGCCGGGAGGATTCCGCGGACTGCTGAGGTCGTAAGTCACAGCGTGCGTGACGGTTTCCGTCACTTTCCAAATCGTTCTTCCGGCGGTCATTTCCCTTTCATTTTCCGGAAAAAGCCTTTTGTTCCCGCGCATGGTTCCGCCCGCTAGCAGCACCAAGGCCCCGAAGCCCAAGAAAGAAACCAATGGATGGTCCACCGAGCAATCGGCGGAGCTCTATGGCGTGGACAATTGGGGTCACGGCTTCTTCGGCGTGAACAAGGATGGTCACGTCACGGTGAAGTTGGTGGACGACGAGGGCCACAAGGAGGTTTCACTCTTCGAAATCATCCAAGGTCTGCGCGACCGCGGCACGGACTTGCCGGTGCTGCTGCGCTTCCGCGATCTGCTGCACTGGCGGATCCGCGAGCTGAACGAATCCTTCCGCCAGGCGATCAAGGAAACCGGCTATCGCGGCGAATACCGCGGCGTCTATCCGATCAAGGTGAACCAGCAGCGGCAGGTGATCGAGGAGATCTCCGAGTTCGGCAAGCAGTACCACTACGGTCTGGAAGCTGGCTCGAAGCCCGAGCTGATCGCCGCGCTCGCGCACATGCACGACACCGAGGCCTACATCGTCTGCAACGGCTACAAGGACGAGGAGTTCATCGACCTTGCGCTACACGCGCAGAAGATGGGCTTGAAGGTGATGCTGGTGCTGGAGATGCCCACCGAGCTGGATCTGGTGCTGGAGCGTTCCCGCAAGGTGGGTGTGCTGCCGAATCTCGGCGTGCGCGTGCGCCTCTCAACCCGCGGCTCCGGCCACTGGGCGGAGAGCGCCGGCGACAAATCGGTCTTCGGCCTCAGCGCCAACCAAGTCATCGAAGTGGTCGATCGCCTCAAGGAAGAGGGCTACCTCGGTTGCTTGCGGATGCTGCACTACCACCAAGGCAGCCAGATCCCGAACATCGCCGCGATCCGTGAAGGTGCCACCGAGGTGGCACGGATGTATTGCGACCTGGTCAAGGAAGGCGCCCCGATGGGTGTGCTCGACATGGGCGGTGGTATGGCGGTCGACTACGATGGCTCGCACACGAATTTCCACTCCTCCTGCAACTACTCGATCTCCGAGTACTGCACTGACGTGATCGAAACGATCATGCAGATCTGCGACAAGGCGGGGGTCGCGCATCCCAACCTGATCTCGGAATCCGGCCGCGCAATCGTCGCCTACTACTCGGTGCTGGTCTTCAACATCCTGGATGTCTCGACGGTGCAAACCACCGAGACCGCACCGGCCACGCCGGAGCAGGCACCGCAGAACCTGCTCAACCTGATTGCGGTCAACAAAGACCTCAGCAAGCGCAACCTGCAGGAGTGCTTCAACGACGCGCTCTACTACCGCGACCAGGTGCGCGCCCAGTTCTTCTATGGCTCCGCGACGCTACGTGAGCGCGGACTGGCCGAGGCCTGGTTCTGGCACATCATGACCCGGATCTCGAAGTTGATCCTGGAACTGGACATCGTGCCGGAAGACCTGCGCGAGCTTTCCGATACGCTGGTCGATTACTACTACGGGAACTTCAGCCTCTTCCAGAGCCTGCCGGACTCTTGGGCGATCAAGCAGCTCTTCCCGGTGATGCCGATTCACCGCCTCGACGAGCGTCCGAAGCAGCGCGCGGTCATCGCGGACATCACCTGCGATTGCGACGGCAAGATCGACCGCTTCATCGACCGCGAGGACGTGGCCAAGGTGCTGCCTCTGCACAGCATCAAGCCCGGCGAAGAATACTACATCGCGACCTTCCTGGTGGGAGCCTATCAAGAGACCTTGGGTGACCTCCACAACCTCTTGGGCGATACCAACGTGGTGGGTGTCCACATCGAGGACGGCAAGCCGGTTTACACCCACGAGGTGG
The DNA here is from genome assembly GCF_000739615.1 of Haloferula sp. BvORR071. Classification (GTDB taxonomy): domain Bacteria; phylum Verrucomicrobiota; class Verrucomicrobiia; order Verrucomicrobiales; family Akkermansiaceae; genus Haloferula. The sequence continues at coordinate 162,487 of NZ_BATP01000019.1, forward strand.
AAGGCGACACCGTGGCCGACGTGCTGAGCTACGTGGAGTATGATCCGAAGGAGCTGGTGGGACGCTTCCGGGCCTTTGCCGAGAAGGCGGTGGCACAGGGACGGATCTCGCCGAAGGAGCGCCGCGAGGTGCTGGATCTCTACCGGACGGGCTTGAGCGGCTACACTTACTTCGAGGGGTGAGGTGACAATGGCCGTAGCTCTCAGCGCGCCGGTAGGCGCGAAGAGCGGCTCACTTCGCCGGCAACTGAAGGATCGCACGCAGGCCGCCATCGGGGCGGTTTGTCAGTGAGAGATCGCCGCCGTGATTGAGGAGGATGGTGCGGGCGATCGTAAGCCCGAGTCCGGTACCACCGGTACCACGATTGCGCGAACCCTCTAAGCGAACAAAAGGAGTAAAGACCCTATCTCGATCCGCCTCGGCGATCCCTGGGCCGTCGTCGTCCACGATGATGTCCAAGTGATGCTCGGCGAGTGCGGTGGAAACCCGGGCGCGATGGCCGTAGCGCACGGCGTTTTCGATCACATTGCGCAAGGCGCGGCGCAGGGCATCGGCGCGGCAGCGCCAAGGCAGCGGCCCCTCGCCGATGAATTTCGCGTCCCACCCGAGCAGGGATAGATCTTCGCACAGGCTCTCTAACAGCGCATGGACATCCAGGGTCCGGGTCGGCTCCGCGGTGGCCTCCTCGCGGGCAAAGGCGAGGCTGGCTTCGGTGATGGCCTTCATTTCGTCCAGAGTGGCGACGAGCTTGTCACGCGCTTCGGGATCTTCGACGAACTCGGCTTGCAGGCGCAGCGAGGTGATCGGAGTACGCAGGTCGTGGCTGATTGCCGCCATCATGCCGGTGCGGTCCTCGACGTAGCGCTTGAGGCGGGACTGCATGCGGTTGAAGGCGACGGCCGTGCGCCGGATGTCATCGGCACCCTCCTCGGGAAGCGGCTCGGTCTCCTCCCCTCGCCCGAGCTTCTCCGCGGCATCACTGAGGCGGCGCAGCGGACTGCCGACCCGGCGTGCGATCAAAGCGGTGACCAAGCACAGCGCCACCGCGGTAATGGCCATGGAGATGTAGTAGGTGCCGGGTGGGCTGGCGGGAGCGCCGGGCTTGGCATAGACGGCATGAAGCCAGCGGCCGCCGCTAACCTCGGTGGCGAGACCGAAACCATTCCACTCCGGCAGGTGCACCAGCATGGCAGGCGAACCGGCACGCCATTCATCCAGCGACAAGCTCTCCCATTTCACATTGGCCTGAATAGGCAGGTCCTCTGCCGCCGGGGGCCGTGTGGATTCCATCAGCTGGGCACGGGCTTGGCTTTCCCACTCCAGAGGATCACCACCGGGCTTGGGTCCGAACCAGTAGCGGACCGCAACCGTATTCGCGGTATCGAGGATACCCTGATGCAGCCCCGGATCGGCGGCTTCTAGCAGACGTGCAACGGAGGCGGCCCGCCCGAGGAACTCGTCGCGGCGCAGCAGAAAGACCGTGCGCATCTGGTCGCCACGATAGATCGCGAAAAAGATGAGCTGGGAAACCGCGAGTGCCAGCAGCAGCAGCGTGATCCATTGCCCGGTGAGGCTGCGCATCCAGAAACGTTTCATCTCTCTTATGCCGGGGTCACGGTACCGGTGAAGCAGTAGCCGTCGCCCCAATAGGTTTTGATGAGCATCGGGTTCTTCGGATCTTCCTCAATCTTGCGGCGCAAGCGACTCACCTGATTGTCGATGCTGCGGTCCCAGACTTCCGCCTCGCGGCCGCTGGTAAGATCGAGTAGGGCATCGCGGCTGAGCACCTTGCCGGGATGTTCGAGGAAGACGCAGAGCAGGCGATACTCCGCGGTGCTGAGCGGCACCGCCACACCATCGCTGCCGGTCACCTCATGGCGCGAGAGATCGAAGAGCTTGTCGGCGAAGCGCAGGCGGCTCGATTTTGTTAGAGGGGGCTCTTCGTTCGTGGCATGGGTGCCGCTGCGGCGCAGCACGGCGCGGATGCGGGCCAGCAGCTCGCGCGGATTGAAAGGTTTGACGAGGTAATCGTCGGCGCCGATTTCCAGGCCGATGATGCGCTCGGTGTCCTCGGCCATGGCGGTCAGGAAGATCACCGGCAGGCCGGTGGTGGCGCGCAGGTGACGGCAGAGCGACAGGCCGTCCTCGCCGGGCATCATGATGTCGAGCACCACGAGGTCAGGTGTCTCGCTACGCTCGAGCTGGGCGCGGAACTCCGCGGCGCTGGCAGCGGCGCTCACCGTGAAGCCGTGCTGGCCGAGATACTTCACCAGCAATTGGCGAATCTCCTGATGATCATCCACGACGGCGATGTGCGGGCCGACTTCCATGCCTTCTTCTCTTCTGCCGCTATCATCGCAGTTTGCGCGGCGGGAGTGTGGAAAAAATTGTCGCAAAGTGTGTCGCCACCCCGCGAACCGCGACAATTCGCGACGATAAACCGGGCCACCTGACACGCATTTCGCGGGTTCCCATGCTATCAATTTCCCCGTCCCCGCTTCCGCTCCATGAAATCCGTCTTCCGGGCCCTGGTCGTCATGTTAGTCCTATCCGCCATTTCCCTGCTGGTCTGGCAGGCCCGGGCGAAGTCGCTCGGCAAGTCCGCCGACAAGGGCCCGAAGGGGCCGCAAGTCGTGCCCGTGACGCTCGCCGAGGTCTCTCGACAGGACATCCCGGTGTGGCTGGAGGGGATCGGCACAGTGCAGGCTTCGAATTCGGTGACGGTGCGACCGCGGGTCGGCGGGATCTTGGAGAGCGTGGAATTCAGCGAGGGCGCGATGGTGAAGGCCGGCGATGTGCTGGCACGGATCGATCCGCGGCCCTTTGAATCCGCTCTGGCGCAGGCGAAGGCAAAGAAGGCACAGGACGAGGCACAGCTTGCGAATGCCAGTGCCACCTTGGCCCGCTCGCAAAAGCTGGTGAAAGAAAACGCGGTCAGCCAACAAATCGTGGATCAGGCGGAGGCAGCGCAGGGCCAATACGAGGCGCTGGTGAAGGCCGATCAAGCGGCGATTGATGCGGCGCAGCTTGATCTGGATTTCACCGTGGTGCGCGCACCGATTTCGGGGAGGACGGGTGTTCGAATGGTTGATGCGGGGAACGTGGTCACGGCCAGCCAGGCGGAGGGACTGGTGGTGCTGAACGAGATCCAACCGGTGTCGGTAATCTTCACGCTGCCGCAGCGGCACTTGGCGGCCTTGAGCCCGCACATGAAGCCGGGAGCCGCTCCGCTGAAGACCCAGGCCGTGGATGATGACGGCAGGACCCTGGATGAAGGAAGCCTGACTCTGGTGGACAACCAGATCGACAACACCACCGGCACTCTGCGACTGAAGGCGACTTTTCCTAACAAGGACTTCACCCTCTGGCCCGGCCAGTATGTCTCGGCGAAGGTGCTGGTGGAGACCAAGCAGGGCTCGCTGGTGGTGCCCACCGAGGCGGTTCAGCCGGGGCTGAAGGGCGACTTCGTCTATCTCGCGAAGGAGGATCAAAGCGTGGAGGCCCGGCAAGTGGATGCCGGGATGGAGCTGGAAGGCATGACGGTGATCGAGAAGGGCTTGCAGCCCGGTGACCGGGTGGTGCGCGAAGGCCAGAACAAGCTGAAGCCGGGCGCCAAGATCAGCGTGAAGGAAGCCAAGCTATGAGCATTTCCACGCCATTCATCCGGCGGCCGATCGCCACCGCATTGCTAACCATCGGCATCCTGCTGGTAGGGATCGTAACCTTCCCGCTGCTGCCGGTGGCCCCGCTGCCGCAGGTGGAATTCCCGACCATCCAGGTCTCCGCCGGATTGCCCGGTGCCAGCCCGGAAACGATGGCAGCGACCGTCGCGACGCCACTGGAGAACCAGCTCTCGCAGATCCCCGGGGTCACGCAGATGAGCTCCAGCAGCGGACTGGGCAACACCTCGATCACGATCCAGTTCGACCTCAGCAAGAACATCGATGCCGCGGCGCAGGAAGTGCAGTCCGCGATCAGCGCCGCCGCCGGGCAACTGCCGACCAACCTGCCCAGCCCGCCGAACTACAAGAAGGTGAATCCCTCGGACTCGCCGATCCTCATGCTGAGCCTGACCTCCGAAGTCCTGCCGCTGACGCAAGTGAGCGACTACGCCTCGAATGTGGTGGCACAGCAGATCTCGCAGCTCAGCGGAGTGGCCCAGGTGGATGTGATGGGCGAGCGCAAGCCGGCGGTGCGGATCCAGGTGGATCCCGCGAAGCTGGCCTCGCTGGGCCTGAGCATGGACGATGTGCGCGGCGTGATCGCTTCCGCGACCATCAATTCGCCGAAGGGCAGCATCAACGGCGACCGCCAGAGCTACTCGATCTACGCGAATGACCAGCTGCTCAAGGCAGAGCCCTACAACGACCTGATCCTGGCCTATCGCAAAGGGGCACCAATCCGGGTCCGCGATATCGGCCGCGCCGTGGATGGCCCCGAGCAGGCACGCTCCGGCGCGCTGGTGAACAATCAACCGGGCGTGGGCATCATCATCCGCAAGGAGGCGGATGCGAACGTGATCGAGACCATTGCCCGGGTGAACGGCTTGCTGCCGCAATTGCGCGCAGCAATGCCGCCGGCAATGTCGATCGACCTGCAGAGCGATCGCAGCCGCACCATCCGGGCTTCCGTGGAAGAGGTGGAAATGCACCTGGCGCTCACTGTCGGGCTGGTGACCATCGTGGTCTTCGGGTTCCTGAGGAACCTGAGGGCCACGCTGATCGCCAGCGCGGTGGTGCCGATCTCGATCATCGCGACCTTCGCGATCATGCACGTGCTGGGCTTCAGCCTGAACAACCTTTCGCTGATGGCGCTGACCATCTCGGTGGGCTTCGTGATCGATGACGCGATCGTGATGCTGGAGAACATCTACCGCCACATCGAGGACGGCATGAAGCCGATGGATGCGGCTCTCAAAGGGGCGGGCGAGATCGGCTTCACCATCCTTTCGATCACTTTCTCGCTGATCGCGGTGTTCATCCCGGTGCTGATGATGGGCGGGATCGTGGGGCGCTTGTTCCGCGAGTTCGCGGTGACGGTCACCACCGCGGTGCTGGTCTCTGGCTTCGTCTCGCTGACCTTCGTGCCGATGATGTGCTCGCGCTTCCTGAAGCACCATGAGGTGCCGACGGGAAATGGGCCGCGGGCTCTGCTCGACCGGGCACTGGAGCGCTTCTTCGGCGGCTTGGAGAGGACCTACGAGTCGATGCTGCACTTCGTGCTGCGGCACCGGAAGGCAACCCTGCTCTCGCTGCTGCTCACGATTGCCGCGACAGGCTCCGTCTTCGTGCAGATGCCCAAGGGCTTCTTCCCTTCACAGGACATCGGTCTGGTAGATGCCACCGTCGAAGCTTCAGCCGATATTTCCTACGACGCGATGTACCAGCGGGTGCAAGAGATAGGGGACATCATCGTCAAGGACCCCGGTGTGCTGGGAATGCAGAACCGCATCGGAAGTGGAGGCCGTGGCGGCGGCGCGATGAATTCCAGCCGCTTCTTCATCACGCTGAAGGAGCGCCATGAGCGGGATCCGGCGGCGGTGGTGATGGATCGGCTGAAAAAGGCCACTGCCGGCATACCGGGTCTCACGATCTTCTTCCAGGCACGACAGGATCTCAACGTGGGCGGCTTGCTGTCCAAGACCCAGTTCCAATACACGCTGCGCGATGCGGACATGGACGAACTCAACGCTTGGGCTCCGAAGGTGGTGGAGAAGATGCGTGAGCTGCCGGAACTGCGCGATGTGGCATCCGACCAGGAATCCGCCGCACCCGCACTGAGCGTGGAGATCGACCGCCAAGCGGCGAGCCGCTTCGGCATACCCGCGCAGGCGATCAATTCCGCGCTCTATAATGCTTTCGGCGAGCGGCAGATCACGCAGTTCTACACCCAGGTCAGCCAGTATAAGGTAATCATCGAAGTTTCGCCGGAGTTGCAGAAGGACCCATCCACCTTCGACAAGATCTTCCTGAGTTCGCCAATCACGGGTGGGCAGGTGCCGCTGAGCTCGCTGGTGACTTTCGACACTGGCGCAAGCAAGCCGCTCTCGGTGAATCACCTCGGGCAGTATCCGTCCGTGACCATCTCCTTCAACCTCGCGCCGGGGGTCGCGCTCGGAGAGGCCGTGGCCGCGGTGGAGAAGGCCAACGGCGACATGGGCCTGCCGATCACAGTGACGGGCTCATTCCAAGGTGCCGCGCAGGCCTTCAAGGATTCGCTGAGTTCGCAGCCCTATCTGATCGCGGCTGCAATCATCGCGATCTACATCATCCTGGGGATGCTCTACGAGAGCTTCATCCATCCACTGACGATTCTCTCGACGCTGCCTTCTGCAGGCCTCGGCGCGTTGCTGACCCTCTGGGCCTTCAACTACGACATCGGCGTGATCGCGATCATCGGCATCCTGCTCTTGATCGGGATCGTGAAGAAGAACGCGATCATGATGATCGACTTCGCGATCGAGGCGGAGCGGGATCGTGGCGAGGAGCCGGAAAAGGCGATCTTTGAAGCCTGTATCAAGCGCTTCCGGCCGATCCTGATGACGACCCTCGCGGCGATGATCGGCGGCATCCCCCTGGCCTTGGGTCACGGCGATGGCTCCGAACTGCGGCAGCCGCTGGGCTATGCAATCGTTGGCGGTCTGGCGGTGAGCCAGATGCTGACGCTGTTTACGACGCCGGTGGTTTACTTGATGTTCGACCGGCTGGCGGGGTGGCGGAAGAAGAAGCACGAGGAGGACAAGCATCAAGCTGCCGCAGGTGAAAAAGCGCTGGCAGCAGGAGTCTAAACCCGCTCCAGATCTTGCAGGGCAGCATGAAGCAATTCTCTAGAAGCGAGCCAATTGTACCCGGAGTCTCAATCGCCGGCATCTGTCTCGACGAAGATGGCTCGGCAGTGGCTGCGCAGCTTGAGGAGATGGGCCTGAAGGTATCCCTCGGGACATTTGAAAATGTTGGCAGGGACTTCTTGGAATGGACAATCGAGGACTGGGGCGTGTCATTCACTGAGGAGCCGCCTGGAGGAATCTGCAGGATCTCATGCTCTTCACGCTATCAAGGACGCTACAAGCAGGCTTTCTATCCAGGAATGCCCGTAAGGGAGATTGCCGCCAATTCGGCTAAGCAGTTGTTCACCGCTGGCTGGCTAATCATCGACGGCGAGTTCGGCCTGCAATTCGACGTCCCCGAAGTTTATAAAGGAATCGCCTACGACGACTTCGACACCATCGAACAGCTTCCCGATGAAATGATCATCGAATACCTTCATGTGGTGGATCGAGGCTGGCTAATTTGATTTTAGGCGGACACCGATCGCAGCACGCGCAGGTGAGCCTCTTCTCCGGGAATTTCCCGGGATAGCCCGGCATCCAGATTTTCCATCCGCCTCTGGACGATCACGAGCTGTTCCGACAGCAAATCCGAAGGCAAGCTGCAGCTTTCAATCAAACGCTCCGCAAGTTCGATGCGCGCTTCATCGGAAAGCAGAAGAGCCTCGGCATGGAGTTCGACTACGGTGACCGCCATGCTTCTGATGTAACCTTGGCAGAAGGCGCTTGCAAGCAGGCCTCCCGTCGATGGGGCAGCAATTCGCGATTTCCATCGCCGCCAGAAGCATTAGGCGTCCCTTCAGGACGCGAAGATTCCGGAATGCAAAACCCGGCACTTCGTGCCGGGCTGTTATGAGCCGTGCCTTTGGCACGAAGACCATTCGCGAGCCCGAGGCTAGCCCAACTCCGGCCACAGCCTCGCCACCAGCGGCTCCTGCGCGGCTTCCATGCGCTGGCGATCCGCATCTTCCTCATCTTCGTGGCCGGCGAGATGGAGCAAGCCGTGGACGATGTAACGGAATAGCTCCCGCAGCGGCGGCTCGCCGTTCTCCGCGGCTTGCTTGAAGGCCACCTCCACACCGATCACAATCTCGCCGTGGTGGAAGGTAATGACATCGGTCTCGCCTTCAATGCCCATGAATTGCTCGTGGACGCGGGCGCTGGTCTCGTTGTCCACCAGTGCGACCTCGATGCACTCGTGGTCGTGCAGGGGCGCGTCTTCGACCACGACGTGTTTGGCGAGGATCTCCGCCGCGGCGAGGGCCCCGCCACTTTCCAGGATCGTCAGCCAAGCTTCGGGGATCTCAGTACGTTCCTGGTTGTTGCCGACAATGATTTCCGGAGGCATGGGAATCTATCTTGGCTCGGGTTGAATCGAATCAATTGGCCGGGGACTGCCGTGGAGTCACCACGGGAGTCGCCGCAGGCTGGATCGGCGCAGTCTTGAGCGGCTGGGTCTTGGTCCCGCCGCCGTGGCGTCGCTCCAGATCAGAAGATGACTTGCGGCCGATGGTGCTGCGCTCGTCATCCTTCGGATAGTCGATGCGGGTGTGGAGCATGCTGCGCAGGGTAGCACAGAAGCTGTCCTTCACTGTCGCCAGATCGCGCAGGGTCAGCACGCAATCGGAAAGCTGGCCGTCGCAAACGCGGCCATCGACGAGGTCCTCCACCATTGAGCGGATCTTCGCCGGGGTAGGCTTGCGCAAGCTGCGCGAGGCGCTCTCCACCGCATCCGCCAAGCTCACGATGCCGCTCTCGCGGGTGCGCGGACGAGGGCCGGGATAGCGGAAGTTCTTCTCGTCGATCTTCGGCAGGTCTTCGGGGTTTTCGAGGCCCTTCTCCACCTTCTCAAGCTCCGCCTTCTTCTGCTCCTGCGCGCGGCGATGGAAGTAGCTCACCAGCGAGTCGCCATGATGCTCCTGGATCACGTCGATAACACGCGGGTTGAGCTTGTGCTTCACCGCGAGGTCCACGCCGTCCTTGACGTGTGCAATGATGATCAGCGCGCTCATCGTCGGCGTCAGGGTATCGTGGGGATTTTCCACGCCCTCGACCTGATTCTCGATGAAGTATTCCGGCTTGCTGAGCTTGCCGATGTCGTGGAAGTAGGCTGAGACGCGGCACATCGCGGCATTTGCGCCGACAGCCTCCGCGGCGGCCTCCGAAAGGGAGGCGACCACCAGGCTGTGGTGGAAGGTGCCGGGCGCTTCGAGTTGCAGGCGGCGCAGGAGCTTGTGATTCAGATCGCTCAGCTCGAGCCAGGAAATGTCAGTGGTGAGGTGGAAGGCGCCTTCCAGCACCGGCAGCATGCCGCTGACCAGCAGGGCAATCACGATGCCCACGCCGAGGGCTGCCAGCGAGCTGAGGCCGGCCTGCTTGAGCCCTTCGAACTTGTCGTTCATCTCTGGCATCAGGTCGATCCGCCCAAAGGCCACGCAGAGCAAGAGCGCGGCCAAGCCGGCATAGACACCGCCGCGCAAGAGCTGGACCCGCTTGCGAACGCGGTGGACGGCCTGCACCGCGACCAGACCACAGACCAAGCTGACCGCCATGTAGAGGGTAGCATCCCGCTCCGGCAGGACCAGCGAGCCGAGCAGCGCGGCATACATGGTCGAGAAAATCCCAATCCCCCGCCCCAGCAACACCGCATGAACCATGGGTGTCAGCGCGAATGGGATCAGCAGGAACTTCATCTGGCTGTCCGCCCCGGTCGGGTCGCCGACGAGGTGATCGACGATCACCGAGATCGCGCGGACCATGGCCATATGCCCGGCAAGGCCGGCGAGGATCAGCACCAGGCGGCCGTTGCGCAACGAGGCAGCCTCGTAATTCATCTGCAGGATGGCCACTCCCGTGACGGCCACCACCAGACCGAAGAGACCACCCATCATCGGGTTCTCCGCGAAGTAGGTGTGGTGCGCCACGCGCAGCACCATCACGCCGACCCAAACGACGAAAAATAAATAGAGGCAAAACCGCACCCACGGGCTGCGGTCGAGAGTCAGCGCCACCGGGTTCTCCGCGTGGACGCGACGCTTCCGGCCGGATGAAAGGCCGCGGCGTGCGAGACGCCAGCGTTTAAAAGCATCGATAAATCCCACGGTGAGGCAACTTGGTTGCTGAGACGGGTCCGGCGCTGAGCCACCGGCGGGGAGTTGGTTAGAAGATCGCACCCCTTTTAGCAATGCGCAAATACCCGAGGACGAGCTGATCAGCGGAGAATATCAATCTACGCAAACATCATGATTCCCAAAGCTTTAAGCAGACGTTCACCTTGACAACGAGCGACTTAGCCGCCAGCCGAGCTGCGATGCTTGTCATAGGCCTCAATGATGCGCCCGACCACCGGATGACGGACAACATCGCTCCCGCTGAAACGGACGAAATCGATGCCCTCTACGCCGCCCAAGGCGCGCTCTGCTTCAAACAATCCAGAGGGCACATTCGGCTTCAGGTCGATCTGGGAACCGTCTCCAGTAACCACCATCCGGGAGTCTTCGCCGAGTCGTGTCAGGGCCATGAACATCTGCTCGCGGGTGGTGTTTTGCGCCTCATCCAGAATGACAAAAGAGCGTGCGAGGGTGCGCCCGCGCATGAAGGCCAGCGGGGCGATTTCGATCGTGCCATCCGCCAAGTAGCGCTCACCCTCCTCATGACCGATCATGTCGTGGATCGCGTCGTAGAGCGGGCGCAGGTAGGGGGCGACCTTCTCGCGGAGGTCGCCGGGCAGGAAGCCGAGGGCCTCCCCCGCTTCCACCGCCGGGCGGGTCAGGACCACACGGCCGACGCGCTTGGCCTTGAGCATTGCCAGCGCCATGGCCATCGCCAGGTAGGTCTTGCCGGTGCCGGCAGGGCCCAAGCCGAAGACCACGTCGTTTTTCTCGATCGAGCGGACATATTCGAGCTGGCGGGGCGTCTTGGGCACCACGGGTTTGCGGCCCCGGAAGCCAAGCAGACGCACCTCCCCGAGTTCGGAGACCGAGCCGGCTCCCTCCCCCTCCGCGGCCATGTCCACGGCCATCCGGAAGTCCCGAGAGGCAATCTCTCCCCCTTGACGGCGAGCCTGTTCCAGATCCGCGAAGATCGCGGCGCTGCGCTTCACGCCCTCCTCCGGGCCGACGAAAATGATCCAGCCCTCGCGGGTGACCGCACGGACATTGAGCTTCTGCTCCAAGTACTTCAGTTCCCGGGCATCATTCGCAAACAGCGAATGCAAGAAAGGTGCTGTCTCATACTCCAGTTTGATCTCCGCCTCGGGGACACTCATCACCTACGATCTAACCGTTTCATGGCGGTGGGTCAAAGAGGGATGTGAGGATCGAGCGAAGCCAAGCGATCCTCCAGCCCCTGGGACCATAAATCACCCAACCCATTAATAATCAAATCAAAATGGACTTATCAGCCCTTGCAGACCGGTAGTCATGACAGCCCTTTTCCCTTGCTAATCCGGCAGGACTCATTTTTTCAGACGCACGCCACCGCCTGCGTCGCTCCGCCAAGGCGCGTCTTCAGCGATCCAACGAAATCCAGTGATCCCATGATCGAAGTCGAGAACTTGACTAAACACTTCGGAAGGAAAACCGCCGTTGATCACCTCTCCTTCTCCGTCCGGAAAGGCGAAGTGCTCGGTTTCCTCGGGCCCAACGGGGCCGGCAAATCCACCACCATGCGGATGGTCACCGGCTTCCTGCCGCCCACCTCGGGCGATGCCAAGCTCTGTGGCATCTCAGTGATCGACAATCCAGCCGAGGCCAAGGGCAAGGTCGGCTATCTGCCGGAATCCGCTCCGCTGTATAATGACATGACGGTGACAGGCTTCCTGAAGTTCTGCGCCGAGGTCCGTGGCCTGAAGGGTAACACCCTCAAGGACGCAATCGAGCGGGTGATCAACACCTGTTTCCTCAAAAGCGTGGCCTACCAATCGATCGACACGCTTTCCAAAGGTTACCGCCACCGCACCTGCTTGGCCCAAGCGCTCCTGCACGACCCTGAGGTCCTGATCCTGGACGAGCCGACCGACGGCCTCGACCCGAACCAGAAGCACGAGGTCCGGCAGCTGATCAAGCGCCTCGGCGAGACCAAGGCGATCCTGTTCTCCACCCACATCCTGGAAGAAGTGGAAGCAGCCTGCACCCGTGCAGTGATCGTGGACCGCGGCAAGATCGTGGTCGATGGCACGCCCGCCGAGCTGATCGCGAAGTCGGGGACCGGTTCGCTGACCGATCTATTCCGTCAGGTGACCACCCTGGATACTGCTGCCTAAAGCACCATCTCCCTTTCCCTAGCCATGAGTACTTGGACAATCTTCAAGCGGGAGCTGAGCAGCTACTTCAGCCACCCGATCGCCTACGCCGTCATCGTCATCTTCCTGCTGCTCTCGATGATCTTCGCCTTCACCTTCGGGGGCTTCATCGATAGCCGGGATGCTTCGCTGACCTACTCCTTCTTCTACTTCCTGCCACTGGTGCTTATGGTGCTGGTACCGGCGCTCGGCATGCGCCTGATCTCGGAAGAACTCCGCAGCGGCACCATCGAACTGCTCGGCACCATGCCGCTTTCGATGTGGAGCGTGATTTTCGGCAAGTTCCTGGCCGCGGCTGCAGTGTGGGTGGTCGCGATCCTGTTGACCTTCCCGATTTGGATCTCGGTCAACTGGTTCGGCGATCCGGACAACCTGACGATCATCTGCGGTTACATCTCCGCCTTCCTGGTAGCCTGCACCTTCCTGTCGATCACGCTGTTCGTCTCCGCCTTCACGCGGGACCAGGTGGTCTGCCTGATCATCTCCGCCTTCATCTGCATTGTGCTGACACTCGGCACCTTCGATGTCTTCACGCGGGTCTACGCCCGGGCCTTCAACCCGGAGGTTGCCAGCGCGATCTCGGCACTTGGCCCATGGGAACACTTCATGTCCCTCGCTCGCGGTGCCTTCCGCCTGCAGGATGCGGTGTGGTTCTTCTCCATTATCGCTGCCTCCTTGTTCGGCACCAGTGCCATCCTGTCCGCCAAGCGCGCCTAACCCCTCAACCATCGATTTGATCCTATGAGCACGGAAGCAAAGACCGTACACCCGATGGCCCGAGCGATCTTCGGCATCGCGGCACTCATCATCATCGTCGTCGCTGCCAATATCCTCGTGAACTCACTTGGTATCGGCCACAAGAACGCCGATTTCACCAAGGACAAGGTCCACAGCCTGTCGGATGGCACCAAGGCAATCCTGAAGGAACTCGGCGCCCCGGTGACCATCCGCTACTACGCGACGGAAAGTTCCGACTACCTGCCGGAGCAGATCAAGCTGCACATGCGGCGCGTCAGTGACCTGCTGGCGGAGTACCAGAACCTCTCCGGCGGCAAGCTGCGGATCGAGAAGCTCGACCCGACACCAGACTCGGATGCGGAAGATTCCGCAAACCTCGACGGCATCAGCGGCCAGCAGATCAACGACCAGAACCTCTACTTCGGCCTGGCGATCTCCTGCCTCGACAAGACCTCGGCGATTCCCTTCCTGAATCCACAGCAGGAGACGATGCTCGAATATGATCTTTCGCGCGCGATCTCGGAAGTGTCCCGCCCGAAAAAGCCGGTGATCGGCCTGATGTCCGCCCTGCCGGTGACCGGTGGAGCCGGCAACCCGATGATGGGGCAACGCGGCACGCCACCTTGGGTGATTGTCCAGCAGCTCAAGCAGTCCTACGAGGTCAAGGATCTCACCATGACGCCGGAGAAGATCGATTCCGATGTCGACCTCGTGCTGGTGATCCACCCGGCTGGCATCACACCGGAGGCGGAGTTCGCGCTCGACCAGTATGTGCTGCAGGGCGGCACGGTGGTCGCCTGCCTCGACCCCTACTCGGTCGTGGCCGAAAGCCAGGGCGGTGGCAACCCGATGATGGGTGGCGGCGGAGTCCCGAACTCATCCACCCTGCCGACCTTGCTACCAGCTTGGGGCATCTCCCTCAATACCCAGGTGATGGGTGACGGGGTCTACGGCCTGCCGAACTACGGCCCGCTGCTGCCACAATTCCCGGCTGATGCGATGCCGCAGAAGGACGACATCATCACGAAGAACCTCAAGGAAGTGGTCTTCTACTTGCCGGGCGGTTTCACCAAGACCGGCAGCGCCGGTGTGGCGGTGACCACCCTGATCAAGTCCTCTAACAAGGCAGCCTTCATCACACCGACTCCCGCGGAAGCACAGCGGCCGAGCAAGGCGGTGGCCTCCAAGCTGAAGCCAACCGGCCAGACCTACGACGCGGTCCTGCACCTCGCGGGCAACTTCAAGTCCGCCTTCCCCAAGGGCAAACCGGGCACGGAAGAAGCCAAGGACGAGGACAAAAAGGACGGCGAAGCCAAGAAGGACGAGAAGAAGCCCGAGGAGCCGCATCTGGTGGAAGCCACCAAGGCCGGCAACGTGTTCCTGATCTCCGACGTGGACGCCTTCTTCGATGCGATCGCCTTCCAAGTGCAGCGCCTCGGCAACATGCAGATCGCCCAGCCGCAAAACGGCAACTCGGTGCTGCTCTTCAACATCGTCGACCAAGCGGCGTCCTCGCCACACCTCATCGGTTCGCGCAGCCGCGCGGCCGTGGCTAGGCCTTTCGTGAAGTTCGACGAGATGGAGCAAGCCGCCGAGGAGAAGTCCGGCATCGAGGAGAAGAAACTCGATGAGGAAGCTTCTGAAGCTGAGAAGAAGATCATGGAGATCCAGTCCCAGCGCACCAGCAATGACGGCCGCTACACTCCCGAGCAGAAGTCAGCCATCGCCGAATTCACCAAGAAGAAGGTCGAATCCGAACGCAAGAAGCGCGATCTGCAGAAGGATCTGCGCCGCGCCAAGGACCGCGTCGCCGGCAACGTCACCCTTCTGAATGTCGCTGCCATGCCGCTGTTGGTAATCCTGGCAGGCATCGGCATGCTGGTAAAACGCCGCAGCTCCACCCGCGCCCGCTAAACCCCTCACCGCAATTCACTTCACTCATCTCCAGCCATGAACAAACGCCAAGTCGTTGTCCTCTGGATCATCGCCCTGCTGCTCGGGGGTGCCGCTTATCTATCATGGACCGGCAAGTCGAAAACCTTCGACAGCCACACCAAACGCGGCCGCGGGCAAACCCTGGTCGACGGTTTCCCCGCGGATCAGGTCGCCAAGATCGAAATCTCCGGGGTCAAAGATAGCACCACCCTGCAACGCAAGGACGGCAAGTGGACCGTGGGCAACCGCGACGCTTATCCGGCCAAGCCGAACGAGGTGAACGAATTCATCGATACCCTCGCCGACGTGAAGGTAACTCAAGGCATCGATGCCGAGTCCTCTTTCTTCCCCCGTTTCGGCATGGACCCGAACGGCAAGGAAGACAAGGACCACGGCATCGAGGTCGTGATGTCGAACGAGGCTGGCACCGAACTCGGCCGCTTCACCTTCGGCAAGAGCCTTGAGTCCCAAGAAGGCAGCGATCCAATGAGCGCCATGATGGGCGGAGGTGGTTCCACCGGCCGCTACGTGCGCAATCACTCGGACTCCTCCGGTGTCTATGCCACCAAGGAGCTCTTCCCGACGCTCACCGGCGACCCGAAGAGCTGGCTGGACCCTAAGTTCGTCCAGCTTGAGAAGATCAAGGACATCACCGTCAGCGCGCCCGGCAAGCCGGAGGAAGTCGCATGGAAGGTGACCCGTGCGGATGAGAGCGCCGAGTTCACGCTGGAAGGCGCGAAGGAAGGCGAGGCGATCGACACCACGATCGCTGGTACGCTCAAGACGCTCTTCAACTACGCCCACTTCGAGGACGTGGTGAGCGCCGACACCGCCGCCAAGGATGGCAATGCCGCCGACAAGCGCACCGTGAAGATCGATACCGTCGAAGGCTTCCACTACACCATCACCGCCATGGCGCCGAACGCGCCGAAGGCCGAGGGTAAGGAAGGCGAAACTGCAACGCCGCCGGCCAGCGACGATACCATGTTCGTGACCGTGGATGTCACCGCTGACATCGCCGCCGAGCGGAAGAAGGAGGAGAAGGAGTCCCCGGAAGACGTCAAGGCCAAGGACGCAGCCTTCACCGAGCGCAAAGGCGCTCTGGAGAAGAAGCTGGCCGCGGAGAAGGCGCTGGCCGGCCGGGTCTACAAGATCAACCGCTCCGCGATCGATCCCCTGCTGAAGACCCGCGCGGATCTGGTCAAGAAACCGGAGGCTCCGGCCGCCGGTGCTCCGCAAGCGGGCGGCCTGCCGCCAGGCTTCAATCCGGCTGCCATGCAGGGCCTACAGGGTGGTGCCATGCCTGGCCGTGGTGCCGCACCGGCACCGCGTCCTGCCCGCCGTCCGGTCGAAGCGGTGACCCCGCCGATCGCGATCCCGCCGATGGAGGAACGCAAGCCTGCCGAGGCTCCGAAGCCGGAGGAGGCAAAGCCTGCCGAAGCTCCGAAGCCGGAAGAGGCAAAGCCTGCCGAGACTCCCAAGCCGGAGGAAGCAAAGCCTGCCGAGGCTCCCAAGCCGGAGGAAGCAAAGCCTGCCGAGGCTCCCAAGCCGGAAGAGGCAAAGCCCGCTGAGGCGCCGAAGCCAGAGGAAGCCCCCCCGGCAGAGCAGCCGAAGCAAGAAGGCCAGTAAGTCAGTTTCAAGAAGGGCGGTCGCGAGACCGCCCTTTCTTTTTTACATGGCCTCCCTGCTTACCTTCACTGGCACCGCTTGGCTTGGACGTCGGGCGAAGTAGCCGCCCATCACCGGCAAGCTGCGAGGATCCGCAGCATAGCCACCTTGCTGTCCAGCCTATCGTATTAAGAAGCCCTTGCCTTTATCCTAGCTCCAGATCATCGGGGAGTATCGCTCATGCATCTCTACACCGGCGTCGTCTTGCATCTGACGGAAGCGGAGGCCTTCGTGCATACTTACTGGGCGCGGCCGTCTGACGTCGGCGCAGCTGTGGAGCAGATTCTCGACGCGGCCCGCGCCAATGGCGTGAAGAATCCCCGGCTGCTGTCTCTCGATCTCTTCGATATCGACGATCTACCCACGGATGTGATTCCCTCGCCGCAAGCGAATACCTTCTGGAGCGAAGAAAAGCACTACTTTGATCCGGAACCAGTCTTTGCGATTCCCTACGGGGTGATCGCCACTCACGACGAAGGCGAACATGACATCGACGAAATCGCACCGGGCTTCACGCGATCCGCGGATGAAGACGGAATGATCGTCTTGGAAGTGAACGTCGAAGGACCCCATCTCGCTGCCATCTATGGTGAACTTCTCAAGGTCCATTCCCGCTACGAGGTCTTCTGGTATCGGCTCCACGACTTTTGGGAAGACGCCACCACACAGCTCTTGGTGAGTGATTTGCTGGACACGCCCGAGGCCATCCTTGCCCATCTCGCGGATCACGAACACGACTCGCTGCAAAATGGCTACGTGACTCTCACCGCCTATCTGGAGGAGGGAAGAACCAACCTCAACCTCACGGAACACAAGCAGATCACCATCTACACCTACTCCGAGGACCTTGCGAAGCGCTACGCTGAAGCCTTGAACGGCCTGGGCTATCCGGAAATGGACGAGCTCGTTTCCTTTGAATTTGGCATCTATCACTGGCACTTCCGCCATCCCGACTCGCGGACGAGGAGCCAACTGATCGAGCATTTGAAGGAAGCCGGTTTCAGGGACTGGGACCCAAACAGCGGCGATCAGGAGTAGCCCGGGAGAATCTCACTGTGGAAGCTCATCTGAGATTCCCGCACTTGCACCCCGGCCGACTTGCCCCTAATTCCCCGGCGTGACCTACGACTTCGACGTCCCCATCGTCCGCAAGGGAACCGGCTGCATCAAGTTCGACCGGCGGCCGGAGCTCGATCCTTTCTGGGTGGCGGACATGGATTTCGCCTCCGCACCCGAAATCATCGAGGCACTGCACTCGCGGGTGAACCACGGGGTCTTCGGCTATGCCCAGGCACATGCCGGATTGAACGAGGCGATCGACCTTTACCTTGCCAAGCAGCGCGGCGTGACGGTGCCCGGTGAACAGGTGGTCCACCTCGGCGGCTTGGTCCCTGCCCTTTCGCTCGCGGGCCGTGCCTTCTGCAAGGATGGCGAGGCGCTGATGACCTGCACCCCGGTCTATCCGCCCTTCATCGGCGTGCACCATGACGGCGCGGCCAAGCTGATCACCGTCGATCACGTCGAGGTCGATGGCCGCTATACCTTCGACTGGGAAGCGATGGAGCGGGCGGTCACGCCGCAGACCAAGGTCTTCCTCCTCTGCAACCCTCAGAACCCGCTCGGCCGCGTCTTCACACGCGAGGAAGTGGAGGAACTCGCCCGCTTCTGCGTGAAGCACGACCTGATTCTGGTGTCCGACGAGATTCATTGCGATCTGGTCCTCGATCCCCAGAAGACACCGCACTTCTCCGCGCTGGAGCTTGCGCCCGAGCTGCGCGAGAAGACGATCACCCTGCTCTCACCCAGCAAGACCTGGAACATTGCCGGCCTCGGATACGCCTTCGCCGTAATCCCGGACGACAGCATCCGCCGCAAGTTCACAGCCCAGCGCGGGCACACGCTTTCGGAGATCAATGCGCTCTCCTACTACGCGGCCGAGGCCGCCTACCGCGATGGTGAGGAGTGGCGCCATCAACTGCTCGCCTACCTGCGTGGCAACCGGGCGCTGCTCGATTCCTTCATCGCCGAACGCATGCCCAGCCTGCAGGTCGTTCCGGGCGAGGCCACCTATCTGGCGTGGATTGATGCCCGTGGCATGGGCGTGGACAACCCCGCCCAGCACTTCGAGAAGAAGGCCGGGCTCTTCCTCTCTGACGGTGCCTTCTTCGGCTGGCCCGGCTGGATCCGCTTCAACTTCGGCTGCACCCGGGCGCGGATGCTGGAGGGGCTGGATAAGATGGCGCGGGCGCTGTCGTAGGGAGCGGGCCTTGAGAAGATGGAATTACGCGCAACGTAATTTCGCTTGCCGTAATCTTTTCCCGGACTAGCTTGGTTCGGTGATCGAAAGCTTTGGCGATGCCGACACCGAGAGCATCTACAAGGGCTTCCGGGTACGCTCACTCCCGGGTGACATCCAAGAACGGGCCCGGCGCAAACTCCGAATGATCAACCAAGCTCGAATCATCCAAGATTTGCAGATTCCTCCCGGGAACCGACTGGAGCAACTAAGAGGTGACTTGGAAGGCTACTGGAGCATCCGCATCAATCAACAATGGCGGATCATCTTCCGATGGCAAGATGGCCGAAAAGACGGCGTTACGATTGTCGATTACCACTGATTCCGATGGCCTCTCCGAAGCTACTTCCAATGATCCACCCCGGTGAAATCCTTCTTGAGGAGTTCATCAAGCCGATGGAGTTGAGTCTTGCCGCCGTCTCCCGCGCCACCGGCATTCCTCCTTCGCGGCTTACCGAAATCACCAAATGCCGGCGCAGTATCACGGCAGAGTCCGCCCTACGCTTGGCCAAATTCTTCGGAACATCTGCGGCTTTCTGGGTAGGACTCCAAGCCGAACACGATCTTGAAGAGGCTCAAAGAGCTCTGGGCGCCGCTATCGAGCGAGAGGTCAAAGCCCTGCATGGCAGTGCTAAATAGACATCTCCAGTCTCGGCCATCCGCTTGAATCAGCGCTGCCGGGCAAGCTGCAGAAGTTCATTTTCGGCACGTTCTTTCAGCGAACCCGACGGGAACAGGGCGACCCATGCCGAAGCCCCTTCCCTATCGCGGGAGCCCCACTGATAGAGCACGGACATCACCGCTTCGGTCTGGATCATTCCTGCGGGAATTTCTTCCAGCACCAGGCGCGCCGCGTTCTCCGGCTCGGTAGCCGCGAGGACAATGGCGAGTCGGCCGCACATCTGCTCGCGTTGCTGTCCAGCGGGTCGGGCCAAAGTCCAAGCTGCCGCGGCGGCATAATCCTGCCCGGCCCATTGCTGGACCAGGTTCTCCAAGAGCACGCCGGAAGTTTCGCCGAGCTGGTGGCGCTCGAACTTGCGCACGCCTTCGCCCGCATCCGTCAGCGCGATCTGGGAGCAAACATTGCCCAGCGCGGACGCGCGCTCGGCTTCATCAGAGAAGCTGGAAGCCCAGCGTTCCGCTCGCACCGGGTCGCGGGCAGCAAGCAGTTGGGCGAAGCGCCGGAGAGCCTCATCGCGAGCAACCCCGGCTGGAAAGGATTCCACGAAACGCGTCGCGGCATCGGCATCGAGTGGCAGCAAGCTCGCCAGCAATCCGGAAAGAGCTTCCCGATCGAAATTCTCGCCAGCGTCGCGGCATGCCGCGAGCCGCTCTAACAAATTCGCGACGGAGCCTGAGTTTTCCCTAACAGAGGAATGTGAGCTAGAGCGACTTCCTTTCCCGGATGCCTTCTCACTCGCGGCGGAGATTCTAAGCGAAGCCGCCGGTGTCGCGTCCAGTTGCCGACTCAACACGGCAGCTCCGGCGATCAAGACCAAGCCTGTCGCTCCTAAGATGATCGAAGTCCTCGTCATGACCTGCGGGCGCAAAGACAGAAAGAACGAGGCACCGTCCGCTCCCGGACGATGCCTCGCATGGAATCGCTTACTGGAGGCGCCAGCGCTGCTGCGGGCCACCGCTCCAGCCCCACTGGATCAGCTGGGTGCCATTGGTGGTCGTGCTGGAGCTATCCAGCGAGCCACCGCTCTGTTGGTTCCAGATCTTGTAGGTGCCATCCGATTGTTGGTCCACCCACCAGCGCTGGTTGCTGCCGCGGGTCGGCGTCCACTGGATGATCTTGGTGTTGTTCGCGGGGTTGCCGCCCGGAACGTCGAGGGCTTTCCAACTGGATTGGCTGACGATGTTCCAAGAGCCATCCGAATTCTGGCTGAAGTTCCAGATCTGGTTCTGGCTCGGGCCGAGGCCCCAAAGCCCGACGATGCTGTTGTTGGCAGTCAGGCCCAGCGTATCGATCGCCATGTTGTTCATACCCACGATCGTGTGCCGACCCCAGATGTTGCTGGGAACGCTGACGGGGGTGAATTGCAGCCACGCCGCCGCATCACAGAACCGGTTCGTGATGATGTTGTTGTCGTTGGGCGTCTGCTGGGTGAAGTCGCTCCAGGTGATGTTGAAGTCGGTGCGGCGTTTGCTCCAGGCAGCGTTGGCATTCGCCACCGCCCAGCTGTGATAGGTGGCCCATTGCCGGTTATCCCGGCAGAAATGTCCCAGAGCCCGCGCATACTCGTCCGACCAAGTATTGGTCCCCCCGCCGGTCATGATGCCGTTGTTGTACCAACTCGGCCCCTTGACGTAGTCGAGCGCCCGCTTGGCGTCGTCGTAGTACATCACGTTCCCAGTGATCTGGTAGAGGTAGTTCGCGTAGTCGGCAAAGGTCCCCTGGTTGTAGACATTCCTGCTGGTGTTGACCGTGCCGTTGCGGTCAACGCCGTTGTAAACCTGACCGGTCGAGGTGTTGTAGAGATGGCTCCGCACCCAAGTGTAGATCTGGGTCGCCCGGTCCAGATACCACTGGTCGTGATTGCCCATGTAGATCAGGCAAGCGGCCTTGCCCATGGTATTGTTGGAGAGGGCCTGCTTGTCGATGGCCTGACCCGGCGGCGTCATGTCAGGCTGCTGCTCCCAGATCCCACCGCCATTGTACTGGGTATCCCAGCCGCGTGCCCAGGCCATGTCGAAGCAAGGAACACGGGCATTGTAGAGCAGGTCGGCATTACCGGTGATGAGGTAGCCGCGGGCCAGCATGATGGAAATCCATCCGATGTCGTCATTCCAGCCATCCCACTCATATCCCGGCGGGAATTTCTGCAGGAAAGTGGTACAGAGCGCGTTGACCAGGTTCTTGTGAGCGGTGCTGCCGGTGCGCTCGAAAGCGTCCTGCGCGATCATGATATCGATGGCTCCGGTCCAGCCTTCGTCGAAGACGCCGCCGTTGATCTTATTCTTGTAGTAGTTGCCGTTCACAAGAAAGGCACTGTTGAAGCCGTTGAACATCGTATCGGCGTCGCCAGCTCCGATCGCGGAAGCCGATTGAACGAAGCCGCCCGAAGCAGCGACGGCCAGGACCAGCAGGAGCGACCGTGCGGCGCTGCTCTTCCCGGCAGCCATCCGGATGGAACTTATGACCTCGTTCGCGGATCCGGACATAGCTCCGCCATACTCTTTTTCCAGTGTCTCTTTCATTTCTTGGGTTTGTTGGGATCGACGATTCCGCAACCATTTCGTCGGTGGCACGGAAGCCGCCAGATGAGGAGGAACCAGGGAGCCTTGGGTGCAACTTGGTTCATCATCACGTTGCATCATCCCATCCGGATTGACTACTCCCCGTGTCGGTAGTTCTAGCCAGCCGCTCAATTCGGCGAACAGACCGCATAACTCGTTCGCCACCCAACAAGCATGTATATCGAAAGCAGGTTCGTCCCGCCCTCGCGTTTTTGAACCTCCGGAACAGCGAGTTTTCCCACGTGGCCCGGAAATGCGATCCTTGCAGCCCGGCTGCAGGCGCTGCATAAATCGCAGCCATGAAAGCACCCAGCTTGTTAGAGACAACATCGCGATGCGCTGTCATCGCGATGACCCTGCTCACTGCCGTACTCCACGCGGAAGTGGATGTGACCAAGCTACCGGCTGGATGGACTCCCAGCGAACCACCCGAGGCCCTCACCTCCCAGCTAGCTCGCGAGGTCGAGTGCAAGGACTACCTCATCTTGCTGTCGTCGAAGGCGACCCTGATCCACAACGAGAACAAGATCGTTTCCCCTTATTTTGGCAAAGGATACGACGCCGCCATCAAGGGCATCCAAGACGGCTTTGATGAAAGCGCCGCAGCAGCCAAGATACCGATCATCAAAAGCGAGCTGGTGAAGAAAGACGGCGTCGAGATCCTTCATCAGGAAGTCATCCAAGCGCACCAATACAGCATCGTCCTGAGCCAGCTCGAGCCGGCGAAGATCGACCAGGTGATGCTGATCTTCCCGGAAGACAGCCCCGATCACGATGCGATCGTCGCTGCAGGCTACAGCGTGTTCCGCTCGGTGCCGGATGCCAAGCTAGCTGCAGCTCCACCTACTCCCGCATCCGGCGGCTCCCCAGCTTCCAGCACGACCACCATCGCCGCCACCGATCCCCTCGACGCCGAGGCCTTCGGCAGGCTGAGCTTCTATGTCGTCCTCGTCGTCGGGGTTTTGATCTTCATCGTGTCCGCCATCCGCAAACGAGGAAGGCAGAAGCCGCGTGAGCCGCGGCCGTAAGCGGCGATCGCGACGACCCGGAGCGTAATACTAAATCCCGCTGATGAGGTGACCATCCCGGGCGGCAGGAAAAGGCAGGACCAACCACGAATGAACACGGATTAACACGGATGGAAGATCCAGTTCCGGAGGTTTTTCCTGCCTTCTATCCGTGTTAATCCGTGTTCATCCGTGGTTCTCCATGCCTTTCGAGAGGTCCGGCGGTATCCGCCCCCAAAGAAAATCCCGGGCCGCCGCTGAAGGCGACGACCCGGGATGATTGAGACGAACTTCAGGAAGCGATTACGGTTTCACGGCCACCTTCAGGCGAGCCACCTTCATCGGATCCGTCCCTTGCGGGATGCTCAGTGTGACGGTGTCGTTCGTGCCATTGTTCGTCACGGTGATCCCGGCATCCGAGGAAGCGGTGTCCGCGCCCACGTGATAGGCACCCGGCCAAGTAGCAAGATCGGGGCTCGTCTCCACGGTCACCGTGATGTCCGGAGTCAAGGACGCATGGTCACGGGTGAAGCTGAAGACGAAGTTCCCGCCCACCAGTTCCAGCGTGGGACCCGTGCTACCTGCTTGGGTCGGCGAGGTACCAAGAACGTATTCCACCGCATCCGCCAAGCCATCTCCATCGAAGTCGGCGCTCGGATCGCCACTCAGGCCATTGGACTCAACATAGGCGGCGAAACCGGTGGGGATCACCCGCAGCACGATCTGCTTGGTCGCGGGGAAGTGGTGGACTTCCCAGCCTTCCGGCAGATTCAAGGCCTCGAAGACCCCGGTCAAGGTACCGGTGTAGCTGGCAATGACGTAGCTGGTGGCCGTCGGTGCATTCAGCGTGCTAAAGCTGACAATCGCACCAGCGATGTCGAGGTCGCCATTCACCGTCAGGCGGTCGGTGCTCGCACCGTCGATCTCACAAACGTAAGTGCCATCGATGATGGTGTTGCCTGCCGTGTAGGCACCTGCGCTGGCACCTGGAGCGATGGTGCCACCGGCATTCACCGTCAGGCTCGCGCTGGTGGAGCCCGTACCCTTGAGCGTGCCGCCGGCATTCACCGTGATCGGGCTGGCGCCGCCGGTGTTGTTGAGCTGCAGCGTGCCTTGGTTGACCGTCGTCGGGCCGGTGTAGCTCATCAAGGTGCCACCGAAGATCTGGGTGCCGGTGCCGGTCTTGGTGATTGCCACCGTGCCACCTCCTGTGCCGCCATCGACGTTGCGGATGCCACCGTTGAAGGTGTAGCTGCTCGCGCCAGTGGTGTTGATGACCAGCGTGCCAGTGCCGTAAGCAGTGGTGTCATTCAGACCGCGGTTTTCGATCGTGCCGGGACCAGCGGCCAGCACCAGGCCGCCCACCGTTTCCGTGAAGCCGTTCAGGCGCAGAAAGGACTCCGCCATCGCTCCGCTCGGGAAGGCAGCGGCAGTCCAAGTGATCACGGCGCCGTCCGCAATCTGCTCATTGCCGCCCAATACCACGCCGGCGGAGTTGCCGTTCCAGTTGGTGGCGGAGAGGTTGACGTTGCCCGGGATTGCGATCGCACCGCCGGTCTTGGCGAGCAAGAGCCTGCCGGTACTACCGAGGGTGGTGTCGCCCGCATAGGTGTTGCTGGTCGAGCCCGACAGCGTCACCGAGTTGGCAGACACCTTGGTCAAACCACCGGCACCACTGATCGGGCCGCTGATGACGAAGCCGACGCCGCCACCGATGCCGCTGGTGCTGGCGAGCACGATATTGCCACCGTAGTTAATGGTGGTGCCACCGTCATTCGCCTGCAGGGCTCCGTTGCCACCGCCCAGTCCGTTGAGCTCGAAGTTCTCAAGGATCGTGCCAGTCACCGCGCCACCCGCCGCCACGCGGGCATTGTTGCTGGCGGAGACGATCGTCTTGCCCACAAGGCTGCCGAAGGCATCCAGCGTGCGGAACTGGACTTCCTCCTGATTGACGAAGGTATCGCCATCGTAGGTGTTGTTGGACTGGATGATCAACTGCCGTGCACCGATTTTCGTCAGCGAACCGGAACCCGAGAAGGTACCGGTGGTGAACCAGAAGCCGCCGGTCAACCCGTCAAGCGTGCCACCACCCGCGCCGAGCGTGACCGCACGGTTGAAGGTATTGGCACCGATGTTGGTGCCCGTCGTGGTATAGCGGAGGGTGCCGCCGTCGATGCTCAAGCTATTGCCAGAACCGAGGGACGAATTCGTGCCGTTGGTGGCCAAGCTCGATGCAGCCAGCACGCCGCCGTTGATCGCGGTATTGCCGGAGTAGGTGTTGGTGCCGGTGACGAAGAGAGTGCCGGGACCGCTCTTGATCAGGCCTTGGACGCCTGCCAGCACGGAGGAGATCGTGGTGTCCACATTCTGCACCGCGATGCCCGGCGTACCGCTGGTGGTCGCCAGGGTCAGCGTGTTCGCACCACTGAGCGTCCAAGTGAATGGATTGGTATTGCCAAAGCTCAGGCTACCGACGGTGCGCGCGCCATCGAGAGTGACGATGCGGGCTGCGGTCTGCGGCTTGGTGAAGTCCACCGGCGAGTCAACGCCGTTTGGAATGACCTGGTTGGCCCAGTTCGTGGCGAGCGACCAGTTGCCGGCGGCGTCCACGTCCCACTTCGGCACGGTGACCGTGCGGTAGGTGGCAGTGGCGATCGCGCTATCCGCGAAGCCGGTGCTGGTGGCGAAGGCCTTCAAGACCACCACGGAATCCACCGGAATGGTGATACCGGTGATCGGGCTGGTGCCGCTTGCCGAGGCGAGCGTCGGATCGCTGCCATCCAGCGTGTAGTAGATGGTCGAGCCGCTGTCCGAGGTGATGGTCACCGACTGGGCCCCGATCTGCGAGCCGCCGGTCGGGCTGAAGGCCGGGGTATTGGCCTTGTTCACCACCGTGATGCGGCCATTGCTGGTCAGCGTGCTGGTCTCCCACTGCAGTCCGCCAGGCAGCGTCGGCAGGCCGGAGATGCTGGCGAAGCCGCCGGCAAAGGTGCCCGTGCCGCTCGGCGCGAAGAGCTGGAAGCTATCGCCCAAGACCGGCGTATCACCGGTAGGTACGATGGTCAGGGTTCCGCCGTAGGTGATTTGCGAGAAGTTGTTGATCTTGTCGTTGGTCAGCGTCGCGCCGGTCTTGTTGATCTCGAAGGTGGCGTTGCCCGCGAGGGTCACGGCACCGTTCGTGTTGAGCGTGCCGATCGTGTTGTTGCCCGGGGAAAGCTGACCGCCGGACTGGATCGTGACCGCACCGGAGACTGTGCCAAGACCGGCGAGGGTGCCGCCGCTGCCGACAACGACCGCGCCACCGAGCGTGGTGCCAGCCAAGGGCAGGACCGTACCGCCAGTCGCGACGTTCACCGGATTCGTAGTGGTGAGGGTACCCGCACCGCTGACACCGGGAGAAATAATCCCACCCGAGCCCACGGTCACGAGACCCGTCAGCGTGCCGCCGGTGCCTTGCAAGATACCGGTGCCGGTGACGGACACCGTGGCAGCCGCCAGGGTGTTGTTGATGCGTAGCACGCCGTTGTTGACGATGGCAGGACCGGTGCAGCCGCTCATGTTTCCGCCGAGGAGCTGCGTGCCGGGACCGGTCTTGGTGATCGCAATCTTGCCGCTCTGGCTGTTGAGGTTACCATCCGTGTCCCGGATGATGCCCCAGTAACTGAAGGTGCTACCGCTGTTGACGACGTTGATGGTCAGGTTGCCATTGGCGTAGGCAGAGGCGTCGTTCTGACCACGGTTTTCGATCAGGGGGAAGCCTGTCGCCGCCGTATTTTGCGAGACCAGGCCGCCAACGGTTTCAGTGTGACCGTTGAGACGGAAGAAGCTCTCCGCCTGGGTGGTGGTCTGATAGCCCTGCATGGTCCAGGTCAGCAGCGCGCCATCCGCGATCTGCTCATCGCCTCCCAGCACTACCCCGGCATTATTGCCGCCGAAGGCCGTGGAGGAGAGCTCCAGGTTCGCGGGAATGGCGGTGGCACCGCCGGTCTTTGCCAGCAGAAGCTTACCAGTGCTACCCAGGATAGTGACGCCCGTGTAGGTATTGCTGGTCGAGCCGCCAAGAGTGAGCGAGCCGGTGCCCACCTTCACAAAGCTGATCGAGCCGGCCGTGCCACTGTCGCTGATCGTTCCACTGTAGACAGTGTTCGCATTGGAGGACCCGACGTTCAGCACCACCCTCTTGGCGGCATTGCTATTGATGATGGCACCGCCGCCACCGGAAAGGTCGGCGAGCGAAGCGGAGATCTGGCTGACACCGTTCAAGTCGAGGGTGGCCCCGCTGGCGATTTCCAAGCCGGACCCGACTGGCAAGCCGCTACCACCCGGGATCGGGTAGGCACCCGCCGCGCCGCCGGTCACCGAGTTGTCCACCGTCGCGAAGGCGCCCGTGGGCGAAGACCAGTTGTAAGTGGCGGTAGGGCCGACTTGCTCGATGGCCGAGCGGTCGTCCAAGGTCGTGAAGTTGGTGTTGTCGTTGCTGCCGGAAATAATCCAGCGACGCGGATTGCGGGCCGGCGTGGAGTCGTTGGCGGAGGACCAGTTGTAGGCATCGAAGCTGGTCGACGCCCCGAAGTCGTAGGTGATTACGATCGGGCGCGTGCCAAAGCCATACTTGGTGAAGCCAGCCACGTTGGCACCCTTGTTGTCGTTGGCGTTGCTCCAGAGCTGCTCGCCGGTGCCGGGACCGGAGGCCGTGCCCGTGGTTGCCGCAGTCCACACACCCGCCTTGTAGTAGTGCAGCTCGCCGATCTGGTTGTAGCCGTCCGCACTGGTACTGCCGTTGCCGTAGTTGGTGTAGGCGGTGAAGCGGTAATAGCGGTAGGAATTCAGTGGGGAGAGCTTGAGCGTGCCCGCTGTGATCTTGGTGGAACCCGTGAAGGTGCTGGCACCAGCCAGCGTCAGGGTGCCCGCGCCGCCCTTGCTCAGGCCGCCGGTCCCGGCGATGGCGGAGCCAATGGTCGCGCCGACACTCGGGGAAACGAGGATCGGTGCGGTGGGAGTCAAACTGTTGCCCTGAAGCACATAACCATCCGTGCCGAAGCTCAGGCCGGCCGCGGTGATTCCCCCTGAGGCGATCGAAACCGTCCCTGCCGTACCGCCGAAGCTCGCGGCTTGGGCGCTATTCCAAACGACGCTGGTCCCGGCCACGGCCTGGTCGTCCCAGTTCAGGGTGCTGGTATCCCATACTCCCACGCCGCCATCGGCATCGGGACCTGTGTCGTTGCCATCCCAGAAAAGGTCGGCGTGAGCAGGGAGGGCGGCGGCAAAGAGCACGAGGGTCCCTTTGAGATAACGGTGGTTTTTTTTCATGTATTCGCGATCGGGGAGGCAGGGTTTTGTCGGGAGGAGGTCGACCGGTGAACAGGTGCACGGAAGGCGTGCTATGGGACCACGTCAGATCGCGGGATAAGGTTTAGCGGAATGAAAATTTATGCACTCACGCAGACACGGAAAGCAGGCGCGACGCGGTTTCCCCCTGACCGCGCAGCCCCCATGCCCCCCTCGCCCCCCTCCGTGGGGCTGCTAGAAGGCCGGAAACGGCGCAAAAAGCCCCCCGAATTGCTGTTAGCGAGGGGCAAACCCGCCCCTTGCCAGCGCTTCGCGATTCCTTACAATCCCCCGCATGGCCCGCTCGCTGCGCCTCGCACTGTTCTCGCTCGTCGCCCTCATTTCGCAGGCATCCGCCGATCACGTGATCCTCACCGGAGGCCCCGCCCTGCGAAATTGGGAGGACCTGCGTGTGCCCCAGGACCAACATGACCGCTGGTGGGCGAACTTCGTGCGCGCCTCCACGCTGCGCATGGTGGAAATCCGCAAGGCCTATGGCGAAAGCGCCCCGATCGTCTGGATCGTCTATCGCCCGGGCTACCAAGAGCGCGGCAAGGAGGACAAGAAGCCCTACACCTCCTACATCACCGATCTCGCCCGCGACCGCCACGTGACCCTCGTCTGGGTGGACAACACCTCGAGCCTGGTCAGCGCATTCAATGCCCGCCCGCGCGGCTCGGTGGAGACCTTCGACTACTTCGGCCACTCGAATAAGTTCTGCTTCATGCTCGACTACGGCAGCACGATCATGGGTGCCTGCACGGTCTGGCTCCACGAGCGGGATCTCTCCCGCATCAATGGCTCGATCTTCGCCAAGGATTCCTACTGCAAGAGCTGGGGCTGCCACACCGCGGAAAGCATGAGCGGCGTCTGGAAGAGCCGCTTCGGCGTGAAGCTCGAAGGCGCCCGTGGCAAGACCGACTACACCGTCGTTGGCCAAGGCCAGCTCCCGCTCGGAGAAAACTGGATGCGCTGACCCCGCACTGACTTGGCTTTAAGAATTAGTGCTTAGTAATTAGAAATTTTCGTCCTGATGCTTCTTTCCGAACTCCAGCGTCTCCACGCTCTGCCTTTCTTCGAACTGCTCCAGCAAGCCCGTGCCGTGCATGAGGCGAATTGGGCGGACAACGATGTCCAGCTCTGCACCCTGCTCTCGATCAAGACCGGCGGCTGCTCGGAGGACTGCTCCTACTGCGCACAATCCGCCCGCTACAACTCGGGCGTGGAGATCGAGCGACTGTTGAGTAAGGAGACAATCATGGAGCGTGCGAAGGCCGCCCGCGAGACCGGCTCCACCCGCTTCTGCATGGGTGCCGCTTGGCGCGGTGTGCGCGGTGGGACCCAACGCTTCGAGCAGGTGCTCGATATTGTCCGCGATGTCTCCACCCTCGGCATGGAAGTCTGCGTGACTCTCGGCGAGCTCGGCCCGGAGGAAGCAAAGGCCCTCAAGGAAGCCGGTGTCACTGCCTACAATCACAACCTCGATACCTCGCGCGAGCACTACCCGAACATCGTCACGACCCACACCTACGACGACCGCCTGCGGACCATCCGCAACGCGCAAGACGCAGGAATGTCGGTCTGCTGCGGAGGCATCCTCGGCCTCGGTGAATCCACCGATGACCGGCTTAAGATGCTGGAGGTGATTTCCGAGTTCAACCCGCAGCCGGAGAGCGTGCCGATCAACTCGCTGATGCCGATGCCCGGCACGCCGCTGGCCGATAGCCAGTCGATCGATGCCTTCGACGTGGTCCGCATGATCGCCGTCACCCGCATCGCCGTGCCGAAGGCGAAAGTCCGCCTTTCCGCCGGCCGCACCCGCATGTCGGATGAGACTCAGGCCCTCTGCTACTTCGCCGGTGCGAATTCGATCTTCTACGGGGACAAGCTCCTCACCGCGAAGAATCCCGCCGTGGAGAAAGACCGCGCGCTGCTGGCCAAGCTCGGCCTCGGCACGCTGGCTCCGAATCCGGGCCTCGCGGCGCCGGAAACGGAGGATGAGCGCCCGCTCAGCCCGGCCCCCGCTTGCGCCGGCACCGGCTGCGGCTGCGATTGAGCGGAGAACAAAGGGAGAGCCCTATGGAGGGCGGACACTCTGTCCGCCCTCATTCGTGTCCATCCCCGATCCCCCTAACATCTCCTGTTTCCGTCCGCGACCTCTGCGTATTTTCGCGGTTCGCATTCACACAGGCTTGGGCGAACAAGAAGATACGCGCTCCCCAAGGCCTCCAACGGAGCCTCTGCGGCTTCGTTTTCCAGAAACCTCTTGAATGCTTCCGCATTGCGCGGAGTCTAAGGAGCCAATGAAAGCGTTCGCCGTTCTGCTTGCCTTGACCCTTTCCGCTGCCGCGGATTGGACCGCCGACGTGACGCCTCCGAAGCTGGGCCCGCAGCCGAAGCTGGTTCCGCAGGAGTTCGTTTATCGCCTGTCTTGGAATGGCATGGTGGATGCGGGCAAGCTAACCTTTACGTTCGGGAAGCCGGACCCGAAGTTCCCCTCCGACTATGTGGCACGCGTGAGCGGCGGCAGTTCGGGGATCGCTTCGAAGTTGTATCACAGCAAGGTCTCGCTGGTTTCCCGCCTCGATCCCGCCACCCTGAAGCCACGCGTCTCCGTGGGCGTGCAGGATGAGGGGGACGAGGTGAATTCCACCCGCAATTCGTGGGACGGCACCTTGGTCACCAGCGAACAGACCATCACAATCTCCAAGAACGGCAAGTCCGCCACCCAGACCAGCGACTTCCGCCTCGCCTCACTCCACGATGTTGTTTCCGCCATGCTGCATGTCCGCAGCCAGAAGCTGGATGACGGTGATGATCTGGTCATGCCGCTGATGCCCTTCAACAAGCCCTACCTGATGCGGATCCACGTCGCAGGCCGCGAGAAGTTCGCAGGCCGGGATACCATCAAGTTGACTGTGGGACTCGAAAAGATCGACCCCGCGACCAAGACCCTGGTGCCCTACAAGAAGTTCAAAAGTGCGACGATGTGGCTATCGGACGATGCCAACCGCATCCCGGTTGAACTGCGCTCGGAGGTCTTCATTGGCGATGTACGCATGACCCTAGCGGAAGCCCGCAGGCTTTAGTGCATTGCATTTGGCGCGATACAATTAGCGGGCAGGCAGAGGATCACAACCCACCGCCAGGCGCGGGTAGAAACTGCGTAAATCTCCGGCTTGTCAGAATGGCCGATTTTGGGAATGTTAGGTAAACACTTGCTAAGTTCATGTGCCCCCGTTGCACTTTGAATGAATTTGCAAGCCGAGTCCCCCACCCCAGCCTTAAGAATGACCGCTCATAACGAGGATGATTTGATGCACGCCTTGGC
The DNA here is from genome assembly GCF_000739615.1 of Haloferula sp. BvORR071. Classification (GTDB taxonomy): domain Bacteria; phylum Verrucomicrobiota; class Verrucomicrobiia; order Verrucomicrobiales; family Akkermansiaceae; genus Haloferula. The sequence continues at coordinate 194,161 of NZ_BATP01000019.1, forward strand.
GACCGAACTGGAATCCCTGAGCGGAGAAAGCGCGGAACGCCTCTCCAATATCCTGCGTGGTCTATTCACCTGCATGCAGGACCTCAACACCCGCTTGGCAGCTCTCGAACGCCAAGACCGCGAAGGCGGTGAGCGCGTGCGCTAGTCCGGATTTTTTACGGATCACCCGCAAACCGGAGCGGGATGGAGTCCAGTGAAAGCCCGCTAGTTCCGCATTTTCCCCCGGGTCGGTGATACGAAATCCCGCCAGCGATGTATTCCTCCGCATCGCCATGCCCCGCCCACTCCTCTCGCTGCTGCTTCTATCCGCCATCGCATCCGCCGATCCGGTCCCGCTCTTTGACGGCAAGACCCTTGAGGGCTGGGAAGGTGACACCAAGGTCTGGCGAGTCGAAGACGGCGCGATCGTCGGTGGCTCGATGGAGGGCAACGCTCGCAACGAGTTCCTCACGACCAAGCAGAGCTACAAGAACTTCATCCTCCGCCTCGAATACAAGCTGGTGGGCACGGAGGGCTTCGTGAATGGCGGGGTGCAATTCCACAGCCAACGCGCGAAGGAACAGAAGCAGGAGCACGAGATGATCGGCTACCAAGCGGACATCGGCGCGGGCTACAGCGGCTGCCTGAACAACGAACTGCGCAAGCCGCAGTTCCTCGGCGTGGCTGACAAAGCCCAAGTCAAGTCGATCGAGAAGCCCGGCGAATGGAACCGCTACGAGATCCGCGTGGAAGGCCCTCGTGTGCAGCTTTCGATCAACGGGACGAAGACCTCCGAATACACCGAGAAGGATCCCGCGGTTCCGTTAGAGGGGCTCATCGGTTTGCAGATCCATGGCAATTGCAAGGCGGTGATTTCTTTCCGGAAGATTGAGATCGAGAGTTTGCCCGACACGCCGAAGTGAGCGCCTATTCCCTCTCCACCGCCTCGGGCACTTCCTCCACCGGATGACTCCCCTGCGCCGCCGGACCAGCAATCCGATAGCGCAGCTTCAATCCCTTTCCCGAAGGCCCGTCAAATGACTCTAACTGGTAGACACCCTTCAGGTTCTCGCGGGTCCGGAATGACATGAGCGAACACGCATGCGGATAGTAGGAACTCCCTGCCGTCGTCGAAGGCCAAGGATCCCAGGGATCCGAGGAGTCGTCTCCGAGCTTTTTCTCCACGTCTTTCGCCGACATGGCTTCGATCAAGGGCTGAGGCTCATTGTAGTCACGTTCGCGCGACATGAAGCGGAATACCTTCCAGTCCTCTTCCTTGAGATGAATCAAGAGATCGGCCTGATTCTCCTCCATCCAGCGCCTCAGCTCGGGCGTAGACTTGAAGCGTTCATAATCATCAGCGGGGTAGCTCAGCCGATAGGGAGGCGGAAGTATCTTCCCGCTCGCGAAAGAAAAGAACGCCGTCCCATCCTCGCCCAATTGCTGCCGGCCAACTGATTTCTCCACTACCGCTGTAAGCGTGCGGTCCGAATCGAGGGCTGGCATCTCTCGGAGCTTCGCCATGAACTCCCCAGTCCGGTCCTTGAATGTCCGGGTGAGCGCCGCTTCCGGTCCGGACATCGAGGCATCAGGCAGCGGCCGCCACTGTCCATCCACACAGCCGAGCACGATGCCGCGAGCAAGGCCTGCCCCCACACCATAGACCAAGGCTAGGTCGCAACGGTAGAGGATCATCCGTTTCGCCAGCACTCCATCTAACAGCTCCGCCGGGGTCGCGGCCAGCACCTGGTCCGGCGTGTCGGTTCCGCCCGGGCTTTCCGGAATGGGAAGCTCCCGGAAAAAGCTGCTGTTCACCGCGGCATTCGCTGGCAGCTCCAGCAGCTTGTAGCGGAGCTTGAAGCCCTCCGCTCCACGACCCGCGACCTGCAGCAAGCCCATCGAGCCCTCACGGGTTTGAAAGCCCCAGACGCGCGGGGCGCTATTGGCATCGGCGAGACTCTGCACGTCTTCCAGGCGGGCATCCGCCAAGATCCGCTGCAATTGCGCGGACGTCAGGGTCTCCCACGCCTCACCTGCCAGCAGCACACACTTCATGGCGGTCGCCCTGAGCTCCCTCTCCTTGGGCAGGGCAATCACATCCATGCCGGTTGCCTGCATCCAGTGCCAGCCATTCTCCCGTGTTAGCTCGGGGCTCAGGCCGCTGAATACATATTCTGGCGTGTAGCCTTTCTGCATGCTCTTGCCGGTATCCAGATCGAGAGCCTCCGGAACCTCGCATTCGAGCGTTGGTTCAAAGCGGAGGCTCGCCAGCGCTTCCTTCGCATAGTCATAGATCGGAGCAGACAAGACCGCCACATCCGCCACCAGCTTGAGACGGAATTGCTTCCTCTCGGGCATCGCATCGTTCTCATCAAACACGAATACCCCCTTGCTGCCGCGGCGCGTCTTGAAGATCCAAATCGGGCTGTTCTCTCCGACGACTCCCGCAAGCTTGTAGCTGGTGACGTAGCTACCGCGAGCTCCGGGACCGCTACTACCCGCGGTGCTCAATCCATCAACGCCATAGGAAGTGGTCCCAGCCTGATCCGGAGACTTTGGCTGGGCAGCAACCTGGTCGCATTTGCTCGCGATGATATCTGCAGCCTTCGAGACATCGTTGGCACTGATGGCATTCCAGTGCAGCCAGTCGCCGCCCCAGCCGGTGTCGGAATTCCCATGGCCCGCCACGCAAGCGCGGCTGAAGATCACCAAGCCTCGCCTCATGGCGACCGCATCCGCCCCGCTGCGGTCGATCCAGTCCAAGTAGTCCTGGGGCGGAGCTTTCGAGCCATGAAGCATCCACAAGGCATCATCATCCCCGAGCTGCGCGGCAATCGCCGGTGGAAGCGACAACACGGCACCGGTATCGAAATCGACGAAGCGATTCACCCCGGAGGGATAAGCCTGCATCACCCGCTGCACCTCGGGCGCGAAGTTAGCAGTCTTGGCTTTCCGCGGCATCTGATAGAGGACCGCAGAGATCCCACCCACCAAGGCCAGGGCGATGAGTCCGAGCACCCACTTGCTCCAATTGATTGGCTTCGCCTCAATCAGCTCCACCGCTCCCGCACGCCGCTCCCGCCACAGCGCGTAGCAGAGGGAAAAGGCCGCAGCACCCGCCAAGCCGGGCGTTCCGACATTGAATTTCGACAGGGTCGCCAAGGCTGCCAGCAGCAGCAGCAGCATCAAGGTGCCGAAGCATGACGAGAACCCCTCGTAAATCCGGCCCGCCCTTCGAAACGGCTTCGCTGCGGGACGGATCCGCCACGCGGCGTATAGCAGCGCCAATCCCGGGAAGCCGATCAAGCCATACAGGCCGAGATCGATGTAAGTTTGAGTGGCAACTCCCGTCAGAAACAAAGCAAGCCACAGCGTAGCGAAAGCGGAAGCGAAGGCAGCGTAAAAGCGGCTCCACTTCCTTCCCAGCGATGCGAACGGAGGTGCCTCCATGGCGACCTCTTCCGGCAGGGGCGCCACTCCACCCGTGCCCGCCATGGTCTCCACCATCGTCTTGAACTCCGCCGCGGATTGATAGCGCCGCTGCGGCTCCTTCTCCAGGGCCCGCAGCACAATCTCATCGATCCCCACTTCAATCTGCACCTTCCGCGAGGGAGCCACGACTTCCTTCGCAGGACGCTCGCCGGTCAGCATTTCGTAGAGCACCACGCCGAGCGCATAGATATCGGCCCGGCGATCCACGCTGCCCCCCTCCTGCTCGGGCGCCATGTAGGGAGGCGTGCCCGAATGCTCGCCAGTGGCAGCCACCAGCGAAGCGATCCCGAAGTCCGCGATCTTGATCCGGCCCTCGCGATCCAGCAGCAGGTTCTCCGGCTTGATGTCGCGGTGCACCACGCCCTTGCCATGCGCGTATTCCAGCGCCTCGCACACCGGCGGCACGATCGCCAGCGCTTGCTCCGGCTGCATCCGCCCCTCGCGCAGCAGCTCGCGGAGGTTCACACCATCCACATACTCCATCACCAGATAGAAGAGCCCCTCGGTCTCGCCGAAATCGTGGATGGTCACGATGTTCGGGTGGCTGAGCTTCGCCAGCAACTCGGCCTCGTGCGCGAAGCGTGCGGCGAAGCGGCTGTCGTGCTCGCGCTCGGGGGCAAGGATCTTGATCGCGACCGTGCGCTTGAGCGATTTCTGGCGCGCCTTGTAAACCACACCCATGCCCCCGCGACCGAGGCACTCGAGGATCTCGTACTGCGGGAATTTCGCGGCCAGTTCCTCCGGCGACATCGGCGACATCGGCGGCAGGCCCGGCAGGTCCTCACCCTCCGGCAGGGTATTGGAATCGAAGTTCATCGCCATCAGGCAGCGCGGGCACAAGCCGGCGGCAGCCGCGGCCGAGAGCGTCGCGCCGCAACGCGTGCAGCTTCTGGAGTTTTCCGTCATGCCATCGATTCGGAAAGGAGTGCGCCTTGTTACATCAGTGCCTCCATAAGCACCCGCATTTCCTGATCCACCTCCGCTTCGTCCGCCACGGTGCGGGCTACCTCTTCGCGGATGAGTTGGCGATAGCGCTTCCGCAGCCGGTGCACCGCCACCCGCGTCGCGCCCTCTGTGGCACTCAGCCGGCGGGACATCGCCGCATAGTCGATCTCGCCGCGATCCGCGGTCAGGCACTCCTTGAGCGCGTCAAAGTCGCCGGTCTCCAGCTCCAGCCGGTGCAGCGCCGCATCCAGCAAGGCCAGCGCCCAGCGGCGATCAAACAAGGCATCCGGCGCAAGCTCGCCATCATCCGCCCCGACGATCTCCGCCAGGTCTGCATCCAGCGGCACGGTTTCCACAAAGCCACCTCGCTTCGCCGCGTGCTCGCGCCGCCACTCGTCAATCATGTAGCGCTTGAGCGCCGTGACCAAAAACGTCCGGAACCGACCCTTGCCGCGATCCGCAAGCCCCAAGGATCTCTTGCCGAGCAACATCGCGAAGAATCCCTGGGTCAGATCCTTGGCGTTCTCGACATCGTTCCCCGCCCGGCGCGCCACGGCATAAACTGGCTGCCAGTAAAGCCGGCACAGCACCTCGAGCGACTCGTCCGCCTGCGCGGCCGCGCCATTCACCAGCGACCAACGCGTGGTCAAAAACAACGGCATCCCCTCGGCCATGCTTCCCTGACTCATATCCACCGCTTCCATTCGGAGAAAGCCTGCAATTGTTACCCTGCCTTTCCGCGAAAAAGCCCCGGCTTGGCCGATGACCAAGCGCGGGGCTCACTGGCGCTACCTTTGCGGGCAGCGTTTCGTTTTAGAGATACTTGTCCGTCACCGCGCCTTCGCTGGCGCTGGTCGTGAGCTTCGCATACTTCGCCAGCACACCACGCGTGTAGCGCGGGGCCGGTTGCGTCCACTTGGCACGACGGGCCGCCAGCTCCTCATCGCTGAGATCGACGGTGATCTGGTTGTTCTTCGCATCAATGGTGATGGTGTCGCCATCCACCAGCAGACCGATCGGGCCGCCGTCGTGGGCTTCCGGGGTGACGTGGCCGACCACGAAGCCGTGGCTGCCGCCGGAGAAACGGCCATCGGTGATGAAGGCCACCTTCTTGCCGAGTCCGCGGCCCATGATGGCGGCGGTGGGCCCGAGCATCTCGCGCATGCCCGGACCACCCTTCGGGCCTTCGCGGCGGATCACGATGACGTCGCCCTCGACGATCTCGCCGCCGAGGATGGCCTTCATGCCCTCGTCCTCGGAGTCGAAGACGCGGGCGCGGCCGGTGAAGAGTTCGCCTTCCTTGCCGGTGATCTTGGCCACCGCGCCGCCGGGGGCGAGGTTGCCGTAGAGGATGCGCAGGTGGCTGTCCTTCTTGATCGGGTTACTCACCGGGCGGATGATCTCCTGGCCTTCCGGATAGTAGAGCTTCGAGTTCGCGATATTCTCGGCGAGGGTCTTGCCGGTCACGGTCATGCAATCGCCGTGAAGCAGGCCGCCTTCCAACAAGATGCGCAGGAGCGGCATGGTGCCGCCGATCTTCACCAGCGCGGCCATCGAGTATTTGCCGGAAGGCTTCAGGTCCGCGAGCAGCGGTACGCGCTTACCGATCTCCGTGAAGTCATCGATCGAAAGCGGTACATCCGCGGCGTGGGCGGCGGCCAAGAGGTGCAGCACGGCATTGGTCGAACCGCCGAGGGCAATCACCACGGTGATGGCGTTCTCGAAAGCCTTGCGGGTCATGATGTCGCGCGGCTTGAGACCGAGTTGGATCATGTTCAGCACCGCGACGCCGGCATCGAAGCAATCCTGCATCTTCTCCTCCGAGACCGCGGTCTGCGAGGAAGAGTTCGGCAAGGACATGCCCAGCGCCTCGATCGCGGAGGCCATGGTGTTCGCGGTGTACATGCCCCCGCAGGAGCCTTCACCGGGGATCGCGCAGGCCTCGACGGTTTCCAATTCCTCATCGGAGTATTCGCCGGCGGCATGCTTGCCCACGGCTTCGAAGACCGAAACGATATCGAGATCCTTGAGCTCGCCCTTGATGGTCGCGCAGCCGGGGAGAATGGTGCCGCCGTAAACGAAGACCGAGGGGCGGTTCATGCGGGCCATGGCCATGATGCAGGCCGGCATGTTCTTGTCGCAACCACCGATCGCGACGAAGCCGTCCATCCCCTCGCAGCCGACCACGGTTTCGATCGAGTCCGCGATCACCTCGCGGGAGACGAGGGAGTACTTCATCCCCTCGGTGCCCATCGAGATCCCGTCGGAGATGGTGATGGTGTTGAAAATGACGGCCTTGCCACCGGCAGCGTCGGCACCTTTCGCCGATTCGCGGGCGAGGCGGTCGATGTGGATGTTGCAAGGCGTGACCTGCGACCAGGTGGACGCGATGCCGATCTGGGGCTTGGCGAAATCCTCCTTCTCGAATCCGACGGCATAGAGCATCGCCCGGGAAGGCGCGCGGTCGGGGCCGTCGAGCATCAAGGAGGAATAGGGTCGGCTTGGGTCGGACATGGGGGGAGGAAGCTAGGGGGCGAATTCGAGGGAGCCAAGAGCGGAATGGAGCTTCAAATTACTAATGACTAAGCACTAATTTTCAAACCGGTGAGTGCCGAAGAAAGGAGGCTGGCGCTCAATTCGCCGTGGCCCCGAGCAACGATTTCCTCTACTCCTCTTCCACTGACTGGTTTGAAAATTAGTGCTTAGTCATTAGTCATTGGCCTTTTTCGGCGCTCCTGTAGGGGCCGGACACTACCGGGTTTAGTCCGCTCCCCCTTTTTGCTTAAAATTTTTTGAGGAAGTCAGAAAAACCTCTTGCCGTACCCGCATTTCGTATCGGATGTAAATACCGCGTTAATTGCAGGTTGCTGCTCTTGCCGCGATGCCTTCCTCCCAGAATTGCCGGTCGCTCCTGAACCCAGGGAAGCCGGTGCAAACCCAAAATGCTCTGGTAGGTAAGGCGTCCGGCAAGGGCGGGCAATTGCTCCACAGGCCGTGGAACACTTTAAATTCCCGGCGTTGACGCGAAAGAGCCCCTCCCGCTCTTGCCAGCCCCCGCCCCCGGCCATATGGGGCTCCCGACATGGCCACTTACCGCGTGCTCGTTTCGGATCCGATTTCGGATAAAGGCGTCGAAGCCCTCGCAGCCGCCCCGGGAATCTCCGTCGATGTAAAGACAGGTCTCAAACCCGAGGAACTGCTTCAGATCATCGGCGACTACCACGGTCTGGTGGTGCGATCCGAAACGAAGGTCAACGCCGAGGTGCTGGCCGCTGCCAAGAACCTCAAGGCCGTCGGCCGTGCCGGCGTCGGTGTGGACAACATCGACCGCAAGGCTGCGACCGACCACGGCGTGATCGTGATGAACACGCCGACCGGCAACACGATCTCCACTGCCGAGCACGCCTTCACCCTGATGCTCAGCGCGGCCCGCAACGTCGCTCCCGCCCACGCGGAAGTTCTCAAGGGCAACTTCAAGGCCGCCCGCAAGGCCTACCAGGGCATCGAGCTGAACACCAAGCGCCTCGCCGTCCTCGGCATGGGCCGGATCGGCACCGAGTTCGCCAAACGCGCGCAGGCCTTCAACATGACGGTGGTCGCCTACGATCCCTTCCTGTCCCAAGCCCGCGCCGATGAGCTGAAGGTCGAGCTCGCCAAGACCCCGGACGATGCCCTGAAGGGTGCCGACGTGGTGACCCTGCACGTGCCGCTGACCCCGGAGACCAACCGCCTGATCAATGCCGAGCGCCTCGCGCTGATGAACCCGGGCGCTCTGGTGATCAACTGCGCCCGTGGTGGCCTGGTGGACGAAGAAGCCCTGAAGGCTGCAATCGAATCCGGCCACATCGCCGGTGCCGGTCTGGATGTGTTCGAAGTCGAGCCGCCGCCGAACGACCACCCTCTCTTCACGCTGAACAAGCACGTCGTCTACACCCCGCACCTCGGTGCCTCCACCAATGAGGCGCAGGAGAACGTGGGCATCCAGGTGGCTGAGCAGCTCCGCGACTTCTTCGTGACCGGCGAGATCAAGAACGCGATCAACATGCCTTCGCTGGATGCGGCGACGCGCGCGGCGATCGGGCCTTATCTCGATCTGGCCGGTGCGCTGGGCAAGTTGCTCGCCAAGCTGGGCCCGGAGAATCCGGACTCGCTGCGAGTCTCCTACCACGGCCCGCTGGCCAAGAAGGACACCGGTCTGGTTTCCCGCACCGTTCTCACCGCCTTGCTCGAGGCCTCACGCCCGGATGGCCAGGTGAACATCGTCAACGCGCCCGCCATCGCGACCCAGCTCGGCTTGGACGTGACCGAGTCCACCATCAACGCCAAGACCGAGTTCAACGAACTGGTGGTCGCTGAGCTCAAGAAGGGTGAGGCCCGCTACCGCGTCGCTGGCACGATTATCGGCCAATCGCCACGGATCGTGGAAATCGACAAGCTCTACGTCGACTGCAACATCGCCGGCCGCTTCCTCTTTGTGGAGAACGACGACCGCCCTGGCATCGTCGGTGTGATCGGCACTGCCCTCGGCAACGCTTCCGTGAACATCGCGAACATGGGACTGGCCCGCACCGCGGACCGCACCCGTGCCCTCACCGTGATCGAAGTCGATTCCGAGCCACCGGTCGCGCTGCTTGATCAACTCAAGAGCACCCCGGGGATCCTGAAAGTGATCACTCTGGAGCTGTGAGGATCATGAGTGCGGCTTTAATGGCCGTGGAAATGTGATTTTGAAAGGCCCTTCACCGAGAGGTGGAGGGCTTTTTTTTTTGCGCGGAATCTTTCCCGCCCCGCAGTCTGTTAGAGGCCAAGCCTCGGTCCTCACCTCGGCACAATGGTTGTCCCGAGAATGAGATCTGCCAGGGCGCGCTGGGGTCGCGTGCAGGCGTGCACGGCAACGCCCAAGAGGACGAGGAAGACCAAGGCACACGTGCCCCAAAGCATGGCCAACACACCGGTGTCTACGGTGGCGGCTCCAGCGATCGAGGCGAAGAAGAGCGGCACCTTGAAGGCGAGCGAAGCCATGAACCCGAGGTTTGCGGCGAGGGTGAGCATCGTCAGGCAGGTGAGAAAGGCGCGGGTCAGCACCATTGCCCGGCTCGCGGGCCCGCCTTGGCGATTGACGAGCACCAGACCGAAGAGCTGGAGGCCGGGCGGGAGGCCGGTGATGAGAGTCCAGATGAAGTTCGTCAACGCCCCCAGAACTAGCAGAAAGGCCAAAAATCCGGACCAAGCCGAGATGGCCGGGCCATGACCGGAAGACAGCTCGTTTACCCAGTGGTGATACATGTCCGTGTGGGTTGGCGATGAACTGGTGAATCCGCTCATGAGCTCTTGCTTCACTTCACCCGCGATCAAGCCCGCTTCAGGCACGACGAGCAGGAGGGAGAACGCCAGTGCCAGCAGCGGCCACAAGGCGAGCGATACCAGGCGCCGCCGCCAGGTGAGCTTGCCGGGCCACTCCATGGTCGCACGGAGGTTGCCCACGATCATGTCAGGCGTTTCGAGGCGCCGCTGTGCGAAGGTCTCCATCAGCCGGGTGGCATGCAGCGGCGGCGCGGGGGCCAGACAGAATCCGGCGATGGCGGCGAGGAATTCCTGCAGGCTGCCGTGGTCGGCTACGCGGTATTCCCGGCTGGCGCCGCCGGAGGGCAGCGGGAAATCCAGCCAGATCGCGCGGCCCTGCGCGGTGATCCAGACGCGGTTGAAGGCGGCCAGCTCCAAGCGCTCGCCACGGCGGGCGGAGGTGGAGAACTCGGTGGCCAGATCGAGCAACCAGCGGCGCACCCGGCTCCACGGCTGGTTGCCACAGGCCAGCACCGCCAGCGGTTGCCCGGCAGGACACTCAAAGGCTTCCCAACGCTCGCCATCGCGTTCGATCGATTGCAGCCAGCGCAGGCGGGCAGGCCGGTCGAGATCACGGCGGCGAGCCCGCAAAGGCGGGGTACCAGCTTCGCTTTGCAGGAGCCAGACCATGCGCTTCAGCGAGGGATCCCATGCTTCGGTCAGCGGGCCGTGGCAGGCCAGCACGGAGAAGGGCCCGATGCGCTCCCCGGTGCCAGGACCCGGAGTGGAGTCCACAGGGATGCCCGTCTCTTCCTCCATCAACTCCGACTGCGTCGTCACCCGGGTGCGGGAGATCAAATCCTGCAAGGCAGCGTAGCCGTTCCGCCGCCGCATGGTCAGGAACATCGCGATGAAGAACACAAAGCCGAGGGAATCGACCCAACGGAAGTCCGGGCTACCATCCCCCGAAAACAGGTCCGGGATGATCGGCAACAGCAGGAAGACAGAGGCTCTCAGGAAAGCCCGGCCCAAACCTGGCATGTCCCCACTCGCACAGCGGACTCTCAGGCCGCAGAGAAACTTTCCGGGAGTCGCACCCCAGCGCGCTTCCATCAATGCGAAATACAAGAGCGTGATCAGAGTGCCCACCAGCCATCCGGCGCTGCCGACCCGCGTGGTGGAATCGATCCATTGCCCCTTGAGGAAAAACATCGCGGGAATCTCCGAAATCAGACTGGCGAGGAAGAGATCCACCACCCCGGCGATGAAGCGCAGCCCGAGCATAGCCGGCGCGGGTGCCTCCGAGCTGAAGGGCAGCAGCGCGGCCCGCAATGCTTCGTAGCTTTTCGGCCTACGCGAGGCATCCCGTTCCAAGCAGCGCATCACCACCCGGGTCAGTGCCGCCGGGATGCCCTGCCGCAGCGTGGAGGGATCGGCGGGTGTCTTGGTCAGCACTGCGGCGATCAGCGCTCCCACATTCTCTGCCTTGTGGGTCAGCTGACCGGTGAGCAGGAAGTAAAGCGTGGCCCCTACCGAGTAGATGTCCGCGCGCAGGTCGAGATCCTCCCCACGCAACTGCTCCGGCGCGGCGAAGGTGGGCGTGCCCAAGGTTATACCGCTCTGCGTCAGAGTGAGGTCGCCCTGGGCCAGCGTGGAGATCGAGAGTCCAAAATCCCCGACTTTCACGAGGCCATCGGCGGAGATGAAGCAATTCGCAGGCTTCACATCGCGGTGCAGGACACCGGCGGACTGAGCGGCCTGCAAGCCATCGATGATCTGGAGCACAGCCTCCACCGCCTCGGCCGGGGGCAGCGGACCCTCGCGCCTCACCTTCTCGGCCAGGTTGCCCTGATGAAGCAGCTCCATCGCGATCACCGGCACGCCCTCGATCTCCTCCGCGGCGATGATGCCGACCACATGGGGATGGCGCACCGCAGCCGCGAGTTGGCCTTCGCGCAGGAAGCGGGCGCGCAGCTGTGGCGAGTCGATGGTCTGGCCGAGCACCTTCAGCGCGAGGCGGCGGCCGGTGCCCTCCTGCTCCACCTCATACACCGAGCCCATGCCGCCCTTCCCGAGCAAATGAATCACCCGGTAGGGCCCGAAGGTCACCGGCTGGGCCTCCATGGCCTTCGGTCCCTTGGTCATGCCGAAGACGGTGGAATTGTCCACCCCCAGCTTCAGCAGGCATTTCGGGCACAGCCCGCCCGCAATCGCAGGATCAATCGGGCTATCGCATTCCAGACAGTTGGCCATTCCAAGGAGTGTGGTATTCATGCCTTCTACCGCAACCCATCCGCAAAAGGCCAATGGCGTTACTGGAATCCTGAGCGGGAGGAGGCCCGGTGTTCCTCTTGTATTCGGAGACCGGACCAGTTCCGGACACTCCCAGCGTGAAATTGCGGCTGGTAAATCCGGGATTGCCGGGCCCCCTCCGAGTGACCAATTTGTCACCAGCCCCCGGAATTCGTCATCATGCGCCGCTTTTTTGCTGTTTCACTCGCATTTCTCACCCTCGCCATTCCGAGCGCGCAGGCGGAGGTGATGATCTCGGAATTTCTGGCCGACAATGCCAACGGCCTTGAGGACGACTTCGGCAACCGCGAGGACTGGATCGAACTTTTCAATCCCGATAACGCGGCCGTGAATCTGGACGGCTGGTGGCTCACCGATGATGCGGCGGCCAAAACCAAGTGGCGCATCCCCGCCGTGAGCCTGCCAGCGAAAGGCACGCTCCTGATCTGGGCCTCGAACCGGAACCGCAGCAACCCCGCCGCCCCGCTCCACACCAACTTCAGCCTGGCGAAGGGCGGCGAGTTCCTGGGCCTCTACAAGCCGGACAGCTCCACCGGCCAGCCGGTGCTGGCACACTCATACGGCGCCATCTATCCCGCCCAGGCACCGGATGTTTCCTACGGGGTCTCCATCGCACAGACCACCAGCACCCTGGTCGGCTATGGGCCGGGACAGCAATGCCGCTACCGGGTGTTGAGCAACGACGCCACCGGTGCGAGCCACTATGCCGGTAGTAATTACGCCGCCGGCAATGTCGGCAGCGGCCTCCCCGGCGGCTGGAACGTGAGCCCCACCTACGCGGACAGTGCCTGGACCAGCGCCGTGCCGGGATTGGGCTATGATACGGGCGGCACCTTGACGCCGTGGATCACCACCAACGTCCAGTCGGGCTTCCAAAATGTGAATCCCTCGCTGCTCTTCCGCAGCAGCTTCACGCTGCCTAGCGCTTCCGCGTACGCTGGCTACACGCTGCGGATGAAGTACGAGGACGGTTTCGTCGCATGGGTCAACGGTGTCGAGGTCGGGCGTGCCAATTTCGCCGGGACACCGGCCTACAATTCGGTCGCCACCGCCGCGCTCGACGGGACCATCGTCAACTCCTGGACCGAGTTCACCGTGCCGGCCTCCGCGCTGGTGGCGGGCACCAACGTCCTCGCGATCCAAGGGCTCAACTCGAGCGTCGGCAGTTCGGACTTCCTGCTGCTGCCCGAACTCACCGGCAGCACGGCTGCGGTCCCCGGCGATGCCGTCTATTTCAGCAAACCCAGCCCGGGCGCCTTGAATGGCCTCGGCAGCGCCGGCCCGGTCATCTTCGATACCACGCCTGTGGATCCACTGGTGCCGCGGCCGCTGGGAAATGCAGCCAGCCCGGTGCTCAAGGTCACCGCCCGGGTGATCAAGACGAAGAACAACATCACCGCGGTACGCGCCTACCACCGCACCATGTGGGGTGCCGACTCCCTGGTCTTCATGAGTGACAGTGGCAGCGGCGCGGACTCCGTGGCCGGGGATGGCATCTATTCCGCCAATCTGCCGACCAGCCAGGTCGCGGCCGGCCAGATGTTCCGCTGGCGCTTCGAGGCGCAGGACAACCAAGGGAATATCACCAAGTATCCCGGCTACGCCGATCCGCTCGACTCCCCCCAATACTTCGGCACGGTGGCGCTGAATACCGCAACCGGCAGCAGCCAGTTGCCTGTATTCGAGTGGTTCGTCGAAGGTGCTCCCGCGAACGGCCCGACTGCCAGTGCCTTCCGCGGCTCCTGTTTCTATCTCAATCGTTTCTACGACAACATCGGCCACGAGATCCACGGCCAGACCAGCTCCGGCTTTCCGAAAAAGAGCTACGACTTCGACTCGAACAGCGATCACCGCTTCATCTGGAAGGAAGGCGAGCGAGCGGTGAAGGACCTCAACCTGCTCACCAACTACGCCGACAAGACCAAGACCCGCAACGCCCTCTCCCAAGAGACCGCCAAGCTCGCCGGCACCGTCTACCACTTCGACGTCCCGGTGCGGGTCCAATTGAACGGCAACTTCCACGGCGTGATGGATCTCGTGGAGGACGGCGACGACCGGATGCTCGAACGCAACGGGCTGGATGGCGAAGGCGCGCTCTACAAGATCTACAGCGAAGGGCTGGTCTCCGGCGCGGAGAAGAAGACGCGCAGGGAGGAGAACAACGCCGATCTCCAGGCGATGGCCACCGCGCTCGATCCCGCCCTCGCCCTGGGCACGCGCCGGGCCTGGGCCTACGACAACATGGATATCCCGGCCGCGGTAAACTACCTCGTCGTCCGCCAGTTCAACAGCGACCGCGACCACGGTCACAAGAATTTCTACCTCTACCGCGATAGCAATCACACCAAGGAGTGGCAGCCGATCATCTGGGACGTCGATCTCTCCCAAGGCCACAACTATACCAGCAACTACTTCGACGATACCCTCATCGCGACCAACCCGCTCAACGCCCACAGCGCGAACGACCGCTTCTACAACCTGATCCTGGAGGCCCCCGAGACGCGGCTGATGTGGGTGCGCCGCATGCGCACGCTGATGGACCAGATGCTCCAGCCGCCGGGCACGGTGAATGGCTTCCTGGAAACCCGCATGCGCCAGATCGCGGCGACGATTGATCCGGATCCGGCCAATCCTTCGCCCGCGACCGACGGTGATCTGGATGTGGCGAAGTGGGGCTATCCCGGCAGCTACGTCCAGAACCGCCCGCGGGAGGAAGTGGAGCGGGTAGTCAGCGGCTACTTCAGCCCGCGGCGCACTTTCCTCTTCAATACCGGCTCCGGCCGGCCGCTGCTCTATGCGCCGGGCAATGCAGCCTCCACCGAGATTCCCGCCACCGGGCAGACGGATGTGGCAGGCATGGTGAGCATCGATTCAGTCGACTACCTGCCGGCAGGCGGCAGCCAGGCTGGCGAATATGTGATCCTCCACAACACCACCACGCAGTCGGTGGATGTCTCCGGCTGGACGCTGGACGGCGGTATCCATCACGTCTTCAAGGGCGGCACCGTCATCCCTTCTGGCACTGGCTCCGTGGCGCTCGAATATCGCGGTCTGCTGCACGTGGTGAAGGATGCCGCCGCCTTCCGGGCGAGGAGCAGTGGCCCGACCGGCGGCCAGAAGCGGCTGATCCAAGGCAACTACAGCGGCCAGCTTTCCGCCCGAGGTGAGACCATCGAGCTGCGGAATACCGCGGGGCTGCTGATCGCCAGCTTCACTTATCCGGGCACGCCTTCGCTCCTGCAGCAATTCCTGCGTATCTCCGAGCTGCAATATCATCCCGCCGATCCCCTGCCGGGCGAAGAGGCCCAGATCGCCGGACTCTCGGAAGACGACTTCGAATACATCGAGTTCATCAACACCGGCAGCAGCCCCCTGGAGCTGGGCGGCGCGAACTTCACCGCGGGCATCGGCTACAGTTTCCCGGCCACCCCGCTCGCCGCAGGGCAGCGGCTCATCCTCGCCAAGAATCCCGCCGCCTTCGCCCTGCGCTATCCCGCAGCGGGAGCCATCGTCCTGGGTCCCTACGAGGGCGTGCTCGACAATGGTGGCGAGCAGCTCGCACTGGCTGATGCGGTGGGCGAAAGCATCCTCGATTTCGGATACAAGGACGGCTGGTATCCCGCCACCGATGGCAGCGGCCACTCACTGGTGATCCGCGATGCGGCAGGCACCTCTTACTCCGATTTCGGCAGCCCGCTGGTCTGGGGGATCAGCGGCTCCAGCACGGGCTCGCCGGGCACCCCGGATGCCAGCATGGCACAGGCCTACCTCGGCTGGGACAACTTCCACTTCAGCTCGGCCGAGCGGGACGATCCGCTGATCTCCGGCCCTGAGGCCGATCCCGATGGCGATGGCCGCAACAATGCCGATGAATACGCCCTGGCCACCGACCCGCGCCGGCCCGATCTCCCGCAACTGGAATTCACATGGTCCTTGGATGGCAGCGTGCAGCGTCCGGCCATCCGCTTCCGCCGCCCGGCCGGTGCCCTCGACCTCTTCTACGAGCTGATCGCCTCGGACGACCTCGCGGGCGAGTGGCCCACCGTCGCCACCAGCGCCGTTTCCGCCGTCCCCCAAGCCGGCCAGACCGAGGAAGTCATCTTCCGCGACGACGAAGCGGCCAGCAGCGGGCGCCACCGCTTCTTCCGCATCCGCAGCAGCTACGAACCGTGAGAGAGTTGTGCGCATCCGCCCCACGCCGTCCATCCATTGTCTTTACCGGCTTTCCAGCGGCCGGAAATTTTCCCGTGGAACTTCCCGTCTGCCTCACTTTCCCGTTGCCAAGCCAGCATCCGAGTCCCTAACTTTCCCTCAGCACATGAAAAAACTCGTCGTTCTTGCCACTGCTATGCTCGCCCTTGGCGGCGTTGCATCCGCCGACATTCAGGCTCCTCCGGGGCACTCCTACACCGCTGAGCGCAAGCTCGGCCGCGGCCTGAGCAACATCCTCTACGGGTTCATGGAAATCCCGGAGCAGATCGTCCGCAAGTCCGATGACCACGGCCGCAAGGCTGGCTGGTCCTACGGTGTGGTCGACGGCACTAGCCGCGCCCTGAAGCGCCTCGGCTATGGCTTCTACGAAGTCTTCACCTTCACCTGCCCGACCTATCGCGGCACCTTCAAGCAGCCTTACGAGCGCTGCGGCGAAGACAACCGGATCGAGATGAACCCGAGCGACGGTCTGTCCGAATTCCCGCCGGAACTCGGCTTCGAGACCTACTTCTACCACACGCGCACCCAGCGCTGGTAATCTTCGCGGGCATCTCACCGCCCGTTCATCGATTCTTCATCCCGGCAGCGATCATTTTCGCTGCCGGGATTTTTTGTTAACTTTTTCAGGTTTCAGGCGTTTGTTCCCACCGATGCGTCGACTTTCCCTACTCCTTGCGCTGTTGAGCGTCTCCCCCGCCCCGCTTTTAGCCGAGGTCCGGGAATGGAAAAATGCGGAAGGCACCCAGTCCTTCAACGGCGAATACGTCTCCCACAGCTCCACGAAAGTGACCATCCGCCGCCAGCAGGACGGCAAGGTCGTCACTCTGGATCTGGCCCGCCTCAACGACGCCGACAAGATTTGGCTCACCGGCATGCCCATGACGGACGAGGGCAAGCCCGCCGCCGAGCGGCCGGCCGAAGCCGAAGGCAAGGCCCCCGTTTTCGATACGCTCAACTTCGGCGACAAGCGCGAGGAAGTGGAGAAGAAGCTCAAGGCCAGCAAGTTGGTCGAGAGCAGCGTGGATCCCGAGCTCATGGGCCGCGTGGGGCTGAATGGCAGCTACCACACCCGCAAGCAGATCGGCGGTCTCCACTGCGACCTCTACTTCGACTGGACCGGCGCCGGCACCCTGAAGGAAGTCAATCTCCAGACCCAGTCGGTGCCCAAGGAAGTTTACGTGAACCGCCTGAAGGCGACTTGGCAGGAGTTGGCCGAACTTCTCACCGCCCTGCACGGCAAGCCGGTACAAGCCGGTCCTTTCCCGCCCGCAGCTACCCTGAAGGCGGATACCCTCGTCCCCTCCCACCTTTGGAAGCTCGAAGGCGGTGGTTCCGCCATGCTTGGCACCTCCTCGGAAGGCGACACCTGCATGATCGTCGTCCGCTTCACCACGGAGAAGATCCGCCCGGTGGCAACGCCCTGAGGCTGGGGAGAAGAATTACTCCGGGGCGGCCTCCAAGTGTAGGTGCAGGACATAAGCGTCCGCCCGGTAGGAATTGAGGTTGTACTCGATCACTTGATCCGCCGAATCGCGGACCAGGCGCTTACGCGAAAGCAGGGGGGCACCGGGCTTGAGGGCAAGCATGGCTGCGATTTGAGCCGCGGCGAGGGTCACCGCGATCTCTTCCTCCGAGCGCACGGGTTGCACTCCGCTCCGGCGCTGGATGGTCTCATACAGCGGCGCTGAGAAGTCCTCGTCTCCCGTCAATCCAAGCGAGGGCGCGAGCCAGGACTCGGCGACCACCGTGGGCTGACCCTCCCAGCCGCGGACCCGTAGCAGGCGCAGCACTGGAGTATCCGGGTCGACACCCAGTTTGTCCGCCACTTCGGCAGGCGGCAACTCCCAGTCCGCCCGGGCGGTAAAGTTCACGACCTCGATGCCAAGCCGCGCCATCTCACGGGTGAAGCTGCTCCAGGCATTCCCCTCGGTGCGCACCGGTCGCTGGCACACCCGGGTGCCAAGCCCGGCAGTGCGCACCAGGAGCCCTTCGTTGACCAGCCGCCCGATCGCCAGGCGCAGGGTGTGACGGCTGATGCCCAGGTTTTCCGCAAGACTAACCTCATTGGGCAGCAGGGCACCGGCGCGATACTGCGGCTCTGCAATCAGGCTGCGGATCCGGCGCTCCGCCTCGCGATGAAGTGGGGTGTTTCCGCTGCGCTGGATCTTGGAAATGGGATTCTTCGGCTTCATCGCGCGCCCGCCCGGCGCTTCAAGCTGGCAGTCGCCAAAGGGATTTCCAACCCCGATTGGCCTCGCGGGGAATCTCACTGGGATTGACCGGCGGTTATTTGTCTGCACATTTCAAACCCCGTGCCCTTGAATCAAGCCGTCGCTGCGGGAGATCAAAGATTGAGCGCCCTGCCGCTCCCGCGCTCGAACTATGAAAAGTTCCCCTGCGTCGAGGTCCCTGGCCATGAATGCCGAGTCGGCTGGGACGCCATCGCCCGGGAACTCGCGGATGCCCTTAGCCGCTGCGGTTCCCCCGCCCCGAAAGTGGTGGTCGAATGCTATCCCGGCGTCGATGAAGGCGAGATCGCAGCTGCGCTCGCGGCCCGGCTTGAGGCAGCCCAAATTTTCCTCGCCGCTGAAGCCTTGAAAACGCCAGCGGAGATCGACCGACTGGCGGAGCCCTACCTCGGCGGGGACGATCCCGTTTTCGGTTTCATTTGTCCTCTTGAGCTCAGGGACTTCTTCGATGAAGACCGCCTCACTGAACTCCGCTCGCAGGCTGGTATGTCCCAAGGTCTTGTCTTGATCGTCGGTTGCGGTGCCGCGCTGATCGAGCTGGATGCCGATCTTGTCGTCTACGCCGACCTCGCGCGTTGGGAGGCCCAGCTCCGCTTTCGCCGCAATCAGAGCTCCAATCTCGGAGCCGATAACCCCGACCTCGCGACCCAGCTCCAATACAAGCGCGCTTTCTTCGTCGATTGGCGCGTGGCGGATCGCTTCAAGACTCCGCTGCTGGCATCCTGTGACTATGTCCTCGATACGAACAAGGCAGCCGCACCGAAGCTCGCGAGTGGTGAGGCGGTGCGGGAGGGCCTGCACCGGGCGGCCAGCCGGCCCTTCCGGGTGGTCCCCTTCTTCGATCCAGCGCCATGGGGCGGCCAGTGGATGAAGGAAGTCTGCGATCTGGATCGCTCGGCGAAGAACTACGGCTGGTGCTTCGACTGCGTGCCGGAGGAGAACAGCCTGCTGCTCGGCTTCGGTGAAGTGCGCGACTTTGAGATCCCCTCGATCAACCTCGTCTTCCAGCACCCGATCGATCTATTAGGCGAGAAGGTCCACGCGCGTTTCGGGCCTGAGTTCCCGATCCGTTTCGATTTCCTCGATACCATCGGCGGCGGCAATCTCTCGCTGCAGGTTCATCCCCTGAACGAATACATCCGTGACAAGTTCGGCATGGCCTACACCCAGGGCGAGAGCTACTACATGCTCGATGCCGCTCCGGATGCGTGCGTTTACTTGGGCTTCAAGACCGGAGTGGACCCCGCCGCGGTGATACGCGATCTCGAAGCCGCCCAAGTGGATCCCTCGCAGCCCTTCCCGGCCGAGGCCTACACGAACTGCTTCCCAGCAAAGAAGCACGACCACTTCCTGATCCCCGCTGGCACCATCCACTGCTCTGGCTCGGGCAGCATGGTGCTGGAGATCAGCGCGACCCCTTACATCTTCACCTTCAAGCTCTGGGACTGGGCGCGTCTGGGGCTCGATGGCAAGCCGCGCCCGATCCACCTCGGCCACGGCAAGGAAGTGCTGCAATACGACCGCGACACCGAGTGGACCAAGCGTCATCTGGTCAACCGCATCGAAGCCATCGCCAGCGGCGATGGCTGGAGCGAGGAGCGGACCGGCCTGCACGAGTCCGAGTTCATCGAGACCCGGCGCCATTGGTTCAGCGGCAGGGTCGACCACGACACGAAAGGCAATCTCAACGTGCTCAATCTGATCGAGGGACGCGAGGCCATCGTCGAAAGCCCGAGCGATGCCTTTGAACCCTTCGTGGTCCACTATGCCGAGACCTTCATCGTGCCCGCAGCAGTGGGAGCTTACACCATCCGCCCGCATGGGGCATCGCTGGGGCAGCGTTGCGCGACCCTGAAGGCATTCGTCCGCTGACCCCGAGCGCCTAACAGTGAAAGTGCCACCGGCCGGACTCGAACCGGCACGCAGGTTACCCTGCAACGGATTTTAAGTCCGCGGCGTCTACCGATTCCGCCACGGTGGCATTCTTCCTTGCCCTTGGCGAACCGGAGTCCGCCCGCAGCGATCCTTGGCAGGAGCCAAGCGGTGGTCCATCCCTTTTTCTTTTCATCTGAGTTGCGGGCCATTCCGGCCCACAAGAAAGCGCACGCCCTTCCCGGGGGCGTGCGCCTTGGGTGAAATCCGGCGGTAACGGGGTAGCAGACCTCACAAGCTCCCCCGCCCCGCACGGTTCAGGGATCTGCCCTTCAAGGGATATCCACCTTGAGTCG
>NZ_BATP01000018.1 GCF_000739615.1 Haloferula sp. BvORR071
GTCGGCAGGCGGGGCGAAGAGGCGCGCGGGCGGGATCTCCTTCAGCTCCGGGACCCAGCGCTTGATGTAGGCACCCTGCGGGTCATGGCGTTTCGCCTGGAGCCAAGGATTCTGGATCCGGAAATAGGGGGCGGCATCGGCCCCGGTGCCGGCGCTCCACTGCCAGCCGCCGTTGTTGGAGGCGATCTCGCCGTCCACGAGGTGCTGGAGGAAGAACTGCTCCCCAAGCCGCCAGTCGATGTGCAAGTCCTTGGTCAGGAACATCGCGGTAATCATCCGCAGGCGGTTGTGCATGAAGCCAGTGGCCAGCAGCTCGCGGATGCCGGCATCGATGATCGGGAAGCCGGTGCGGCCTTCCTTCCATGCTTCGAAGTCCGCGCCGGGCTCCGCCCACCAGAGGCCGCGCCAGTCGGGATTGAACTCTTCCTCCAAGACATTCGGGAAATGCCAAAGGATTGCCATGTAGAACTCTCTCCAGGCCAGCTCCTTGACGAAGGTATCGATACTCTCGTGCTCCTTGCCGGAGCTGGTGGCGGCCCGGGCCTTCATGGCCTCCGCGTAGACCGTCCGCGGCGAGAGCAGGCCGAAGCGGAGATCTTGGGAAAGGCGGCTGGTGCCGGACTCGGCGGGGACATCGCGGGTGAGCTTGTAGCGCTGAATCCGACCACCGAGGGCAGCCTTCAGGCGCTTGAGGGCGGCGGCTTCCCCGGCTGCGAGGATGTCCGCGCCCTCGGGCCCGGAGATCTTCCAGTGGGCGTTGGTGGGCAGGGCGAGAGACTTGATCTTCCCGGGGCTGTTAAGCTTGCGGGGCTTGGGCAGAGGCTCGGGCTTGGCGAGGTTGAGCCAGTTCCTGCTGTAGGGGGTAAAGACCCGGTAGGGCTTCCCCTCCCCGGTCAGAGCCTCCTCCGGGCCGTGGAGCGTCGCATCGTGGAAGCCGCGGCACTCGACCCCCATGCTCTTGGCCATGGCCTCGACCTTGGCCTCCATGGCGCGGCCGAAGGGATCGGGATCGCGATTGAAATACAGGGACTTGGCTCCGGTCTCTGCGATCAGCTTGGCCAGCACCTCCTCCGCACAGCCCGAGCGGATGACCAGCTCACCGCCGATCCCTTCAAGCGCTTCAGCCAAGCAGGTCAATGACTTGCACAGAAAATCCTGACGCTTGGGTGCCGTCCAAAGGTGGCTCCCCTGCCAATCGCTGAGGATATACACGCCAAAAACCGCCTCCGAGGAGGAGGCGGCTTGGTGTAGCGCCGGGTTGTCGCGGATCCGGAGATCGCGGCGAAACCAGTGGATCGCGAGATTACGACGAGCGGTCATGCAGGATTAACAAACCCTGCATGCAGAACACGCAAGAAGACTGCCGGGGTCACACGGGCCCTAGCAGCTTTTCCGCCTTCTTCACGGTGACATTGCTAAGACGGCCATTCACCTTCTTGGAAGCTTCCAAGAGAGACTTCAGGTCGCCGAGCGTGTTTTCCGCCGCCTCCAGGGCCTTCCTTCCTCCACCGTATTGCTTGTCTGAGAAATACTTGGTGAAAGTGACTCCCCCTCTGCTTACGCAGAGGCGCCATCCCTGGAATGCCGTATTCTCGTAAGTGAAACGAGTCAGGTTGCGCTTCGATTTCATTGTGGGGCCAATTTCGAGAGCATTCATGTGACAGCATGCACCCGATTCTGTGAGATGGCTACTCCATTTTTGTTTGAGAAATGTTAGAGACTCTCGCAAAGCCCGTAACTCTGCGGGTTTTCACGTAAATCAGGGGCGAAAAAAAATTCGTTGCCAAGGTCCGGGGCTTCTCCTTTAGTCCCCGCCCCCGCGAGCTCCGCAAGCCGCCGTAGGTCCTCTTGGCATTGGTAAAACGACCGTGCCGCGCTCGCAAGAGGGTAACCCGGCAACCCACTACATCATATGTCCGCAGCCAAGCTCAGCCGATTCGAGCTCCCAAACCGCCTCGTCAAGCACGAGGACACCGCCACTGACGTCTTCGCCCAGTTCACCGCCGAGCCTTTCGAGCGCGGCTACGGGCACACGCTTGGCAACTCGCTCCGCCGCGTGCTCTTGGGCTCCCTCGAGGGTGCCGCAATCACGTCCGTGCGCATCGCTGGCGTGCAGCATGAATTCTCCAGCCTCCCGGGCGTGGTGGAAGATGTCACCGACATCGTGCTGAACCTGAAAAAGGTGAAGTTCAAGCACCACGACAAGGAGCCCCGCATCCTGACGATCAAGGTCGAGAAGGAAGGCGTGGTCACCGCCGGTGACATCCAGGACGACAACATCTACGAAGTGGTCAACAAGGACCAGGTGATCTGCACCCTCGACAAGAAGGTGAAGTTCGACTGCGAATTTGAAGTCCGCGTCGGCCGTGGTTTCTTCACCGGCGACGAGAACAAGCGCAAGGACCAGCCGATCGGCGTGATCGCGATTGACTCGATCTTCTCCCCGGTGACCCGCGTGAAGTACGCGGTGGACACCACCCGCGTGGGCCAGATGACCGACTACGACAAGCTCGTGCTCGATATCTGGACCGACGGCCGCATCACCCCGCAGGATGCCCTGCTCCAAGCTTCGGCGATCATGCGCCACCACCTGGACGTCTTCGTCAATTACGACGAAAACGCCGTGGACTTCGAGGAAGCGCCGACCGAATCCAACGAGGAGAACGCCGCGCTCAAGAAGCTGCTCAACATGAGCGTGAACGAGATCGAACTCTCGGTCCGCGCCGCCAACTGCCTCAACAACGCCAACATCACTTCCGTGGGCCAGCTCGCGATGAAGTCGGAGGCGGAAATGCTCAAGTATCGCAACTTCGGCAAGAAGTCGCTCAACGAAATCAAGGACAAGCTCTCCGAGCTTGGCCTGGGTCTGGGGATGTCCCTCGATCCGTCGCTCCTCTCCGGCCCGGTGCCGGCCGTCCGCGGACCACGCCTCGGCGTGGAAGAAGAAGCTCCGGTGGGCCTTGCCGACCTGATCGCACAGAACCTCGACGACTAATTAAGAAAGGGATCCCACCCCAATGAGACACCGCCGCAATACCACCAAGCTCAAGCGCACCGCCGCCCACCGGCGCTCGCTGCTTGCCAACCTCGCCTGCAGCCTTATCGAGCACGGCCGCATCCGCACCACGCTCGCCAAGGCCAAGGCCCTGCGCCCGGTCGCCGAGAAGATGATCGGCCTCGGCAAGCGTGGAGACCTCCACGCGATCCGCCAGGCGGTCGCATTCCTGCGCCAGAAGGACACCGTGAAGAAGCTCTTCAATGAAGTAGCTCCTCTCTCGAAGGACCGTCAGGGCGGCTACTGCCGGATCACCAAGCTGGGCGCCCGCATGACCGATTCCGCGCCGATGGCCGTGATCGAGTGGGTCGACCAGCCTGAAGTCGACGAGGAGACCCTCGCCGCTCTTCCGGAAGTGAAGGAAGAGCCGGTGGCTGTCGCCGCCGCCGCTGACGAAGCTGCTGATGAGCCGAAGCCCGCCAAGAAGAAGGCGGCGAAGAAGGCCAAGGCTGCTGAAGAGGCCGCGGAGTAAACAGCTCCAGTCGTCGAGATTGATTTGAAAACACCCGCCGGGAAACCGGCGGGTGTTTTTTGTTCCCGTCTTAAAGGTCGGCAGCAAACTCCGGATCGCAGGTCAAAGAGGAGCTACTTGCGCGAATAGGCTGTATTCGCGCGAGAGACGGAGAGCTTGTGCCATCCTGGAATTCTGCAAATCATCGCGGAGTCGGGGAACTCCACGCTTTCATTGTGAGAACCACCAACTTCATCTTCTTACTTATGGGCATCCTCAGTATCTTCGGTTGTTCGAAACCCAAGCCGAAAGAGACCACCGTCTCTCAAAAGGAAACCACCATCTCCAAGAAGGAAACCGCCGTCTTCGAAAAGGCCTTCGGCATTACGCTTCCAGGTGAGTGGTCGCGGCGTTCAGAAGACGGTGGCTCGCGCATCGTATTCAGTAGTTCCGCAACCCACGAGCAACTCACTGTCTCACTCATGCCTTCCTCGACGCGCATGGACCCGGCGTTGCGCCTCTCCACCTTCAACCAAGTTATGGAGCTTCGCCGCCAAGCTGAAACGCACGGGCTTCCGCCATCCGCCATCAAAATGACCGCCCCATCTGTATCGGAGATGTCTGGCATTCATTCCGGGCGCTATAGTGGTTCCGAGCCAGCGTCACAGCGGCGGTTCACCTGCTTGCTGTTTTGCAGTAGCTCATTGGTCGCTACTTTTTACTACGAGGCGATAGGTCTTCCACAGAGCGAGGCGGACGAGCGCGCCAATGCCATACTTGGCTCAGCCAAACTGAACGAGTGATTCCAATGCAACCTGAATGGGGTCAGCTCCTCAATAGTGCCGCTCCTCGCATGTTGCATGGGGTCGTGCATGGGGTCGGTTCTCGCATTTTAACAAGGCGGGCGCCGCCCCCTAAACGATGTTAAAATGTGAGAACCGACCCCATCCAGCCCCCCCGATTGAGAGAGACAAAACCATGACACCAAACCATGCGTTGCCGCGAACCCGGCGTGAGAGTCGCGGTTGCAATCGTAGCGTCCCGTGGGCCGCGTCGCTGAGCTTGGGTTGTTAGACGCCATGAGCGCATCCTCCAATCTTCCAGCACTCCCCGAGGGTTGGTTCCATCCAGACGAGGCGACCGCAGAAAACTTGCGCGCTGAGCTTCAGCGGGAGTTGCCGTCCGGGCATCTGCTATACGGTCGAACAGTGCAGACTTTTGCTTGGCGAGAGGGAGCAACGGATAACGTATTGTTCCGGCATGTCCACGAGCCACGGCGATTCACCGTCATTCATCTCTCGTGGTTGGGCCGCACCGAGATCAACGCGCAGCACCCGACCATCGAGTTTGACGGCACGTTCGCCGGATTCCTCGCAGAGGAGGAGAGATTGCATGGACTAACACCACCGAAGGACTGACGCTAGCCATGGAACTCTCCGAGATCAAAAATCTGCTGACCGCCATCGAGACCCAGCTCGATAGCAATCCAGTGAGCGAGCTTGGCACCTTCGAAACGCCTGCTGGAAAGCTTTCCGTCGCGCTCACCGAGCGTTTCCGCAAATCATGCCGGAAAGGCAAGGTCTGGAAGTCCAACGCCATGCTCACGGCCCTCAAGAACTCCAATATGGTCTCGATGAGAATCGCGCCCGTAGTCATGGCGGTTCTGACGGTATTTTCCTGCTCGATCGCAGCTTCCAGCCCAGAAACGAGATGATGCGTAAAATCTTCGACCGCTTTCTCGACAAGCCCGATCCCTTGGCAGGCATTCTCTCTGCGAAGTTCGGCGTAGCGATCGGAGATTTTGTGGCGGTGCGTATCGTCTCCCATCACATGAGACTCCTTGGAGTGATGGTAAAACGAGAAGGCATTTCGAATCTGGCTTTGGTGGACTATGATGACACCAAAGACTAACGAGCCACCGCATCACCATCAGGGGCAGCCCGGCATCTCTGACCTTCGGCAAAAATGAACTTCCTGCGACGACTCTTTCAGAAGGAAAGACCAGTGTTGGTTCGCTACTACGACACTGCGACGAAAACAGTCGTCCGCATTCCGAAAGCAGAACTGCGACCTGGCGTCGTGCTTGTGAAGGCCGCTGATGATCCGGAGCCGATGTATATGGACGCGTCCGACCTGAAGCTTGGATCGATTCAGCATCCCACTCTGCCCGAAGAATTGCGCGCGGGCATCGAGCATCTGGCGGCCGAATTGGCAGATGTCAATCCCCAGTCCGCGGCGGATTGGGAAGATGGATTTCGGCGTGACCAGAATCCGGAGCAGGAGCTTGCAGGCTGGCTACACCTTGCGGCGATTCTCAAAGTAATGTCCACGCGTCACGGCTATGATCTCCCACGGCGGAAGGAGTGCTTCCGCGTTCTCGTTGCTTGCTTCACCGGCGCTCGTGCGACGGTCAGAGAGCGGTCCGACCCAACGCTTCTGCCTCCATCCGAGGTCGAACTGACCATCAAGTATTTCTACGAAGGCGGGTATGCATGAAGGTGCCAGAACCAATCAAAAGGGGTCGGCCCTTGAATCTTGAATTGGGCCGTCCATTTGTCGCTCGCTGCAAATTTCAAGGGCTGACCCGAATGGCATACATATTTGCACACTATATTGCAGTCCTGCACACCATTGGTCCGCGAAGGTGATCTCCTTTCGGGTTTGAGAAATCGACTTTCGCTGAATAGTTTGCATTTCTAGACGCCATAGAGGTCTTGTGCGTTTTTGCGAATTTGCAAATGATCGCGATGTTAGGCATCATCTGAACGAAAGCGATGTCCGTAACTCTCACAGACGACCAATGGAACCCGATCGACGAAGAGTTATTCTCAGGTGGGCGGATCCGGGCTCTCGTCATGCTGAGGGCAATCACCGACCTCAGCATTCATGATGGCGCCTACCTTCTCGAGGACCGAGTTTCCTTTCTTTCCAAGAGTTCCCCGCAGCGCTTCACTGTCAGCACCAGCGGTTATTGGGATGATTTTTACCTCTCATGACGAAAACGCCTAACCATGCGCTGCAGCGAACCCGGCGTGAACGTCGCGGTTGCAATCGGGGCGTCCCGTGGGGCCGAGTCGCTGAGCTTGGGTCATCAGGCCCGCACTACCTGCATGGCCATTCCGAAGGACCCATTGCCGACGCCTAAGCAGCGAGAGATACTGTGCGACATCATTCACTACGCGTTTGTTGAGCTTCGGTTGCTACGACGTGCGGCCTAACCAAGCGTTGCCGCGGACCCGGCATAGCGTTGCGGTTGCAATCGTGGCGGCCCGTGGGCCCGGTCGCTGACCCCCGCTCAGACTCCCCTAGCTCCTGCGCCTTGGACGGCTTGGACATGGTCAGGGCTCTCCCTTATTGGAAGTGCTTGAGCCTACGCAACCTCAACGAAGGACCCCTCCATTCACTAAACCGAAAGATCGACAAGCCTTCAGGAATTTCTTATACGGCACTCTCCGCGATCCACGCGGAGCAAGCCGCCAGGAGGAATTCGCCATGCCACTTCAACTGACCTCATTCCCTTTGCTGGTCCCGCGCGACGGGCGGGTAAGCTTCCACGATGGCTTCGCCGACAACCGGCACGGCATGGCGCACGACGCGATCGATCTGAGCGCACCCCAAGGGACCTTGGTCCTTTCAGCGGCGGACGGCGTGGTATTGCAGAGTTGGATGAGCGGTCACGGGCCGGTGGTGGGGGCTGGCTGGTCGCCACGGGGCGGGAATATCGTGACCATCCTCGATCGCCAAGGCTACGTGCATTACTACGCCCACTTGATGGACTCGCCGAGCGTGCGGCCGGGACAGAGCTTCCGAGCGGGAGGCGTGCTCGGGCGGGTGGGCAATACCGGTTCGGTGGCGCATGGAGGGCCGATGCACCTGCACTACCAGGTGTGGTCGACCGGCGCGGGGCGCGATGCGGAGCGGGCCTCCGGTGTTTTCACCCGGCGCTTCGGACCTTCGGTGAATCCGTATCCCGAACTGGTGCGCTTGGCGCGAGGGCTCGGTGCCCAAGTGCAGGGCAGCGGCCATGTGGCACTGGGCCTTGCGGCATCCGAGCGCTGAGGCAAAGCGGCGGAAGTTGCCGCTGCGAGGAGAGAAAGGTAGGTGAAGTTTCACAAGAGTTAGTGCACCGATTTCCGAATCGCGCTCCGCCAGTCGAGGCTTCATCTCCGGAGGAGAAGAAGGAAGAGCGGTGAGATGAGCTGCGCGGACGGCTCGGCTTGGTTCAATTTGCATTTCTTTCGGGCAAGCGGCTGCGATTGATCACCGACCTGCTCTCCTGCCAGCACGAATTGGAGATGAACTTACACGACTGGGTCCAGCCCGCGGGTCTGCGATATGACCGCGGATGTGCTGATGCAGTGAGCACGAGGAGCCATGGAGTTCCCGCGCAAAGGGAGCTTAGCTGAGAGAAATGAAGCTGTAAGCCGAGGACAGAGCACGCTGAGGGCGAGCCCCGAGATCTTCAGCGGTTTAAGCAACTAGTCGTCAACTGACCCCACTCGGGCCCACGCCCTCTGCTTTCCTTGAGACGGCCTTGGCTTGCGAAGTTGGACGCCTCAGGTGCCTGGCCGGTGGGTGGCAAAGAAGTCGAGCAGGCTCTGAGGCGCGCTGTCTCCGAACAACACCTTTTGCATCTCTTCGGCTTGCTTGGCAGCGGCGGCGCTGCGGGGAAAGAGGTCCTCTTCATACTTGGCGAGCGCGGCCTCCACATCACCGGGATGGGCGGCGATGGCCCTGCCGAGTTCAGCGCCGTCGAGCATGGCGAGGTTTGCCCCTTCGCCTGACGGAATCATCAAATGGGCCGCATCGCCGAGTAATGTCACCCCGGGTATACGCTCCCATCGATGGTCGGCGGGGAGCGTATGGAGAACACGGTGCACAGGCTTGGTCTCAGCATCGGTGATGAGTGCTGTCAGCTCCGGAGCCCAGCCGTCAAACTCCTCTGCAATACGGGCCAAGGCAGTCACCGGGTCAGACGGGTCTAGGCCGTCAATCCAGGCCTTCGGCTTGTTCAACGCCACGTAAGCGTGCAGCACCCCTTTGGGCTCGCGGTGAGCGAAAATGCCTTTCCCCGGAGCCAATGCAAACAACGAACCACCGCCAACCGCTTCTGCACTCGCCATGTGGCGGGTGTCGCAGTCAGACAGATAGGTCTCAATGAAGGTCGTGCCAACATACATCGGCTCCGCCACCGAAAGAAGAGGGCGGACTCTCGACCAAGCACCATCGGCTCCCACGAGCAGCCCGGTCGTGACGAATGTCCCATCGGTGAAAGTCACCTGATGCCGTCCGCCGCCAAGTGGCCCCACTGAGGCCACCTTGTGTCCCCAGCGGATCGCGCCATCCGGAAGCGATTCAATCAGGACCCGCCGGAGTTCGCCCCGCGGCACCTCAGGCCGCCCACCTGTGCCATCGTCGGGCTGTTCGAGCAAAACCCGCCCATCCTGGCCAATCACCCGCAGTGCCTGCCCGCCTGGATGAATGATCCCAAGGAACTCTTCAAAGAGCCCTGCCATCCTGAGCGCGAGCTGGCCGTCGGGTTCGTGAATATCGAGCATGCCCCCTTGGCCTCGCGAGCCCGCCGAGGCTTCCGCCTCATAAACTGTCGCCGCAATCCCGTGAAGGTGAAGCACACGAGCGAGGGTCAAGCCGCCGAGACCGGCACCGATGATCGTGATTGGAGTATCCATAACCTGGGGCACAAATGGAACACCGTTCCAGACACGTCAACAAATTACTGGAACATCGTTCCAAGAACCCTAGATTCAGGCATGAAGAAAACGGCAAGTGGCCCTCAGCGGCGTGAAAATCCGCTCTCGCGGGAACGCATCACCGAGGCCGCTATCGAGCTCCTGGACCACAGCGGAGAAGGCGGCCTGACATTCCGCGCCCTGTCCGAACGACTCGCCACTGGGGCCGGCGCGATCTATTGGCACATCGCCAATAGGAGCGATCTGCTGACAGCCGCTTGCGATGCCATGGTCGCCCGCACCCTGAAGGCGAACGCCATCGGCGCAACACCAGCAGCCACCATCCGGGGCATCGCCCTTGGAATGTTCGACGCGATTGACGGGCATCCTTGGCTGGGCTCGGCACTCATCCACTCCGCAGGGCAACTGCCGATGGTGCGCGTTTTTGAGAGCATCGGTCACCAGGTTCGCGAGCTTGGTGTGCCGAACGAAGAGCAGTGGGGAGTGGCGTGCGCACTACTGAACTACATCCTTGGCGTCGGTGGGCAGAACGCGGCCAATACGCAGTTTGCCAAGGCGAGAAACTTGGACAGATCCCACTTTCTCGATGCAGTGTCGACGATGTGGTCCCAACTTAATCCGGACGAGTACCCCTTTGCTCACAGCGTCGCCGGACATTTGAGAGTTCACGACGATCGCAACGATTTCCTCACCGGGATCGACCTCATTCTGAAGGGCGCAGAGTCGCCGCGACAGCTCCGCCCCGCCTTGCATGAGAGCGGAAACTCCTGACCGTGAGTTGCCGTAAAGCAGGACAATGAGTGCACGAGTAAGGGAGATCTACGTCGGTGACCAGCGGGAGGCCCCGATGAAGTTCGTTCGCAGGATCGAAGCTATTGCGGGCAAGGGGCTCGACGGCGACCGCTATGCGCTTGGCACGGGCTCTTACTCAAAGTCCAAGGGCATCCGGGAGGTAACGCTGATCGAAATCGAGGCCCTGTGGAATTTCTTCCGGGTATCGGGCATCGATCTTCACCCCGGCCTCACGCGCCGCAACATTGTTACCGAGGGAATTCAGCTTTCAGACCTCGTCGGCTCTTCCTTCTCCATCGGCCCGGTGTCGTTCCTCGGCCTGCGCCCCTGCCCGCCGTGCCGGCATCTCGCCAAGCTCATCGGGATGCCAGAGGTCCTTGATGGGCTCGCCCATTCCGGGGGGATTTACGCTCAAGTATTGAGTGGTGGCCCCATCCGCATCGATGATCCGGTGATACTTGACGCATCACTGACGACGGTGAATTACGAGAACTGACCTCATTCACCCTTGATTCCCTCTGACACGATTGGCCCATATTCGTGCAGTATGGATCTAGACGAAGAGAAGTTGAAGCCGGTCGCTGAAGCGATCCTGCAAATATTCAAAGTTTTCAACATGTTCGGATTCAAGGCCGGTGATGATCTGCGTCTCGGCAGCTTCATGCACCTGTTCGAGGAAGAAGGGGCGTCCAAGTCGGACGTCGACAAGGCTCTCGTTTCCTTGGTGGAAAGAAAGATCCTGCTGCCGAATTCAGAGCCTGGTGTTCGCCCTGGCGGCTACGTGCTCACGACCGATGGTGAAGCGACGATGCGCAAGTGTCTTGATCTGGATTCAGAGTGAAGGCGTTCTCCTGCGGCACAAAGATGGTGCCTTCGACACAAAAGGCCATGTCCCAAGCCGAAGCGCTCGCTTGCCGTTCGCGGGCTTAGCGCTTCTTGCCCCCGAGGCCGGGCACGGCCGTGACTTGTTTCATCCACTCCGCGATCTGGTCTTCGTCGAGGTCGCCCAAGGTTTTAAGCTCCACGCCGCGCGTGGCCTTGCCCATGGCCACCGGCGTGACCGGCGGCACTGGCTTGAGCGAAGCGCCGTTGATGAACATGAGTTTGACGTGGCCGTCGAAGCCGCCGCAAGAGAAGCACCAGCCGTCGCCGACACCATAGTACGACATGCCCCATTTCACGGAGCGCTCCAGACCGGGCAGCGTCTTGGCAGCCAGGGCATCGACCCTTTCGGCGATGCCACGCTGCGGCTGCGGCAAGCTGGCGATGTAGGCGAAGACCGGCTTGTCGCCGGCCGCAGCTTTCGCGGAGCTTGCCTTGCCGGTGGCCATGGACTCCGGAAGCGCCGTGGCGGCGTTGCCTTCCGCCGCCGGACGCTTGGCCGCTTTCTTGACTGCGGGTTTGGAAGTCTCGTCTATCTTGCGGGCGGCCATAGTTTTATCACGACTGCTTTTGCCGTGCTCCTAGTTCGATAACACGAAGCCATAATTGTGGCAGCCGAGGGCGTCAAGCTGCTTGAACTTTTGGGAGGCACGGCCTCCAAGTCGTAAGGAAGCACAAATGTCGGAGTTCGAGAACTGCCCCCTCCAGCGGAATTTAGCAGAGCACTTGAGCACAGGCATGGATGAACTTGCAAAGCCCCTTGGAGGAAAACCCAGTGGCATTCTTCTTTTCGATTGATCATCACGAGATTTGGATTGGATCAGTCTTTGAAGCTCATGAGCACGATCATCTACGTCGATGTCGACGACACTCTGATTCGAACGGTTGGCACCAGACGAATTCCCATTCCGGAAGTGATCGCGCATGTCCGGCAGCTCAAAGCGGATGGTGCGGAACTCTATCTGTGGAGTGCTGGCGGTGCCCAATACTGCGAGGAGATCGCAGACGAACTCGGGCTCCGCGATTGCTTCCAAGCCTTTCTTCCGAAGCCGCGGATCATCATCGATGACCAAGAAGTCCGAGATTGGGTCTTCTGCACGACCTTCCATCCCTCCACCTGCGCCAACCGCACGCTTGAGGATTACTTCAGGATGTGAGACAAGAGCCGGGTGCCGGCAGGCGCCTCCCCGCGTTCGTGTGAACGAAATCCAAACCATCATTGAAGAGCACTGCTCCTCCGAAGACTTGGAGCGAATCGTGGGCTCACTCGTCCGCCACAACGATGGCCAGGCGGCAACGGAGGGCTATCGCGATTTGGTGGCGCTTTCCCGTCTTGGTGGAGAGCTGGTCGGCGGGCTGATCGGCTACACGCATTGGAACTGGCTTTTCATCAAGCAGCTTTGGGTGGCAGACGAGGTCCGGCGCAGCGGCATCGGTCGTAGGCTGATGCTGACAGCAGAGCAGGAGGCTTGTCATCGCGGCTGTCTTCACGCGCATTGCGACACCTTCGATTTCCAGGCGCTTCCATTTTATCAGGCCCTCGGCTACAGCATCTTTGGTCAGTTGGAGGACTATCCCCTTGGCCACACCCGATACTTCCTCCACAAGCGTAACCTGAATGCGCCCGGAAGCACCTAAGCATGCACTCTTCCCTTAAGACCGTTTGGATTGCATTCGCTCTGGCTGTCCCCTGCCCCGGCGGCGAGGTCCGTCATGTGCAGCAAACTCCAAGCGAATTGGCAGCACTGGGCATCGACTTCGAGAAAGCCGAGTTTGCCTTTGCGGAACCGGTGCTGGGCAGCTTCTGGATCGAGTCACAGCCCGACCCGGCCCAGGCAGCCAAGCGTTATGCCGTGTCCCGGGATGGAGTTCTTCCTTCTGCCCGCTTCGTTCTCTCTTACGTGGATACGGCACAAGGTCTCTTGCAGTTGTCGGTTACCACGGATCCATCCAACCCTTTGGCCAACCGCGCCTTTACCCTTGGTCCCGATCCGCAGCCGGGCAGCCGGTCGATTCGCTTTGCGCCCGAGAAACAAGCGGTCGGGTTGGATCAAGATCTCGTCGTGTTTGAGATCCAAATCAAACCGAGCTGGCGAAGGCCAAATGATCCTATCCGCCGCTACCGTCTTATCGCTCGCTTTTCCAAGCCCGCAGCCAAACCAGGCGGCGCTGGCCAACCCGCTGGCCCTGCGGAGCCGGAGGCTGGTCACGATCCTCAAGCACAACCGAAGGCGCAGCCCCACTAGCGGTTCGGCGGACCTCAGAGCCCGGGCGCGTTCAAGGCGTATGGACTCGGCCGCGTGTTTCGGTCGGAGCGGAAATGATACCGATATCTGGCACATGAATGGCTGCGGCCCCGTGTGACAGTTTGCTCACGGTATCCATTGTTCTTCCAGTCCCCCTCCGGCGTGCTATACGCGAACTCCCCCTAACTCTTGGGCTCTCCTTCCCCCTGTGAAAACTCCCGCAGTCACTCGTCTGGCGATTGTCTTACCCTTGCTGGGCCTCGGCATCTGTTTCTGGCTGCGGCGACCAGCCGCCCCCCACCCGGCAGCGGGAACTCCGGTGACAGTTGTGATCCCGCGTGGGGCAGATCCTGTGCTGGAAGCGACGGTGCCGATGGCAGGCGCTTCCGCGAGCCCCGAAGCCTCTACGATCGCGACGAGTGCGGTGGCGATACCGGTGGCTAAAACCATCCCAGCGCATCCCGGAGCGCGACGGGAACCGACTGCGGCGGAAGGTCCTCTCCCAGGAATCGCAGCGCTGGCGCTGCCCCCGGATTTCCTCGAGCAGATCGCGGATCTGGCAGCACAGCGAGTCGCCTTCACTCTGCCGGACGGACGCCAAGCGGAGGGAAGCATCGAGCTGCAGCGGAGGGATGGCGACGGCCTGCTGCTGGTGCAGGGACGCCTGAGCGCTCCGGGGCCCGGCTTTTATTTTTTCACCCGCGAGACCTTGCCTGGTGTCGCCGGTGCGCTCGGCGGCTCGGTGCGCTTCGATGGCAGCGAGGTCGCCTATCGGATCGATCCCACGGGGAAGGACGGCACCCCGATGCTGGTCGCGCATCAACTCGATCAGGTGATCTGTCGGAACTTCCCGGCTCCCGCTCCCGATCCGGCGGATTCCCCTGCCCCGACGGATCGCAACCTGAATGCGCCGCCATCCCACCCGACGGATATCGCTTTTCCCGAGTATCAGGAAGGCATCGTGCCACTGCAAAGCCTGCCGGGCGCGGCGGCGGTGATCTATATCGACTTCGATGGTGAGAAGGGGCCGCTCGTGGGTTGGGGGAATTACGATGCGGAGGCACCGCCGGGCGTGGGCAATGAACGGATCAAGGAGATCTGGCAGCGCGTGGCGGAGGACTATCAGGGCTTCAACATCAACGTCACCACGGACCGACTGGTCTTTGACAAGGCACCGCTGAACAGCCGCCAGCACGTCCTAATCAGCACGACCACCACGGCGGCCCCGAACAATGGCGGCGTGGCCCAGTTCTACAGCTTCAACTCGACCTACGATATCGTTTGCTGGGTCTTCTACACCAATTACCAGACGAACCAACGGCTGGCGGATGTGGTCTCCCACGAGGTGGGACACACGCTCGGCCTCTCCCACGACGGACAGAATCCGCCCGGCGGCGCACAGGTCGTGTATTACGCGGGCCAAGGCTCGGGCGAGACCGCGTGGGCACCGATCATGGGTGCTGGCGACCGCCAGATCCTAAGCCAGTGGTCCAAGGGCGAGTATGCCAACCCGAGCAACACCGAGGACGACCTTGCGATCATCACGAACAACAACAACAGCTTGGACTACCGGGCAGATGATTACGGGCCGGTGCTCGCGACCGCGGGCTACCTGGAAATCCTGCCCGACAACAGCGTCTCGAACGGAGGCATCCTCGAAGAGCGCACGGATGTGGACGCCTTCCGCTTTGTCACCAGCGGCGGCGCGGTTTCACTCACGGCAAGCGGAGTGAACCAAGGGGCGGATGTCGATCTGCTCGCGGAGATCTATGATTCCTCTAACAACCTCGTCGCATCGGCCAATCCCGCCAACGCACTCAATGCGACTGTCTCCGCAAACCTGGGTGCGGGTGAATACACTCTGCGTGTGAGCGGGGTGGGCCTCGGAGATCCATTGGTGGACGGCTATTCGGACTACGCGTCCAACGGTGCCTATCTCATCACTGGCACGGTCGCCGGCGGAGTGAAGCCGGACCGTTTCAGCGTGGTGGAAAACAGTGCGAACGGGACTCCGGTCGGCAACGTCAATCCCCGCGGCAGCCATGGTGCGAATCCGCTGAGCTTCGCGATCGCTTCCGGAAACGCGGGCGGGGCCTTCGCCATCAACCCCACGAGCGGTGCGATCACGGTGGCGAACCCGGGGCAATTGGACTTCGAGACACTCTCCACCCAGTGGGATGATCCGGCGACCATCCAGCTTTTCGTGGCGATCACCGACAGCGTGAATCCCGCGAAGAATGAAAGCATCCGCGTGGTGGTCAGCGTGACGAGCGTGAACGAGGCACCGATCCTAACGGGAGGAGCCGTCACCATTCTCGAACACACGGCGGTAGGCACAGCCGTGTTCCAGGTTTCGGGAAGCGATCCTGATCATTTCGACTTCCCGCGTTTCTCCATCGTGGCCGGCAATACCGGCGGGGCCTTCGCGCTCGATGCCGAAAGCGGCCAAATCACCGTGGCCGCCGACCTGGAAGCCAGCTTGGTATCCACCTATAACCTGAGCATCCGGGCAACCGATCAAGCGGTGCCAGCCGCCACGGCCACCTCTGTGGTCACGATCCAGGTGCTGAATATCCCCAACGGATATTCAGCCGGGAGCATCGTGAGGACCTACTTCGGGAACATCGGCGGCACTACGCTGGACACGCTCACAAACAACTCAAATTTCCCGGGCAATCCGGACACCGAGGAATACCTGACAAGCTTTGACGGCATCCAGCACGGTGACAACTACGGGAGCATGGTCCGCGGCTACCTGATCCCGCCAGTCAGCGGCAGCTACACCTTCTGGATCTCCACCGATGACTA
Source organism: Haloferula sp. BvORR071 (assembly GCF_000739615.1). Lineage (GTDB taxonomy): Bacteria > Verrucomicrobiota > Verrucomicrobiia > Verrucomicrobiales > Akkermansiaceae > Haloferula. The sequence goes on from NZ_BATP01000018.1 coordinate 15,946, forward strand.
CGGTGAGCTGCGGATCGGCACGGACGCGAATCCGGCCGGGGCCACGGTGCGTGCCGCGGTGAACGGTTACTCGGACCGCTTTCAATGGACGAAGTATCCCGCGCAGCAATCGGCTCCCATCACGCTGACCGCGGGCACCCCCTACTACATCGAGGCGAGGCAGAAAGAGGCCGGAGGTGGCGACCATGTGCAAGTCGCGTGGCAAGGTCCGGGTATCACCCAGCAGATCATTCCGGGAGCTCACCTAGCACCCTACCGCCAGAACTACGCGCCGCAGATCCCGGCCGCGACCTTCAAGGTCCGCGAAGGCACCTACGGCGGCGCGATGATCGGGACCGTCACGGTGAAGGATGCAAATCCAAGTGACGGCCATTCATTCAGCATCACGGGCGGTACGGGCGCGGCTGCCTTCAATCTCGCCCCCACCACGGGCAAGCTCTCCGTGAAGACCGGCACGGTGCTGAATGCGGCCACCACGCCTTCCTACACTCTCACCGTGAGCGCGATCGACAGCGGCTCGCCTGCCCTGACCGGCACAGCCACCCTAACGGTCAATGTTGTCAACGCCAGCGCCGTCACCGTGAATGGCATCGTGCAGGAGATTTGGGAGGACATCAATGGGAACAACCTCGCCCCGTTTTTGAGTGACCCGCGTTATCCGGATTGGCCTAACAACACCCGGACTCTCGCCGCCTTTGATACCGTCACCTATTACTCGGACTTCTATGGCTCACGGATCCGCGCCTACGTGATCCCTCCCGTCAGCGGCGCCTACACCTTCTACATCGCGAGTGACGATGAGGGCCGTCTGCTCCTGAGCAACAGCAGCGATCCCGCGGGTGCGACGCCGATCGCCAATGTCCCAACCTACTCCGCGCGCAACGAGTTCACGAAATTCCCCGCGCAGACTTCCGCGCCGGTCAATCTCGTCGCCGGACAGCGTTACTACATCGAAGCGTTGTACAAGGACGGCTGTTGTGACGACTTCGTGCAGGTCGCGTGGACGGGGCCGGGCATTGCCTCGCGGACCATCATCCCGGGCAGTGCCCTTCAGGCTTTCGATATCAACCTTCCTCCCATGTTCGGCCACGGATCATACTCCTTCACCACCAAGACCACCGCCCCGAATGGCACGGTGGTAGGCACGGTGGCAGCAAGCGATCCGACCGGGGACGGGCTTACTTACGCGATCCTCGGTGGCAACATCTTCGGCGCTTTTGGGATCGATCCACAGAGCGGCGCGATCTCCGTGATCAAAAGCACGGGGCTGCACGGCGGCCTGACCGTAACACTGCAAATCGGCGTCCAGGACGACGGCACCGGCGGCCTCTATTCGCTGAAGACGGATACCGCCACTGCGACGATCTCGATTGTGGATCCTCCGCCGATCGAGCAATGGACGCTCGCGAAATTCGGTGCCAACCCCGCACCTGGCACCGCCGGCTATCTCGACAATCCGGATCACGACGCCTGGGTGAATCTGCTCGAATATGCGCTCGGCCTGAATCCCCTGCTCCCGGACAGCGGTGGCCTGATTGCGGATCTTGAGACGATCGGCGCGGATAAATTCCTCCGCCTCACCGTCACGAAGAACCCCACGGCATTCGACATCCAGCCGATCGTGGAAGTGAGCGGCGACCTCTCCGCGCCCGTCCCCTGGACCAGTGCCGGAACGACCGTGGAGATCGACAATCCCACCACCCTGCAGGTGCGCGACAACACGCCCGTCTCCGCCGCTGCACAACGCTTCATCAGACTGAAGGTGCCCCCGCCCTGAGGTAAATGGCCTGAGCCAGCCGCCCCATCGACTCGGAAACATTGAATTAGCGCAGGAAACCCATTAAGTTCGCATTATTCCAAACTAATCTAACTGCGCTTGGCTTGCGCATAGGCAATCGAATGCGATTGACAAATGCGCCACATAAAGCCGAATGGGTGCCGAAATCCTTGCCCTCTCTCCGGGCACTCGAACCCCCGCGACGACATTTCACGCCCCCCGTGTTGATATGTCGGTGGATTACCCCCCAAAAAATGAAGACACTGCTGTTTACGACCCTGCTTGCCTGCACCGCGCCCCTTGCCCAAGCAGCACTCACTGACATTACCATCTTTGACGGCCTCACCGGGCACAGCTACGGCACTGATCCCCGCGGCATCTACGAATACAAAGAGGTCGAAGTCGGGAACCTCGCCACCGATCCGTGGGACCTCCGGGCCCTCGGCTACGACAAGGATAGCAATACCCTTGCCTACGTAGGGGGATACAACCCCACGATGCTGACCGATCCCTCTCATAACTTGTTCGGGATCTCGACGATTTTCATCGAAACCGGCCCGAACCGCGCGCCGATGGGAACGAACGATGGAACAAACGGCTTCGAGACCCAGTCCAACTCGGTTTTCGGGTATGACTACGCCATCACCCTGTCGGTTTCGGGCACCAATCAACTGACCTACAGCATCTACCAGCTGACTCCGTCATCTGTGCTCACGTCGGTCTGGTTCGGCGACAATGAAGTAGCGGGACCTTACAAGTTCACGCCTGGATCGGAGACTCAATTTGGGGTGACAAAATTGGCCACCGTGTTGAGCGTGAATGACGCCTATTTGGACAACGCCTTCAACCCGGACCTTAATTTGGGTGAGCCGAACTGGTTCGCGACTTTTGACCTGACCCCGATTGCGAGTGCCTTGGAGGCGAACGGAGCGTCGTTTTATCTGACGCAAGCCTGTGGCAACGACCTGATCGTAGGTCAGATCGGTCCCGTTCCCCAGCAACTCTCCACCATTCCCGAACCCGGAAGCATGCTGGGATTGGCAGGCCTTCTGTTAGGAGGCGCTTGCTTCCGCAGCCGACGGTCCTCGAGGTCCTGATTGCCCAAGTCACACCGCCATCCGCCCGTCGCCAGCTCTTGAACGATGCTGGATGACGGGCCGGCTGGCGAAATGCCTCCTGGCATAGATGAGCGCTGAGCCGGGCTATTGCCCGGCTTTGTACTTGAGCTGGTCCAAGGTGCAATCCGCGCGCTCCAGGTCATCACGCGCGCCCAGAAAGACCGGTTGATAGACACTGCCGCTCTCCTTGAAGGCATAGAGGTAACGAACCTCCACGATGGCTCCCACTTCGGGCAGATCGAAAGACGGAGTGATCGTGACGTTGCCGGCTGGAACCTCCTTGTCGTCATCCAGAAGCAAGAGGGCGACGCTGCGGCGATTGTTCACGGCTCCCACGATGAAGGAGGCGGTGGTCACAAACTTGAACTTCAGTTGCGTGCCACCGGAGGCGGGTCGTCCAGCATGGAAGTGAGCGGTGCGGTCCTTGAACACAACTCCTTCGGCTCCCGCATTCCGCAGGCGGAGGAATTCCTTCTGCTTGGCGGCTGGCTCGACAAAGATGCTCACTGCGCGAATCGCAGAACCGTTGGCGAGGAGCCGGATCAAGCCATCATGGCGGTCCAGAAAGCCCCACTGCCGTGTGTCACTCCCAACCACCTCCAAAAGGTCGAAGGCATGGAGCAAATCGCCCACCGCTTCGCCGTCGATCAGGAAGTCCCCGGGGATCTCACGGGCTTCGTTCTCAATCGCCTTGGGAAGCGTGACGGCTAAACCGCGGCGGTTGATGCCGATGATCTCGCTCCCCTGCTTGCGGACGAGCATGCGTCGACCGTCGTGCTTCTCCTGAAGAACATGGCGGGAATCCTGGAGCAAGGTGGAAACCCGATCTTCTTCGATTGAATTCAGCAGCTGGCAGTGGATTCCCGTGGCCCTGCCTTCGTTCTCCGTGGATAGGAAGGGGGTGCCGTCAGCTTCAATCGTGTAGCCCTTAGCCTGCTTCTCGGCGATGAGCTTGGCGGCAATCTTGCGGGCTTCCTCTTCCGATACAGGTCGCTGCGTCTTGGTTCCGGTCTGCAAGGTGGAGCCGCGGCGACCATAGGCGAAGTTCACCACGAAGCCTCCCTCAGCCGGCTCGATCGCGGTCTGGTATACTTTGTCGGAGTTCCCTTCGCGGAAATAGAGGATGGTTCGCATGGGTGGTCTTGTTGTTATTTCCATGTCTGCTTCCGCGGTCCTTGGACAGAAAAATGGAAGATATCGCTCCCCTTGTTGGGCACCCACTCCGCTGCGCCGCGGATCGCGGCCTTGAATATCCCTGCGCCTTTGCAGACCATGGCGCTGTTGGGCGAACGGGAATGGCGCTAATCGAACTCCAGACTGTAATCGACGCTCCCGTGGAGAGAGTGTTCGATTTAGCGCGCAGCATCGATGCCCACCAGGACAGCGCCGAGGGCACGCATGAGCGTGCGGTGGCGGGAGTGACTTCAGGTCTCATCGGCTTTGGCGAGGAAGTCACTTGGGAGGCGCGGCATTTCGGCATCACCCAGCGCTTGAGCGTGAAGATCACGAAGTTTGACCGGCCGCGCCACTTTCAGGATGTGATACTCAAGGGCGCGTTCCACCGGATGCAGCACGATCACTATTTCGAGGACCAGGACGGCAGGACGATCATGCGTGACCGCTTCGAATTCCAGTCACCGCTGGGTCCGCTGGGACGCATCTTCGACGCAGTCGTCCTCACCCACTACATGCGCCGTTTCCTCGTGAAGCGGAATGCGATCCTGAAGCAGGCTGCGGAGAGTAATGCCTGGGAGAAATACCCCGGCGGGATCGGTCTTTGAATTTTGAATTCCACCGATCGGAGCAAGGCGGAACTGGCTATTTGTCTTTTCTAACATCGATCACAAGCGGCATCGAGATCACGACGGCCGCCTTCCGGTTCTCCAGTGACTGGCGGTCCGGCACATGGCATTTCAGGCAGGAATTCCCGAGGTTGATCGCACCAGCATAAAGGTAGCGGCCGTCGGCCACGGCATCGTGCATTTCCCCGCCTGCGGCGAGCGACTTCACCGCAGCCTTCTCAAAGGCGTTCCGCGCTTCATGATCGATGTTCATCGCCTTGCCGTTGACCGCCAGCCAGCGGATATCGACGTCCCAGCCGCGCTTCATTTCGACAAAGACATCCTCCAAGGCCGAAGAGGGAATCGGATCCTTTGCGTTGGGGTCGAAGTAATCCCGGTGCATCACCTGCAAGGCACCGTGAATCATCTCATGCAGGAGCTGCGCCCGTACCCTGGCTTCCGGGTTGACCGCAGGTTTGGCGGGCTCCGTCTTCGAGGTCTCCCCGACCTGTGGAACTTCCGCCCGGGACAGCATTGACAAGCCAAGCGCCCCCAAGAGCAGCACGAAGACCTTTTTGAAGCGCAGGCTCATATTGAAAAAACGGGTGCAGCAAGCGATCCTCGCCGCCACCAGCCTGGGTTCGCTACGAGGTCCGCGCCGCAGGTGTTTCATTTCCGCCTCTGTTCCGATCCGGATGGCTGGAATCAGGAACACTCTTGCGAGGCCAGCCGCGGACCTCTAGCATATCGCGAAGAATGATCTTCTTCTCTGGCAAGGGCTTCCTGACCTTGATGATACTCTTGGCGGGAATGGCCCTGACGCAGGGAGTGTATGAAGCCGCGAGCGGACTCAAGCCGCCGCTGCAGGATCACAACCTGATGTGGGCCTGCAGCTTCCTGATCGGAGGACTGGGGAACTTCTTTTTCGCGAGGTATCTCGACAAGAAGCCGAAGCGAATCGTCATCGACAAGGAGACCGGCAAGGAGTTCGAGCTCGATCAGGACGGATCGCTTTTCTTCATTCGCGTTCAAAAGTGGACGTGGATATTTGCCGCCGCTTCTGGAATTTTTTGGCTGCGGTATTTCCTGGACTGGCACTAGCAGCAAGGTCGCCCTCGAGCTTTGAGTTCCCGATTCGCCGCAGCTTGCTCGAGCAGCTATAGTTCAAGAACCGGTCATGAAAACCCAAGGGATTGCGCTCGCGCTCACGGCAATTAATCTGGTCCTGCTCGCTTTCATTCTAATGCGCCTGCGTCCCGCGGTGGCCGAGCAAGGTGTCGTTCCGGTCTTGCGTGCCCGCTCGCTGGAGATCGTCGACGAGCAAGGCAGAGTCCGGTCACAGATCCTGGTGACCACGCCGACCACCATGCCCGATGGAAAGAGTTACCCGGAGGGAGCCCTCTTCCGCTTGATTGACCCGAATGGCCGACCGGTAGTGAAAATCGGCGGATCCGTGGATGGCTCGGGAATCAGCCTGGCCGGAGACTCCGAGCGAAGGGATTGGAGTGGAGTTCAGATCCTCGCCGAGGGCGCAGGCAGTTCAGTGAAGCTCACCAACAAGGACGGGCGCCAGGAAGTGCTGGTTCCGAAATAGTTGATCCGCGTCCATCCTTGAATCCCCCACCATTCCGGCATTCATTCTCCGAGCTACAGCCCTCCCTATGAATCCCAAAGACAATCCGCCCGCGAAACTGAAGGATGGAGTCCGCTGCCAGGTAGTCAGCGGCACTCACGCCGGAAAGTCCGGGATCGTGAGGGACATCAAGACCAGCAAGTCGGGATTCGTCACCATCACGGTCGTCCAGGACGATGGAGAGAGATTCAAGACCTTGGCCAAGAACACGGTCATCCCCTGATATTCTCGTCGCCGCGATAGAGTCCTGGTGCACATTCACGGCCACACGGCCTCCAAGCGAACGAAGCAATGATCGAATATTCCTCCGAGCCTTCGCCCCACCATCGCAGTCCGAGTGCTTGCTCTTCACCGCCGATCAGCATCGGCGCGCAAGCGATCGGAGCAAGCGCCACTGGAGCACACGCGATCGGAACCTTGGTGCTAGCGTCGGTGGCGGTCGGAGCCTTGGCCGTCGGAGCGCTCGCGATTGGCCGCCTGGTAATCGGCCGTGCCCGGATCCGCCGGCTGGAGATCGACGAACTTGTGGTCCGGCGTCTTCGCATCATTGACCGACTCCAGACACCACCGGCCCATTCCTCTGAGGGCTAGGCACCGAGCATGAGCACGCAAGAACTTGGGGACGGCACCGTCCATCAACTGCCGGCAGATTTCCGGAAAGCCATCGCGGCCAATACCGCGGCCAAAAGCCTGTGGGGCGATATCACGCCGCTGGCACGCAATGAGTGGATCTGCTGGGTGACATCCGCCAAGCAGGAGGCCACACGGGAGAAGCGCATCAGGGTCGGCATCGACAAGATGCAAGGCGGCATGCGCCGGCCCTGCTGCTGGCCAGGCTGTCCGCATCGCTGATGAACGGGTGCGGTTCTTGAATCCGTGCCACTCATTCTGCTGCCCGCCCTGTAAACCAATCATGCCGACCAAAGCCTACTTCGAGCCGACCCAGGAATCGGGCCGCGCTTTTTTTTCCCGCAAGATTTCCGGCAGCGTTGTGATGCTCAACCTGCTGCGCTTCCGCGAGATCGCAGACTATTCCGCTGCACCCGATCTCGCGCTGCCCTCACCCATCAGCGGAGAAGCAGCCTACCGTCTCTACATGGAGCACACCCGTCCATTCCTGGAGAACTCCGGGGGCGAGGTCATCTTTTTCGGGAGAGGCGGAGAGTTCCTCATCGGCCCGAGCGAGGAACGTTGGGATGCCGTGATGCTGGTCCGCCAAACCAGTGTGTCCTCGTTCCTGGAGTTTGCCTCGAACCAGGAGTATCTCGCGGGCATGGGGCACCGTCTCGCGGCATTGGAAGACTCTCGCTTGCTCCCCATGACCGAGGAGTAGTCCCAGGTAGCCTTCCGTGACCCGTGCCAAGGGGAGCCCGCAAGTTCCCCTTGCGCCGCCCCATGTGGCGGTTGAGCTTCGGCGGTTTTTGCGTCCCGACGTTCCCCAAAAACCAGCTACATCAAAACTCATGCAAAAGATCACACCATTCCTCACCTTCGACGGCCAAGCCGAGGAGGCAGCCCGCTTCTACGTTTCGCTCCTGCCCAACTCGCGGATCGATAAGATCACCCACTCGCCGATGGCGACGGAGGGAGGCGAACCCGGCACCGTTCTCATGGTCGAGTTCACGCTAGCAGGAACCCAATATTTTGCGCTCAACACGCCGGGATTTACCTTCACCGAGGCGGTCTCCTTCCTGATTGCTTGCGAGGACCAGGCTGAGACGGACCGGCTCTGGACAGCACTGACGGCCGATGGCGGCACCGAGGTGGCCTGCGGTTGGCTCAAGGACCGCTGGGGCGTCTTCTGGCAAGTGACGCCGACCCGCTTGATGGAACTCATCAGCGATCCCGACCGGGACCGTGCCCGGCGCGCGATGGAAGCCATGTGCGAGATGGTCAAGATCGACATCGCCAAGGTCGAACAAGCCGCAGACGGCGCGTGAGGATGCGAAGCTCGCCTTGTCGCGTCGCAGTGGTCGCCTCCGGCTCCTGTGCTCATTGCATCCAAGCACCGCGCTTGCTATCCTGAATGCGTTGGATATATCATCACTCCCCTTATGGCGGGCAAATTCCTGAAACGGGATGCAATCATCGACACCGTGAAGAGCGAACAGCGCATGAACGCGCGGCGCAAACGCATGAGTCTCACGAGGCATCCAGTGCGGGTTATTCCCTGCGGGTGCGCTGATGACAATTGCGGAGCCTTTCACAGGATCGCCGAGGACCGAACGATCCCAACTTTGGAGGAATGCGCCGCGTTAATCGCCGACGACAACAAATTGAGGAAGTCCCGCCGGAAAATCCCCGAGGCCTAGGCAAGCGTTGCGCGAACCGCCCGCCCCCTTCACATCGCGACAGGCAAGTTGGGAGAATTCTCACGACGCCCTCGATAGGAATGAAACCAGCAGGGCCTCCACCGCGTAGGGGGTGAAATGATCCAGCTACGGAACTCCCGGCTTCTCGTCCTTACCCTCTCCCTCCTGCTGGGATGGAGCGCCGGTGCAGGAGCCTCCGAACTGCCCGCGAAAGCGGACCTGAGGCCGGTGCTCAAGACATGGGATCTCGGCCCTCGTCGGCAAGGCAGCCGGCCGACTTGCTCGGTCTTCACCTTCACCGGCGGGCTGGAGTTCGCGCTGGGCAAGGCGCGCAAGAAGGGCGCACGGCTGAGCGTGGACTATGTGAACTGGGCAGCGAACCAAGAACGCAAGCAGGCCCGCGACGGTGGCTTCTTCTCCGATATGTGGAAGGGCTTCGCCCGCCACGGTGTATGCGCTGAGGACGAAATGCCTTATGGCCGGAAGTTCGATGCGGAGCGGAATCCGGATGAGAAGGCGGCAGCCTCCGCCGGGGAGACGATGGCACTGGGCCTTTCCGAGCACTGGCTGAAGAAGTGGAATCCCAAGACGGGCCTCAGCGCGGACGAGTTCGCCTCGATCAAGCAGACCCTGAACTCCGGCTGGCCGGTGTGCGGCGGCTTCCGCTGGCCGAAGGAGGCAGCGTGGAAGGACGGCGTGCTCCAGACCTGCGGAGCGGAGGATGTCTTCGACGGCCACAGCGTGCTGCTGGTGGGCTACCACGATGATCCGGCGCAGCCGGGCGGCGGGGTCTTCCTGATCCGCGATTCCGGCAGCGGTGAGGACCGCGCGATGCCCTACGGCTACGCGCAGTCCTTTATGAATGATGCGTTGTGGATTGGTCTGGCGGAGTGATTACCCGCCTTGCGCAAGGCGGGGTCTTCCGGGAAGCATGAGAAGCGGGACAAAATTTCCGAAATAGGAAAAGGAATGTCCTGAAGATGGAGGTCTGTTCGTCGGGTTCATTGAACCAATCGACAAACGAATCATTCCATGAATCCGATCCCTACTCCCTTTTCAGGCGGATGCGCGTGCGGTGCGATCCGCTACGAATCCAGCGCAGCACCCGTGATGATGCTCCACTGCCACTGCCGGGATTGCCAGCGCTCCAGCGGCGGGCCCTTTTCGTCCTTCCTGATCGTGCCGACGGAGGCCTTCGTGCTGGTGCAGGGCACGCCGCGCTTCCATGCCTCGCCCAGCGAAAGGAGCGGCATGACCCGTCGTGGCTTTTGCTCCGATTGCGGCTCACCGATCGTGATCAAGCCCGACGCCGCCCCGCAATTTGCGGCGATCCGCACCGCGAGCCTGGATGACCCGAGCTGGTTCAACCCGCAGGTGGAGGTGTGGACTTCAGACGCGCATCCCTGGGATGCATTGAATCCCGCATTGCCGAAGTTTGAGAAATATCCCAGTTGAAGATTTGCCAATGAATCCTGAGGAACGAAAAATCCGCGAGCTGCACTCGAGCTGGATCGATGCAGTGAACGCCGGCGACCTTGCCAGCTTGCTCACTTGGATCACGGACGATCTGGTTTTGCTCAATCCGGGCGGGCCACCGCTCGACCGGGACGGCTTTGCCGCCAAGTTCTCGGCCGCCTACAAAGAGCTTCGAATCCGCTGCAGCAGCGAGTTGGAGGAAGTCGTCGTTGTCGGCGAAGTGGCTTACACCCGAAGCCGGGACAGCGTGTCCGTGACTCCACACAGCGGCGGGGAGGAGGCGCAGCACGCCGGATATCGGATCACCATCTACCGCAGGCAGGCCGACGGCCGCTGGCTGATGGCCCGGGATGCCCACACCTTGAGCCCGGTGGAACAGCAGTGAGCTGCACCGTAGCCCAAAGACAGCCAAGCCTAACCCGCTCTGCTGAAAGAATGAAAACCCCCAGGCACAAAGTCGCCGCCATCATCTTCGCGAAGGTCTATCCGATGTATGTCAGAAAAGCGGAAAGCAAGAATCGCACAAAAGCAGAGGTCGATCACATCATCTGCTGGTTGACGGGTTACGACCAAGCGGGATTGGAGCGGCAGATCGAACAAGAAAGCGATCTGGAGACCTTCTTTGCCGGATCACCCCGCTTCCATCCCAATAGCGGGCTGATCAAGGGCGTCATCTGCGGCGATCGAGTGGAAGACATCGAAGATCCTTTCATCCAGAGGGTCCGCTATCTGGACAAGCTCATCGACGAGCTGGCGAAGGGAAGGGCCATGGAGAAGATCCTGCGGCAGTAGCTGGAGCCCGGTTGAATTTGGCTTTCATCGCTTGGGCCACCATCTCAGATATGCACCCCACGGAATTATCCGCCCACAAATGACCGCTGAGGAAACGAATTCGATATTCAGGAGTTTCGCTCTCTTGTTTCTCGGGCGTCTGTCGGACGACAACGAGATCCCCTTCGCGGACTACCTTGACCGGGAAGCGCTTGATGGGTCGATCGATTCGCTCGATGCAGTTGACGACTACCTCTCCATGGTTCTCGTCAATCGGGAGCATCTCAGCAGCTTGGACTACAAAATCCTGGCGCTCCGCTGCGGCGGATACATCGGCGAATGCATCCGGATGGCTTGGCCCGATAGTTACGACTGGTGCGACTACGATGACTACATGCCGTCCCACCCGGACTTGCAGCGCCTCCTTCCCGAGCGCACTCTCGGCACCAATGCATTTCTCGTGCGCAAGCCGGATGGGATGATCATGCCCCTGAACAAGGTCTTGCGCTTCCTTGAGGAGGGACCGGAGCACAGCGTCCACTACTTCGCACGTTGTGAGGCACAGTATCACGGATGAGCCCCTCAAACCAAGCGACCTAACAGCATATGCCGAAGAGCCCAACGAATCCCAAGGTCGATGCCGTCCTGAGCGAGGCCGACAAATGGCAGGATGAATTCGCAAAGCTGCGCGAGATCGCCCTCGGCAGCGGGTTGACGGAGGAATTGAAGTGGGGCCAGCCGTGCTACACGCACGAGGGCAACAACATCGTGCTGATTCACGGCTTCAAGGACTACTGCGCCTACCTTTTCTTCAAAGGAGCCTTGATGAAGGATCCCGAGGCTATCTTGGTCCAACAAACGGCGAACGTGCAGGCGGCGCGCCAGGTGCGCTTCACCAGCGCCAAGCAGATCGCCGGGATGAAGGCCATACTGAAGGCCTACGTCCAGCAAGCGATCGAAGTGGAGAAGGCCGGCCTGGAGGTCACCTACAAGAAAACGACCGAGTTCAGCATGCCGGAAGAGTTCGAACGCAAGCTGGACGCCGCCCCTCGCCTGCGGGCCGCCTTCGAGGCACTCACGCCGGGCCGGCAGCGGGCCTACCTGCTGCACTTCTCCTCCGCAAAACAATCGAAGACGCGGGAAGCGCGGGTCGAGAAGTGCATCCCGCAGATCCTCGAAGGCAAGGGCTTGGACGATTGATCTCAGAGGCTCCGAGCTTGGCGCTGAGAAGCGCGCTTGACAGGTAAGCATTTGCTTACGCATATTCCGCGCATGGTGATTTCACCCAAGCGCGAACCCGACGTCTTTGACGCGATCAGTCATCCGGCACGACGCCAGATGATCGATCTGCTGGCCGACACCGATCGCTCCGTCAACTCGATCACAGAGTCCTTCCAGATGAGCCGCCCGGCTGTCTCGCAGCACCTCAGGGTCTTGCTGGACGCCGGCCTCGTGACCGAGCAGCGGCACGGCAGGGAGCGCCGCTACCGGCTGGTGCCCGAACGGCTCAGCCCGGTGCGGGAGTGGATCGCGCACTATGAGCGATTCTGGGACGATCGCTTGCAACGACTCCAAAAGCACCTCGCAGAAAAGACCGACACATGAACAATACGATCCGAAGAGAAATGGCGATGCCACAAGCGCCAGAGCAGGTCTGGCAAGCCATTGCCAACAGCACATCGCTCGCCGAGTGGATGTTTCCTAACGACTTCCGGCCGCGAATCGGACATCGCTTCACTTTCCTCGTGCCGCCGAATCCCAAGGCGAATTTCGATGGCCTGACCGTGCACTGCGAGGTGCTGGAATGCGCGCCGCCGAGCCGGCTGGTCTTCTCGTGGTCGGCGGGCGGAGCAGTCGTCGATACGCGGGTATCTTTCGACCTGGAGCCCGCGGGCGAGGGCACGCGTCTGGTCTTCGAGCACTCGGGCTTTGACCTCGCCCACCCCTTCGGCGAGCAAGCCTTCAAGGGCGCAGGCTACGGCTGGGCGAAGATGCTGGGGCAGCTCGCCAGCCTGGTCGCCGACGCGGATGCCAAGCAAGCATGAGACCAGGTATCGAGCACTCCATCCTATGAAACCAGGCACTCAACGCGTGATTTTCCGCTGGATCCACATTCTCTTTGGCTTCCCGATCATCGGTTACATCTACGGTCCACAACAGGAGGTGCAGCAGTATGCGCCGATGTTCCGTTACATCTTCATGCCCGTGCTGCTGCTCTCCGGGCTCTGGTTGTGGAAGGGCCATCTGGTCCTGCGGCTCTTTGCGAAGAAAGCTGGCTAGCAGCTCGTATCCAACTCGACCCTCCTACCCAGAATGAAATCCCCGAAGTCGAATTCAGGCAAGGATGGCTCCGCGCCGGAGCCGAAGGCAAAGGCAGCGAAGAAGGCAACCAAGTCGAAACCCGCACCGGAGAAGGATGCGGAAGGCTACCGGGACAAGTTGCCACGGGAACCGAAAACCGGCGTAGTGCTGCTCTCGGGCGGCAATCCGCAGATCGCGAAGGGCGATGGCGATGAGCCGGTGCAGGCCTACATCGCGGCAATGCCCGAGTGGAAGGGCGAGATCGGGCGAAAGCTCGACAAGCTCATCGAGCGCCTCGTTCCCAAGGTGAGCAAGGCGGTGCGGTGGAACTCACCCTTCTACGGCGTGGAGGGCCAGGGCTGGTTTCTCGGCGCACACTGCCTGACGAAGTATGTGAAGGTCACCTTCTTCGCGGGCAAATCGCTGAAGCCCATGCCGCCCGGCGGCACACCGAAGAGCGGCGAGACCCGCTGGATCGATATTCCTGAAGGAGGATTCGACGAGGCGCAGATGAAGGACTGGATCAAGCAGGCGGCTGCTCTGCCCGGCTGGAAGCCATAATTTCACAGTGTTTGCCTTGCAGGGCAAGACATCCCGGGCTTGTTACGAGCCGTGAACCAATCGTGCATTTCCAGAGCCGCCGGACTTCTCGGCCTGCTCTTCGTCCTGCTTCTCGTGGGATGCGGAAGGAACGCGACGGAGTATGACCTCGATGAGAAGTCCTTCGACGCTGACTCGAGCAAATTGATCGAGGATGCCACTGGCTTCGATGTGCCCGCAGGAGCAAGGGGACTGCGCTTCCACTACGTCCCGCCGATCGATCCGATCTACTTCGCGAAGTATGAGATTCCCGCTGCCGATCAGAAAGCAGTGGAGGCGGAAATCGCGAAGCTGATGCCCGAGAAGGATTTTCCCGACGGCATGGCCAACAACCGCTGCACCTGGTGGCCGAAGAGCTTCGCTGGTGCGCTGATATCGAAGAAGTCGGGAAGCGATCGACACAACACGGAGGTCCACTTGATCCGGGAGGAAGGCCGACTGGTCCTGTATTTGAAGTATCGTGTGCTTTGATCCTTGGCACTGGAGGATCTTCCCTATCGGTCGCCAAGCTCCCTATGACAGTCGCCCTCTGTAACAAATGCCAGCGGATGATCTCCCTCTCGGTGATCCCCGGTGGCAATCCGGTCGCGCTCGCTGATCCCGACAAGTGGGCCTCCTCCCATGGATCCTGCCCGATCTGCGGCAGGCTCTATTGCCAGGATTGTCTCAACTCCGAGCCCTTGTGTCCGGACTGCCCGGGGCCACCCAAGCCACCCTCTTTGGAATCTATGGCCCGCCAGCTCTCGAACATGTTCCGGAAACGGGACCAGTACACCGATGGCGAATTTCTCAACGAAGCTTGGTCGATGAGCTCCGGGGAAGCAAGCACCCCGGAACGAATCCGCTTGCTTCAGGAGGCCCTCGATTCCGCGGTGATGGCGTTTCTTCACGGAATAGCGGCTACCAAATATGCCTCCAGACTAGAAAAAGAGAAGTCACCGGAGTTCCAGGCTTGGATAAACGAACAAGAGCCGGAAGAGATCGACGAAGATGCAGCCGCTTGGTTTGCCCAGTGGCCCTCTTGGGAGTTTATCGAATCGCTTGCTAACATAGGCGTAGAGGAGAGGCCATAAGCGTGCGCAAGCCGAAGGGATGTATCCATCGCACTACGAGGACTACAAGCGCGCGCTGGCCATGGGTGACCGGGCTGGCGCGGCTTCGCTTGTTGTGGCATTCATCGCCTCATTCCGCTCGATGGAGGAAAAGGCGGAGTGGGCCCGCTGGTTCCTGGAAAACGAGAACAACGGGCATCGAATCCGGCACGAGCTTTATCGGGATCTCATCTTCCCGGTGCTGCTAGACGGATACACGAAGCGGGACCCATGGAGCATCAAATGGCTGGCCCGAACCGCGCAAAGCCTCTACCGCGACCGCTCGCTCCACGAGCAAAGCGGCTGGAAGACCGAGATGGGGCTACTGATGGAGTTGGTGGAACTCTGTCCGGACGACGGGGAGGCTCGAAGCAAACTATTGTCGGTGGTGCTCGATTGGCTGAAATACAGTGGGCACGAGTGGCCAGCCGGACTTCTCTACGGCAGCAACGCAGCCACGCTCGAGGAATGCGTGGACATCGAGGCACAACTGGAGCTGGCCCGCCGCTTGGACGAAGGGCGCTCGAATGAAGAATTCTTGGAGGGCTTTGCGGTCAAACTCCGCGAGTATCAGGAACGGCTTCGCCGTCGGAGCAGCTGAACAAGCCAGCGTGCTTGATTTGGCCACGCGGGTGCCAATGATCCCGGCGTTAGAGGACCGCCATGAAAGCCCGCGTCATCATCCGTCCACCTACTGCCTCCGACGAGGCAGCCTTCCTCGCCGCGGCCAAGGCCAGCCGTGGCCTGCACCGGCCGTGGATCTACGCTCCGGAGACGCCGGAGAAATTCCGCGGCTATTTGGAGAGGATGACGCCGCCGACCAACTATCCCTTCCTCGTCTGCCGCCGTGACACGGGTGACCTGGTGGGCGTCATCAATCTTGGCAACGTCGTCCGCAGTATGCTCCAAGGCTGCTACATCGGATACTACGCCTTCGCCGGCCACGAGCGACAGGGGTTGATGCGCGAGGGAATGCAGGCCGTGCTGAAGTATGCCTTCAAGACACTCAAGCTGCACCGCCTGGAAGCTAACATCCAACCGGGCAACAGCGCCTCGATCGCGCTGGTTTCGTCCTGCGGCTTCAAAAAGGAGGGCTTCTCCCCCAAGTATCTGAAAGTCGGCGGCCGCTGGCGAGATCATGAGCGCTGGGCGATCCTCGAACCCTGACCAAGGGTGACGGGCGAGGTTGCAATCGCGCTGACATGATGATCTAACATGCTCGCACCATGGGCCTCTTCGAAAAATTGTTCGGGAAGCGGGAGCTGCCACCGACTCAGCTAGTTGGCTGCTGCTTGGAAGAACTGGCCGCCGGGTTTCCCTTTCCTTTGACCGCCCATCATGGCGATACGGTTGAGGCGGAGATACTGGCAATGCGGAAGTCCCCGGCCCCTTCCCGGGGGCTTCCGGTCATCATCGGCGACTATGAGCATGCGATCCGCCACATCGATATGTTGGAAGAGCCTTACAGCATGGATGAGCAGCTGGCAGCGCTCAGCAAGCTCGATTTCCCGCGTTGGGTTGAAGAACAGAGGACCGAGCACGAGGATGAGGATCCATCCGAGCAGCTCAAGGTTTACCCGAAGGGCGTGACTCCTATGACGGCGCTGAGCGTAGGCAGAGACTATCAGGGCAAGGCACGCCCGGAGGTCTTCATCGCCTACGTTCCCACCGATGATCCCACACTCATCCCGCTCCACTTGCGTTTCGGCGATTGGAACGCTTGCCCCTCGCCTTTCATCCATGCCGCCGCCGCGCGTTCCTGGGCCCCACGCTTCGGCGCAAGGATCCTGACCATGACCGGTGACGTGATCGAGTATGAGGTGAGCCGACCACCGCAATCCGAGGCCGAAGCGATGGAACTGGCCTGGCAGCAGTATCTGTATTGTCCGGACATCGTGGATCAAGGTGTGGGATCCGTAGCCACCTTGGCCAAGGCTCTGCAAACATCGAGCCGATGGTACTTTTGGTGGGACTGACTCGAAAATCCTATCCCCGCGATCCGTTCCTGATAAACGCAGCGATTAACTCAGAAACTCCTCATGGATCCCCAAAGCTCCGGCGAACTCCCCCCACCCCACGCTCAACTCATCCAGATGGGCTCCGCCCATTGGATCTCCAAGATCGTCTATGCAGCTGCCAAGCTCGGCTTGGCCGATCACCTCGCCCCGGGACCGAAAAGCGCAGTCGAGTTAGCCGGCCCCACCGGCACCCATGCCCCTTCCCTCCACCGCTTGATGCGGACCCTGGCGAGCCTGGGCATCCTAACGCATCGCGAGGAGAATCGCTTCGCGCTGACGCCCCTGGGTGAAGCTTTGAAAACCGGAGCACCAGGCGCGGCGCGCGCAACCCTGCTGACCTTCGGAGGCCCCACCTTCGTGGCCGGATTCGAGAATATCATGCACTCCCTCGAAACCGGTGGCACTGGCTTCGAGAAGGCCATGGGCATGCCAGCCTTCGAATACCTTTCGCAACATCCCGAAGAAGCATCGCTCTTCAGCGAGACCATGGTCGGCTTCCACGGTGCGGAACCTGCGGCGGTGGCTGCAGCTTACGACTTCTCCGGCTTCGGCACCATCGTGGATGTCGGTGGTGCCACCGGCAACCTGCTGGCTGCGGCCCTAAACTCCGCGCCCCATGCCCGCGGCATCCTCTTCGACATGCCGCACGTGGTGAAGGAAGCGCCGCCCCTGCTGAAGGACCGCGGGATCGGGGATCGCGTGACAATCGAAGGAGGCAGCTTCTTCGAATCCGTGCCCACGGGTGGCGATGCCTACATGCTCTCCCACGTCATCCACGACTGGAGCGAGGAACAGTGCCTCACGATCCTGGGCAACTGCCGCAAGGTCATGAAGCCGGATGGCAAGCTACTGCTGATCGAGATGGTGCTTCCCTCCGATGACAGCCCGCACCCCGGCAAGATCCTCGACATCGTGATGTTGGTGCTGCCCGGCGGCCAGGAACGGACTGCGGAGGAATACGCCGCCCTGCTCGCCAAGGCCGGCTTCCGCCTCAACCGCGTGGTGCCCACTGCCTCCGCAGTCAGCGTGGTGGAAGCGGTCCCTGTGTAAGCGGCAATCTAACAGCATTCATCTCCCATGAAAATCACTCCCCTCCGCAAGCACGCCTTGTCTCTCCCGGAGGCGAGTGAGGACCCGCACTTCGACTACAGCTCCTTCCGCGTGCGGGGAAAGATCTTCGCCACCCTGCCGCCGGATGAAGAGCACCTCCACATCTTCGTCGCGGAGCAGCACCGTGCCGCAGCCTTGGACGCCCATCCGGAATTCATCGAGGAATTGCACTGGGGCAAGAAAGTCGTGGGCCTGCGCATCATCCTGTGTAACGCCAAGCCGGAAATCGTGAAGGGACTTTTGAGCCAAGCTTGGCGGGACAAGGCACCCAAGTCCCTCCAAGCCCAAAGCAAACCCAAATGAGCTACACCATTCAATTGCTCGAAGCTGATGCAATCCCCACCGCCGTGATCCGCGAGCGCGTGCCTGCCAGCGAACTGGCACGCTTCGTCCCCGCCGCTTGCGGGGAAGTCTGGACCTTCATCAAAGCCGCCGGTCTGCCCAAACCCGGAAGGCACATGGCCCTGTATCTCGATCCACAAGGATGGGTTGAAGTCGGGGCTGAAGTCGGCGAGCCCTTCACGGGCAATGGCCGCGTGCATTCCTCGCAACTGCCCGCAGGCCGGATCGCAACCACGACTCACTTCGGCCCCTACGGCGGACTCGGCAAGGCACACGCCGCCATCCGCGAGTGGTGCGCGCAGAATGACCGCCCTCACGCTGGCGTTTGCTGGGAGATCTACGATCACTGGGACGCAAGCTGGAACACGGACTCCTCCAGGATCCGCACCGACGTGTTCTACCTGCTAGAGGACCGGTAGTGCGCCGCTTGAATGATGCTTGAGCTCCTCAAATCCGCCTCACTGCTTGAGGCATCCATCTTCTTCCTCCTGGCGAATCTCGGAATCTTCGCCGCCTCGGTAGCCTTTTGCTGGTTTCTCGGGATCGCATTCCGGCACCGGCGGATCTTTGATCGTTGGGAACCTCTGCGCGGGATTGAGCTCGCCGCCGCCTTCTCTGCGATCGTGCTGAACGCGGCAGTATCCGTCGCAGGCTGGAAGCTATGGACCATGGGCCACATCACTCTCCACGCGAGTGGCATCGGGCGCGCGATCCTCGATTGCGGGGTGATGACCCTCTTCATGGACCTCGGCATGTATTTCTTCCACCGCGTGGTGCATCACCCGCGGCTCTACCGCCTTTTCCATCGCTTCCACCATCGCCACGAATCGACCAACCCGATCAGCCTTTTCGTGCTCCATCCGCTCGAGGTCATCGGCTTCGGCTCGCTGATGATCGTCTTCCTCGCCGCCTATCCCATGTCGGTGCCCGGGCTCATGGCCTACCTCGCGCTGAATGTGCTTTTCGGTACACTCGGACACTCCGGCGTCGAGCCCTTCCCGGAGCGCCTGCGCTCAATCCCCGTGCTGGGGCTCATCGGCACTTCGACTTTCCACGCGGAGCATCATGAGCACCCGCGCTACAACTTCGGCTTCTACACTCTGGTCTGGGACAAGCTCTTCGGCACCCTGGATCCGGAATACGAGGCACGCTTCTCGGGCGCGGCAAGGGGCGCGCAAGATCGCTGAGGAGAGAGCGATCCTGCCCGCCCATTTCCCGTCTTAGAGCCCGCGGCTGATCGAGGAGATTGCCCCCTCACCGTTCGCGGAGCCTTGAGGTGTCACCGCAGGGGCTTGGCTCGGAGCGATCGCCGGCGGAGCCTTCGCCTCCGGCACGCTGTTGTGCACCGGCTTCAGCGAGGCCAAGTAGGCATAAATCGCCTTCAGATCCTCTTCCGAGGCATCGGACAATGGCTGCCACGGCATCGGCGGCAGGATGTCCCGGCCGATCCCGAGCTTCTTGCCGCTGCGCATCGCGGAAATGAAAACATCCTCGGAGAAGAGTCCCGTGGAAACATCCGGCGTCAGGTTCGCCGCATAGCTCACGCCCCATGGTCCGGCCCAAGCTGTCATCCCGGCAGTGGCAGCCCCCCAAGGGCCCTTGCCCAGGTTGGCAGCCGGCAATTCGAGATCGGCCGGGTGCCCGGAGAAGGCGCGGCTTTCATCGTCCACCGGCCCCCGGTCGGTCATGATCTTCGGGGTATGGCAGTCGGCACAACCACCGAGGCGCACGAGGTAGGCGCCGCGGGCGATCTTCTCGTCCCGGCTTGCCTCATGCGGCGCGGGAGAGATCTTCATCCAGACGAATGCCGCCGCTCCGGCGAACAAAGTGCTGGCGATGATGGAGAATGCAAACTTCATGGCGATCCGTGGAAAAGTTCGTTGCCGCCGGGGAGTGCCGAACGACGGGGGTATCAAGCCACGACCCTGCCGATTCGTATATGGTCCCAATGGTGTAGGCCTTTTTGCCAAGATTCCGGTCGCTCGTTCGATATAGACGGGCAACGGCTCTGCTTATTCACATTGTCGCAGGCTCGCTTGCGTTTCCGGGAGCCATGCGCGAATCAATCCGCAATATGGCTACCATCTACCACCAGGTCTGGATCGAAGCAAGCGCGCAAAAGGTGTATGAAACGCTCGCAAGCGCGGAGGCGATCGGCCGGTGGTGGGCACTACACACTTCTACGATCACCGGGGACGGAGTGGAGATCCTCGCCCACGATCCGGGCGAACGTCACGACGAGGTCCGCATGAAAGTGGTCGCGAAAGTTCCGGGCGAACGCGTCGAATGGGAGGTCATCAGCCATCATCCCGAGCAGAGCCCGGCCTCGGCATGGACCGGCACGCGGATTCTCTTCGAACTCAGCGACCATCCGAACCCCGGCGGCTGGCGCGGGATTCCTGAAGGCGACCGCAAGCTCGCCGTGCTGGAATTCCGCCACTCCGGCTGGGCTGAGAACAGCCCTTTCCTCGGCTTCTGCAACTTTGCCTGGGGCGCGGTGCTGACGATGCTGAAGGAAGCATGCGAAGCGTCTTGAGGAGTTTCAATCCCCTCCCCCACCGCAGCCGCCGCAGCCACCACCACCGCAGCCCGAGGAGCAACCTGAAGAACATCCGGACGAGCACCCCGAGCCACCACCACCATCTCCGCCGCCGCTCCCACCTTGCGGACCCAGTTGCTTCGGCAGCTCGGCAGCCAAGTGCTCCAAGCCTGCCGCCCCGGCCAGGGCGGCAGGACCGAAAAGCGCGAGACCGAGCGCTACGCCTGTTAGATCGGCCGAGGGGTTGTCAATCCGCATTCGCTGCCGGTCGCGGTGCCGCTCGCGCAAGACCGCCAGCAGATGAGTGCCAGCCTCAGTGAGATGACCCGTGGTCTTGAGGAAGGAGAAGAAGCAAATCAGCGTGATGACGCTCAAGCCCACGAGAAAGAGCACGGGTCGCTCCCTCCCGAGTCCGACGGCGATCTTGATGCCACCGATGATCAGGAGCAGCAGAAAAGGCCACGCAATCGAGAAGCCAGCTCCGCCTTTCTCCGCTGCTGTGGGCCGCAAGCCCAAGGATGCCAGCTTGGCCTCGACGTGGCGCAGCTCAGTTCCAACCAGGCTGATGATCTCAGCCGCAGGATAGCCACTCTTGCCGCGCTGTTGGGCGGCACGCAGCAGCGATATTTCCACGGGGCCCAGCCCACTGCCACTTGCACCGTCCTTCGCCAGCAGAATCCGGCCGCTGATCTTGCGCACCCATTCCGCCTTGCCGGTAGCTACCAGCTTCGCAACCGCCATCTGCGCCACGCGCGCCGGCCCGCCCGCAAGATAGGCAATCTCGGTCGGATCGCTCAGGTCGGCATTGTTGTTAGGAATCTCAAATCGGGCCATGACCTTGCGCTTGCGCTGCGAGCACCAGAGGAAGGCTCCGATCATCAAGACCACATAGAGGCCCAGGAACGGCGGCCCGGGCCAATCGAAGATATTCAGGGAAAAAGCAATCATGCAGGAGGAGGACATGGGATGAATGACGGTTCAGGTTTCACGCTTGGGACGGCGCAACCATCCAGGCCGGGGAATCAGCCAGTAGCGCGCGGCATCAATCCAGCGCGCATGGGAGACATCGTGCGAACGATCCGCGGCGGCAGGCCATATCTCCACCGGCGGCTCCTCGCCGAAGATCCGCCGATAGCTGTCCAAGGTGCGCGCATACCAATCGTCGAACTTTGCGCTCTCCGTGCTGCCGCCGGTGGTCGGCTCATGGTGGAGATCCTGGCCCAAGACCTCGCGGCACAAGCGCTGCCAGTAGCTGCGCGTGTAAACGAGGTGCAAGTGCCAGGCCTGGTCCACATCCTCGGAAGGACTCACCGGATGTCCGGCTTCCATCGCAAGGACCAGGAAGCGCTTGTATTCGCGGATCACCCGCGCTGCATAGGCATGGGTCCATGCTTGTTCCCGCGCGAGACGACTCGTGAAGGGCAGCTTCGTTGCCGGTTCATCCAGTTCGAAGGCTTCAATGCGTTCCCGCAGCGTGGCGGTGGGCGGTTCCATCAAGTCGCAGCTCTTCTAGCGGAGACCGCGGGTGGAAAACAAGGGCCGCGATTCCATGCAGGCCTGTGGAGTGCTGCGGCACGACGCAGCTTTGGCTGCGGGTTGGTGACGCAGCAGCAAACGGCCACGGATTAGCGGCGACTGAGCCTTCCAACGGGTGCTTCGATGCCGTCGCCGTGAGCGGCCACGAAGTCGTGAGCCCAGGCGCCCTGGCAGCCAAAGCGGTGCCATGCCGCAGCACTCCACATCGTGTCCAAAATCTATTAAGACCTCACTTCGGCTGCAACTCGATCGCACGATCCGTGATCACCACCCTCATCCCGGTCTCCCTGGCCACGCGCTGAAGCGCATCCCACAGTGAGACATCCTTCATCCGCAGCTCCTTGATCTGCCGTCCACGCGGATTCTCCGACTCCGATGACTTGCCGATCACCATCGGCCCCATCCCGGGCATGCTCTGATCCGGATCAAGTTCACGGCTTCTCAGTCGCAAGAAATCGATCGCCTCTTCCAGACTCGTATCCTCGAAGGCGATGAGCGGGATGATGATTTCCCTCATCTTCGCCTCAATGATACGGTGGCCATCAGACTGGCCCGAGCTTGTCACTTTGGCCGATGAGCCCGGCACCAGATGCGAGCTGAGATCCGGCCCTTCGATGTCGCAGCTACAAACCCCTAAGGCGATGCAGCAAGCTGGAACCACAAACAGCAAACGGCTCATACCTCCGATGCTAACAAAGCTCCCGGAACCACTGCAATGCCATCTTCCCCCATCAATACTTCGCCACCGGCGAACTCCCCTCATCAGTCGCAACCTCCGGCACCTTCGCCGCCAGTTCCTCGATCTCTTTGCCCAGCGTTTCCCACTGGCTCTCCGACCACTTCAGCGGGCCGTGCAGCTTTTTGCGGAAGCGCTCGATCCGTTTCTCCGCATCTTGGGTGATCCGCACCGGCAGCTTGCCGAGAAGCTTCGCTGCATCCTCCGCCCGCTCGGTCTTGTGGCAGATCATCGCCAGGTCATTGCCGGCCTCGATCGCCCCCACCACGTCACTGTTGTCCTTATAGCGGTCGGCAATCGCCCCCATGTCCAAGTCGTCTGTTAGAACGAGGTGCTTGTCGAAGCCGAGCTGGTCACGCAGGAAGCCAGTTACCATCCGCTTCGACAGCGAGGCGGGGCGATCCGGATCGATCGCCGGGAAGAGCACGTGCGCCAGCATCACGGCATCAAGCTCCGGCATCAGCGCGGTGTAAGGGATAATGTCCTCCTTCAGCAGATCGGCGATCGTTGCATCGCTCACCGGCAGGTCGAAGTGCGGGTCGGACAGCGCCCGCCCGCAGGCCGGGAAGTGCTTCGCGCAGGACAGGATCGCGCGCTTGCGCAGCCAGCGATTCCAGCTTCCGGCGTGATCGATCACGCGCTGGGGATCGCGCCCCCAGCAACGCCCGCGCAGGGCGTTCTGAGTGCCGGGATGATGGTCGAGATCGAGCACCGGTGCGAAATCCAGATTGAAGCCCAGCAGTCGCAGTAGATCTGCGGTCAGCACCCCGGCCCGTGCGCTCAAGTTCACCTCCCCCTTCGCCGCAAAGGCATTCGCGGACGGGATCACCGGCGCGATCCCCTTGGTCCGCGTCACCCGGCCGCCCTCCTGGTCGATCGCCAGGATCGGGTCCTGCACCAGCTCGCGCAGGTTGTCGGTCAGCTTGCGGGTCTGGACCGCACTGGTGATGTTCCGGCCGAAGAGGATGAAGCCCGCCGGCTGGAGCTTGCGGAAGAGCGCCGCCTCATCCGGGGCAAGTTCCGGACCGCGGACGCCGAGCAGGAGCAAATGACCATTCACCGCCGCAGGATGAACGCGCCAGCCCGCAGGGCAAACGGAGAATGCTCCCGGACGGCACTGGAGGGTTGATGCCCCCCACCTCCCCGTTGTTCCCTCGCGCGTGGCCATCGACACCGCGTTCATTTCCAAGGTGGATTCCCCGCGCTTCTGCGAGCGGCTCTTCGCCGTGCTCCCGGACGTGATGTTCTGCCTGAAGGATACCGACCGCCGCTACCGGGCCATGAATCAGGCCTTCGTCGAGCGCATCGGCCTGAAGGACACCCGCCGCCTGATCGGCCGCCTGGCCGAGGAATTCTTCCCGAAGGCGCTGGCCGAGACCTACAAGGAGCAGGACGACCACGTGCTCGGTACCGGCTCCGAGATCATCGATCAGCTCGAACTCTCTCTGAACCGCGATGGATCCCAAGGCTGGTATCTAGCCACCAAGGTCCCGCTCCACGACCGCAGTGGCAAGATCATCGGGCTCGCCTCGGTGTCCCGCGACCTCCGCGCGCCCAGCGCCGGCGATGCGGAGCTGGCCGGCGTGGCCAAGGTGGCGGAATACGTCCGCGATCATCTGGACTCGCCGCTGCGCGCTGCCGACCTCGCCACCATCGCCAAGCTCTCCCCCACCCAGCTTGAGCGCCGGATGCACCGCGTCTTCCAGCTCAGCACCACCCAGTTTGTCCGCAAGAGCCGGATCGAGCACGCCGCCCGCCTGCTGCGCGACACCCCGATGGCCATCGCCGAGGTCGCACTGGAATGTGGCTACGGCGACCAGACCGCGCTAACCCGCCAATTTCGCAGCATGGTCGGCATGCCGCCCGCCGCCTATCGCGACCACGTCCGCAAGCGCTCATGAGCACCATGACCCGCAGGGAGCTCTTGCAGGAACTGCAAACCCGCCGCATCCCCGAGGAAGCCTATTGCCTGGACGGCGGCCTGCCCTGCGAGGCCTACGTGCTCGGCTTTGGCGAGGGGCAGTGGCAGGTCTATTACAGCGAGCGCGGACAGAAAACCGGCTGCCGCGACTTTGCCACAGAGTCGGAAGCTTGCGTCTGCTTTCTTGAACGAATCAGCCGCGAAGTGAAGCCGCGACCATGAGCACAAGCCCCGGCGGCCAGCCCCAGAGCATCGCCCTCTTCGGCGGCACCTTTGACCCGATCCACGAGGGCCACCTCCAGATCGCGGCCGATGCCCGGGCCCTGCTCACTCTCGATCAAGTCCGCTTCCTGCCCTGCCACACCTCCCCGCACAAGGAGGGCATCCGCAGCGCGCCGGCTGCCGACCGCTTGGCGATGGTCCAGTTGGCCATCCGCGAGCAGCCATGGGCCGTCGCCGATGACCACGACCTCGTCTGCCCACAGCCAGCCTATTCCTGGCGCACCGC
>NZ_BATP01000017.1 GCF_000739615.1 Haloferula sp. BvORR071
GCTGCTCGCTCCAGCCTTCCGGCACCACACCGGCGGCCAAGGGGCTGGGGCCAGCCGAAGGAGCTGGCGGAGCGGTGGGCTCAGCAGGTGTTTCAAAGCGCTCCGTGCTGGTCGCATCGAGCTTCAGGCTCTCATCGCGCATGGTGACGGCGCGGCTTTCGTCGACCGTCACTTCCTTCGGCTTGCGGCAGGCGGGCAGCAGCAGCGCCACGACGAGGCACGCGGAGATTCCCCGGATTTTCATCGCGCCGCCGATAGCGGCGGGCCCCGCAACGTGCAAGGCCATTCCGAGAGTGAAAACGGCGAAGCCTTGATCCTGAATGGCTAACTAGGTGAATGGGGAGTATCCAAAAGCGCGAAAAACTCCTTCGCGGGCTGGCAATCCCTCCCCTAGTGTCCCCGCGGCGTGAGCGAAATCCGATATTTCAACCGGCACACTGGACGCGAGGAGACCGAGCAGGTCTATGGCGAAGGCTTCCTGAAATTCACCTATGGCAACCCGCTGGGGGCCCTGCCGCTGCACGCGATGGTCAAGCGCGGTGGTTTCTCGCGCTGGTATGGGCGGCGGATGGACAGCCCGGCGACCAAGGCAAAGGTCGCCCCTTTCATTGCTCAGTATGGCTTGGATGCCGCCGAATTCGCCGACGCGCCGGACAGCTATGCGACCTTCAATGAGTTCTTCTATCGCAAGCTTAAGCCGGAAGCGCGTCCGATCGCGGACACGGCGGTAGTCTTTCCGGCGGACGGGCGACACCTTGGCTTTCAGAAAGCCAATGAGATCAGCGGGGTCTTCGTGAAGGGCCAACGCTGGGATCTCGAAAAGCTTTTGGGCGATGCCTCTCTCGCAGCCAAGTATGCGAATGGTTCGCTGGTGCTGTCGCGGCTCTGCCCGGTGGACTACCATCGCTTCCACTTCCCCGCTGCGGGGACGCCCGGGCCGGTGAAGACTTTTGAGGGGCCGCTATTCTCGGTCTCCCCCCTCGCCCTGCGCCGGCGCTTGGCCTACCTCTGGGAGAACAAGCGGACCCTGACGAAGCTGGAGACGCCGGACCTGGGCACTGTGCTTTTGTTAGAGATCGGCGCGACCTGTGTCGGCACCATTCATCAGACCTTCACCCCCGGCCAACCGGTGGCGAAGGGTGCGGAGAAAGGTTACTTCGCTTTCGGAGGTTCCTCCACGATCACCATCTTCGAGCCGGGCGCGGTGAAGCTCGCGGCGGATCTGGTGGAGTGCTCGGCGAAGCAGGTGGAGCTCTATGCCAAGGTGGGGACGGCGATGGCGGAGCGGGCCAGTTAGAAGATCCGCTGGATCATCGTCGAAATGAAGGTGCCCAGCCAAGTCACCACGGGGATGCTCTCCAGGAAAAGGGCGGTCAAGATGTAGAGGCGCAAGGTCTCCCAGCGCTCCCGCCTGCGTGACGCGAAGTAAATGGCAAACCATCCGGCGATGGGGGCCAGCGTTGCGCAAACGATAAAAGCTTCCTCAAAGGGAAGGTCCGGGACAAAGGCGGTCGTTACCGCGATGCCGGGCATCGTCAGGGCACAAGCAGCGGCAAGCCAAGAGAACAGATTCCGCTCTCCCGGCCGCTCGAGATCGATCCAGTCACCCGAAGGAACAAGCTCGGCTTCCTCCACAGAACCGGTCCACGCCCAAAGCTGAACATCCCAGCCGATCACCGACATCGGAGAAGCGCGGACCGCGGTTTCCACCATCCTGCAATCCTTGCCATCGACGGCACCGCCTTCCAGCCCCTCGTATTCGAGGAAGGCATCAAGATTGTCACCAGCCCGGACCCGGAACACGTCACCCCAGACCCAAGAGTCGGCTTGAGGATCGAGGACCAGAGCCGGAAACCAGCCAATCTTGAGAAGCTTGCCGCGGATCACTGCGGCGGACACCCACTCGGCACCTTTCAGGCGCCCGGCATTTGAGGCGCGCCTCCGCAGGGGACCGTATACAAACACCAGTTCGACGGCTTGAGGACGAAGCGGCATCATCAAAATCGGATTGCCGCGAAGGCCACGAGCAGGGAAACCAAGAGGGTGCTAACCGCCAGGCCGGTGCATTGCCAGCGGATGGGTGCCCAGCCCTCGCCACGCTTACCCGCAAAGAACACCGCGGCGAGCGCCAGCAGGGGCCCGGCGAAGATCCAGGAGGTGATGGCACCGAGCATGAGAGACCAAGTGAAAGGGCTGGGGATGTGGAAGAAGAATGAGATCTGTGCGAAGACGATCCCCACGATCATAAAGACCGCGAGAAGCGTGAAGGTCGGGAAGGGCCTGCCGCCGGTGTGCGCCAGCCAGTCACCGCCGGGGACCTCCTTGCTTTCATCCACCTCACCCTTCCAGACGTAGGCCCAGACCATCTCGGCCCTGCCACCATCGGCAGTTTCGACCACGCACTCGACCTGGGTCCGGCGGTATTCGCTGCCTTCGATCTCACCGGCGGCGAGACCTTCGAATTCGTCGAGTGCCCTCAGTTGTTCGGGATCGACGCCATAGACCTCACCGGTGACGAGCCCCGTGCCGCGGTCGCGCACCAGGCCGGGATACCAGGAGATGGTGTAGAGCTTCCCGGCCACGTGGGCAGGCCCGACGAACTTCGCGCCATTCATCCGGAAGCCGTTCGAGCCACCGCGGCGCAAGGTGCCGTAAACGAAGACCAGCTCGCGGGCAGACCCGCTTTCCAGCAGCTCCAAGGACATCGCGGGGACTTTAACCAAACGAGGACAGGGCTCCGAGCAAGAATGCGCACAAAGCAACGACGGCCGGTATCGAGCACAAACCCAAGAGCGGGAACAGCAGGCGGCGTAAACCCTGCCAGCGCTCGCGGCGGCGCTGGCCAAGCCAAGCCGCGTAAAGTCCTACCGGCGCCTCAAGGATGATCAGGAACACGATAGTCGCCATGATAGGCTCATGAGTCATGTCCATCCACAGGTCGGACATCCTTGCGGAAAACGATCCGAGCGCCAGAAATCCCAAGGGGGAGGACAGCAGACACAAGACGGCAATGATCGTGCAGAGCGGAGCTTGCCGAGGACTCGCCCAATCCAACCAATCGCCATTGGGAACGAGGCGGGCGGCGGCGGGCGAGCCGGTCCATTCCCAGACGCTCGCTTGCCACGGCGCCTGACCGAGGTTCAGCGGATGCACGTCCACTTGGCTCAGGCGAAAATCGGTGACCGTGATCAAGCCGCCTGCCTCCGTCTCGTACCCAAGCATCGACTGCAGGAGGGCGGATGGCATGCGGTAGAGATCTCCCGTCACGTAGCCGTGGCCTTCGCCAGGCACAAAGCAGGCGAGGCCAGAGACTTCGTAGAGCCCGCCCTTGGCCAGACCCACGCAAACATATTCAGCGCCATCGAGGACATAGGCTTCCGACATGCCTTGGCGGAAGCTGCCCACCACGAAGACCAGCACCGGTTTGTCTTCGCTCATGGTTTCCTTGATTCTCCGTTCTAACGGACACCGATCGCTTGATCCCCGGCGAAGTAGGTCTGCTTGTGGCCGCGCGCTTCGTAGTCGGCGACCCGCCAGCGCGCATCACTCTCAGTGATGTTGGCGTGGACCAGATAGAGATTGCCGTGATCGTCCTGCCGCCAGACCGCCCAGGTGGGGAATTCCTCGCGGGGCACCACGGCCCACCATCCGGATTCATCGTGGCCCCAGCGCACGCCCATGCCGGCAGCCACGCTGCGGAGCATTTCCAATTCGCTCGCCGCTTGTCCCGCGTCGAGCAAGGTGGCCGGGGATTGCTTGCCCGTGGAATCGGCGGTGTGGACGGGCAGCGCGGAAAGCGGACAACCTGGACCGCCCGGTTCGCCCAAGCGATGGTAGGGACCGTATTGAGTCTCCATGGCGTCAGATGGTCCCGCCTCAAACAGCCACCGGCAAGCGGATACTGCCGCCCTATCGGAAGCCACCGCCAAACCCACAGGTGGCACCAGCGATGGCATAGAGGCCCGCCACGATGGCCCAGAGCACGTAACCGATCATCACCAGGTTTCGGAGGCAGCCCCATTTTTCGCCCCGCTTCTTGGCAAAATTGAGCGCCACGAATCCTACGATCGGTCCGCCGAAAAACAGCACGGCACCAATACCAAGATAGGTCTGACTTGCCTCACGGGACTGCTGGGAGCTGGCAATGCTGGCGGAGATGGCCGCGGCGAAGAGCAGAGGTATCATCAAAGCCACGACCATGGCATGCGGGCTCGCACGGGGTGACACATGATCGATCCAGTCACCGGACTCAACCTTCAGGACATCTTCGAGTGGATGCTTCCAGACCCATGCGACCGCAGTTTGCTCCCTGTCTTCGGGATCGAATCGCAAGGCCACCGGCGAATGCCCGGCTGCCTGTTGCAGGCGGTCCAGCTCTTGGAAATGCCCGGGGCCCACCCGATAGAGATCGCAGGTCACTGCCGTGCCGGCGGGGTCCAAGCACAGGTAGGCCTTGGAGCCCGCGGCATACAAAAATCCGGAGACCTCGACCGTACGGAGATAGTCCCCGCCTTCCGTGAGCTTCGCTTGCGAGCCGCCGCGACGGAGCGGGCCGTGAACCAGAACGAGTCTATACCCGGTATCCGACTTCATCGTTCAGATACAGCTTGAGGGCATCCATCCCTTCTTCCAGCTCCGCGGAGATCGGGATCACGCGGACTTTCGGGAAGCGCTGTTCCAAGGCCTTCAAGTTTTCCTCCGCACCATCGATGTCCATCTTGTTGGCGATGATCATCCACGGGAAGCGGGCGAGCTCTTCATCATACTCGCTGATCTCCTTGCGGAGGATCTGGATGTCGGAGATCGGGTCGCGGCCCTCGCTGCCGGCGATATCGACGACGAAGAGGAGGACGCGGCAGCGGGTGATGTGGCGCAAGAACTCGTGGCCGAGGCCGCGGTTCTCATGCGCGCCTTCGATCAGGCCGGGGATGTCCGCGACGGTGCAGCGGCGGAAGCCGCCGAACTCGACCACGCCGACGCTGGGCTGGAGGGTCGTGAAGGGATAGGCCGCCACCTTCGGGTGGGCATGGGAAAGCTTTCCAAGCAGGGTCGACTTACCCGCGTTCGGGAAGCCGACGAGACCGGCATCCGCGATGCGGCGGAGCTCCAGGTAGTAAACGCCGGACTCACCTTCCTCACCGGGGGTCGACTCGGTGGGCGTGCGGTGGGTGGGGGTGGCGAAGTTCGAGTTGCCGAGGCCGCCCTTGCCGCCCTTGCAGAGGACGAATTTCTGGCCGTATTCGGTGAGATCGGCAATCGGCTCGAGGTCGATGCCCTCGTCGCCACGCTCGAATTCCACCGCTTCCTGGACCGTGGCGGCATTGCTCTTATAGACCACGGTGCCCGGCGGAACCTTCGCGATGACGACATCCCCGCCCTTGCCGGTCTTGCGGACACCACCACCGTTCACGCCCTTCTTGGCGATCAGCTTCGGATCGTAATGGAACTGGCGCAGGTTGTCGGTGGAAGGGTCCACGATCAGGACCACGTCGCCACCCTTGCCACCATCGCCGCCATCCGGGCCGCCGCGGGGCACGAATTTCTCCCGGCGGAAGGAGACGGCTCCATTCCCGCCGTCGCCGGCCTTGGCAAAGATGCGGATGTGGTCGATGAACATGGCTGCGGAGACGGGTCAATGCGCCAGCTTATACCTTCGCGTCCAGCCATTTCCCGCGGAAATGCACCCAGGCGAAGACGAAAGCCTGGGTAATCAGGTCCAGCGAGAAGACCACCCAGACCACCCGCAGGTCAAACCAAGGGATCTTGGATTGGCCAAACCACCACAGAACGCCGACGCGGTAGAAGATCATACTGCCGAAGGACCACTGCATCACGATCTTGGTCGCCCCGGCGACGCGCATGGAGGTCTTCAGGATGATGCAGGACGCAAAAAAGGGCTGTGCGGCGGCGCAAATCAGCACCGCGGGGGACGCGAGGTGCTGGAGGACGCTGCTGTCCGGCGCCATGAAGGCAATCAGGTGATCGCGCGCGAAGATGAAGATGATGCCCATGCAGCCCATGAGCGTGGCCGCGATCTTCCAGCACAGGCGCACCGAGCGCACGGCCATCTCCTTCGAGCCCGCGCCGAGATACTGGCCCACCAAGGCCCCGGCGGCGGTGGCGATGGCCCAGCCAGGCAGGAAGCTCATCGATTCCACGCGGATCGCGAGCATGTGGGCGCCCAGGTTCCCATCGCCCAACAGATTGATAGCGTGCATGCTATAAGCCTGAATGCCCCACATGAAGGCAATCTCCAGCATCTGGGGTGAGCCGACGCGGAGAATCCGGGCGATGGTCTCGCGGTGAAGGCGCAGGCTGGGGAGCGACCATCCCAAGAAGCCATCGCCGCGGGTGAGCAGGAGCGAGACGGTGATCAAGCCGGCGATCCAGCCGCTGACAGTCCCTGCCGCGATGCCGCCGACGCCATGGCCGCCGTAAGGGGCGGGCCCAAGTGCCAGCAAGGAGCTGACGCTCATGTTCACCACATTCACCACGCACATGCCGATGAAGGGCGTGCGGGTGTCCCCTGCCCCGCGGAGGGCGGCATTGATCGCAAACATGGCCCCGCTGAAGGGCCCGGAGATCGCGAGGGTGCGAAGGAAGATTTCCGCGTGGCGGGAGGCTTCCGGGCTGAGCTGGATCGCATGGATCAGCGCCGGAATGCCCAATTGCAGGGCGACCAGGGAGAGTATCCCGGCGGCGATGCCAAGCCACAGGCCCTGGCCGAGCCCGCGGTTCGCGAGAATGGAATCGCGGGCGCCGGTGGCCCGGGAGACGAGGGCCATGACCCCGGTGGCGACGGCCCCTTGCAGGATATTGAAGAACCACCCGACGTAGGTCCCGAGCCCCATCGCATCGAGGATCGCGACCCGGTCGTGGCCATCGCCGATCCGCCCGGCGATGATGGCATCCGTGAAGCCGACGCAGAAGGCCAGGACCTGCTCCAGCAGCGGCCAGAAGGCCAGCACCCAGATCTGCCCGCCCAAGGAGAGGTCAGCCAAGCGGCCTGCCAGCCTCACTTCCGGAACCGCGCGCTGGCTCGCCTCTACACTCAGTCCCGGTTTCGCCATGCGTCGCCGCGAGCGGTAGCGGGTCGCCTGCGGGAATTCAACTGCGGCGGCAGTTGTAAGTTTGTAAGTGGTAAAACGCCATCTCCGGTCGGCTACCGACTCTTCTTCGCGCGGTGCTTCTTGAAGATCTCCAAGGTGCGGTCGCGCTCGCGGGAAT
>NZ_BATP01000016.1 GCF_000739615.1 Haloferula sp. BvORR071
CGGCTAGACCCTGAGGGTCTCGCGCCCGAGCGCACAACTCCTCACGCCCGAATGAAGCCGACTCCTCTGCTTATCTTGTTCATGACTCCGCTGGCGCTCCGCGCGGCGGTGACGCATTCCGGATTCACGGATCCGAATCCCTCCCCCACCAACCAATTCGGGGCACACGTCGTGCCACTGGCGAATGGCAACGTGGTGGTCACCGCCCCGGGCGACAATGCCGGCGGCCAGAATGCAGGCGCGGTCTATCTCTTCAATGGAGCCACGGCGGACCTGATCAGCACTCTGACCGGCAGCTCGACCAACGACAGCATCGGCTCGAATGGAGTCGTGGCCTTGCCCAATGGCAACTTCGTGGTGCTCAGCCCGACTTGGGACAATGGCGCGATCCAGAATGCCGGCGCGGTAACTTGGGTCCATGGCGGCACCGGGATTTCGGGCGCGATCAGTGCGGCCAATAGCTTGGTGGGATCTTCCACCGATGACTTGGTAGGCGCGATCCATTCCGTGAAGGTGCTGGCCAACGGCAACTACGTGGTCTCCAGCACGAGCTGGAACAACGGAGCGGTCGCCGACGCCGGAGCCGCCACCTGGGGCAGCGCCACCAGCGGCGTGAGTGGCACGATCAGCGTCGCGAACAGCCTGATCGGAGATTCCGCCGGCGATGCGGTGGGCGGCGATGTGGTCGCCCTGCCCGGCGGCAATTATGTGGTCGTGAGCTCCTCTTGGGCCAACGGCAGCGATTCCTCCTCCGGAGCGGTAACCTGGGGCAATGGCAGCAGCGGCGTGAAGGGTGTGGTCGCCGCGTCTAACAGCTTGGTCGGAGCCAATGGCAGCGTGGTGGGCAACGGCGGGATCACGATCCTGAGCAATGGCAACTATGTGGTCTCGAGCCCGGAGTGCTGGCGGCAGAATGTAGCCACAGCCGGAGCCGCCACCTGGGGCAGCGCCACCGCGGGCGTGAAGGGCGCGGTCTCCACCAGCAATAGCCTGATGGGGACCCGGGTGAATGACCGGGTCTCTTCCCAAGGCATCACGGTCCTGACCAATGGCAACTACGTGGTCAACAGCCCGGAGTGGGACAACGGCAGCAATGAGAACGCCGGTGCCGCCACCTGGGGCGATGGTGATACCGGGGTGAAGGGCGCGGTCGCCGCCTCCAACAGCCTCGTCGGCAACAAGCCCGGCGACTATGTCGGGAATCCCGGTGCCATAGCCTTGACCAACGGCAACTATGTCGTCGGCAGCGTCTATTGGACCTTCAGCGGAGGAGCCGCCACCTGGGGCGACGGCAGCAGCGGAGTGAAGGGCGTGGTCAGCCTCTCCAACAGCTTCACCGGCACCTTAACGGGTGACGGCGCAGGGTCGCGCATCACCGCCCTCGCCAACGGCCACTATGTGGTCACCTCCGGCGGCTTCGACAACGGCCCGGTCCAGAATGTCGGCGCGGTTACCTGGGGCAATGGCAACACCGGCTTGATTGGCAGCGTCAACGCTGCCAACAGCTTGGTCGGCACCAACACGGGTGACTTGGTCGGCGCATCGGATGTCGTCGCGCTCAGCAACGGCAACTTCGTGGTCGCGAGCGAATACTTCCGCAATGGCGGTGTGAACGAAGCCGGGGCCGTCACCTGGTGCAATGGCTCGGGTCCGGTGATCGGTGTGGTCAGCGCATCCAACAGCCTGGTAGGCAGCACTGCGGCGGACTCGATCGGCCGGAGAGGCACGGTGCGCCCGCTCGCGGGCGGGAACTATCTGGTGATCTCCAGCAAGTGGGACCGCAATGGCACCGTCGATGTGGGTGCGGCCACCTGGGGCAGCGGAACCACGGGCGTGAGCGGCGAGATCACTCCGTCTAACAGCCTCGTCGGTTCCACCCAGCAGGATGAAGTTGGAGAGAACGGCGCAGTCATCCTGTCCAACGGCAACTATGTGGTCTCCAGCCGCCGCTGGGGTGACGCCTTGGGTGCCCTCACCTGGGGCAGCGCGGCAAGCGGCCTCAGCGGCGAGATCAGCGCCGACAACAGTTTGATCGGCACCCGCAGCGGAGATGACATCGGCGACGAATTGCCGGTGCCGCTCTCGAACGGCAACTATGTGGTGGGCGTCACGAACTGGCACTACTTCTGGGACAGCTTCACGCTGGGTAGCGGCAGCAGTGCTCTAACAGGACAGGTGCACCACCATCCTTCCGGCTTCGTGCGCGGTGACGGCCAGACCTCGGTGCTGCCGCGGGTGATCCCGGACGACGTGAATGGCGTCTTCTATTGCTCCGTCCCCGACGCTGGCAAAATCATCGTCGGCTCGCAGACCACCGGCTTCCCGACCACCACCGCAGCCGTCGAACGCCTGGATGGCACGCCGCTGGCCAGCGGCAGCGTCCTTGACTTCGGGCCGGTGGCCACCAACACCGCGCTGGAGATCCCGGTAAAGATCCGTAATGCCGGGCAAGCGCCACTGGTGCTGCCGAATGTGGCGATGCATCAGGAATCAGGCCCTTTCTCGGTAAACTACTTGGGGCCCGTGGTCCTCGATCCCGGAGCCAGCATCACCGCCACCGTGAAGCTTCAGAGCACCCAGCTCGGCGACCGCACCGGGCTGCTGAAGATCACCAGCAACAGCAGCAGTTCTCCCGACTTCTCCCTGAACCTAAAAGGCCGCATCACCACCTTCACCGAGGCCGCATACAGCAGCTTCACCAGCGCCGCCGGCCTGCAAGGCGATGATGCTGCGGACGATGCAACCCCGCACGATGATGGCGTGGCGAACCTGCTCAAGTTCGCCTTCAACATGGATGCCTCCAAGCCCGATCACCGCATGCTCGAACCCGGGGGATCTTCCGGATTGCCGCGTTGCTCGGTGGTCGAGGAGTTCGGCCAGACCTGGTTGCAGGTCGAATACATCGCCCACTACAGCAACGTGATGCTGACCTACACCCCGAAGTGGTCGGCCTCACTGGCCCCCGGCAGCTTCGTGGCGATGACGGGGCCGGTGTCGCAGTATCCCCTGCCGCAGGAAGGCTGGAAGCGCGTGATCGCCCGGCAATCGATCAACCCCGCGATCCACACCCGGCGCTTCGCGATTGTTGAGGTGACGAAGTGAGGAGGGCGAAGCGCCGCGGCGGGACGATGACGACGCAAGCACTCCATCGGCCTCCCGCTGACTGGCGTGTGCTTCTGCCGGCACCCGGGCACGCCACGATGGCCGCGATTGGGCCTGCCGTGATTGGAGCCACAGCTGCGGCTACCAACTATCAGGCAAACCGGAGTAAAGATTCGAACAGATAGGATTGATGGGGAGAAGCCCGGTGTGTTAGAGGGGACTCAACTCCCCTTGAAATGAGAACCGACGAGGAAAAACGCGCCGCATATGAGCTGGCTCTAAAGCGAATGGAACATGAGCACTCCCTTGAAAGTGCGCGTCTGAACTGGTTCCTCGCCTTTGAGGCTTTCCTTTTTACCGGAGTCAGCTTTGGGCAGCTCAATTCCAGCGTCGCCATGGATCCCCGTTTCTTCCGGTGGCTCGTGCCGGGGGTCGGCACCTTGGTGGCGCTGGCGACACTTCTAGGGGTAGCTGCAGCTCAGCAGGCGAGAACGGCGTTGAAAAGGTGGTACCAAAAATACGTGAAGGAAGAGCCGGAGAATGACCCGGCAAGCTCCACAGATTCTTGGTTTAAGAAGTTCCAAGATAAATACTTCAAATCGAAGCTAGATCCGACGATTGAAAACGGAAGCAGTCCCCATCCTCCGTTTAGGCCGTCGCCTCGCGCAGGCGAATGGGGCCGTATTACATCGTGGGCACTTCCCCTTATCATCGTTGGTGGATGGATTGCCGTGATGTGCTTTTGTCATCCTGGCACGAAGACTCCGGGCAGTGAGGAAAGAGATACTTCTCCGGGCAAGGAAGGAGCCGGTACCAAGAAGGAACCGTAGGCGGTGATGGGTAGCCCCAGATCTTGCGCGTCCCATCCGGTGACCGCCCCCTGGGACCGCGAGGCCTCCGCCTCGCTTTGAAGGTCGAGGGGAAGAGAGGGCGTGGCCGGTGGCTTCCCTTCTGTCCAAGCCGGGCTAGAGCCCGGCGCTCCCGGGGGGGCTTTGAAGGTCGCGGGGAAGAGAGGGCACGACCCGTGGCTTCCCTTCTGTCCAAGCCGGGCTGGAGCCCGGCGCTCCCGGTGGCGGGCTTAGACCACGGTGCCCACGCCCGGGATCGGGCAGGGATACATGCCGTCCGATCCTGGCTTCGGGCCCGGGTCGGCATCCCAGGCGAGGCGCTTCGGCATCGTGTCCAGGGTCGAGTTAAGGGCTTGGTCCCAGGTCACCTCTCCGCCGCTGTAACAGGCCATGCGACCGAGGATCGAAGTGAGCGTGCTCTCTGCGGTGTAGTAGGCGTTGTTGATCGGAGTGTCGCTGCGGATGTGATCGTAGAGCACTACGTGCTCGGTGTCGTAGGGGTTGTTGTCCTGGCCGTTGAAGCGCCAGATGACCTTGCCCTTGCGGTCCTTGATCATGCCCGGATAGGCGGTGCCCGCGGTGCCGGCGAAGGTCTCGCTCACCCGCGACCAGACATCGTTCCAATGGCGTGCCTGCGCGTTCATCACCGTCCCGTCGGCATAACTGTACTCGACGTAAAAGTGGTCGTAGATCTCGCCATACTCCTTGCCCACGCGCTTGGTGCGGCCGCCCATGCCCACGGCCTTCACCGGATGGTCCTTCTTGAACCAATTGCCGACATCCAGATTGTGGACGTGCTGCTCGGTGATGTGGTCGCCGCAGATCCAGTTGAAGTAGTACCAGTTACGCATCTGGTATTCCATCTCGGTCATGCCCGGCTTGCGGTCGCGGACCCAGACGCCGCCGCTGACCCAGTAGACCTGCGAGGACACGTGGTCGCCGATCATTCCCCCCTCGATCTGCTTGAGCGTTTCGAGGTAGCTCTTCTGGTAGCGGCGCTGGAGGCCGCAGACGACCTTCAGCTTCTTCTGATCGGCGATCTTCGCGGCCTCGATCACCCGGCGGATGCCCGGGCCATCGACCGCCACCGGCTTCTCCATGAAGATGTGCTTCCCCTGCTGGACCGCATACTCGAAGTGCGCGGGGCGGAAGCCCGGCGGCGTGCACAGCAGCACCACTTGGGCCGCATCGATCGCCTGCTTATAGGCCTCGAAGCCGGTGAAGCGGCGCTCCTTCGGCACATCCACCCGCTCGCCGAACTGGGCCTTGAGCTGATCGTGGGCGATGTCGAGATTGTCGCCGAAGGCATCCGCCATCGCGATCAGGCGGGTGCCCGGCACGGCCAGCGATTGGGCGGCAGCCCCGCTGCCCCGGCCACCACAGCCGATCAGGGCGATCTTGATTTCATCACTGCCACCGGCCTGGGCATGCAGCACGGAGGGTAGAGCGGAAGCAGCGGCGGCAATCGTGCCGGCTTTCAGGAAGGAGCGGCGGTCGGAGCTGGGTACAGTCATGGCGCAAGGAACTACGAAAGCTATGTCGCGTTCTTGCGAGATGTGACACCGGGTTTTCACCGGCCCCCGGCGGGGACCGGCCAAATCCGCCGGGATCCGCCCGGCCTGCCTGCCTCAGGGATTCCCTGCCTTCTCCGGCTCCACGAATTCATCCACCGCGCGGAAATCCACGCGCTTGGTCTGGGAGTTGTTGAAGAAGAAGATGTAAGAGCGGGTATTCGGCTCCACCGGCCAGCGGGCGGAACTCAGCGGCTTATCGCCGTCCTTTTCGCGCACGCCGAAGCCGACGTCGTAGAAACGGCCTTCCTTTGCGCCTTCTGGCCGCAGGATCTGGCCCTTGCCCGGTGCGAGGATGAATTTCGCGGTGCCGACGAAGCCGAGCACGGTCTTGTCGCAGTGATTGTAGAAGTAATTGTCCCCGCGCCGGAAGGCCGGATCGTCGGAACGCAGCACCTCAGGCTTGTAGCCACCCTTCGGGTCCGGCAACAGCAGCACAATGAAGGCCTTGCCGGCGTCCGGCAGGGTAACCGCGGCGATAGGCAACTTCTTGTCCGCGGTGACGACCTTGAACTGGCGTCCAAGAGCCACTTGCGGTTCGGAGACGTTGTTGGTCGGGAGGGTGAAGGCCGCCGAGACCTTGTCTTCACCCGACGCCATCATCACCTCGCCGATTTCCTTCGGTACGCGCTCCGCGAGGAAGCGCACCTTCAGACCTTTGTTATCAGCTTCCTGGCCGTGCAGGATCGAGGAACAGGCGACTAGTAAGATCAGAGCGAATCGCATCATGGCGGGAAGCTATCAGACTTCATCCGGATGTAGCCACCGGAATGCGGCAACTTTGTAGCGGCGGCCGAAATTCTTGTTCGACTCGCTTTGCAGGCTCGCGATCGCCACCTCCGGCTTGTCCTGGCTGTCGACAAAGTCCTTGCCGCGTTCCACAACCGCCTCGCACCAAGCGCGGGCGAGGATCTTGCCGTCCTTGTCCACCGATTCGCCATAGGCGCGGACGATGAAACTGTCCGAGCGGGCCGCGAGCACCGGCGCGATCGGGGTGAGGATGTCGCCTTGCTTGACGATCCCCGGCATGCCGTAGCCGGCTGCGCCTTGCTCGGCTTCGGGGAACTTGAAGCGGCCGGCGACATTGGTGGCGACGGCACGGTCACCGTCGTTGAAGCCGTCGTTGATCTTCACATCCTTGGAGTCGAGCGCGGCCTGGATGGCACCCGCACGGGCCAGATCCTTGTCGTTGCCGGGCCGGCGGTTGATGAAGTCGGCAAGGCTGAGGAAAGGACCGCGCAGGCGGACTTGCTTGACGATGGCACGGGCGAGCTGGTCGATCTCGTCATCGCTCAGGGTCCGGCGGCCGATCCACTGGGCATCATTCATGACGTCCGTGGTGCCGCTCTTCGCGAGGGTGTTTTGCGGCGTCAGCAAGCCGGCGACGGGAGTGTCCTTGTCATTGCCACCGACCACCGAGTCGGCACCAGCGGCGCTGTGGACTACCACCGAGCGGCCCTTCACGCTGCCGAGCAGGGTCTTCCAGGCCTCGATCGAGGTTGAGTTGACGTTGAAGAGGCCATCCACCCGGATCATACTGGCGGTCAGCGTGGTGCCGAGGTCGGTCGGGTTCGCGCCGGAGAAGAGCTGGGCCAGGGTCTTCTGGACATCCACTCCCGAGGTATCGGGCAGGTAGCGGGTCACGGGCAGCTTGCCGCTGCCATTGAGGAATTCCTCGGCGACCACCTTCTGCGCGCGCTGCTTGCTGTAGGTCTTGAGCGTCTGCGGCGTGATCCCGGAGAAGAACCAGGTATCCCACAAGGCTTGGTTGGCGAGGTAGGAATGATCGGCCAGCAGGCGGCCACCGCCGCTCATTGCGCCGTCGGTCTTGTTAGCGGGAATCATCGGCGGAGCGAGGGAGTTTCCGATCGCATGCGAGATCTGTGGCAGCAGGGGCTCGCGCGAGTTCAGGATCGCGTAGCCATACTTCGGCCGGATCATCTCAAAGCCATTGGCGAAGGAGTGCTGGAGCGCCGCGAGAGAAACGATCGGTTCACGCGGGATCGAGTGAGTGATCACGTAGCTCTTGCCGAGCTGGGCATTCATTCCGCCGCCGAAGAATCCATTGCCGGCGCCTGCGGTCTCCAGGCTGCGGTTCTTCCAACTGGTCAGGGAATCAACCGTGTATTCATAGGGCCACGCGTCGAGTTCCTCCTGTGACAGGTCGAAGA
Source organism: Haloferula sp. BvORR071 (assembly GCF_000739615.1). Taxonomy (GTDB): domain Bacteria; phylum Verrucomicrobiota; class Verrucomicrobiia; order Verrucomicrobiales; family Akkermansiaceae; genus Haloferula. Next base: position 7,693 of record NZ_BATP01000016.1, read on the forward strand.
AGTCGACGAAGTCGGCCTTGGGATTGAGACGGCTCAGGAAGCGCGTCCGCATCGCGGGATCGGTGCCTTGCTCGGTCTTGGCATTGTAGGAGAAGATCACGATCGGGGCCTTGCCGGCGGAGCCAGCCAATTGCCCGCCCGTAAGCGTCCGGCCGTCCTTCTCGAGGACCGACTTGAAGACCGTGGGCTTGTCCTTGGCAAAGAAACGACCCGTGATCTTGGTGCCGTTGACACCGGGTGCGGTCTGGCCGCGGTCTTCGCCATACTTCAAGCGCTTGTTGCCGAAGTCCCAGTCGATGAACATGCCACCATAGCCCAGGCTGTTGCTGCCGCGGTCATCGCCCACGTAGACCTCGTGGTGGGTCACCGAGAAGTGGCGGCTGTGAGTGGCGTAGCCGGGCGGCACTTGGCCGGTGGAGGATTGGCCGGCGGTGTAACCGTTCGGCCGCACCTCATAGGCAATCTTGCTATTGGCGCTGATCGTGACGGGCGTGCCCGCATCGGTCTTCAACTGGTAAACGATCCCGTTGCCGAGGTTGAAGCCCGCGCTGCCGATCAACTTGTGGTTATCGGTGGTCAGGGCACCCATCGTGTTCATGCCGCCGTTCTGCGAAATCTTGATGACCTCGCCCGGCTTGAAGACGAGCTGTTGCTGGTTCCCCGCCAAGAGCGACACGAAGTTGCCGTCGGAACTGGAGAGCGACTGGATCAAGGGACAGCGCAGCCAGGAGCCGCCGTCCAACTTCACCATGATGTCGTACGGGATCTGCCAGTACTTGATCGACATGTAGGCGCTCGTCGGGATGGCCACCGGCACATCGAGCGGATTCCACATCGTGATGATCGGATCGGCGACCACGGTCAGGGTGGTCGCGCCGTTGACGGTCTGGCTGCCGAGCGACAAGACCATCTGGTAGCTGATGATGGTTGGCTGCTTGAAGTAGAATTCGTCGTCGCTCTGGCAAGCCGTCGCCGACGAATCGACCATCAAATACGGAGCGCCGGAAGGGATGTTGCCGCCACCGGTGGTGTACTTCGCGCTGCCGGTGGTCTTCAGCTCCTTGTAGAGATTGTAGTAGGACCAGAGCTCGAGAAGGTTGATGCCGTTCTCGACATTGCTGCCGCTACCGACCTTGTAGAGCGCCGGCGTCCGCGAGACGTTCAAGGTGGCATTCGCGGTTGCCGAGGGGCGCTCCAGTTGCATGGAAAGATCCTTGCGGAAGCCGCCCGAGCGCACGTTGGTGAGCAAGCCGGTCGACGAAGAGGCGAGATCGTGGAAGAGCTTTTGCGGGGCCTTCGGGGAATTCGCCACAAACCCGGCCTGCTGCCAGTCGGTCACCTTCGGCATGTTGGGGTTGTCCCCTTTCAGATCATCGAAGGGATACTCGGTGCCCGCTTTGGCGAGTTCCACCGCATTGCGGGGCGCGGTCTGCAGACCGGCGCGCGTGGCGGCCAGCGAAGTATCGGTGGACACGGTGGGCGTGGACAGGGCCGCCTTGACGCCCTGGTCACCGGTCCACCAAGCGATCCGGGGGCTGCCCTTGTCATCACCGCTGGTGCTGCCGCTTTGGCGGATCCGCATCGCGGGAGCGTCGACGCGACCTTCGGTGCCGGCATCCTTGCCCAAGGTGCCTTCAGCAACGAGATGAATGACATCCTTGTCGCTGCTGCTCTTGGCGGCGTCGACTTGCTTCACGTCGTCAAAATTGCCCGAGACCAGCCAGGAGCGGAACGAGGGGCCGGGCCGGGTCGTCGCGGTCGAATCCCAGGAATTGTAAACCCCGGTCCAGTGACGACGCTCGGCAGTCGCGGCGGATTCATCGCCCTTGCTGCCTGAGGCCAACTGGTCCGCGGTGGTAGTAATCCGCTGATCCGGGCCAGTCTGCTTCTGGAGCTGGGCAATCGCCATCGCCAAGGCCATCCGGGCATTGGCCCGCGCCTCGGCGAGATTCGATTCCCGCCCTGAAGTGGATAGTGAGACGGTGGATAAGGTTAAGAGCCCCACCGCCAGGATAGTCAGCAAGACCATCAAGGATAGGGAAATGACCAGGGCGAATCCATTCTTACGAAGGGGGAGGAAACGAAGGCGAAAGACTTGGACGCGGGTCGGCGAACAAAGGTTTTTCATCAGACAGCAAACGATCGGGTTTAGATGTAAATACATCCTCCGGAATCTGTCTGACAAATCCTTTTTCCGAAAACCGACGATTTTTTGTATGACAAGGGGTTCCGACCCCACCCGATGGGGTGGGGAAAATGGCCAGAAAACACCCTAAGACGCCCCAAAAGCGGGGAGTCAGGCCTCGCGCGGGTCCTCTTGTGAAGCGCCTCCCGCCTTCGAAAGGGAAGGTGCTCAGAATTCGCAGTGCCCCGGCGTCCGCGCGAAGGGGATCACGTCGCGGATATTTTGCATCCCGGTCACGAACATCAACATGCGCTCGAAACCCATGCCGAAACCCGCATGCGGGACAGTGCCATACTTCCGCGTATCGATATACCAAGAGTAATCCTCCGTGCTCAGGCCGTGCCGCGCCATGTTGGCCAAGAGCACGTCGAGCCGCTCCTCACGCTGGCTACCGCCGACGATCTCGCCGATGCCCGGGACCAGCAAATCCATCGCGGTGACGGTTTTGTCGTCATCGTTCAGGCGCATGTAGAAGGGCTTAATCTCTTTCGGGTAGTTGTAGACCGTGGTCGGCTTCTTGAAGTGCTCTTCGGTTAGCCAGCGCTCGTGCTCGCTCTGGAGATTCAGGCCATACTCGACTGGATACTCGAAGCTCTTGCCCGACTTCAGGAGGATCTCCACCGCTTCGGTATAAGACACCCGCTCGAAGAGACTATTCGCCACGAATTCCAGGCGCTCGCGCAGGCCCTTGTCCACGAACTTCTCGAAGATGCTGAGATCGCCGTCCTGGTGCTCAAGCGCTTCTCTAACAAGATACTTCACCATCGCCTCGGCCAGGTCCATGTCGCCCTGCAAATCGCAGAAGGCCATCTCCGGCTCGATCATCCAGAACTCCGCGGCGTGGCGCGAGGTATTGGAATTCTCCGCACGGAAGGTCGGGCCGAAGGTGTAGATATTTCCCAGTGCCGTGGCAAAGAGCTCACCCTCAAGCTGGCCGGATACGGTCAGGTGCGAGGCCTTGCCGAAGAAGTCCTCTTCGTAGGACTTGGCCTTGCCCGCCAGTGGATCGAGGGTAGTCACGCGGAACATCTCCCCTGCCCCTTCGCAGTCGCTGGCGGTGATGATCGGCGTGTGGATGTAGTAGAAGCTGCGCTCCGCGAAGAAGCGGTGCACCGCGTGGCTCATGCGGCTGCGCACGCGGAACATCGCGCCGTAGAGATTCGTGCGCGGCCGCAGGTGCGCGATGCTGCGCAGGAACTCCGGCGAGTGTCCCTTTTTCTGCAAGGGGAAGTCATCCGGCGCTTCGCCTAACAGGCGCACCGAGGTCGCCTGCATTTCCCAAGCCTGGCCACCGCCCTGCGAGGCCACCAGCTTGCCCTCCACCGCCACCGAGGCCCCCGTGCTCATCCTGGCCAAATCCTCCGACCCGGGAATCCCGGCATCCGCGATCACCTGCAAGTTCCCCATCGTCGAGCCGTCATTGAGCTCCAGGAAAGAGAAGGCCTTCGAGTCGCGCCGCGTCCGCACCCAGCCGGCGGCGTGGACGGAATCGGCGGGGGCGGAGGAAGCGAGAAGATCGCGGATCAGGCTGCGCATGACATGGTCTAGACAGCGGCCCGGGGCCGCGCAAGCCCAGCCCGGAGCCTGCGAATCAATCCTCCCTGCGCGGCACTACAATCACCGCCTCTACCCCCTCCCCCGGAGAACTCCGGATCTCCAGCTTTCCACCCAGCATCCCGATCCGCTCGCGGATCGTGAATAGCCCCATGCCCGTGCCTGCCTGCCTGCCGGTCAAGATACTCGCCGAGTCGAAGCCTTTCCCGCCGTCCTTGACGATGACCCGCAGATTGACCGCATCCTCCGCGGCCAAAACGACCGTCGCAACCTTCACACCCGAGTGCTTCACCACATTGAAGAGCAACTCACGCACGGCGGAGAAGACCAGGCTGCGGATGTCGTGGTTCTCCGCATCGACCTTCCAATCGAGCACGAGCTTCACCTGCAATTCATGCTTGTCCTTCATCCACACCCCACCCAGCCAATCGAGCGCGGAAGCGAGGCTCTCGCTCAGCACCGGCGGTGAAAGCTCCACCGTCAGCGAGCGCAAGCTCACCAGACATTCCCCCAGCAAACCCGCGACCGCGCTCACGTCCTCCTTCAGCTGCTCGTCGCCGCTTCGTCGCATGCCTTCGCAGCGCATCTTGGCGGAGACCAACAATTGCTGCACGTGATCATGCAGCAGCTCGGCCATGCGCGTGCGCTCGCGTTGTTCGCTGCGCGTCAGCTCGGAAGCCAGTTGACGGAGCTGGTCCCTCTGGGCGCTCAACTCCGCGGTCCGCTGCTCGACCCGCTCCTCTAGGCTGTCATGGGCCTGTTGGAGTTGCTCAATTGACTTCTTCCTTGCGGTGACGTCGGTGAACACCACCGCCACCTGCCGCTCCGCGGGCCCGCCGACGCGGAAGGCGAAGAAATCAAACCAGCGGTCGCCCAGCTTGCTCGCCGGCCGCTCAAAGCGGACCGCCTCCCCACTCACCGCCACCCGGCCATAGATTTCAAACCAATGCTCCTCATGCTCCGGGGCGAATTCCCGCATCGTCTTGCCAACCGCATCGTGTAGCCCGGTCTGGCGTTCGAAAGCGGGATTCACCCTCAGAAAGCGGTAGTCCACCGCCAGGCCGTCTTCGTCGAAAATCACCTCGATGATGCAAAAGCCTTCATCGATGGAATTGAACAAGGTCTGGTAATCGACCTCTGACTTTTTCAGCTCCGCTTCGCCCCGCTGGCGCTCGATCAAGTCCGCCGCCTGCCGCGCCACCACATCTAACAGCAGCAACTCCCGCTCCGAGGCTTCGCGGGCCTCCTTCCAGTGAGTGGCAAGCAGGCCCACGATTTTGCCCCGCCGCGATACCAGCGGTGTGTACTGTACCGCATGGATGCCCACCGCTGCATAGAAGTCCGCCGTGCTCGTGTCGCGCATGAGGCCGCAAGCGTGGATGTCCGGCGCACTGTAGCGCCGCTCACTGGCGAGCGCCCTCGCCCCGGCGGCACAGGCATCCGCATCCACCAGCGTCCATGCCGCCACCGCAGCCGCGTCGAAGCCGACGGTTGCCAGCAGCTCCAGCTTCTCATCCTCCTGGCATAGCATCTGCAAGCTGCCGAAGTCCGCACGCGCGAGCCTTACCGCGGCATTGAGCAGCACCTGATAAAGCACCTTGCCCTCGCCCTCTTCCATCAAGCTGCGACTGATCTCCTGGAGTTCCCGGGCATCCGCCACTTCCTGCTCCAACCGGGCTTCGCTTTCACGCAAGGCCTTCTCCGCCAGCCGGTGGGCGAGGATTTCCGCCGCCTGCCGCGCGAGCAAATCAAGAAAGCCGAGTTGCTGTTCATCCAGGCGCGGGTGCTCACGCCAATGAATCGTATAAACGCCGATGACCCGGCCGCTGCGATTGATCAAGGGCGTCGATAGCGCCGAGCGCAGCCCCTCTTGCAAATGAGCGGCCCGCGAGCCATCCGGATCGGAAGCAAGCGGGTCATCGAAGTCCATGATCACGCGCTCACCTGTAGCGAGGGCGATACTACAAGAAGTCTGCGAGTCCCGCTCCAGATGGACGAATTTGGAGATGATCCCCGCGCTCAAACCGCGGTGCACGACGATCGACAGCTTTTCGCGCTGTTCATCCAAGACCTGCACTGTCCCGGCATCCGCCGCCACGACCTGCATCGCAGCATTCAGCAACTCCGCCGCGACCGCCTCAATGCTGTCGCCGCTCACCATTCGGAGGGCGAGATCGCGGGGGAGATTGCGCATGGAGTGGTTTAGCCAAGGGGGTCCGGGCGCGCAAGAGGAAGAAGGAAATGGACAGGATACGGTTCAAGTGATCACGCCCCCCCGCCCGAGTCGGGAAGGGACGAAACCCGAGGTTTCGCAGGGCTGCATTCATTCTCACCAAGTTGTGAATTTTAAACACATGTCATTCAAACGGTCGCGTATCTAATCACCTCAAAAACGGCCAGATAAAATCAGTCTTCGTCCATAATCGGACATTCGCGAATTTACGGTTTCTTTTGTTGAATCGCTCGTTTGAGCCGCGTAAACGCGTCTGCTTCTCACCACTTCATGAGACATTCTATCTATTGTTAGTTTATCTCAGGAGATGCAAGCCAATACACCCACCCTTACATGAACACTACTCCTCGTGTCTATCGGTCCGCGGCGATTGCCTCGGCTGCCATTCTCGCGGCCTGCCTTCCGGCCGGTGCTGCGATCACCTTCGCGAACCCCGGCCTCGACGGCACCCCCGGCTACGGCAACGCTCCGACCAGTTGGCTCGGAATACCCAACGGGACCCCTTATTCCCAAGCCACCACTGCGGACGGATCCCAACCGATCCTCTTGGGGCCTACCGGTTTCAATGTAGCCAATGGATACTTTGGGACTCCTCAGTCAGGAAGTACCTTTGCTGCCGGAATCTACGGCAACATTGCAGGCGGCATCTACCAGCAAGGAATCCAGCAGACGCTCAGCGGCTTCACCGTTGGCGAGACCTATTCCTTCAGCTTCTTTCAGGCCGTGGTGGGATACAGCGGTGCACAGGACGATAGCGGCAGCTGGAAGGTATTCGCCAATGGCACGTTGATTGCGACGACTGCACCAAGCACTACCACCGTGGCTTGGAACGCTCCCGGCAAGCCCCTGATCTGGGAAGAGCGGACTGTCACCTTCACGGCTACTGCGGACACGATCAATATAGCGTTCCTCTCCTACGATCCCGAAGGCATTGGCACTGTGACCGAAGACAGGACCCTCATGGGCATCGACTCATTTTCACCCATCTTTGTCCCGGAACCTTCCGCCGCGATGCTGGGTCTGGTAGGCGCACTGGGCCTCCTCCGTCGCAGGAGGGCTTGAGTGCCTGGAGGCGGCCCCGTATCCGATGGGACTGGGCCGCCTCCGATTTCGCTTACTGCAAGCTCACCCGCACCCGCCCGAAGCGCTTGAGCGTCGGTGGCAAGGTGGCGTCATCGGTGATGAGATGCTCGCGGCGACCGTTGACCGCATTGCCCACGCTGGTGCTGGCATTACCATCCCATGCGGCACCGCCCTTCTGGTTGGAGATCACGGTCCAGTTGACCAAGTCATTCGAGACCTCGACCTCATAGAGGACGTCCGCGGGTATGAACTCCGGCAGGGTGAAGCGCAGACGCAGCAGGTTCTTGCCATTTACCGCCACCACTTCCGGGTTCACGCGCGAGAGGGCCATATCCGCGGCACCCTCAGTCGGATCGCTGCCAAAGGCATACTCGATGAGATTCGCGATGCCATCGCGATCGGGATCCGCATCTTCGCCAACGATCACCGGGTTGCCGAGTTCCTGCTCGCTGAAGTGATCGGAGAGCCACTGGCTGTAGCCTGCCACCGGCATCCAATTTACCGCATCCACCCAGGCCGCATCGGAGCCGCTGCTGCCGCTGCCATCCTTCACATAGCGCCAGCGCAGGACGTGTGCGCCGGGGTCGACCGCATAGGACTTCAGCACCCAGTCGACATTGCCGCTGATTCGTCCGGCCTTCAGCACGCCATCGATGTAGAACTCCAGGTAGTCTCCAACTTGCGAGGAGACCTTCCACCCGAAGCTGATCTCGCCGGGGCCATTTACGGTGGTCTCCATCCAACTCTGCTGGCCGTGGGTGATAGGTGCGCTCTGCGCCGCATCCACGCCATCCATGCTGGTGACCACCTGGCCCATCCAGATGCCATCGCCGCCGGTATTGAAGGCCAGGCTGCTGTCCAACGCGACCGGCAAGCTCACACCGAAATTCGCGGTGATGCTCCGGTTTGCCGTGATCGCGAATTGCAGCGGGTTCACCGTGCCAGTCGCGTTGCCAGTCCAGCCGGTGAAGACCAGCCCCGCATTCGGCGTGGCGGTCAGGGTGACATTGGTGCCGCGGTCATACTTCGGCAGCTCCGGTGACTTGCTCACGCTGCCGAAGTTGGCATTCACCGCCAGGAAGTACTTCGCGGAGTTGATGTCGTTCGGGATCGTGCCGTCAGTCTGTTCGACCAGATTCGTCACGCCGTCGCCGTCCGGATCGCCAGTGGCGGTTTGAGCGAGGCTGTTGTTGAAATACTGCCGCTCCCAGGCGTCGAGCAGGCCGTCACCGTCCTCATCCTCGGTGCCCGCGTTCTTGCCATCGATGGTCACCAGCACATTGGCCGGGGCCGCGCCGCTGTTCACAATCCGCAGGTAGTAGGTCTGCCCCGGTTGCCATGGCCAGCCACTCGGGCTGAGCGCCTGGTTCAGGCTGCTATTGGCGCCGCTGGTGAGCGCGTGCTGATTGCCGCTCAGGCCCGGCAGGGTCCCCTGCTCCACGCGGAGTTGCACCGTGGCGGTATGCGTGGCGGTCCACTTCAGGCGCGTGCCATCCGCCGGTGCCACGATCTTGTAGAGCAGGCTCGCACCCGCCGGCACGCTGGTATCGATCACCCCATTGTAGAAGCTCACCGGCGTGGCGAGCGGGGCAGCTCCCGTGGTGCTGCTGGCCAGGCTGAAGGTGGCATCGCTATTCGCGCGGAAGCCCGCGTAGTAGGTATGGCCGGGACGCAGCGGCGGTGTGTTGAAGGAATACACCGCCGGGGCATCGTGGCCCGCGCTGTCGTAGGGTCCCTGGTTCTTGAGGTCCGCGGACCAGGACTCGATCGAGCTGGTGCTAGTGCCGTTGTTCTGCCCGGAGGGCACGGTATCGCGCACCCACATCACCACATCGCCCACTTGCTGGGTGAAGCCGAGGTTCCAGGTCGCAGGGGCATCGCCCGGGACGGTGAAGCGGTAGTAGCGCCAGTCGCGGCCCACCAGGGTCTGATTCGCCACGCTGGCGCTGGCGATGTCCAGATCGGTGACCTGGCCGGTGGAAGCGATCAGGCGGTAGCGGGCATTGCTGCCGCTCGCGGCTTTCACGCCCAGCACCCAGCGGCCCGGGCGGAGCTGGCGCTCGGTGCGCCCGTCAAAGGGAACCCAGTTGCCATACTCGGAGCCGCTGTCCTCCATCTTGCGGTGCACCAGCGAGTCGCCGGTCGATCCCGTGGTGTTGTGGTCGGTGGTCGGCACGCCGTCCTCACGGATGTAGAGGTTCGGATTGCCGCTGATCGCCTTGAGTTCGGTGCGCAGCAGGCCGGCATTTCCCTGCGGCACCTCAATGGCGTAGAAGTGCCAGTCATCCTGGCCGATATCCACGCCACGGTCGCCCGGCAGCGGGTTGCCGGCGCTGTCATTGCCGCTGTCGCCGAATGTGAAGTTGTGGCCCCCGGGCATCTGCCACGCCGGGCGCTCCAGGGTCACCGGCTGGCTGCTCAGTGTGTATTGGGTCAGGCCGCTGGCCGTCACCTCGATGAACCAGGTCTCGTTGAAGGTGAGGAAGGGAGGCACGAGGAGTGCCGTATTTCCAGTGATGCTGATGCCCGATCCGGGATTTCCCCACTGTTTGTAGATCCGCAGGGTGGTATCGCCCTGCGCGTGGTTCAGCTTCAGCAGCCAGCCGAGCACCGGCTGGTTCGAGAGCGAGGCAGGGATCGCCACTTCGTAGAATTGCTTCTGCCCGTCGGCGAGCTGCTTGGTGTCGCTATTGGAGAAGCCATTGCCATTCTGGCTGGCGGCGAAATTCATCACCGTCCGCGGCTTGGCCACGATCACCAGATCCGCGGTGGCATCCGGATAGACGCTGGAGAGATCGTCCGCACGGAGCGTCAGGCTGTAGGTGCCCGCGGGTGGATTCGGCACGGTGATCAGGTTGTCCGCCAGCACCCGCGCGATTCCGCCGGTGGGCGTGGAAGACTGGCCTCCACTGGTGGCGAAGTCGCTTGAGGAGCCATCCGGATAGGGCAAGCGGCTGCCGGAAATCAGCGCCATGCGTGGATTGCCGGTACGGTTGTTGAGCTGAACTTCCAAGCTGACGATGCCATCCGGGACTGTGAACTGGTAGGCTTTCACCTGTGCCCCAGCGAGGCTCACCGCGCTCGTCAGTGGATTCAGGCTGGCGGTGCCAAGACTGGGGACCGCGATCGGGCCATTGCTTGCCAAGGTGCCATTGCAAGTGCCCGTGCCGATCACATCGCTGGTCGGCGGGTTCACCCCTTCGGCGACCACGGCGATGTAGTAGTCGCCGGCGATAATCTTGTCCTGGTTGTTCGGCGGCAGCAGCACATAGCGCTCGGCTCCGGCCTTCTGGACCTTGGTCTCGCGGCCGTTGTCGTCCTGCATGTCACCGGCCGTGCCCACGCTGAAGTCGGGGATGAAGCCGCGGCGCGCGGCCAGCATCGTCTCGCCGGAAGTCGGCGCGAAGGTGAACTCCCAGCTCGGGGTATTATCCGGCACCGTGACCTTGAAGTAATTCGCCTCGCGCGGCACCAGGTTGCTGATCGGCGCCGTGCTGCCGGCGGCGAAGCCCAGGGTGTCGACCGGGATTGTCTGGCCGTTGCCGATGAAGCGGCTCTCGATGGTATAGGAACAAGGCTGGCCGGTGGTGCCATTGATCGGATCGCTGCCGTCATTGTAGACGCCGATGTAGTAGGTCCCCGGCTCCAGCGGGCGGCCCATCGCCAGCACGAGGCGGTCATCCACGCCGCGACGATTCGAGACCGTCGTGTCATAGGTGCGGCCGGTCCAATCCTTGCCCGCGCCGATCTGGTAGCCTGTCGGCCAAGTGGTCGAGGCCGAGGGCGACCAGCCGCTGCCCCCGCCATTGTGCGTGCCCGAACTGGCGGGCAGCAGATCGCGCCGCACGGTCATGCTGGGATTGCCACCCGTGATGCTCTTCAAGCGCAGGTCCCAGCCCGCCGCACCAGCAGGGATGATCACTTGGAAATACTTCCACGCGGTCGAGGCCTGGTTGCTCACGCTGACGGTGCCGCCGCCCAAGGGCACGTTCTCCGGGGCGTGGGCGATGACTACGAGATTCGCCGTAGCATCCGGATAGCCGCTCACTTCATCCGCACGAACCGTAAGGGTGTAAACACCCGCCGGCGGATTCGCGACGTTCACTAGATCGTCGTCAGCCTGGCGAGCGAGTCCACCGCTGATGGTGCTCGTCTGGCCGCCGCCGGTGCCATAATCGAAGGCTGCGGAATCCGGCTGCGGCACGCGGGTGCCAGACATGAAGGCCATGATCGGATTCCCCGTGCGATTATCCAAGCGGACCTCGAGGCTCGCCGTGCCCGCAGGGACGGTGAAGCGATAAGCCTTCATCTGCGCACCCAGCAGGCTCACCGGCTCGCTGATGCCCGAGAGGCTCACGGCACCGAGGTCCTGCACCGCGGGCGAGCCGAGGTGATTGAAGGTGGTGCTGCTGGTGCCGCTGCCCACCACCGTGCTGGATGGAGGATTCACGCCCTCACCAATGACAGCGACGTAGTAGTCCCCCGCCGCGATGAAGTCCTGGTTGTTCAGCGGTAGCAGCGAGTAGCGCTCCGCTCCGGTGCGCTGCATCTCCATCTGCCGGTTGCTGTCGTCCTGCAGGTTGCCGCCCACGGCAGCATTGAAGTCCGGAATCGCCGAGCGGCGCACCGCGATCATCGATTCGCCGACGCTGTTATTCAGGGTGAAGTCCCAGCGCGGAGTATTCGCCGGGACCGTGATCTTGAAGTAGGCAGCCTCGCGCGGCAGCAGATCGGTGGCGGTGAAGCTCGCACCCGTGTTGAAGGGCACTTCGGCGATCGCAATCGCTTGGCCCGCGCCTATGCCACGGCTCTCAATGCTGTAGTTCGCCGCGGTATTCGCGCTGCCCGTGATCGGGTCGGTGCCTTGGTTATAGACCCCCACGAAGTAGGTACCGGGAACCAGCGGCCGGTTCATCGCGGCCACCAAGCGGTCGCCGGCAGCGCGGCGCGGGGAGGTGGTGCTATCATAAATCCGGCCGGTCCAATCGCTGCCGCCAGCCCATTGATAACCGCTCGGCCACACGTTGTCACCCGAAGGTCCCCAACCGCTGCTGGCTCCGTTAGTCGTGCCGAGGGTCGCCGGAAGCTGATCGCGGCGCACGACCATCTGCGGGTTGCCGCTGGTGATGTTCGCGAGGCGCAGGTCCCAGCCCATCACGCCATCCGGCACGGTCACCTGGAAGTAGCGCCAGGCGGTGGCGGCCTGACCGCTCACAGCCGAGGTGCCGGCATTGAAGGCCAGCGGCATCGGCGCATTCGCGACGATCGCCAGGTTCGCGCTGGCATTCGGCCAGTTGGGAGAAACTTCATCCGCACGGACGGTGACCGTATAGATGCCTGCGGGTGGGTTCGCGATGTTGATCAAGTCATCGTCGGTCGTCCGCCCAATGCTGCCGGCGGGCACCGAGGTCTGGCCGCCACCGACACCGTAGTCGTAGGCGCTGCTGTCCGGCTGCGGAATGCGGTTGCCGGAGATTAGGGTCATCTGCGGATTGCCCACGCGGTTGTCGAGGCGCACTTCGAGACTCGCCGTGCCGACGGGCACCGTGAACTGATAAGCCTTCACTTGTGCTCCTGCCAGGCTCACCGCCTGGGTGATGCCGGCGGCATTTGCGGCGCCGAGATCCTGCACTGCCACTGGGCCGAGATTGGTGAAGATCGCACTGCTGGTGCCGGTGCCGACCACATTGCTCGCCGGTGGATTCTGGCCCTCGCTGATGACTCCGAGGTAGTAGTCACCCGCGGCGATGGCGTTCTGGTTGTTGTCAGGCAGCAGCAGGTAGCGCTCGCCACCGCTGCGCTGGATCTTCGTCTCACGAGCCCCGGTATCCTGGATGCTGCCGCTGGTGGACGCGAACAGGTCAGGGATGAAGTCGCGGCGTGCGGCCAGCATCACCTCACCCGCGGAAGGAGCGAGGCTGAATTCCCAGCTCGGCGTGTTCGCGGGAATGGTGACCTTATAGTAAGCCGCTTCGCGCGGCGCGAGGCTGGAGATGTTAGCAGTGGCACCCGGAGTGAAGGCGAGGTTGTTCACCGGGATGATCCGGCCGGCACCGATGCCGCGGCTTTCCAGAGTCAAGCTCGCCGGCTGGTTGGTGGTGCCGTTGATCGGATCATTGCCGTCGTTGTAGATGCCGATGTAGTAGGCTCCCGCGACCAGCGGACGTCCCTGTGCCGCTATGATGCGGTCATTCATGTCGCGGCGCGGCGCGGCGGGCTGGTCGAAGTTGCGACCGCTCCAGTCAACGCTGCCGGCCCACTGGTAGCCACTCGGCCAAGCGGTGTCGCCGGTTGGTCCCCAGCCGCTGCCCGCCCCATTGCTGGTGCTGGTGCCATTGGGCAACTGGTCGCGGCGCACAACCAGGGCACAGTTGCCACCCGTCACGTTTGCCAAGCGCAAGTCCCAGGCCTGCAGGTCGGCGGGAATATCGACGCGGTAGTAGCGCCACTTCAGTGGATCCACGGTGACTGCCGTACTTGCCTCGGGCGCGACGGCGGGCGGATTGATCGGGCTGACGTTCAGGCTGAAGGCACCCAGCGGCTGCTGCGGGGTGAAGACACCGACATACCAGACGTCTGCCTGATGGTTCACACGCTGGATGAAGCCGGTAGTGCTGGCATCATCCATGTAGGTGTTGTTGGTATCCGTGACGCTGGTGCCGCCGTCCGTGCGCTTTTGCCAGCGCCCGGGGACCTTGTTACGGCGCACGGCGAGCTGGGTGCCGGGCACTTGGTTGGCGAGCTGGAGTTCCCAGCCGAGCGCGCCCACTTGGGAAGGCACATCGGTCAGCGCGTAGAAGCGCCAGCCGGAGCGAGTGTGCTGGTCATTGACCTTGTTGTCGGTGAAGGACAGCGGGGTGATCACCGGATCGCCATTCTTCAAGCTGAAGGTGTAGGGCGCCGTGCCCCACACGGTGATGTACCAGGTGCCGTCGGTCAGGTAGTTCGGCACCAGGGTGATGCCCTCGGTGGCACTGCCGGGAGCGTTGGAGAAGGCTTCGTTGTCAAACTCCGCGGGCACGCTGCCCTTACGCACCGCGATGTCGGGATTGCCGGCCACCGCGGTCGCGTTGATGTCCCAGGCGATCTGGTCCACCGGCACCTGCACGCGATAGACGCGGTAGGGAGCACCGCTCACGGCCACATTGTTGACCGTGCCATTGTAGGCCAAGTTGCTGACCTCTTGGATCCGCGAGTCGAGGCCGATGGTTTCTCCCATCGGCGCGGCCACGCTGGCGAACCAAGAGCTGGTCCCGGCACCGAGAACCGGCGGCACCAGTAGCATCTGCCCGGCTTGTTTGCGGGTGTAGTTCGAGCTCGAGTTCGTGAAAGGCAGCTTGTTCGAGCGCAGAGCGATCTCACGGATGCTGCCGCCGAGCCACAGGCTCCAGGCCGGCGTGCCGAGGGGAATGGAGGACTTGTAGAAGCGGATGCCTTCCGGCGGCATCGGCGTGGCGGGCGCATTCTGCGGCGTCACTGCCTCACCGAGGTCATACTGGCCGTTCGAATTCGCATCTGTGAAGGGGAGCGTGCCGAGTTCATGCACGTAGGGCTTGCCGCTGACGATGCTCCACTGCGCGCCTTCGCTGGCGAAGACCATCAGATTCCACTCTTCGTTCGCTGCGAATTGATCATCGCGCAGCACCAGACCATCCGAGCCCACTTGGGCGGAACTGAAGGTGCTGCTCGTAGTGGTAGGCAAAGCGGTCTTCGAGAAGTAGAGCGCCGCCTCGCCGGAGCTGACCGTCAGGCGCGTGCGCCAGCCGCCGATGTCCGAGCTCTGGCTGGTCACCTTGAAGAAGTGGCGGCCCGCGCGGGTGTTCGTATTCGAGACAATATTTGTCCCGGCCTCTGCCATGCCCGGATCCCACACCAGGATCGTGACAAGGGGCTGCCAGTCATCCAGCACCACCGCGGTAGCGGTGTAGTTCACGCGGAAGGAGCCGCGGTCATTCGGCAGCGTGTAGCGCGAACCATTCGGCAGACCGCTGAAGGTACCGCTGAGGCTGCCGCCCTGAAGGATGGTGAAGCTGTTGCTGGTGGCGATCGTGTCGTGGAAGTTGTTCACCAGATCCACGTTCAGCGTGCCCGTGACCGTCACCGCGCCGGTGGCGGTGATCTTGTCGTAGCTACTGCCCGCCGAGGTGCCGCCAATTTCGATATTCGTCGTAGATCCCGCTTGGAGCGTGAAGGCGCCGTTCACTTGCAGCGAACCAGTGTTGATTCCCGCCGCGGGCGAGACGCTCCCCGCCACGCTCAGGACGCCGGACACATTGCCAGTCATCCGCAGGCTCGCCCCGGGAGAAACCGTGAATGCCGAGGTGGTGAGTGTTTGCGAAGTGGTGGAGCGCAGCAATCCGCTCTGCAGATTGATCGTGGCGGTCCCGGCATTGATGCTCGCACCGAGAACAAACTCATTGGCGGGACTGAGCAACACTGCGCCATTGTTGGTGGTGATCCCCTGCGTGTTACTGATGTTGCGCCCGGCGTTTAATGTGAGCGGCAAGGGCCCACCGGAAGCACTGATGACGCCACCGATGCTGAGATCGTTAACCGCATTCAGCACCAAGCTGCTGGAAGCTCCCGCAGTCTTCGTGATGTTGGCGTTCACCGTGAGGTCACCCAGCGGACCGAAACCGCTGCTAGTATTGAGGATCACGCCATTGCCGAGGTTCAGCTCGGTCTGGATGGTGTTCACCATCACGTTGGCGCTCGCATTTGTAGGCGAGAAGATCTTCGGATTCGTGCCGCTGAACGCACCCCCGCTCGAAGCGGCGGTCGAAACGGTTAGATCGCTCGCCGCATGCAGGCATAGCGGCAAGGCGAACAAGGAGGAGACTAGGCGTTTCATAAATCAGGAGGAGACGGGACGGGCCGCGGCCCGACTTGTTAGGTGAACCGGCGTCTTTGGGTTCCGCCGGGTTCTGCTTTCACCTCGCATGTCGGACAGGGTGCGGATTTCTTGGCGAAATAGTTCCCAAGATCCTCCAAAGGCCACCAATCTGTGCCTGATACCACCCAAAGTGGTAACGCCACTGCTCGCTTTTGCGGATCTAACCGATGGACCAACTCTGTACTTGTTAGAGTGACCCGCCGCATCGATCGGAGAAGCGCCTACTACTTTAGGTGAAGCCCAGCGAAACCCGCTTGACCGCTCTTCGCATCCGGCTCTCGCCGTCCCCCTTTGATCCACCGGACCGTCTTGCCAACCCAGGTTACAATGAAAAGCCCCGGCCGGCATTCACTGCCGGTCCGGGGCTTTTTATTCGTTCTCCTTGGACGGGCTACTTCTTCTCCGCGGAGCCCAGGAAGTTGTAAACAATAGCACCAAGGGCACCGCCAACGATCGGGGCGACCCAGAAGAGCCAGAGTTGCTGGAGCGTCCAGCCGCCGGCGAAAACAGCCACTGCGGTGCTGCGGGCGGGATTCACCGAGGTATTCGTGACCGGAATGCTGATCAGGTGGATCAGCGTCAGGCCCAAGCCGATGGCAATGGGAGCGAAGCCCTGGGGTGCGCGCTTGTCGGTAGCGCCGAGGATGATCAGCAGGAACATCATGGTCATCACCACCTCGGTGACGAAGCAGGACATCATCGAATATTTGTCCGGAGAATGGGCATCGTAGCCATTCGAGGCGAAGCCTGCGGTGACATCGAAGCCTGCCTTACCGGAGGCGATCAGGTAAAGGATCCCGGCACCGGCGATACCGCCGACAACTTGAGCGCCAATGTAGGGCCCGAGCTTCGACGCCGGAAAGCGCCCGCCCAAGCAGAGGCCAACCGAGACAGCGGGATTCAGGTGGCAGCCGGAGATGTGGCCGATGGCGTAGGCCATGGTCAGCACCGTTAGACCGAAGGCCAGCGACACGCCCACAAACCCGATCCCGTGATCAGGATAAGCGCAGGCAAGTATCGCGCTTCCACAACCGCCCAAGACCAGCCATAGGGTCCCAAAAAACTCCGCAGCATATGCTTTCATGATGTCTTCTTGTGTTGATTTTGTGAGGGAGGGCAGCAACGGCGGCGGAGACATTCCGACCCGGGGAATCCCCCGGCCTTGCAAGTCTCGCCACCATTGGGGGCAATAACATCCCAAAAAAATGCGGAC
Organism: Haloferula sp. BvORR071; assembly: GCF_000739615.1. GTDB lineage: Bacteria > Verrucomicrobiota > Verrucomicrobiia > Verrucomicrobiales > Akkermansiaceae > Haloferula. The sequence goes on from NZ_BATP01000016.1 coordinate 24,854, forward strand.
AAGGAGAATCGGGGAGGACTCCCGTTAGGAAATCGTCACGGCAGAGAGGCGTCTGATAGAGGCTTGTCTTCCGGCCAAGCCGGGCCCGGGGGATTGCAAATTGCTTCACGACGGTAAGGCAGCCTGCCTGAAAGCGGCAGGCCCCACGCAACCCATTCCCGATGCGCGCCGTCAGGCGCCTTTCTCCTCGAGCGCGTGGATACTGACGGCGTGCTCTTGGCAGAGCTTGAAGATCTGATCACGCTCTAACAGCAGGGTCTTGCGGGCCTCAACGGCGATGGCCTTCACACCGGCGTCAACACAGGCCTGAATGGTGTGAGGGCCGATGACAGGGACGTCAAAACGGAAGTCCTGATCGGGCTTGGAGACCTTGACGAGCATGACGTCCTTGCCCTTGCCGAGCTCGCCCCCGCGCTTGATGCAGGAGTTCGTACCTTCGAAGGCTTCGACGGCGAGGACGGTGCCGTGGCGGACGACAACGGTCTGGCCAATGTCGAGGCGACTGGTCTCCTTGGCGATGCGGAAGCCGAATTCGGCGTCCTCGATCTGGCGCTTCTTCATCGGCGGACCGCAGACGGTGCCGGGATTGGGCAACAGATCTTCGAGGAAAGTCGTGGCGGGTAGCAGGCGGATGTCGTCCTTGCCCAGTTCATCGGCGATGCCGCCGAAAAGCGACTCGGCGTTGCGCTCCTTGAGACGGGCAAGGAGCATGAGGGTGCGGAGATCGGGACGGAGATCGAAGAGATTCTTCGGCGCGATCTGGCCGACCATGATCGCCTCCGAGGCCTTCTGGGCCTTGAAGAATTTGATCATCTTGCCGAGCTGGCCGACGCGGAACCAGGCAGAGGCATCGACGAGCTCGAGGAAATCCGGCGAGGTCTCGCCCTCGAAGGCGGCGGCGACGAGTTTCACATCGGGACACTTCGAGCGTGCAGCACGGGCAAAGGTCTCCGGGTAAACGCCGTTGCCCGCGATGATTCCGATGGTCCGTTGTTCCGCCATGCCTTGCCTCTCAATCGATTCCGGAGGGCCGGAGCCGGATTCTTCTGCCGCCCTGCCTCGCCGTTGGGGAATCCTTGCGGGCACCGTGGGACCCGGCTAGCGCAAAAACGGCTATAACATGGGAAATCCTGTGCCCTCGACGAGAGATACCGTCGATCCGCCATCAAAGGTTTCTCTCTCCTTGTCCTTCTCCTGCTCAAATCCTGACTTTCAAGCCGGGCCAGCCAATCTGATTGGTTTGGAACAGAGGGAAGGCAAGAGAAAGACGGGAGGGAGGAAAGTCAGGTTGAGCCTATTGGTGCGCCGCCATTCATTCACTTGGCAGCACGGACGACGAAGTCCGCGTAAACCTTTTGATTGCCGTCGAGGATGCGGACGCGGAATTCGTCGGGAAGTTCGTCCACGTCCAGGGACTGGCCATTGGTATACTCCCCTTCCCCCAGCTGTTTGGGTGAGCGGTATTCGAGGCCGGTGCGGAACTTCACCTTACCCTCCCCATCGCTGACGATCACCATGAAGTGCTCGGTGGCGGCGCTCTCGTAGTCCGGCCGGATCCAGGTGACCAAGAGGCGGCCCTGCGGAGCGGGTCCGGCGAGTTTCTTTTTGATTTCAGCCTCGCTATAGAGTTCCAGACGCCAGCGCTCGGCCTGGGCCACTTGGAATTGGGCGCGGGACAGCATCTTGACAGTGATCCCCTGCGCGGACTCCGGACTGACCACGTAGGCGTCCGGTAGCTTGGGCTTCGGTGGCGGGGCGGTTTCCCGTTCCTTGGAGGCTTTCAGCATCGCGTCGAGTTCGGCGCGGCGCTTCTCTTTGAGGTAGGCGTCGGCCTTCTCGGGATCGTAGCCGTGCAGCCTGCGGACCTCCTCGGGAAGCTTGGTGAAGGGCACCTTGGCAGTGCCTTCCTCATGGGAAATGGACAGACCGTCGGGCTCGACCTTGGTGACGGTGACCGCCTTGTAGGTCTTGCCATCGGTAGTGGTGAGGTCTTCGGCACGGGCGGCCGCCAAGCCGAGGAGAACGAGGGTGCCGCAGATCGCCCTGCGGAAGAGTCGGCCCGAACGGGTCGGGAATGCCGGAAATGGCTGTGCATCCATGCGGGATGAGAGTTATTCCAAGAGAGATCTATTCACCCGAAAATTGCGCGGTGGCGCGAAGGTGAAAGTACCGGCAGTGGGACTCGAACCCACACTCGTTAGAACTCGATTTTGAGTCGAGCGCGTCTACCAATTCCGCCATGCCGGCTTGGAATGTGGCGGCGATCTAAGGGGGTCACCGGGCCGGAGGCAAGGGGGAAAACGCGCCCCCGCCGATAGAAAGTTCCAGGCACCGCGCCACGCGGGTGACTCGGCGGCGAAAATCCATTTGCGGTGCTACTCGCCGTCATGCGCCTCGCCCCCATGCGTCTCGCTGTCACGCTCCACCGGACGCTGATACTGCACCTTGCGGGCAAATTCCGCACGCTCGGCGAATACCTTCCTGATCTCCGGATTATTGATGCGCGCCCCGAGCTTGAGGGCCTCATCCGGATGGCTCCAGAGCAGGCGGTCCGCGACCGTGAAGCCAGCGGCATCAAAATAGGGTCCGGGCGGAAAGCGGTTGGCCCACGCCAGTTCCTCTTCCACGCTGGAATTCGTCGATTCACTACGGATCCGCTGGAAAAGTGAGAACTCGCAACGATCCCGGTGGGCCATCACGTAGTCCGCGGCGGCCTCCGGGTCGCGCTCGCCCCAGACGCGGAATAGCTCGCTTCGCGCCCAGTCCTGCGGCTGAAATTTCATGACATCGGTCTCGCCGCTCGGTGGCGGGAACATGGCCTCCAGCTTCGCGAAGTCGGTGTCCTCCGGAAGCCTCGTATCGCGCATGAAGAGGCGCTTGAGGTGATCGCCTTTGTCGAGGGAAGGCAAATCCGCCTTCAAGATCTCCAGCACCATGGCCACAGCCGCCTCGGGGTCCGACTCCGATACCACCACGGACCAACCGAGCATGGCTTCCTGGGCACAGGCGGGATTGCTGATCGCGGCGTGGAATGCCTCGAAGTCCCCTGGCTCGGCCGGGGCGCATTTGCCGGCACGGTAGCACCACTCCTCCAGCCGGGAGTCCTGCTTGCCCGCCGCGGCCAACTTGGTCAGCTCCGCCAGGGCCATGCGGGCTTGGTGGCCCTGCGGTGATTTGAAGAGGGTATCCAACTCCGATTCGATCTTCGCCAAGCCATAGCGGGCCTTGTCCTCGATGACGGCGGCGAGGTCGTAGAGATCACGACTGCAGGACAGGGCCGCCACGGTTTCCTTGGCGAGCGCGTCCTGCTCGTCGATGCGGCCGTTATCTTCGCCGATCTCGAGCCAGCGGCGTTTGAAGGAAGCGAGCAAGGGGTTTTGCGACTGGCCCGTGGAATTGGAGTTGCCCTTCGCGGTCACTCCCGCGGATGGCCGGGACCTCGCCGTGATTGCTGTGGCCGGAACCGCGGAGCCTGCCGAGGCCGATGCGGGAGATGGATCACGCAGTGCGAGAGAGAGACAGCTTCCCGCTAGGATAATGATGGCCGCGGCCAAGGCGGATTTCTGGGCAATGGTCATGGCTAGAGTGGTGGTGGCGCTTGTCGCAGTGGCGGAGCCGGCCATCACGGCAAGCGAGCGCTCTGTGACGACTGCGGCCAAACCCAATGGTGCGGGCGGTGCGGCGTGGGCGGCGATGACTCCGGCCAAGCCGGCCGCACCGGCGGCGACCCCGCGCTTGGCGAAGAGCAGGCGCATGCGCTCCACGGCGCGGTTCACGCGTTTCTGCGCGGCCTCGCTGCTGATGCCGAGCACGGCGGCCATTTCGTGCGCAGGCTTCCTTTCAAAGTAGCGCAGCAGGATGGCCTCGCGATCGGAGGGCGCGAGTTCGCCGATGACGGCATCCAGTTGGGGTGAAACTACTTCCCATCCCGGGCCGGATTCGGCGCTGGTATTCATGGCGGCGGCAGCTTGTTCGCGGGCTTGGCGGCGACGCTCCCCACGCACTGCCTGCGCCGCAATGTGGCGCGCGGTGGAATGCAGCCAAGCGGCGAGAGATTGTTGTTTGGCCAGACTCCCCGCGCTGCGGGCCAAGGCGAGAAAGACGCCCTGGGTCACATCCTTGGCCAAATGCGAATCCTGGACCGTGCGCTGCGCGACCGCGTGCACCAGATCGATGTGCCGGCGCACCAATTCCTCAAAGGCGGCATCCGAGCGGCGCTCGATGTATTCGCGGAGGAGCTGGGTGTCGGGAAGCGTCTTCACTCACACTAGAGTAGCCACTGGCGCGAAAAGCGGACAAGAGAAGTCGAGTGAGGTGATTTCCCCGGTAGTGGCGGCGCTTCTGGAAATAGCGTCCTCGAGAAATAACGCCCGGAGAGTGACTCGCCATCCGCGGAGTGTGGGGATGCACGGGATCACATCAGCTCGTCCGGGTATTTTTTCGCTGGTCGGACGGCGGGAGTGAGCCTCAAGGTGTGAACGGGCTTCACGCTAGCCCTTTTTCATTCAGCACTCTCCACCCCACCCGCGCCCCCATGAAGCACCATCTTTGCTTCGGGCGTAGCTGCGAAACAGGCGTCCATCGAAATTGGTGCCGGGTCTGCGGGAGCCTGATTCTTCCAATGATCTTCTTGGAGGGCCTTTCAGCCGCCCCTCGGGTAAGTCCGGATGCATCCAAAGGGACGCCGGAAGTGGGCCACGAGGTGAGTTCGGCTGACGAGTTCCGATATGGAGAACTCACCCGGAGAATCTTCAGTCTATCGCAACCTCGCCCCCGCGCTAATCCCAGCGGCAATCTCGAGGCACTCTTGAAGGCCCGCGAGGCGATGATCGCCCTGCCCGGACATGCGGCGTATCTGAAGAATGAGATCGAGCGGGCCCTACGGAACGAGATCGACGGCAAACAGCCTGACTTCATGCACGAGCGACGCGTCACCTTCGCGGTCCTGGGCGAACTGCGTTCTCCCGACTGTGTCGCATTGCTGGGGAAGTATCTCGAAGATCAGCGCGATCCATGGAAGGATGTCCCGCGAGGAGAGTGGCCTCGTTCGGCCCCCAACCGAACCTACGCGCAGGAAGCCTTGGAGAAGATGGAGATCGAGGGAATCTACCCGCCGAGGACCGGGCTCCCTTGGGAGCAATCAGCGCGCGCCGATCTGTGGAAAATCTGGATGGCACAAGTGAGATCCGGCGTCCGGACCTACCGGTTCAAGGGTGGTCATGAGGACTATGGCATCGACGGTCCAGTTGACGCGGAACGGATTCCGCCACTGGAGATAAGCCAGCCATTTTTGCCAGCACCCCATCCGGACGAGGTCGCGTGGATCGAGAAGCGGCAGTTGGAGAAGGCAGTTGAAGACTGGCGGGAGTTTGTGAAGGACACGGCGCGGAATCCGACCCGGCAAGCGGTCATGAAACTCGCGCGAGGTTTCTACGACAAGAGGCTGGAAAAAGAGCTGCTGGAAGAACTCTGGGCTGAATCCAGCGACGCATTTCGCGCCATCCCAAATCACGCTGACTTCGTCGAAGCCGAGATCCGGAGCGTATTTGAAGCCGAGATGATCGCAGCAGCCGAGTTCCACACCTTGGGAACCATCGGTGGGCGCGAGCTAAACCCATCAGGAATGTATAGCATGCGCAGCCGCCTCAATGATGTGCTGGCTTCACAGCACACTCCGGACTGCGTCAGGATGGTTTGTAAGTTCCTGGATGATGACCGCAATCCTTGGGGCTATAAGGAGAAGACTCGCGATACGAATATTGAACTGTTGCCACCATTCTCGATGTGGGCAGGAAACGCACTCGCCTGCATGCTTGTGGAGCCCTTGCCCCCGACAACGGAGCGAGTGAAGGGAGATCAAAAGCTTTGGTTGCGGAACTGGAGGAAGTGGCGCGATCAGCTCAAAAGCGGCGTGCGGACCTATCATTTCAAAGGGGAGACGCAGCGGTATGATCTGAATGGGCCGGTGTCGCCTTTTGTTGCTGTGCTTCCTCCATCAGTGCCGGATTCATGGAAGCCCACGGGATGGTGGATTGCTTTGGCCGGGGTGGAGCTTGGGGCAGTGCTGGCGTTGGTGGGCCTGAAGAGGCGGAAGCGGATTTTGGGAGAAGAGAGTCCTCGCGTCTGAAAGAAGCGTCTCCGAGACATGACGCACGGAGAGCGACATTCCATGAGCTTGGGACGAAGCTCCACAAGTGCGGGGATTCACCCAGCCGGAATGGCTGCACCATTCCGGCACGATGGGAGTGCCTCGCCCCGGTGAGCCCGGATTCTCCCCCCAGATCACCCAAGCTCTGGCCCGGGACGAAGCAGATGAACTATCGCAAGTCCTCCGGGCGGGGCAATACCGATCCATGGCGATGGCGAGTTTCGGAGATTGCTTGTTCGCGGAGGAAGGCTGGAAGTTCGATCTTTCCAGACCATACAGGAGCGTGGCTGACCATGCGGACTCCGGCGTCAATCGCCGCTGCTGCAAGCTCTGGATCGCAGCCAATGGTGCGAAGCACGCCGTAGCTGGAGGTGGCGAGGCGACGATTCAGAGTATCGGCGCTTTCGTGCCAGAGCGGGATACAGGGTAAGGAAAATTCGCGACCGGGAGTCAGTGAGAGCTCGGGCTTCACACCAGCAGCGGTGGCAGCAAGGAGCAACCGGGCGATGTCGCTTTCCTGCACGGACTCGGTCGCGCGGATCAGGCAGCGGTCGAAGGGGCGATAGCGGAAGAGGTTCGTCTCGCAATCGAGCGCGGAAGGATCGTGGCCGATGCCGAACTCGTGGGCCATCCACCAGGCATCGCTGCCCGCGGCGGCGGAGAGTGTGTCCGCGGAGTCCGGTGCGAGGGCGAGGAGTGACTTGAGAAGGGCTGCGACTTCCGGCGAGAGAGGCGCGCTGAGTTGCGGTGGAGCGGCATTTCGCCAGATGGCGAATTGGGCAACGTAGTTCGGACCGCCGGCCTTCGCCCCGGGGCCGAAGCAAGAGCGCTTCCAGCCGCCGAAGGGCTGGCGCTGGACGATGGCACCCGTGATGGGACGATTGATGTAGGCATTGCCGACTTCGACGCGTTCGCGCCATTCATCGACCTCGGCGGGATCGAGCGAATGGATGCCGCCGGTGAGGCCGAAGTCGGAATCGTTCTGGATCCGGATCGCGTGATCGAGGTTCTCCGCGCGGACGAGACCGAGGACGGGGCCAAAGCACTCGGTGCGGCGGAACCAACTCTCCGGGGTGATGCCGAGCTTGATGCCGGGCGACCAGAGGCAGGGATTGCCATTGAGCATGGCGGGTTCGAGCAGCCATTCCTCGCCGGAATCGAGGGTGGTCTGGGCGCGGGCGAGGGCTTCGCCGGGCTCGCTGATGACGGGAGTAGCGATCGAGTCGAATTCCCAGGAGGAACCGGCCTTGAGCGAAGCGGCGGCATCGCGGAGGCGGCGGCGGAAGCCGGGGTCATCGTAGAGTTCGGCTTCAACGATGGCGAGGGAAGCGGCGGAACACTTCTGGCCGGAGTGGCCGAAGGCGCTCTTCACTAGATCCTTCACCGCGAGGTCGGGATCGGCGGCGGCGGTGATGACGAGGGCGTTCTTGCCGGAGGTCTCCGCGAAGAGCTTCAGTTCCGGCTTCCAAGAGAGGAACATGCGCGCAGTCTCATAAGCACCGGTGAGGATGACCGCGCCGATACGGGAATCGGTGACCAGCGAGCGGCCGATTTCATTGTCCGGGCAGGGCAGGAATTGCAGGACTTCGCGCGGCACGCCACCATCCCAGAGGGCATTCACCATGACCCATGCGGTGAGCACGGTTTCCGGTGCGGGCTTGAGGATCACGGTGTTCCCCGCGACGAGGGCGGCGAGAATGCCGCCGCAAGGGATGGCGTAGGGGAAATTCCAGGGAGGGGTAACCAGCACGGTGCCGAGCGGCTCATAACTGAGGCCATCCTCCGCATTCGGCGCGGTCATACTGCGCGCATAGTAATCGGCGAAGTCGATGGCCTCGCTGAGCTCGGCATCGGCTTCCATCACCGACTTGCCGGCGTCCATGACCATGGTGGCGATGGCTTCACCGCGCTGGGCGGCGATGGCGGCGGCGACCTCGCAGAGGATCCGGGCGCGACCCTGGACCCCGAGGGATTGCCAAGGGGCGCGAGCCTTCACGGCGATTTCCAGGGCGCGCTCGATCTCGGCAGGCCCCGCCAAGGCGTGGCGATAGGCCGAGATGCCGGGGCGCGAGGGATCGGCGGCATCGACTTCGGAGCAGCCATTGCTGAACTCGCCGCCGATCTGCAGCGGCACGAAGGTCGAGGTGGCCATGCGGCGCGTCTTCACGTGATCCCGGACCCAGGAGACGTTTTGCGGCAGCGACCAATCGGTATCGGCTTCGTTGTGGAAAGCTTGATCGAGGGAATGCGCGGAGCGCTTTTCCTGACTGCGGTCTTGGATGCGCTTCGGACCAGCGGGTGTGCTGTCGATGGCCGCGCAGGCATTCAGGAAGCGCTCCTTCTGACGGCCCCAGGCATCATCACCGGGACGCATGCCGAAGAGATCGTGAAGGAAGTTCTCGGGCGAGGTATTCTCATCGAGACGACGGACGAGGTAGGCGATGGCGCTGTGGAAGTCCTCGCGCTTCACCACCGGGGCATAGAGCAGCAGGCCCTGGGCAGCATCGCGGACCGTGCGGGCCTGGTGGTTGGCCATCCCTTCGAGCATCTCGAACTCGACGCTGTCTTCCACACCTTCGCGGGCGCGGAGCAAGAGGCCGTAGGCGATGTCGAAGAGATTGTGGCTGGCGACGCCGAGGCGCACGGCCTTTGCGTTCTCCGGCTTGCAGCCTTCATGGAGCATACGCTTGAAGTTAGCATCCACCGCGACCTTCGAATCGTAGGGGGCGAGCGGCCAATCGTGGATCTCGGCGTCCACCTTCTCCATCGCGAGGTTCGCGCCCTTGACGATCCGGATCTTGATGCCGGCCTTGCCCGCATCCACCCGCTTGAGCGCCCAGGCATTCAGCTCCTTTTGCACCGGCCAAGCGTCGGGAAGGTAGGCCTGGAGGACGATGCCCGCTTCAAGACCATGGAACTCCGGCTCATCTAGTACTTCGCGGAAGGCTGCGCAGGTCAGGCGCAAGTCGCGGTATTCCTCCATGTCGAGGTTCACGAACTTGTAACCGCCGTCTGCGCGCCGATGCTGCATGGCGGCGCGGTAGAGCAGGCGCAAGCGGGCCTTGATCTCAGTGAGGGTTTCCTCCAGTGCCACGAGGTGGATCTGGCTGAAGATCGCCGAGATTTTCACCGAGATGTAGTCGGTATCGGGATCGGCGAGTCGGGCGAGATTCGACTCCAGGCGGTGGTTCGCTTCCTCCTCACCGAGCACGGCCTCGCCGAGTTGGTTGAGGTTCATGCGCATGCCGGCGCGGCGGCGGCGCTGAAGGTGGCGACGGAGCTTGTTCTCCTCCGCGGGCAGGATCACCGAAGAGCTCTCCTGGCGCATCTTCTCAGCCACCAGTGGCATCACGACTTCCGGTGCCGCGGCGGAGGCCATCTCGCCAGCGCGCATGGCCACACGGGCGGGGAGCGGCAGATACTCCGGCACACCATAGTCATCGATGAGGTCGCGGAAGCGCTTTGCCTCGCGCGATGGCGTGGGTGGGCGGAAAACTTGGTCGGCCATCGCGAAAGTGAAGGCCTTGCCCGCGGCGTCGTGCATCATCGCGGCCATTTGCTTGGCTTGCATGCGCTCGCCCCACTTCAGCCCGCGGGTTGCTTCCTCCAGCAACTCAGCCGCCAGATCGATCGCCAGTTCCGGCAGCTCAGCGTCGGAAGGTCGAAATTGGCGGCACTGATCGATGAGGTCCCGGACGCGAGTCATACTAGTCACTTTAACCCACGCGTCTTGACCGGAACTGCCATGAGTGCCGAGACAGGGGGCCAATTTGGGATGAAGTGCCGAGTGATCGGTGCGCGGTGATCAGTGGAAGAATTTGAGACTTGAGCGGGGGTAATTGCGCGATTTTCAAACGCGATTTAGGCGTCAATAAGCTGGGGAACTGGGACAATTGAGAGGTAGTCCGAATGGCAGTTCCGTGGAATATTCCTCCGTGGTCCACGTAAGTGGGGACCGCTTTTTCCCGTCACGATGCGTCTTGCCCTGATCCAAACTGCCTGGCTGCTCGCTCCGGCTGCGATTGCCGCTGAAGCGCCGCTGTCCTTCAACGAATCGATTCAGCCCCTGCTCTCCGACGCGTGCTATCACTGCCACGGACCGGACAGCGGGACGCGTGAACCGAGGACGATCCTTTGCGGCTTGATCGGAAGGACTATGCCTTCAGGCCGCGCAAGGATGGCAAGGCGCTGCTGGTGCCGGGCAAGCCGGAGGAGTCCGCGCTGATCAAGATCATCCACGAGACCGATCCGGAGAAGCGCATGCCGCCGCCAAAGGCGCACCGCCAGCTCAAGCCGGAAGAGGTCGCGCTGCTGGAACGCTGGGTGAAGGAAGGTGCGAAATATGAAGAGCACTGGTCCTTCATCGCGCCGGTGAAGAAGGTAACGCCTGAGATCGCGGGCGATACCTGGTCGCGCAATGGGATCGATAAGATCGTCCTAGCGAAGCTGAAGGAGAAGGGGCTCTCTCCTGCCCCGGCGGAAGATCCGCACACGCTGATCCGCCGCGTGGCGCTGGATGTGACCGGCTTGCTGCCGGATCCCGCGGATGTGGAAGCTTTTGCCGCGAACCCGAGTGATGCGGCATATGAGGCCTACATCGACAAGCTGCTGGCCTCGCCGCGCTACGCGGAGCACCGCGCGCGCTACTGGCTGGACTACGTGCGCTACTCGGACACGCACGGGCTGCACTTCGACAATCTGCGCTCGATCTGGCCTTACCGTGACTACCTGATCCGCTCCTTCCAGAACAACAAGCCCTTCGATCGTTTCCTGACCGAGCAGCTTGCGGGTGATCTACTGCCGGCGGCGAACATTGATGAGATGGTGGCGACGGGCTATATCCGCGCGAATGTCTCGACCAACGAGGGCGGGACGATTCCGGAGGAAGTGCAGGTCAACAATACGCGTGACCGCACGGAGGCCTTCGGTGCGGCATTCCTGGGACTCACGGTGGGCTGCTCGGCTTGCCATGACCACAAGTTCGACCCTACATCACAGAAGGATTTCTACAGTCTCTCCGCGTTCTTCAACAACACCGCGGAGAAATCCTGGGACGAGAACGTCCAGGATCCGCAGCCGGTGCTGAGAATCCCGGCAGCAGACAAGCTGCCCGAACTGGAGAAGGCGATCGCGGCGCGGCATGAGCCGGCGGCGAAATACGAAGAACTCAACAATCACGCCGAGGCCGACTTCCGCCAGGCCGTGGCCAGCGGACTGAAGGCGACCCCGGTCTCCACCGACGATTTAAAGGTCCGCCTGCGTTTCGACGAGGGCCAAGGCGACGTGGTGAAGAACAGCGCGCCAGGGGCAGATCCTGCCAGCTACAAGGTGGAAACCAATCCGCTGGTGTGGGGCGAGGACGCCTGGTTGTGGCCATCGATGCGGATGGACATCGCCAGCCGACTTGCCTTGCCGGAGGAGGGCGACTTCGAGTCCGATCAGCCGTTCAGCGCTTCCTTCTGGACGATGGCGCGACTGAAGACCGCGAACATTGACACCGGCACGGGCTCAATGCTTTCGCGCATGGGCGATAGCTCGCGCAACTCAAACCGCGGCTGGGATCTTTTCTACGAGGGCGGGAAGTTCATTTTCCACATGGTCCACCAGTGGCCGCAGAATGCGATCCGGGTGGAGAGCGCCCCCTTCGCGCGCGGTGAGTGGAAGCACGTGGGATTTACCTATGATGGTTCCGCGAAGGCAGCGGGCGTGAAGCTCTACGTGGATGGCCGCGAGGTGCCGCTGAAGGTGACGAACGACACGCTGCAGCCGGGCCAAACGATCCGCACGGATGTGCCGCTGCACGTCGGCCGGCGCGAGGACACGCAGCCGCTGCGTGAGACGCGGTATCAGGACCTGCGGCTCTATACCCGGACGCTGTCTCCCGAGGAATTCGCGCGCCTGCCTTATGAGGATGTGGCATCGGAGATTCTGGCGAAGCAGCCCGATCCGGCGAAGTGGTCGCAGGATGAGCGCTTTGTGGTCCTCAATCGCTGGTTCTTGGGCAGCGTGAATCAGGAAGCGGCGCGTCTGCGCGGTGAACTAGCCCAGGCGGATGCCGCGATCAACGAGATCACCAAGGGCGGCACGCCGACCTTGATCGCGCGTGAAAAGGCGACACCGGCGACGGCATCGGTCCTGAACCGCGGTGTCTATAGTGCGCGCAAGGAGCGGGTATATGCGCGGACGCCAGAATTCCTGCCGCCGATGGCTGCCGGGGAGACGCATGACCGCTTGGGACTTGCCCGCTGGCTCTTGCAGGCGGATCAACCACTGCTGGGCCGGGTGACGGTGAACCGGATGTGGCAGGAGATCTTCGGCACCGGCATTGTGGAAACGACCGATGACTTCGGGATCATGGGGATGCGGCCGAGCAATCAGGATTTGCTGGACTGGCTGGCGATCGAGTTCCGCGAGACCGGCTGGGACATGCGGAAGATGTACAAGCTGATGCTGATGTCCGCCGCCTATCGCCAAAGCAATGCGGCGACGCCGGACAAGATAGCGAAGGACGACAAGAACCGGCTGCTCTCACGCGGACCGCGCTTCCGCATGGATGCCGAGGTGCTGCGCGACAGCGCCTTGCAAGCCGCTGGATTGCTAGTCGAGAAAACCGGTGGGCCGCCGGTGAAGCCGTATCAGCCGCCCGGCGTGTGGGAAGCGGTGTCGATGCCGGAGTCGAACACCAAGGCTTACACCGCCGACACCGGGGAGAACCTGTATCGGCGCTCGATGTATTCCTTCTGGAAGCGCTTCGCTCCCCCGCCCTCGCTGGAGACCTTCGACGCGCAGGCGCGTGAAGTAGTTTGCACGCGTCGGGCACGGACGAATACGCCGCTGCAGGCGCTGGTGACGATGAATGACCCGCAGTTCGTGGAGGCGGCAAGAAAGCTGGCGGAGCGGGCGATCAAAGCCGCGCCGGATGATGCGGCTCGGATCCAGTTCATGGCGGAGGCGACGATTTCGCGGAAGTTGTCCGAGAAGGAAGTGCCCGCCTTTGCGAAGAGCCTCGAGAAGTTCCGCAGTTACTTCACAAGCAAAGCGGATGATGCCGCGGCACTGCTTACCACCGGTGATTCGCCCGCCGATGCTTCCATTCCTGCCGCGGAGACCGCGACTTGGACGATGGTGGCGAACCAATTCCTGAACCTCGACGAGTACGTCAACAAATGAAGCCTTTCCATCCATGCTCCGATTTTTCGGGCGAAGGACCCTCGGTTCTCGATCTTCCGGTGCCACATGCTGTGAAGCAGCGCTGGCTGGAGCTTGCCACGCGGCGCCAGTTTTTCGGCCGCTCGGGCAAAGCTTTGGCTTGGGCAGGCTTGGCCAAGCTGATGGGTAGCGGCCAAGCGCTGGCGTCGGGCGGTGAGCCCAGCGTGATGCTGCCGAACTTCGCGCCGAAGGCGAAGCGGGCGATCTACCTGTTCATGGCGGGCGCGCCGTCGCAGTTCGAGACTTGGGATTACAAGCCGGAGCTGGTGAAGCGCTTCGACCAGGATCTGCCGGAGTCGGTGCGCGGCGGGCAGGTGCTGACGGGGATGACGGCGTCGCAGTCGCGTTTCCCGATTGCGCCGAGTGTCTTCAATTTCCAGCAGCATGGTCAGGCTGGGCATTGGTGCAGTGAACTCTTCCCGCACACGGCGAAGGTTTCGGATGAGTTCGCGGTGCTGAAATCGCTGCATACGGAAGCGATCAACCACGAGCCGGCGATCCTGCTGGCGACCTCCGGCAACATGATCCAAGGCAAGCCTTCGATAGGAGCGTGGCTGTCCTACGGCCTTGGCTCGATGAACGAGGACCTGCCGACCTTTGTGGTGCTGACCTCGAAGCTGCCGCTGACGGTGAATATCCAGGCGCTGTCGTCGCGGCTCTGGTCTTCCGGCTTCCTCTCGCCAGAGCACGCGGGCGTGGCCTTGCGCTCCGGTGGTGATCCGGTGATTCACCTTTCGAATCCGAAGGGTGTGAGCCGTGAGTTGCGCCGCGCGATGATCGATGGCGTGAACGACATGAACCGCCAGATCGAAGAGCGTCTGGGCGATCCGGAGACCAACGTGCGGATTTCGCAATACGAGATGGCCTTCCGCATGCAGGCCTCAGTGCCGGAGCTGACCGATCTCTCCGGCGAGCCGGAGTCGGTGTGGGAAATGTATGGGCCGAAGGCCAAGGAGCCGGGCACCTATGCCTACAACTGCCTGATGGCGCGCCGCATGGCGGAGCGCGGAGTGCGTTTCACCCAGATCTTCCACCGCGGCTGGGATACCCACGGCGATCTTCCGAACCGCATGCGCATCCTTTGCGAGGACGTCGATCGTCCGACCGCGGCGCTGATCGCCGACCTCAAGCAGCGCGGTCTGTTAGAAGACACGCTGGTAGTTTGGGGCGGCGAGTTCGGCCGCACGGTTTACTCGCAGGGCGGCTTGTCCAAGGACAACTACGGCCGCGACCACCACCCGCGCTGCTTCTCGATGTGGATGGCTGGCGGCGGCGTCAAGCCCGGTGCCACCTATGGCGAGACCGACGAGTTCTCCTACAACATCGTGAAGGATCCGATGCACATCCGGGATCTGAATGCGACGATCCTGCATTTACTCGGCGTCGACCACGAGAAGCTCACCTTCAAGTTCCAAGGGCTGGAGCAGAAGCTGACCGGGGTGGAACCAGCGAAGGTGGTGAAGGAGATCTTGAGCTAAGCCGCGCCATTCCCACTGTCTCAATGCCCCGTCATGCTACGGCGGGGCAATGAGGCGGCCGATGGCGTCGATTTACGCGCTCGGTTTGGCCGGAGCGACAGAGAAGGTGCGCGTGAAAGAGCTGGCTTGCGCCGCTTAGGCCTCCCGGCATCTCTTCTCATCCCTCGACGAGCCCTTGTCTCAAGCTGTAGAATTCAGTGACTCCAGCCAGCTTCTCGGCCGTGAATGGGTCACCCCAAGCGTCGTCCCCTCTTTTCCCGCTGCGATTGTCAAACTCCAAGGGGCTCGTCGGGGGCGCTGCTATGCTCATGGCCAGAAGAAGTCGCAGGCACTCTCCGGCATACTTTCGTGGATCTCCCGTGTCTGCGCCATACATGTCGCAATAGCCCACTTCGGAACAGTTCTCCACCATTTGCCGGAAGACCTCGCGCACACCCACTGGAATCGAATGCATCAGGGATATTGGAAAATCATCCCCCAAGCCTGTAAGCTCAAGCGCCATGCCCTCTTCCCCCCAGTCTGGCAAGAACTCGCTGGAGGCCAGCCTGACCCGATGGGCGATGAATCGGTCGATCGATTCATGACGTATCGCCATTTCCTCGCAAAAGATTTTCAAGCAGACGGCTGCATAGACCTGCAACTGCCTGTTTGTGAATGAATCCAAGACCTTTGGCATCATCGTTAGAATACCGGTGAGACCTTATCACCACATTCGAGCTTTCCTCAATTTTCTTGCGAGGCGAGCGCGGATCGTAAAGAGGAAAGGAAAACCCTATCTCCTCTATCATGAGCCGAATCCCCTGCACGAAGTGTGGAGCAATGATTCTCCCCGCGACCGCCAATGCCAACGGCGGCCTCTGCATGCCGTGCTCCCAAGGCCGTGGCAAGTGCGAGCGCTGCGGCATCTCGATGTCCAGCGCCCGCGGGGACGGCCGTTTCATCTGCTACGAGTGCAGCACCACGGAGAAGATCGCGGCCCTGCCCTTCCTCGACGCGGACTGGAAGAAGGTTGAAGACGTCGACTGGAGCCGTATTGCCTCGAACTATGAGTTGTTCGGCCGTGACTTGCTCCGCCTCCATGCCGCCCGGCAAGGCGCGGATCCCGCGTATGGGATGGTCTTCCAGCTTTCCCAGAACGGGGTTCTGGATATCCACATCAATACGCAGGAGGGCATCGCCGGGATCCCTGCGAAGATGCGGAGCATCGCCAACTGGGGGAAGGAACTCACGGATGAGGGCTGGCTGGAGAAGATGGGGCTGTGGTACACGCCCTCATGGAGATACGACTCCATCGGCTGCACGCTTAAGTCGGAGTTCGCCCCGATCGAAGATTTCCACTACCGGCTTCACGAGGTTTTGAGCGGGGCTGATGATGACCAGGAGCTGGTGAGCAAAAAGTTCGACGAAGCCCGTCTGGCAGCCGTCGCTGCGATTAAGGCCTCTCCGCAATACGCCGCCATCCCGAAGACCGCGGACTTCCGCTGCCAAACAGCCGACGATGACGGGCTTGATTACGATACCAAGCAACAGCTTGGAGCCTGAGGGGAGTATCCGTGCTGCTTGCGAATCGACGGCAGCATATAAAGGGGGGAGTGCTCCGAAACTTCTTCCTTCACGGCTTCCCGTTTCCATCGAAGCTTACCCGAATGAATCTCCGTGCATCTCTTCTCTTCGCCTCGCTCGCGGGGTGCTTTCCGCTGCATGCGGAGGAACCCCTGGCTGACCTCATCGCGCGGCTCGGAACCACCGCCGACGAGGGCAAGGGGATCAACGAAGCAGAACAAGAACTGGCCAAGGCCATCGCCCCCCACAATACCGCCGCCGCTGATCTTCTGCTTCCCCTGCTGAAGTCGGACAACAAGGACGTCAGGCAGCTTGCCGCCTACTGCCTGTTTGAGCTTCCCGCGGGCAGTCTGCTTGAGCGGCACCTGCCCGCCTTGACGAAGGCCTGCCGCGAGGAACGCGGATGGCTGCCGCATGCGATCGCGGACATCGGTTCAGACGCCGCCCTCGCCTTCCTCGCAGCGGAGTTCCGGCGGGAACCACAGACCCACGCCCAGATCGACCATGCCTTGATCCACACCGCGCCCCGCTCCGTGCCTCACTTGTTGCACGAGTTAGCGGTGGCAGAGGAAGGAGACACCAAGTTCCTCGAAACGCTGCCGGCCCTGTGGCCTGAGATGGCCGCGAATGCCGCTGCGGCAGTGGAGCCCTTGCTCGCCATGGCGCGCGACGACGCCGCTCCGCTCTTCCGCAGACAATGTGCCATCGCCTCCCTGGGAGCCATCGGGCCCGCCGCAAAGGCAGCCCTTCCCCCGCTGAAAGCTTTGGCGGAAGCCAACCCGGCGCTAGCGGATGCAGTCCAGCAGGCCATTCAAAAACTCAGGGACAGATGATGCGGCGGCACTCCTCTTGCCCGCCAGCTATCTGGACAGCGGCGGCGATCCGGTGGAGAAAAAAGAAATGACAGGCTTCCGCGACGACTCCCGGCCAGCCGCTGCGTAGGAAGATGGCATCATGAAATCCCTGCGTCTCCTTCTCTTCCTTCTCCCCGCCCTCGCCTCGGCCCAAGAAACGATTGAGAAGCTGGACCCGGCGCTGGATGATATCCTCGCGCCGGACACCAAGGTGGAGACGCTGTGCAGCGGCTTCGATTGGGCGGAGGGACCGGTGTGGGACGAGAAGGAGCATCGCCTGCTATTCTCCGATGTGCCGCGCAATACGATCTACCAGTGGAAGGAGGGCGACAAGGAAGCCTCCGTCTACATGAAGCCGTCGGGCTTCACCGGCGTGGGCAAATACTGCGACGAGCCGGGCTCGAACGGCTTGGCGATCGACGAGAAGGGCGTGCTCTTCTGCGCCGAGCACGGTGACCGGCGGATCTCCTACCTGACGCCGGGCGGGGGCAAGCGGACCTTGGCGGACAACTTCAACGGCAAGCGCTTCAACTCGCCGAATGACCTGGTGATCGCGAAGGACGGCAGCGTTTTCTTCACCGATCCTCCCTACGGCCTGCCCGGGCGGGAGAATGACACCCAATTCAAGGAGCTGCCCTTCAATGGCGTCTTCATGAGCACGCCACAGGGAGTGGTGTCACTGGTGACCCGTGACCTCGACCGTCCAAATGGAGTGGCGCTGTCGCCGGATGAGAAGATTCTCTACGTGGCGCAGTCGCATGGCCCCGCACCGATCATCATGGCCTACACCTTGGCCGCGGATAAGAGCGTCGCGGGCAGCAAGATCTTCTTCAATTGCAAGGAGCTGAAGGGACCGGGCGCGCCGGATGGGATCAAGGTGGATTCCAAGGGGAATGTGTTTTCGACGGGCCCCGGGGGATGCCTGATTCTGAATCCGGAGGGGAAGCTGTTAGGGCGGATCCTGTGCGGGCGGCCGACGGCAAACGTGGCCTTCGGCGAGAGCGGGACGAAGCTCTACCTGACTTCCGATGACCGGATTTTGAGAGTGGCGCTGAAGCGGTGAGCGCAGCCTCCCCCGATCAGGGTGACTCGGTCACGATGACTCGATAGTAACGACAGCCGCCCGGGGCAAAGCCAGTGTCTTGCCACTGCTTCACGGAGCCGTCTCCCGTGATCTGTGGCGAAGTGATGGGCCAGGTTTTCAAATCGTCGCTGGCTTCGACACGATAGCTCCGGCCCGTGCTGGTGGCGAAATTCACGTCCGCTCCCGATCCATTCGTCACCACATCCCACGCGTAGCGGTCCTGCTGGAGTGGGTTCTTGTCGAAAAGATACTCCTCCATGGTGTTCATGCCGTCGAGGTCGTCATTGGCGTCGTCCGCCACGTCGGCACTTCCGAAGTGAAGGACCTTCCAGTCGTGGTAGCCGTTCGAAGCGGCGGCACTCGCCGTTGCGGAGGGGGTGGACTGTTCACTGCCGTTGAGAGTGATGGCGCGGTACTCGTAGGTGGTTCCCGTGGCCGCCGTCGTGTCGTTGAAATCGAGGACCGCGGCACCTGTGGTCCCTAACAGAGCCCAGGTCCCGGCTCCGATCCGACGCTCAACGCGATACCCCGTCTCCACCGTGGAATTGTCACTCCAGTGGAGGTGGATCGCATTCAGAGAGGGCGATGCTGTCAGGCCGAGCGGCGGCCGCGGCTTCACTGGGCCGGCGTTGTGCCTGTAGGTCTTCCACGTGGTGGCATTGCTCGCCGAAGTGGCGATGCGTCCGGTGTAGGTGGCCGAGACATTGGTTCCATCGTCCGCGATGTCCATGATGCCGTAACGCTGGGGGCCCTCGCTCACGCCACCGGAATAGGGCCCTCCCTTCTCTGAGCCGTCACGCGTGAGCGCGGCGGCATGGAAGACCGGAATCCGCACGCCCGCCACATAGCTATCCGTTGCGCGGCCATCGTCGTAGGCCAGTGCATGCATGTCTCCGGAAATGATCACCACATTGCGGATGTCCTGATCGCGGATGAATTCCAGCAGCTCCTTGCGCTCGACGCTATAGGAGCCCCAGTTGTCGCGCACCGAGCCGACCTGGATGAATGGCACGCCGCTCATCCACACGATCAGTGGTACCTCAGCATCGCGTGCCGCCACGAGCTGATCCTTGAACCACTGCTTCTGCACCGGGCCCATCATCGACTTGTTGGCATTGTCGGTGTCCGAGTCGCGGTTGCGGTCGGAGCGCAGATCGGAGAGAAGGAAACGGACCCGCCCGCAGGTGAAGGCCTGATAGATCGCTTCATTCGGCCCACCCGCCGGCAGCGGGTAGTGCGGGACCAGCTCGCGATAGACCGCGCGGCTCGCGCGGCGGCCGTTGCTGGTCTTGTCGGAGGTGTTGCCGGAGAAATCGTGGTCGTCCCAGATGTAGGCAGTCGGCAGCTTGCGCACCATCTCGCCCATTTCCGGGCTCAGGGTGATCGAGTTGATGATGTTCTCGCGATAGGGTTGCTCGTTGTCCTCGTCGGTGTCCTCATAGTTGAAGTCGCCCATGTGGATGAAGAAGCGCGGGTTTTCCGTGAGGATCTTCTGGTGCACATATTGTCCGTTCTCGTGCCAATCCCCGCAGGAGGCGAAGCAGAAGCGGAACGAAGTCGGCCCGGGGAGCGGAAAGGTGCGAAAGGTTCCCGTCTTGTCCGCCGCCGTCTCCAGCACCCCGCCGACCTCAAGCGCGTAGTAGTACTGGGTATCCGCCGTCAGGCCGCTGAGATCGACCCGCACATTGTTTCCCGTAACGGCCGCAGAGGTGACCGGAGCCGAAAACAGCGGATTGCTGAAATCGGGGACAGTCGAAACCGCCAGCCGCGCCTGCAAGCCGGGGCCCGTGAGATGGGCGGTAGCCGCGATCGATTGGTGCGTAACTGCACCGCACCAAGGTCCGGCGGCAACAGGGGAAACCGCCTGCGAAGGCGAGATAGCGGCAGCGAAGAGCGCCACCGCGGTGGGGAACCGGGATCTCATGAATACGGGATGGGGGGATGGCTCGGGGGGGACCATCCACCGGCAGAAGAACCGGTGTGAGGCTTTCACAATGGCGCTTTGCCGCTCTCAATCAAGCGCCGATCGCCCGGGCTACTCCTCCCGTGCTTTTTGCAGCGCAGCGCGGATCTGGTCCGGCGCCACGTCCTGGAGAGTATTGTGCCGGCCGCCGGGGATCTCCGTGTAGCGCACCACCGAGGGTGTCTTCTCCGCCAGCTCCCGCGACATCCGCACCGGAATCGCTTCGTCGTCGGCCCCGTGGAGGATGAAGACCCCTGCCCCACCCTTCTCCGCCATTTCCTGGAGCCGCGCCCGGTTGTCGAAGCGGTGCCAGACGAGCCAGCCCAAGTTTACATTAAACATCGCCTCGGTCATGTCCATGGTGCTGGTGAAGGGCGCGAGCAGCACGCCGCGACGAATGTCGTATTCCTTCGCGCCCTCCAGGCAGACGGCAGCACCCAGGCTGTGGCCGAAGAAGCGCAGTCTCTTTTGATCGGCGGGGAGCGACCAGCCCAAGGCCTCCATCCCGGCGGGCACCACGGCCTTGAGGTTATTCCGGATCGTCCCGGGACTCGGCTTGCCCGCGCAGCCACCGTAGCCCGGCATGTCCATCAGCAGCCAGGCATCCTGCTCCGGGCCGTGCTCGCGGAGCCAATCCGACCATTCGAGGGCCAAGGTGCCGTTGCCTCCACAGACCAGCCAGAGGTGCTCCGGTTTCGCCGTCTTCGAGAGCAGGTAGGCCTGCTGCTTCCCTTGGGCGGTGGTGTAGTCGATCACCCGGGTCCCCGGCTCTGCATCCCAGTTCGCCACGTCGCCCGCGCCGTAGGGCCGGGGAAAGTAGATCAGCTTGCTCTGGCAGCCGGCAAGCAGGCCTAAGGTACCTACGGTAGGGACGACGGTCCAAAGGAACATATGGCGAAGAAAGCGGCGGACCAGCGACATGGCAGGAGAAGAAGAAGAACCAAGAGAGTGAGGGATCAGGCGCGGCACCGAAAATCGAAAATCCGATGGCAAACATCGTTTCTCTGAATGGAGAGCCTACCTTTTCGGAGGCGGAGGAATGCTGACACTCCTGCTTGCGAGAATGCCCGCGGCCCGCTTGTATCCTTTTTGCATGAAAATTCCGCTCCTTTCCCTCCTCCTGACCTTGCCGCTCGCCGCGGATGAAATTGCCGCCGTCGCAGACATGAAGGCCGCCGCGGATGCCTTCCTCGGCTCGCTGGATGAATCGAAGAAGGCCAAAGCCCTCTTCCCCTTCGACTCCGACCAGCGCGAGAATTTCAAGTTCACCCCGCAAGTCCGCACCGGCCTGCCCTTCAAGGAAATGGACGAAAAGCAGACGGCCGCAGCCAAGAAGCTGCTCGATACCGCCCTGAGTGATAAGGGCAAGCTCAAGGCCAGCCAGATCATGATCCTGGAAAGCGTGCTGGCGGGGATCGAGCAGAAGCCGGAATATCGGGATAACACCAAGTACTACATCTCGGTCTTCGGCACGCCCGGTGACGAGAAGGGCTGGGGCTGGAAGTACGAGGGCCACCACTGCGCGCTGAACTACACCGTCGTGGGTGGCAAGGAGATCGCGGTCACACCGTCCTTCTTCGGCGCCAATCCCGGCGAGGTGATGGAGGGCGAGCACAAGGGCCTGCGGGTCCTCAAGGCCGAGGAAGAACTTGGCATGTCACTGGCCAATGCCCTGCTCGAAAGCGGCAAGAGCGCCGTAAAATTCAGCGACAAGGCGCCGAACGAAATCCTGACCGCCGAGAACCGCAAGGCCACCGCGCTGGAACCAGTCGGCGTCCTCGCCTCCGAAATGACCGATGAGCAGAAGAAGGCCCTGCGCACCTTGATCGCCGAATACACCGGCCGCCATCGCGAAGCCCTTGCGGAGGACGACATGAAGAAGATCGACGACGCGGGCTTCGACAAGATCCGCTTCGGCTGGGCTGGCGGCACCAAGCGCGGCGAAGCTTGGTACTATCGCGTGCAAGGCCCGAACTTCCTGATGGAAGCGGCGAACACGCAGAACAACGCGAATCACATCCACGCCACATGGCGGACCTTCGAAGGAGACTTCGCCCGCGACTTCATGGCGGAACACTACAAGCAGCACGAGAAAGACGGGGGCGAGCACTGAACCGCCGTGCGCTACTCGCTGCTGCTTTCCATTCTAGGCGTCCTGCTTGCGCTTCTGGGCCTGCAGGCAGGATGGCCATGGAGCATTCCACTCGTGTGGTTGGCGCTGAATTTCGTGGCCCTTGGCGTTGCCCATTCCCGCGGCGGCCACGGTATCTTCGGCAAGCGGCCGGATGGCACCCTTCGGTGGTGGAGCTGGGTGCTGTTCCTGCCGCTGCTGCTTTACACGGCGGCGGTGTGGCATCTTATCCGGCTGATCAGCCGCGAGGCGGCGGTCAACCGCCTAACAGAGCGGATCGCGATCGGCCGTCGTCTCCTGCCCGGGGAATTGAAGGAGAGCTTCTCCAACCATGTCGACCTCACCGCGGAGTTTCAGGAGCCCGACGCCTACCGCAGCAGTGCGGGCTATTTTGCCTTTCCAATTCTTGATGCGGCTGCGCCGAACCCCGAGCACTTGGCGCAGGCGATTGAAAGCCTGAAGGAGGGGCCGGTCTTTATCCATTGCGCCCAAGGCCATGGCAGGACCGGACTCTTTGCCTTGGCCTTGCTGCTCTCCTCCCGCGCGGTGGGATCGCTCGATGAGGGACTCGATCTTCTCGCCAAGGCCCGCCCGGCGGTACGCCTGAATCGTTCGCAACTTGCATGTGCCCGCGCTTTCGCAGCACTACACAAGGAGCCCGATCCCTCGTCATGAAGCTTCGCTGCATCCGATGCTCTCTACCGCTGTTAGCTTTCCTGCTAACGGTGGCCGGTGCTTCCGCGCAGCAGTATCCCTTCCCCCAGCACATCCTCTACACACCGGGGACGATCCTGCCTTCGAACTACACGCAGGCCCAGCTCGATGGAGATGTGCGCGCCTTCTACGACTACTGGAAGCAGAGCTACCTGAAGACCGCTGGAACCACAACGGACGGCCGCACGATGTATCGGATCGCCTTCGGGAAGTCCGGGGCTGGCGCAAATGCCACGGTTTCCGAAGGCCAAGGCTACGGCATGCTGATCCTGCCGCTGATGGCCGGGCATGACCCGGCAGCGCGGACGATCTTCGACGGGCTCTATGAGTTCGCCCACGCGCACCCCAGCCCGGGCGACGGGCGATTGATGGATTGGAAGATCCCGCGCGATGCGAGCGCGGGTGGCAGCAGCGCCTTCGATGGCGATGCGGACATCGCGCACGGGCTCATCCTCGCCCACGCGCAATGGGGCAGCGGCGGGACCGTGAACTACGCGGCTGCGTCTAACACTTGGCTGGCGGGAATCCTCGCTTCGACCATCGGGCAGACGAGCCGCTTGCCCACGCTGGGCGACTGGGCCTCACCGACGAGCGGCAAGCAGTATGAACCGCGTTCCTCCGACCTGATGCCCGGTCACTTCCGTGCCTGGGCGCGGTATTCGGGGAATCCGGTGTGGAATACCGTGACCGCGAATTGCTCCGCGGTGGCGACGGCGATCCAGGCGAATCACAGCGCGGCGACCGGCTTGCTGCCGGACTTCATGATCAACGCTAACCCGCTCAGCGCGGTGAAGCCCGCTGGGCCGAACTTTCTGGAGAGCGAGAACGATGGC
This sequence comes from Haloferula sp. BvORR071, assembly GCF_000739615.1. Classification (GTDB taxonomy): domain Bacteria; phylum Verrucomicrobiota; class Verrucomicrobiia; order Verrucomicrobiales; family Akkermansiaceae; genus Haloferula. Next base: position 48,831 of record NZ_BATP01000016.1, read on the forward strand.
TCCTACTACTACAATGCCGGGCGAGTGCCGTGGCGCCTCGGCGTGGACGCGCTTTTGAATGCCGAAGCGACGGCGTCCAAAACGCAGGCCGCAAAGATCGCCGCGTGGATGAAGACGAAGGCTGGCGGCAATGCGGCGAACATCCGCGCGGGCTACAAGCTGGATGGTAGCAATATCTCCGGCAACGACTACGAGACGACCTTCTTCATCGCGCCGATGGGCGTGGCTGCCATGCTCGATTCTGCCAACCAGGCATGGCTGAACTCGATCTACGCGAAGGTCCGCACCACGCATGAGGATTACTTCGAGGACACGGTGAACCTGCTGTGCCTGATCGCGATGAGCGGCAACTACTGGGACCCGACCACCGTTGACCAGCAGCCCGGGTTGATCCGCCGTCACGTCTTGCCACCTGATGGCCGGATGCAACTCGAGAGCGCCCGGCCGGAGCAAGTCGTGGTCTTCACGGTGAATCCCGCGGCGGGCCGCTATGGCCTGGTGCTGGAGCGGACCAGTGACTTTGGCGCGTGGACGACCTTGGCGACGCGGGCGGCCGGGGCTGCGAACTTCCAAGCCGCGGCTGACGTGACGGTGCTAAGCCAGACCAGCCCGGTGCGGATCCGGGATGGCTCGGCCGGGGCCGGGGCGAGCCACTTCTACCGGGTGAGGATTGGGAATTGAGAGGAAGGCAGGCCATGAACAATCAAGCCGAGGATGGTCCTGGACAAATCGATGACGCCGAAGTCCTGCGGCGCGAGATCCAGATGGATTCGGGTGCGGTGCATACCATCTCAGAAGAAGAGTTTCTGGCTCGGGTCGGTCGTGCACGCCCGAGGGAGAAGTCCAGCCCAGCCCCTCACTGCGGGCCCTCTGACCAAGGGAGTGGGGTGAACTCACCTAGAACTTGGACGGCGGGATCCGGGTGACACCGCCCAAAAAGCGGCGATTCTCGCGCGCACTCCAAAAGCGGCTGCGCCGCTAAGGGGAGCACGGTTCTTGATCGGGGCGGGCGGGGCAAACTCCCCCGAAATTTCCGCGAAAGATTCCCCCGATTCTTGGTAAGACTGGGTGGAGATGTCCGCCGAACCGCACAATGCCGAGGAAAGAATCGTGGGCCTGATCGCCCGGCACCAGCCGGAGATCCACCGCTACATCCTCTCCCTGCTGCCGGACCGGATGCTGGCGGACGATGTAGTGCAGGAGACGAATCTGGTCCTGTGGCGCAAGGCGGCGGATTATGATCCGTCCCAGCCCTTCCTGCCTTGGGCCTTCACGATCGCCCTTTACCAAGTGAAAGCGGCCCGCCGGGACGCCGGCCGCGACCGCCATGTTTTCGATGATTCGCTGGTCGAGATTCTAGCCGCCGAGGGCCGCGAGGCCGAGTCCCACGGCGGAGACCTGGAAAAGGCACTGGAGAGCTGTCTGCAAGAGCTTCCGGAAAAGCAGCGCCAGCTGATCCTCGCCCGCTACGCCCCCGGCAACTCGGTGCAGGCCTTGGCCGCCGAGCGCAGCCAGACGCCCACCGCCCTGTCCCTGACCCTCATGCGCATCCGCAAGGCGCTGGAAACCTGCATCGAGCGCAAGCTCGCCCTGCCATGACCGAGGACCGCTTGGAATTGCTGCTGCACGCGCTCTTCGAGGAAGCCCTCGATGAGGCGGGGCGGGCGGAGTTGAACGAGCTGCTGCTTGCCAGTGCGGACGCGCGGGCTCGTTACCGCCGCGCGACCGCCCTTCACTCCGCGCTTTTGAGGAAGGCAGCCCATCCCTCCTATTTTGGAGCCCCGGTGGAGGCCTCTGCCGAGGCCAGGCTTGTCCCCTTCCGGAGAGGCCGTTGGCTCGCAGCCGCAGCGGGGGTCGCCTTGCTTGGCTCTGCGGCCGCAATTTTCATGACCCGCCCGCGCGGCCCAGTGGCAAATGTGCTGGAAGCCCAGGATGTCGCATGGACGGAAGGCTCCCCCTCCCCGGCTTCCGGCCGCGTGCCGGTGGCCACGCCGCTGGAGTTCACCCGCGGCTTCGTGAAGCTCGGCTTTCCCAGTGGTGCCAGCGTCGTGCTGGAAGGCCCCTGCCGCTTCCGCCTCGATGAGAAGGAAGCGCTCTCCGTGATCCATGGCCGCGCCTCGATCCACACCCCGAAGGGTGCCCAAGGCTTCCGGATCGATACCCCCGGTGGTCGCTTCGTCGATCTTGGAACGGAGTTCGGCCTCGCGGTCGGCAATGATGGCGCGGATCCGGTGGTGCTCACCGAGGTCTTCAAGGGCGAGGTGGAGATCCAGGCCACGCCGCGGGATAGCACCCGGCTCACTGTCGGCGAAAGCCGCGCGCTGGTCCGCGAGTCGGGCAAGCCAAAGCTGCTCGCTGATCTCGACGAATCGCCGGTGGCCCTCGTCAACCACGCCCACGATTTGCCGCAATCGAATGGCGAGGAAGGCAACCTCGCCCTCGGCAAGCCGGTCTTCAGTCCCGGTTACTGCACCCGGCCGCACGGCTCGGTCTTCCCGCCTGACAATCTAACCGATGGCCGGCTGAACGACAGCGGCGTGCCCGGCGACTGGTCCTTCTGGCTCGCTCCGGATGGTGAGGATGGCGAGTTCACCGTCGATCTTCTGGCATTACAGACGGTTGGCCGGATCGAGCTGCAAAATACCAACAACCGCGGCATCGACGACCGCGGGACGGCGGCCTTCGAGCTCTTGGGTTCGCTCGACAACAAGAACTTCTTCCCGCTCGTCACGGCGGAGCTATCCCGCGTCACTGCGGCCAAGGGTGAGGCCTATCCCTTCCAGCCCTTCAGCTTCGATCCGGTGGAGCTCCGCTATGTGAAGATGGTGGTGAGTGCGCACTACCGCAATGAGAAGCGTCCCTCCAATCATCCCTGCCAAGGTGGAGGCCTGAACGAAATCCGCATCTTTTCGAAATGACCCGGCTGCTCCCAAGTCACGGCCCCGCTCTTGCGGCGATCCTCCCCTGCCTCGCCATCGTGCCCGCGCGGGGGGCGATCGACTTCGCGCATGAGATCCGCCCGATCTTCAATGCCCACTGCACCGCCTGCCACGGTGGAGTGAAGGAGGCAGGTGATGTCTCCTTCATCTATCACGACAAGGCGCTCGGCAAAGGCGAATCCGGCAAGCCGATCATCGTGCCCGGAGATCCGGATGCCTCGGAGGTGATGCTGCGTGTCACCTCCGCCGATCCGGACGAGGTGATGCCGAAGCCCGAGCACGGCCCGCCCTTGGCAAAGAAGGAGATCGATACCCTGCGCCAATGGATCAAGGAAGGCGCTGTGTGGGGCGAGCACTGGTCCTTCGTCGAGCCCAAGGCCTCGCCCGCACCCGCCGTGAAGGATGCGACCTGGCCGCACAATGATATCGACCGTTTCCTGCTCGCGCGCATGGAGCGCGAGGGCCTGCACCCCTCCAAGCCGGCCGACAAGGCCGCCCTGCTGCGCCGCGTCTCGCTCGACCTGACAGGCCTGCCACCCTCGCTCGAAGAGCTCGATGCCTTCCTCAAGGACAACTCCGCGGACGCCTATGACAAGCAGGTGAACCGCCTGCTCGCCTCGCCGCGCTTCGGGGAGCGTTGGGCCAGCGTCTGGATGGACCTCGCCCGCTATGCCGACTCCGAAGGCTTGGGCATCGATAGCCGCCGCGACGTCTGGAAGTACCGCGACTGGGTCATCTCCGCTTTCAACCGCGACCTGCCCTACGACCAATTCACCGTCGAGCAACTTGCCGGCGACCTAATCCCGAATGCGACGATCGACCAGCGGATCGCCACCACCTTCAGCCGCCTCAGCCAGGCCAACAATGAAGGCGGCACCGATGATGAAGAGTTCCGCGTGATTGCCACCATGGACCGGGTCAATACCACCTGGGAGGTCTTCCAAGGGACGACCATGGGCTGCGTGCAATGTCACAGCCACCCTTACGATCCGATCCAGCACAAGGATTACTACCGCTTCCTGGCCTTCTACAATCAGAGCGTGGATGCCGATGTGCCGGAAAACCATCCGGTGATCAAGGTACCGCTGGACCCGGCAAAGTATGCGGAAGCCGGAGCGCTGGAAGAAAAGATCAGCAGCTTGGAGGAACAGATTTTCCAGACCCGCAAGTCACTGGATTCCCGCACCCGCTGGCTCACGCCGCGGGAAATGAAGGGCAGCAGCGAGAAGGCGGTGCTCGAGATCGTGAAGCAAGACGGTTTGGCGGAGTTCCGCACCGTCGGCAATGTCGCCGCAGGGGCGGTGCACACGCTGGATATTCCGATTCCCGGCGGGCTCACGCATTTCAATGCGTTGAAGGTGGAGGTCCGTCCGGTGGATGAGGCCAAGGCGATTCACACACCGGAGTGGGGCGCGATGATCCGCAAGTTTGAGCTGCAGGTGATCGCCGCGGACGGCACGGCGACGCCGGTCCCACTGGCAGAAATCGTGGCGGATGAAGCGCACCCGATCTTCGATCCCAATCTCTCGATCAAGGGTTCCAATGAAGGCTGGGGCCAATACACCAAGATCTTCAAGCCACGCCATGCCGTGCTCGTTCCCGCGGCTCAGGTCGATCTGCCACCCGGCTCGACCTTGCGGGTCGTCCTCGCGCATTCCACCAGCTCGGCGGGCGGTGCCTATCCCCTGATCGCCAAGCGCGGCCGCATCGCCATCAGCGATGACACGGCTTGGACCACTCCGGACAACGCGGTCGACCGGCTGAAGGCAGATCTCTCCGCCGCCCGCAAGGCCCTCAAGGCAATCCCCTCCACCACCACCCCGGTGATGGAGGACCTCCCGCCGGAGCTTGCCCGCGAGACCCGCCGCTTCATCCGCGGCAATTGGATCGACAAGGGCGAGGTGATCGACAAGCCCGGCACGCCCGCGGTCTTCCCGCCGATGGACCCGAAGGCCAAGCCGGACCGTCTGGCTATGGCGCGCTGGATCGCTTCGCAGAAGAATCCGCTAACCGCCCGCGTAGCGGTGAACCGCTTCTGGCTGGAGCTGTTTGGCGTGGGCATCGTGCCGACTCCGGAGGACTTCGGCTCCGCCGGGGAAAGGCCGACTCATCCGGAGCTGCTGGACACCCTCGCGGTACGCTTCGAGACGGACATGAAGTGGAGTGTGAAGTCCCTGCTCCACGAGCTGGTGAGCACTGCCGCCTATCAGCAGGACTCTGCCATCCCGACCACGCTGGCCGAGCGCGATGCGGACAACCGTCTGCTTGCCCGCGGCCCGCGCCAGCGCCTGACCGGCGAGATGGCCCGCGACAACTCGCTGGCGGTCGCCGGCCTGATCCAGCAGCGCGACGGTGGAGCGCCGGTGAATCCGCCGATCCCCGATGGCGTGTGGCGCCCCTTCGACTCGGGCGACAAGTGGATGACTCCGGAGCCCGGCAGCCCCGACCGCTACCGCCGCGCCGTCTACACCTACTGGAAGCGCAGTATTCCCTACCCGACCTTCGCGACCTTCGATGCGCCCTCGCGCGAGCTGTGTTCGAAGCGCCGCATCCTCTCGAACACGCCTCTGCAAGCTCTCGCCGTGCTCAATGACCCCGCCTTCAACGAATGCGCCAAGGGCTTGGCCCGCCGCATGAAGTATGAAGCGCAGGGTGACGTGAAAGAGCGCCTCGCCTTGGGCTATCGCCTCGCCACCTCCAGACCGGCAACGCCGGACCGGATCGAGGATCTGAACGCCCTCTACACCAAACTGGAGAAGTCCTACGCCGCGGATCCGGCCTCGATGCAAGGCATGGCCGGCACCCCGGATGGCGCGGCCTATACCGTGGTCGCGTCCGTCCTGCTGAACCTTGATGAAGCGCTGATCCGATAGGACCGGCATCTGAACATTCACTTTTCTCTCCCGCCATGTTCCAGCAACTCCAGACCGAGAAGCTCCAACACATCACGCGCCGCCGCTTTCTACGCGATTGCCCCGCTGGCATTGGTGCCTTGTGGATGGCGACCCAAGGGCTGTCCTCGGGTGCGGGCCGCCTGAAGATCTCGCACGATCCCTCCGCGCCGCTCGCGCCCTTGCTGCCCTCCTTCGCGCCCAAGGCGAAGCGGGTGATCTACTTGCACATGGATGGCGCGCCGAGCCAGCTTGAGCTCTTCGACTACAAGCCGCAGCTCGTCCGCTACAATGGCAAGGAGTGCCCGAAGGAATACCTCGAAGGCCAGCGCTTCGCTTTCATCCAAGGCGTGCCGAAGATGCTCGGACCGCAATTTGAGTTCAAGCAACACGGTCAGAGCGGGGCCTGGGTCTCCGACCGCTTGCCGGAATTTTCGAAGCACGTGGACAAGGTCTGCTTCATCAAGACGATGCAGACCGACCAGTTCAACCACGGCCCGGCCCAGCTACTCCTGCACACCGGCAACCAAAACCTCGGCTACCCCGCGATGGGCTCCTGGCTGACTTGGGGTCTTGGCACGGATAACCAGAACCTGCCTGGCTTCATGGTGCTGATCTCCGGCGGACGTTTCCCGCGAGCCGGTGCCTCCCTCTGGGGTAGCGGCTTCCTGCCCTCCGTCTATCAGGGCGTGCAGTGCCGCTCGATGGGCGACCCTATCCTCAACACGGCCAATCCACCCGGAGTCAGCCGCGACATCCGCCGCGCCGCGCTCGACACCCTCTCCAAACTCAACACCAAGGCCCACGAGGACTTCGGCGATCCGGAGACGATCACCCGCATCGCCCAATACGAGATGGCCTACCGCATGCAGGTCTCGGTGCCGGATGTCATGAGCATCAAGGATGAGCCCGCGCACATTCACGAGATGTACGGCACGCAGCCGGGGAAGGATTCCTTCGCAAACAACTGCCTGCTCGCCCGCCGCCTCGCGGAGTCCGGCGTGCGCTTCATCCAGCTCTTCGACTGGGGCTGGGATTCCCACGGGTCGAATGCCGGCGAATCTCTCACCGATGGCTTCGTAAAGAAGTGCAAGGACATCGACAAGGCGATCGCCGCCCTGCTGACCGACCTCGATCAACGCGGGATGTTAGAAGACACCCTGGTCGTCTGGGGCGGTGAGTTCGGCCGCACTCCGATGCAGGAAAACCGCGGCGGCGGTGATGGCAACAAGTTCACCGGCCGCGACCACAACCCGAATGCCTTTACCATCTGGATGGCCGGTGCCGGCGTGAAGCCAGGCTTCACCTACGGCGAAACCGATGAAATGGGCTACCACGTCGCCCGTGATCCGGTCCACCTCCGCGACCTGCACGCAACCATGCTGAACCTCTTCGGCTTCGACCACCAGCGGCTGTCCTATCCCTTCCAAGGGTTGGAGCAGAAGCTCACCGGGGTGAAGCCGGCGAAGGTGGTGAAAGGGATCTTGGCCTGACCGGTGTCCCCCTTTTCTGCCAGGCAGCAAAGGGCCACATCGCAAAAAAATCTCGTTCCCCGCGAGGGGTAACGCCTCCTCCAGGCGTTGCTTCCATGAATGGCACACGTCTTCATCGCTCGCCCCCTCCGCGTCCTGGCTGCTACCGCAGCCACGTTTTCCTTGTCCGCGTGCCAAGCGAAGAAGGAGGCGACGGTCACCGCCACGCCCCCGCAGATTCCTTCGCCCCCACCCACCGCAGCACCATCTACAAGCACCCCGCTGCCCCCCTTCGCGTCTCCCACCCTCAAGATCGCCACGGTGGATATGAAGCAAGTCTTCAGGGAATACCATCGGACCATCGCGGCGGACAAGGACCAGCGGGCCGCGATCGTAAAGGTCAATCAGGAGAATCAAGAGCGGCTTGAGAGCATTCGGAAGCTCCAGCAGCAAGTCGAAGAACTGGGCAAGGCCATCACCGATCCCGCGATCTCCGATTCCAAGCGGCAGACCCTGGCCAAGGAGCGCCAGGCCAAGTTTGAGGAAGGCGTTGCCCTCGACAAGGAACGCCAGACCTTTCTCCAGCACCGCGAACAAGCACTTCGTGAGAAGACCATGGAACGTCGCGGCGCTCTCTTCGAGGACATCCGCCGCGTGGTTGTCGATACCGGCAAGGCCGAGGCCTGTGACTACGTCTTCGACAAGTCGGCCATCGACTCCTTGCAGCTGCCCTTCTTTCTGCTCACTCCTGATAGCGCCGACCTAACCGGAGAAATCCTCGCCCAACTGAATCGCGATGCACCAACGCCGGAAGAAGAAAGCAGTGCTCGCACCGAGCCCGATATCCCGCTAGGCAAATGATGAGATGAGTGGAGACCCGGTCAGATTGACCGTCGGCCTGACACGCTGCGATGAAGCCGCGTGGCGGGAGTTCCATGCCCGCTACTTTGAAATCCTGAAATCGATGGCGCTCGCGCGCGGGGTAGCCCCCTGCGAGGCTCCGGAGATTGTCCAGCGCGTCTATCTCCGCGTGCTGCGCCATGCCAAGGTCTTCCAGAGCGACCACGACTTCGAGGCTTGGCTTGCCTGCCTGACGCGTTGCGAAGTCATCGACTCCTCGCGCCGGAGCCGCCGCCGGACCTGGCTGGGTGAGCGCTTCCAGCAGTGGCAGGAAGAACGCCGCGAAGAAGCCCCGCCAGCCAGCGACGAACGTCTCGCCGACGCCTTGCATTCCCTGACTGAGGAGGAACGCCACCTGCTCACCCGCCATTATGTCGATGGCTGGAGCCAAGATGAACTCGCCGCCGCCCAAGCCACTTCCACCAAGGCGATCGAGTCCCGCCTCGCCCGCCTGCGCCGCCGCGTCCGCAGCCTGATGATGGACCATCCCGATACGCCCGTAGAACCATGAACCCGTCCGACCCGATTCTCGACAGTTTGCTCGACGCCGTGAAGGCGACCAAGCGCCGCCGCCAGAACCGGCGCACGCTGGTGGCAACCTGTCTCGCCTGCACGGTCGCGGCTAGCATCCCCTTTCTGCTCCCGGATGAGGAGGACCTGCCACCAATGGCGGCGGTCCCACCACCACCGGCAGCCCCGGGGCCTGTCGTGGAGGCCAGCACCCTGGCCATGGTGGTCTGGCAGAATGGCGTGCCCTGCTTGGAGGAATTGCCGGCGGAGGAGCTGGGACTGGTGCAGCTCAATTTCGGACTCCAGCCGGTGATCGCCTATCCGGACACCCTGTGGAAGGATCCTTGGAATTGAGCCGCAGCTGGGGATTCCGCGGATCCGCCCGCCCTTTAGAGGGATTGCCATGAATCGAGCTTGGTCCCTGCGGGGCGCTTTGGGTTAACCTGTCACGGTTACCGGAAAGACTCACAATCCGGGGCACGTTCCAGAATTCCATTCACAACCCGATGAAACGCCGTTCCCTTTTTGCCATGGTGCCCGCCACCTCCGCCCTGCTTGCCCTGCGTTCGCAAGGCAAGCCGATCGATCAAGGTGCAGTGACCGCCGCTGGATTCGCCATCTCCGTGCAAGCCTGGACCTTCAAGCAATTCCCGCTGTGGGAGGCTATCAAGATGGCCGCAGCCGCCGGTGCCAGCGCGATCGAAATGTTCCCCGGCCAAAAGATCGGCGGGCCGCTGAATGACACCCCGCTCGATCAGGATCTCTCCGACGAGAACATTGCCACGCTGCTGGCCCACGCCAAGGAGAACAAGATTACCCCTGTCAACTTCGGGGTGACCGGCATCTCTAACAAGGAGGCCGATGCCCGCAAGGTCTTCGAATTTGCCAAGAAGATGGGTCTCTACGGGGTGACCACCGAGTCGCTCGACGCCATCGATTTGCTGGAGAAGCTCTCGCAGGAGTACGACATCAAGGTTTGCTTTCACAACCACCCGAAGCCTAGCCCCTTGTGGGATCCCGAGAAGACCTGGAACGCGGTCAAGGATCGCCACGCCAACATCGGCTTCTGCGCGGATGTGGGTCACTGGACACGCTCCGGTCTCGATGCTCTGGAAGTGATCAAGAAGATCGCGCCGCGCGTGCGCTCCTTCCACATGAAGGACCGCGAGGCGATCGGCAAAAAGGACGACCACGATCAACCTTTCGGCACCGGCGTGATTGATATCATCGCTATCCTCGACGAAGTCCGGAAGCACGGCTTCGCCGGCAACGTGAGCATCGAGTACGAGTACAACTGGGACAAGTCCTTGGCAGAAGTGGCGCAATGCGTTGGCTACCTGCGCGCTTATAGCAAGTTCGCGAAGGCCTGAAGCGTCCTGACTTTCAATCAGCCCGGCTCTACTGTGGTGGGGCCGGGCTTTTTTACGCTCGAGGAGGTGACACGGAAGCAGGCTCAGGAAGCCTTCTCGGTCTTATCCTTGTCCTTCTCCCAGACGCGGGCGCGCAGGGCCTCCCCCGCAGCGCGGGCTTCGGCCTCCTTCTTGCTCTTGCCCTTGCCGATGGCGAGGATCAGGCCCTTCCAGGATACTTCCGCTTGGAAGACCTTGCGGTGGTCGGGGCCAGTCTCACCGAGAATCCGGTAGTTCGGCGCCTGCGGGGAAATCGCCTGCAGGCATTCCTGCAATTCGCCCTTCGGGTTGCGCTCTTCAGGGCTACCAGCCAGCGCCTCGATCTCGGACTGGAACAGGCGCAATACCAGATCGCGCGCACCGGGATAGCCAGTGTCCAGATAGACCGCGCCGATCAGCGCCTCGAAACCATCGGCCAGCGTCGACATCCGGCGGCGGCCGCCGGTCGCTTCCTCACCCTTGCCTAACAGCACGTAGCTGCCGAGATCGATGGTAAGGGCGAAGCGGGCCAAGGCACGGCGAGAAACGAGTTGCGAGCGCAGCTTCGTGAGACGGCCTTCCGGGAAATCCGGAAACATCTTGAAGAGATCCTCCGTGAGGATGAGTTGCAGCACGGCGTCCCCCAAAAACTCCAAGCGCTGGTTGTCGAAATGAGGGCGCTGGGACTCGTAGGCGAGGCTCGGATGGGTCATCGCTTCTGCAAGGAGAAGCGAATTGCGAAATTTGTATCCGAGGCGGCTCTCGAGACTTTCCATGGCACACGTGCCGTGCAGATCCGCCTCTTCAGACCGGAACGCCCGCGTTCCCGAAAAAAGAGGTGGGGTGACCGACGGGACTCGAACCCGCAACAACCAGAATCACAATCTGGGGCTCTACCATTGAACTACGGCCACCATTTTAACGGCGGGCGGGAGAACTAAGCGAACGATCCCCACTTGCAAAGCCCAAAATGCAAGGCAAGTGGAAGACCTCATTCTGCGGAACCGGCGAGGCTAACACCCATGAGCGAAGAACCCCACCGAACCCCCATCACTCCGGAGCTGGATCTGCACACCTTCCGCCCTTCCGAAATCGGGGAATTACTGCCGGAATACTTCGCAGAATGCCTCCGTGAGGGCATCCGCGGGGTGCGGGTCATCCATGGCAAGGGCACGGGGACCCTGCGGGAGGGTGTCCATGCCCTGCTCAAGCGCCTGCCTGAGGTTCAGGAATTCCACTACCCCGCGGCAGAAGGCGGCTGGGGCGCGACTTGGGTGGTGCTCAGGCCGCTCGAGCCAGAATCCACAGCAGATCCGACAGGCGATTGAAGAACAACCGCAGGTGCTGGGGAACCTCCTCCCCGCTCTCGTGAAGCACCAGCACCGCCCGCTCCCCCCGCCGGGCCACCGACCGGGCGAAATCCAGCCCGGCCCTAGCCAAGGAATGGTCGGCACCGGGCCTCGCCCAGTCCTTGAAAACGATGCCCCGGGCCTCGAAATCCTTGGCCCTGGCTACAATCCATTCGAGATCCCCCTCCCCCACGGCCGCAAAGCCGGCCTTCGCATAGCGATCCTCATCCCCCGGCAGGCAAGCGAACTGACCCATCAGCCCGATCAGAAGCTCCTGTACCCGGGCAATAATCTCCTCGACTTCCGGCATCGCGCCGGCGGCGCGGGCCAAGCCGAGGGCAGAATTCAGTTCATCCACGGCCCCTAGCACTTCCATCCGAAGGGAGGTCTTTGCAATACGGCGGCCGAAGAGGAGATCGGTTTCGCCGTCGTCGCCGCGGCCGGTGATAATGCTCATGGGCGGAGGAAATCACCGAACCGCCGGGATCCAATCCCAATCAATCCCTCCGGGTATCCAGAAGCTCCCAGCCCTCGTGGGTCCACACCCGACGGTAGCCCGGACAAAACGGTATGGCACCCACTTGCTTGGCCAGAATCCAGTTTCGGTCCTTCAGAAAAAGCAGGTAGGCCGCCACCGCTCCATCGTGGAGCCCCGCCGCAGGTGGCTCACGGAGAGGCACCGCCAGGCCAGGGACCCGGTCCTTTCCGATGCCTCGAACCTCCCAGCCGCTTTGGCCGATGCCAGCATTGACCAAAATCTTCTCCGCACTTGGTCGACACCCTTGAAACACCGCCTCCATTGCCTGGAAGTCAAACTGCTCCGGCCGGTAATTGGGATCGGTAGGAAAGAAGGAGAAGCAGGCCTTGAACAGAAATGCCCAGCCCAAAAGGGCAGGGATCCAGAGCCAGCGGTGCTTTATTCGATTCAGGTCCGCCGATTCGACAGAACTACCGCTCCAAGGTCAAACCAGCGACGATGAATTCCGCGCAGAGCACTTGGATTGATGATTGGAAGATTGCCGATTGGTGAGTTCTCTTCCGGCGTGCTCCTGTCCCGCCTGAACGACGGCCCGGAAATCTTCTTCACCCTGCAGGGCGAAGGGGTTTCCGCGGGGCTGCCCGCGGTCTTCGTGCGATCCGCGCTCTGCAACCTCCACTGCCGCTGGTGCGATACCGACCACACTTGGAACTTCGAGGGCACGCCCTGGAAGCACGACAAGGACGCCGATCCGGCCTACCGGAAGCACAAGAAGGCCGAGGTGACGATTGAGGTGCCGCCGCAGGAAATCGTCGCCCGGGTGGCCGCCCATCCCTGTCGGCGGGTGGTGCTCACCGGCGGGGAGCCGCTGCTCCAACAGGAGGCGTGGCTGGAGGTGATTTCCGGTCTGCGGGCGATCGATCCGGCCTACGTTTTCGAGGTCGAGACCAACGGGACCCGGATGCCCAGCCCTGAATTCCGGGCGGCGGTGAACCAGTTCAATGTGTCGCCCAAGCTGGCGAATTCGGGGATGGAGGCGAAGCTGAGGATCGTGCCGGGGGTGCTGGAATTCATAGTATCGGATCCAAAGGCGTGGTTTAAGTTCGTGGCCGTCAATGAGTCAGATATCGTTGAAATTGAGTCACTTTGCCGTGAATTCAAGATCCCGTCGGAGCGGGTGCTGCTGATGCCGGAGGGGCGCACCGCGGCGGAGCTGGATCGGCACGCCCAGAGCATCGTGGCCCACTGCCTGCTGCATGGCTGGCGCTTCTGCGACCGCCTGCACGTCCGCCTGTGGGGGGACAAGCGTGGAGTTTGATCATCAAGCCGCAACTTTTCACTCGCTCCCCGGTTTCTCACAACGGAAACTGGCCCCTGACCACCCTCCACCATGAAGCGCGACAACCATTCCGATTTTGAGAAGGACCCCGTGTGGGAACTCCTGCGGGAAAGCGCGGCCAAGCGACCCAGCCCGAACTTCGCCTCGAACGTCCTGCGGGCCGCCCGCTTGGAAGGCCAAGAACAGGTGAAGCCGTGGTGGAAGAGCTTCCTGATTCCGCTCTCCGCTGGCACGGCTTTGGCCGGTGCCGCCGCGTTGGTGGCGGTGGTGATGAGCATGCAGAGCGCTGCTCCGCAAGGTCGTGGCCCGGACAGAACCGCCGAGGCTCCCATCCCCAAGGAATCTTCCTTGGCTGCCTTGGAGGACACCGCCCAGACCGAAGTTTTCCTGACCGCTTGTGAGAACCTCGGTGCTTACAAGGACGAGGAGCTGGTCTCGATGATCGGCTTCTGAGAACCCAGCACCTAATGGGTGCGGGTTACTACGAGTCTCGCGAAGCGGGGGCCGTTCCATGGGAGCGTGATCCGTTCGCGGGTGAGCTTGCCTTGGGTGCCGACGATGGTGGCGGCTGGGCCGGGGAGCCAGGTTTTAAGGTCGTAGGAGACCTGCCAGGAGGCGTCGATCGGGGCTACTCCGGCGAGGCCTGATAGAGCGGTGCGGTCGAGGAGGGCCTCTACCTGGAAGCCTTGGGGGGTAATGGTTTGGGTGATCGGGAAGAGGGTTCCGGCGAGCGGATTGCTGCCGAGAGCGAGTTCCATGAGATTGCTGACGCCGTCGTTGTCCGGGTCGGCGGTGTCGAGGGCGTTTGGACCGCTGAGTGTGGGGTTGGCGGCGAGCCAGCGCTGCCAGGGATCGGCGATGGGAGCGGTGCTGGATAGATTGATGCGGGCGATGCCGCTGACACTTGTATCCCCTGCTGCCCGGGTGAGGCGGAACCAGTAGGTCTGTGCCGCCACCGGCTTGAAGGCGACCAGGCTGGCTCCGGCGCCGGGAAGCGTGGAGGCATTGTCGTTCTCTGTGAGGATCGCGGGGATGGTCGGTGGATCGGTGGTGAAGACCGTGAGGACGGTGTCGTATTCGCTGCCGAGGGTATCGACCCAGACGCCATTGCTGTTAGGTGCGGTCCACTTCCACCAGAGGCTGGCCTTGGAGGGGTTTAGGCTGGTGGCATAGCCGGGCTCGCCGGTTTCGATGCTGGCGCCGGTGCTTTCCACGCTGTCGGTGGCGCTGCTGCCGTTGAGGGTGCTGGCATTGGCGAAGAGATCATTCGCCGGGCCGCCGAGAGAGAGCGCGAAGCTCGAGGTGGTCTCGTTGTAGGGCCGGGTGGCGACCGCGATGTGGTAGGTCTGGCCAGCTACGACGTTTGCCGTAAATGATGGGGCGCCCGGCGCGAGGAAGCCCGAGGTGAGCCACTGCTGGCGGGTATTGCCGCGATAGAGCTGCAGGGCGAGCGAAGCGGTCGATTGCAAGCGCAGGCTGACCGGGCCGGTGGTGGATGGGGTCCAGTCATACCAGACCGAGCGGCCGGGCGGGAACTGGGTGGCGCTGCCGGTGCCATTCGAGTTCGAGTGGTCGGGTTCGAAGGGCTGGCAGGAGGCATTGGTGATGTCGCCATTGATCGTGCCGAAGGCCGCGGCGAGAACCTGGGCGTTTTCCCAATTGTCATTCGCCGGCGCTGCTCCCGGCGCGGGAGCGAGCAGTGAAAGTGTGGCGGCACGGGTTCGCTGCAGACTCGATTGGGAAACGAAGACCCACTGCTGCCCGACGGTGCTTTTGAGGCGCAGCGTCGGTGCACCGCCATTGGTGCGACTGGCTCCTGCGGTCATTGTGCTGGTTTCGCCATCGGCAAAGGCGAGCAGGGCATCCGACTCGGCCAAGGCACCCGAAAGCTTCAGCTCCGCGATACCGGCGGTGGACGCGGTCCAGCGCCAATAAAGACGGTTCTCCGTCTCATTGCCGAGAGTCACCGGGATCGACCATGAATCGCCTGACAGCGCCAGCGCGCTGTAGAAGCGGTCATTCGCCGGTGGGGCTTGAGCGAGAGACTCGCGGAGCTGCACATCCACCGGCCCGGGAGCCAAGGTGGAGACCTTGACAAAGTAGAGCACGTCCGGCACCGCATCGAAGGTGATGGAGACATCACCCGAACCCGGCACGGGTTGTCCCGAGCCGGCATTGGTCACAGAAACCGTGGTGCCACTACCGGGAACGCCGACGGCACGCCATTCCATGCGCACGCAAACATCGGTGGTCCAGGCCCACCAGAGCGTGCGACGGGCGGTCGGTGCCTGGACGCTGTCGACCTCGTAGGCACCGGTGGTGTTTACGGTGAAGGGATTGGCAGTGGGCGCGATCAGGTAGGAGTTGTCCAGATTGCCATTCACCGGCACCACGCCGAGCTTCACCCAACCCGGGTCGGCGACCGCAGAAGGAGTATCGACCACGATGCGATAGGTTTCCCCGGCAAGGGCATCGAACTCCAGACGGCCCCAATGAGCATCCGAGGTTTGCGCGGTGATCGGGACCAAGCTGTTCAAGGCCGAGCCGCGATAGACCGCGATCCGCGCGAGCAGACCGGTGGTTTCCGTCTCCATCCAGATCCGGGCGTGGCGGGTGGTCTGCGGAGTCCAAGCCCACCACAGCGATTTCGCGGCGGCGCGACCGCCGGGCGCGGGTTCGCTGGCCTCGAAGCTGGCACCGCGCGGATAGGCCAAGGACTCGGCTTGGTCGGTATTCCAGACAATGGCGTTGGCGAAGGCATCATTCGCGGGTGCGGCGGCAGCGGTGACCAGATTGAGGATGATCAAGCCGCGGGTGCTGTCTGTGGAGTCCGCGGCGATCTTGTAGCTGGTGCCTGCCACCGCGGTGAAATTGAGCGTGGTGAATGGAGCGGCAGTGGCGGCCGAGGCTATCGGTGAAAGCGAAGCAAGCGCGCTGCCGGTGTAGACGGCCAGGCGCGGAGAGGCGGTGCTGCCATTGGTGTCGAGGGTCACGGGGCCGCTGGCAGCTGCGGTCCACTCCCACCACACGGAGTTGGTGGCGGCGGTGCCCGCATGGACAGGCTCGCTTGCTTCATTCCGTGCGCCGACATTGTCGGAACTGGTCCGCACGACATTGCCGCTGATCAGCGTGCGCGCGGCGAAGTTGTCGTTCAGCGGCGCGGCGGACATGGTGATGGAGATCGTGAAGTTCCCCGTGTCAGTCGGATTGCCATCGACGGCGATCTTGTAGATCGAGCCGGAGCTGACCGTAACGCCGAATTGCGATTGGGCCTCGGTGGCAGAGGGAGCACCAGAGCCCAAGGTCACGGCTGGAAAGAGCGAGTTGACCGCCGTTCCTGTGTAGATCCCCCAAGCGGGAGCGAAGCGCGGGGCTGTCACGCGGATCAGAGCCTTGCCGCTGGAAGGAGCAGTCCACTCATACCACACCGAGTGCCCGGAATTTCCGGCGGCGCTGGGAATCGCAACCTCGCCCCCTTCAGCCGTGGCAGCGGTCACGGTGCCACTTGCCGTTACCGCGGCACCGCTGAGAACGAGGCGGTTCGCGAAGGCATCATTCGGTGGAGCGACCGCCGGGGCCAGCGAGAGCTGCACGCTGCCCTCCTGGAAGGAGTTGCCATCCACCTGAAAGAAATACTGGGTGCCGTTGGTGGCATTCAGAAAGAGCGCGCCGCTGCTGTTCCAGCCGCCCGATTGATCCTTCGCCACGTTGGTCAAGGCGTTCAGCGCACTGCCGGTGTAGATCCCCAGCACGGAATCGAAGCTGCTACCCGCGAGTGAAACGCGGTAGCGGCCCGCTGCCGGTGCGGTCCACTTCCACCACACCGTAGAGGAAGCGTATGGATCACTCAGGCCTGAAAGTGGTTCGGAACCGGCATCCTCACGGCTGGCATCTACATTCGTGCCATTGGCTGTCCACGCGCTGCCGGTCATGTTGATCGCGTTCGCGAAGTTGTCGTTCGCCGGAACCGCGATGGCGTGGATGTTCAGCTTCGAGCTGCCGTTGTAGTTGTTCTCACGGCGGAGCTGGATCGCATACTCGGTGCCGCTGGTGGCATCGAGTAGGATGCGGCCGAAGGTATTGCCCGCAGTCGAACCAATCTTCTCGCTGCCAACGCTGACCAAGGAATCCAGTGCAGTGCCGGTGAAGACCTTCACGCGGTTGAACTGCACGCTGCCAGCGCTATCGATCACGAAGCGTGCCGTGGAAGGCGCGGTCCAGCGATACCAGACGGTCGGCGGGCCTAGGCCATCGATGCCCGGTTCATTGTTCTGCCAGCTCGCGAATTCGAGATCAGTGGTATTCGTTGCAGTCGGACCGGAGAGAAGGAGGCGGTTCGCGAAGTCGTCGTGGGCAGGCGACTGGATCATCCGCAGCGAGAAGCGGACGCGGTTGTATTCATCCCCTCCCCTCAGGCGCACCACGGTGCCGGAAGTGACCTGATAGAAGAAGGTCACCGCGCCGAGCGTGGGACGGGTGCCGGAACGCGGGTCGGTCGGCAAGAGCGTCAGAGCATTGACTGAGGCCCCGGTGAAGGGCTCGACCGTGCCTTCCATCATCGCGACGGCCAGCACGCCGGTGGAGGGGGCGGTCCAGTTCCACCAGATCGACTTCGATTCATCCATCGCCGCAGCCGGTTCGCCGGCCTCGCGGGTGGCGTAGGTGGTCCAGCCATCGCCGGAGGGCGCACTTCCTGTCAGGGTGGTGGCATTCGCGAAGTCATCATTGATCGGTGCCGACACCTGCTTGAGCGCCAGGCGGCAGACGCCGTGCTCGGCGAGGCCATTGACCACCGCGCCCTGGAGCTGGATGCGATAGGTCGTGCCCGAGACCGCCTTGAAATTCACCCGGCCACCGCCGAAGGCCTGGCCCAGCGCGAGACCGAAGGTGTCACTGGCATAATCGATGCGGGTCAGGCTGTTGACCGCAGCGCCGGTGTAAACGGCGACCATGTTGTCAAAGTCGCTGCGCTGGGTATCGATGCTGTAAGTGCCACTGCCGGGTGCGGTCCAGTTGAACCAGATCGTATTGCCCGCATTCCCCGCGATGCCCAGCGGCTCCCCGGCTTCAGAACCGGCGAGGCTGTTGGTTGCGAAAACTTCCGTATCCGTCCCACTGATCGGGGAGGCCGAGGCGAAGTTGTCATTCACCGGAAAGAGAGCACCGGAAACCCGGGTCAGCGAGACCTGCACCCGTGAGGGCAAGAGCGCGTCGGCGGTGGCGGTGGGAGAGAGATTATCCGTCCCAAGGACCTGGATGTAGTAGGTCTTCCCGGACACCACATCCATGTTTGCCTGCGCTGAATGGGCCCGCTCGAAGTGAGAGGAGGCGTAGGAGATCAAGCGCAGGTCATCGAGCGAGGTGCCGCGGTAAAGCCCGAGCATGACGTCCGCCTCGCTGCCCCAAGTGCGGACGCGGTAGGTCGCAGTGTCCTTGGCGGTCCATTTCCACCAGATGGTCTGGCCATTCGGGTAGCCATTGAGGATCGGCTCATTGGCCTCGCTGGTCGCCTCGTGGAGCGTGCCGCTGGCAAGCCAGAAGGTGCTGGTATCAGCGGTGGCGGAGGCGAAGTTGTCATTCACCGGCGGCGCGGCGGAGGCGACCGCGAGGCTGGCAAGAACGCTGGCGAGAAGGGAGCGAAGGGCGTTCATTGCGGAAGAGCGGCCGGGGGTTCGCCAGCGGTGAGAATCAAGCGGAAGTAAACGTGCTGCGGCGCGGGCGTGATGCGGGCGATCCGGAGGTCGCCCTGCGCTTCGATCGTGATCATGCGGGTGATGCCATCGGCAGTGTCGCCGCTTTCATGCCACTGCTGCAGATCGGTGGACCACTGGACGCGGGCCACCGGCCGGCCCTCGACTTGGCTCTCGGTCCACTCGATCCCCGGCCCCTCGACCGGAGGCAAAGGTTGTGCTGGGCAGAGCCAATTCGTGCCACTGCCGAAGTAGGCGAGGTAGAGATCGCTGGTTTCCTCGGGCGGAGGCGGTGGCATTGTTAGAAGCGAAGGCCCGCCGCCAGAGGGTGAGATCTTGATCAGGCCCCGCTTGGTGAAAACATTGTCCCAGCCGGTGAAGCTGCCACCGACCATCAGGCCGGTGCCGGTATCGGAGACGATTGAGGTGACCTCGCCATCCTCCGCGGTGGATTGGAAGGAAGTATCCAGTGCGAGCGAGGGCAGCGGGAAGCGGGCGATGCGCCGCCATACGAAGTTCGCAATCGTGTCGAAGGCACCGCCGACATAGAGCGCGCCGTTGTTGATGCGGAGGATGTTCACCGCATTGTTAGGCGCGGGATTCCATGCGGTCGCGGTGCCTGCCCCGCCGAGCGGAAGCTGCGCGAGATTCGCCCGCGGCGTGCGGGCCATGCGGGTGAAGCGGCCACCGGCGAAGATAAAGTTGCCATCATTCGCCAGCGAGAAGACCGCTTGGTTCGGGCGCGGCTGCCAGGCGATATCGGGAGCATTGCCGATCAGGCGAGCGAGGTAAGGTGCGACCCTGAGGTTCTGCCCCTCACCGAAAGTGTTGAACTCGCCGCCGACATAGACCTCGCCGTCGATTTCCAGCAGCGAATGCACCGCGCCATCCGGCAGCGGCTCGAAGGTACCATCAATCGCCCCGGTGGCATCGAAGCGCGTGAGGTTTGGCCGCGTGAAGCCATCCACGAATTTGAAATTGCCACCAATCATCCAGCCGGTGCCGTGCTTCATGAGGCAACTCACGAGATTGTCCGGCTGCGGGTGGAAGCTCGGGTTCCAAATGCCGGTGGTGGAGTTCACGCGGATGCAATTGTAGAGGCCATCCGGCATCTCGAACTGACCGGCGAGCAGGAGGTCGCTGCTGGCGGT
The DNA here is from genome assembly GCF_000739615.1 of Haloferula sp. BvORR071. Classification (GTDB taxonomy): domain Bacteria; phylum Verrucomicrobiota; class Verrucomicrobiia; order Verrucomicrobiales; family Akkermansiaceae; genus Haloferula. The sequence goes on from NZ_BATP01000016.1 coordinate 68,938, forward strand.
GAAGTTATCCGCGCCGGTGACCATCGGGTAGTTGCCCTTGAGGTTCGGGTTCCAGGTGCTGTCGATGACACCGGCGGTGCTGAGGCGGAAGGCAGCGCGGCGGGTCGTGCCATTCACGCGGTCAAAGTCGCCCCCGACGATCCACGAGCCGCCACCAGTCTCCAACTTCATCACCAGCACCTTGCCTGCGGCTTCGATCTCGCCGGGATAGGTCGGTGCGGCACTGCCCAATGCTTGTGGGAATTGCGCGAAGCCGGAGCCTGCCAGTGCACCGGAATCGAAGCGGCCACCGGCCCAGACGCCTTGTGCGCCATCCGGCACGATGGCCATGACAGCCCCCTCGATCTGCGGGACGAAGGAGACATCCACCGCGCCGGTCTTGAGGACGCGGGCGATCTCGCGGACGCCATTCGCCGCAGCCATATTGCGGAAGTCGCCGGCGGCGTAGATGGCGCTATCCGCCAGCGCCAAGCGAGTGATCAAGCGGTCGGGCTGGGGCTTCCAATTCGAGTCGGAGGTGCCGTTGGTTAGATTGGCGCGGGCGAGGAACTTCGTGGAGGAGGCACCCACCTGGGTGAAGGAGCCGCCGAAGTAGACGTGGGTGGCATCAAGGGCGATGTCGTAGACTTGGAAGTTCGGTGCGGGTCGCCAGGTGTTATCGGCTGCGCCGCTGCTGAGGCTGGCGCGGCCGAGGTAGGAGACGGTGGTGCCGCCCAATTGCGTGAAGCGCCCGGCGATGTGGAGCCAGCCATTCGCAGCGATGATGCGGTCCACCTGGCCATTCGCATCGCACTTCCACAAGGAGTCGGGCTTGCCCGTACCGGTGGTGGAGACCAAGGCGAGTTGCTGGCGAGGCAGGCCGCCGACATCGCTGAAAGCGCCGCTGATGAAGAGCCCCTGCCCTGGGACCATGGCTAGACTGATGACATCGCCATTCGGTGCGGGGCGCCAGGTGGCATCGACGGCGCCGGTGGTGTCATTGACGCGGGCGACGAAGGGGCAACTGGTGTTGTTCACCACGGTGAAGCCGCCGCCGAGGTAGAGCCAGGGGGCCGCGTGGACCATGGTGGTTACGGCGCTATTCGTAGTGACGGGAAAGGCTACGCGGGTGCCGTTGGATTGGATGCGGAGGAGCTGGGTCTCGCGAGTGCCGTTGTAGTAATTCGTAATGCCACCGAGAACGAAGCTGCTATCGGGCATCGGCTGGATCGCGCGGATATCGCCGCGGATGCGCAGATCGGCGATCTGGGTGGAGGTCTGGGCTTGGGCGGATGAGAGCGCGGCGAGCCAGAGGTAGAGGAACGCACGCCAGAGGGCGCGCGCCGCCGGGGGGAGAGCAGGCACAGGTTTCATCGGAATCTTCGTTGCCGTCCGGCGGCGAAGGGGGCATGCCGGGCGGGGGGTGACAGCAAGACTATCCGAGGCCTAGGGAAGCGGTTTGGGGCCCGGGATTCAATTAGATTCCGGGGGGGCGGGCAGGTTGCAAAACGCAGGGTCTCTCTTGCTTTGGTTCGGTCTGCTGTTCCGAGCGGGCTTTTCGTGGGAAGGCAGAGGAACCACGGATTCGCACGGATTTACGCGGATTAAGATCCGGTTGTGGGATTCTTTGTTGGTGTTGATCGGTGGGTTTGGGCTGGGGTTGGGAGGAGGGATTTTTAACAGGAGGAAGGCAGGAGGAAGACAAGGACTCTTCTAAGCTTGCCGATTGAGGGCGAAGTGGAGGCGTAGAGGTCTGAGGTGGCGGAGCGGGTGGGCTGATTCTTTCCGGCAGGGCTGCGAGCTGTTAGATGAATTCGAGAGCTGCGAATGATCGCAGCAGTCCGAGGGCGGCGGGGCCGCGGCGGGAGGGAGGACGCGAGAAGGGAGGTGTGGCAGGATTTGGGGTAAACCTGCCCAGCCGGAACGGCGTAGACGTTCCGCTGCGGGTGGTGGGGCGCTGTGGTGGAGTTGGGGAGCACGCCGGGTGAGGTAGATGCCGCGCGGTTCTTCACGGCAACAGGGTTGCCTGCCGAAAGCGGCAACAGGGTTGCGCGCAGTCCAAGGCGGCGGGGCCGCGGTGGGAGGACGCGGGGGCGAGGGCGGGCCACAGCTCCGGCGCTGGCGGCGCGCTTGGGCTGATTCATTCCGATCGCGCAGGCGAACCGCAAGATACACTCGAAAGCTGCGGATTACCGCAGCAGTCCGAGGGCCTGCGGCTTTCATACGGGGGCACGCAGGATGGCAAGCCAGATCCCCATCTGTAGCGGATCCGAGCCAGCACACCCGGTGGGCGGTCCGTGGAGCGGGCTACTAGGGTCGCTTCGTCCGCCTGAAGGCGGGACTACGAACGCTTGGTGACGGCTGCGAGGGATTGTTGCCCCTGCCCTACCTCACTCGTGGTCCGCGAGGTAGCGCTCGGCTTCGAGAGCGGCGGCGCAACCTTGGCCGGCGGCGGTGATTGCCTGGCGGTAGTAATGGTCGGCGACGTCACCGGCGGCGAAGAGGCCGGCGGTCTTGGTCGCGGTGCGGCCCGCTTGTTGGAGAATGTAGCCGTTCTCGTCCTTGTCCACGAGGTCGCCGAGGAAGGCGCTGTTCGGGACGTGGCCGATGGCGACGAAGACGCACTTCAATTCGAGTTCGCTCTCTTCGCCGGTGACGAGGTTCTTGATCGCGGCGGCGCGGACTTCACCGGCTTCGTCGGTGAGGTAGGCGGTGACGGTGGAGTTCCAGACCGGCTCGATCTTGGGATTCTCCAGGGCGCGATCGGCCATGATCTTGGAGGCACGCAGCTCTTCGCGGCGGTGGATGAGGTAGACCTTGCTGGCGAAGCGGGTCAGGAAGGTGGCTTCCTCCGCAGCGCTGTCGCCACCGCCGATGACGGCCACTGGCACGTCGCGGTAGAAGGCACCATCGCAGGTCGCGCAGGAAGTCAGGCCGCGGCCGATGAGCTGCTTTTCATTCGGCAGCCCGAGGTGCTTCGGAGCGGCACCGGTGGCGATGATCACGGTCTTCGCCTCACGATCGCCGGAGGAGGTCTTCACGAGGAAGCTGCCGTCGGCACGCTTCTCGACGCCTTCGACGTTGGTGTATTCGATGCGGGCGCCGAATTTCTCGGCCTGCTTCTGCATGTTCATCATCAGCTCCGGGCCCATGATTCCTTCCGGGAAGCCGGGGAAATTCTCGACCTCCGTGGTGGTGGTGAGCTGGCCGCCCGGCTGGGTGCCGGTGAGCATGAGCGGGGTCAGATTGGCACGGGCGGTGTAGATGGCCGCGGTGTAGCCGGCGCAGCCGGTGCCGATGATGATGACGTTTTCCATGGTCCTGCGAAAGTCGTAGTGGGAGTCGGGGCCGCGGAGTATTCCGGCGGGATCGCCGCGGCGTCAACCACCGGGGGCGGGAAATCGTGGAGGGCAGAGGGAAGTATTCCCGGATTTGGAATCTCAAATTTGAAATTTCAGATCCCGGGATCGCCGCCCCTTCCCGGCTTGGCTCACTGGATGCCCCGGGCGGCCTTCTGCTCCTTGATCCAGGTCTGATCCTCGGAGGAGAGGTAGCGCTCGCCGGTCTGGGCGCGGTGGCCGTCCGGCTCCGCGAGGATCAAATTCCCGTCATTGTATGAGGCCAGCTTGGCGAAAATGGTGCGCCCCTGGTGGTCGGACCACTCGCGGTAGCCCTTCTTTTCCAAGGAGGCCCGCCAGGTCTTCTGTTTCTCTTGGGCGATCGAGACGCCTTGCTTCATCTGGCCCCAGAGGAAGTCCTCCTTACCCCGGCGGTAGCCGGTGTAGCGGCCGATCACCTCCCCGGAGCCGGCGATGACCATGATCGTGGGGAAGCCGCGGGCGTTGTATTTCTTCTTCAGCTCGCGGTTATTGAGCTGCAGGCGCTTGTTGGTATCGATGTCCTTGCCGCTGGTGGGATTCAGGTCGACCACCAAGCGGATGGTGTTTTCCTTGGCCCAGGATTCAAACTCGGGCTTGTTCAGGAGCTGGTCGCTGAGCGTCTTGCAGGCGGCGCTGTTCTTGCTGTCGGTGAACCATACCATCAGCGGCTTGCCCTCCCGGCGCGCCATGCGGAGCGCTCGCGGCTCATCCTCCCCCCAGTTGGTGCCCGAGGTGGCACCGGCCATCACTTGGCTCAATTTCGGAATATCCGCGTCGGCGTTGTCGGGATCGGTCCAAGCGAGGTCGGCGTCCGTGTAATTCAGCTTCGCCAGCATTTCCGCGGCAGCTTTGTCCTGCTGGTTGCCGCCGGGCGCAATCGGCGTGCCGCCCTCCATGCCGCCACCACGAAGGTGCATGGGGATGCCGGAGGGGCCGAACCCGTTGTTTGCCGCAGCGGAATCCTCCTTTTTACTGCCAGCGCAGGAGCCCAGGGCGAGGGCTGCGGTCAGGTAAATCAGTCGGTGACTGGGTTTCATGGGCGGAACGCTAGGCAGATCGACGGCGGGATGCAATCCGAGGGAGGCGGGCGGCCCTGCGTAAAAATCCCATGCGGATGGCGGTCCCCCGCCCTGCCGGGCCGGTTTCCCTTGCCCCACTGTGGATCGGGCCGGAGCATGGCGCGGACGCGATGAAGAGATTCCCACTGCTGATCTGGCTCGTCCTGCTCTTGCTACCCGGGCTGGCAATGGCCGCGGAGCCGGCGAAGGCGCCGAAGTTCATCGAGTCGATGGCGGCCTTCCCGCAGCAGGAGAAAGCGGCGGGGCTGGAGACGATCGGGGCGAAGCTTGCCTTCCGCGTCAAGGAGGAGCCCTTCCTTCTGGTGGCGACAGTGATCTTCGTGCTGGCGATCCTGCATACCTTCCTGGCGGTGCCGATCACGAAGTATGCGCACAAGGTGCAGCACGATCACGACGAGCGAGTGCGCAAGGAGCGTGGCGGTGCCAAGGCCCACGAGATGGTCAGCTTCAAGGGCACGATGCTGCACTTCCTGGGCGAGGTGGAAGCGATCTTCGGGATCTGGGTGCTGGTCCTGTTAGGCGCGATGCTGTGGTTCTACGATCTCGATACGGTGCGCAGCTACGTGGGGCATCACGTGAACTACACCGAGCCGCTGTTTGTGGTGATCATCATGGCGCTGGCCTCGACCCGGCCGGTGCTGCGCTTCGCGGAGAACTGCCTGCGCTTCTTCGCGCGCTTCGGGAAGGAAACGCCGGCGGCGTGGTGGCTTTCCATCCTGATTGTCGCACCGCTGTTAGGGTCCTTCATCACCGAGCCCGGGGCGATGACGATCGCCGCGATGCTGCTGGCGAAGAAGTTCTACCGGCTGCGGCCGAGCCCGAAGTTCGCCTATGCCACGCTGGGTTTGTTGTTCGTGAATGTCTCGGTGGGCGGGGTGCTGACGAACTTCGCCGCGCCGCCGGTGCTGATGGTGGCGGCGAAGTGGGGACTGAGCACGCAGGAAATGCTGCTGCACTACGGCGACAAGGCGATCGTCGCGGTCCTCGCATCCAGCCTGCTCTACTTCGCGTGCTTCCGGAAGGAACTGTCGGAAATGTGCGAGCGCGCGGGCGACCACGACGGCGATGGTGTGGGCGATCTCAAGGAGAAGGACCGGCCGGTGCCGCTGTTTGTCACGCTCACGCATTTGGCCTTCATGGGCTGGACGGTGTTCTTCGCGCATGATCCGCCGCTGTTCATCGGTGGCTTCCTGTTCTTCCTGGCCTTCTCACAGGCAACGGCACATCACCAGCATGAGATCCAATTGCGGGGGCCGATTCTGGTGGGTTTCTTCTTGGCCGGACTGGTCGTGCACGGCGGCTTGCAGGGCTGGTGGCTGGCTCCGGTGATCAGCAGCCTGGGGAAGGAGGCCTTGTTCGCGGGCTCGACGATTCTCACTTCCTTCAACGACAACGCGGCGATCACCTTCCTGGCGAGCCAGGTGGAGGGCCTGCCGGCGCAGCTCAAGTATGCGGTGCTGGCGGGCGCGGTGACCGGCGGCGGCTTGACGGTGATCGCGAATGCGCCGAACCCGGCGGGGCAGGCGCTGTTAGGGCGTTTCTTCGGCGAAGGGGTGTCGCCGCTGAAGCTGGCGCTGGCGGCCTTGATTCCAACGCTGATCGTGGCGGCGGCGATGATCTACTTTCCCGACCGGGGAATCGACGCCATGTTTGCGCCGGAGAAGGAGAAGGGCTATGTGGCACCTGTCCCCGCGGAAACGCACTAAGAACCAGATTTCATGTTCACCGGATTGGTAGAAACGACAGGCCGTGTGCGCTCGCTGGAGCGGCGCGGGGAGCAGGCGCGGCTTTCGCTGGAGATCCCCTTCGCGGCGGAGCTGGAGATGGGCGAGTCCGTCGCGGTGAATGGTTGCTGTTTGACGGTTGCGGAGATGGATCCCGCTGGGGCTGATTTCGATTTGCTGGCGCAGACGCTGGCGGTGACTTCGCTGGGTGACCTAACAGATGGATCGGTGGTGAATCTGGAGCGGGCGCTGCGGGCTGGGGATCGCTTTGGAGGGCACTTCGTGCAAGGGCATGTGGACGCGACGGGCGAGGTGCTGGCGGTCACTCCGCAGGGGCAGGATCATGTCTTCGATGTGGCGCTGCCGCCGGAGATCGAGCGGCTGTGCATCGACAAGGGCTCGCTGTGCGTGGACGGGATTTCGCTGACCATCGCGGAGTTGAAGGAGGGCCGGGCGCGGTTTTGGATCACGCCTCACACCTACACCGCGACGCATTTGCCGGCGCTGAAGGCCGGGCGGCGGGTGAATCTGGAGGCGGACATGCTGGCCAAGCACGTGGCGAAGCTGATGGCCGGCTTCAGTGCGGGACGAGCAGAGTGAAGGGCCACCAGGGTAGATTACGGGTGAGCGCGAAAGTGATCACGCAGCCCGTGACCAACCAGGCCAGCCAGGCGGGGATTTGAGGCAGCGCATCGCGTCGCCCCTGCCATTCCCGGACCACGGCGATGCCAAGCACCGCCGCGGCCACGGAAAAAAGGAACACGACCAGCGGATTCATGGCGAGAGCTCCCGGGAGATCGCCATGCAACAAGTGGTCGGTGCAGCGCGTGCCGCCGCAGCCCGGGCAGTAGAGCCCGGTCATGCGGCGGAAGCCGCAGCCCGGCAGCAGCCTGACCAATTGCGGCCAGGCGAATTCAAGCAAGACGACGCCGGACACCCCGGCCATGGCTAGCCAGGACCATGGGTGCCGGAGGCGTAACTTCACTGCCCGCGGGCTTTGCGCTGCTGTTCAAACTGGTCGCGAATCTCCTGCTGCTTCTCCGGCGGAGCGTGCTCGACGGTGAAGTCCTCGATCCATTTCTCGATCTTGATCGGATCCATGCTTCCGACCTTCGCGATGAAGATTCCGATGACGATGGCACCGAGCAAACCGAGATAGCCGGTGATCAGGCCGCCCCGGGCCATCCCTTTACCGGAATAGGCGGTGGGATTGCCCTTGATCTTCGCGATCGCGAGGTGACCGGTGACAATCGCGGCGATGACGAGCGGCAGGTTGAAGAAGCCAACGACGCAGCAGGAGACCAAGGCGAGGATACCGCAGACCAAGGCGGCAATCGCCAAGCCTTGCGAAGGGGGCTGCCCCCCCTGATAGGCGGCGGGTACTGGGGCGGGGGCAGCCTGCGGAGCACGGTAGGGCTGCTCGGGCGCAGCTGTCGCCACGGGTGTCGGTTGAGCTTGGCCGGGATGAGCCGCATACGGGCCCGTTTCCGGACGCGGCGGTGCGGCTTCCACCTTCAGTTCAGCGATGCTCGAGACCGGCATCCAATCGGCCATGCCCTCGCGCCAGGCGAGATCGGTGGGGGCGATCTCCCCCATCGCGATCCGCGACTTCATATCTTCGAGGGCCACCGGCCCCTGCTGGGCACCGTTCTTCGCGTAATACCAGTTCATGACTTGATCAAATTGAGGGCGACGATCACGGCGATGCTTGCATGATGCCGATCACGGCAATGACGACGATAGCGAGGGTGAATAGAATCCCGAGATAGCCAAGAACCAATCCGGCGATGGCCATGCCCCGTCCGCTGACGGGAAAGAGCGAATTACGCATCGCCGACAGGGCCAGATGCCCGCAGATCACTGCGGGAATCCCGGGTATCGCGCTGAGGTAGCAGAAGAAGAGCGACACAATCCCACAGACCAGACTGGCGATCGCCAGATTGCTGGTAGGAGCTTGGGGCGGATAGCCGGGATAGGCACCATAGGGCATGCCCGGCGGAGCGTAGGGCGCCGACGGAAGCTGATGGAGTTCCGGCAGAGAATCCAGCCGGGTCCAGTCCTTCAGTCCATCCCGCCACAGCAAGGTCTCCGGCACGAGATGACCGCTGGCGATCATCTCGCGGAGCTGGCGCTCCTCCACCGGACCCGATTGTCCAGCCGGTGAACCGTAGTACCACTGTGGCATGAACCAATCCGTTAGGCCGGCGATGAAGACAGGCTGGGCAAGGGACGGACGGAGTCGGTCTCTGCGGCGTAGTCGACTCCCGGCAAGCCGAAGCCGAAGAGCTTGAGGAATTCCTTCTGATAGCCCGCGAAGTCCGAGAGCTCGTTGAGATTCTCCGTGGTGATGATGCCCCAGATCTTCTCCACTTCCTCCTGGATCTCGGGACGCATCTCCCAATCGTCGATGCGGATGCGGCCCTTGTCATCGAGGGTCGGGCCATTGGCCGCGCCGTAGTGGTCGGCGAATAGGCGCTCGATCTGCTCGATGCAGCCTTCGTGGGTGCCCTTCGCCTTCATGATCTTGTAGAGGATCGAGATGTAGAGCGGGACCACGGGAATCGCCGAGCTGGCCTGGGTGACCAGGGCCTTGTTCACGGAAACCACGGCGGTGCCAGCGCCGAAGGCGGCGTTCATCTCCTTGGCGGTCTCTTCGAGGTGAACCTTGGCGCGGCCGATCGTGCCATCGGTGTAGATCGCCCAAGTCAGCTCAGGCCCGATGTAGGAATAGGCCACCGTCTTGAAGCCATCCGCGAGCACGCCGGCTTGCGAAAGCGCATCGATCCACAGCTTCCAGTCCTCGCCGCCCATGACCTTCACGGTCTGGGCGATCTCGTCTTCGGAGGCGGGCTCGATGGTCACCGGCTCGAGCTGCTTCTTGTCGGTGTTGAGGTTCTTGTTGGTGTAGGTGTCACCGGTCGGCTTGAGGACCGACTTGTAAACTTCACCGGTCGCGGGATCGGTGCGGCGTGGCGAGGCGAGGCTGTAGACGATCATGTCCACGGTGCCGAGGTCGGCCTTGATGGCGTCGATCACCTGCTGCTTCACCTCGTTCGAGAAGGCATCGCCATTGAAGCTCTTGGCGTAGAGGCCGGCCTTGGTGGCGGCTTGCTCGAAGGCGACGGAGTTGTACCAACCGGCGGAACCGGTCTTCCCTTCCGAACCTTCCTTTTCAAAGAACACGCCGATGGTCGCGGCGCCACCGCCGAAGGCCGGCACGATGCGCGAGGCGAGGCCGTAGCCGGTGGAGGAACCGATCACCAGCACCCGCTTCGGGGCATTGGCGAGGGGCGGCTTGGACTTCACGTAGTCGATCTGCTCCTGGACGTGCGCGGCGCAGCCATCGGGATGGGAGGTCGTGCAGATGAAACCACGGATTTTCGGCGAAATGATCATGTCGGCGCAAGGGTTTTGGAGGTTTTCGGGGTAGCTGGCAAGTCCCACCACCGGCCAAAGAAAACGGCTGGAAATTTGGAACCGGCACAACAACTCCCTGAATTTGAGAAAGAAAGCGGGTATCGGCCGATGGCAAGGCTGGAGGAACAGGCCAGCACCTCGATCCGAGGAATGCGCCAAGTGTGGCAGCATCCAAGGAAATGGTCACCGCGAAGCGATAGGTCCCGCCGTTCCTCTGCTGTCGCCCCGATCAATCCTTATTATTCTTAAAAGCATTAAATAGAGTTTAGTCGGGCCATCGAATTTTAGGTTTATAATATTTCCGAAAACTTATCGTGACGATTAATGCAATGCGTCGCGCCAGGTGGATCTAGCACGGTTGCGGTGGAAAGCGGCTCTGAGCGGAACTCCTCCCCTCCTCTTCAAGGCCGTCACCCGGCCCTGAGGGCCGGTTCTTGAACCATATCCACAACACCTCCTATTATGACGACTCGATCTATCTCGTCTTCCTTGGTCGCGCTGGCGCTACCCATATCCTTTGCAGGAACCGCTTATGCTGCATCCTTCACTTATGATGCGGATACTGTCACCACCGGCACCCAGGACGGTGCCGGAAGCGGTTGGAACACCGATGCCGGCAACAGCAACTTCTGGAACGGCTCCGGGAACGTCGTTTGGCCTAACACCACCGCCGACGACATCACCTTCGGCGCGGGCAGTGGTGCCGCGGGCGCCGTGAGCGTGGGCACGGTCAACGCCAACAAGATCACCTTCGGCAGCGCCGGATCCGGGAACTACTCGCTGACGGGTGGCACCATCACGCTGGGAGGCACCACGCCAACCCTGGCGGTGAATAGCGACGCGAGCATCGCTTCGGCGATCGCGGGTACGGCTGGATTCACCAAGACTGGCACGGGCACCCTGACCCTCTCGGGAACGAGCAGCTACACGGGTGCCACCACGATCAACGGCGGCGCCGTGAACTTCAGCACCGGTGGCTCGACCGGCGGTGGGACCCTGGCCCTCGCCACGGCGAGCGGCAACCGGGCGGTGATCAACATGAGCAGCAGCGGGACCCTGACGCAGAATACCACTGTCAATGTGGGTGGCGCCGGGGCCTCGGCCAATGGCGCAGGAGCCATCAACCAGACCGCCGGCACGGTGAACCTGATGAACAATGCCGGCTACCTGCAGCTCGGCTTCGGTGGCTACGGCTCCTATCAGATGTCCGGCGGCACGTTGAATTTCACCAACGCCTCGGGCTTCCGCATCGGTGACCATACCGGCGGGCTCGGCTCCTTCGTCCAAACGGGCGGGACCGTCAATATGACCCGCTACTTGGTGGTTGCTGGCAACCAAGGTACCGCGCCTGTGGCTGCGGCCACGATCAGCGGGGGGACCATCAACGGTGCGACCGGCCAATGGATCATCCTCGGCAACGGCGGCACCGCCGTCGGGACGATGAACGTGGGCACCGCGGCCGGAGGCAACGGCACCGTGGTCTCGCGCCACAGCAATGGCATCACCTTCGCCGACGCAGGCAACGCCACCGGGATCCTCAACCTCAACAGCGGCACGGTGCAATTCAACAGCGGAGTGATCCGCAAGGGCTCTGCCACCGGCACCGGCATCGTCAACCTCAACGGCGGAACGCTGAAGGCCAACGCCGCCGGTCTGACCCTGATCAACAACACGATCAACAGCGCGAACGTCTACAAGGGCGGGTTCACGGTGGATACGCAGACTTTCAGCGCCACGATTTCCGCCAACCTGCTGGCCACCACCGGCAACGGCATCTACGCCGCGGGCGGAACGATCAACCTCGCTGCTCCGGATGGCATGGGTTACATCGGCGCGCCGCTGGTGACCGTTTCGACCAGCGGAACGGGCACTGGCGCCAGTGCAGTGGCAAATGTGGTGAACGGCCAGGTCACCGGCGTGGCGATCACTTGCCCCGGACAAGGCTATGTCGCGGGTGACACCGTGACCTTCAGCTTCGTCGGCGGCGGTGCAACCACCCCGGCCGTGGCTTTCGCCCGGCTGCTGGCGGCGGGCGACCTCGCCGCCAACGGCACGGGCGGGCTGACCAAGCTGGGCAGCGGCACGCTCTTCCTCACGGGTGCCAATACCTTCACCGGCCCCATCTCGGTCACCGGCAATCTGACGACCAACGATCTGTCTCTGGCCAATACCACCCTCAGCATCCACGGCTTCGATCCCCTTCTGCCAGGGCCGATCACGGCAAGCAACAGCCTGACGACCGGCGGCACGGTCCAGGTGCAAATCGATGGCACCTTCAGCCCCGGCAACTCCCCGGTGATCTACTACCCTTCCGGCGGCTCGATCGGCGGCAGCGGCATCAGTGCCCTGCAGCTGCAGACCGGCACGCTGCCACGCGGCGTGGTAGCCTCCTTGGTGGACAACCCCGCCAACTCGTCGGTGGACCTCAATGTCACGGGTTTCAATCCGCTCACCTGGAAGGCCACCACCAGCAAGGTTTGGGACATCAACACGAGCACCAACTGGACCATCGGGGCGGGTGCCCAGAAGTATCTCGACAACGACCTAGTGCTCTTCAACGACAGCGTGGCGGCCGGCAAATCCGACGTGACACTCAACACCACGGTGATTCCGCAGAGTGTGACCTTCGACAACTCGATCCGGCCTTATAGCCTGAGCGGCAGCGGCTCAATCGGCGGCAGCGCGGCAATCACCAAGTCGAACGACGGGCTCCTCAAGCTGCTGACGACGAACACCACGACCGGCACGACCACGGTCAATGGGGGCACCCTGCAACTCAGCGATGGCGTCACCAATGGCAGCATCGCGGGTCCGCTGGTGAACAATGCCACGATGATCCTGGAACCGGCTGGCACTGCGACGCTGGCGGGGAACATCGGCGGCGACAGCGCGGGCATCTTCAGCAAGAATGGCAGCGGCACCCAGGTGCTACTGAGCGCGGCCAATACCTCCGCCGGGACCTTCCAGGTGAACGCGGGCATGCTACAGTTCGGAAACGGAACCACGAACGGCTCGCTCGGCAATGCGGCCTATCAAGTCGCCGCGGGCAGTACGCTGCGTGCAGAGGAGGCCAGCGCTGCCGCCCTGCCATGGGCGGGCATCAGCGGAGGGGGCAGGGTCGAGCTGAACTCCGCGCAAGCGGTGAACGGGTCCGCCGACTGGGGCACGCTCGCCTTGCCAGCCGAATTCACCGGTGTGCTGAAGGTGGAGAATGGCCGGGTGAATGCCAATGGTGGTAGCGCCGCCACCGGCGGTGCCGCCAAGGTGCAAATCCTCTCCGGTGCCCAGTTCCTCGGGTTCGGCAGCACCACTCCCTACACCACGCCAATCGAGATCGCGGGCAGTGGCTGGGGCGAGAATGGCTATCCCGGCGGCCTGCGCCTTGCAGGCGGTGCCACCGCCACTTGGGCAGGCAGTGTGACCCTGACCGCGGACTCCGGCATCATGGCACAACGCGGCACGAACTTCACGGTCAGCGGGCCGATCACCGGTGCCTATGCCTGCGAGTTCTACGCGGGTGACCCGGTGGCAGAAAACGGTGTGCTCACCGTCGCGCCCACCACTCCGGGGCAGAACACCTACGCCGCCACCAAGATCAATGGCCGCCCGGGTGGTGCGATCGTCGCCGGTAGCTCGCAGGCCTTCAGCAGCGGTCCGCTTGAAGTGGCGAATGCCATCCTCAAGCTCGACGGCCATGACCTGAGCTTCGCCAACCTCAGTGGTGCGGGCGGTACGATCGGTAACTACAATGCCGCGACTCCGGCGACCCTGAGCGTGGGCTCCGACAACAGCAGCACCAGCTATGCAGGTGTGCTCCGCGATGGCGCGCTCGCACCGCTGGCACTGACCAAGACCGGCACCGGCACGCTCACGCTGACGGCAGCCAGCAGCCACACCGGAAACACCACTGTAGCCCAAGGCAGGCTGGCGCTTGCCACGCCTTCACTGGGGGATGCCTCCTCAGTCACCATCGCCAACGGTGCGGTGCTCGAACTGAATACCGGTGCGGCCGATACCATCGGCAGCCTGACGCTTGGCACGACCACACTGACATCCGGGGTATTCAACTCCAGCCACCCGATCTACGGCAGCTACTTCTCCGGCACCGGCAGTCTGGTGATCGGCGGGGCTTACGACTCTTGGGCGGAAGCCAAGGGTCTTGATGGCACTCCCGGCAAGGAGAAGGGCGCGACCGATGATCCGGACAAGGACGGCATCGAGAACCTCGCCGAGTTCTACCTGGACGGCAATCCGCTGGCCAGCGACGCCGCGATCCTGCCGGCCGTGACCACTGATGCCAGCTACCTCACGCTGAGCTTCAAGCGCCGCGATGATGCCGAGGGCGATGTGACCACGCAGGCAGTCCAATACGGCTCCAATCCGCCGGCATGGACCACGGTCACGCTGGGCGCGAGCTCTGCCACCGATGCCAACGGAGTGATCGTCACCGTCACCGAGAACGACGCGGCTCCGGATGCGATCACGGTCAAGATCCCGCGAAGCTTGGCCTCGGGCAACAAGCTCTTCGGCCGCTTGAACATCGCCAAGTAAGCGAGGGGCACTTTTCCAGGAGGTCGAAGTCGAGGTCGACAAACGGGAGCGAGGTGACGCAAGTCGCCTCGCTCCTTTGGCTTCCCGACGCCTAGCTCCGCCGCGGCACGTCGGGGAATTCAACCCAAGTCCGGAATCCGCAGCCTCATAGAAAGCCTGTTTCAGCACTCGGTGATCCCGCCTCGCCTGGCATGGTCCCGGTAGGCACGGGGTGTCATGCTCTCCGCGGAGCGGAAAGCGCGGGCGAAATCGCTGCTGCTGCCGAAGCCGCTTTGCTCCGCCACGAGAGTGATCGAGAGCTTGGTTTGCGCGAGTAGTCGACGCGCTTCCGCAAACTGCCGCTGGCGGATGACTTCGCCAGGAGTTTGCCCGGTGGCGGCCACGAAGTACTTGTGGAAGGTCATCTTCGAGACCCGCTGCGTTTCATCCAACAGACGCTCGACGGTCAGACCATAGCAGGCGTGCCGGTTGATGTAGTTCAATGCGCCGGAAATGTCACAAACCTCGGCCAGCTTCAGGCCGGTCGATTGGCGCACGTGCAGATCCACAGCCTCCACTGCCATCGCTTGTTTCTCCGGCATGCGTCCCCGGATCATGCCATCGAGAGCCTTCAAGGCTTCGGAGCCGATGACTTCATTTGCGAACTCCACGCTTGTTAGAGTGGGCGAGCTGGAAAGGCAAAGATCCACGTCATCCGCACTGATCACCGCGACATCCTCCGGCACGCGCAGACCGAGTGCCAGGCAGACCCGCACCAGATAGTTGCCCCCACCATAGCTCACGCTCATCACTCCCGCTGGCTTGGGCAGCTCACGCAGCCAGCGGGCAATACCTTCGGGCACCGGCTCAACCGGGGCATCGACATCCGCCAAAAAAGCGGTGTCCAGCGGCTCGACGTGGGTGGCGAGCCCGGGATTGAGAGGCCTGGCAGCCTCACCGAAAGCTTTTACGAAGCTCTTCTGGGTGCCGGTGTCGCGATCCATGATCAGCATGCCCAGCGAACGTATCCCCTGCTGTCGGAAATGCTGCGCCGCTGTCTCCACCATCCGGTGGAAGCAGCCACCCAACATCACTACCCCGGGCCGTGGCGTGAGGGGCCCGATGTTGACGATCGGCGGCGCGTCCACGAGCCCGCTCATCAAGCCGCTGAATTCTTTGTCATCGAGAATCGTGAGCAGGCCGTCCGGCTTCCAGCGATTGAGCGCGGCGAGTTCGGCCGCCGCCTTGCGGGGCTTGGCGATGTCCGGTGTGACCCGGAAATCCCGGATTACCATCGGCGGATTGAGGTCCGCATAGGAAAGCGCGCCGCGCATCGAGCGATGAACGGAGGCACTGGAGAAAGGAGCGACGAAGCCGATTTTGCGTGGCTGGAGCATCCGCCTCATACCCTTAGACAAAATGTATATTGATTTCAACCAAGCTCTATAGAAAGCGGCGGCCCCTTTCCGGCAGCGTGGTGGCATGGCAAAAGTGCCGGATCCCCTCCCCCTGCAGGATCGAACGAGCGCCCTGAAGGCTGCTCGCCCGATCGTCACGCGGGCAGAAATCGCTGCGACGCTCGGCTACATCCAGCGCCACGCCTGTGACGGGGTGAGTCCCGCCACGGTGGTGAAGGAGACGCAGTCCGTGCCGCTCGGCACCTTCAGCCGCCACTTCCGCGCCGCGACGGGCCTGACCCTGCGTGGAGCGCTCCGCCAGCGCCAAGTGGAGGAAGCGCGCCGCATGCTGCTGCGCACGGAACTCTCACCGCAGTATATCGCCGAATACTGCAGCTTCCGCGATGTGCACGCCGCGGCCCGTGCCTTCCTCGCGGCGGGCTCCGAGGTGCCGCATGCCCTGCTCACGCCCAAAGAGGAAGCCTGAACCACCGCAGAGCCCACTTCCGACTCCAGCCTCACCATCAAGCACCATGACCGCCCGATCCGCCTTCATCACACCGCCGATCACCCCCTTTCCCGGGTAACGAGAAATCTCGCTTTCCAGGAGTGAGAAGAGGGGGGGGAGGCGTTCGGGGGAATAGCCTCCCTCCCACATCTCCGGAGAACTGCCGACAATCCCAAGAAACGGAATCAAGCACCGATCATCGCAACAAACGCACCCGTGCCAATGCTACTACCTTTATCGTAGCAAAGCCGGGGAGCATCGAAACCAGCTTCACTTTACTGCCGGGCTTGCCCGGCACTACCTCGCTTCCGGCTTCCGTGGCGAGGATTCCTCCCCGGGAAATCTCTGGTTCAAATGGCTATCCAAGATCGGGTCAGCGGCCGTGTTGCGGCGTGACCGGATTCCCCGGCCCTTTGTGCCCATGACTTGCCTCCGCTTCCTGGGGGTCCCGGGTTGGCATCCTTCGCTCCGCTCCACCGGATGAGTTCTTCCACGCCATCCTGACATGAATGGAGAAACCATCCACTTGATCGACGACGACTCAGGCCTGCGCAACGCCCTATCCCGCCTGCTGCGCTTGCATGGCTACGAGGTGCGTGCCTTCGCCAATGCGACGGAGTTCCTGAACAATTGCCACTCGCACGAAATCGGCTGCCTGCTGCTGGATGTCTCGCTGCCCGGTCTCAGTGGACTGGAACTGCAACGGCAACTGGTCCGCTCCCGCGTGACGGCCCCGATCGTTTTCCTCACCGGACATGCCGACGTCCCTACGACCGTGCGCGCGGTCAAGGCGGGCGCGATCGATTTCCTCACCAAGCCGGTGGAGACTTCCGACCTGCTGCAGGCGGTGCGCAACGCGCTGGCCTATGGTGCCTCCGTCCGTGCAGAACGGGGGGAAACCTTGCGGCTCGCCGCGCTCTTCCGCCAGCTCACCCCTCGCGAGCGGGAGGTGCTGGAAGGCGTGGTGGCGGGCAAGCCCAACAAGATCATCGCGGATGAACTCGGCATCGGCGAACAGACGGTGAAGGTCCATCGGGGACGGATGATGGAGAAGATGCAGACGGATTCCCTGGCGGATTTGATCCGGATGGTCCAGCGGCTCAGGCGCGAGGAGCCGGACTGCTACCGGCCGCCGATGGCCTCCTGATCTTCCTTACCAGGTGCCAGGATCCATTCCGTAGAACTTTACCAGCTCTGCGTAGATCTCAGGCTCTTCACGTTTCAGGCCCTTGGACCGCTCGAAAAAGGTCTCGGTGGCCACGGCGAAAAACTCGGCGGGATTCTCCGCGCCGTAGTCATCCATGACGGTGCGCTTGCCCGCATTGACCCGCTCGCAGAACTGATCGTAGGCGGGCAGGAAGGCGCGGGACCACTTGCCGTAGTCGCTGGCCTCCTCAAGCTCGGGCACACCGTCCGCAGCGCCGTCTTCTTGGTCGATCTGGTGGGCGAACTCGTGGAGCACCACGTTCAGGCCGTCTTCGGGATTGAGATCGCCTTGCTTCACCGACTGCCACGCCAGCACGACGCTGCCCGTGCCCCAGGATTCGCCGAGGTTCACGCCCTCTTCGCCCCACTCGTTCTTCACGGTGAAGGCATCCGGATAAACCAAGATGCTACGAAGCCTCTCGTAGTAGTCCTGCGGGCGGCGGGCGATGAGCAGGCAAGCCGGGGCGGCGATGGCCAACTGCATCTCCTCGGTGACGCGCTCCAGGCCGCCGCAAGCCTCGAAGGATTTCTCGGCGAGGAAGACCTGCATCCAGCCTTCCGTCTCCATGCGGATCTCCTGCGGGATTTCCTCCCAAAGCGGGAAATACTCGATCACAATGCCTCGCTGGCGTTCGTCCAAACGTTGCGCGCGCAGACGGCTGCGCTGATCCCCAATCCGCTTGGAGTGCAGGAAGACCACCAGCGCCACGATGGCAATGCCGGCAAGCAGGAGCCACAAGCCGGCGTTCATTTGCACGACTCGGACTTGCGGATGACCCACCACACCACCAAGCCGCCGGTGACCAAGCCGCCGAAGAGGATCAGCCAGAAGAGCCCCTGTGTGAAGGAGGGGATGGCCACATTCATGCCGAAGATCCCGCCGATCGCCGCGAGTGGCAGGAAGAAGCCGGCGAGCAGGTTCAGGCGGAAAGCGGTCACGTTCAGCTTCTCCGCCGCCTCCTGCTGCTGCTCGCTGCGCTCCGCCATCCAGAATTCCATGGTCAGACGGGCGTCGTGATTGAGCTGCTCCGCGGCGCGCTCCAGCTCCCGGGCGCGGTCACGGTAGGAGCGGAGCTCGCGGTTGTCTTCGTCGTGCTGCAAGGTCTGCTCGATCGCCAGCGCGAGGTTGCGCGAGGCACGGGACAGCGGACCCGAAATACGCGCCAGGGCGAAGATGCCCGCCGCGGTGTCCACCGCCTCGACCAGCTCTTCCTGCTCGTCGATGTATTTGGTATAGCGGTCGAGCAAGTCGCCGAGTCGTTTGAGGCCGCGCCCGCCGCTGTAGTCCATCCAGACCTCATCCTGCCGCCGCCAGAAGATCAGCGGCTCGCGCTCGGGCACGCCGGCCTTCGGCACCTCGTGCACCACCAGCAAGAGTTCATCGCGGCCGACGACGCAGCGCTGGTTGCCCGGGCGGTTGCTCAGCTGGTCGAGAATCTCCTCCTCCGGGTCGAAGCTGGAGGGCAGGTAGGGAAAGTCGGAGCACTTCGACATGGCGGGGGCCAGTGGAAATCTTCTATCTCAAATCTGAAATCTCAAATTTCGCGGCAGCGATGCTTGCCCGCTCAGCGCCGGTTCCATGCCACCAGTTCGTCGTAGCGGATTCCACTACCTCCGAAAAGGTCGAGCGCGGAACCGACCGTCAGGTCGACCTTCCCGCCGGACAGTTCCGAAACGAGCTCCACGTCCGCCATGGTGGCGGCGCCGCCCGCGTAGGTGACAGGAGCGTCACCCCAGTTCCCGAGCATGGTCACGAGTTCGGCATCGACGCCGCGGCAAAGGCCCTCGACATCCGCGGCGTGGATCAGGAATTCGGCACAGGATGGAGCCAGCAGGTCCAAGGTCGCGGGCGTGAGATCGAGGTCCGTGAGAGTCTGCCAGCGGTCCATCGCCACGGTCCAGCCGCGCTCGGTGCGGCGGCAGGAGAGATCGATGACGAGACGCTCCGGCCCCACCGTTGCGACGAGTTCGCGCAGGCGTTCGGGGGAAAATTTCGCGCCCTCGAAGAGCCAGGAAGTGACAATCACCTGCGAGGCACCGGCAGCGAGCCATTCCGCGGCATTGCCAGCATGGATGCCGCCGCCGATCTGCATGCCGCCGGGCCAGGCGGCGAGCGCTTCCTTGGCGGCCTCGTCATTGCCCGGGCCGAGCTTGATAATGTGCCCGCCGGTCAGCACGTCGGCGCGGAATTTCGCGGCGAACTCCCCTGCCCCGGCGCTGGCGACGAAATTCTCGCGCGGGCCGGGGCCATCGTCACGCAGCGTGCCGCCGACGATTTGCTTCACCTTGCCCTGGTGGAGGTCGATGCAGGGGCGGAACTTGGTCATGGCCGCGGGAGAGTCCGCGCTGGCGGCCACTAGTCAAGGACAGGAAGCTTCCCGGCTAGCTGGGATTGTGGATCGCGGCGGCGTGGCCGCGCTTCTCGTCGATAAAGCAGGTCAGCACCAAGCCGATCACGATCAAGCCCGCGAGCAGCAACAGCGCCTGCGGGCTGCCGCTCTTGTCCTTCACCCAAGCGAAGGGATAGGTCATGACCGCGGCCAGCTTGATCATGAGGCCCCAGATGCCGAACATCTCGGCGGATTTCTCCGGCGGGGAGAGATAGCCAACGAAGGCACGGTTCGCGGAACCCAGCGAGCCCAGACCGAAGCCCAGGAGGTTTCCGATCACCCACAGCGGCCACTTCGCGAAATCGGCATCCTTCCCGCCTGCATCAACGAAGGCATCGTGACGGTGGGCGTAGTACGCGAAGCCGACCGAGGCGAGGATCCAGACCAAGGCGAGCACAACCGAGGTGAAGCGGTGGCCGAGGCGGTCCTGGCAGAGCATCGGCAGGAAGGTGCCAAGGATCCCGGAGATTGTGATGATCGCCATGAAGATCACCAAGTCCACCTGGGTGAAGCCGTATTCGGAGGCGAGCTTGCTCGCGAAGGAGACGACCACATTCGTCCCGGTGGCGAAGAAGAAGGATGCAACCATGAGGATCGCCAGATCCCGGAAGCTGCGCAGATGCTTGCAGGTTTCCATCAGACGCACATAGCCGGCGGCGATCAGGTTCTTGCCGCTATGGGGCTCGGTATCGATCTCCGGCTCACGCAGCCACAGCAAAGTGGGCACCGTGAAGGCCAGGAACCACAGTCCTGCCATCATAAAGAAGGGCCGCCATTGCGCGACTTCCTCGACCTTGAAAACCTTCATGCTGACAGCCGTGACCGCGAGGAGAAAGAGCGCCGCGAAATAGGCGAGGCCCCAAGAGAAAGCACTGACGCGCCCGACTTCGTTTTGCCGCGCCAAGGTCGGCAGGAAGCTGGCGAGGAAGTTCTCGCCGATCGCGAAGGCGAAGTTCGCGGGCATGTAGAGCAGGAGCGCGAGCCAGACCTGCCCGGGCTGCAGGAAGTAAAGGCCGCAGGTACAGACGCTGCAGATCACTCCGGTGACAATCAGGCCGGCCTTCTTGCAACGCCGTTCATCCGCCACGGCGCCGACGAGTGGCGAGACGAAGGCGGCCACCAGCATGCTGCCCGCAAAGGCGATCGCCCAGAGCTGGTTCTCCATCGCCTTGTCGGTAACGATGATCTTCCCGAAGAAGATCGAGAAGAGCATGGTATTGACGATCAGCGTGAAGGACTGGTTCGCCACATCATAGGAGATCCAGGACCAAATCTGCTTCTGCTGGGGAAGTCCTTTGAGCGGATAGAGATTCATGGCGGGGCCTAACGGCGCGGCCATGCTCGCCGGAATCCGGGGCAATGCAATGCCGGGTTGCTGGTGTTGAGGAAGGGCTGGGGGGAGATTCGCCGAGGGAATTGCATTGCGATCCTCGGCGGACTCTCGCCCAGCCGTTCCGCTACGTGGGGAGGGCGCGCCGATGGAGGCCGCCTGTCCATAACAGCAAGAACGCCAAAGGATGCAGGAAGGCCATGGCCAGGAACCAGGGGCCGTAACCCTTCCCGGCCACGGCATCGAGCAGCGGCCCGACGACGCCTTGAACCGCCTGATCCAGAAAGCCAGGGGGCTTGGTGGAGGGCCCGGCGACCATGGTGGCGACCAGCAGGTTCATCGCGATGCCGCCC
Source organism: Haloferula sp. BvORR071 (assembly GCF_000739615.1). Taxonomy (GTDB): domain Bacteria; phylum Verrucomicrobiota; class Verrucomicrobiia; order Verrucomicrobiales; family Akkermansiaceae; genus Haloferula. Next base: position 90,231 of record NZ_BATP01000016.1, read on the forward strand.
AAGGTGCTGCCCGCCGCGACAATGCCGAAGGCGGTCCCGAGCGAATGCTTGGGCACCAAATCCACCACCAGCGCGCTGATATTGATCAGCCAGGCGAGTGCCGCGAAGACGGCGCAGACAGTAAGCGTCAGGGCCGTGGGCAAGCCACCAGCCTGCGCAATCAGCGGTGAAAGCGGCATGATTGTCGCGCAACCCAGCATGACCCGCAGCCGGGCGCTCACCGGCGAGATCCCCTTCTTCACCAGCCAGCCGGAGAGCCAGCCACCCGCCAAGGATCCGGCACCTGCCGCGGCGTAAACCTGCCAGGTGACGGTCAGCTCGGCCTGTACTAGACCGCGCTCACTGCTCAGGTATTTGGCAAACCAGAACTGATAGAAGTACCATACCGGATCGGTCAGCAGCCGCCCCAGCAGCAAGAGCCAGACCGGTGGATAGGCCAGCACCCGCCCCCAGGACCAAGGCGGCTTCCCTTCCCCAACGGAAGCCTCGCCGTCCTCAATCAGGCTCAGTTCCCCGGCCGTCAGCAGCGCGCTCTCGCGCGGCTTGCAGTAGAGCAGCAGCCAAGGAAGCAGCCAGACGAAGCCCGCGAGGCCGGTGACCAGGAAGGCGATGCGCCACCCCGTGCCCGTCTCGAACCATGCCAGTGCGGCCGGAAACTCCGCAGCGTAGTCGAACTTCGCCAGCGGGATGGCGATGTGCGGCGCCAGCACCGCGCCCACCATCGCGCCCATGGTGTAGAGCCCGATCGCCAGCGCGCGTTCACGCGAGGGAAACCACTCCGAGACCGCCTTGGATGCAGCAGGCCAGACACCAGCCTCGCCCAGGCCTAACAGAAAGCGGCAAGCTCCCATCGAGCGCAGGCCCTGCACCCACGCGGTCGCCATATTCGCCAGCGACCACCAGATGACGAAAGCGGCGGTTCCCGCACGCGTGCCAAGCCGGTCCACCAGCTTGCCGGAAACCAGGTAGGCGAAGGTGTAGGCCAGCAGGAAAAGGTTCACGACGTTCGCATAGTCGCGCTCATCCATTCCCAAGTCCGCCTGCACCGTCGGCGCGAGTGCCGACAAGGTTTGCCGATCGACGTAGTTGAGCACCGCCGCCAGGAACACCAGCACGACGATCCACCAACGCAGTCCCCGAATCTTCATGCTCACGGAATGTCCGAGCCTCGCGCGTCGAACTCCAGATAGGCAAGGCTGATGCACCAGGCCGCGCCATAGTTCACCCAGCCTTCCGCATGCCGGTAGCTGCCCTCCGGATTGAAGGGATACATCTCCGTGCCCGGCATCGAGTCCAGCGAAGCACGGCAGAGCTCCAGGCGCGCGCAGACATTCTTGTGGAAGGGTTGCGGCCAAGTGCGCTCGATGCCGGTGAACCCGTCGCTCTTGCCCGCCGCAGCGGCCAGGCGCGGATTGCGGCCGAAGAGCGCATCGGCATGCGATACCGCGAGCTGCTGCATGCGTTGCTTGAGCGCGGGATCTCCGGCCACCCAGGAGGCGGCGAGGAAGATCGCCGGTGCCGCGGCGCTATTGCCCGCATCATTGAGCTTCGGAATCGTCCAGTTCTCCTCCAGATCGTAGCGCCGGAAGTCCCACATGTTGTTAGACCGCGATGCGGCGACTTCGGCCCAGGCGCGAATCTTCTCGCGTAGGCCCGGCGGTGCTTCCTGCGGATAGTGGCGCAGCAACCAGACGAGATTGGGAATCGTGCGGTGCTCGCTCATGCGCTGCCCCTTGGTGGTGCGCGGATCGGACCAATCGAGCTTCTCGACGCACCACGCAGCTTCGGCCAGCGCCGCCTTCAGGTAGCGTTGCGGATCGGCCAGGCCATCGCGCTTCGCCACCTCATGCATCAGCAGGTTCGGCACGATCGAGTGCCCCGGCGCATGGCGGCCCTTGTAGGGATGAAGCAGCCCGCCGGTGGGATTCTTCTCCAGAAGCTGCGCCGGAGTCAGGTAGGTCGCCGGGTCCCACCACTTGTCCACTTCCAGCGACTTCGCCCAGTTCGCCTCGCAGAAATTACGACACTTCTCATAGAAGGAGCGCGGCAACCACTTCTCCAACTGCGGCCAGGCCCAGACCACGTAGGCGATCTGCTCGACTGTCTGGGAGTGGATCTGCTGTGGATCGGGATCGCCACTCGGGTCTTTGGTCGCGGGATGGCAGAGGTAGTAGCCCGCGCCCCAGTGGATCAGCTTGACCACATCGGGAGCCTCCGCCGCGGGGGGCTCGAACTCGGTGTAATATTTCCGCACCGCATCCATCACGCCCTCGCTGCAGGGATTGTTGGAATCGAACTTGAACTCCGGGGCCAGCACCCGGCGCTTGTCCGCTTCCCAATCGATCTGCCGCGGCATGACGGCGATGCGCCCGGGGTCCGCGCGGTAGAGCAGCACCAAGGCGGGCAGGATCGCATCGTAATAAGTCCCGTCACGCCACGGACAGCCGCCGTAGGCACTGGGATGGGTCCCGGTCACGCTGCGGGAATCGATCAGGAAGTCCACCGCCGGCTGCCAGAAGCGATCCTGCCAGAAGTCCGCCTCGATCAAAAACGGATCACTGGTCCCCGCCTTCAGGTCTCCGCCGCTGAGTTCGATCCGGAACTCGCCGCCCGCTGGTGGCCGCAATTCCGAAAAATCGCCGATCCCGCCTTGGACCGCGCCGTGGAAGATCTCCACCCCGCTCCCATCCCGCACCCCGAAGACCGAGCCATCCGGACTCAGCGGCGCGGTGAAGCGCTTGGGCCTCCCGCTCTCATACCCCACCTGATTCAGCGCGAGGACATGGATATCGCGGGCCAGTGGAGCGGCCCCGGAAGGCTCCGTCGCGATGGCCGAAATCATCACGAATGGCAGGCTCATTCCGCTGCGGAGCAAGCCCCGGATCCCGCTGCGGGGGCGCATTATCGCGGATTTATCAGACACATCACTCGCGCTTTTATATAATTTAATTTCCATTTTAAGCATCTCACCATGCAACGGATGTTTGACACATGGGAATCGTATCTTTCTCTTAGGCGTTTACATTAGGGAAGTTCTGGCAATGCTCGCGGGCCGTGAAGTCCTCCTACCTGCATATCGGGTTGATGCTCGATCCACTCAGCGGCTACGGCAGTAAGATCCTCGACGGGATCAGCCGCTATGTGCAGCGGAAACCGAACTGGCGGATGGCATTTTTTGACCGAGAACGGAAGGAACTCGCCGAGCTGGTGGAGACCTGGCAGGGCGACGCGATCATCTGCACGGTGGTGGATCCGCGCTTCCGCGAGGCCGCGGCGAACCGGAAGGACATTCCCGTGATCAATGTGGCCGGCCTGATGGACGAAACCCAGGTCTGCAGCGTGCTGAGCGACGACCACGCGATCGGCCGCTTGGCCGCGGAGCACCTGATCAGCCGTGGCTTCAAGGACTTCGCCTTCGTCCGCAAGCGGGACGGCACCCGCTATTCGCAGGATCGCGGTGCCGGTTTCCAAGCGCGGGTCGAGGAAGCGGGCTTCAAGGTTACGAACATCAATCTCTCGGCCAATCACAGCGATGACGAATTGATCGAAAAACTTGCCGGCCTGCCCCGCCCGCTCGGCGTTTTCGCCGCGCTGGACCGGATCGCTGGCATGGTGCTCGAGGCCTGTTGGAAGGCAGACTTCAAGGTGCCGGAGGAGATCGCGCTGGTGGGTGCGGGAAATCACACCCAACTCTGCGAGCTGAGTTCCCCCACTCTTTCAAGTGTCGAGACGGATATGGAGCGGCGCGGCTACGAGGCGGCGGCTCTGCTCGACCGAATCCTCTCCGGCGAGGAACGCCCGACGGAGCCGGTGCGGATCGCTCCAGCGCATGTCGTGGAGCGCCGCTCGACCGATGTCTTCGCCTTCGACGATGCCGATGTGGTCGCAGCCCTGCGCTTCATCCGTGAGAATTCCGACTGCACCATCAAGGTCCGCGACGTGGTCGCAGCCACCACGATCTCCCGACGCTCCCTCGAAGGGCGCTTCAATGCCCTGATCGGCCGGACTCTCCACGACGAGATTTGGCGCGCTCACTTCGACTTGGCGATGCGCCTGCTCTCCTCCTCGGACCTGTCGCTGCAGGACGTCGCGGAGCGCTCCGGTTTCCGGACCGCCAGCGCGCTGGTGAATCTCTTCCGCCAGCGGCTCGGCGTGACTCCGAAGGAATTCCGAGTCAGCAACCGGCGCTAAGGGCGCGAAAATGCGGAGAAAGGAGGGCCGAGTCCGGCCGGTATTCTAGCTTTGGTCCTGAAAGACCAAGAGCGTGAGCCGTCATCCCCCCCGGAACTTCGACTCACGCTCTTTCTGGTTTTAAGCTAAACGTCCTGGTCGTCTGGTCGGCTGAAGTCCCCCCGGAATTCAGGATCGAACAAAATGACGAGCCGCTTGGTTCGGCTGGCACCGAGGTCTGCGTTGGCAAGCCATCGGTCCGGGGAGAATGCCTTCCGAAGTGGCATTGGCGAGGACTAAATCGCTGAATAACACGGAAACTTATGCCCACTTATTCGCAATTCCCACAAAACATCCGTTTCATGGGAATGGAAATGTGAGCTGTTTGCCGATAAGTGCCTGGAAGGAGTACTGGCGGCGCTCAAAAAGTGCCTCTGCGGCAACTTTCTTGCTCTTCCGAGCGCGTTCCATCACTCGACGTAGCGCTTGAGCATGGTCGCCACTTCACGCAGTTGCTTGGCGCTTTTGCCGGTCGGCCCCATGTCCTCCAAGCAGTGCTCGAGATGCTCCAGCACGATCTTCTCCGCCAAGGACTTGATGGCCTTGCGGGCGGACACCAGCTGGTTGAGTACCTCGCCACACTCGTAGTCACCGCCGACCGTCTTCTCGATCGCCTGGAGCTGGCCGATGATTTTCCGCAAGCGGAGCTGCAGGGCCCGCCGATCGGCTTCCGGATCCTCGGGTGAGTGTGACATCGCTGCGGAGCCTGCCCCGGATGCGCTTTCCCGGCAATTGAACATTGCAAGAAAGAAAGGGGGTAGGGAGTATCCCCCATATGGATCTGCGCGAGATTTTGCTGCACGGCGGGGCATCGGCATGGCTGTACATTCCGGTGGCCATCCTGTTAGGAGCCCTCCACGGGCTGGAGCCCGGCCACTCGAAAACGATGATGGCGGCCTTCATCATCGCGATCCGCGGTACGATTGCGCAGGCGGTGCTGCTAGGCCTGTCGGCCGCGCTGTCGCACTCGCTGGTGATCTGGGCTCTGGCAGCACTGGCCTTGCGCTTCGGGAATCAGTGGAACGCGGAGACCACCGAGCCGATCTTCCAGCTCATTTCCGCTGCGGTGATCCTGGCGATGGCGGCATGGATGTTCCGGCGCATCCGGCTGGATGCAAAGGCTGAGCATGAGCACCACCACGGCCACCACGATCATCATGGCCACGATCACGGGCATGGCGATGACCATCACCACCATGATGGAGAGAGCCACGAGCACCCTGCGGAGATTGGCGCGGGCCGGCACATCCACACCGGGCACGGCACCATTCAAGTGGGCATCTTCGAGGACGGGATTCCGCCGGTGTTCCGGCTGCGCTTTTCCGAGCGCGGGAAGACCTTCATGCCCGAGGCCAAGACGGTGGCTTTGCGGCTGACGCGACCGCAAGGGCATATCGAAGACTACGGCTTCACCCAGCGCGATGGTTTCCTCGAATCAACCGCGACGATTCCGGAGCCGCATGCCTTCCAAGTTCTATTGAGCGTCTCCCACGGTGATCACTCACACAGCTACAAGCTGCCCTTCAGCGAAGAAGATCATGGGCATGGTCACGAACACGGGCACGGGCATGGCCACCATCATCACGATCATGATCATGGCGACGAGGAGTTCCAAGACGCCCATGAAGCGGCGCATGCCGCTGATATCGAGCGGCGCTTCGCCAATCGTCAGGTGACCACGGGACAGATCGTGCTCTTCGGCCTGACGGGCGGGCTCATGCCCTGCCCTGCCGCGCTGACCGTGCTGGTGGTGTGCTTGCAGTTGAAGAAGTACTCCTTGGGCTTCGCGCTGGTAGCGGCATTCAGCATCGGACTTGCCCTGATCATGGTGACGGTCGGCGTGATCGCAGCCCTCGGCGTGCGCCACGCGGAGAAGAAGATGAAAGGCTTCAACAAGCTGATGCGCCGGGCACCATACGCCTCTTGCGTGGTGCTCGTGCTGATCGCCGCCTACATGGCATGGCATGGGTGGACGGGCCTCGCCAAGTGAACTGGCTCAGCTGTCCTTCTTCCCGATCAGATCCTCGATGCTGTGCTGCAGCCGGTTCAGCAGTTCGTCATCAGCCACCTTTTTCCCGTCGGAGGTCGTCACGTAGAAGGTATCCATCGCCGCGCCCTTCTCGGTGGAGATGCGGGCATTGGCGGTGTTGAGGCCGTGGGTATTGATCGCGTGGAAGAGATCGTGCAGCAGGCCGATGCGGTCGACCGCCTGGATCTCGATGGCAGTGCAAGCCGGATGCAGGTCGTTCGAGACATAGGCACGCACCGGGAAAGCCATGCCGTGGTCGTCCTTGGGGCGCAGGAGGTTCGGCTTCCGCCGGAAATAGCGCGCGTGCTCGTATTTCTCTAACAAGCCCACCTCCCGCAGCGTCGTCGACAAGCGCTTGCGCAGCGAGAGGTCCGACACCGGCTCGAAGTTCGTGGTGCAGACGCGGAAGATGTCCAGCACCACCGCGTCACTGCGGGTGAAGAAGTCAGCCGAGAGAATGTTCAGTTCCTCCGAGGCCAGCGCGCAGCAGATCTTCTCTAACAGGAGCGGCCGGTCGTGGGTGGCGATCACCAGCTCGGTGTAGCCCTTCTCCGGCATGTCCACCCACTGCAGCGAGCAATCGAAGACATCCTCATCCTTCTTCGGCTCCAGCTTGAGCACCGCCTTCACGTGGGCAGCCACGGAGGCAGCCTCGCGGAAGCGGAAGTAGGAGTCCGGCATGCGCTTGAAATGCTCGTCCACCGCGGGCTGGTCCTCTTCCTTGAGGGCCGCCTTGACTTGCTCCTTGAGGTCTTTCTTCTCCGAGCGGATCGAAGCGGCATAGCGCTCGCGTCCTTCCTTGAGGAAGGTCCGCGTGCTGGAGTGGAGCTGAAGCATCAGGGTCTCCTTCCAGCTCGACCAGGTCTCGGTGTTGGTGCCGTTGGAGTCCGCGTAGCTGAAGAGCAGCAGCAAATCGAGCCGCTCCTTGGTTTTCACGATCCGCGCAAACTCCGCGACCACATCCGGATCCTCGATGTTCCGGGTGGTGGCGAAGCGCCAGAAAGTCAGGTGGTGGTCCACCAGATACATTATCACCGCGCGGCGCGGACCGTGGACCTGCAAGCGATTGCAGAGGCGCGCGGCCAGCATTGCTGAGCCATCGGTGTGCTCGCGCACGTTCTCGGCGCGGCCGGTATCGTGCAGGATCAGCGCAAGATAGAGCGCGTAGGGATCCTCGGCCTCGTGCAAGAGCCGACGATAGATCTCCTTCCGCGGATCCTCGGTCCCGACCAGAGCATCCAACTCCTCAATGCAGCGCAACGTGTGCTCATCCGCGGTGTAGCGATGGAAGAACTCGTGCTGCACTAGGCAGTCCAGCGCGCCGAACTCCGGCAAGTAGCGGCCGAGAAACCCGACGCGGTGCATCTGCCGCAGAGTCCGGGAGACATCGCCCTTGCGCTCGAGGATCGCCTGGAAGGTCTCGCGGTTCGTCTTCGAATAACGGAAGGGACGGTCGACGGCCTCGCGATGCGCCTTGATCAGGCGGCGCATCGGCGGGCTGAGCCGCAGGTTCCGCAGCTGGGTGTGCTGGAACATCCGCATCATGCGGTTCGGATCCTCATCGAAGATCTCGTTGTTCAGGGGATAGATCCGGTTCTGGCGGGAGATGAAGCCATCGAACTCCTCGCGCTTCTTGCGACCCAGGGTGAGGAAGGACTTCAGGCCTCCCCGGTCCTCCTGCTCCTCCTGCTCGATTTCGAAGCTCTCCATCAGCGAGTTGGTGTGCTGATAGAGGCTGCGGGTGTGCCGGTAGTAGTCCCGCATGAATTCCTCGGTGCGGCGCAGGATGCTGCGCTGGGGATAGCGGAAATTCGTCGCGACCACCCCTTGCAGGCGCAGCGTGAGCTGATCGCTCCCCCGCCCTGCCTGGTAGTGGAGCTCATTGCGGACGCGGTGCAGGAAGTCGTAGGCGGCTTCGATCCGCCGCAGCGCGGTGGCGGTCAGCAGCTTGTCGTCCACCAGATCGTGGAGGTCGGTACTGCCGCGCTTCACCCGGGCCACCCAGCGGATGTTGTGATAGTCGCGCATCCCGCCGCAGCCCTCCTTCACATTCGGCTCCTGGAGGAAGACGGTCTTGGAAAATTTCTGGTGGCGCGTGCGCAGGTCCTGGCGGCGCAGGTCGAAGAAGGCTTCTTGGCCCTTCTTGACGCAGTCCTTGTCGAAGCGGGTCTGGAACTCGGCGAAGAGCTTCTTGTCGCCAGCGATCATCCGCGCGTCGATCATCGCCGTCTTGTTCTGCGGGTCGGCCTTCGATTGCTCGATGCACTCGGCCACCGAGCGGCAGGCATGGCCGACCTTGAAGCCGACATCCCACATCAGGTAGAGGATCTCCTGGACCAGCGCCGAGAGGTCCTCCGGCAGCTTGTTCGAGGCCCGCGGCAGCAGGAACAGCAGGTCGATGTCCGAGCCCGGATTGAGCGTGCCGCGGCCGTAGCCGCCGATGGCGACCAGAGCCAGCACCGGTGCCTCTTTGCGTTTGGACAGGGCGAGGTCGAAGAGCGAGCGCAGGACGACATCCAGCAACTCGGACCGCGAACCTGCGATTTCCAAGCCCCCGGCACCGGCGCGGTGGCGCAGCTTGATCCGGTGCTCCTCGATCTTGAGGAAACGGCGGTAGAGGGCGATGCGTTCGGCCGGCGAGAGGTGGCCTTGCACGGCGGGCTTGAGCGCCGTTTTCGCGTGGGCCTGCAGGGTCTTCAGGTGGGTGGACATCCGCTGCGTGCAGGGTGCGCGTATTTTCGCAGGGGTCAAGGCGCGGGGCAGAACTTGTGAACAAGCTGTGCGTAATTCCCCGCGCGGCCCGCAAACCGTTAGGAATCAGCGGCAGTCCTGTGAACAAGCCCGTTTTCCGCGGTGGACAAGTCCGGGCCCGGGCCTCACAAGCCGCGGCATGAAGAAGACCTTTCCCCTCACGGTTCCCGACCGCCAGCCCAAGACGGTGCTCGATGGGATCAAGAATGAGCTCCGCAGGTACCTGAAGCGCGAGCGCCGCAAGGCCCTGCCGGAGGGCGTCGACTTCTGGGACTTCGACTGCAAGGTCGGCAAGGGCCATGCTGCGCCTGAAGCCAAGCACCCCGGCGACGTTGAGCTCGCGATCGAGGATGCCCAGCGGGAAGGAGCCGCATCCGTTTACGTGGAGATCCTCTCCAAGCCGGGGCACCGCGCGAAGAAGGATGGAGCTGCCGGGACGGACTGAGCCTCAGGTCGCCCGCGCGGTCGCCTCGATCAGATCCCCGAGCACCGCCATCGCTTCGCGCTTTTGGGGATCCAGGCCGCTCGGCCATGAGAGGGCTTTGCCTTTCTCTCCCGGCTCAGGTGCCTCCTCGTCCGCCTTCCGGAGGGCTGCTCCATTTGCCAGCTCCGCCAGCTTGAGCGGAAAGATTTCCAGATGCTGGCGGTCGGCTTCCACGATCCCGGCAAAACGTCCCTGGCGTTCCTCCTCGCGTTGCTGGGCGATGGCCTTGTTTTCCTCGGTCTCCTTCCGGCGCTCCTCCAGGTTGAGGTTCACCCGGTTCGCCGCGATGAGCTTCTCCAACCGCAGCGCATCCTGCCGGAAGTAGCCGAGGTCCCGTGATGCCGCCACCCGGGCTGCGCTCTTCTCCGCCAGCTTTGGAGTGAAGAGCCGGTTCCGGTCCAGCGGCTTGAATCCGGGCGCGGGCTCGATCCGGTCCTGCTGGAGAGCGAAGGGCAGATCGCTCTCACCGCCGTCGCGGGCACTATCTGGCCCTGGCACCACGATGTCAGGAATCACCCCGCGGTTCTGGGTTGAGACTCCCGAGGGCCGGTAAAACTTCTGCACCGTGAGCCGCAGGCCACCCGCTCCCTTGCGACCGGCGAAGAAGGGCATCTTCTCGCCGAGGTCTTTGATCACTTGGACCGTGCCCTTGCCAAAAGTAGCGTGATCTCCCACCACCACGGCCCGGTTGTCGTCCTGGAGCGCGGCGGCGAAGATCTCGCTGGCGGAGGCGCTGCCGCGATCGGTCAGAACGACCATTGGCCCAGCGTAAAGCGGCTCCTTGGCCCTGGACTCCAAGACCACGGTTTCACCCAAGCCGTCCTTCACCTGAACCACCGGTGCCGGGCGGGTGAAGAAGCCGGTCATCCGCTGGACCTCGCCAAGCGAGCCGCCACCGTTGCCGCGCAGGTCGATCAACAAGCCATCGATCCTCTCGCTCTTCAGGCGGGTCAACAGCCGCTCGACATCCACGGAGCAGGCGGTCTGGTTTTTTTCAAAGTCGCGGTAGAAGGATGGCAGGGTGATGAGCCCGAGCTTGCGCTCAACTCCGTCCTCCTTCACCCGGATGAGCTGTGCGCTGGCTTGGCTGGCCTCGACCGCGACCGTGCCGCGGAAGAGGGAGACGGAAGCAACACCGGCTGCTCCAGAAGCGGGCTCAACACTCAGGGTCAGGGGGGTGCCCGGGATGCCTCGGATTAACTCGGAGACGCGGCTGACGCCCATGAACAGGATATCCACCTTCTCTCGCGGCCCCTCGCCATCGGGATCAATGGCAATCACGCGGTCACCGGCTTGCAGACCACCCTGCTGATCTGCCGGGCCATGCCGGACCAGATTGCGGATCCGGGTCGCGCCATCCGCCTCGGTTTGGAGCATCACGCCGATGCCGTTGATCTCGTTGCGCATGTCCTCGTTGAAGAGTTCGACCTCGCGCTCGCTCATGTAGTCCGAGTGAGGATCGAAGGATTGGGCCACGGCGCTCAGGAAGGTGGCGGCAAGCTTCGCGGGCTCGCTGTCCTCCTTGGCATCGGCCAGCACCCGGCGGTAACGGGTGCTGAGTTTCTCCGCGGGACTTTGAGCATCGGCGGCACCCTCGCGGCGCAGGATCTCCGCCAGCAAGGCAGCCTTTACCTGCAGGTTCCAGATCTCCATCGCCTGCGCCTCGTCCTGTGGCCACGCGGCCTCCTTGCGAGTCGCCGGGATCGTCTCGGCCATGGTGAAGTTGAAGTCCGGCGTTGCCAAAAGCTTGGCAGCCTCCTCCACCCGGGCCGTGACCCGCTGGACCCAGGTACGCGAGATATCGTTGGCCGCAGTCATGCACCCGCCCTTCAGCAATAGGTCATCGAGCGAGTCGCCGTAAGCCTTCTCGAAGCGGTCGATATCCTGGCGAGTGAAATAGACTTTCGCCGGATCAAGTGCCTTCAGGTAGCACTCAAGAAAGCGGCCACTCATCTCCGAGAATGGCTGCCGCGAGAAGTGCCCGTTCTGCAGCACGATCGCCATCCACTTGCCGACGTCATTGAAGTCCGCCTGTCCCGCCGGGGCGGGTGTTAGAGAAAGGACCAGTGCGGCGAGAATGCGGGAACGCAGAGTCATATGGAATACGGCTGGGGTCTGAAGTTCTCCGTCCCGAAGGGACGACTTATAACAGCCCGACACGGAGTGCCGGGGATAGGCAGCCACAATCAACGCGTCCTGTAGGGATGCCTCATGGGGGGCGGCGTCTTACCTGCGATTGCCGCGCTCAAAACCAAGACGACCTTGCTCAGGCCGAAAACCGGTCCGGAGCCGAGAGGTCGTATTTGAAAACCACCTCAATCCTCGGATCGGGAAATTCGATCTCTGAATCGTCCGGCGGTGTGACGCGTAAATTCCGTGGCGGCACCGCAAAACGGCTCGCGGTTTCGCGATCGAAGCCCGGCTCTTGGCTCGGCTCGGCAATGCCATCCACCGGCGCGAGCAGGGCTGCCGGAACCTCTGCGGTCGGAACTTCCGTTCGGGCGGCAACCGCTTTCGGCTCTTGCGAAGGCAGGCCGATCGCCACGGCCGCGACGATCGAGGCGGCAAGAGCCGCGGTCTGCAGCGGCCGGGCCGCAAAGAGCGCACGAAGCCAAAGGAACTTGTGCATGGGCGGCGGGATGATTCTTGGCAGCCGCTCCAGAAGGATCTCCGGCACCGGACTCGCGGCATGCGCCGGCAGACAGAGCGCCAGCAAGGCCGCCGAGGTCGCGATCCCGCGCCGCTCCAGCAGCACCCGCATCTTCTCCATCGCCCGCTTCAGGCGCATGCGCACGGCATCCTCGGTCATGCCAAGGGTCCGGGCCATCGAGCCATGAGAGCTACCGGTGAAAAAGCGGGAGAGAATCAGCTCACGGTCACGCGCGGGCAACTGCCCGATCACCTCATCGATCACCGGCGAGATCCGGTCCCAACGGGAATCATCGCCTGCGCTCGCGCCATCGGCAAAGGCCGCCGCGACCGTCTCACGTTGGCGGCGCCGCTCTTCAGCCCGGACGAGATCGATCGCCGCCGAGCGGCTCACCCGGTGCAGCCAGGCATTCAGGGAAACCCCGCCCGGCAAGCGTCTCAGCGCGGCCAGCTTGATCAGCACCGTCTGCGCGACATCCTCTGCCAGATCCGGGGCCTGCGTGATCCGCAGCGCCACCGAGTAGATCAGCCCCAGGTGGGCCGCCGCCAATGACGCAAAGGCCCGCTGGTCCCGGGTCGCCAGAAACTGCTCCAGCAGTTCGGAATGATTCCCGGGGGCCCTCGAAATGATCTTCATTGTGGTCTTCTTCCAGTATTCGTCGCCGCTTGGGGAAACCGAACAATTATTTTTCAGAACCTTGCGACATCGTCTCCTGCCACAGCGCGCGGGTCCGCTCGCTGGCGATCCCGGCAACGACGGCCTCAATCATCTTTGGACCGGCCCTCGAGGTCTTCAGTTGCGACAAGGCAGCAATCTGGAGCTCGGTCGAATCCATCGAGTTCAGTATGCGCAGCGCCAACCCTGCATCCGCGCAGGCATCCAGCTGAATCTGGGAGAGTGCGAAATTCTTCTGCACCGCCGGCAGGGTGTCGATGGCGTCCAAGACCTGTGGCCGCGCTGTGGAATCGGCCAAAAGGAAAGCGGTCCTGAAGATCTGGCCGCTATAGAGCCCTTCTCCCCAGCCGTGGTCCCTGATCATCCCCGCGACGGCATTGAGAACCTCCGGACTCGTGCGATCTTGCGTCATCATGCCCAGGATCCACGAGCCATCGTTGGGCTTGAGGAAGCCGCTCGCAAAGTCCGCTTTCAGCTTGGCGATTACATCTGCAGGGTGGGTCTTGCCTAGCTCGCCGAGAGCCGTGCGGTAGAAGGGGATCATCTCCTGCTGATGCAAGGCCTTGAGAGTGCCTTCGGGATCGGTCTCCAGCCCCGGGCGCAACACAGCCTTCAAGGTCACCTCATGCCACGCGGGCCGCGCGAGCGCGATCTTCTCCGGCAGAGTAAGGTCAACGGCTTTCACAAACCCGAGCCACGCGGTCAGCCGGAATTGAAGGTTCGAAATCTGATTCAGCAGCTTTGCGGCATCCGCGGGATTTCCTGCCGCCAGCTTGCGCGCCGCGATGGCGACAAGGTCATTGAGCCCATCCAGCTGCGGGAAATGCTCCAGCTCTTTGAAGAAGGCACGGGGGTCGTTCTCCGCGAGTTTTCTCAGGGCATCCAGGGCGTGGGCCGAATCTCCCCCGCGCAGCACTGAGTCAAGCCGAACACTGGCAGACTTCGCCGCTGCGCCATGCGCTGCGGCTGGATTCTCCCCCGGGAAAAATCCCACCGCGAAGCCCGTCGCGCCGAGGGCGATGATGCAGAGGGTGAACTTCATGGGCTGATCTCACGAACCCGCTCGAGAATGCGGTCGCGATAGGGCGAAGGTCCGATCTTGGTGGTGAAGTCCTGCGCGCTGGCCGGATCGAAGGCCATCCACTTGATCAGCAGGTCTTCCCCGGCGTTGTGCCCGTCGGCATCGTTGGAGATGGCGTGCGCGAAATCGATGGCGAGGCGGATGTTGCCGCCCTGCCCGAAGAGCGCGGAGGCGGCACTTTCCAACATGTGGTTGCGGCTGGCCTCCGGGAGCTCAGCTTTTTTGATGGAATCAAGCAGGACGCGCGCTCCGGCATCCCCCTGTGCGTAAGCCGCGATTCTTGCCATGTCGGCGGGGAGAGAATCACGGAAATCCGGCGGGACGCTGCTCCAATCAATGCTGGGGACGCCGGAACGGGAGATCATCTCCTCCATGCCTTGGTCGAAGCGGGCCGGTCCGATTCCGTCCCAAGACTTGCCTGTCGGATCGAAGTTGGCGAAGAGCGCGCGGGCTTTCGCCTCCTGTTCGATCAAGTCGGCGAGAAGACCCTCACCCGGAGCCGATCGCAGCTTCGCCAAACCTTTGTCGTCCAAAAATCGGGTGTAACCCAGCATGCAACCATTGGTCAAAGTCACCCGCCCGGCACGGCAAAGTTCAAGCAAACGGAGCGCACTCGCCGGATCCTGTTGAACTGCGTAAGCCACCGATTCCAGAGTTTTGGAGGGCCACGCGAATTTGCCCTGTTCGAGAAGATCGAGGAAGAGCCCCGGGGCGGCCCGGACCGGTAGCACCGTCATTTCACGCGCCAGAGCCACACGCGAGAATTCTTCCGACTCCGCCAGCAAGCGCAGGAAGACTTCGGGCTCGTTCTCAAGCCCCTTGGCACAGCGCTCCACAAGATCATCCCGCAGATTCCCGGGAAAGGTGGCGACGATCGCGTCGAAGGTCGCACCATCCCTCTTGGCGATAGCCGCGAGGAGCTTGTCCAGTTCGAGGAGTTCTTCGGGATTAGAGGGACCATCCCGCAGCGAGCCGATTCGTGCGCGGGCCCGCGCGAGATTGCCGCCCGAGATTTCGCAGAGCAACGAAGGCAGATTACCGCCGCGCGGCGGTGACACCGCAGCCTTGCTGGCTGCCACCGCAGACTCCGGCTTCACTGGCGAGGGCCGCAAGCCTCTACCGGTAGCAAAGCCCGCGATGGGAACGCAAACTGCGAGGGCAGTCCGGAGCATCGCTTGCTTCCCAGCCATAGGCGGACGATCCCAAATGCGGGCGGCGCTGGCAAGTGCGCCGGACTACTTCGGGAGCCCCATTCAGGGGTCGCTGGCTTTCATCAGCTCGCGGGTCCGCTCGCTGGCAATCCCGGCAAATACGGCAGCGACCATCCCGGGCTCGGCCCCCGACTGCTTCAGGCCCTTCAAAGCGCTAACCTGCAATTCGGTGGAGTCCATCGAGTTAAGAATCCGTAGCGCCAGGCTGGCATCCGGGCAGGAAGCCAAGGGAATCTGCGAGAGGACGGAGTTCTTCTGCACCGCGGACAGGGTATCGATGGCGTCGACCACCACCGCCTTGTCCGCGGGCCCAGCTTCATCAAATGCCGAGGTGAAGATCGGCCCGGCATAGAGCCCCTCCCCCCAACCATGATCCTTCAGGGTCTTGGCTGCGGCACCGAGCACCTCCGGGCTCTGGCTCTGGGTTGTCATCGTGGACAAGATCCACTGGCCGTCGCTAGGCTTCAGCAAGCCGCTCTTCATGTCGGCAGTCAGCTTGTCGAACACCAGGTCGGGCCGGGTCTTGCCGAAGTTGCCAAGGGCCGACCTGTAGGACCCGACCGTCTCACGCCGCCGCAGGAGTTCCAGGGTGCCATCGGGATCAGCCTTCATTGCGGGCCCCAACACCGCAATCAGGCCAATCTTTTCCCCTACAGGCTGGGCGAGACGGGCGATGTCGAGCTTCTCGAGCAAGGAGCGGCCTTCGAGTCCCTTGACATAGGCAATCCACGCCGCGTCCCGGAATCGGACATTGGGGATCTGGTTCAGGAGCTTCGCCGAATCCGCAGGGTCCCCGGCCGCCAGTTTCGATGCCGCCAAGCTCACCAGTTCTTCGATCCCGTCCAGCCTCGGGAAATGCCCCAGCTCCTTGAAGAAGGCGCGGGGATCTTCCTCTGCCAGCTTCCGCAGGGATTCTAGGGCGTGGGCGGAATCGCCGCTGCGCAAGACGGAGTCGAGCCTCGCGCTCTTCGCTTTGGACGGGCTGCCCGCGGGCTGCGCCGGACTCTCCCGCGTGAAGTATCCCGCCGCGAAACCGGCCACCCCGAGAGCGATAATGCCGAGGGTGAACTTCATGGGGATACCTCGCGGACCCGCGCGAGGATGCGGTCGCGATAGGGTGAGGGCTCGATCTTGGTGGTGAAGTCCTGCGCGCTCATCGGATCGAATGTCATCCACTTGATGAGCAGGTCTTCCCCGGTATTGCGCCCGTTCGCATCGGTGGAGATGGCGTGCGCGAAATCAATGGCGAGGCGGATATTTCCCTGCTGATCGAAGAGTGAGGAGGCGGCGATCTCCAGCATCGTATTGCGCCGGTCCTCCGGCAGATCCGAATTCTTGATCGAATCGAGAAGGGTCCGGGCGCCGGCATCACCCTGGTAATTGACTGCGGCTTGGACCATGTGGCCGGGAAGCACCTCCTGTAGATCTCCCGGCACGCCGCTCCAATCCACCTCGGGAACGCCGGAGCGCTGGATCAATCGGTTCATGCCATCGATCACGCGGCGTTGGCGGATCCCGTCCCACGACTTGTCTCCATCGGCATCGAAGTTGGCGAAGAGCTCGCGGGCCTTCGCCTCCTGATCGAGCAGCGAACCCAGAGGCCCCTCCCACGCTGCCGCCCGCAATTTCTCCAAGCCATCTTGATCCAGCCTCTCCATGATGCGAGCCAAGGTGGATTCCTTGAGGCTTTTCAGTTTCCCTGCCTGGCAAAGCTGGAGCAGCCGGAGCGCCCCGGCCGCATTCGGATAAAAATCACGCAGTCCCGATTCAGCTCCTTGGGAAGCCCACGGAAATTCTCCCTGTTCCAGCAGATCGAGAAACAGGCCGGACTCCTGCCTGATCACGAAGCTTGGGTCGCAGTGCCTCGTCACCAGGGCCGCGCGCGCAAACGTTTCCGAGTCCGCGAGCAGGCGCACGTAGTTTGCCGGCTCGTCCATGAGAGCGAGGATGCAGCAATCCGTTAGGTAGTCCTGCAGCTCTTCCGGAAAGGTGGCGATGAGCGCGTCGAAGCTCTTGCCATCCCGAATGGCGATCGCCGTAAGGAGTTGCGCCAACTCCCGGAGATCTTCGGTTTTCTCCGGGCCATCCCGCAGCTCGATGATCCGCGCACGGGCTCGCGCCAGATTGCCGGTCGAGATCTCGCAAAGCAGGGAGGAAAGGTCAGACTCGCGCGGAGCTGCCGCGGCCGCCTCGGCAACCGCCGCTTCAGGCTTGGACTTGGCGGAGGAAGACGGGACTCCGCGCCCGATCGCGAAGCCCGCGATGGGAACGCAAACTGCCAAGGCAGTCCTGAGCATCGCTTGCTTCCCAGCCATAGACGGACAATCCCAAATGCGGGCGGCGCGGGCAAGAGCGCCGGACTACTGCCGGATCACGTGCACGCCTTTCTTGCTGCCGGCCGCGAACTCCAGCTTGCCGTCGCCATCGAGATCCACGGCCAGCACCTGGCAGCCGACACCGGAGTCGGTGTCAATCACCTCGGGCACCCACTTCACGCCATCGCCATCCTTGCGGTTGTAGAAGACCACGGCGAGGGCCGGATCCTTCGAACCCGGATCATTGGCCATATGCGCCCAGAAGCGCTTGCCGGTGATGAAGTCGATGCGGCCATCTTTGTCAAAGTCCCCGGCATCCAGACCATGGAGCTGGCTGAACTGCAGCCCGTCCGGACCGGTCTTGGCGGGATCCTCGGGAAGGATCTCGTGCTTGGTGAAGCTCACCTTGCCGTCCTTCTTCTCGTTCTCATACCACGCGAGACCATAGCCGTGGCCATTGAGGCTGGTGACCATGTCGTTGTCCTTGTCGCCATCGACATCGAAAACCAGCATCTGCGCGCCGCCGGGGCCAGCGAAGTTTTCCTGGTGCCAGGTCCAGGCCTCACCGGCTTTCGCTGGCTGCTCAAACCAGCCCTGCTTCTCGACGATGTCCACCCGGCCGTCGCCGTTCAGATCGCCCGCGCCGAGGCCGTGAACGTAAGGGGAATCGCTGCGCTTGTCGGAGATCGCGACAAAGGTCCAAGGCTTGGTGGGCTCCGACCAGTCGGCCTTGTAGTAGCCGAACTTGCCGTCCTCCATGCAGACCATCTCGTTCTTCTTGTCGCCATCCAGATCCACCCAGATCGGGCTTTCGGTGGCGCCTTGTGCCATGACGCGGTGGGCGGTCCACTCCCCTTCCTTGCCGGGGTTCACATACAGGTCGATGCCGCGGCCGGGGTGGCGGGCCATCAGGATGTCGTTCTTGCCGTCGCCGGTGACATCCGTCACCCAAGCGAGGAAGGAATCCTCCATGTAAGCTTCAATGCTGGCGGGCGCACCGGGGCGGTATTGCTTCGCCTCCTTGAAGTCCGGCCCCTTGAACCAGAAGGCCCCGGCCACCAGGTCCTTCACGCCATCGCCATCGATGTCACCCGCGCCGAGGCCTTCGGAGAGGAAATCCTTGCTCACGACCTGCTTGGTCCACTTGGCCTTGGCCGGCGGGGATTGGGCAAGGGCATAGGCGAGGGCCAAAAGGCCGGCGGGAAGAAGCAAGGCGCTGGGTTTCATGAAACGAAAAGTGCGTGAGTGAAACGCGAGGATAGTCGGATAACTTTCGGGCCGGATACCTACTCTTTTCCATGGCGTCCGGCCCACGCGGCATTGGCGGCGTCAGGGTCCATCTCGCGCCAATCCTTGGCCACGTCCTCCTCTACCTTGCGGCGCTGCTCCGGGTCTTGGAGTGAACCGGCCCACTCGAAGGCCTCCTGCGGATAGCGCTTCTTGATCTGCTCAATCAGGCGCATGGCCGAATTGTCCCGGGGCTGCCCGGCGGGCATCTTGTCGATCCAGTCCGCCGCCTGCAGCGGATCAGCCTTCACCCAGACGGAGAGCATGAGTTGCTCCGCGGATTCCTTCGCGGGACTCTGGGCCAAGCTTTGCACCCATGCCTTCGCGGCACCCAGATCGACCTTGGCCAAGCTCTCGGCAATATCGCCAGCGGCGGGACCCATGGCCGAGCCACCACCGGGAAGGCCAGCCATCACTTGCACCGCCTTGCGCGGATCCTCCGCCGCGATGTTGCGGAGCATTACCCGCTGCACTTCCACCTCGCCGGGGCCATGGTAGGCGCCCGCCCAGGCAAGCGCCGCCGCTTTGTCCCGGCGGGCCCACATCTCCACCGCCAGGCCGAAGGACTCGGTATTCCCACCCGCACTGGCAAAACGCGCCGCCACCTTGAGGGCCTCCTGCGGATCCCCGGAGGCGATCTCCACCACCAGGTCCTGCCGCACCCGATCCATCGACTCTTGCGGGAACTTCTCCAAAAGGGCCACCGCAGCTTCGGGGTCCTTCTTGCGCAGGACCTCGACCGATCCCTCCAGCGCCTTTCTCAAATTGTTGCCTTCCAGCTTCTCGAGCTCCGATATCAGCTTCGCGGGATCCTTCTTCGCCAGATTTCCGAAGGCCATCTGGAAGAGGTCGTCTTTGTTCTTCATGTCCTCGGACGCCAGCAGGAAGTCGATTCCGCCCTCCGGGTTCAATTGGGTAAAGCGGAACAGGGTCGAGAGGATGCCAGCCTCCAGGATGTCGTCATTCTTCACCCAATTGTGCACGTCGGAGTCCGGCTGGTGAAATTCCTCAAGCAGCTTCCGCAGCTCTCCCGCGAGTTCCGCGGCTGAGGGCTCGTCCAAGCTGGCGCAGGCCTGGAACATGCTGAGCATCCCCTCCATATTGCTGCCCCAGCCCTCGTGCGCCGTCTTGAGAAACCATTCGCGCGCCTGGCCTTTCGCAAAGGGTGTGCCCAGCACCGGACTGTTTGACTTCTTCTGGTTGCCCTCGCGTGTGGTTTTCGCCGCCACCCCGCCATCCGATCCGCCGTCTGTGGTGCTTCCGCCACCCGCCCTCTCACCGGAGGATCCATCGGCAGAACCGAGGCCACCCAAGCGCGGATGGAAGGTCCCCGCCACGTAGCTGCCGACGGCCAAGGCAATCACGGTCGGGATTTTCCATCGGGAGGGACTGGCAGGCATGCCCTGACACACTCCCAGCAAGGGACTTGCACTTCAAGCCCGAAGCAGGCACCCGCTGGCCGAACAAATCCTTGAAATCCGGCCGCCATGGCTCTCGTTAGACAGCAGCCATGATCCGCGGAATTCTCGCTCTCGCCCTGATTGCTCCTGTCTTCGCCAAGGAAGTCCCACCCCTGCCGGCGGAACTCTCCGCCTACGTGCTCGACCCGGCCCCGGAGCCGCAGGGCCTGCAGCTCAAGAAAGGCGACCGCGTGGCGATCTGCGGCGATTCGATCACCGAGCAGAAGAAGTACTCGGTGCTGATGGAGACCTACCTCACCGCCTGCCTGCCGGAGCTTGAGATCACCTGCCGTCAGTATGGCTGGAGCGGGGAGCAGGCCGGCGGCTTCCTGGGTCGCTTGCAGAGCGACGTCCTGCGCTTCCAGCCGACCTACGCGACGAGCTGCTACGGCATGAACGATTTCCGCTACGTGCCCTACAACGACGACATCGCCGCGGAGTATCGCAAGAACGAGACCGCGATGGTGCAAGCCTTCAAGAAGGCGGGTGCGCGGGTTCTGTTAGGCTCGCCGGGAATCATCGATTCGGTGCCGGCCTGGGTAAAGTCGGCCTCGGGCACCCAGTTGGATCTCAATCTCTCGCTTTCGAAGTTCCGCAACATCGGCATCCAGGTCGCCACGGCGGAACAAGTGGGCTTTGCGGATCTCTATCGCCCCATGCTGCTGGCCGACAATCAGGCGGAGAAGTCGCTCGGCCCTGACTTCAAGGTCGCGGGCAAGGACGGCGTGCATCCCAATTGGGCCGGCCAGGTGGTCATGGCCTATGGCTTCCTCAAGGGCATGGGACTCGATGGCGATCTGGGCACGATCAGCTACGATCCGGCAGGCAACAAGGCCGCGGCGACGGCCGGACATGAGGTGGTCTCTTGTGCCGATGGCAAGATCACTCTCAAGAGCAGCAAGCTTCCTTTCTCCCCAGGTCCCGGCGACGTGAAGAACGACGACTCAATCCGCGCGGGCATGGCGCTGGTGCCCTTCGATGAGGAGCTGAACCGCTTCGTGCTGAAGATCGAGGCACCCACCGCAGCGAACTACGAGGTGAGCTGGGGCGATACCACCAAGGCTTACACCGCCGAGCAGTTGAAGGCAGGAGTGAACCTGGCCAAGGACTTCGAGACGAATCCGCTGGTGCCGGCCTTCAAGAAGATCTGGGACGCGGTCGAAGCGAAGCAGGGCTACGAGACCCGCCAGATCAAGACCCTGGTCCACGGACCGGAAGGTGCGGCGGATCTGGATGGCACCTTCGCGGTGACCGAGAAAGCACGGGCTAAGCTGGCGAAGAATCTGGCGGACGCGAGGCAGCCCGCAGAGCACGTAATCGTGGTGACGGCGAAGTAGCTCCTAACAGGTGCACCCAGAGAATAGCGGTGAAACCGCCTTCGGACTGCTGTGATGATTCACAGCTTTCGAATGCACATGGAGGCGCGGCGTGGAATCGGGTCGAGGCGGCCCTAAGGCCGTCTTGTTCCCGGCAGGGGCGAGCGTGGCCTCGGATCGTGGACTTTCCGTTAGGACGCGAGGCGGCGACGGAATTGCTTCCTCTCACAGGGGCAGCGAGCCTCAGCCTTCACTCGAAAGCTGCGAATCATCGCAGCAGTCCGAGGGCGGCTGCGCCGCGGTTACGGGGAGCATCGGAGATGACAAGACGCCCGGGGTGCCAAGGCTCACACCTCCACTTTCTTGCCCGGAGCCAGGTCCTTTTCCTTCTCTTTCCCGGCGCTCTGGAAGCGGTCGATCAGGCAGGCGATGCCACCCCAGAGGATGAAGAGGGCCATCACACCATAGAAGGCGTAAAGCAAGCGGACTTTGTCCGCGGCGAAGCCGTAGTTGTGCAGGCCGATGCCAAGGAAGTTCACGTGCCACCAGGAGAAGGCGACCACGATGGCTCCGAACATCGAGCAGAGGTGCAGGCCCCACTCGCGGATGTAGCCACCGAGGCGGGCATGCAGGATGGCAAGGGTCCAGAGCACAATCATCAGAGCGCCGTTTTCCTTCGGGTCCCAGCCCCAGAAACGGCCCCAGGAATCATTCGCCCAGATGCCGCCGAGGACCGTGCCGATCAAGGATAGGCAGAGGGTCAGGCCAAGGCAGCCATAGACCGCGCGGGTGACCGAGCGACGTTGGGCGGAATCGCCATTGTCCAAGCCGAGGGTGCGGAGCAAAACATAAACCACCGAAATCAATGCGGTGATCAAGCCGGCAGCGTAGCCCAAGGTGATCGAGATCACGTGAGTGGAGAGCCAGAAATTCGACCGCAGCACAGCGATCAACGGATCCAGGTGGTCCTTGGCTTCACCCTGCTCGAAGGCCCGTGCCAGCACGATCAGGAAGGCCGCCACAATCGGGGTGATACCGAGCACAAAGCGCTTCTTGGTCATCCACAGCACCAGCAGCGCGAAGATCACCAAGGCCATGTTGATGAAGATGATGGTGTCGTAGAGATTCCCCACTGGTGGTCGCTGCATGATGATGCAGCGGGTCACAATCGGAATGATCACATTGAACAAGCCAGTCACCAGGAGACCGACCGTGGCCCAATAGGAAATCTTCCCGGCAAAGGAATCGCCGGTGAAGAGCATCACTGCGGAAACGACCGTCGCCAAAAGGAAGCAGACCAGCGCATTGATCAGCCAGTTCTTCCGGAAGTAGTTAGCCTCCATCTTGATCGCTCGATACTCGCCGCGCGCGGTCGCCCGGGCGACAACGCTCGACTCCAGCTCGGAGAATTTCTCACGGAAGGCGCCATCGCCTTCCGGCAGGCTCCGCGCCAGGTTCTCCAGCATGCGGACATCCTTGATCGACTGTTCCGGCTCGCGGGTGGTGCCAGTGAAAATGTTGAACATCCGGTCGCCGGCACTGACCCAGGTATCGTCCTCCTTGTTCCCGGGCGGGAAGAGCTTCAGCACCGGATTCGACTCGTTGGCCCGGTCCGTGATCTCCTTCTGGATGGTCATCACTTCCGGCGGCAAGCCTTGGCCGCTGGCTTGGGCGGACTGCATCGCCGCCCGGACTTTCGGGGCGATATCCATCACCTCGCTCACCGAAATGATCTTGCTGTCCTTGCTCTCCGAGCGTGGCAGCAACCCGTAGCGGGCGAAATCCATGTAAGCGGTGAGGGCCTCGAAAACCTGGATGCTGGAATAGAGTTCCAGCGTCTGCTTTTCCACCCCCTTACGCAGATCGGCGTCGATCGCCGAGTAGGTTGTCGCGGCCTCCTTGAGCTGATCGAGACCCGGTTTCAGCTCGTTGTAGCTGTAGCGGTCGCGGCGCTCGCGGGCGGAGATGCCCACCGCCGTGATCACTTCAGAATTGTCGATGCGGAAGGTCGGCAACTCCTTGGCCAGTTCCGGGCGGAAGAAGCAGTCGAGCATCCACTCCAGCGGGGTGAGCTTCAACTTTTTGCCATCCGGCCCGGCGATCTCCATGCTTCGCGCACCATGCAAGCTGAGCATGGTGAAGCTGGCGAAGGTCCCCAGCGGTTTCACTCGCCCGCCGTCTTGGACTGGCAGCAGAGAGGCCATCTCCACGGTCTCCGCCGGCCACGGCTTGTAACCCGGCACGCTGCGTACCTCGCCGCCCGTCCGGGTACCCAACGCGGCCCAAAGCAAGACGCCTAAAAAGGCGCACAAGCCCAAGCTGAAAACGATCCAGCGTCCGATGGTAGCGTTCATGTCAGGATGCTTTGGAAGCGGAAGCACCCTTGCCACGGGCAAGGAAGTTCCAGAGTTTCAAGAGGAAATGGAGACAGAGGCCGAAGCCGGCAATGTAGATCGAGATCTTAGGCCACTGATCGGACGGATTCTTCACAACTTCAAATCCTGAAACCGTGGCCGAGCCACCTTGTGAGGGTCCGCCGTTCATCATCGTGTGCTGATACAGCGTCATGCCGCCGTAGCGCATCGGCTGGTTCATTTCGATGAAGACCTTCGATTCGCGGCCGTCCTCGATGCGCATGATGTCGCTTTCGAAGAACTGCGGCTTGGTGGTGTTCGGATAGTTCTTCGTCCGGGCGTCGAGCAGGCGGACCTTGAAGGGCACCGGCCAGACCTGCTTTTCCATCCGGACCGCGAAATCGCGGCCGTCCGCATGCACAGTGAAGGGCAGGCGCGGCTTGAAGGTATCGGGCTCAGGCACCGAAAGCAGGAACCAGTCACCTTGCTTGCCATCGCGGCTCAGCACGCGGGCGTAGAGACCAGGAGTGTCGCGTTCGGTGTCCTTGTTCTTTCCGCCCGGAGTCAGGAACCAGCCATCGACGATCTGCTCCGGATGCTCCGGGGCCATCTTGTCGACCGACATCGGCTTGGCATTCTGGATGTAGCCTTTCAGCTCCAGATCGAAGGGCAGCTTGGGCAGACGGATCGTGCGGCTCTTGTCGCCATCGAGATCGGTGTAATAGGCGTCCTTGATGAAATTGACGGCGCCGACCGGCTTGGCATCCTTGACCTCGATGACCTCCACCGAGGTGTCGGTGAGGGACTGAGCGTAGTCGGAAGTCGTGGGCAGGATCGGGTTCTCCACCTCGCTGAGCATCATCAGGCCGCGCTCTTCCTTGAAGTGGGCCACGCCGCCGGCGACGATCATCAGGATGATGCCGAAGTGGGCGATCAATACACCGATGGTGCGGACGCCCTTGCGCATGCGGATCACGCCGCCAAGCGTGAGATTCAGCACCAGCAGGGCACAGACCCAGAAGCCGCCGGGCAGCGGGGGCAGCCTCTTGTCTTCACCGGCGAATTTGTCGGAAAGGAGGACCGCATCCGGGAAGACGACCCAAGAGCGGTGGTCGAAATACTTCTGGAGGGTGGCGTGGAGCCCATGGTGACCCTGCTCGAGCGTGGCGAGCCAGGTCAGGACCATCAGGATCAGCAAAAGGGCAGTCGCGAGCCCGAATCCCGAGAGCACATCAAAAATGCGCGCGGGAATCGACTTCGGGGCAGAGGAACTCATCAGGGCAGCAGGTTACGGGTCAGAGGCCGGGACTTATTCACTGACCACGCTCGGCAAGCGCCGCCACGAAGGCCTTCAGTTTCTCCTTCTCACCCGTCACCTCCGCGGCCGGGCCGGTCATCTTGACCGTAAAAATACGACCGTTCTTCTCGGCGATGATGCCGTAGAGGCCTTGGCCGGAGCGAGGAGCCTGGCCCATGCCGGCCGCGTAATTGCCTTCCGTCTCCACCCACAGACCGGGAATGCCGAGGACCGTGCCCTGTTCCAGCTTGGCAATCGCGGCTTCGCTCAGCGGCTCCTTGCCGAACTGGCGCAACCAGCGGTTCACGTTGTCGGCCATGCCGCCGGAGGAAATGCCGACCGCGACCTCGCCACCGGTGCCGAACTTGTAGCTCAGCAGGCGGAACTGG
>NZ_BATP01000015.1 GCF_000739615.1 Haloferula sp. BvORR071
AGATCGGCCGCCTCGGCCAGCTTGCTAGTGGCGTGGCGCTCCAAAGAAAGCAGGGCGTCGTCGCGCGACATCCCGCTGCCGTCGTCGATCACCCGCAGCAAGGCGGCGCCACCGCGGCGGATTTCGACCAAGATCTCCCCCGCCCCGGCGTCCAAGCTATTCTCCACCAGCTCCTTCACCGCGCTGGCGGGCCGCTCTACCACCTCACCTGCGGCCACTTGGCTGGCGAGGATCTCAGGCAGGATGCGGATACGGGGCACGGCTGGAGTCTGGAAGATCGGCGTGAAGTTCCAAGTTCCAAGAAATCACGCGGACTCGTAAAATCCCCGCGAGCACCCGAGATGAGCGATTGGAACCTTTTTGAGCGGATCGTCGTGGATGCCATGGAGGCTCAGAAGTATCCCGAGGAAGTCCCCCGGCTCTGTGACCGGCGGCTTCGCGGGCCCCTGTTCGCCTACAGCGGCTTCTACTATTCTCCTAGACCTCGCCAGTTCGGTGGCAGCGGCTAGCGCCTTTCCACCGCAGGTATTGCTGGCGTTGAGGCCTGCTTCTTGTGGAGCGCCGGGGTATCCACCACCTTCGCGGAAAGGACAAAGCGGCCGTAATCCGCCAGGCGATAGATTCCAGGACCATGCCAGACGCGGTGAGATTCGAAGAGTGCCACCGGCCAGACCGTCTTGGTTCCTTCATTTAGGTTTTCCCGGAGCTGCTGAGCTTCGCTCACGTTGATGGAAAGCTCTGTTTCATCCGACGGAGTCTGCCCGTTCCCCAAGAAGCCTGAGGCCCCAATGATCCAGCGCCCGCCGGCGTCTGGGGCCGGCATGGTAGTGGTGCCGTCGAAGCTGCTACCCCCATCACGCAGATCCACGTGCAAGGCGGCCCGTTGCACGACCTTGTCGCCATCGCTCAGGGTGAATTCAATCTGCACTTCGGCCGGGACTTCTTTGTCTTCGGCGTGGAGGAAAGATGCGGTGCAGAAAAACGCCAGGGCCAAGACTGGAGAGAGATTGCGGATCATGGTAGTGGATCAAACGCACGAAGCCCCTTGGCTATTCAAGGGCAAGTGCTTTCCTTCCCCGCTTTTTCGCTCGCACCTGCCCACCGCAGGCGTATCACTCCGGCAGCGATGATTTCGATCACGGACAAGGCCACCGAGGAGCTACGCGCCCTCCTCGAACGCAAGAACGCGGAGCCCGGCAAGGGCTTGCGACTGGGCGTCACCAAGGGCGGCTGCGCCGGCTGGCAATACGTGATGGAGATCGCGGAGCCCCAGCCCGGCGACGAGGTCCTGGACCTTTCTGGCGCGCGCCTGATCGTCGCCGCGGACAGCGCCTCAAAGCTCGACGGTTGCCGGGTTGACTACGTGGACGACCTCTCTGACGCCGGCTTCCGGATCGACAACCCGAATGCCGCCCGCTCCTGCGGCTGCGGAACCTCCTTCGAAACCGCGGCCGAACCCACTCCCGAGCCCGAGGACTGCGGCAAGAGCTGATGCCGAACCGACGCGACAAGGAGCCTCCGCCCAAGAAAAAGCGTCCGCCCGCATTCTACTGGTGGACCTTGGCGAACGTGCTCGCGCTTTGCCTTGCCGTGCTGACTTGGCTGCTCTGCCTGCACATCTTCGGCCACCCCGAGATTCCGCGAAATTACGAGATCCTCCGCAAGCTCCACCGCACAGTCCCACCCGAGGATCTCTCCGAGCTGAACGCCCCCGCCGCCGAGTCTGCCGATCCGCGCGCCTTCTTCCGCCGCTACGCGGCCCTCAAGGATGAGGACCTCAAGCTGCTGAACGCGGCGCTGATGCGCAACTACCTCACCAATCTCAAGGAGAAGAACCTGATCCAATACGCGGAGGGCGACTACCGGATCGACAAGGTCCGCCTGCTGGGGCCGGATGACGTCTTCCAGCCGGGCTTCGCGGTGCGGGCGCAGGCGATGGTCCGGCCGGATGAGCTGACCGACGCCGCGCCTTGGCCGGTGATGATCGAGTATCTCTTCCCGACCAACGAGACTTCCGCCTCCAGCTGGATGTCCCCGGGAGATATGCTCAAGGTCTCGAAGTTCCCCAACTGCGCGATGCTGCTTCACGTCTCCCGCAGCGAGGGCGAAGACACGCCGGTCATCTGCCTGACCGTGGTCCCAATCGCCTTTGGCGAGTTCCAGGTCGGCAAAAACCGCGCCTTCACCTTGGAGGTGCCCAAGGAATTGAATCCCGGCGGCTTCCTGCCGGTCTTCCCGGAGAATCCGGACAAACCGGCGGCAAGCAACTAGCCCGCGAATCCGATTGACCGGCGTCCTATCTCCCGCTTGCTGGATGCAGTCATGGCAAAGTGGAGTCTGGCAGTCTTCGGCGGTGCGCTTCTAACAGGCGCACTGGTCGGCCGGGCGACGCTGGATTCCGCGGCACCGGCAAGGGCGGTGCCGGTAGCGCCAGCAGCCCTCGCCACGCCGAGTCGGGAGAAGTGGTCCAGCGAGCGACTGCTCCAAGCCGCGCGCGATTGGCAGGTCCCCGATTTCATGTCCCGGGCAAATCCGCTCGGCGAGGAACTCGCGCAGTGGAGCGAGGCCGAATTGCGGGCGGCGATCACCGAGAGTTTCAACAGCCCGGACAAGCTGCTGCCCGCTGGCCAAGCTGTCCTCCGCTACCTGCTCCAGGAATTCCTGCGCCGCGATTTCGATGCCGGGCTGGCGTGGTTCGAGACCGCGGAGACGCCGGAGTTCAAGCGCAGGCTGGCATGGGAGCTTGCCCGGCAGTGGCCGGTCGAGCGGGCCGAGGAAGGCTTCGCACGCGCCATGGTCGATCGCGAGTATCTCGGGAAAAGCGCCGTGTTCTTCCAAGAGCTTTTGATCGAGTTCCACAGTCGCTCGGGGCCGGCAGCGGTTTGGGATGCGCTGCAGCGCTGCAGGGATCAGGGACTCGGCGCGACCGGAGGCCTGCTGAAGCCGGTGGCGGACGGCTTCGACTTCGCCGGGCTGCTCTCGCACCCTCTCGATTCACTGGCCAAGGATGACGAGCGCACTCCGGGTCCTGCCCTCTTCGAGCAGCGCTTCATTTGGGAATGGTATCGCCAGGACCGCGACAAGGCCTTCGACTGGCTGGTCGCCAATCGCGGGGCGGAGGCGCTCAACGCGATCTGGTCGGGCTATCCCGGTACTCCCGTGGAGGGACACCAGCAATGGCTCGCCTCCAAGGTCGAGGGTCTAACACCCGCTCAGCAGGATGAATTCCTGAAGGGCAGTGCCGCCTCTTTTGCCTCCAGTCCGATCTCTCTGAAGCTCCTGGCCGAGGCCACAGGTAGTCCCGGCCTGCGTGAGAAGATGGAGGCACTCGCGGTGGCCGGAATCCGGACGGGGAATCCCGTGATGTCCCTGGAAGTGCTCGAACTGAATCCGGATCCGGCACGGCGGATCGCGCTGTTAGAAACCGCGCCCGCATCGGTCGCCGATGTCTATGGCAACACCGGCCCCGGCTTGAACCCGAAGACCGAGGTCCAACTGCGTGCCAAGCTCGCCGAGTGGAACGCAAGCGAAGCGCAGATCGAAAGCATCGTCGCCCGCTTCAAGCCGCAGCCACCACCATGAAGGCATCCACCTTCATCATCGCTGCAGCCGGACTCCTGCTTGGATTACTGGCGGGGAGAATGTTTCCACCGGGATCCACGCCCGGTGGAAAGGCGCCCGCTTCAACAGCAGCGGCGGTCTCCCCCGCACGCAGTGCTCCAACGGGCGCGAAGAAACCGGCCATTTCCGCCGACAAACGGAGCTTCGCGGCGCTGTGCCGCTTGTATCCGCGGATTGCGAAAGACAATGCGGAGATCCGGCGCGCTTTCGAGCGAATGGACGCAGCGGAGCTGCATGAGGCGCTAGGCAGCCTGGCTGCGGAGTATGCGGTGGTTCCAGCAGAGCAGGCAGATGGCTTCAGCGCCACCATGACCATGGCCCTCGAGGAGCTCTACAAGCGCGACGGCGAGCAGGCCTTGCTCTGGGCGGATGACTTGCCGAACACGCTGCACCGCCGCTGGTTCTTGTACCAATTGATCGAGGCGGCGAACTACGATTCACCCGAGCTGGCCCAACCTTGGGTCAAGAAGCTGAAGTCTGAAGAGATGAGCTTCGCCTACGGCAAGGCTACGCTCAATGGCGCCGTCGAACGCGGAGCGGACGAGCTGATCCGCCTGCAGCAGCTCTTCGGCAAAGACCTGCGTGGACAAGTCGGCAACGAAGGGTTTCCCGACGACTTCGACTTCAAGCGTCTGATCACGGGAATGCCGGTGCCGTCTTCTGAAAACGGCGTGTCCTTGGATCAAGCGATCGGCTACTGGGCGGCGGAGGACCGCAAGGCGGCATGGGCCGGAATCGAGGAGGCCATCGCGAAGGACCAAGCCGCGGGTTGTTACGTCGGCGGCTACTTCAAGGGGCTCTGCGGCATGGACGGCAATGCCAAGGCTGCCGCGGAGTTGGCCGGGAAGCTCGGCGAGCTTCCGGCCGAGGCGCGGGACAGCGCTTTCCAGGCGCTGTCTGGTGGCGAATACATCGAGACCGCGATGGAACTCATCCCCGTGCTGAAGGATGAAGCCAACCGCGTGAAGATCGCGGCACGCTACGTGGATCCGCATGACAACTCCGATCGCGGCTGGCGGGCCTTGGAAAAGCTGGGCTCCGACGCTCTCCGGGAGCAGGCCTTGACCCAAGTGGCCCAGCGTTACTCGCAGGGTCTTAGCGACCGTGAGGGTGACGAGCACACGGCCATGGTGCGCGCCTACTTCGCGCAAGCGATGGAGAAGACTAGGCTTTCCAAGGAAAGCCGTGCTCGTGTCGAGGCCGCCCTAGCGCAACCGCGCCAAGATGCGGAGTAAGCGCTCCGCCGGACGCTCAATGGCTTAGCTGGGAGCGGCCGGGGTTACGGCAGTCCCCCGCAGGCAGAGGGCAAGTGAGTCAGCGCCGCATTGGATTCCCCCGCAGCGCTTCACGCGATCTTCACACGATTTCAATTGCTGTTTTTTCAGCATTAAATAACTCGGGTCATCGCTTTTGCCGATGATCCTGTCAGGGGAATCGATTGGCGCTGGCGACGCCCTA
>NZ_BATP01000014.1 GCF_000739615.1 Haloferula sp. BvORR071
GAAAGGTCGCTCAAGCCTGCGCGCCGACTTCAAGCGCCATCGGCATCAGTTGTTCCGCAACTCCAGTGAGGGTCTTGTCCGCGGCCCCTTCCTCATCAATCGTCGCTTGCAGCAGGTCCACGATTTCATCCTGGCCCAGCGCCTCCGCCAGAGCCCGGGCACAGCCATAGCCGGCAATCTCGTAGTGCTCGACGCGCTGTGCAGCACCGATGATCGCCAGGTCCAGCAGGTTGGGATCACCCTCTTCCTCGAGAGCCTCCGCACCTTCTTCGATCAGGCCTTTCATGGCCTTGCAGGTCTTCCCGCGCGGCGTGATGCCCAGCACCTCTGCGGCTTTCGCGAGACGCTCGACGTGACCTTTGGTCTCCTCCAGGTGGCTGGTGATCGCTTCCTTCAGCGCTTCACTGCTGGCGCCTTTGGCCATCTTCGGCAGGGCTTTCACTAGCTGGGTTTCGGCGCTGTAGAGGTCTTTGATCTCCTGCTCGAGCAGGGTTTGAAGATTGTTCAGTTTCGACATGACGGTAGCTTGTAGTGGTTAAGAAGAGAGACTCCTTTCGCATTACTCATGCCAGCGGCCGCCAGCCGTGCATTTCCCCTGCAATGCAAGCCAGCGAACAACTGCTGCAGTATCAGCCCATGCAAGGCGCGCTACCGCCCGTTGCAAATCGAGCGCCGGGCCAAGTCGATTGCCTCTCCCATACGCCTGCACCGTGCCAAGGGCAGACGGCACGCCGATTGCGAAAGCTTCTTCATGACTCCACAAACCTCAAACCTTTCCCCCCGTGATCCATTGAAAGCCGCCACCCGTGCCGAGGAAGCAAGCGTCGCCTCCGAGGAACAAGGAGCGGAGGTCGCCAGTGCCGCGGAACGCGAAGCAGTGGCGGACGACTACGAGGCCTCCGCCCGCATCGACGATTCAGATTCCACCGGAGCGGACTTCAGCGATGAAGAGTATCACTCAGACCGGCCGGATACCGCCGCGATGCTCAATGAGGAGGGCGACGAAGGTGGCAGCGAGTAAGGGCGCCGACCCGCAAGCTGTCGAAGAAACGCCTACCGCACACGGCTTGCAAGAGCCGCAAGCTTCCTGAATATTGAAGTGCCGAAATGAGCCATCTTCTTCTTGTCGACGATCACCCCATGGTGCGCGCCGGACTGCGCCATGTGCTCGCCGCCGAGCCGGACCTACAAGTGGCCGATGAGGCGTCGTCCGCTGCCGAGGCCTTCTCCGCGGTGGACTCTCTCCAGCCGGACTTGGTCATCACCGACATTACCCTGCCGGACAAGAGCGGACTGGATCTGATCAAAGACCTCCTGGCCTTATACCCCTCCCTGAAGATCCTCGTCTTCTCCATGCATGATGAGATGCTCTATGCAGAGCGCGTGATACGCGCCGGCGGTCGGGGCTACTTGATGAAAGGCTCGGACAGCGACCAATTTATCAAGGCCGTCCGCGATGTCCTCACCGGCGAACTTTCCCTGAGCCCGCGGGTAGCGCGCCATATCCTCAGCCGCTTGGGCTCCACCGCCAAGACCGCTGCCATGATCGGTCCGGCGGTGCTGAGCGACCGCGAGCTGGAAATCTTCGAGATGCTGGGACATGGCTGGACCAGCTCCCAGATCGGCGAGAAGTTGCACATTAGCCCACGCACCGTGGATGCTCACCGCAACAATATCCGCCTGAAGCTATCGCTCCCCGACGCAGCGGCGGTCCTCCGCGAGGCAATCATTTGGGTCGAACTTGGTGAGAAAAAGCGCGACTCCCTCGCCTAGAAAGTGGCTACGGCGACGATCCGCCCTTAGAGATCAAATTTCATCGATTGCCTCTTCCGCCGCCGAGCTCCACCCATATCACGGCTTCCCGCATCA
This sequence comes from Haloferula sp. BvORR071, assembly GCF_000739615.1. GTDB lineage: Bacteria > Verrucomicrobiota > Verrucomicrobiia > Verrucomicrobiales > Akkermansiaceae > Haloferula. The sequence continues at coordinate 1,870 of NZ_BATP01000014.1, forward strand.
CCGCGGGCGCATCCGGCAGGGACAACTTCAGGCGGATATTGTTGCGGTGAGCATCCACGGTGCGGGAGCTGATGTGCAGCCGCTCTGCTATCTGTTGGGAGCTGAGCCCCTGCCCGAGGAAATGGAAGATCTCCAGTTCGCGATCGGTGAGCACAGCCGGACCAAAAGTGGTCTCCCGCTTCTGACCTACGGACATCCGGTTCAGAATGTGCCCCGCCACCCGCTCGCTCAGGCTCAGGCTGCCCCACAACACCTCGCGGATCGCGCCGATCAAGTTTCCGCTGTCGCTGATCTTCGCCACATAGCCGCGCCCGCCCGCACGGATCACGCGCTCGGCATAGAGCATCTCATCATGCATGGAGAAGACCAGGATGCGGATCCCCGGGCAGAGCGCGAGCAGGTCCTTGATGAGCTCGAGGCCGCTCTTGTCCGGCAGGCTGATGTCCATGACCACGAGGTCGGGATCCGCCCTCGGAATGCCGGATAGAGCCGCTGCCGCGCAAGCCGCCTCCCCGCAATATTCCAGATCGGGTTCGCCCTCGATCATGCGACGTATCCCGCCGCACACCACCGGGTGGTCATCTACCAGATAGATCCTGCTCATCTGGTCAGGGACCCCAAAACCTCAAGGGGAAAAACAGCGGAAGCGATCAAGAGTAACAACGGAAACAGCGCGTGAACGAATGGGTTCCGTCCCTTGGGGTCGGCCCGGCCAAGTCCTTGGACCTTTCCGGGGCACCCTTTGGGGAGGAAAGCGGTGATTCAGGAGAGAGACCTCACACAAGTATCGATCCCGGAGATCCTCCGGTCATACGGATTGAACCCATCCCGAATGCATGCAAAGCAATCCTTCAGGATCTCGACGTCGCGCATCTCCGCGTAGCGGAAGAACTCCCAGCCCTCGCCCGGCTCCATGTACCAGGCACACACAATAAACGCATGGGTCTTCTTGGCATTGCCCAGCAAGTGGGGTTCCGCACAGTACAAGGCCTTGCGGTAGCTGAAACGGATCAGATGCCGCGAACGGATCGCTTCGCGGACATGATCCAGACTGGCATAGGGCAAAACGGGCACGGGAGATGAAATCACGGTCTTGGCCGGCAGGGCTTTCCAGATGAAACGCTCCACGGCCGGACCGCCGGGGAGAGCTTCCACCAAAGACGGAGTCAGCACCCGTTCAGCCCCACATTCAATCCCATGTGGATAGGCGAAATACGTGAGCTCGCATAAGCAGATCGCTTAGCCTCGAATCCGGAATATTGCGCACGCAAGAGCCCCACACGTGGCGAACACTCGTTTTGCATCGGCAGCATGCTCGAAACCTTGGGCAAAGTCTCACCCTCCTTGAAAAGCCAACCATGGCACAGTCGATGCGAAGAAGATCCATTCGGCGCACGCCCAAGCCCAATTCAGCGGGAAGATGTCCCAGGTCGTGCCACCGGCAGAACGGACCCGCAATTGCGGCGACAAGGAGCAAGAATCCAATGCATGATCGCAACACCATCAGGGACACCACTCCCTACTGGGAGGAAGGCCGCAAGCCGGCTTATTTCCACCCCTTGGATCAAGACCTAAGCACGCAGGTCCTCGTGATCGGTAGCGGCATCACCGGCCTGACCACCGCGTGGCTATTGGCGCGCGAGGGCCAGCAAGTAGTGCTCGTAGAGCGCGACGGCGTGGCCAAGCGCGATACAGCCCACACCACCGCGCACTTGACCTACATGACCGATACGCGGCTCTCCGACCTCGTCGCCACCTTCAGCCGCCGGGAGGCGATACAGGCATGGCAGGCTGGCCAAGCAGCCATGACTTTCATCGCGGACACAGTGGCAGAACTGCGGATCGACTGCGGCTTGCGGACAGTCCCCGGCTACCTCATAGCCGCCGAGAACTGTGATGCCGCAGAGGAAGAAACCCACCTCCAGGAGGAGGCTGAAATGGCCCGCCAGTTCGGCTTCGATGTGATGGTCATCGACCAAGGCCCCGTCACCAAGCGTCCGGCCATCCGCTTTGCGAACCAGATGGAGTTCCATTCCTTGAGCTACCTCGATGCCTTGGCCCAAGCCGCCCGCGATACCGGGGTGAAAATGTACACGGAGGCGGAGGTGACCGCCTTCGAGGACGAACCGCGCCGCGTAAAGGCCAACGGCCACTGGATCGAATACGACAAGGTGATCATTGCCACTCATGTTCCGCTCCAAGGCGAAGCGGGCACCTTGGGTGCGACTCTCTTCCAGAGCAAGCTGATCCCCTGCTCCACCTATGCCGTGGCCGCCATCATTCCTGGCACTGCCCCGGAACCGATGATCTGGTCGGACACTGCCGAACCCTTTCTCTACTTGCGGATCAGCCCCGAGAACGCCAGTCACCTCGCCATCCTGGGTGGGAAGGATCACAAGACCGGACAAGCGGTGAACACCCCGAAGCTTTACACCGAACTGGAGCGCAAACTCGCGGAGATGTTGCCCGCTGCTCAGGTGACCCATCACTGGTCCGGTCAGGTGATCGAGACGGTGGACGGCTTGCCCTACATCGGTGCCACCAGCGATCACCAGTTCATCGCCACCGGCTTCTCCGGGAATGGCATGACCTTCGGCACTGTCTCCGCAATGATGGCCCGCGATTGGCTCCTGGGCCGGAGAACCCCTTGGACCCAACTCTTCGATCCCGGCCGCAAAAGCGGCGCTGCACTGAAGGAATACCTCAAGCAAAACACCGACTCGGCCGTCCGCTTGATCAAAGACCGGCTGAAGGTCAAGGAGGGCAACCCCGAAGACATCGCTCCCGGCGAAGGCAAGGTGATCGAGCAAGAGTGCAAGCGCCTCGCCGTCTCTCGCGATGCCGATGGGACCTTGCATCGGCTCAATGCGGTATGCCCCCCACCTCGGCTGCATCGTGGCATGGAACCAAGCGGAAGGAACTTGGGACTGCCCCTGCCACGGCTCGCGCTTTGCCGCGGATGGCACCGTGCTTGCAGGCCCCGCAGAATCCGATCTCGAAACCGTCTGAAGCCAGGCCCCTGCGATCAGCGCAAGCCGGCTGGCCTGGAAGGATCGCGGTTTCACCCATTCACAATCTCGCCGCCATTCGGATGCAGCACTTGGCCGGTCATGTAGCTCGCCGCATCGCTCGCCAGAAAGACATAGCACTCGGCGCACTCCCACGGTTCGCCAGCGCGGCCGAGCGGGCTATCCGATCCAAACGTCGCCACTTCGTCGGCCGGGAATGTAGCGGGAATCAACGGCGTCCAGATCGGTCCGGGCGCTACGGCATTCACGCGAATCTTGTCTTCCGCCAGTTGGCTCGCGAGCGAGCGCGTGAAACTCACGATCGCCCCCTTCGTGGCGGAATAGTCCAGCAGCTTGGGACTGCCGCGATAGGCAGTCACGGACGTCGTATTAATCACCACCGGATGGGGCGATCGCTTGAGATGCGGCAGCGCCGCCGCCGTGAGGAAGAACATTGCGAAGACATTCGTCCGGAAGGTCTTCTCCAATTGCTCCTCCGGGATATCCACGATCGAAGGCTGCGGATGCTCCGCCGCGTTGTTCACCAGGATATCCAGTTTGCCCAAGCTCCGTACCGTCTCTTCCACGGCTTCCTTGCACGCGTCCGCAGAACGAATGTCACAGCGATGCAGCAAACATCGGCGCCCCTTCTCGCGAATGAGGCGCTCAGTCTCCTGCGCATCCTCGTCCTCCTCCAGATACACGATCGCGATATCTGCGCCCTCCCGGGCAAAGGCCAGGGCCACCGCGCGGCCGATTCCCGAATCGCCACCCGTGATCAACGCAACCCGCCCGGATAGCCTGCCGCTGCCTTGGAGTACCGGGTTCTCAAAGCGTGGCGCCGGCTCCATTATCGCTTCGCGACCGGGCTGGCGGGATTGATGCTGCGCCGGGCGCTGCGGCTCCTCGGCGGATTCATCCTTGGACTTGTTTGCCATCGTCCAGTCCTTGCAGAAGAGCGGCCAAAGCAATGACAACGGCAACAAGCACCCAAGTCCCGCGGTACCCATGAAGAAAGCACAGGCTCCACAGGCAGCATGCACAGCCTTGCATCACGGTCGCAAGACCATGATCGGCACCGCTGCCCGTCCCGCGACAACCCTCAAGCGAATCTCCGCCCTTAGCCCGAAGGCGCTGTCGTCGAGATCTTCGCCCTCATGGCCGAAGCTTAGCGGCTGGCTGCCATCATTCATCCTATCAAATTCCGCCACCCCTGCCACCGTCCCTCCCATGCTCAAAACCCTCGTCCTCCTCGGCACCTTCGCCCTGACCGCAGCCACCGCCATGGCCCAAGACTGGGAGCCGCTCTTCAACGGCAAGGACCTCAGCGGCTGGAAAGCCAACACCATGCCCGAAGCCTTCACCGTCGTCGATGGCACCATCCGCGCCCACGCGCCCGCCGAGAGCGCCCACCTCTTCTACGTCGGCGATCAAAAGGAGGGCTTCGTCTCCTTCAAGAACTTCATCCTCGAAGCCACGGTCCGCAGCGAACCGGAGGCCAATTCCGGTATCTTCATCCACACTGACATGAGCACCCGCGACAAGGCCCTCCACCTTGCCAAGGGCTACGAGATCCAGCTCAACAGCTCCGAGAAAGAGAAGCGCAAGACCGGCAGCCTCTACGCCATCGTCGACCTCGACAAATCCCCCGTCGACGAAAGCAAGTGGTTCCAAGTCCGCATCACCGTCCAAGACAAGCACATCACCGTCCACCTCAACGACCAGAAGGTCGTCGACTACACCGAGGAGAAGGATGCCAAGCGCCCGCCGGAACGCGCCGGGCGACTCCTGAACGAAAACGGCGGTGCCATCGCCCTCCAGGCCCACGACCCGAAGAGCACCCTCTACTTCAAGGACATCCGCATCAAGCGCCTGCCCTGAAAAGGCAGACGCTCTAACAAGCGCATTCCATTACCCTTGCACCGGCGGAGCACCGCCCTGGGTCGGCGCGATGACATCCTTGAGAAAGATCATGCTGACTCCCAGCAGCAGCCACTCGAAGCCATTCGACCAGATCTCCGCCAGCGCGAGATCCCGCGGGTCGCGGATATTCGTCGCCTGAAAGATCGCGAAGACGAAGTGACTGATCGGAATCAACGCGAACCAAGTCCACGCCAAGCGCAGCGAAAGCCGATCCGGAAACCGCGTCCGATTCGCGGAGAGAAAGACCAACACAAGGAGGTAGGCGATGATGATCCAAGTCATGGGTTGTCAGGAGGATTGATTCCAATCGAAACCCTAACATCCCCTCCGCTCAAGGTGGACTACAAATCGGCGGCATTCTTCCACGCGCTGGAAACCTTCACTCACTCTCAAGCAATCCGCTAACAATCCCCCGGCATCGCTCATAAATGCCGGCTTCGGTGCTAGCCCGGCTCCCCGCCACATTCAGCACGCGGATCCCATTCTCGTTCACAAAGGCCCGTAGCTTCTCCACTGCCTCTTCGTCGTTCATCCCATCGAGCCGCAAATGCAGCCACGGCTTGCGGTGCCTACGCGCGAAGTCCGCCGTGCGCGCCGAGCCGCCCGCCATCTCACCAAGCGTCAGGATCACGATCCCACCGCTGCGCTTCACATTGCGTTCCGTGCGCGCAAGGTAAGATGCGCCGTCCGTCTCGGTGAGCTGATAGCGCTCGGATATCGGCCCGTCTTCCGCCAAGCGTCCCTTCGGGCACCAGCCGCCGTGCGGGATCCCGCAGGCAATCGCGGCATCCAGCGCCGCGCGGTCGGCCCCCGTTTGGCCGCCGCTTACGATCTTTTCAATCACCGGCTTCCCGACAAGCTCGGTAGTCGCCGTACGTCCGTGCGGTCCTTCTGCGCGGCGTAGTCGAAGGGCCCCTGCGCCTCGCGCGACTCACCGAAGTGCACCGCCACGAGATGATCACCTTCCTCCACGTAGTAGCTCGTCCCGGGCTCCATGGAGAGCGCCTCCTCCGAACGGATCAGGCAACCATCCTCCCAAGTATCGACAATCTCCGCACTCATCAGCCGCTCGAGTCCGTTGGCGGCTTCCCTCACGTACACGTCGTTATCCATAACGCCCCAGCATGGCTCCGTTCCACGCCGGGGCAATCCGATTCCTCCTCCAGACTCGCTCGATTTTTGGAACCAGCTTGGCTCCTTAAATCCCGATCGTCTCGCCAATTCCCGGCAGCAGCAGTTCCACCCCCTTGGCCGTAAAGGCCGAATGGGCCGCCACCTTGTCGATCTTGATCGGTGGGAAGGTGTCATAGTGAACACCCACCACCGTGCGCGCCCCCACCCAGTTCGCGGCAATCGCCGCATCCTCCGCGCCCATCGTGAAATTGTCGCCGATGCACAGCACCGCGAACTCCAGCGCATAGCGCTCGCCGATCATCTTCATGTCCAGCGTCAGCGCCGTATCGCCGGAGACATAGAAGGACGCCGCTCCCGCCTCCACCACGAAGCCCACTGGCCCGCCGCCATAGGTCCCATCGGGCAGCACCGAGGAATGGATCGCATTCACCGCCTTCACCCGCCCGAAGGGAAAGTCGTAGGCTCCGCCAGCATTCAGCGAATGTGCATTGCTGATCCCCTTCCCGCCAAACCAAGTTACCAGCTCGAAATTCGCAATCAGCTTCGCTCCCGTCCGCTTCAGGATCGCCTCCGCATCCGCCATGTGGTCGAAGTGACCGTGGGTCACCAGCAGGTAGTCGGCGGGAATCGACTCGATATCGATTCCCTTGGCCAGCTCGTTCGGCGTGATGAAGGGATCGAAGAGGAGATGCGTCCCGTCGCTCAGTTCGATTCCGAAACAGGAGTGGCCGTAGCAGGTAAGCTTCATGCCATCACAACACGAAAAAGGCCTGCGGGGATCAAGTCTCTTGGGCTCAAGATAGGCACCGCTTGCATTTCCACATCCACCCGAGGGAGCCAACGATCTTGGGTGACCAGCTTGGCGGCAGATCCCTCTCCGCCGGAGCGCTTCTCAAGATCCTTCGGAGGTAAATCAGCAATGCTATTTTGTCATCCCCCTGTCGACACCCCTCGTCTCCGGACAACGAGCTTCCCAGATCGGGCAATTTACCTTTTCTGGTTTATCTGATTCAGGTGCTTGCGCCACTCCTCAAGTAACGCTTCGCTACCGACGCGCCGCTCCAAGTAATTCACCATACCTTCGGCCACCATCTTGGAATCATTGGTTTCCGCAATGTCCCTCAGGGATTCGCTGGCAGCCAAAGGATCGTCTTCAAGCCATTTATCGACATACTCCCTCAGTATCTTCGCACGCGCCTCGGTATTCCCAAGATCACAAACCATCGACAAACCTCGTCCGGGGTCAATTGCCAGAGACCCTGATATAAAGGAATTCAGCAAGTTGGCATCGATCTTCCCATCATTCTCAAGTCGATCCTGAAGAGGAATTCCTGGACTAAATGGATCAAGACGAAGAGATGTGTTTGATATCGAATATCTCACCACAGGATAACCCTCCAGCAAAGCACCTTTCAATAAACTTTCGACCACTTTTCTCCGCTGTTCAAGAGATTCCGGCTCGGCAATCAGCCGCTCGGCCACGGAAGATAGCACACCAAGCTCAGCGCTTTTTGGGGTCGCACCTACGGCCGACACCAATTCAAAATACTCAGAAGTCGTTGCTGCGTTCTCTTTCGCGCCCCGAATATAGAGCTCCTTCACCAAGGGATGGCCGGCCAAAAATTCGGCACCCTGAGCGCCTCGAAATAAGGACGACCTGCCGAGCCATAGGGCATTCGCGACCGATTGGTCTTTCCCCCCGCCACCGCGGGCTATTTCGCCCACGGACTCGAGAAACAGTTCCGGGCGTCGCTCCGCAATCCCAACCAAAAATGCTTCCTTCAGAATGGAACCAACATCGGGATCGACTGAATCCAAGAGAGCGGCCCATTCTCCAAATAGATCCTCTTTGCTCCATTTTTGAGCCTTCTTGTTCGTCAAATATCTCGCAACATCCGCCCTAACTTTCATCTCCCGCTCTTTGCCCGAGAGCCCCATGATCGACTCTTTGTATTCCGAGGAAAATATATCGATGGCTCCATCTTCCGGAGCGTGGGAACGCATAGAATCCGGCCCCTTTTCGACTTGGCCGCCACTCCCAACCTTTCCAGCCCGCCCCAATTCTAAAAATCCCCTTCCGGCAAAGAACAAGAAAACTCCGATCAGAATCGCAACCCCCGCATAACGCGAGTAACTCTTCGATCCTGATTCCCCGCGAAATATTTTTCTTACAAGGTTCAAATCCAATAATCACTAATACTTGAAGTCCCCATACTGGTCTTTCTGATCCGCAAGGGTTCTTTCAACCAGGGAATTCAACTGATCAGCGGTAGCCTTGTTACCGGAAATCAGAGCCCCCCCTGACATCTTGAGACCCAAACGTATCCCCGAACGATCCTCTGGAGCGACTGCCGCCGCGAGCGACTTAAGCCCTGATTCAAAACTTTCGACGTCCTTGGTCGTTTCGATGTAATACCGTTGAAAACCCTTCGACCGGGGTTCTCCATAGGGCATTTTCTCTATGAAATCCTTCAGGCGACCAGGATCCTCAGAGTAAGCTCCGATCAGGGAGCCATAAGCCATTTTTTTCCCTTGGCCCCTGCCGTGCTGCTCGATGATCTGTACGACTTCCTTTGCTTCGCGTTCCCGAACAAACCAGATACAACGGGTGAAAAAATCATCTCTCGTTTCCGGAGTGTCCTGCAAAGAGACGCTCGCGTGATCGATGAATTTCTCAAACTCCGGCAAATTTTGCTCCGCAAGGACTCCAACCTTGTCCCAGTCCACTTTGGAAAGATCCTTGCCGCCCAAAATCGAGTCGAACGTGTTAGACGGGGCTCCCACCCCAGCGTGGGATCCAACAGCGTGCTTTTCCGGCTTTGAGTGAACCGTCGGGCCCTCGTCCTTCTTCGAGTTACACCCAACCAGCGGGGACGAGGCGAGAATAGCCAAAAGGATCCTCCCCAAGAACGATCTTGGCGCCGGCGATCTTGACATGCGTTGCCTCATCCCCACTAAGCTAGGTTCGTATTGCTATCTCTCAAGGAAATGAGCATCCAGTGCCGCCTTTTACCTCACGGTTGGTGCACACCGCCGTCACGGTCTGGAATCGTTGATCTCCCGACATTGCAACGTTCGGCATGTTGACCACCACAGTGTGACCATTGGGGTAGAGCGCTTTGATCGCGGTCTCCATCTGCCCCTTAATGGTCGCGACGTTGACATTATTCGTGGGCGTGACCTCCCATGCAATGGTTTTCGTGGCGCTAGGCTCACTCGGAGAGACTGGGCCGACAATCTTGATCGTGATATTATTGTCCGCCGCGTCGAGTTCTCCTCCGAGGGTTCCCAAGTGTGCCTTGGGGTTGCCGGGGCAGGATCCGTTGTTGGTCACGGTGTAGCCCCGCTTGAGAGAAGGTCCGGCGTACGAGGGGGGGGTATAGCTTTTTCCGTTGGGAAGTTTGAGGTTCCCTTCGTGAAGCACCAACTTCAACACCACCTCGGAGACCGAGCAGGAAGCACAGTCTTCGTCAACGGCATTGGGCTGCGACTCGGCTCCCAATTTCACCTTATAGGAGAACTCCCACCGTATCGCTTTCGTCTGACTGTAGGTACTACTGCCCGTCACAACAATCGACCCAGGGGTCGAGTAGTCGGGAGTGGGGCTGTAAGTTCCCGTTGATTTCGTTATTTCCTTGTTAGACGAAGTGGAGGCACTGGGAGAGCCGGTGCCAGCCTCCAATTGATGGGTGGCCATGTTCCAAACGACGAACGAGGCGATCGTCGCGCCGCCGGTCCGTTTCAAAAATCGTCTTCTCGTGAGTGGACTCGGCTGCGCGCCCCCGCTGCCTTCAAGGTCCGACTGGAGCGCTTGGTGCAGACGGGAGGGAAGTGGCGTTAGAATGAATGAGGTGTTCATCGAGCTTTTTGTAACACATCTCAAATGAGGATCCGCCACTAAGAGATCAAGCGCTTTTTCACATATCTGCTCTTCGCCATCAATTTTGATTTATCATGTCTGATTTACCCCCTCCAACGACGAAAACATACCCCATCCGGCATCCCGAGATAAGTCTCCGCATGAGCCAAACCTAGCGCAAAGACCGCCTTTTGTGGCTTTGGCAGAGTTCAAGGTTGGTCGCGTGCACTTCACTCCCCGCCTTCACCATCACCTCCAGGTGACGCCCAGTTCATTCGTAATGATGCAGCGATCGAGAAGGAGATGCACGCCGCCCGCCGGTGCGATCCGAACCAGGCCCAACCGTAGCAGGTGGACTTCGTGCCCGATCACAACACGGAAAGGCCCCCTGAGAATCAAGTTTCTCACCCGGAAGCCCCTCGCCTACCCTCTTGATCGCACGAGGCAGATACCCGGTTTGACGGTTGCATCGATGCGAGCGTGAGGACACGCCGAAAGAGCAGCGACACTACCCTCGCCGCTACCTTCCAAGCAAAACCTCACCCTCGCGGGGATCCACGGGTGGACAGAGCGGCGGCCGCAAGCCAAAGCTCATCGAAGCTCTTCATTTCAACTCACCCTTCCACGAATCAGCCGTTGGATGATCGCCCACTGCTTCCAGTCGCTGGACCAATATCTTGACTCCCAGCTTATACAATTCCGGGGGAAATTTTGACTTATTGGCCTTCAAGAACTCTGTCGCGCTCTTCGAGTTCTGATCATACAAGCGATTAAACCCATCCTTAAACAGCTTGTCCCTATATGCCGGCTCAACCTTCTCTACGTTTTCCAAGATGTCAGCAGCGGGAATCTCCCTCGAGCTATTGATAACAGCATCAACCACAACGCTTTTATCCGCATCACTGAATTTCAGATTATTGATTAGCGTCGTGAGCTCCGGGGCGCTTTGCGGATCAACCTTGCTACCGAATGCAGACAGCACGTTGGTGCGATCCTTCGGCGGGAGATCAGCCACCAGATTTCCCACGGATTGGCAATTGAGCGGCTTTTGCTGCGCAAGGGCTGCTCCGATACCATTCGCAACTCCGTGGCGAAGGGGCGCATATTCGAAACCCTGCAGAATCTTGGCGGCTTCTGCAGGCCCAATATTTTGAACAATATGATTTAAATCCCTGCCAAAAAAACTAACCTTATCTTCAGGGTAGGCGCTTTTGTCGATTTTATTCAAAATCTCCAAAGTCACCTCCTTGGAAGCCAAATTGGGGGAGTCTCCTAAAACCTTCAGGACGTTTTCAATGTAATCGTCCCTATCGATTCCGGGTGCCAAGTTTTCCAAATTCGCCAGAAGCCCGTCTTTGTCGTTCTCTATCAAATGAGCTATTGAAGATTTATCCTTGGCCTGCGCATCAAGTTTCACCTCGCCTTCCGGGTGCCGCGGCCGCTCCGGGCGCGGGGAAAGGTGGCTTTCTTCCCCGGGCTCACCATGAGAGGTCCGCGACGTCTTTCCACCTTTCGCTCCGGGCAAGCTACCCGGCGAGTCCTTTGGCTTCTCACAACCAGAGATATTGAGCGCAACCGCCCCGATCAGGGCGAGCTTCAATAGTCCCAACCGAGGTATTTGATTCATCTTCAAAAGAATCACATCAAGAGCCCGATGCCAACGGGTAAAGCTCCGTCCTCATCACGTTGCCATTCTTCTTGAACTTCTTGACCTTGATAATGGTCCACGACAGCTCAGATGGCGTAACCTTAAAGTCCTTAAGATCGTTGACATTGACTTGGACACCCGCGTCAATCCCAACAACATCCTTGAATTTGAGGGAGACACCCGCACTTCCTTGATAGGCCGACCTGAAATCGTGCGTGAGCTCGGCTTCGACAGTGAAGGCGGTTGAGTTCTTGAGGGAGGCTACCGTTCTTCCCATATCCCCCATGCATTCGTCGTCATCGTCTGCCGAACCATCGGCTGGCGTCGTGAAGGTGACGCCAGTATTCCTATCGATGGTGACGGAGGTGCTCAATTGCTCCACCTCCAGTTTTTTCTCACCATCGCCCGTGGCACCGGGCGGCCCCGCGGTGATATAGTGGGTGCCGCGAATCGTCATCGAGGCGGTCATGCTAGCCGTCACCGTGAACTTCGTAGCCTCATCGGATTGCTTCGGACCGGATGCCGAGATTTTGGCTTCAAGCTTGCAGTTGTCCGAATTTCCAGGACCGACCGGGTCGAACGGTGTATCATCATAATTGCTCCAACCATGATAGCCAGCGCTGCCACCCAGATCCTCCCGCAGGGGGCCTTCATTCGGTTTGCCGCTATAGGGATCTGCCACGCAACGCAGAACCCATTCCACGGTCCACACATCCCCACTGCTGGGAGCCGGCGGCGGAGTGGTTCCGGCAGCGGCAAGAGAGTTCCACGCCACCACCGTAACCACCGTCGCGCCCCCCGTACGCTTCAGGAACTGACGGCGCGTCAAGCCTCTGGACGTCAAGCCGCCATCGGGATGGAGTTCATGGGTAAATCGGGCTGGTGAAATCGACAACGGAGAGGACTGATAACTACGCATTGGGTATGAGCCTTGCTAATTCATCCCATCTCTTCACAGCAACTCTTTTTCTCCGATCTAGGATATGCCGTTTTCTCACGCGCGGGTAAATTTCGGCCACCATCCTCCACTTCCTGTTAACATCCAGTTCCTAGACATGATGATGAGATCGGAAAAAAAGATGTGCCAGCCGCCCGTTCGATTCGGAAACAGGAGTGGCCGCAATGGCTGGGCTTCATGCCGCCACAACACGAAAAAGGCCTGCAGGGATCAAGTTCCCCGCAGGCCATCTGAGAAATAAGCTAGGGCTCTGATCGAGCGAGCTTACTGGCCTTCGCCACCGTCAGCGCCCGGGATCTGGAAGGGCAGGCCGCCGTGCGGATCCGCCGGAGCGTCCTTGATGTCCACCAGCTCAAGTTCGAAGATCAGCACGCTGTTCGGCGTGATAACATTGCTGCGGCGGCTGTCGCCGTAGGCCAGAGCGCTCGGGATGAAGAGCTTCCACTTCGCGCCGATCGGCATCATCTTCAGCGCCTCCACCCAGCCAGGGATCACCTGCAGGGTCATCGGCACCGGCTGTCCCGGAGGCGAGGCATCGAACTCGGTGCCATCGATCACGGTGCCCTTGTAGTTCACCATGAACTGCTTCTCCGGCTCGCCTTCCTTCGGCTCGGCGTACTTCTTGTCGCCGCCCTTGGCCAAAACTTGATACTGCAGGCCGCTGGCAGTCGTGACGATGCCGTCCTTCTTCTTGTTCTCTTCCAGGAACTTGGTGCCGGCTTCGAGATTCTTGGCGCCCATCTCCTTCTCGCGCTTCTGGATCAGGTCACCCAGGGCACCGAGCGCTGCCTGCAGGTCCGCCTCTGGCGTGCCCGGCTTCTCGCCCTTGATGCCAGCGATGAAACCCTTCAGGAAGGCCTCGGGATCCACATCCTCGGCAGTCAGGCCGTATTGGCCATACTGGTTCATGAATTGGCCGCCGGTCTTGAAGCCGAAGCCGTAGCTGGAGTCCGGCTTGACCTTCGCAGGGTCGACCTTCGGAGCCGCCGGCTCGGCCGCGGCTTCAGCAGGCTTCTCCGCGGCGCCGTCTTTCTGGGCGGCCGCCGGAATCAGGGTGGCGAGGCCGAAAGCCAGGACGCCGGGAGTAAGGTGCAATTTCATGTCGGCGCGGACGCTAGGGGCGGATTTACGAGTTGTCGAGCGGCCCTTATGACCGTTTGAAGGCCCGCTTTCGGGCGAAAATGCCCCTCGGCGGGCCTCGCCTGGACCCTCAAAGGCGGGAAAGCCCCCCTCGACAGGCGGGCCGCGGGCATGCTTGCCTTGGGCAATGCGAACCCTCTCCTTCCTGCTCCTCCCCTGCGCCCTGCTCCTTTCCGCCTGCGGTGGCGGCGGCTTCGGCGGCACCAGTGTGGCGGATTCCCCCGCCGTGCTGAATGTCTCCGGCTGGGACCCGAAGGAGCGCCAGCGCGCCGGCGCCGGCTACTCGGAGCACGATGTCTCCGCCCTCAAGGCCAATGGTGCCCTCGGCCTCATCGCCCGCTCCGCCAAGCCGCCGCTCATCGACGACAAGTTCCCCGCCTTCCTCAAGTCCGCGGACCGTGCGGGCCTCATGCTCGGGGCCTACCATTTCGTCACCATGAGCCAGGACCCCGCCGCACAGGCGGATGCCTTCGTCGACCGGGTCCGCTCGGTCGCCCGCGCGCAGGGGATCTCGCAGCGGAAAATCCTGCTGGTCGGAGACTTCGATACCGCCTCCTCGCCGGAGCGCCTGGTGAAGTTCATCCGTAGGGTCGAGGAGCGCACCGGCGTCACACCCGTGACCTATCTCGAGAATAGCGCCCGCCTGCGCAACAGCCTCAGCAGCGCCAGCCCCGCGCAGAAGTCCGTGATCCGGCGCTCACCCTACTGGATCGCACTCTACAGCCCCGCAGGCACCGAGCGCAGCATGGGCAAAACCCTCACGCCCGACGGGCTCACCAAGCAGTACGGCATCTGGGACGAGTGGGCCATGTGGCAATACGGCGGCGTCAACTGGCAAGGCGGCCGCTCCACTCCGAAGCACTACAACACCGGCTCATGGAGCAGCCCGAAGTACTTCGGAAACATGGCACACCCGATGGAGCGGAATGTCTTCAAGGGAGATGAGGGAGATCTGCAAGCGTTCTGGGACCGGCATGGGTTTGCGTGGTGGTGAGCCTACTCATTTCGACTCTTCAAGCGTCGCCTTCACGAAGATCAGCAGCTTGCGGCTGGAGTCGATCTTTCCCGCGTCGTCCTTCGGCGAGATGACCGCTGCCAGCAAGGGCTTGCCCGCGATCAAAGTCGCCCGGCAGTCCAAATGAACCGTATAGAAGACCGGCATCTCGATCTTCGAGACGTTTCCGCTGCGGTCCTTGCGCTCATTCCAGACCCGATTGCCCGTGAGCCACACCAGCGAAGGCTCAAGGTGCAGATCGATCGTCTTCCCACTCTCTGATAGTGTTGCCTCCATCTCCAGGATACTGCCCGTTTTGCGCTTCTGAAAAGAAGATGGCCTGGCCGGATAGACCATCGCGTCGAATGCGCGCAGATCTTCCGCCGTCAGCCCCTCCGCTTTGTCAGGTTGGTTGACCGAGTTCACCACTCCGCCAGCCTCGTAATCCGTCGCATAGGCGACCTCCTGACAGGACTCCGCCACCTGTCTCTCGCCGCTGCGGGCTATCGCCACGGTGGCCTCGACTACTTTCGCATCACCCTTCTTCACCATGGCCTCGATCTCCCCACGCAGCGCAGTGGCATCGGATTCCGTCGCATCCGTCTCGGAGAGCAGGCCGGTGAGCGCCGCGTGGGCCATCTCGATATACTCCACTTGTACCTGGATCAGGCCCGAGCCCTGCTTCTCTGTTCCTTCGGAAACCTGGGATCCCAGCTTGATCGGGAAAGCCAACAGGAACAGTGGCAGGAGTTTGTTCATCGCTTGCATGGGTAGTGATTGACCTTGCTCCCTCCTCATTCCCCCGGATGCAGATCGTCGGCTTTCACGAAGACCACGAGCTTCCTCGCGGGATCGATCTTGCCATCGGCATCGCTACTGCTCTGCACTGAAACCAAAGCCCATCCACCGGTGACGAGAGGGCGATTCATCCCGGTCGTGAACGAGACATAGGTAGGGCGACGGACCTGGTGGCGATTGCCGAACTCATCCGTCCAATCTTCCGAGACGGTCTCTCCCGCATGAATGGCAAAATGCCATTCGCCATTGAGGTCCACGGTCTTCTTACCCAACTCCGGTATGGTCGCGTCGAAGCTCGACCCCAGATTCCGGGTGGCGAAGCTTTCCGGCACCTTCGGCAGGCGCAGTGGCAGGACATGCTTCGGAGGAGGCGCTGGAGGAGGACCCGAGCCCAGTCCCCCGCCCTCCGGAGGCTCCGCCTCGGTCGGCGTGATGTGTTCGTGGATCGACTCCGTGGTGCCCTTCTGCCCCGGAACCAGCCGCAGCACGACCGTGTCGTAGCTTCTCGCCAGCCCCGCTTTCACGAAACCGCGCGCCTGCTTGAAGCGCGCGCCGCCATCCGCCCCGCTGGTCACGAGTTCCGCGGCGCGCTCCTGCGGCATCTCAATGACGTGAATGGTCACCTGGACATCCGCGAGTGCCGCGCCACACAGCAACAGTGATGCAAGGAGTGCCTTCATTTCACCTCGAGTATCTGGCATCTAACAAAGACCATCACCTTGCGGGAGCTGTCGATCTCTCCCTTCGCGTTCTTCGGTGAGAGCACCCCTGCAAGATTGTATTGGCCTGGGATGCAGGTGAGATGCGTGCTCATCCGCATGCTGTAAAAGTCCGGCATGGAGATCTGGCAGACATTTCCGGAGGGATCCTTGCGCTCGCCCCACACGGTATCGCCGGTATGCCAAACCATGTCGGAAGTGAATCCCAAGTCGATCCGCTTGTTATTGGCTCCGATGATCGGCTCAATCTCTAGGGTATTGCCAAGGTTGCGGGTCTCGAAGGAAGTGGGGGTTGCCGCCGCCACCAAAATTGCCAAGGCTTCGCGGTCGCTCGGAGTCAGGCCTTGCGGCTTGTCCGGCGCATCGACTTCATTCGGCAGCTCCCAAGGCTCGTATTCGGTTGGGTAGATGAGTTCCTCGATCGACTCCACCGTGGTCTTCTCGCCGCTGCGGGAGTTGGCGATCATGGTTTCCAGCATCTTCGCCTCCCCCGCGCGCACCATTTCCTTCAGACGCTTCCGCAGCGGCGTGGCATCCGCACTCTGCGGCTCGTCCGTGAAGAGCAAGTCGGTAAGCTGTTCGTGAGACAGCTCGATAAGCTCGACCTGCACGCGGACCATTCGCGGCACGGAGTCGCCTTGCCAACCACCGCCCCCAAAGGGATCCGCTTCAGCGGCACCGGCAGGCGGCTCGGGTTGCGCCTCTTGGGCCTGTAAGGCCATCCAGCACACAGGGATCATGGCGAGCACCAAGAGTCCAAAGCGTTTCATCGGATGGATTGGACGATTCTCCCGGGCTTCCATTCAAGGAAGATGAGCCAGCCGGGAAAAATGCGGTCTAGCCCAGAACGTCAGGAGTTGGATCAGCCCCCTACTTCAGCAAGTCCGCCTTCACGAAAACCATGATCTTCCGGTCGCGGGCCAGACTCCCATCCGCCTCCACCGGCGTCAGCGCGCCCGCAAAGCTGACACCCTTCGCTCCTGTAGAATTGCCATTCAAGCGCAGCGAATCGAAGGCTGGCATACGCTGCGCACGCGGCTTGCCGTCCAAGCCCAAGGTCTGGCCCATGATGCTGTCCCGGACGTAATCCACCTGCTCCAAGCTCCAGCGGACCCCACGGACGGGATCGCCGTCCACCTCCAAGCTCATTCCCACCTTCCGGGATTCGAAATTGGGCTTCCCGTCCATGGCTGCAAGCACCGGAAAGAAGGAAAAGGCGAGCAGCGCGCGCTCCGCTCGCTTCTGTTGCTCTTCCGGAGTCAGCTTCATCCACTCCTGCCGCTTCTTCTCGCGTTCGGTATCTAGTGAAGCGAAACTATCCGGATCATACTCGGTGAGATAGATCACCTCCCGGTTCGACTCGAGCGTTCCCTTCCCGCCGCTCTTCACACGGATCGAACTGGCATCCCGGAGCTTCGCGGTCCTGGCCGCGACCATCCCGCGCAGCTTCTTGAAAAGCTCTGCATCGGAAAGGCCTTCCGCAAGCAAAGCGCTCATCCGCTCTTGATTCACTTCCACTTGATAGACGGTGACCTGCACATCGCCCGCCACTGCAAGCTGCGCGAGAAGCAAAACAAATGCTGCCAGCAAAGCTTTCATCTCACTTCACCTCCTGGACGGTCGCCTTCACAAAGACCATCAGCTTCCGGCTGAAGTCGACCTTGCCCTTGTCATCCTTCGGCGAGATCACGGCGGCGAGCGCGGGCTTGCCGTTGATCAGCGTGAGTGCGGTGCTGAAGCGCACGGAATAAAAGAGCGGCGTTTCAATCTTCGAGACATTGCCGCTGCGGCTCTTGTGCTCGCCCCAGGTTTCGTTGCCGGTGAACCAAGTGAGGTCCGGGGAGAGCTTCAGCTCGATCGTCTTGTTGTCCTCCGACAAGGTCGGCTCGATCTCCAGCGCACTGCCGACATTGCGGGTCTCGAAGGAAGTCGGAGTCGCCGGAGTCACGAGCATATCCAGCGCGAGAATGTCTTCGGGCGTTAGACCACCGGGCTTGTCGGGAATGTCCACTTCGTTCGGCACCTCTGCCGGCTCCCACTCGGTCGGATAGATCATCTCCTGCACCGACTCGCTGGTCTGCTTCTCACCGCTGCGCCCGGTGGCCAGCAGGGTTTCCATGACCTTGCCCTCGCCCTTCTTCACCAGCGCCTGCACCTTGCCGCGCAGAGCGGTGGCATCAGACTGCGAGGCGTCGTCCTCGAAAAGCAAGTTGCTGACGGTAGCCAGCGGCAGGTCCAGATACTCGACCTGCACACGGATCAGCTTGGGCTGCTCCACAGCCTCTTCATCTTCGGCTGCTTCCTGGGCATGGAGAGATAGCGGCAAGAGGCCGAGCATCAGTGACAGTGGCGTCAGGAGTTTCTTCATGAGAGGAGTGTGCATGCTTTGGGTTCAGGGAAGCTGAAGATCATCGGCGCGGACAAACACCACCAGCTTGCGGGAGGGATCAATCCTGCCCGTGGCATCGCTGGAGTTTTGCACGGAGAGCAGTTGCCAATGGCCGGCCGCCACGGTGCAATCCAAGTCCGCCTTGAAGCTGGTGTAGAGCGGCATCTTGCGCGGGAAGCGGTTGCCCAGCGGATCAGTCCAGTCTTCCGAGATCGAATCTCCCCGATAGAGCTCGAAGCTCCACTCTCCGCCGACATCAACGAAGTGGCCGTGCGGAGACGGCGAAACCTCGCAGGAGTTGCCGACGTTTCGGATCTCAAAGCTGGTCGGCAGGTGGGGAAAGCGGATCTGCGGCGGTGGTGGCGGCGGCGGTGCCGGATTCTTGGCGGGGTCCGCTTGAAACAGAGTGCACGAAGGTCCCCCTTCATAAGGTGCGATGCGTTCCTGGATGGAATCCAGCTCGCCCCTTTCTCCGCTAGCCACTCTCACCACCGAGGTCTCGAAAAGCTTCGCCCGACCGGCCTTCACAAACTCGCGGGACATCCGGAACAAGGTGTCACCGCTGGCATCGCTCACGCCCAATTCGGCGGCAAGTTCCTGCGACATCTCCACCACGTGCGCACTTACCAAGACATCGGAAAGCGCTGTGGTATGGACGCCGGCGACGCAGCACTTCACGAAGACCATGATCTTGCGCGAGGGATCGGTCGCGCCTTTCGCATCCTGCGGCGAAAGCACGCCGGCCAGGACCTGCTGCCCGACGGGACAGCTCAACTTGGTGCGCAACTGCATGCGGTAGATCTCCGGCAGCTCCGCCTTGGTCAGATTCCCCGCACTGTCCTTGCGCTGCACCATCAGCGTCCGGCCGGTCGCCCATGCCAGGGTCGGCTCCAGCTGCAGATAGACCCGGTCTTCCACCACACTCGGAAGGACATCCAGGCTCGCGCCCAGATTGCGGATCTCAAAGGAAGTGGGAGTCGCAGGTGCAACCATGGCCTCCAGCCCGCGGCGATCTTCCAGCGTAAGCCGCTGGGGCTCCCCCGGCGGATCGATCTCCCGTGGCACTTCCCAAGGTTCGAATTCACTGGGGTAGATCCACTCCGGCTGGGATCCTACGGTCGCCTGGACGCCGCTGCGGCCGGAGACCAGCATGGTTTCGAGCAGCCTCGCTTGCCCGGCTTGGAGCATGCCCTGGAGCTTCTTGCGCAGCGGGGTCCCGTCTGCGGCAGGAGGCTCGCCGCTGAAAAGCAGATCGAGGACTTGTTCGTGGGAGACTTCGATGAACTCGACTTGGACGCTCACGGCCCGTGGCGGGCCGGGATCCGGCTCCAAGTCCTGCTCCGACTTGCCGAAGGGGTCATGTCGCCCACCAGCGAAAGGATCCTTTTCATCCTCCGCCACGAGCGGGCCACTGCCGCCCAGGAGCAGCAGCAGCAAAGCCGCGATTCGGATGGAGGAATTCCTCATCGGAGGCATGAGACGACAACCCGGGTGCTTTATTCAAGGGAGACGGCAAGTTCCGGGATGAAGATTCCGTGAAGAACCGCTCGGGGCACCAAGCGTGCTCACAGGCACAACTTTCAAAGCTGTGCTGCTACCTGCAAAGTCAGTCCCTTCTCCGCTGCGAGGGAGATGAGGGAGTCTGCTTTCCAGCCTGGAATGCCGGGGATCTCGATCGCCTGCAGCGCCCGGAGCTTCTGCAGGACTTCATTTCGGTCCAAGGAGGCGACGCCTTGGAAGATCCCGCCCAGAAGAAAGGCTTCGCGCACTCCTGCTCCGGCTTGGGGAAGGTAGCGCAGGGTGACATCCGGCTCGAAGGGAGAATAGCGCGGCTCGATGGGGACCGTGAACTCCTCGCCGGTGTCCGGTCGGCGGAAGACCTTCAAGTGACCGCGCTGCTCGATCAGCTCAGGGTCGGACGAGTCCCTCAATGCGGTGTGATCGCCGAACCACGCCCCGAAGTAAGGCCACTCGGCGCCATCGCGGAAGAGGAAGACGAAGAAGGGCCGATCGAAGCGCAGATCCCGCGGCACAGTGGGAACAAAGTCCGGCACGCCAGCAAGAACGGTAATGATCTCAACCACCACCCGCAGTTCGACGCCCTTCTCGTTCATCTCGAACTTGGTGCGCATCTTGGCCTTCGCAATCACCCAAGGATCCACGGACCCGGAGTGATAGCGGAGCCCCTGAAGCTGCGATTTGAAATCCGCACTGGCCTCAAGGCCGAGGTAAGGAATGCAGAGCCGGTCGCCCTCATGGAGATGAGGGTCGGCCTCCGATCCTTCTTCGCCGTGCAGGCCTTCGCAGAGAAAGCCCTTCACGCGAGACCAGGCGACGTCGAAGTTCTCGCGCTGTGACGGAAGATAGAGCACCACGGATTCGCCGCGGCGGTCGTCCTCTCCCTCCTGTTTCCTAACAGCGATGCGGATGGCTTTCGACTCCCGCCTATAGTGGATGATGCGGACCGACTCGAAATAGTCGAAGAGTCTTGCCTCGCCGATGCCGAAGCATTGGACCGTTTTACTTTCGCCTGAGGAGCTGTGGAAGCGGAGCGAGATAGGGTCGGGATGGAACTCGACCTCGAAAGCCGGATTGCGGTTCAGGAGGGCCAACACCGCCAAGGAAGCGAACCCCGGCGGCACCACCATCGACGAGTCGAAGGGCCCGTTTTCCTCTCCGGTCATTTGTGCCGCCTCACGGTTCGCCGCATCGACGAACTCCTGGGTATTGGGACCGGACCACAACTTCCAGCCACCCTCGGGCAAGCTGAGCCCCGCCTGCCAAGCGAAGGAATCGAGCTTCGCCATCAGGGCATTCGGCGGTTCGATCTTGAATGGCGGACCGCCGAGTTCCTCGTTCATCCGATCCCACGCGGCCTGGAAGATCGGCGACCACACCACCGTGCGATCCGCCGGGAAGTCCTCCGCGGGATGGGCGACGGATTCGATCTCGTTCGTGGAGGCGGGCGGAGTCGGCATGTGTCCCATGAATCGATCGAATCAACGGCGGATGGCCGCAGCCCAACCAGTTGCTGCCTTGTTAGGCAGATTATTCCCGCGCTTCCAGCATTACCGCCCGCAATCGAATCCTGCGCCTGCTCCACAAGAACAAGACGCTCCAAGGAATCGCATAGGCCAGGACCACCTGCCAATGCGGGATGAAAATTCGAGTCCAGTGAGGCTCGGTCATCCTATCAATCCGGGCGGAAGGAAAGAACAAGCGAGATTCAGCCCGGGGCTGCCGGTCAAAGCCCAAGGATCCAGATAGCATCCAGTAAGATTTGTAGTCTTCCAGGATGGTGATCGTGAACTGGCTATCGCCGTTGCGGGCAAGAAATCCCCAAGAATACATCAGCGCATCGGAGTCAAACTTCGACGAGTCCCACCAAGCCCACAACAGGAACAGCAAGCCTGGCAGGCCAAGCCAAAAGGTGAGAGACCGGAAAAGCTGCTTCATCGGAATGTACTCCCACCGGGTAGACTATCCGATTCACAAATGCCCCTCCTGCACACCAGGCGCGATGATCTCGTTCGAGAGCTTATTGTGAAACTCAAAGAGATCCCTTCTCCGGTCGGTCACGGGCGTGACGCTGCCGCTCAAGCGCGAGCGATACAGATCCGAGATGTCGAGATCAGTGACCAGCATGGTCTCCACGTTGGGATCGGCTTCCGCCTGGATGCCGTCGCGCGCGAACTCGAAGTCGCTCGGGGTGAAGACCGCGGCGCGTCCGTAATGGATGTCCATCGCCGGCACATCCGGCAGGTTGCCAACCACTCCGGCGGTGGCGACGTAGATCTGGTTCTCGATCGCCCGCGCGGCGGCGCAGAGACTCACGCGCAGGTAACCCTGCCGGTTGTCCGTGCAGTACGGGATGAATAGTATTTCCACCCCGCGGTCGGCGAGATAGCGGGCGGCTTCGGGGAATTCTACGTCGTAGCAGATCAACACCCCGATCTTCGCCTTCGGCGTTTGCAGCACCACCAGCGAGTCGCCGCCGGAGATGCCCCACCAGGTTTTTTCAGATGGGGTGATGTGCAGCTTGGGCTGGGAGACGTGGGTGCCGTCCGGCTTGAAGATCATGGAGGTATTCTCCAAACGGCCATCGGGCTGGGCGACCGGATGCGAACCGGCGATCAGATAGAGGCCCTGCTGCCGCGCGAGTTCGCTCATCAGCTCGATGAACTGCGGCGTGTATTCGGAGAGCTTGCGGATGCCTTCGCGCGAGCCCAAGGGCGGCAGTGCGCTGAGGAGCTGCACGGTGAGGAACTCCGGAAAGACCACGAACTCCGCGCCATAGTCCTCCCCCGCCGTCTCCACGAAGTAGCGGACTTGGTTCGCGAAGTCATCGAAGTCCTGGACCTTGCGCATGTGATACTGCACGCAGGCCACCCGGACTTTGTTGCTCTCGTCGTCCTTCGCTTGGAATTCCGGGTTGATCCACTCGATCAGTGCCGCGTGGTCGCGTGAGCGGTGATCATGTAGGTAGTTCGGCATGATGTCGCGCACCGCGAAACCCTGCTTGATCTGGAAGCCGAGCACCGGGTCGTGGATTTTACCGTCTTGCACTTGCCACACATATTCCTCTGGTGTGAGGCGTGCGGCGTGTTCGTCGTAGTGCCAGAGCCGCGCCCCGGCGAGGATCCGCCGCAGGTTCAAGCGGCGGCATAGATCGCGGCGCGCCGCATAAAGGGCGGCACCGACACCCAGCTTGCGGGCGTCCGGATCCACATACACGTCCGCGCCGTAGAGGGTGTCCCCCTGCGGGTCGTGATTGTAGAAATAGCCGGCGTCCGTGATGCCGTCATAGGTGTGCGTCCGCAGCGGATTGCGGCCCAAGGAAACCACCAGGGAGGATGCTACACCGAGAATCTTGCCGTCCTTCTCCGCCAGCAACTGGCCCTCCGGGAAGACATTGATGTGCGAGCGCAGGTGCTTCTCGTTCCACGGCCCACCGGCGTCGTTGGGATTCGGGAAGCAGCGCTTGTGCAGGGCGAGGATGGCTGGGATGTCATCCACCGTGGGGTTGCGGACCAACACGGCGCCCAGCTTGGTTTGGTGATCTTTCGGCGGCACGCCACAGGAGAATCCGGAAGGGCTGACGACGCAACGGGTTTTGGAGGGATCGGACCGCCGCGCATCCGGCCGGGAAGCCTCCGCTGGAAAAGCTTACGGCCGGCACGGGGGTAAACCCAAGAAACCCCGTGCCGGCCGTATTTTGATCGGCCGCTACAAACTGGCGGTGAAGAAACCCAAGAAATCACCGCCGCTCGCCATGGCCTATGTGCGTTCCATAGAAGCGGCGGCCGTGCCAAGATCACGGCAATTCTGATAGAAAAATCGTCACATTTCCCCGCTTGGAGGGCCTTCTATGAATGCCCCGCATTTGAAACAGCCTCATCCTTGCTATCCACGATTGCCTGGACGTCGTCGTCGGACAAATCGATGCGCTGGTAGACGCTGCGGGCGGCATCGATCATCGCGACGGCGGACTGCCGCTCGTCGTGGATGACCTCGATGTCGAGGGCCTGGAGCTGCTCGATTTCCGCGGCGAACTTGGCCCGGCCGAAGATCACGATGCCGGGATTGTGCTCGCGGACGATTGGCACAGCCGCGGCGGTGAGCTCCACCGACGGGAAGGTGAAAGCAACCATCCGGGCCCGCCCGATCCCAGCGAGCTCGAGCGCTTCCGGATGGGAGGCATCGGCGAAGAGCACCGGCTGTCCGGCCTTCTTGAGCGCGCGCACCGTGTCGGAGTTCAGCTCCAGCACCAGGGTATCCACACCGCTCTGGCGCAGCGCCTCGTTCAACGCACGACCCACCGGGCCGTAACCGCAGATCACCGCGTGGTCCGTGATCTCCTTGATCGCCGCCGTCGGCGTCAGAGTTTCAGCCACCGGCTTCTTCTTCGGCTTAAAGAAGCCGGACATCTCCAGAAGACGGCCCGCCGGAGTGCTGGCCCGCATCAGCAGTGGCACGCAGGCCATGGTCAGAGCCGCGCAGCTCAGCAGCAGCTGCTGGATCGAGGCATCCGCCGGGCGGTAGTCGGCAGCCTTGCCCATGAGGACGAGCGAGAACTCGCCGGAACTGGACAGCGCCGCGCCGGTCAAGAGCGCGGGCCGCAGCGGCAGCTTGAAGATCCGCGCGACATTGAAGGCGATGGTTCCCTTCACGATCAGGATCAAGATGCTGAAGCCGACGATGCGGACCCAATCCGAGGCCACCACGTGCAGGTCAATCTGCAGGCCCACCGAGACAAAGAAGATGGCGAGGAAGAGATCCTTGAAGGGCATGATGTCCGCCATGATGCGGTGCCGGTAGATCGACTCGCTGACGATCAGGCCCGCAGCGAAAGCACCCAGCGCGGGCGAGAGCCCCAGCAGCGCTCCAAGCACGGCGACGCCGGCACAAAGGGCCACCACCGCCAGCGTGAAAAGCTCGCGGCTGCGGGTCCGCGCCACTGCGTGCAGCAGCGGAGTGATGCCGTAGCGGCCAAGCAAGAGCGTGCCTCCGAGGAAGAGAATCCCCTTCCCCACCGCCAGCCCGATACCACCGGCGATCGAGCCCTCGCCCTTGCCGAAGAGCGCGGGCAGAATCAGCAGGAAGAGGATCACCACGATGTCATCGAAGAGCGCGATCGCCAGCGCGGTCCGGGCGCTGGGGTTATTCGGCTGGCCCATGTCCTGGAAGGACTTCATCGACACCGCGGTGGAGCTCAGCGCGACAGAAACCGCCAGCACGATCACCTCAGCCGGAGGCCGGATGCCGCAGCTCCAGGCGATCGCCGCGCCCACTGCCGAGATCGTGCCGACCTGAATGCCGCCACCGATCAGCGAGACCCGCCACAAGTGCTTGAACTCCGCCAGCGAGAACTCGATCCCCAAGGTGAACATCAGCAGGATCACCCCCATCTCCGCCAGATGATCGATCACCTCGCCCATCTCCGTTGTC
Organism: Haloferula sp. BvORR071; assembly: GCF_000739615.1. Classification (GTDB taxonomy): domain Bacteria; phylum Verrucomicrobiota; class Verrucomicrobiia; order Verrucomicrobiales; family Akkermansiaceae; genus Haloferula. Next base: position 27,388 of record NZ_BATP01000014.1, read on the forward strand.
TCCGTCCCAAAGGATCCGAGCAGCGAAGTATTCGCGATGATGATCCCGCAGATCAGGTAGCCGATCAGGAAATTCTGCTTCAGCCGATGGAGCAGCAGCGCCATCAGCACGGCCATCAAGAGGACCATGCTCAGAACTCCGAACAGCGGAGAAACGTCGGCCGCGCCGGCGGCGATGACTGGGAAAGCAAGCATCGTCGCAGGTTTTCCCGACATGTGGCGAGCCCGCCAAGGAAAAAGGACCCTGTTAGGAAATCAGCGCGGATTTCCAATCAAGGCTTCTTCGCCGGCTCCCTCCGCCATGGCCCACCATAAGGCCGCTCGCCAGCCACCAAGCGCACCGCGACTTCCGGGGGAAATTCGGAAAGCGGCGCCCAGTAGGTAATCTTGGTCAGACGCCCCTTCTCCCACCTCTTCACCTCGACCCGTCCCTTGTCCACCGTCGGGACCGACGTCGAGCGAAGGGTGCCAATCCTGTCGATCTCGTCCATCTCGACCAGCAGCACATCGGCACTGACGTGGCGCACGCACCACAATTGATCCACAGCCATCCCCGCAAAAAACAGCAATCCGAGCACGGCCAGCACACGGAATGCCCGCCGAAATCGACCCCGAATTCGCGGCAACCTCACAATTTGAGGCAATCCGAACAGCCCTTGGGCAGCAAGGACTAAGCGTCCAGCAAACGCCCAATGGATACAATCACGTTACACATGCTTTTGCATTTTTATTGCATTTGCTACCAAGGGACGATGAATCATCACTACGCCTGACGCGCCCCACACTATGAAAAGTTTCCCCTCTCTCAGCATCGCCACCTTGGCCCTCACCCTTCCCGCCTTCCCGCAATCCGAGCCCCCCGCCCCTGACGCAGCTCTGGATGAAATGGTCGTTACCGCCTCTCCACAGCAACGCAGCCTCTTCGAACAGATCCAGCAGGTGAACGTGTTGAAGGGTCATCAACTGCTGCTCAATCTACAGCCGACTCTCGGCGAAACCCTCGCCAAGGAGCCGGGCGTAAGCTCCACCTACTTCGGCCCCGGTGCCAGCCGGCCGATCATCCGCGGCCTGGGCGACGACCGCGTCCGAATCCTGCAGAATGGCACCTCGATCCTGGATGTCTCGAATGTCAGCCCGGACCACGCGGTGGCTTCCGATCCGCTCAGCATCAGCTCGGTGGAGGTCGTCCGCGGCCCCGCCACCTTGCTCTACGGGCCAAACACCATCGGCGGTGTGGTCAATATGATCGACGACCGGATCCCCACCGAACGCTTCGATGGCAAGTGGCCAAGCGGGAATTTCGGCACTGCCTTCGGCTCTGCGGATGACTCGGAGGCCTACTCCGGGGCACTGACTTTCGGCAAGGGGCCGCTGGTCTTCCACCTCGATGGCTTCAGCCGCGATACGGAAGATCTGGCGATTCCCGGCTTCGCGCGATCCTCGCGACTGCGGGCAAGCTCGCCGCTGGCTCCGGGCGAGCACGAAGCCTACGGGATCTTGCCTAACAGCGCGACCGAATCGCAGGGCGCGGGGCTCGGTGGCTCTTACGTCTGGGACAAGGGCTACTTCGGCCTTTCCTACTCCGGCGTGGATTCACTCTACGGTACCGTGGCCGAGCCGGATGTGACGATCGACCTGCGGCAGCGCCGCTGGGATCTACGCGGGGCCTTCTACGAGCCGACCGGATGGCTGAAGGAGGTTGAGTACAAGTTCGGCTACACGGACTACGCGCACACGGAGTTCGAAGGCGCGGAGCCGGGCACGGAGTTCTTGATCGAGGGCTACAACGGTCGGATCGATCTGCAGCATCAGAAGGCCGGACCGTTTGAAGGTAGCTTCGGTTTCGAAACGCGCCACGATGATTTCTCGGCCCTAGGCGAGGAGGCCTTCCTGCCCTCCGTGGAGAACGACGTGAACTCGCTCTTCGTGTTTGAGGAGGTCCCTTTCGACAAGCTGCGGCTGCAGTTCGGCGCGCGCTACGATCACCAGAGCAATCAAACGGATGCCAATCCGCTCTTTGGCCCAGGGATGGAGCGGGACTTCGATGCCTTTAGTACTTCCGCGGGGCTCATCTACAATCCGGCGCCGGACTACGCGGTCGCGCTTTCGCTGGCCTACACCCAGCGCCCGCCCACCTATGTCGAACTCTTCGCGAATGGTCCGCACGTCGCCACCGGCACGGCCGAGCTCGGCGATCCCTTCCTGGATACGGAAAACTCGGTGTCGATCGACCTCTCACTGAAGAAGAAGGCAGGCCGGATCACCGGCAGCGCCGGGCTCTTCTATTACCGCTTCGACGACTTCATCAGCCTCGCGCCAACCGGCAACAATCTGACACTCCCGGATGGCGATATCTTCCCGATCTATGCCTATGAACCAGTGGGAGCAGACTTCCGTGGCGGCGAGATCGAGGCCACCTTCCACCTGCTGGATCCTGTGGAGGCCGATGCCAAGCCTGCGGACCGCCGCCTGGACTTGACCCTGCGTGCCGACTACACCCGCGCCGACAACCGCGACAGCGACGAGCCGCTGCCGCGGATCCCTCCCTTCCGGACCCTCGCCGCGCTGGAGTATGAGAGCGGTGGATGGTCAGCCCGCTTGGAGGGCCAATATGCCGCCCATCAGGATCGCCACGATGCGAATGAATTACCGACCGACTCTTACTTCCTGCTGAATGCCGCGCTCGGCTACACCCTGGACCTCGGCGACACCCGCACCACCTTTTACCTGAAGGGCAACAACCTCACCAATGAGGAAGCGCGATCCAGCACCTCGATCCTCAAGGACATTGCACCGCTCGCGGGACGCGGGGTAATCGCCGGCGTTCGGACGGAATTCTAACAGGCTCGCACCAGTCTACGGCACAGCCAGCCCCACCCCAACACCACGAGACAGGCCCCAATCCCCGCCATCAAGGGCTTGGTCTCGGTGGGAAACAAGAGGATGAAGCCCTTGCCCTTGATCAACGCGGAGTAGCTCGAAACACAGAAGGGAAAGGCAAAGAGCCGGAACTTGGTCCAGCGCTCCATCTTCTGCCCCGGCACCATGGTGGCGAAGATCAAGCCGCATCCGATCAGCGAGGAGATCCCCAGCGCCGAAAGCCAGAGCAACGGCGAAGGATCGAAGTAAAATGGAATGATCGCGAGATACCACACGAGGTAGCACCACAGGACCAGCTTGGGTGCCCGGAGCCCGGCGAAATAAGCAATAATCCTCTTCAAGCGAAGCCCAGAGTCCCTTGGTTCAAGGCGGCGATCCCGCCCCACTGCAGGGACTGCCGCAGCGTGGCCCCGAGATATCCCTTCGCCGTTTCCACAGCCTCGTGCAGGTCCTTGCCCTGCGCCAGCGCGGCGGCGATCGCCGCGGAGAGCGTGCAGCCGGTGCCGTGTGAGGCAGCGCCTTCGATCCGCGGCGCGCGCAGCCACCCGGGCATGCCATCGCTCCAGAGCAAGTCAGCACACTCCGGCAGCCCGAGGTGCCCGCCCTTGAGCAGCACCGCGCAGCCATGCCGCGCGGAAAGCTCCGCCGCGGCACGCTCCATCGTGGCTTCATCCCGCACCGGTGCCCCCCACAAAACTTCCGCCTCGTCGAGGTTCGGCGTGATCAGCGTTGCCAGCGGGAACAGGCGCTCCTTGTAAGCGGCGATCGCATTTTCCTCCAGCAAGGGATCGCCGGTGGAGGCGATCATCACCGGGTCGATCACCAGCGGGATATCGCGGTACCGCGAAAGGATTTCCGTCACCGCCACGATATGGGCCTTGGAGAACAGCATGCCGGTCTTGATCGCCGTGACCGGGAAAGCCTCCAGCAGCACATGCAGTTGGTCCTGCAGGATCGCGGGCGGAACAGCATGCACCGAGCGCACCAGCACCGGCGTTTCCGCCACCACGCAGGTCACCGCGCTCAGCCCATAGACGCCGAAATGCTGGAAAGTCTTGAGATCCGCCTGCAAGCCCGCACCGCCAGAACAATCAGAGCCAGCGATGGTCAGCGCAACCGGCGGGGAGAGGGCCATGCCGCGATGCTGATAGATCGGCCCCCACAAGCAAAGAGCAAAGCGCTCGACACCCACAGCCCTTCAAGCTGGCATGCTCGCATGGACAGTGCCTCTCCCTACCAGCCGCCCCTCGCCGGGCCGCCCCCTGTGCCGAGCAGCGAGAACCTCGTGCCAGGTTCGGTGAAGGCCTTCGGAATCATGCACTTGATCCTCGCCGGCATGGGCCTGCTGGGGGCCTGCTTTTCCGCGGCCACGCTGGTGATGGGCCCGCTCTTCATTCCGCACACACATCCCACCTATCAGGCCCAGTTGCAGTTCCAAGCGGAGACGCGCTGGGCCACGATGTTCGGGTTGCTGGTGAACCTGAGCCTGACGGGCCTGCTGCTGGCCGCCGGGATCAAACTGGCGAAATCCCAGCCTGATGGCGTGAAGTGGTCCGCCCGCTATTCGTGGACCTCGATCGCGACGAAGCTGGTGCTGATGGCCGTCGGCGCCATCTGGATCCTCCCGGCCACCCGGAAATTGATGCACGCAAGCTTCAACGTCCACGCGAGGCCCGGCAGCCCTGGCAGCAATGCGATGCTGCCCTTCGTCGACCTGATGGCTTCCGCCAGCGTCGTCATCTCTCCCCTGATCTCCTGCGTCTATCCGGCGCTGGCGCTCTATTTCCTGAGCCGCCCCATGGTCAAGGCGTGGCGCGCGGCTGCCCGTCCAGGTGCCTTTTGAGAATCCGCTTCACTTCCACCTCCGCCTCGGGGCAATTCTGCACACTGTGACCCGAGGGCACGATGCGCTCGCTCTCGACGCCATCGAGATGCGATGACCAATAGGGCACGATCCCGTCCGAGCTGTTAGGCGTATCGCCGCGACCGCGGTCGCCGATCACCGAGTGCACCTTCAGGCCGCTGCGCATCGGCGCCTCCCGCATCGCCTTGTAGGCCGGATAGCCGGGCGACAGCGAGCCCATGCTGGTGAGCCAGCCCTTCGACGAGCTCTCGCCGCTGCTGATGACGCTGCCCAAATCGTGCAGGGTGAAGTCGATGAGGTTCACCGTCAGGGTCTTCGGCAGGCGGATCAGATTGCGCATCCACGCGGTGAAGAAACGATCGGCCATCGGCGACCCTTGGTGCGGCGCAGCCATGAAGATCACCCGGTCCGGCGGCTCGAGCGGCTCGTACATCGTCAGCAGCCGCACCGCCTCGCGCAGATTCTTGTTAGAGGTGACTTGGTCGAGCGGCCGCTGCTGGAAGGCCTGGTACATCGCGTCACCCGGCTTCATCAGCGAGGCATGCGAGATCACCCCGCCCATCGAGTGGCCGATCACCACCATCTTCTCCCACTTGTCCGTGGGCCCCTGCTTGCGGGCATACTTGTCGGCGCTCGCCATCGCCAGGCGGAAATTCGCGGCGCTGTACAGCCAGTTGTTCCCGGTGGGATAGCTGTAAAACCAGACCTGGTAGTTCTCGCGGAACCAAGGCTCGCGGTTGAGCTCGTTATAGAGGCGCTTGAAAGCCCCGGGACTTGAGTTGAGGCCGTGGACCATCACCACCGGGATCCGCTTGGGATCATAGGGCGAGGAAACATACAGCGCAGTCTCGTCACTGAAGCGGCTCGGCAGGAAGACCTTTGCCAAGTCCAGGTCGTCCAGATCGCTCATCTTCCAGTAGAGCGCGGAGGCAGCCGACCAATCGGCCGCCACCGAGACCTTGCGGTGCCCGACCTCGGCCGTCTTCACCCGGCCGGGATAGGCGAATGACCACTGCGGCGGCTTGCCTTCCGGGAAACGCAGCAGCGCTGTTAGATTGAGGGGCACGCCGGTGGGCGGCTCGAATTCCCAGCGCGGCTTGCCTTCCTCCGCGGTCTTCTTCCATCCCACCACCGGCACGCCGATGCCGCCGCTCACATGGCGGGCACCGATCGCCTTTGTATCGATCGAAGCCGCCGGCATGATCGCGTCCAGATCCTTCAGATGAATCCCCGCACCAAGCGAATGCGTTTCATCGATCGTGGTGCCCATCGCGGCCGCCTTGTCCTGAATGCTGCCGGACCCGCAATGCAGGTGATCAAAAAGCTTTGCCACCGCAGCATTGTAGGCAGCCACCGCCGCCGGATCCCCGGTCCGCGATACCAGTTGCCAAGAACTCCGGGCCTCCGCCAGCATCACACTGGTGTCTCCGCGGGAGGCGCGCGGCAGCGAATGGCACTGCGGTGCGGAAGGCGTGCCGCACTGCGTCAGCACCAGAACCATGACGACACCCAGCGTAGCTCGCATCTTCATGACCATGGATTCGATCGCGTTCTATCAATTCCGCCCGCGGATCGCCGCAAGCGAACGCTCGATGAAAACTGCCAGCTCGGCGTCGGCCCCCTGCCGGGCACCTTCCAGAATCGGGATGCTCGCCTTACCTCCCACCCGCCCCAGCAGGCGCGCCCCGGAACGCTTCATCGGAGGCGAGGCTCCCGCGAAATGCGAGATCACCAGCGCCTCGATCGGCGGACCGAAGTTGCCGTAAATTTCCTCCCAGCGGTCGTGATCCGACATCCACAGCGCATCTGCCAACGGAATCGACTCCGCGTCCTTCCGCCCCGCCAGGAACTTGAGCATGCTTTCCGGGATCTTCACGGCTTGGGCCTGCGGCACCAGCTTGGCCAAGGCCGCGCGCACCGAGACTTCGCTGCCGTCCCCCGGCTCCGCCCACACGAGCAGCGCCTTGCAGATCGAGTCCTGCATCTCCAGGTCGCCCTCCTTCAGCAACTGCAGCAGGCGGGCCACGATATCCTTCCGGTAGAGCTTCGGCTCGGCATCGGCCAAGCGCCCGATCGCCAGGCGCGCCCGTTCCAAATCGATGCTCTCGATCTCGCGGCGGTTCAGTTCATAGAAAGCGGGATTCGCCTTGTCCGAGAGCTTTTCGAGATCGCCCGCATCGAAAAGGGAGTTGTCCACTTGGACCTCGACCACCCGCAGTTCATCGATCACCCGCGGCACCTCGCCGAAGCGTTCGCAGAGCCGCGCGAGCGCGCCCAGGTCGCCAGAGATTCCGGACACGACCATCAGGTAGTCCGGATTCCGTGGATACATGTGGGAGCTCGGATCCGCACCGGTGGTGCGCACGATGTAGTCTTGGACCTGCGGCTTGTGGAAGCCCTGCAGGCCTCGCAACCAGATGCCGGCCGCGCTGCGCCCTGCCAGTTCCGGCTTGCCGGCATACTTCGCGAGCTCCTTCTCCAGCGGCTCGTAGCCGATCTCCTTCTTGAGGTCTGCCAGCGTGCCGGCCTCCTTCGGCTTCTCCTCGTGCGTTGGCACCGGATTCAGCGGCAGGGTCCCGCCATGCGAGACCAGCGGCTGGTTGCCCTCGGTGAAGAGGAAGGGAAATGCCATCAGCGACACGGTGCACAGGATCGCGCCAAAGGTCGCCTTGATCCGCGCCGCGGGATTGGCCGCCAGCAGGAAGACCCAGGCAACCACTGCCGTGAAGGCCGCCAGCATCAGCCGCTTGTCCTGCGTCGCGCCATCCAGCATCCCGCCCGGTTTCCCGCCAAAGGCCAGCAACAGCAACACCAGCACCACCCCGGCCACAGCCACGAAGCCAAACATCATCCGCAGCGGCGAGGTGCCGGCGATCGGCACGTGGGCCGGTTCCTGCGAATACTGGATGGTCTGGAAATTTGCCGGGATCCCCGCCCCTTTCGGGATTCGTGAAAATTGCTCCAGCCCGCGGTCGCGCCGCTCACCTGGATAGAACTTCTTCTGGCGGACCACCACCTCTTCATTCACGCGGAAGCGGTGCTCGCAGGTGCCGCACTCGACCATCCGGTCCTTCAGTTCTTGCCCGACCTTGAACCGTTGCCCGCAACCGGGGCAGCGGATTGCCAGTTTTTCGGCGTCGGTATGTGGGTCGTCCATGCGCGGCCGCCATCATTGGCGGATCACCGGACCATTGCAACCCACGATAGCACTTGAAAATCGGGGCCCCCGGAGCCCCGGACCGCGGGGCTTGCAGCCCGGGGACTGCGTCGCTAACAAGACTGCATGTCTCCCGCCATCCAAGCCCTGCTTTTGCTCCAAGACCGCGACCGTCGCCTGCGCGGAATGGCGGAAGACCTCGAAAAAATCCCAAAGGACGAAGCCCGCGCCAAGGACCGCCTGGCCGGCGACACCGCGGCCGTGAAGAAATGCCGCGACGACCTGATGGCCAACGAGGTGGAGATCAAGAAGGTGGAACTCGACGTCGGCACCCGCCGCACCACCATCGCCCGCCTCAAGACCCAGCAATTTGAAACCCGCAAGAACGACGAGTACCAGGCGCTCGGCCACGAGGTCACCCGTTACGAAAAAGACATCGACAGCTTGGAGACCAAGGAGCTCGAGCTGATGGAGCGGGCCGATGCCCTGCGCGGCGAACTCGCCACTGCGGAAGCCGCCCTAGCCAAAACCAAGCAGCGGGTGGATGAAGACCTGAACCAGCTCGCCGAGCGCCGCAAGCGCGTCGAAGCCGAGCTCGTGGAAGTCCGCGCCGAGCGCGAGCGCCTCGCCGCCGCCGCCCCGGAAGCCCAGCTCCCCCTTTACGAGCGCCTGCTCAAGACCAAGAACGGCATCGCCGTCGTCCCCTCCATCGCCGGCAAATGCGGCGGCTGCCACATCAAGCTCGTCGCCTCCACCATGGTGAAGGTGAACCAAGGGCTGGATGGCGTGCAGTGCGAGAGCTGCGGACGCCTGCTCTACACGGAGGAGTAAGTAGTCCGCTCAGTTCTCTGAGTGGACGAAGCCACTCTAACGGCCGACCTCCTCCCAAGTCCCCCGGGGACGAGCTCCCCGGGATGTAGGTGTGCTGGTGACAGCACAGAAGCAGCCTGGAGGCGGTCTTCACCCCAAGCTCCAAAAAGGTGGTCCGCACTGCCCTCTGTGCGGCGAAGCGGTTACCGTGTGGCTACGGAAGACCCAGAGCCTCGGCCAGAGCTTGCAATCGGGGCGAGAGGACCTGCTTGCGCGGAGGGCGCCCTCAAAAAAAGCGAATCACAGCGAGACCGGGGCACCTGATGTGGTCAGCCCCGAGAACAGCTCCGTCCGCTCAGATGACTGAGCGAACTGGCTCTTCATCTCGCCGAGCCGTCCGCGTTGTAGAAGGCCTTGCGGCGTTCCTCGACCGTCACCAGCCAGTTCATCATCGTGATCGGCGGCAGCTCCGCCGGGTGCGTGATCGGGCGCAGGTTGACATCCATCTTGTCCGCGGCGGCTGCGACCCCACTGCCCATCTTCAAGTCGAGCAGGCGGACCTGCGAGCCCCCCTTGCCGGTATCACCACCGAGGTGGCCGACCTGTCCGCTGATCTGGACCTTGTAGGGGTCGTTGTCGGTGCCATAGCGCTTCTCTGGCGCGAACAGCGAGGACGGCGGATAGAAGGGCGAAGGCAGACCCGAGCCCGAGGGCGGCGTGGTCGAGACCACATTGAAGTCATCGCCGATGTAGAGGCGCATGTTCGTCACCAGCGAGAAGCCCTTGGTAAAAGCCGTCAGGTTATCGCATTCAGTAAGCAGCACTCCATAGTCCGTGGGCGTGCAAGGAATCTTGGGCTTGTAGGTCGCATCGTTCAGACCGGAGCTGGTGTAATCCACGTTCACCACCAGCGAATTGTTGAGGTCCGCCGTGGATCCTCCGATCGCCGTGACGAAGGCCGGGATGCGCTTGGGATAGACGGCAATTGAATTGTACCCCTTCAAGACCTTGTTATCAAAGGGACAAGCCGGGCGGTAGAAGCCTTGGGGGGTGCCACCGACGCTACCGCTGGAGATGAAGGCGCTATCCTCGAATTTGAATGGGCCGGTAATCCCGTACTTGTAGTAGTAGGTCGAGCCCGAGCCATAGGCCACATCCACCAGTTGCGTGCCGAAGTCCTTGGTTGCACCCTTGGCTGCCGCAAAAGAATAGCCGGTCTGCAAGGTCGAGGCCGCGCCCGCCGCGATATTGAGCGGAATATTGATCGACTGGCGGGTGGTGCCGTTCATGTAGGAGAAGCGGAACGTCGTCGGCTTCGCATTCGGGGCGGTGCTGGCGACTGCCGTCACGTCCAAGCGCATCGCACACTGGAGAGCCCCAACCGAGTAGTTGTTCCAAGAAGTCGGCGAGAGCACCGAGGCTTCGGTACCGTGGGCGAAGCGGTCGAAGAAGTCCGCACCGCGGTTGATCGGGATGAAGGCGGCGCGGCCCGATTCGGAGCCAAGGCTGACCGGCATGAAGGTGCCGTTGGTTACTTCGAATTGCTCTCGCACGCCGGGAGTGAAAGCATTGCCCGTCACGTTGGTGGCACCCACCGTCGCGCCGCTGTTCAGCGTCAGTCCACGGCGGCCCGCCAAGCTGTCGAGGTGCAGCCCGGAGTCCACCTGCGCGCGGGTCGTGTAAACCGGACCAGTGATGGTGGTGTTTTGCCAAGAAGTGCCGTCGGCATGGGTGCCGAGATTGGCGAAGGCTTCCGCGGAAATCGCGAGCTGGGAGGGAATCTCGTAGAGCGAGATGATGAAGTCGCGCTCGTTTTCACTGCCGCCGTTGGCCGCGAAGCTGTTGAGAAGCTGGTTGCCCTCGCCGAGCTGCATCGAGAAGGCCCACCAGTTGCGCTTCGCCACAAAGTTCTGACCCGGCGTGCAATAACCGAAACGGATGTCCGGATACTTGATGACGTTGAGCTGCGGGTAACTCGCGGGCGGCAAGATCACCCCGCTGGTTGCGAGGCTACCGTAGATCTTCGACGAGCTGATGATCGGATAGACCTTGTCCAAGTCCGCCACCGCGGTAGTGCCCTCCAAGGGCACCGGGAAACCGCCGCCGAGCGAGCGGTTCATGCCGGTGGACATGTAGCCCGGCTCCGGCTCAATCGCGTCAAAGGTGCTCGCAAGATCGGCCATCGGTGCATCCGTCGCATTGCCGCTAACGGCAGCGGTTGCATTCATCGTGGTCAAAAGGGCGTTCGACACCGAAGTCCGAGCATTCGCCTGATCCACCGCATCCGAGAAGATCTGTTGCCAGCGCAAGGGGTCACGGGTGGCGGAGCTGCTGTTGGACCCTGACTGCATCGCGCGCACCGCCCGGTTCGGGGTGATGTTCACGATCCCCCGCAGGATCGCATTCTCCTTGTCGCCGTAGTCCACCCGCAGCTGGGTTTCCTTCTGCACCGTGTGCGCCTCCAGCGCCCGCCGGTAAGCGGCCACGGTGAGCAAGGTCAAGGTCAGCCCCGTGGTCAGCACCAGGACATAGGAGATGAAGCCCTCCTGGTGTTTCTTGCTCGCGCGAAAGGTCTTCATAACTGCTGGGTGCCGGAGTAGGTGATTTCTTCGCCGTTGGGGCCGGTAATGGTCGCGCGCAGGATGCCGCTGACGACCGAGAACCGGACGTTGGTCGGCTTCTTGGTCAGAGCCCAATCCGCCGCGCCGAGAACACCGGCCGCAGTGACCGGCCGGTAATACAAGCCCATCCCGCCGCCGGGATTTTCAAACGAGAGCACCGAGGCCCGGAAGGTGCCGTCCGGCTCCTTGAAGCGCAGCATCAGCACCGGGGCGTCGGCCATCACCGGTGCGGACCCCCCGGTCAGGGCATTGACACTGGCGTAGAGGCGGTAGCCTTCTGCCGATCCTAACACCCGCGTCAGGTAGTTGTTGAGGATCGGAGCCTCGGTGGTCAGGAAGCTCTGGGCATTGAAGATCCGCAGGAAGGCCACCTGCTGGTTGAAAATCGAAAGCAGCATGACCGCCGCAGCGAGTCCCATCATCATCGCCAGGGCGAGCTCCGTCAGGGTATAGCCGCAGCGCAAGCGCCGGCGCAAACGTGGCAAGGAGAGTTTCATTGGGAACGGACCACGGTTCGGGATTTATAGTAGTTGCGGGTACCCACCCGGTAGCGGACCACGCTCTGCAGCCGCCATACCTCCATCGAGGTCGGGTTGCTGACGGTGGTTCCAGTGCCGCTCGGCGGCAGGTTGTTGGCATCCGCCATCCGGGTCCGGCTCACCGTCCCGGTGATCTCCGCGCCACCCGGCAGCCTGCCGAAGCTCACATTGGTGACGGCGATCGCCGGATAGACCGGCCACTGCGAATTCACCCCCGTGACCACCTCGAACTCCTGGCGCTGGGCCGAGGCCTTCTCAAAGGTCAGGTAAGAATCCGTGATCGATTGCTGCAGCACCCACTGCCGCGGTGTGGTCACGTTCAGCGAAAGCTTGAGCAGCGCCAGCCCCAGAGCCGTGAGCATGGTCATCGCCAGGGTGGCCTCCACCAGCACGGAGCCGGCGGACTTCCTCCGTCCGGGCTTGCGGCCACGCCGGAAAAACCCGAATGTCCGCCCGTGCTTCACCGGATCCGGCAGCTCGCGGCTTGTCTCCTGGCCTTCTTCCTCGGCTCGGCGGGCCTGCGTGCGCAGGCCATCCTCGAGCCGCCCTTCGGCCTCCGCTGGGGCGACACACCGGAAAAGTTGATTGATTGGGCGAGTCGGCATTCCTTGGACGTTAACATTTCCCTGCCGGGAGATCAACCTGCCTTGCGGGTGGTCAAGATCTCCCCGCGGACCGGCAATCTGCCCGAGACCGCCGCCCAATCCGTCGAGGGCCGCTTCCATACCGGCCGGCTCTATGAGGTCACCGTCAACTACCGCGACCCCGCGACCACCGCCGACGAGATGGAGGCCCGCTTCACCAAGTTGAAGAAGGCACTGGCCGGCGAATACGGGGAACTGACGGCGAATCGCCAGGACCGCAATATCAAGGACCAGTTCGCGACACGCAGCCTCTCCTTCCACCGCGAGCCGGTGAAAGGGTTGTTCCTGCTGCTGGCCTACACCGAGGTGGAGGACCAGCTCAGGCATACCCGCGAGGCTACTTTCTCGCTGATCTACCGGAACGATAATCTCCGGCAGGATCTCGAGAAACTCCTCGCCCCCGCCGCACCGGCTGGCGGCGGCGGAGGAGGCAAGTGATTGGGAGGGAGTGTTCATGGCCGATGTAGGGATGGCGACTATCCGGTCGCGGCCGCGCGTTATTCCTGCGTGGTCACGGAAGCATTCATTTCAATGGTCCGGTCGAGCGTGAAGCTGACGTAAGCGAGACGGTCGATCCCGAAGGGCGTGGCCGTCAGCAGCTCCATCGTCCACAGGCCGTCGCCTTCCGAGTCGAAGACCGAGTCGTAACCCGACAGCGGGAGGGACAGGTTCTGCGGCACGGTATCGGCGATGATGCGTGAGGACCCCGGCACGATGTAGCCGGTCTTACCCAAGGTGGGAGCACCCTTGTAAACCTGCGCATAGGTGTGCGAGTCTGGATAGACGTCGTTCACCGCGAGGGTCACGTTTGGCAGCGCGTAGCGGATCTTCTGGCCGTTGGTGATCCCGGAGATGGTGCCGTCCGCCACCGGCCAGATCTGCACGAACTTGGTGCCCAGGACTTGGGCCGGGACCTGGTAGTCCTCCAGTGACATCGCCGTGAAGCGCTCCTCACCGCGGACCTTGGCCCGGTTTGAGCCCGGCACCTGGTTGACCGCAAAGGTGTAGCTATAGGGGCTGTTCGCCGGAGAATTCAGGTTGATGTGCGTGGTCTCCAACAGCGTGGCTTGGGTGCGGTTGAGATTCACACCGGTGCCACCCGTGCCATAGGACTGGACGTGATGGAGGAAGTCCACGCTCTTCGAGGCGTCCGGATCACTCGCGCCGGTGAGCAAACCACTCACCGTCACTTTGACCGTGAACGGCTGGTCGGCACGGGTCCGCGGAATCGTGGTGTAAGGATCCCCGGTGATGATCTGGACCTGCGATTGCGGCACATAAGTACCGACATATTGCTCGTCCAGGAGGTAGTCCACCGCCGGACTGCCGCTCTTGGTGGTCCACAGCTCGAAGCGGGCACCGCCCGGATCGATGGCCAGGGGCGAGAGTTGCTCGCCAGCTTGATCGACTGGCACGCGCCAGTCGACACCGGTCGGCAATTGCACCTGCCGGATCTGGTTGGTGTAAGTCTGCGAGGCCGCGAGCGCCGGCACTGCAAGCAAGGCAACGAGTGTTAGGGTGGAAGTTTTCATGGCGCGGCGACAGCTTTGGAAGTGGTAGTGGTGGTGGTGGCAGTAGCGGGATCTTCGACAACCTTCAGGGGCAAGACCGAGATCGGGCCCTCGTGATAGGTGGCGACCACAACCCGGGTCTCCTTCTCAAAGGACTTCGTCACATCCTCAGCCAGCGGCTTGTTGCCTTCCGCCTGAATCCGCGACACTTCGCTACTCACCAACCAAGAACGGTTCTGGACGATGAAGTCCTGGAAGGTGACGAAGCGCGCTCCATCCTGCATGACCAGACGATCCTTGAGGTTCTTCGGCACGTGCAGCACCGAGCGCTTCGGGACCATCGTCGCGATTCCGTTGTAGCAGATGATATCGGACACGGCGAGCAAGCTACGCTGCTCTGGCGCCTTCGGCCGCTGCTCAGGTGGCACCGGCTTGAAGGCCATCGCCTGCTGCTGGGCATCCTTCACCGCCTGCTTGGCGGCTTCCTCCTTCGCTTTGGTGCCAGCTTCCACGATGCTATCATGGGTGGCTGCATCGCGCATCACCTTGGCGGCGGGCGCTTGCTCTGCGGCTTGCAAGCCCGGGGCCATTGCCAGGGCTAGGACGCAGAGCCACTGCGGAGCCGTGAAGCGGCCCCTTGAAATCGGGGTGGTCTTCATGGCTTTTCAAAGGTGACCAGCAGCACCATGTCCTGAAGGTCGTAACCTTGGTCATTGATCTGGCTGTCAGTGTGGGTCAGCTCCATGAACACGATGCAATCCATCGGACCGATCCGGACCTTGCCGGTCGCGTCCAGATAGGGCTTCAGGAAGCTCTCCAGGGTCGGTGCATTGTACAGCGGATAGGTGGTCGGCGGGGTTTGGCCGTTGACCAGAATCCGGACGTTCTTGGTGCCGCTCTGCGAGTTGAAGTACGGACCCCAGGCGTTGTTGTAGTAGTAGCGGCCACCGAAGCGCAGCTTCTGCCCCGAGCTCACATAGTTGCTCGAGGTCGCACGCGACCACACGATGGTGCTCGGGTTCACGTTGTTGTTCGTGCCGTAGAAGATCCGCGAGTAGCTGCTACCATTGTAGGCGAGCTGGGCCTCGGTCGGCACGAAGGTGAAGCTGTTGCCGCTGGAGACCGTCACGCCGGCTCCCAGCACGCGGACCTTCGCATAGAGCTTGGTCTTGGCTTCGATGTAGGTGTCATTGCCACCTCCACTCGGCTCAACCACCTTCACGTAGTCCTGGACCACGGAGGGATAGTTGATGCCCCAGGTGAGGACAGGCTTGGTACCCGGTTGAACGACCACCGGGTAAGCGGATAGAGTACCCACCGGAATCGAAGGATTCGTGGATTGGGCGAGTAGGGCGCACGGTGCGGACACACCGGTGGCAAGTACAGCTGCCGCAAGGGCAGCCAGACGGCTGGTTTTCATGGCTGGTTTCGGGTGAACAACCAACATCGCCTCTTCAGCCCTCTCCGGATCCCGCGGCCGTGGGAATGCCGCAGGGGAAAGGGGGACCCGGCGAGGGTGCCGGACACGGGACGGCTCTCAAGAGGGCCGGACCGTGCCCGCTCGGGACAGAGTCCCTCGCCGGGTCTCCGGAGAAACGATCGGGAAATCGTTTCGCCGGACAAAATCAGTGATGTTGCAGGCTTGGACGATTTCTCGTCCGGGTGTGGGGTGTCAGTGTCGGGTGTGGAACAGCAATTGTCAGGTTGCTTGTCGGGTGATCTTTCGTGCGCTCAGCGCTGCGGCAGGCCGCCTCTACCCCAGCCGGACCAAGGTCCGCGGGGTACGTCGCGGGCTTCCACGAAGCGCCATTGGACGCGTTCGCCGCTGCGGAAGCCAAGGTAGTCGCGCACCGCCGGGCTGATATCGATGCCAGCGGAGTTGTTGCGGTTGCCGCGGGGCGGCTCACTACCGAAAACGTATTGCCAGTGGTCGACCTCGAAAGGGCCGACGTCTTCCCACTGGGCGTAGCAAACCTTGCCCTCGCGGTGGATCGCGATCCAGTGACCCTTGCAGACGGAGATGCCGTCGCCGCGATACTCGCGCCAGAACCAGGGGATCACGTCAGAAGCCTCCGGCCGGTGTGCCCCACCCCGCGCTACATCATTGTAAGGCAGGGCGATGTAGAAAGGGTTCAGCTTCGGCACGAAACCGGCAGGCAAGTAGCCGTTGCGATGATCGGGATCATCGTAGCCGCCGAAGTTCGACTGCCAGTTCATATCCCAGGAGCTCATGGTGTTGGGCACCGGGTTGTGCTGGGTAGGCAGCTCGCCCACCCAAAACACGGTGCCAACCACATTGCTCCGCCAGCCCGTGAAGCGCTGGAGCGTGTCCTTGTCAGCTTCCACTACCACACGGGCGCGGTCGGGAATGCCAAAAGGATCGCTCAATCCCGGCAGGGCCTGCCGGCGGTTTTCCAAAAGATCCCCGTGAATCTGCTCCAACCGCTCGCCCAAAAGCGAAGCGGCACCCGCCACAGGGAGCATCCCCGGTGCGAGCGCGAGCAGAGTGGAGAGGAAAACCTTCATGAACGAATTTCAAAAAATTTCACCCACGGGGGTTGGTCGGGGCCGACTATGGACTATAAAGGAATTCAAACAAGAAATTTCTAACGAATTTTTGAACGATCTGAAAGCACAGATGTCTAAGGACATTTCCAAAGACATAACCCATAATGATCAACGGCTTGCGCCGGATCCGGGATTATCGACCGCGGGCTGAAAGCTCTCCGCTAGCCCCGAAAAAGACGGGAAAAAGTCCCGCTCCAACGTCATTCCCCCGCCCTGCCCGGAGGCCAACGACGGGGAAATGGCGCGGAACGATCGAACTCATAGACCCCTGTAGAGAAGCAGGAGGAGGGGCCCGGAACAATGAAATTTTTACTCTGTTTGAATAACTCGTTGTCTGAACAATCAGATACGAAAGTTTTTTTCAAACAGCACCGGACTTACCCCCGGCAAAGCGCCGCTCGAGGTCGCGCAGGGAAAATTCCGTAAGGGTCGGCCGCCCGTCTGGTGCACAGTAGGGCAGCTCGCAGCGGAACAGGATTTCCAGCAGTTTCATGGCCTCCTGCGGCCGTGGGGCCTCCGCCCCGGCAGCCCGCCGCGCCAAATATCGCGCCAGCATCTCGAAGGCCAGCCGCGCCCCAGGGGCCTGGCCAGCCACCAGATCGTCGATCAGGCCGCCCAAGAAACTCCTGGCATCGCCAATCTTGAGGAAATCCGGCAGCGAACCAATCCGCAGGGTCCCGGAGCCGAAGTCCTCGAGTTCGATCCCCGCCCGCGCAAACTCCTCACGGTGGCGCAGGGCAACCTCGCATTCCCGAGGCCCCGGTTCCAAGAGCAGCGGCACCAGCAGGGCCTGAGCATGAAATGAATCGTTCGATTCAAGCCATCGTTCGTACAAAATACGCTCGCGCGCCGCCCGTGGATCAAGCAGCACCAATCCATCCGCCGACTCCAGAATCGCAAAGCGTTCATGCAGAGTCCCGACCATCCGGAAAGGCGGGGCTTTTGAAACGGGATCTTCCTCCTGCTGCGGAATCAACACCGGAGCCGTCAAGGATTGCACCACAGCCCCCGAACGAGCGCTTGATACAGGAATTTCAAGCTGCCGTTGCACCGGAATACTTGCTGGCCAGACGGTGGCTGGGCGCGCGGAGGGCACCGCGGCCGGCACTGTGCCCTGAGTCGCCGGGCGCCCCGGCAGCGGCTGAGCTTGGGGCCCCGGACGTTTGGCAGCAGTGGCCTGCGCCAGCCCCTCGCGGACGGCATTTGCCAGCACTTCGCGGAGTTCATGCGGCCGGTGCAGGCGGATCTCACGCTTCGCCGGGTGGACATTCACATCCACCAAGTGCGGCTCCAGATCGATCCACAGCCAGGCGCAGGGGTGCAGGCCATCGGCCAAGGCACCGCGGAAGCCCTCGGCCAAGCCGCGGGAGATCGCCGAGTCCTCGACCGGGCGACCGTTCAGGAAGACGCACTGGTGGCGGCGGCCCTTGCGGGCATGGAGAGCTGGCAGGACGAAGCCCTCGACCGACACCCCGTTGCCGTGGGTCAGCGGCAGCGAGACCAGCTCGCGGCCCAGATCGGTGCCGGTCATCCAGCGCACCCGGTCCAGCCGCGACATCCCGCCCGGCAGGTCGAAAACCTCGCGCTCGTCCTTACGAAACCGAAACCGCACCCCCGCCGCAGCCAAGGCGTGCAAGCGGAGCTGATGCTCGACGTGAGCTGCCTCAGTGGTCTCGGCGCGCAGGAACTTGCGTCGCGCCGGGATATTGAAAAACAGGTCGCGCACCTCCACCACCGTGCCCGGGGCGCAGCCGGCCTCGCGCACATCGCGCATAACCCCCCCCTCCACGGCGATCTCGGTGCCGGAAACGGCGGAGGGCTCGCGGGTGATCAAGCGGAAGCGCGAGACGCTGGCGATGCTC
>NZ_BATP01000013.1 GCF_000739615.1 Haloferula sp. BvORR071
GCGATGGGAACGCCCTCCCGACCAACCCAACCCACCCAAGAAAGCTAGTGAAGTATCCATTGACCCCTGTCCTGATTCTATCGGGATTCCTTCCCCTCGCGGGCCAGGCAACCGCAGCATTGATCGCCACCGAAAACTTCAACTACGCCGATGGCTCAGTCGTCGGCCAGAGCGGCGGCACCGGCTGGAACTACGAGCGAACCGATGAGCCGGGCGCCCCAACGCAAACGGCCTCCAACTGGAACAACGCCTTTGGCGCGCACCAGATCACCTCCTCCGCCCTGGTGACGAACAATGGTGGCGTGCTTCGCGAGTTCGGCGGAGCCACGGAAGGCACCGGCGGCAGCAGCAACGAGCGTGAAGGCGCCTTCCGTGCAGACGGGGTCATGTTCTTCTCTACCTCCTTCACCGTCGGCAGCATGTTGCCCGCCGGCCAGAACCAATGGGCCGGCGTGAGCAGCTTCGACTTCGGCTCGGAGCGGATCTTCTTCGGCATGCCGGGACAGACCGGTGACACCCGCTTCTTCGGAATCGCCGCAACCGGCTTCGGGGCAGACACCTTCAGCTCCATCCCGGTGGTCGCGGGCCAGACCTACACCATCGCGGGCATGCTCGATTTCGACAACGACTTGCTCGGCCTGTGGGTCAATCCGGATGGCAGCGACACCGCCTCATCCTTCGATGTCTCGAAGGCCTACAACGGCACGAACTGGTCCAGCGCGCTGCGCTTCGCCTCCGGCACTTCGGTTACCTGGGACAATGTAAGGGTCGGCACCACCTTCGCGGATGTGGTCGTGCCCGAGCCATCCACCGGCCTGTTAGGCCTGTTCCCGGCCGCGCTGCTGATCATCCGTCGCCGCCGCTAGTCCCCTCTCACAGCCCCAAGAACGAACCCGACCCGATTCGACCCTCCTAAAAACCCATGAACTACAAAATTGTCATCCCTGCGGTCCTCGCCGCAGCGACCGGACCGCTCGCTGCCCAGTTGGTAGGCACCGAGAGCTTCACCTATGCCAATGGCAACATCGCGAACCAAGCCGGCGGCACTGGTTTCAACTACGACAACTTCGACAAGGCGGTCACCGCCTTCAGCTCGGACTGGGACAATGTCTTCGGCACCCCCACCGTCGCGAGCAATGCGCTGACCACCAACAACAGCGGTGCCAAGCGCGAATACAATGGCACGGTGGAAGGTGCCGGCGGCGGTGCCAATGACGGCCAAGACGACCACGAGCGCAGTGGCGCGGTGCGTGGTGTGGGCCGCGTCTTCTATCGCTTCACCGTTACTCGTAGCACCGGTGTCACCTGGTGCGGCGCCAGCAGCTATGACTTCGGCACGGAGCGGGTCTTCTTCGGTGTGCCCGGCGCGAATGGCCCCTCCGGAGGACTTCAGTTCGGCGTGAGCGGGAACGGCAACAACTACTTCACCAGCACCCCGGCGGATACCGCCCCGCATACGATCGTCACGGTGCTCGACTTCGACCGCCACTTCATCGGCATGTGGCTCGATCCCACTGCCGCCGACTACTACGACCCGGCGGATGGCTCGAATTCAACCGATGCCGGCGGCGGCTACACGCCGACAAACTGGTCCACCGCGGTGCGTCTGGGCTCCAGTTCCGGCGGCACCACTACCTGGGACGATCTCAAGGTCGCACTGGACCCCACCAGCGTGGGACTGAAGAACTTCACCGATGCGGACAACGACGGCCTGCCCGCGTCCTTCGAAACCCTCTACGGCCTCAATGACCACGATGACGGTACTACGGGCGAAAGCTCGCCGGGCGCAAAGGACGGCCCGAATGGAGCCAATGGCGACCTCGATGGCGACACCGTTTCGAACTTGATCGAGTTCCAAGACGGAACCCTGCCGAACAATACCGACACCGATGGCGACGAGCTGAACGACAAGCAGGAGAAGATCGCCGGCACCAGCCCACTCAAGCCGGACACCGATGGCGACGCGTTGACGGACAAGCAGGAGGTCAGCGTGAGCTCCACCAATCCTTTATCCCCCGATAGCGATGGCGGCGGCACCTCGGACTTCACCGAACTGGCGCTGGGCAAGCTCCCTAGCGGCACCCCCGGCGACGATCCGCTGACGAATGGCAACATGGAGTTGGTAGGACTCGAGTTCTTCGACTCCTACACGGATGGCCAGCTCAGCGGCGGCGCACAGGGCGTCGGCTGGGACTACGACAATGCGGCGCTCGGGGAGACCTTCACCGGCCACAGTACGCTGAAGTCCGCATGGACCAACATCAATGGCACGCCGGTCATCCAATCCGGCATGCTCCTCACCCAGGAAAACTCGATCAAGCGTTCCTTCCACGGCGGCTCCGCGGCGACCACCGGCGTGGTAGTCGGCGAGAAGGCCGGCGCCTGGCGCTACGATGCAGGCAGCGTGGCCGGCACCAATGGCAGCGATGTGCTCTACGTGAAGGTAAACCTGGTCCGCCAGGCCGGTGCCTCGTGGAGCGGCGTCAGCCTCTATGACTTCGGAGCGGAGAAGATCTTTCTGGGAGTGCCGAGCGCGGCCAGCCCCAGCTCCGGCCAAATCGAGTTCGGCATTGAGCAGAGCAACGGAGCCACCCGGGCCTTCTCGGGGATCTCCCCGGTGGTCGGCACCGCCTACACCCTCGTCGGCCGCTATGACTTCGCGGCCTCGAAGGTGGACCTCTATGTGAATCCGGATCTCTCCCTGCCTGAGGGATCATCGACGGTGCGCGCCACGCTCAACATCACCCCCGCACAGATGAACGCGACCGGAATCCGTCTCGCCTCCGGTGGCAGTGGCCCGACAGCCTGGGACCAGATGGTGATTGGCACCACTTGGGACAGCCTCGACTCGCTGCCCAGCGACAGCGACGGCGACGGCATGCCGGACGACTTCGAGGACCTCTACGGATTCGACAAAAACCTCAATGACGGCGGTCTGGACGAAGACAATGATGGCAGCACGAACGTGGAAGAATATCGCGCCGGCACCAATCCGATTGTCGAGGACACCGATGGTGACGGCCTCAGCGACGGCACCGGCGAGCGCAATGCCCACACCAAGCCGCTCAATCCCGACAGTGACGGCGACGGCTTGAAGGATGGCGCCGAAGTGAACACCGATCCGAACAATCCGGATAGCGATGGCGACGGCCAGAGCGACGGCGGTGAAGTGATCGGCCTCAATGGGTTCACCTCCGACCCGACCGATCCGAACGACACCATTGGTGCGCCGCTTGGCCTGATCGGCCGGGAGGACTTCAGCTATACCGATGGAGCTGTGGGTGGCCTGAACGGTGGCACCTACTTCGACTACGAGAACTGGCTCTTCAATGGCCCTTTCACCGGCCACACCGGATCCAGCTCGGATTGGGATGGCACCGCGAATATCCTCGGCGGACACTTGAACACCCGCGAGAACTTCGCCTACCGCGAGTTCAACGGTCCGGGCGAGGGCGCAGGTAGCGACGCCACACCGACCGAAGCGCGGATGGGGGCGGTAAACGACGAGCCCAATTTCGGGGCTTCGATCGTTTACTTCAAGGCGACGATGACCCGCCGTGCGGGTGCGCTGCTCAGTTCCTTCGGCCCGGACGACTTCAACCAGGAGCGTCTGGCCTTCGGCATCGTGGACAATGGTGGCACCCCGCAGTGGGGCATTCGCGAAGGCACCGCGATCACGGCTGACAATGGCTCGTTCGCAGTCAATCCGGACCAGACTTACACCGTGGTCGGTAAGCTCGACTTCAGCGGCAATCTGCTGAGCCTGTGGATCGACCCGAACCTCGGCGGTAGCGAAGTCTCGAACACCGCGCACGTGACCCGCGTCTACAACGGTACGAACTGGGCTTCGGGCCTCCGCTTCTCCTCCACGGGGACCGGTGACACGGAGTGGGATAATGTGGTGGTAGCAAACACTTGGGAGCAATTGGCTGGCGAAGCTTCGCCGGTGAAATTCTCCATCACCGGCTACAATGCGGGTGCCGGGACAATTGGCATCACCGCGGCGGGCCTCCCGGCGGGCAAGACCTTCCATCTGCTCAAGTCCAGCAGCCTGCAGGGCTTCGTGCCCTTGGTGCCGCCCTTCGAGTTCAATAGCACAACGCCCCAGCCCTTTGTGATCCCGGTAACTCCGGGGACGGTGCGGAAGCTCTTCTTCCGCGCGGATGAAGGCCCTTCGCCGGCTCCCTGACATCCCTTGGACAGCTCCATTCCAGGCCCGCCTTGTGCAACGCAAGGCGGGCCTTTTGTCGGGTTCCCCGGCTCTCCCGCGTACGCTCCTTTCACCCCACTCCTCATGTCTCCCCGG
The DNA here is from genome assembly GCF_000739615.1 of Haloferula sp. BvORR071. Classification (GTDB taxonomy): domain Bacteria; phylum Verrucomicrobiota; class Verrucomicrobiia; order Verrucomicrobiales; family Akkermansiaceae; genus Haloferula. Next base: position 4,307 of record NZ_BATP01000013.1, read on the forward strand.
CTTCTCCTTCTGCCGCTGCTCATTCTTCCTCTTCACGCCACGGAAATCGGGAAGGAGGAGTTCTCCTATCCGGACAACACGGCAATCGCCGGACAGACCGGCGGCACCGGCTTCAACTACGACAACTTCGACAAAGCGGTCACCGCCTTCCACTCGGACTGGGACAATGCCTTCGGCACCTCCTCCGTGCTTACCGGCAAGCTCACGACCTCGAACTCGGGAGCGAAACGCGAATACAATGGCACCATCGAGGGCACCGGCGGAGGGGCCAATGATGGGCAGGACAACCACGAGCGCAGCGGAGCCGTGCGCGGCCTGGGCCGGGTCTTCTACCGCTTCGACATGACCCGTGCTGGCGGCGGCACTTGGAGTGGTGCGAGCTCGTATGACTTCGGCACGGAGCGCGTCTTCTTCGGCGTGCCCAGCGCCGCGAATCCCTCGTCAGGCAACCTGGAATATGGCTGCGAGATCACCGCCAATGGGACGCGCTACTTCAGCGGCATCGCGGCGGACGGTGCGGCGCACACGATTGTCACAGTGCTGGACTTCGACCGCGATTTCATCGGCCTGTGGGTCGATCCCGACGCGGATGATTTCTACAACGAGACCAGCGGGGCCAACTCCTGCAACGCCGGTGGCAGCTACACCGGAGCGAACTGGTCCTCCGCGGTCCGCTTGGCATCTGGCAGTGCTTGCCAGTGGGACAATCTGACCGTGACAACCGCGTGGGCCGATTTCCATTTCGTCGACCCGGACGGCGACGACGACGGCATGCCCGACGCCTGGGAGACCGCGAATGGCCTGTTGGTGGGCACGAACGACTCGCTGCTTGACGCCGATGCCGACGGCTTGCTCAACCGCGACGAATACCTGCGGGGCACGAATCCCAAGAACCCGGACAGCGACGGCGACGGCTACTCCGATGGTGTGGAGGTGAGCACCGGCAGCAATCCCGGCAACGCCTCCAGCTACCCCGGCGCTGTGCATCCACCGGGTCTCGTCGGTGGCGAACGCTTCGACTATCCCGATGGCCCGATCGCCGGAAAAACCGGTGGCGTCTACTGGGACGCTGACAATTCCCGCGAGAACGACGAGTCCATCGGGCACAGCGGCACGACGTCAGACTGGGATGCGACAGCCGGCACCCCACAGGTCATTTCAGGCACACTGGTCACGCAGGAGAGTGGCGCGAAGCGGGAATACAACGGTCTGGGCGAAGGCGATGGAGGCAACTCGGACGAGCGCGCCGGAGCAGTCAATGGTGAGGCCGGCTTTGCCTCGCATGTGGTCTACTACAAGTTTGAGATGACCCGCGCGGTGAATGCCACCTGGAGTGGTGCGAGCACCTATGACTTCGGCACGGAGCGCTATCTCTTCGGCGTGCCCGGCGCAACGAATCCGGTCTCGGGCCTGCGTGAGTTCGCGATCCACGACCTCAACACCAACCAGTGGTCCTACTCCGGCATCGCGCCTGTCGATGGCGTGAAATACACGCTGGTCGCCAAACTCGATTTCGATGCGAATGTCGCAGCTCTCTATCTGAATCCTGCGCTCGGCCAGAGTGAAGCCTCCAACACGCCGGTGGCAACCTATCCGCACACCAGTGACAATTGGTCCTCCGCCATCCGTCTCGCCTCCGGTGGCACCGGCGCGGTCCAGTGGGACAACATCCGCGTCGCTTACACTTGGGCCGATCTCAATGACGCCCCGCCCGCCGCAAACGACGACAGCGCCACCATGCACCACGGTGCCGAAGCGCGCATCAAGGTATTGGCCAATGACAGCGGGCTGATCAGACCTTCCTCGCTCAGCGTCGTCTCCCCTCCCCTCTACGGCACGGCCACCGCCAGCCCCGATGGGACGGTCTTCTACCGGCATCTCTCGGGCACACCTGCAACGGATTCCTTCACCTACCGTGTCCAGGAAACCGGAAGCTCCCTGACAGACACCGCCACGGTCACGATCCATTTCACGACGGACCCGCGCTTCGACTCGGCATTTGTCACGATCCCGGCGGAGCCTCCCGCCACCGAACTGCGGCTGGAGGAGGCCTTCCCGGGAATCACTTTCGATTCGCCGCATGGCTTCAGCTCCATTCCCGGGGATAAGAGGAAACTGTTCATCGCGGAAGGAGATGGCCGCGTCTTCCTGATCCCAGATGTGACAGCTCCGACCAAGGTGCCGCTGCTCGACATCACAAGCTCGGTGATGCACGACAACAATGAGCAGGCCTGCAAGGGCATCGCAGCGCACCCGGATTGGGCGAACAACGGCTACATCTACGTCACCTACAATTCGAATGTCGGCACGGTTCGCTTGTCGCGCTTCACGTGCCAGACCAGTCCGCCCTACACCGCCGGAGCGGAGCAAATCATCATCGAGCAGAACTGCGACGACACCATTCACAACATCGGCAGCTGCGAGTTCGGCCCCGACGGCTACCTCTACGTGGGCTTCGGGGATGAAGGCACGCAAGAGGACGGCCACAACAACTCCCAACACGTGGACCGCAATCTCTGGTCCTGCATCATCCGCATCGATGTCGACAAGCGTGCTGGCAGTCTGCCGCCGAATCCCGATCCCGGCCCGGATGCCGACAACGACGCCGATCTCGCGATCCCGCGCCCGGGTGGTGTCGCCCGCTACGCCATTCCCCCGGACAATCCTCTGGTCGGGGCCACGAGTTTCAATGGGGTGTCGCTCGATCCTAACAAGGTGCGCACCGAAATCTTCGTGATGGGCGTGCGCAATCCCTGGCAGTTCTCCGCCGAAGACAACGACCACAATGGCACGGTGGATGAGCTATGGGTGGGTGACGTAGGCCGCAGCGACCGGGAGGAGCTCGATGTCTTCCATCCCGGTGACAACGGCGGCTGGGGCTGGAGAGAAGGCAACCTGCCCGGCCCGCGTGCCGGGGATCTTTTGAACGGCGCACCGGAATCGGCGGCGACGCTGACGGCCCCCTTCTGGGAATATGCGGCTGGCGGCGGAGCCTATCAGGGTCACTCGATCACCGGTGGCTTCATCTACCGTGGCACCGCAATCCCCTCTCTAACAGGGAAGTACATTTGCGCCGACTACGTTTCAGGAAACATCTGGAGCGTAGAGCGTAGCGCAGGGGCTCCGGTATTGAGTCGCCTGACGGGGGAGGTCGCCATCGTAGGCCTACTGCCTGATCCGGCGACCGGTGAGATCCTCCTGCTGGATCGCGGAAACAATGGCACCAACCAGGGCATCGGCAGCATCAAGCGACTCCGGTTCGGCACGGATGACAGCGCTTTCCCGCCGACCTTGGCCGCCACCAACTTCTTCGCCGATCTCGGCGACCTGACACCCAACCCCGGCGGTCAGGCCTATACGCCGAACCTGCGTTTTTGGTCCGACCACGCGGAGAAGAAACGTTGGTTTCTGATTCCCGATGCGAGCGACACCATGGGCTATTCGCAGGATAGCACATGGAGCTTCCCGGCAGGCATGCTTTGGGTGAAGCACTTCGACTATCCCGTGGCTTGGGAGAGCTTTACCCGCACAATCGACGGCCAGAGCTACACCGACCGTCGCCCGCTTGCAGGCTCCCCGCGCCGCCGTCTGGAGACACGCTTTCTGGTGCGAAACGCGAGCGGCAGCTACGGCATCTCCTACCGCTGGAATGCGGTCAATGGAGGCCCCCAAACCGATGCCACCCTGGTCAGCGACAATGGCGACAATCTGACCGTGAACATCACGCTCGACGGCACGCCAACAAGCATCAATTGGGAGATTCCTTCCCGCACGGCCTGCATGACCTGCCACACGCCGGAAGCCGGCCACGCGCTGTCCTTCAATACCCGTCAGCTCAACAATGGCAGCCAACTCGCCGAACTGCACGCGAGCGGCTACCTCAGCGGCTTCTCCGGCAATCCCGCCAGCCTGCCGCGCCACTACCGGCCGGACGAGACCAGCCAGTCGCTGGAGGCCCGCGTCCGCTCGTATCTCGATGTGAACTGCGCCTACTGCCACAAGGCGGGCGGCACCGGCGGCGGCACTTGGGACGGACGCGCGCAGCTCGGACTACTAGCTACGGGTCTAATCAACGGCACCACCGTCGATGCCCCGCTCCACCCGGACGACCGCTTGGTCCTTCCCCACAAGGTCGCGGGCTCGATCCTCTTCAACCGTGTCGCCGGTGCCAATGGCTACAGCCGCATGCCACCAATCGCCACCGCCGTGCCCGATCTGGAGGCTGCGGAACTCATCGCCAACTGGATCAATCAGGAGGTCCACCCCTACTCCACCTACGAGGAATGGCGTACCGCAAAGTTCGGCAACAACAGCTCTCTCCAAGGCCAATCCGGCGCCAACCCGGATAGCGACGGTCTCGACAACTTCGGCGAGTGGGCCTTCGGCACCGATCCCGCCTTGGTGGATGACAAGCGCTCCACCCCTACCCTCCTCCTCGCCCAGCCCGCGACCGGCAGCTTCCGCTTCAGCCATCGCCGCCTGCGCATGCACACCGCCGCCGGTCTGCACTACGAATATCGGGTGAGCGATGACCTCAGCCACTGGTCACCCGCTTTCGTAATCGAGGAATCCACGATCCCCTCAACCACGGACTCCGCCTATGAGACCGTTACCCTCTCCCTCGCTCCCGGCGCGACTACCGCTCGTCGATCGCTCTTCCTGCAGGTGAGGATCGCGCCTTAATTAGAAAAGGCGGCTTGGCTTCGGCCCGGCTCACTGGTGGGTGGTGACGTGGTCAGCTACTCCACGAGGAAGCCCGCAAGCGGAGTTCTTTCGCAACACGACAGCCTGTTCAAAGACCTCACCACCGTAGGTGCCCATACCTTCGTCGTGACCGCGTGGCGAGGCGCCTGAAGGGCTGACCTTGGTTCCGTCAGTTGACGCCCCCACCCCGCTTGCTCCGGCAGGCGGGGCTTTTCATTTCTCACCACCAAGCCATCATGCACGAATGAAGCTAGCCCTTCATCGCTCAATTACCTTTTGGTCCGGCTTGCTGGGGATGGCCTTTGTGTGCTGGGCGTGGTGGGATTCCTACGACTACTCGTCATTCGTTTCCCGGAGCGGGTTCTTCGCCGGAAACAGGGTGTGCGGCCTTTACCTCCAACACACCCCCGGCTTTTTGGTATCCGATTTTGGTAGAGACCGATTCAGCACTCCCGCTTCTCAACGGCCCAATTTATTGCCAACGCCACAGATCATGTGGGCGGAGCACCCAATACCTCCCGATAAGGCCGATGCAGCATGGGCAACCGCTTCTCCGGGGCAGCGAATGCAGGTCATGCTCAACATCCAAGGACCAGGCGCGTGGTTCTTTTTCATCCCCCACTGGCTGCTATTGCTCATCGTGGCTCTGCTATGGGCCGCCATGCTGGTCTGGCGAGCAAGGTGGAGGAGAAGGGCCGCTGAGGTGGTTTGAGCGCGGGTGACTGGCTGGGGTTTTTGTTGGTCTCGCGCGCCTCATCCGAGATAGGGCCGGGCACCACTTCGAATGAAGACCGTCATAAAACAAGAGCGCGGCCGGTAAGCCCAACCGACCACACCCATGCCTATGGCATCCTAGAAATCCAATTCGTCGCGCAGGGGTTGACGGCGGGTCCAATCTTCTGGGGGGGGAAGCATCGGGCCCGCCGCGTCAGTGCCGGAAGTTTTCTTCCGCAGTGCCCTCGTCGTTTTGTGGCTCCAGCATTTCCTGCTCGGTGATGCGAGCCAAGTATCCGTCGATCAGTTCGGCCAAAGTGGGATCCGGATCGGGGTGTTCCTCGAAAAGCAGTGAGATCATGTAAGGCTTGGACCCTACCCCTTGTCTGAAGCTGAAGAGAGCAGCAAAGCAGCGCAATATCGCCATGCAGACCCGCGGATGGTCTCTGCCGTCGTCACCGCATACGCTGCCACACTACCTTTCGCTCGCCGCCCACAAAGGGCCGCAGGAGGAATTCCATTTCGCCGCTTGGGCTTTGGTGGAGGCGCGGATCAAAGAAGGGGCTCCACTCGCTTACAGAAGGCAGCGACACCCAATCTCCGATGTGGCAGTCGTCAGGGGATATCCGTTCTTTGCCGGTATTGATCATCTTGGTGGGCGGTCAGGGACATGAAATGAGCCGCCGCCGAAGTCCATGCTCTCGGCGAGTTCCGCCGTGGCGATCAACCCCACACGGCGGCTTCGAGTTTGAGGCGATCTTCCTCCACCCAGGACGCACACCCTACTCTTTGAACGAGGTAGAGCCATTCTCCGCTGCTAACCACCGCGTGATCCACGACGCCAATCACGCCCTCGTTGGCTCCTTTCAATATGCGGACGGTGTCTCCAGCGTCAAATTTGGCGGCTATCATGAATGTATGATCGGCGAGCTGGGATGACTCGCAATGGGTGGCGCAGATTTTGGAGTGAGGTGGAGGCCGGCATGGCCGGAAGCTATGAAAAAAACGCCGGCTCGAGCGCCTCGACGGATCGCGCATCTTTTCCGGGGAGAGAAACATCACAGTGCTCCTCTGTGCGATCAGGGTCGAGGCAAATCGCGCTTTCTCTTTCAAAGGGCGTTAGCAGCCGGGGCAACACCGGAAGTTTTTGCCGGGGTTGGGGTCCCTCGGTGCCTCTCGCAGCTTGCTGTATCTTGCTTTCGTTCCGTGGCCCATCTACGCCCACGGGCATGATCAATTGGTACCAATCACTCGGATTGCGCGGGAAGCTTGCCTTTTGGGGTGGAGCGGGCGTGGTTTTCAACGGAGTAACGCTATTTTTGGGAACGTGGAGGCCGGTGATGCTCTTCGTCTCGATTGGCGTTATCTTCTTGGCATTGATGATGCGAAGCGAAGACCCCGACGAACTCTAGTGGCGCTGCCCCTAATTCTCCCGCCTGAGTTCCTCCCGCAGCTCCCGCACGTCGCGGCTAATGCTGGGTGAATGAGCATTCGCCAGACGACGAGCCCGCTCCTGTCGGCATTCGCTGAATGGAGCTTTTTATTGGATGCGCTCAGCGATTCCGACGGTGAACTTAATCCGATGCTCCGCCTTGGTTTCTCGCCCGCTCTCCTTTCCCGCATTCGCCCCGAAGTGAACGAGAGTTATCGAGAAGCCTCCTTTTGTCTTGGAGCTATCCGCTGCTGCCACGCCGACATCGAACGAGATGCCCGGAAAGTCCTTTAAGTCCCCCTTGTTCTTGTGAATCGAGTAGACCTCGAAGCCTTTCGCGGGGTCGGCCGAGATCTTGTCGTTAGCATCGCGGACGCCTCTTGCGATTTCCTGAAGCGTCTCCGAAATGAAATCTCCTAGCGATACCGTTTCCATCCCCGCTTCCTAACAGGTCCGGCGGTGGTGGGGCAAGTGGCAGGATTGGGCGCAGCCGGTGCCGGGACACGAAAAAGGGAGCCGATCAAAGCTCCCTAATTCATTCATTTCCAACAGATACGCGCGAGAGGACTCGAACCTCCACGAGATTGCTCTCACTAGAACCTGAATCTAGCGCGTCTACCAATTCCGCCACGCGCGCGTTTCCTGTTGTATGTCGTTCCCGCCGGATCGGCGGGGCGAGAAACCATCACGTCACGCGAAATTTTGCAACCCCGATTCTTAGAAAAATTCTCTGCCGTCGGTGACGCTTTCCCCGTTGCCAATCCCGGCCGAGTCAAGCCAGCTTCATGCCATGCGGAACCCCGCTCCCATAATCCTCAGCCTCCTCCTCGCCGCGGTCGCGGCGTTCTTCCTCATCACCAAGCCGCAACCGGCCACGGTAACGGTCACGCCACCGCAGGCCCCGCCTGCGGATGCGAAGACCACTGCCGCCACGCCGGGCACCGCGGCCCCCGTAGTCGAGAAAGCAGCCCCCATCACTCCGCCGGTGCCGGTGAAGACCGACGTCTCCGTCCCGGAAGGCGATGCCAAGGTCTGGCCACAGGAGAAGAGCGACATCAAGGCCGACCCGAAGGCGGTCTTCGGCAAGCTGGAAAACGGGATGCGCTACATGATCTATCCGAACGCCGAGCCGCCGGGCCGCGTCTCGCTGCGCATGCACATCGCCACCGGCTCGCTGATGGAGGCGGATGACCAGCAGGGCCTGGCCCACTTCCTGGAGCATATGGTCTTCAATGGCACCAAGCACTTCACCCCGGATGACCTGATCCCGAAGATGCAGCACCTCGGCATCGGCTTCGGTGCCCACGTGAATGCCTACACTTCCTTCGATGAGACGGTCTACATGCTGGACCTGCCGAACCTCAGCCAAGACACCCTCGACCTCGGCTTCACCGTCATGCGCGACTTCGGCGATGGCGCTAAGCTCGACATCGAGGAGATCGACAAGGAGCGCGGCGTGATCCTCTCGGAGAAGACCACCCGCGATAGCGTGAAGATGCGGATCATGCTCAAGCAGTTCAGCGAGCTGCTGCCGGATTCCCTGATCCCGAAGCGCTTCCCGATCGGTGAGGAAGAGGTCATCAGCAAGGCCACCCGCGATCGCTTCGTCGACTACTACACCCGCTTCTACACCCCGCAGCGGATGACCTTCATCGTCGTCGGCGATGTGAAGCCGGAAGAAGTGGAAGCCCGCATCAAGGAGAGCTTCAGCAGCATGGCCAACCCCGCCGACCCCGGGAAGAATCCGGACCTCGGCAAGATCACCCCGATCGAGGGCGTGAAGGCCGCGGTCTTCGCGGACAAGGAAGTGGACTCCACCAGCCTGAGCCTGGTCTCCGTCCGCCCCTTCAGCCCGGTGGCCGACACCACCACGCGCCGGCTTAGCCTGCTGCCGCTGGAACTCGCCCACGCCGCGATCGCCCGCCGCTTTGAGCGGATCGCCAAGCAGGATGGCTCGCCCATCACCGCTGGCAGCGCCAGCCGCGAGGAGCTTTTCAATACCGCCGAGTTGGGCTCCTTCGATGTCGAGGTCGCCGATGACCGCTGGCAGGAAGCCCTGCCGGTGATGGAGCAGGAATATCGCCGCGCGCTCGAGTTCGGCTTCACCGAGCCCGAAATCGCGGAGGCCAAGGCCAACGTGCTGAATGCCTACCAGCAGGCGGTGAAGACGGCAGCGTCCCGCAAGTCCGAAGCGCTGGCCAGCGGCTTGGCGCGCTCGATCAACGAGGGCAGCGTCTTCTCCACCCCGGAAACCGATTTGCAAATCATCAGCGGCGGCTTGGACTCCGCCACGCCAGATGCCTGCCACGCCGCCTTCCGTGAATTCTGGGCGGACCGCGGCTTCCACCTGATCCTCACCACCAAGGACGAGCCCGCGGACGCCGTGACGACGCTCTCCTCTCTTTATAAGGAATCCCACGACAAGGCGGTCGAAGCTCCGGAGCAGAAAAAGTCCGTCCCCTTCGCCTACTCCGAATTCGGCACCCCGGGCAAGGTCAAGAGCCGCAAGGACATTGCCGATCCGGCGCTGAGCCAGCTCATGCTCTCCAACGGCGTGCGCCTGAACTTCAAGAAGACCGACTTCGAGAAAGGCTCGATCCGCCTCCTTGCCCGCATTGGCTCTGGCAAGTTGACCCAGCCGAAGGATTCGCCGGGCATCGATTTCTTCGCTTCGTCGGTCTTTGACGCAGGTGGTCTCGGCAAGCACTCGGTGGACGATCTGCAGCAGATCCTGGCAGGACGGAATGTCGGCACCAATTTCGGCATCACCGACGACGCCTTCATCCTCTCCGGCCGCACCACTCCGGAGGACCTCGAGCTTGAACTGCAGCTCATGTGCGCCCAGATGACCGATCCCGGTTACCGTGAAGAGGCCTTGGTCGAGTTCCGCAAGAGCATCTCTGCCATGTTCCAGCAGGTCCGCCACACCGTGGCCGGTGCCCAGGTGGAGCTGGAAGCCTACCTCCACGGTGGCGACTTCCGCTGGACCCTCCCGGAGGAGTCCAAGCTCGCCTCCTACACGCTGGAAGACGCTCGCAAGTGGCTCACGCCGGCCCTGAACAAGGGCTACCTCGAACTCAGCATCGTGGGTGACTTCGACGAAAGCAGGATGCTGCCGATGATCCTCAAAACCTTCGGCGCCTTGGCCCAGCGTGAGACCGAGAAGCCCGCGCTGCCCGCCCAGCGCAAGGTGAGCTTCCCGAAGGCACCGGCCGAGAAGAGCTTTGCCTACGATAGCAAGATCCCGCAGGCCACCGCCCACGTCGTGTGGAAGACCGAAGGTCTCCGCAACAACACCAAGTTCGTGCGCCGCCTCAACCTGCTGGGCGAAGTTCTCAGCGACCGCCTGCGCAAGGAGATCCGCGAGAAGATGGGTGCCTCCTATAGCCCCGGCGCGAATCCCGACGGCTCCGATGGCCTCGAAGGCTTCGGCTACTTGATCTCGGATGCCGTGGGCAAACCGGAGGATGTGAAAAAGCTCACCGATGTCACCGCCACTCTCGGCGCGGAGCTGGCAGAGAAGGGCCTCGACGACGACGAACTCGACCGCGCCCGCAAGCCGTTGCTCGCCCAGATCGAGAAGAGCAAGCGCGACAACACCTACTGGCTCGGCAACGTGCTCGCCAAGTCGCAGGAAAATCCCGAGGGGATCGAGCTGGTGCGCGGCCGCGATGCCGATGTCGCCTCCATCACGCCGAAGGAACTCGGGGACATCGCCAAGAAGTACCTCGGCGAGAAAAACGCGATCAAAGTGCAGCTCCGCTCCGAGGCGAAGTGAGCAGCTTCCATGGGACCGCTCACCGAGCGGTCCCATTCTTGGTCTTCGGAGCCGACCGCTCCGAGGTGGCTACTAGCCCCCCAGCGCCACCGCATTCGCCGCAGCATAGTGCTGCGCATGGCTGAGGCTGATCTTCACCTCGTCGATACCATTCGCCTCGGCAAAAGCCTTGCCCGCCCCGCTCAGTACCAGCGCGGGCTCACCGCTCTCCTTGCGCACGATCTCCATATCAAGCCAGCCGAGCTCCTTGCCAATCCCGGTGCCGAAAGCCTTGGCCACCGCCTCCTTGGCGGCAAAGCGGGCGGCATAGTGAATCTCCGGGCGCCGCTGGGAATCGCAGTAGGCCCGCTCCGCCTCGGTGAAAATCCGCGTCGCAAAGCGCTCGCCGAATTCCGCCATCGAGGACCCGATGCGCTCCACCTCCACCACGTCGATGCCGATGCCGATGATGCGCATAAAGGAAGTGCGAAGGGAAAAGCCGCTGCTGCCAAGCCGGAACTGCTCGCTCAGGCGCCGGGATAGGCGGCCATCAGCCCCTTCATCTCCGCCACCGCCGCGGTGAAACCCACCCGCATGGCCCGCGAGACGATACTGTGGCCGATGTTCAACTCGGCCAAGTGCGGCACCACGAAGAGCCGGTGCAAGTTGGTGTAGTTGATCCCGTGCCCCGCATTCACCTGCAGGCCCGCGGCATGGCCAGCCTTGGCACCAGCCACCAGACGCGCGATCTCCTTCTCCAGGTCATCACCCGCGGCATTCGCGAAGCACCCGGTGTGCAGCTCGATCATCTCCGCACCGCTGGCCGCAGCCGCTTCGATCTGATGGAGATCCGGATCGATGAAGAGCGAGACGCGGATCCCCTGCCCTTGCAGGCGCTCCACGCAGGCCTTCACCTCGGCCAAGCGGCCCGCGACATCCAGCCCGCCCTCGGTGGTCACCTCCTCGCGGGTCTCTGGCACCAGGCAGGCGAACTCAGGGTGCAGCTCCAGCGCCAGCGCGGTCATCTCCGCCGTCACGCCCATCTCCAGGTTCAGCGGCAGAGGACAAGCCTTGCGGATCTCGAACGCATCGCGGTCCTGCATGTGGCGGCGGTCCGCCCGCACGTGGATCGTGATCGAATCCCCTCCGCCCGCCTGCGCATCGAGCGCCGCCTGCAAGGGCGAAGGCTCGGCATTCGGCGAATCCGGCAGCAGGGCATAGCGCGCTTGGCGCAGCGTCGCCACGTGGTCGATGTTCACTCCCAAGAGCATGGAAATGCGATAGACCCGCCCCGCCCCCCGCGCACTGAAAAAATCCAGCGGAGTCAGTTTGCGGGCCTCTGGAGACGGTGCTCCACGAAGCGGGTGAGCTTCTCCAGCTTCGTCACCATAAGTTCAGCTGGCCAGACTCGGGAAAAATCGAAGCCCCAAAGCGCGACCGCCCGCCGGGCAAGATCGCTTCCAATAACCTCGCGGATTTCCTCGAGTAGATTCACCGCCTCACGTTGGGTAACAGTTCCGTCTTCTATCATAGCCAACAGACCCAAGACAAATGCTCGGGTGCAGTGGATCATGGCCCGGACATGTCGCACATCGTTCCTCTCGGACTGATCTATCTCGACGGAATTGGCGATCTTGGCCTTCAGCATCAGATGAGGGAGGACCACACGAGCGGTGAGACCCTCCCATTCCAAGTCCACGTTCTTCTCGATCTCGCCGAAATGGAGCCCCTTTACCGTGTGCAAAACCTCCACGATCCGAACTCCCTCTCCAAATGGAAGTTCCAAGCGTCCAATTACCGGGCTACGGGGTTCCGAACGCCAGATCTTGCCTTTCAGCTTTAGGTGAAGGGCCTCTAGGTGCTTCGTCGTGCCAATGACATCGAGATCTTTGCTGGTAAACGGCTGGAGTTCTTCCAACTCGCTTACCCCTTCCTTTAAGAAGTGGAGCGCCCACAAATTGACCGCGTGACCGCCGACGACCACCAGAGGCTCCAAGCCATCGGATAGAGTGAAAACATCAGCAAAGTCCGCAGGCCCCGTAGCTGGCCGTTGATCCTTCACTTGGAGTAATGCTTCTTGAGAGCCCGGGCCAAATTGACAATCCGGATTGTAGCACCAGCCGGGACTATCGAATTCTCCGCCTGCAACTGCTCTGGCGTAACCTCGCCATTCGCAAGCCGTCTCGCATCTCGTGCCCGGGCGCGCCGCTTCTGCCGCTGCAAGGCTTCGAAACTGACTTCGCGCTCCTTCACTCGCTGGCAAGGATAGCCGATCGCGCCTCAGGGTCAAGCCGACCGGACACCCGCTATGAACTGCCGGGCGTCGGCGTGAGCGAACTGCCCGTTTGGCGGCACTGCGCCAGGCTCCGGCCTACCGGTATTCCACGGCGAGGGCGGCAGCGGCGGTGGCTGGGTGGCCGCGATCTCTCCGGGCAAGTCCCGCTCACCGGTGACCCGCGGCCCCTGACGGTTGCCGCGCTTCAGTTGTTGGAGCAGCTTCGCCTTGGCCGCCTTGCGGTCGGTCTGCCGCTCCAATTCCTCCAAGCGCCGGATGGATTCCCGGATCGTCTCGTCGTTGAGAAGCGTCGCACGGTGCCCCGCGATCCAACCGCAGAGGTCACTGCAGATCACATTCTCCGGCATCTCCGAACGGAAGTCACCGTCCACGAAGAAAACCAGCGAGTGAAACTGCCGCTCTGCCAGGCTGAGAAAGGCCTTCGTCGCCTGCACATGCAGGTAATTCTGGTGGAGCGGATTCTGGAACTGGGTGTTGCGGCCGAAGATCGACTGCGTCCACAGCTTCTGCCGCGCGCCGCCGAAAATCCATCCGTCGTAGTTCTTCGTCTCGATCACGAAGATACCAAAGCGCGAGATCACCAGATGATCGATCTGGGTAATCGTCCCATCGCCCTCGGGCCGGGGCAGATAGAGATCATGGAAGGTCCGGAAAATCTCCGGATTGAGATCCAGCAAGCGCTTCGCCGCCATCCTCTCCCCCGCCGCCCCCTTGGAGCGATGAGGCCGCAATCCCGCCAGAACGCCGACCAAACTGGTCGCGATCATCAGGCCCAGGATCAAGGTCGCGGCGAGAAGAACCACGTCTCCAAGCTATCATTGCCACCCTTTCCCACTATCACGCGATCACGTGAAAGCCCTTGGCATGGATGTCCTTGAACCGAGACACTACAGGCCGTCTCATGCCGCCATGCGCGCTTTCATCGCAATGGCCCTGCTCACCTTGCCACTCGCCGCTCAATCGGGTGGAGAGATCACGAAGCTCCTTGAGCGAGGCTTGGAGCAAGCCGTCGCCGGCATGACTCCCGTTCCAGCCGCCGAGCAAAAGATGGTGCTGGAAGAATCGGCGAAGCTCTTGGGCCGCTCCGTCGCCTTCCGCGCCGATGGCAGCGCCAGCGCCACCGACAACAGACCGGGAATGAACATCCGGGTCGAGTGGAAGAAACTGGCTATTTGCCGGATCTCAAAGTCTTCCCTCAGCCCCGCGGACAGAGCCAATGGCATCACGCGGCGCTACACAGCAACCCTCTCCTGTGAAGCCTCCCGCACTTGGCAGAAGAAGGAGAATCGCTGGAGCGACTGGCGGGACAGCGGATACCTGCTCTTTCCCTCCGTCATCACGATCGAGGAACGAAACGGCACCATTGCAGCCAAGGCTCCAGACATCACACACTTCAGCCCGGGCGGAGGAACTAGCCCTCCCACCCAGACTGGACCATCCGGCATCTTCCGGAGAAACAAGGACGGCACGCTGTCACCAGTGCAGTGACAGACTCCCTTCTCAATGCCTGAAGTGCCGGTGACCCGTGAAGATCATCGCTAGGCCAGCCGCATCGGCCGCCGCGATCACTTCCTCATCCCGCATTGAGCCACCGGGCTGGATGCAGGCGGTCGCACCGGCTTCGATCGCCGCTTGCAGACCATCGGCGAAGGGGAACATCGCGTCGGAGGCAATCACCGCACCCTTGAGGTCCAGCCCCGCTTCCTTCGCCTTCCACACCGCGATCCGCGAGCTGTCCACGCGGCTCATCTGGCCGGCACCGATGCCCAGGGTCCGGTCGGACTTCGCGTAAACGATCGCGTTCGACTTCACGTGCTTCACCACGCGCCAGGCAAAGCGCATCGCGCGCATCTCCTCCTCGGTCGGCGGGCGCTTGGTCACCACCTTGCTCTCGAGATTGTCGAGCCCCAGCGCGGTGTGGTCGCGGTCCATCACCATTAGGCCACCCGGGCAGGAGCGGATCACCGGTGCGCGCTTCGCCGCCAGATAGGCGTCGTTCAGCTTCATGATCCGCAGGTTCTTCTTCTTCTGCAGCACCGCACGCGCTTCCGGCTCGTAGTCCGGCGCGATGATCACATCGGTGAAAATCTCGGAGATGATCCGGGCCACGCCTTCCGTCAGCGGGCGGTTGCACACGATCACGCCGCCGAATGGAGCCTGGCGGTCGGTCTCGAAGGCCTTCTGCCAAGCCACGCGCAGATCCTCGTCATCCTGGCCCACGCCGCAGGGGTTGGTGTGCTTGAGGATGCCGATGGTCGGCCGCACGAAGTCGAGGATCAGATCCGCAGCAGCCTCGATGTCGAGAATGTTGGTGTAGCTCAGCTCCTTGCCCTGCAGCTGGCTGAAGCAGCTCTTGAAGTCGCCGTAGAGCGCGGACTTCTGGTGCGGGTTGTCGCCGTAGCGCAGATCCATCTCCAGCGGCAGGCTGACGCTGAAATTCGAGCGCGAGCCTTGCCCGCACTGGCCGAGGTAATTCGAGATGGCCGCATCATACTGCGAGGTCCGCAGGAAAACCTTCACCGCCAGATGCTCGCGGAAGCCGATGGTCGTGTTGCCGCCGTGCTCCTTCATCTCCTCGATCACCCGCTCGTAGTCGGCAGGATCGGTCACCACGGTCACCGCCGCGTAGTTCTTCGCCGCACTGCGCAGCATCGAAGGACCACCGATGTCGATGTTCTCGATCGCATCGCTGAGCGTTACGTCCGGACGGGCAATGGTCTGCTCGAAGGGATACAGGTTCACCACCACCAGATCGATCGGCGGGATGTTGTGCTCCTTGGCCTGGGCCAGATGCTCCTTGTCATCCCGCTTGTGCAGCAGGCCGCCGTGGACCTTCGGGTGCAGGGTCTTCACCCGGCCCTCGAACAGCTCCGGGGCACCCGTGAATTCCGAGACATCCATTACCGGTAGTCCGGCCTCGCGCAGAGCCTTCGCTGTGCCACCGGTCGAGAGCAACTCAACGCCCTGCTCGTGAAGCTGCTTGGCGAAGTCGGCGAGACCCGTCTTGTCAGAGACGGAAAGTAGAGCGCGTTGAATCGGCATCGGTTTGAAAGATTAAAGAGTCGGGCGACCCGCTCCGCGTAATCCGCCGGACGGGAACTGGGCAAGCGCGGATTGTGGGGAGGGAAAGCGGGATTTAGGTTCTAAATCTCAAATTTCAGATTTCATATTTCAAATCGTCGGCGCTATCCCGCCACGATCCGCTGCTTCATCTCGCCGATTCCCTCAATCCCGAGCTCGACGGAATCCCCGGGGGCCAAGTAGCGCGGCGGCTTCATCCCCATGCCCACGCCGGCAGGCGTGCCGGTGGCAATAACATCGCCCGGCAAAAGAGTCATGAAACGGCTGATGTA
Source organism: Haloferula sp. BvORR071 (assembly GCF_000739615.1). GTDB lineage: Bacteria > Verrucomicrobiota > Verrucomicrobiia > Verrucomicrobiales > Akkermansiaceae > Haloferula. The sequence continues at coordinate 20,563 of NZ_BATP01000013.1, forward strand.
GGCCACCAGCTGGCGCACGCCGAACATCATGTCCCCCGTCCAGCCATTCTGCCGTAGCTCGGTGTTCACCTTGCACCACAGCCGCAGGCCCTGCGGATCCGCCACTGCGGCGGCCGGCACCATCCACGGCCCCATCGGCCCGAAGGTGTCGTGGCTCTTCCCCTTCGTCCACTGGCCGCCCAGTTCCTTCTGCCACGCACGCTCCGAATAGTCACAAAAAACCGAATACCCCGCCACGTGCTCGAACGCCTGCTCTTCCGACACATTGGTGGCCGTCTTGCCGATCACCACCGCCAGCTCCACCTCGTAGTCCAGCTTCGTGGCACCGTGCGGACAGATCACGTCATCGAAGGGTCCGCTCCAGCAAGTGCTCGCCTTCATGAACAGCACCGGCTCGGTCGGGATCCCCTCGCCGAATTCCTTGGCGTGCTCCAAGTAGTTCTTCCCCACGCACACGATCTTGGAAGGGCGGTCCACCGGCGGCCCTAGCCGCACATCCTGCGGAATCTCCTCCGCGTCCGGGCAACCGTCCTCCACCCAAGCCTGCAAGGCCTCCAAGCCACCGAGCGCGAAGAAACCCTCGTCGTAGTCGTTGAATTGCCCGCCGGTATCGAGCCAGCGCCCGTCCTCCAGAATGATCCCGGGCTCCTCTCGGCCCGGCTCGCCGTAACGGATCAGCTTCATGTCCCCGCTTCCTAACAAGCACTTTCCCCGCTGGCAACCTGTCGCTGGCGGGCAAGCGCCACACTCGGCCTAAATGATTGAAATTCCAATATTTTCACGGCCGGGGGAAAAGTCACTTTTTCAAGACCATTTAATTCTTTCCTTCTCCTGATATTTTTGACATGTTCAGATCGTGCGGCGTGCTTCGGCACCCGCGCACAGACCAGACCGTGCAGCGTATCCCTTACGAAGGATTTGACCTCTGGGGGGAGATCGATCCGACAGATTCGCCGCCGGAAACTCTGGGCTGACCCAGAAAGGGCGCGGACCTTGACTCCGGGGGGAATCTAGTTCGCGCCCTTTCCATCTCTGGTTCTGGCGCTGCCTTCCGGCCTTGGATCAGCCGATTCCCCGCCTGTTTTCTTTTATTGATCACTACTCACCGATCACTTGGCGCTTCTTCGGCCTCGGATTGATCACTCGGCACACCTCTTCCATCCTTGCCCTAACAGGCATTTGCGCCAAAGATGGAGCCATCATGCAGGTGGTCACCGACCAGATCCGGAATTTCCTCCAGTACATCGCCGTCCAATTCATCGAATTCCCGGCGGAAGCGCAGCTCAAGGTCACCGAGCTGGGCCCCAAGCGCTTGCGCTTCAAGCTGGTCCTCCGCCAGTCGGACGTCGCCCTCCTGATCGGCCGCAATGGCTTCAGCGCCTCCGCCATCCGTGGGGTGATCAAGTCCGTCACCGAGCGCGAGGACGTGAACGTCAACCTGCAGATCCACTCCCACGAAGAGGAGGCCGAGATGCAGGCCCGCGAGCGAAACGGCCATTGATTCCGGCCATTCGTCGTCACTGCCTCCCCTCCCGCCGGTTCTCCTTGCCAAGCCGCACCCCGCGCCGCTACTTTCCGCCCCGCCGCAAGTGGCGCCGTTCCCGGTGCCCCGAAATGGTCCCGTAGTCCAATGGATAGGACGATGGCCTCCGAAGCCGTAGGTACAGGTTCGATTCCTGTCGGGACTACTCCTTTAAAACCAAGGAAATCATTGGAAACAAAGGATTGCAGCTTAAGTGGTCACATTTGGTCACACCCCAGCATCGCCCCTCCTATGTCTTCCCCTCTGGAAGTTCCAAGCAAAACCCTGGATCTATCCGAACCATGGAACGTCACGGGGAATATGCCAGAATGGCCGCTGGTCGATGAGTTTGAGGCTCGGGGTGAACGAGGATTACTCTAACTGATGCGCTCATTCCTGCCCCTCCTTGCTGCACTAGTGGCACCGGTACTTCCGGCAGCCCATGCCGAAGTGGACGCCAGCATCGCGTCCAAGCTCCAGATCGAGTATACCCCACAGGAATTCCATCTCCACTGGGAAACCCAGGCGGGGGCAAGCTATCAAGTCGAGTCCTCCACTGCCCTCACGGATGATTGGCTGCCAATCGGCGAGGCTCGCACGGGGGATGGACTGACCATGAGTTTCAGCGAGCCCGTCACCGGACTACAGAAGTTCTATCGGGTGAACATGACCGGCACCAAGCCGATCATCTCGAAGGTCGCCGTGGTCGGTGACTCGAATACCCTTCAGGGGAGCTTGGATTTAACGCACATCTCCGCCCGGGGTTTTTATGGCTGGGCCAGAGTCTTCGGCGGAGCACGCTGGGAACTCACTGCCGATCCCGTCGACCAGAGGTTCTGTTTTGCCGTCCCCGGCAGGCGGTCCGTGGTCATCAGCGCGACAGTTCTCGATCGGGTCATTGCCGCGCATCCTGACGTCTGCGTTCTCGCCTACGGTACGAATGACGCGGCGCAATTGAGCTCAATCGAAGAGTACCGCACGCAGATTATCGCCGATTGGGCGGCACTGCGCGCTGCTGGCATCGAACCGGTGGCAATGACAGTTCTACCGATCAAAACGGGGGCGCTCTTGGACCACACGGCACGTCAAGCGCGCGTGCCTTTGCTGAATGCGGTGGTCCGCGAGGAGAGCGCCGCCCATCACGTGCCGCTTTGCGACTGGACAAGCCTCATGGAGGCCGTGCCCGGCAGCGACAACGGCGTGGGGCTGGACAGTTCCTACCTGCCCAACGACGACTTTCATCCGAACGCCTATGCTGCTTCCAGGCTTGGCCGCGCGCTCCACCAGACGCTCGCCGAGCACTTCCGCTTTGGACTGGATCCTTGGGCGAATACCCACTGGATCACGCCGAATGCCGCACTGGAAGGAAGCAATGGCCAGCCGACCAGCGGGGGTTGGTACCTCTTCCCTCCGGCAGGGGCCACGGTCGACAGCAAGACCCTGATTCCCACGCCCGAGGGGAATTGGTGGGAGATTGCCTTCAAGCAAGGAGCCAACCTGTCGAATTTCTACCTCAATTGTTTCGGCGCGAACTTGGAAGGTCCTCCGGCAGGCAGCACGGTTGAAGCGATCATGGAGGTACAGGTGATGTCGGGCAGCGTGGCCGGAATCTACCTTCAGGCAGGGAGCGCCCTCGCCACGGACATGAACAACACCGACTCCGTCGGAACCCAAATCTTGCCGAGCGATGGGATCGTGGTGCTGCGCACCCCTCCAGTCCTTGTTCCGGACAATGTCACCACCGTAAGCCCGGGGGTCGGTTTTATTAGTAACGATTCCAGTACCACCATCCGCATCCGCCGCTGCGGAATCCGGAGAATTGACTAGATTCCGGTCGGGCCTACCACCTCGCCTTCCGTGGGTTAAAAGTAGGACGGCGGATTCTCCACGCCAGTCCGGAAGGTCGGCAAACTCCATCTTCTCGGCCGACCTTCC
>NZ_BATP01000012.1 GCF_000739615.1 Haloferula sp. BvORR071
GTCAGCACCTACAAGTACCGCAACCCCGCCGCGGGCATCGGCAGCAGCTATCAGGGCGCACTCGGATACTTGAGCCAGGCCGACCTGCTCACCGTGCTCGGCAATGCCGCGACGCCACGCTCGGATACCTTCACGATCCGCGCCCACGGCGAGGCGCGCGATGCCAACAACAAGCTCACCGCCACCGCGGTGTGCGAGGCGGTGGTGCAGCGAATCCCCGAATACATCGATCCCGCCGACAAGACCGAGATCGCGGCAGCCGGGCTGAGCAGCGATGCCAACAAGCACTTCGGCCGGCGCTTCGAGATTGTTTCTTTCCGCTGGCTGAGCTCCGCTGAGATCTGACATCCTTTCCATAGACCCATGCGCCTGATCCTTGCCTTCGTCTTGTCCGTCATCGGCTCAACCGCCTTTGCCCAGGATGCCCGTCCGATCGAATGCCGCTTTCTCGCCTTCGGCGTGAAGGATGATGCCGCGGCGATCGCTGTCGGCGGCAAGGGCGAGGAGATCGCCTGCCCGCTGCCGACCTCGACGCTGTCCAAGAAGATCACCTGCACTGCCAAGGACGGCAAGATCCCCTTCATCTCCGCGGCGGACCGCAAGCCGATGGCGACGGCTGGCATCCCCTCTGGAGTCAACTCCGCACTGGTCGTCTTCGTGCGGCTCGACAAGGCCGCAGCCGATGCCCCGCCCTCCGCGGGCTGGCGGGTCTTCGTCATCGAGGATTCGGCCAAGAGCTTCCCGGACGGCGGGGCCTATGTCGCGAACTTCTACACCAGTGACATCCGCTTCGTCATCGGCGAGCACAAGGGCATGCTCAAGGCCGCCGGTGCCCACGGCTATGCGATGCCGAAGGAGCGCGACGACTTCAACATGGCACCGGTGATCTTCGAGTTCCTCAACGGCGACAAGTGGCGGATCGCCAACGAAAGCTCGCTGCGCTTCCTGCCGGGGATGCGGTATTTGATCTTCGCGTATGTCGACCCGGTGTCCGGACGGCCGAAGATCAATACTTATCAGGATCTCGAACCCACGAAGCCCGCGGCGACTCCTTAAGCAAGTTCAAGAGCCGGTGATGCAGATCGCGAACTGGCGCGTCCAGGCATCGCCCTCTGCATCCGTGACGGTGAAACGGAAGCCACCACGACCCGCCGAGTTCCCTGCCGTAAAGCGGACAAGCTTCCCGCCGGGTCCATCTTGGATGGCCTTGCCACCACTGACATCGGAGATCGTGAACTTGGGCGACTTCGTGAAGCCGGCAGTGTAACGGCTGAGGTCGATCTCAATAGGTGCTGCCCTCCCCTTCTCCATGAAGAGGTGCGGCACGCTCTTGAAGTGAAGATATTCTTCCAGGCGGGTGTAGCCTTCAGCGCTACCCTTGGGAAAGAAGCTCGCGCCGCGCACCGCCTCATTGTTGTCCTTCTCCCGCGGATTCCAATGCAAGGCCTCCTCGTAGCTATCAGGCATTCCGTCCTGATCCCTGTCAGCCAAAGGAATAGCAGGCTTGAAGGTACCGAAGCCGCCATTGCTCACGCCCTCCAGGTCGCGCTCCCTGGTGATGTGATTATGCCTGAGTGCAACCACGTCCTCTAGCAGACGCGAATCGACCTCGTCGCGCAGGCCCCCGTCATATGCGTAATCCAACCGCAGGGGACCGGAATCGGAGACAATTTTCTTGTAAGCCACGCGCGGGCTCTCGACGGCCAAGAGCTCGGAACCCGGCAGCGGAGCATCGAGTCGGATGTAGTTCCCGGATGGCTTCGACCCTTCCTTGAAGGGGCTGCCGCCAACAATCGCCCAGCCGCGATCGGTGCCATTGAGCTCCTTGTCGCCGTTGTTGTCGTGAAGGTTGTTCGCCACGTGGATGGAGAAATTCGGCCGCCCTTCGCGATCGACGCCGGCCTTCTCCAGCGGAGTATTGCGGATATTTCCGGGCGGGCAGATGAAGTAATTGCCGATCACATTCGCCTTCCACGAGGCAGGTGTCTCGGAGTCCCCCATGATGAAGCCGATGTCCCAGTCAAAGCTGACGTTGTTCGTCCACTCGAGCAATCCCGCAGGCCGGGCCTTAGGATTGCGTGTGTGGTTGTGCGCCCAAACGGAGTGGTGACAGGTCGCATGATTCTGGTCCCACAGCCCACCGCAGGAATGAGTCTCCAGGCCCCAGGCATTGAGCGACCATTGCAGCGTGAGCTTGTCCGGGGGACGTTTGAAGGAAGAGATATTCTCGTCCGTGGAGAAAGCCATCGAGATGTGAACGAGGATCACGTTCTCGCAATTCGAGTCGAGATCGATACAGTCCCCGCCCGAGCCCTCCTTGCCATGGCGGAAGCGCAGATGGCGGATGACGATATCGTCGCCGGAGATCCGCAGCGTGCCATCGCGCAGCAGAATGCCATCTCCGGGCGCCGTCTGGCCCGCGATCGTGAGCTTGTTCGCGGCGATTCGGGTCTTGATCCCGCCCGCCAGATGAATCTCCCCGCTAACCGCAAAGACGATGGTGCGGCCTGCGGACGGAATGGTTGTTAGACCTTCATAGAAAGAGCTCGCCCCCGAGGACGCCAAGCTGGTGACCACATAGACATCGCCACCCCGCCCTTCCTTCGCATAAGCCCCATAGCCTTCCGCTCCGGGGAAAGCGGGAATCTCAGCGCCTGCGGCGAGCGAGCAAGTGATCGGAATCAGCAAAAGGGATTTCATCTCGGATCATCCGCTATACGCCGCGAAGGCCGCCACTCTAGCGGAGCACACCATTGGCTTCCCTGCAAAAACCCTTGAAACGCCTGCAAGCAACATCGCGCGGGATGCTTCCCAATATTCAAAAGCTTTTGCAGAAAGCCGCCTTTCGCGCATCTCAGGCGCTTGGGCAAGATTCTAGACAGGCTGCCGGAAGGTGTCGCGGCCCGTCTCCCAAGCCCTATGAAAACCCATCGATCCACCTGCCAATCCCTCGTCGCCTCATCTCTCCTCCTCGCATCGCTCCTCGCGCTCGGCGTGCAAGTGCCTATCCGCGCTGAAGCCGATCTCAACGTCTCCGAGAACTACGATGGTGTCAGTACCAGCACGGACGGAGCATCCCCCTTCGACGCTACGAACCTCAATGCGCGCTTCTCGAACCTCGACCGCAATGAGGTGCTCGCCCTGCGCTTCAATCTGAGCGGATACGACCGTTCCAAGATCGCGGCGGCGGCAGTGCGACTGGTGAACTACCGAGCCAATTCCGCCTCCCAGACTCTCCGAATCTACGGCGTGAATGACAACGCCACCGGCTACAATGCCGTCACCGCAACGGACGGCACCGGCACCGACGACAATTGGCCGGAGAACGGCACCACTTTCTCCAGCACGCCCGGCCTTGAGTTCGACGCCCTGGCGACCAGCCGCGGCATCCGCCTGGACCGCGTGACTGACCTCGGCACCGCTGCCGCGACAAATACCGCCGAAGGCACCGAAGTGAACATCTCGACCGCCGCCCTGAAGGACTTCCTCGTCGCCCATCCGGACAACATTGTGACGATCCTGGTGGTCTCGGAAACCGTCAATGGCAACCAGAAACGCTTCGCCTCGCGCGAGGCCACCACCTTGGAAACCGGTGGCACCGCCAAGCCCGCCGGCACCTATGCGCCGCGCCTCGTGATCGATCTTCCCGGCGTCAGCATCGCGGCGAGTGCCGACACCCAGATCAACGAGCAGAACAACTCCAACAGCAACAGCGGCACTGGTGAGGCAATCAATGTCCGCTGGATTCCGAATGCAACCGCCGGGCAGGGCAACCACGAGATCGTGGCCATGCGCTTCGACCTCACCGGACAGAATCCCGCCGACATTCTCGGAGCAGAGGTTCAGCTCATCAATCAACGACTCAACAGCTCAACGGTGCCGCTACACTTCTACGGGGTGATCGACAATTCCACCGGCTACAACGCGGTGACCGCCACGGAAGGAACGATGACCGATGACGATTGGTCCGAAAGCAGCACGACCTTCTCCACTTTCCCGGGCCTCGAATATGATGGCCTCACCACCACCATGGGGATTCGCAGCGACCGCACGGTGGACCTCGGAGTGGTCCAGACCTCCACGGCTAACAACAACGTCAACAAAGGCGCGCCGGTGACGCTCTCCAGCCAAGCTCTGATCGACTTCGTCAAAGGCCACCCGGACAACATCGTCACGATCTTCGTGGTCGATGATAGCAACGGCAGCGAGGGCCAAAAGCGCTTCGCAAGCCGGGAGTGCAACAACCTCGACGCCGATCCCGACGTGCCCATTGGGACCTTCTCACCGAAGATCAACCTCTACCTGGCCAATGCCGACCGCGAGGGCGATGGCCTGCTCAATGCGTGGGAAGTCCAATACGGGCTCGATCCGGACGATTCCGACAGTGACAACGACGGCATCGCCGACGGCGAGGACGACCTCGATGGCGACACGCTCTCCAACTTGGGAGAACAAACCGCACACACTGATCCCACCAATCCCGATTGCGACAACGACGGTCTCTGGGACGGCTGGGAGACCGGCAACGGCACCTGGGTCGATAGCACCCACACCGGCACCTATCCCTTGGTGGCCGACTCCGATGGTGATGGACTCCCGGACGGAATCGAGAATCCTGAAGAGGTCTTTCTCGATGGCACACAGACGGGCACCGATCCCAATAGGCGGGACACTGACAACGACCTCTACTCCGATGGTGCCGAGATAGCTCGCGGCACCAATCCGACGCTGGGCACCAGCGTGCCGGACAACGCCATCCTTGAAGTCCTCGGCACCGGCACTGCTGCCCTACTCCCCGCGCCCCTCACCGACCCCGACAATAACATCGACGACTCGACCGGCACCGGCGCGAACTTCAACTGGAAGGTGGTCACCTCCACGCCAGCGAAGAACTTCTTTGGCACTGGCTCGCTGACGGTTAATCCCGAGTTGCTGAGCGGTGCCTACGACCTCTTCGACAACAAGGTAGGCACCTTGAACGACAAGTGGCTGAGCGGTGGCGTCAATGTTGCAGGGGGGGCCAACGTCACGGTGGAGTTCCCCGGCACGGTCTCCTTGCAGAGCTTCACCATCGCCTCGCCGGACGATCGGCCGGAGCGGGATCCGGTGGACTGGCAACTCCTCGGCTCGAATGATGGTGTCGCTTTCACTCCGATTTTCACCCAATCCGACCCGGCGCGCCTGACGATCTGGTCGACACGGAACCAAGTCGTGAAGTGCACCTTACCCGCAGCCACGCCACAGTATCGTTACGTCCGCCTGGCCTGCACCAAGGTGGGTGTTAGTGAAGGCACCGTGCATCTGAATGAGCTCCAGCTCTTCGGCACCCTCACCGCAGATGCCGTCGCAGCAGACTTCAAGATCCTCGGGATCACCGGCGGTCCGACCTCGTCGACCCTCACGCTGACCTGGACCTCGCAACCGGGCAGCACCTACCGGATCGGTTATTCGGCTTCGCTCGGTGACGCGTTCGTCGGAACGGCGGCGAGCGGAGTCCCTGCCGGAGCGGGCAGCACCACAACCTATAGCTTCCCGAATCCCCTCCCCGGCTCCCAGCACTTGTTCTTCCGGGTGGAAGCTCCATGACAGCCTGAAGAGGCGAGCCTAGCAGACCATCGGGGCCCGGCGTAAAAGCCGGGCCCCGTCTTGCACTAGTGAATCGTCACTGCATCCTTCGATAGGCCTTGTCCGAGCTCTATCCGGCCCGTTGCCCCGGAGCTATTCCGGATCTCGATCCCGCCTGAGCCACTGCCTTCAAGCCTCAGGAACCCGTTCGTCTCAGAGGATGAGCTTATACTATCAATCGAGACTTTCGTGGCATTGCTCAGATCGAAGAGCGGGCCGTCCTTGATGTCGAACTGCATGCCCTCAAAGCGGAGATCCTTCACGAAACGGGCAATCACCCCCCGCCTCGCCGAAAGCTTCACCTCCTCAAAACGGACATTTTCGATCAAGGAATCCGGCTCGCCGGTGATCCGGATCGCGACTGGCGCGCCATCACCGGCAATGCGCTCGAAGCACATGTCGCGGAAGACCGGCGACTTTTCATTGGCGGCGGCGTTCTTGTCCGCGCTGTAGTCCATGTTGAGGATCACAACCTCCTCCTGCATCTTGCGGAGCTTGATGTCGCGGACATAGACCTTCTCGACCACTCCGCCGCGGCCCCGGCGAGACTTGATGCGGATCGCGCGATCGGTGCCGTCGAATTCGCAGTCGTGCATGAAGACGTTACGCACATCGCCGGACATCTCGCTGCCGATTACAAGGCCGCCGTGGCCGTGCTTGCTGGAGCAGTGGCGCATGATGACGTTCTCCGTGGGCCGCCCCACCCGCCAGCCGTCCTCATTGTAGCCGGACTTGAGGACCACGCAGTCGTCACCGGTGCTGAAGGTGCAATTCTCGATCAGGAGATCGCGGCAGGAGTCCGGATCCACGCCATCGTTGTTCGGGCCATCGGTGTCCACCTTCACGCCGCGGATCGTGATGTTTTCACAATACACCGGGTGAATCGTCCAATTCGGGCCGCTGCCGATGGTGAAGCCCTCTAGAAGGACATTCCGGCAGTTCATCAGGCAGAGGAAGTTCGGCCGGATGGCCGCCTCCGTGGTTCCGAAGACCCGCTTCTCCACCGGCACGCCCTCCCCGCCCATCTTGAAATGCTCTCCGGTCTCCTTGGACTTCCAGGCCCACCACTTCTTGGCATTGCCGTTCAGGATGCCTTTGCCGGTCACGGCCACATTCGTGCAATCCTTGGCATAGATCAGCGGCGAGTAGTTGAGGATTTCCACGCCCCCCACGCGCACCGGCACAACCGGCAGGTAGTCCTCGAAGTCATCACTGAAGATAATCTCTGCGCCTTCCTCCAAATGCAGCTCGATATTGCTGCGAAGATGGATCGGCCCGGTGAGGAACTTGCCCTTCGGCACGACCACACGTCCGCCACCCGCGTCGGCGCAGAGCCGGATCGCCGTGGCAAAGGCGGCTGAGCAGTTCTCCGTGCCTCCCGCTACCGCGCCATGCTGGGTGATGATGAAGTCGCGCTTGGGAAAGGTGGGTGGCACGATCCGTTTGAGGATCTCCGGTACGCTTGCCCATGCCTTGTCCGCCGCTTCATCCGCGGATGAGCGGTTCACCATGAGGACCGCCATCATCAGGGCGGCGTGGAGGGATCGGGTCATCATCAGCATCCTGGACCGGGGACGCTCCGAGCGTATACCCCGGCATTCTGCAAAGCTGCTTGAAAATTCACCCTTTGGCCATTCACCCCTGCCGGTCGCCATTCCAGCGCCAGCCGGGATGATGAACGTAGGCGAGCGACTCCTTTACATCGACTCCCTGTTGCGCGCGGGCCACGTTGAAGGCACGGTGGCGTTCCCAGATCTGCTTTTCCGCGGGGCTGGGCTGATGACGCCGTTCATAGGGGGCCTTATTGCCAACCAGCATGACCAGATAGCCTTCGATCCCGAAGTCACTGAGGGAGGATGGCATGCGGTAGCGGCAGAAACCGGTGGGCCCATTCTCGCGGTAGAACTCCAACAGGTCCTTGATGCCGCTGAGATCCGTCTCTTCCTGGCAGCGCCGCCAAAATGGGGTCGTCCCCGCCGAGTTGAGCTTGTAGTGCAGCCCGAGGAAGTCGCGGATCTCACGCCAATTGTTGGCCGTCTGTTCGTTGAAGAGATTGCGGAAGGAATCTGTCGGCTCCAGTTCGGAATGGATCAGGAAGTCGGTCAGCGTGCGGCTATAGGCGCACACGATCATCAGCGCGGTCGCCTCCAGCGGCTCGACGAAGCCGCCTGAATTTCCCACCGCAACGACATTGTCCACCCACATCCGGCGATAGCAGCCACTGCGGAATTTCACGATGCGCGGCGAGTCGGGAGCCTTCGGGTTCTTGCGGCGGAATTCCTCAGCAGCTTCATCATCGGAGACCATATCCGAGCAATAGACGTAGCCACGATTGATGTGGTGCTCGTGCTCGATCTGCCAGGACCAGCCGTGATCCATCGTCTCCGAGGTGGTATAGGGCAGGATTGGCTCGTCGGTGCGTTCCCAGCCACCGATCACCGCGCGGTCACAGAAGAGGGTCTTGTTAAAGCTTTCGTATGGCTCCTCCAGGACTTTTCCCAGCAGCTCGCTCCGGAAGCCACTGGCATCGACAAAGAAGTCGGCATCAAGACGACGGCCATCCGCCAGATTCACCGCGGCGATGCCCTGAGGGCCGCGCTCGGCACCCGTCACCGCACCATCGATGAATTCAACCCCGGACTCCACGGCGATTTGTTCGAGCGTGGAGACCAGTTTCTCGTTCTCCATGTGGAAGGCATGCCAAGGCTGGATGTCCGGCCCGCCCTGCGGAGTTCGGGCAAACGCCTTGCCCTCGCGCATCAAGGCTGCGGGGAGATCCACATTGGAGAACTCCTCATCGCAATAGAAGCCGTTCGGCTTCGGCAGATCACCCCAGACGAGATCCATCTGCGGCGAGAAGGTATAGTCGAAGCGGCCGCGAGGCCCCCACAGGAAACGGATCCCCAGCTTCCAGGTTGGCTCGGCAAGGGCGTAGAAGCGCTTTCGCTGGATGCCGAGATAGTCGAAGAGATGGGTGACGAAATTCGGCGTTGTGCCCTCCCCAACCCCGATCACCCCAAGCGCAGGATCGCGCACGATGCTCACTTCGAGCTGCGGGATTTTGATCTTGAGGGAAAGGGCGGCGATCAGGCCGGCGCTGCCGGAGCCGAGGACGAGGACTCGTTGGATCATGCAAAAGGGAGGATGGTAATAGTAGGGAAGAACGCGGCAGCCCTTCCGACCTGAGCCGGGAGGCACGGCTTCACCATGAAGCCGGCCGACGGATTGAAAAAGTCCCGACCGCAGGAAAATGCGGTCGGGACCCCGAAGCCATCGTGCCGGTCGGTGCTTACGGTGCGGCCGTCACTTGCACCCGCAGGAAGCCCTTGCTTCCATTGGGCAGACCCTCGGAGGCCGACAAGCGGAAGGTGTGATACTCCCACGGCGTGCCGACCAAACTGGGCAGGCTCGTGCCAGCAGCCGTATCCGAGGCCCCACCCACTTTCACCACCGCGGAGTTCGGGAAGGTCAGGTTCAGCGAACCTTGGATCGTATAGGTGACCCCGTCCTTGGTGGCCACTTGCGTTCCGTTTGGGCCCGCGGCGAAGACTGCACCGTCGCGCACCGCCACGATCAGCGTCAGCTCCTTCCCGGTTGGCGCTGCAGTATCCTGGAGCAGCAGTGCCGTGAGCCCACTGTTGGACCCGCTGTTCGGAACTCCATCGAGCGCAAACTCCGTGAGGTTCGAGGACCGATCGCCATCCGGATCATCGCCGGGATCGCGATCTGCCGGCAGAATCGACGGGAAGCCGTTGATCCATGTCGTGTAGGGTGTGGCGGGCACCGTCAGGGTGATCTGCGAGTTCGTGCCAGTGCCGTAGTTCAGCGTCCATCCGGCGGGCAATGCGGCGCCGTTGAGCGTCACCGCCGCAAAGGGCTGGGTCAGCGTACCGGTATAGCTCGCCACCACGTAGGACGAGGCACTCGCCGGATTCAATTGGGTGATCGCCAGGGTCGAGCCGGTGACATTGAGGTTGCCGTTGACCACCAACTGATCCCCGGTCGCGCCGTCGATCTCGTAGGCATAGGTGCTACCTGCGCTCAGGGTAGTGGCACCGGCGGTAAAGGTGCCCACCGAGTGCCCCGGCGCCAGCTTCGCTCCCGAATTGACCACCAGCGGACCCGCGACACTGCCTGTGCCGCCCAAGGTGCCGGCGGAGACGGTCGTGGTGCCGCCGTAGGTATTGACTCCATCCAGTGCAATCGCACCTGCCCCGGTCTTGGTCAGATTGCCCGTGCCGCTGAAGACTTGGGCGAGCTGCAGGCTCTGGCCATTCGGGTTGATCGTCACGCCTCCCGCCCCGATCGTCGCAGTCCCGATGCCATACATGAAGTTTGGGTAGGCATAGGGGGCGGCGGTGATGTTGGCGTTGTTCAACGTCAACGTCGAGGTGGCTCCTGCATGAGCCTCCGCGGAAATCCCGCGGGCGGTCAAGGTCCCGCCGGCAGTGACATTCACAATGCCGGTATCATTCTCGCGGGTTGCGAGGTCGATGCGGCCGCCGGTATTGCTCACCACGCCAGTGTTGCTCACGTTGATCGTGGCCTTGCCATCCTCGGCCACGATGATGTTCCGGCCGATCTTGGTGAGGTTGAAGCTACCCCCGGACACATTCACCACCGAGTCGGAAGTGCCCAGGCGTCCGATGACCACCCAGCAATCGAAGTTCGCCGTACCCCCACTCTGGGTCCAGAGCGCGTCCCCGCCTTGACCGATATAGGCATCGCTGCCATAGACGTTCACGTTGCCACCGGTGATATTGACGGCGGAGATCGAGGTCTCATTGTCTCCCACCCGCATGAATCCATGCGCATTGAAGGTGCCGCCGGAGATATTCACCGTGGCATTCGTCCCGGCGCTCTTGCCCCAGAAGACGTTGTTGACGTCGATCAAGCCGTTGTTCTGCAGGTTGAGCGTGCCGACCGTATTACTGTTGTCAGTAATGTTCATGTCGCTATCCACCTGGTAGTAGCTGGCATTGTCCTTCACGGTCAGGATGCCGGTGCCACCGGTGCCATTCTGACCGACCGAGATCCAACCGCCCGATTGAACGATCTGGCTCGTACCGGAGAGGATCAGCGTGCCGGTGGACGTGTTATCACCGAGCAGCACCCGGTTCTGCGTTTCCAGGAAAGCGTTGCCGTTCAAGGTCAGGGTATTCGAGCCGGAGTTCTCTCCAACCGTCAGATCGCCCGTTGCCAGCTTGGTGTTGTTGTTCAGCGTGACGCTCGCCCCGTTGTTCAAGAGCAGTGCTGAGGACAGGTTGACCTGAGGACCTGCGGTACCGTCGAAGACGATGCTGCCGCCCTGCGGCCGTAGCGCGCCTAGACGGTTCTCGGCACCCGACAGCGTCAGCGTGCCGGCCCCCAGCTTGATGAACTCGCCATCGGTTGCCACGGTTCGCAGCACCGAACCGCTCAGGCTCAGATTGTTGGCCGTATCGAGCGAAGCCGAACCCTCCAGCGTGAGGCCGCGGTTGATGGTGGCCGCGACGCCGGTGTAGATCAGCTTGCCACCGCCACCGAGCACCAGGTTCGCTGGCGATGCGGTGGCAGCCCCGATCGAACTGGCAACGCCACCGTTGGTGAGCGAATCGATTGTCACATTGCCGCCCGTGAGGCGGGTGACGCCGGTGTAGTCATTCGCCAGCCCCGTGATCGAAAGGTCACCGGAGCCGGTCTTGGTGAGACCGGTGGTGCCAGTGATCTTTCCGCCTCCAGAACTCAACGCATAAGCAATCGTGTTGTTGAAGACATTGATCGATCCCGGAGCGACGCTCGAACCCACCTGCACCGTGCCAATCGCGGCATTGTCGTTGAAGGACACGATCGCCTTGTCCACGTAGTTCGCGGGCACAGAGGCAACCACATCGAGCCAGTTGTTCGCCGCGGTCCAATTGCTACCCGCATTGCCCGTCCACTCCCGGTCCGCGTAGCTTGTCACGGTGAAGCTGACGATACCGGTACTCGTGTTGTCATTGAAGGTGGCCGAGACCACACCCGGCGGCAAAGTGCCCGCCGCGAAGGTGCCCCCGCCCGACCGCTGGGCCGGCACATAGGAGAGCACCGGCAGAGCGACCCCGGTCTGGAACTCCGTGCCCTTCAGGTTCACCGGGATACTGCCCGTCAGGGACATCGCACCGGTGACCTTGAGCGTCGCATCGGTGGGATTGGAACCGCTGAGATCTCCCACGTCGGGATTGAAGGAAGTACCAGAGGCAAAGCTGAGGCTAGAGACCACCGCCTGATCCCCGGCGAAGGCAAGCTTCACCCCGAAGGAGGTGTTAGCTGTCAAGACCACAGGGTTGCTGTTTGAAGGAGAACCTACACTCTGGCCACCAAGCACCAGACCACCCGCATTGACGGTGTTCGTGCCGGCGTAAGTGTTCGCTCCCAGCAACGAGAGCGTGCCAGCGCCACTCTTCACGACATTGCCCGTGCCAGTGATGACTTGGTTGGCTGTGAGATTGTAGCCGTTCGAGTTCACCACCATCCCGCCACTCTTGATCACGACGCTATCGACCGTGGTCGAAATGAAGTTGCTATCGCTCTGCGTCGCGATGATCTGGCTTCCATTGAAATTGAGCGTCCCGGTGCCGGCCGAAACGCCGGTGTCGTTCGTCTCGCGGGTGCCGATGAAGCGGTGGGTCCTCACTGTGCCGCCATCCAGATTGAGCACCCCGGTGGTGCTATTCTGTGCCAGCGAGAACGCTTCAGTTCGCCATTCCGCAGTGTTCGAGATGGTGAGCGATGCATTGGCCAAGGTGCCGTTCTCACCGATCCAGGTGATCCCGCCCTGCACATCCACCAGACCGCCGGTCTGGGTCATCACGCCGGGACCGGAGCTCGCAACGATGAAGTTGCTGTTCATGCCGGTCTTGGTCCAAGTGCCCCCGGACATGTCGACCGTTCCGCTGCCGCCATCCCGGCCGATCACGACCCAACTGCCGTTCGCAATCGCTCCCGCTTCGAGGTGGACCGTTCCCACGGCGTTGTTGCCTTGGCCGATGAAGAAGTCGCGGCGCGAGCGGAAGTCGCCGGTGCCGGAAATATTCAGGTGGCCCACACCGCCATCACGGCCCGCCATCGGCACGCCATTGCGGGTGAAGATGCTACCGCCGCTGAGATTGACCGTGCTAACGCCCGTGTTCTGGCCGATCCACAGGTCGTGGTTGAGCCACATCGTGCCGGCGGTCTGGTTGACATTGCCAGTGCCAGCACCGTCCGCGAAAATCGCATTTCCGTCGTGCTGCTTGATGCTGCCGCCGGCCATATTGAGCGTATCCACCCCATTGCCACCCCAGCCGACGCGGAACCAACTGCCGACGTCGATCGTCCCGGCATCGATCTTGACCGTGGCATCGGCGCCGCCCTCACCCATATTGAACTCTCCCTGGACCTTGATCAGGCCGCTGGTGTTGATGTTCATGGTGCCGGTGCCGTCACCGGCGCCAACACGGAGCTGATCTCCCGTGAAGATACTGCCCGAACCTTGGGCGAAGCCGGTCAGACCAGGGCCCACGGCCGCGGTATTCGCCAGATTATAAGTACCAGTGCTACCGCCCCCGCGGCCGACGATCACGTAATTCCCATCGCCGCTAACGACGATCCCGCCCCGGTGATCAAGACGCCCCGCTCCGCCTGCTTCACCCACGAGGACGTCGCGCGGCAAGGCATCGATGTCGTTCGTGATGACCGGAAATCCGGTGGTCGCATTGACCACCGCGTCTTCATCGAAGCCGAGGAATACCTGCGGGATATGCCCGTTGCTCCAGTTGATGGGATTGTCCCAGTTCTGATCGGAAGCAGTATTGGTCCACGTGTTGGTAGCGGCCTGTGAGGCCTGACTCAACGCGAGCGCTCCGATCAAGGAAACACTCAGAAGGGCGCCGCTGGTGATGCGGGAGGAGAATGCACCAGGGCAAGCGACTGCCGTCGCAAAGAGAGAGGCACGCGTCGTGCCCGACTTTGGTTGTTTCATGGGTTCGCGGGTTTCCGGCGGGGGCTCACCACCGAAGGGGTCGGTACTCGCTCAACCCAAACGCGTTTGCAGGCAAATGGAAATTTGCTCCTCGGCACCCAATGAGGGCGCTTTGTTTATAATGCGGACAACCTGTCATCACAGGTTGTCCGATTCGTTGCAACACGCACGGGTTGAGAAGGTCCCGACAACCCTAAACCCGCTCAATTCGCGGGCAAAACCACGAGCCTCAGGAAGCGCTTCTTGGTCGATCCCATCGCCACGTTGTCTGTATAAGTAGCCGTCCCCGCAGAGGCGAAGGCCGGGAAGGTCTGTACTACAGTCCAGTCGCCACTGAGGCTCTCGCTGGCTTCGACACGGAAGCTAATGTTGCCACCCGCAATGTGATCAAAGCCGAGCGTGAGGAAGTTACCGCTCTTTCCCAAAACCGGTCCCGCACCACCACCTTGGATCGGATTGCGCCCCATACCGAACTCAATCAGGTTCACCGAGCCATCTTGGTCAGGGTCCGCATCAACCGCCGCGGAGTCCCCCGCGAGACCGTAAGAGGCAGCCCAAGTATCGTAGGGACTCGCTGCTCCCACCAACGCCACCACCGGGAAGCCGGAGCCATTGTTGTGGGTGTAACTCAGAGTATAGCCCGCAGGGAGCGCTCCATTGACGGTGAAGGTCCCGCTGACACCGGCGCTACCACTCGCGATAATATAGTAAGGAGCGGTAAGTGTGCCCGTTCCGCTGAAGTCAAGAGTCGCCCCCGCCCCCAGCGTCAATACGCCCTGCGAATGGAGATGCCCCGGCAACACGCTCGCTTCTACATCATAGCGGATGGCTAGCTTGCCATTCACCGTGGAAGCCGCCTGTGCATTGAGCGTGCCGATCGGCGTCAAGGCTGCACCGGAAGCCACCGTGACCGCCCCGGTCTGACCACCGATGCCCAGACTCCCGGAGTTCACACTGACGGTCCCGGAGAAGGCGACGTTCGGAGAAGTGAAGCTCACGCTGCCGCTGCCACTCTTCGTCAAGCTGCCGCTGCCATCCACGCTGCCACTGAAAGTGACGGCATGGGGAGCATCCAAATCATCCGCCCCGGTGACCACCGCCGCACCTGTTAGAGAAACCGGCACCGTGGAAGCCGAGTCGGCCGCCGCGCCCAACACGCCGCCACCCAGCCGCAGCCTCGCGGTCATCGCAGCATTGGCCGAGCCAGCCACCATGCCTCCCGAGCCGACATACACGGTGCCAGCAGTGAGATTGAGAATGGAACTCCCTGCAAAGTCCGCTTGGCCGAACTGAAAGCGCTCCGCCTTCACCACGCCGCCACGGACCAGCATGATCGACTGGCCATCGAATGCAGTCCCGATGCGCACCCCAACCGCAGCATCCGTGGAGGTGAAGCTCCCGCCACCGATATCCAGCACCGACCAGCGGCTCAGGTTGGCGATCCCCACTGTCGTGGAGCCGTGGACTGTCAGGCTGCCGCTGTCCATCCGGGCGCTGACACTCGAGTTGGCATTGTTGCCCAGCACCACGTTCCCCGCGACATCCACGGCACCACCATTGATGTAGAGCCCATTCCCCGTCTGGCCGGTGGTAGGTTCAGTGCCAAGGTTGAGAGCTCCCCGGCTGACGCTGAGGCTCGCAGTATTGAGACTCCCTCCTCCCACGTGAACGAAGAAGTTTCCGCTGCTGAGGTTATTGTCAGAGATAATTCCGCCGTTGAAGTTCGCCGTGCCCGACACGATATCCAAGCCAGCGGAGGCATTGGTGAATTGCGATTGGGCTGAGGCCGTCAAGGTGCCTCCATTCAGAAGCAGCTTGGAGCCGGCCGCACCGGTCTTCACGGATCCTGCGCTGAAGCTCGATCCCGCATCCAATGAAAGCACACCTCCATTGACGGTGGCATTGCCGGTGAAGGCATGCGTGCCAGTCAGCGCGAAGGTGCCACTCCCTGCCTTGGTGAAGTTCGTTCCAGTCCCGGCAGGAGAGCCGGTATAGCTGGTCGAGGCATTGTTCTGTCCCACCGTCAGGGATAGAGGAGTCGCAACCGTATTCGCCAGCGGGAAAGGCTTGTCGCCACTCAGAGCTCCCAGCGTGATACTATCCAAGAACTCCGATACCGTGAGCGTGCCACTGGCAGCCGAATAGGTCAGTGTACTATTCTGCAGCGCAAGCGGATCACCGATCTCCACCGTCCCTGCGGAAATCGTCGTTGGTCCGCTGAAAGTATTCGCCGAGAGCAAAGTCGTAGTGCCAGCACCAAAAAAGTCCACACTGCCACTGCCGCTAATCTGCGAGGAGAGGCTGAGCGCATCCGAGCGATTGATGCGAAGCACCCCATTGTTCGCGATCGGACCACCAACCGAACCACTGGTCCCGCCTGCGCCGATCTGCAGCGTGCCAGCGCCATTCGTGGTGAGTCCGCCGTAGAAGCTGTCACCGGTGAGAATCAGGGTCCCGGGCCCGGATTTGCCCACGCCGCCATCTCCCGAGATCTGGCCCTGGATCGTGAGCGCACCCGCAGCGTCATCCAGCTTGGCAAGGATGCCATTCGCAGGCAACTGCACCGGCGCGCTGATTGTATGGCTGCCGCTCTTCACATGCAGCGTCGCCGCAGCCTCACCGTCGTCGAAGATCAGCGCATTGGAGCCCGCCACCGTAAAGGTCTGCGAGCTGTCGATGTTGAGAATCCCTACCGTCGCCGGGCTGCCAAGTGTGACCGTGCGCGCAGCGGTGATCGGCGTGCCCGAGCTGCCGCCAAGATTCGCGATTGCCGAGGTCCCATTCGGCACACCATTCGCCGTCCAATTCGCAGCCGTCGCCCAAGTGCCATTCGCATTCACGTTCCAGAAAGACTCCGGACGATTGCCAACTTCGATCCGCAGCGTCACGAAGCCCGAAGCCACACCAAAGGTATAGGTCTGCCCCGGGATCTTGCTGCTCTCGGCCACCGCCAGGCTTGCGGTGCCTGAGCCGCCGATCGCCCCGGAACTGGCAAAGAGATTGAAAGTGCCCAAGCCGGTGAAGGGCTGCGTCGTCCCCGCATTGTAGAGTTCGATCGTGCCGCCGTTGATGACCAGGCCATCCGAGTTCAGCACCTCAATCAGGTCCGACTGCAGCGCATCGACCGCCTCCCACTTGATCACCGAGCCCGCTGCCAGATTCAGCCCCCCGGCCTTGAGCGAACCCACTCCACCCGCACCCGGAATCAGGGTGCCACCGGATGCCACGCTGACCACACCGCTCATGCTGCCCTGGCCGGTGAGCGTGCCGCTATTGTTCACGGCCACCGCGCCGGAGCCGGTCGCGCTGCCGCTGGTATTGTTGATCACCAGCTTGCCGCCGTTGATGGTTGTGCTGTTGGTGCCATTGCGCGTCGACCCGCTAGCCGCATTCAGCCGGACCTCACCCGCGGCCATGGTCAGGTTGCTGACCGTATAGGCGCCGTTGTAAATGACCGTCCCCGCCCCCGGGTGACTGATCGTTCCTCCGCTGGAATTATTGCGGACGTTGATCGGGCAATTGAGCGTGAGCGTCCGGCCGCCCGGGACATTGTTCACCATCGCCACACCACCGGTGGCCCGGAAAAAGATCCCGCTTGCCACGGTCAGATCTTGAGTAGCCAGGCTCATGTCCACCCCGCCACTCGCGGTGAAAGTGAAAGTCCGGGTGCCAGTGATCGAGACCGGCCCGGCAGGATCAACAATCTTGATCGTATTGAGCCCGAGATCCCCGCCGATATCCACAGTGTTTGCAGCGGCCACGCGGCTATCCCAAATGAAGATATCCGTCTGACCGGTGCCGTTGATCGGCGTAGTCGCCATCGCGGCTCCGGCCTGATCCACCCACGAGGCATTCTGGTTCAGGCTCGAGGTGTTGTTAGCCTTGTAGTAACTCGCGGCTTGGGCGGTCGCGAGGAGCATCCCCAAGGCCGTGCCGCTCTGGATGAAGCACGGCAGGATGGGGCGGAAATGGGTACGCAGGGTTTGACCTTTCACGGGGTTTGATGGGTTAGACTTGGGTTCGAGAAAAGGAGCCGCCAGGAGCGATGGAGATCGATTCCTAGGGATAGAATAAGAAACGTTATCTTTAGCGGAGAGTTGCCGCGCGTATACTTGGCGTTTCTGCAAAAAGACTTGAGATTTAGGCTCTCAAGCCTCGTCGCCAGAGCACTCCAATCGCTCGCATGAAAGCGGCAACGCCACTTCCCTCTCAAAGCCTCAGATAGGGCCCTACCTATGGCGTCACCAACACCCGATAGAATCCCGCCGTCTCGCTCGCAGCCGGATCGCTAAAGCTCAGCACCGCTCCACTCCCCGCCTGAGCAGCCCCCACATCCACCCAAGTGCTGCTCATGCTCGTGGACCGCTGCAACCGGTAGGTATGCCCCGCGTAACCCTGAATCGTTACCGTGAAACCATTCGTCCGGCTGGCACTGGCCACCTTCACCTTGCTCGAGTCCAGGACGACTCCCTGGTTCACGATTGCCTGCAAGGTCGCCGCCGGCACATCGGCGGTTAGAAGATCGAGCAGACCGGCATTGGTGAAGCTTCCGTTCAGCTCGAAGTCCGTGCCATTGGTCACCCGGAAAGTCCCATTGTTCACCACATCGCCGTGGATGGTCAGCTTCCCGCCACAGTCGGCATGCACCGTCCCGTTGTTTACAAGATCACCGATCACCGTCCCGCAGCCATCTAACAAGCCACCCGCATCGATCACCACCTGATCCATCCCCACCGTCCCACCTGCCAAGCGCAGAGTCGCCCCGCCCGCCACATCCAGGTCGCCACCGCTGCTCATCAGCACGCCGGAGACCGCGAGCGTGCCAGCCGTTACCGCGGTATCGCCGCCGTAGTTCGAGCTACCCGCAAGCGTCAACGTGCCCGTCCCCACCTTTGTCAGCGCCGTGGCATGCGGCGTCGCATTGCTGCCATTCGAAATCGCACCAGCAAACGTCGTGTCCGTATTGAGCGCCCCGACCACATAGGTATCCACCGCCGGCCCTGCCTGGTCACTGCCACGCAGCTGCGAACCCGTTGCACCGCTCAAGGCCCCTAGGGCGACGCTCACATCGCCAGTCGCGCGGTTGTTGATCACCTGAGCCCCCGCGTCGAAGGCAATGTCTCCCCCGCCCCAGGCACCGCTGCTGGGATTGAAGCGCAGCGTTCCCCCTCCCCCGGTGAGGGCGATGCTTCCCGCGAAGTCATCGAGATTCCCCTGCAAGGTCATGACTCCACCGGCCGGGAACTGGATCGCCAGGCTTCCCGTCCCTGTCAGCGGTCCACTGAGTGTGTTATTGCCACTGGTGACCCCGATGACGGAGCTGCCGCCGTTGCGGATCTCATTCGCCACCGAGAGCGATGCCACCCCAAGATTCAGCGTTGAGCTATTCAGCGCAACAAGCCCACTGCCCAGGGCCGTGGCACTGCCGATCGCAACCGTTCCACCGTTGATCGTCGTTCCCCGCGTATAGGTATTCGCGGTATTGATCGTCAGCGTGCCGATCCCGCTCTTCGTCAGCGCCGCCGATCCCGCGATGCTACCGCTGCCATTGAAGGTGTAAGCGGTGACGCTATTGGCCACGATCACATCCTGCGGCTGGAGTGCCCCGCTGAGCGTCACGGCGCCATTGGCTGCGCTGTCATTGAAGCTGACCGCATCAAGATTGTAGAAGTTCTCCGTGCCTCCGCCTTGGGTCCAGTTCGCCGCGCTATTGAGGTTCCAATTCACGCCCACCGAGCCGGTCCAGACCAGATTTGCCGCAGAGCCGGTCACGGCAAGCTGCACGAAGGGCGTCGTCGCACCGGCGGCGGAACTGCTGAGCGCAAAGCCTTGGCGAGTCGTCGCCGGCAGATTGTGCGTGAAGGCCGCCGAGTTGAGCGCGGTATTGTTGCCACCATCGACCAAGCTATAGATGCCTGCTCCCAACCCGCCATTGAGCAGATTAAAAACAAAGTTCTGGGTGCCGCTGATCGTCAGCAAATTCTGGGTGGTGATCCGGTCGTTGCCGCTGCCCGGATTACTGGAAAGATCGTAGTTCAGCGTCGCCCCATTCAAAGTCAGCGCTGCCAGCCGCAGCTGTCCCACCTGACCCGCCCCGGCTGGAATCAAGGCCGAGCCGCTCGCGGCAGTCACCGAGCCACCCACGGAATCCCCGATCCGCCCGATCCCACCGAGCTTCGCACCGTTGGCAATCGTCGTCGAGGTGCGGCCGAAGGTCCCGTTCAGCATGAAGGTTCCCGCGTTGATATTGGTCGCGCCGGTGTGGCTGCCGGGACCATTCCAGGTGAGCGTCCCCGTGCCCGTCTTCGTCAGCACCGTCGCCGAACCGCTGGCGGAGTCAGTGGAGCTGGTGCTGTTCGAGATCGAGCCGTCGAATGTCGTGCTCTTGTTCAGCGCCCCGATCGAATAAGTCAGCGCCCCCGCATAGTGCGCTCCGCCCAGCTTCGCCGTCGCCGTGCCTTGCAGCGCTCCGATGCTAAGGGTATTGCCGCCCGAGTTGTCCCGGCCTCCCAGGTTCACATTGTCCAGATTGACCGTCGCGGCATTCAGGTTGTTGAAGGAGCCATTGGTCGAGTCGCCGTTGAAGTTCGCACAGATCAGCGTCTGCGCTCCCGTCGCCGTTAGATTGAGCGTCCCATTGAATCCCGACCACGAGCCATTCAGCCGCGAGTCCTGGACTGCCGCACCGGTCACCTTGAGATTCAGGGTTCCCCCCCGTTTACTCCGCCGATCTTCATCTGCGGCGACATGTTCACGCTCACATTGCTGCCGCCCGGCACCGTGATCAGGTTCGGCAGCGTGTGCCCGCCGGTGAAGAGAGAGCTCAGCGTACCGCTGCGGAACTCGAGCGGGCCATTGCCCATGCTCGATCCATTGCCGATCACCACCGTGCCACCATCGATCAGGATATCCAGCGGGAAGGTATTCCCACCCGTATTCGACAAGGTAAGCGTGCCGCTGCCCGACTTGCTGAGCGAGGCCGCCCCGCCAATCGCTCCGCTGCCCGTGAAGGTGTAATTCTTCGCGGAGTCAACCGTCACCGCCGAGGGCTGCACCGTGCCGGACACCGTGATGTTCGGCGAATTCAAACCGCTGTCGTCAAAGGTAGCTGTATCCGTGTCTCCCCAGCCGCTCGGTGTCTCGCCATCCAGCCACATCAGGTTGCTGGCGGTATTGTTCCAGGTATGCGAGCTGCCATTGCCCTTCCAGACCAGCGGCGAGGACACCGGATCCACCGGCAGCGGATCGCTGGAAACGAGAATCGCAAAGCGCTGCGTCCACGAACTTCCCTCCGCATCCGTGACATTGAAGTCAAACATCGCCCGGCCCGCGAAGCCCGCCGCCGACACGAAATGCGCCTGCGAATTCCCTCCTCCCGACAACGTCACCGCACCGCCCACTACATTGGAAACCGTGAAGACCGCTCCATTTGCAAAGCCGCGCGTGTAGCGGCTCAGGTCAATATCCAGCGCATTGTCCTTCAGCACCGCCCGGTGTGGGATTGCCATGTAGTGCAGATACTCCTCCAGCTGCGTGTAGCCCGCAGGCGTGCTCGGCGGGAAGAAGGTCGTACCGCTCACGAAGCCACCGGCACTGGCCATCACCGTATTGTTGTTCGCCACCGTGTGGCTGTAGCCCACAGCCTTCTCCCAATAGTCCGGCATACCGTCCTGGTCGGTATCGGTCGGCGCGGGACTGGAGATCAGGGTGCCGAAGCCACCGTTCGTCGCCCCCGATCCCCCGAGAGACCCATAAGTAATCCTGTGTCGCCGCTGGCTGGTCAAATTGTTCGTCAGGATCGTATTCAGCTCGTCCCGCAGCGGCCGGTTTGGATTCGCGTCCTGCCGCAGCGGCCCGCAGGCGGAGACCACCTTCTTGTAGGCGACCAGCGCATTGGCATCCTCGGTCACTGGCACCCCGGTACCACGCGCCACCGGACTTCCAAGCAGGTTCACATTCGCCAGGCTGCTACCCAGGATGCTGCTACCCCGGTCGGTGCCATCGAGCACCCCATCCTTGTCGCTGTCGTACAGATTGCCGTTCACATACACCGAGAAATTCGGATTCCCGTTGCTGTCCTTGCTGGCACTCGCAAAGGGACTGCCAGAGGAGGAACTGGCGATGAAATAGCTGCCGACCACGTTCGTCTTCCAATCCGCCGGGGTCTGGGAATCGCCGAGGATGAAGCCGATGTCCCAATCGAAAGTCACATTGTTGACCCAGTCGAGCAGGCCGTCCGGCCGCGCCTTCGGATTGCGCGTGTGGTTGTGCGACCACAGCGAGTGGTGGACCGTCGCATGATTCACATCCCACAAGCCGCCCGCCGAGTGGGTCGCCAGGCCCCAGACATTGTTCGACCACTGGAAGGTCATGTTGTCCGGCGGCGTGTTGAAGCTGGAGAAGTTCTCGTCATGCGCGAACATCGCGTCGCAGTGATCGAACATCGTGTTCGTCGCCGTGCTGTCGATGTCGATGGCATCGCCCGCCCGTCCATCGCGGAAGCGGATGAAGCGGAAGACGTTGTTGTTCCCGGAGACGCGGAAGGTCTCGTTCTTCAGTCCGAAGCCATCGCCCGGCGCGGTTTGTCCCGCCACCGTGATCTTGCTGGCAGTCACCCGCAGCGTGCTCGAGATGGTGGTGTAGCCGCTCACATCGAAGACGATCGTCCGCCCGGCGGCAGGCACATTGGTGGTCAGCCCGTAGGCAAAGGACCCTGCCCCCGAGCCATTCGTATTCGTGACGTGATAGACGTCTCCGCCGCGTCCCCCCGTGGAATGTGCCGCAAAGCCCTCGGCACCGGGAAAGGCGGGAATCTGCGCATGAACCAGCCACGGGCACAGAGCCGCGAGGCCGGGAAGGATGAATCGGAGCGCTGGCGCAAGTGAGGTAGGGACGGCTGGCACGGGTTTCAGGGAAAATTGAGGGTCTTAGATCGCGGTCACCAGCAGACGCACGAAGCGCCGTTGCGATTCAGCGGGGAAATGCACGCTCACCCGCTCGGTCTCCGGATTCAGGGCGGTGACTTCAATGCTCACGCCAGCCGCTCCGTTCGCAGCATCCGTCCATGCATCGAGATCGGCGGAACTCTGCACCACATCGGCAAAGCTCCCCCGGGCCCGCAATTTGCGGTCGTAGCTGAAACTCACCCCGCCACCCGTCCCGGGACTCATCACCGGACTCACGGACCCCGCGTCCCATGCCACCGGGCTCCCGCCCAAGAGGAACTCCAACGCATTCGCCAATCCATCGCGCTCGGGATCGCTTTCCGCGGCACCATCCGTCGCGGGGTCGAGGCCGTAGCCATTGAGAAAGATCTGGTAAGCACTGATCACCCTTACCCCGACCTCGCCGGACATCGAGTCGCCCGCGGAGTCCGTCACCCCGAAGCTGAAGCGCGCGATCCCACTGAAGCCCGCTGCCGGTGTGAAGCGCACGGTCTTGCCATCGCCGAGCAGCTGGACCGTGCCCGCCGTGGCAGATGCTGGAGCAATCGCCACAGTGCGGACCGGCGCTGCCGTGTAGCCCTTCGTCAGTGTGGCAAGATCGAGATCCACCGGCGTCCCTGCGGTCGTCTCGATCCTCGGCAGTGCCATCCAGGCGAGATAGTCGTCCAGTCTCGTGTAGCCGTCGTTCTCCGGATCGGCATTGGCCTCTGAGAAATCGCCCGCCGGGGATGAAGGGCTCGTGCCAATCAGGCTCTCCCACCAATTCGGCAATCCGTCGCCATCGCTATCCCAGTTTGCCGCTCTGGCCTCGCTCGGGTAGTTCTCCCAGCCGCCGACATCGTCCTGCGTATTCGGCAGACCCGGGTAGCCGCCATAGGGACCAGTCCCGGTATAGGTGTAGGTCCCGCTCAAGGTCTCCTGGATCACGCGGGTATCATGCGTATCCAGTGGCCGGTTCGCTCCGACATCGGAGAGCACGCGCTTGTAGGCACTCAACGCCGTCTGCGTGCCTACGTAGTTCTCGAAGAAAGGCGCCGCCACGAAGGTCTCATAAGTCGGAGTCGGGGCGCCATTGGACACCACGCTGCGCCGGCCGGTGCTCTGGCTGGCTTCATTGAAATAACCCGCCATCACATTTCCGGTGAAGTAGCAGCGCTGCGAACCACCGAAGTCATTCTCGTGGTTCATCGTCACAGCATAGGGCACCAGCGTCGTCGCGGCTCCCGGCTTGTAGTAGTTGTTGACGAAGTTGACCTCCATCGCCCCGCCATCGGTGGTCCGGGACTTCCAGTTGTAGACCACGTTGTTGCGGATATCGAGCCGCCCCGAGAAGAAGCCCAAGGCATCGACCCCGCCACCCATCGACCAATTCCGTCCCGAGCAATGCGCGAGCAAGTTGTGATGCAGGCTCGCGATATCCCCGCCGACCGTCGCGGCATAGCCGTGATCGGTGCCCGCCGGATAGTTCTGGTGCCCGGCGATCGCCAGCGCCTCCGAAATCAGCGTCTTCTGTAGCGTGATGTTCTTTGCCCCCCGGGAGCTGAAACCCTCGTCCATCGACCAACTGATCGAGCAGTGATCCATGATCGAATGATCGCAGCCTGCCAGGCCACCGCCGTCGATCGTCTGCCCGCTGATATTTCCCGGGCGGTTGCGTAGGAAGCGCACCACGGAATCGTTTGATCCGCTCAGCCCGAGCGGCCACTGCCGCAGGCAGATCCCCTTCCCCGGCGCTGTCTGCCCGGCGAGGGTGACAAAGGGCGAACTCAGCGTCAGCCGCCGGTCCAAGGTGATCATCCCCGCCACATCGAACACGATCACCCGCGGCCCCGTCTCGACTTCCACCGCGTGCCGCAAGGTCCCCGGCACCGGCGCCGCACTAGACGCGTAGTCCGCCAGCGAAGTGATGTGGATCACACGCCCGCCACGCCCCCCACGCGCGTAGCGCCCATAGCCCTCGGCTCCCGGGAAGGCCAACTGTCGCGGCCGGAAGCTCCACACCGGACCGGCGGTCACGTTGCCGAGTGCATCGATCTCATCCACCCGCCAGTAGTAGGTCGCGTGCTTGTTGGAGGCCGCCACCACGCGTGAAGTCCCGGTCTGGTTCCCTAGGAAGAGCGTCGAGGCGCGAGTCGCTGCAGCTACCGCCGTGCGATCCGTGCCCAAATAAACATCGTGCGATGCCGTATCGCCAGCCAATGCCGCCGACCAAGCAAGGTTCACCGTGCCCGCGTCGGCATCCACATGCCCGTTGCCATCGGCGGGCGATGGAGTATTGGCAATTCGCACCGCATTCGGTGTGTCAATCTCGAAGCCGTTGATCATCGCATTGCGGATTGTCACCCCGGCCGCCGTATTTGTCTCCGCGGCAAAGATGATCTCGGTGACATCCGCAGGCCCGCTCACCGTGAAGCTCACATAGGCGCTCGCCGCCGCAACATTCGACGCGGCGCGGATCGATGGCTGGAGATGGTCCACCGCCAGCACGCCATTCACGAGGATATCAATCGGTCCCAGCGACCCGGCCGGAATGCTGTCCCAGGCGTTGTGGTAGCTCAACAAGGTATGCGGCCCGGCATTCAGTCCCGCGATCGTCATCCGCAACTGCCCACCCGTCGCCAAGTTCGCCGGTGCAACCGTGAGACCATCGCTCACCAGCTTCGCGCTTCCTTCCGCTCCGGCCTTGTACCAATTGCTCAATAGTCCCGTCCCTCCCGCCGCAGCAGAAGCCGCCGTCTGCACAAAAGTCACCGTGACATTCTCATTCGCCGCTGTCGTGAAACTCCGGCTCACCGCATTGGTCCCCGTCGCGGCACCGTTGGTATTGTCCAAGCTCCAGCGCGTGTAGCCCAACTCCGTCACCGCCGCCGTATTGTTCGCGTCGCGGTTGATGTCCACGCGCAACTCGCCGGCATGCACCATCGCCGCACTCGCCAGCACACCGACACTAACAATCGCTCCTTGGGTTCGCAGCTTGGCCATCGGGTATTTCATTCCTACCTCTCCCTCTACTCGTCGCCTACCGGCCATTTCTGCAAAGAACCTTGAGAATTGTGCCCTACCCGTCCGGGTTACTCGCGATGTACAACCCACGGACGGCCCACTGGGTACGCCGACTTCAGTCGGCCTGAACACACCCTTCCAGTCCGCCCCATCAAGAATGCTGATCTCAAACCTCATCCCACGGCCAAGCTTCCTCCAGAAGCCTCTCAAACCGAAATCACTGCTTCCCCCATACCCCCTTCAACCACTCCGCCACCTTCTCCCCATACTCCGGCGAGAACTTCCCCCAATCCGCAATCCGATGCTGTGCATCCTTCATCTCAAAAACCTCACAAGCCACCTCCACCTTCTTCAAGCGTTCCGCAAAGGCCAAGGTATCCAGATGCCGCACCGACTTGTCGGCTGTGCCCTGCACTAACAGAAAAGGTGGCAAACCTGCCCTTACCTCCTCCGCCGGAGAAATCGTCGCAATCTTCTTCAGAGCCGCCTCATCCATGGCCTCGGGAAGATCCAGCAAGTTCCGCATCGCCGGCCCTACCACCGGTCCACGTCGCTTCGTATCCTCCACCAGCTCCACCGCCGGCGCCAAGCCTACCACCGCCTGGACCCGCGCCTCTCCCTCAGCACGAATCGCCGCCAGCGCCGCCAACTGCCCGCCCGCCGAATATCCAACCAAGGCAACCCGCTTGGGATCGCAGCGATACTCCGCCGCATGCGCCTTCACCCAGCAGATGGCCGCCTGCACATCCTCAATACACGCTGGCCAGCGGTGCTCGGGTGCCAACCGGTAGTTGATTGAGAACCATGCAATCCCCGACTTTGCCAGAGGCCCTTCCAAGGCCCCAAAGTCTTGGGCTTTATCCCCGCTGCCCCAACCGCCGCCATGGATTAGGATTGCGATTGGGAATGGCCCATCACCCTCCGGCACCACCGCATCCAACCGCAGACTCACATCCCCGGCCTTGGCATACTCCACATCCACCAAGCGCTTCTCTTCCGCAGCCACCACCGGCAGGCAAACAAGCCCCAGCAAAATCAGAAGCGGTCTCATGCCGCTCGTGCGGCTGCAGCCGCTTCACCGAATTCCAGCCCGAAGTAATCCCGCGCATTGCTGAAGCAAATATCGCGGACCATCTTCCCTAACAGTCTCATATCCCGCGGCAGCTCGCCATTCACCACATCCTTGCCGATCAGGTTGCACAGGATCCGTCGGAAATACTCGTGCCGCGGGTAGCTCAGGAAACTCCGTGAGTCCGTGAGCATGCCCACAAAGCGGCTCAGCAGCCCGAGGTTCGAAAGCGAATTGAGCTGCCACTCCATCGCTTCCTTCTGGTCGAGGAACCACCAGCCACTGCCGAACTGGATCTTGCCCGGCACCGTGCCGTCCTGGAAGTTCCCTATCATCGTTCCGAACAGGTAGTTGTCGGCCGGATTCAGGTTGTAGATCACCGTCTTCGGCAAGCGATCGTCCTGATCCAAGCGATCGAGGTATCTCGCCAGCGCTGCAGCCTGCGGCTGGTCGCCAATCGAATCGAAACCCGTATCCGGCCCCAGCGCCCGCAGCAGGCGGCTGTTGTTGTTCCGCAAGGCCCCGAGATGCAACTGCTTGGTCCAGCCCTTCTCCGCATCGAGATGCCCGAAGAACAGCATCACAAAGCTGCGGAAATCCGCAGCCTCTTGTGGAAAAACCTGCTTGCCGCTCCGCACCGCATCGAAGATCCGCGCCGCCTCCCGTTCCGTGCAATCCTCCGCATCCAAAGCGTTCAGCCCGTGGTCCGAAAGCCGCCCGCCCATCGAGTGGAAGTAATCGTGCCGCTGCTTCAGCGCCTCCAGGAAGCCATTGAGATTGCCGCAATCCACTCCGCTAGCCGATGACAGCTTGTCCGCCCAAGCATTGAATGCGAGGGCCTGATCCACCGCCAGCGCCTTGTCCGGGCGGAAGGTCGGATAGACCCGGGTCGCCAGCGCGCCATCCTCCCGGATCTTGCGGTGATGCTCCAAGCTATCGGTCGGATCATCCGTAGTGCACAGCACGGCAACCCGACTGCTTGTTAGAAGCTCATGCACCCCCGTGCTAGCCAGGCGCTCGTTCGCGGTCTGCCAGATCGAGCCGGCACTCGACTCATCCAACAAATCATCGATCCGGAAGTAGCGCAGTAGCTCCAGATGCGTCCAGTGATAGAGCGGATTGCGCAGCGTCCGCGGCACCGTCCGCGCATAGGCATCGAACTTCTCGCGGTCGCTGGCATCACCGGTACAGAAGCGCTCTGCCACGCCGTTCGCGCGCATCGCCCGCCACTTGTAGTGATCCCCCTCCAGCCAGATGCGGTAGAGATTCTCGAAGTGCCGGTTCCCCGCGATCTGGTCCGGCGGCAGATGGCAGTGGTAGTCGAAGATCGGCTGCTGCTTGGCGTGATCGTGATACAGCTCCCGCGCCACATCGCTCTGGAGCAGGAAGTCGTCAGTGATGAAAGTCTTCATGTCTCAATGGGTCGGGATCCGTGAGGCACTGTGTTCGTTGCCGTTCACCTTGGACTTCCTGAAATCCACCGTTTGCTTCAGCGGCCGGAAGCGGAACCATGCGAAGTCCGCATGGCCCGAGGCATCGAGCACATCGGTGGTGATGCAATAGAGCCCGACCTTGGCTCCGATCCACTGTCCAGGGGTGGCTTGGAAGGAGGGACCGAGCTGGTAGAAGCCCGCCTCCGTGCTCACCACGCCGAGGGAGCAAATCCCCCCCTCCGCCACCCTCAGCGAGATGGCGGAGGGGGGCCCTTTCAGGGCCAAAACACCCCCCGTTTCGCCCCCTATTACCACCCTCAGTTGGTACTCCCCGCCGAGATGCTGGACGTCCAGCGCGGCACAGCTTTCCCCGGTCACGACCAATCCTGCGTGCAGCCCGGCGTGCCCCGCGGGCAACTCGATCCGGGTTTCCACCACGAACTCCGTGGCGGGAAATTTTTGCAAGAGCAGGTTCGGCGCTTTCGCGATCTCACCATTCAGGACGAAGCGCGGTAACAGGCGCAAGTGCCCGGCGTGCTCCGTCAGATTGAACCAAGAGTCCTCGTGGTTCGAGGTCCATTGCCACTGGAGCCCGAGCGCAGGACTCTCGAATTCATCGCTATCCTGCGGCACCGCGGGGATGTGCCCATTGAGCAGCGGCTTGCGGTGCTGCAGGACCGGGCGGCCGACCAATTTTTCATCCTGGGCTTCACCAACGAGGGGCCAGTCATCTTCCCAGCGCACAGGCTGGAGATGGACCACACGACCGTAGAGTCCCTTGTCCTGAAAGTGCAGGAACCACCAGTCACCGCCGGGAGTATCCACTAGGGCGCCTTGATGCGGCCCATTGATCGCGGTCCCGCGCTGCGCGAGCACGACCCGTTCTTCATAGGGTCCATGGATGCTGCGCGAGCGGAAGATGGATTGCCAGCCGGTGGCCACGCCGCCAGCCGGTGCGGAGATGTAGTACCAGCCATGGCGCTTGTGGAGTTTGGGCCCCTCCAAGGCCGGCAGAGATGGATCGATTTCGACGACCACCCGCCCCTTGCCGAGGGTCCGTGAGCCGTCCGGAGCCATCGGACGAATGTGGAGCTTGTTGCGGATGCCGGCGCGCGAGCCCGCATAGGCATGCGCAAGGTAGGCTTTGCCATCATCGTCCCAGAAGGGACAGGGATCGATCAGACCCTTGCCCGCGAGCACGAGCTGCGGGGCCGACCACTCGGCAGCCGGATCACTCGCGGTGATCACGTAGATGCCCTCGTCCGGAGTCGGGAAGAAGATCCAGAAGCGCCCGGCATGATGGCGCAGTGCGGGTGCCCAGACTCCTTGGCCCGGCTGGACCTCGCTGTAGCGCGGGTGGGGCAGATTCTTGAGCGCATGATTGATGATGCGCCAGTTCACCAGGTCCCGGGAGTGCAGGATCGGCAGGCCGGGGGTGCAATTGAAGCTCGATGAAGTCAGGTAGAAATCCGCGCCGACCCGGATCACATCCGGATCCGAGTAATCCGCATGCAGCACGGGATTACGGAAGGTCCCGTCGCCCTGATCAGGTACCCAAGGGTAGGAATGTGAATGGCCGGCTTGGCTCATGGTGATTCGGTCAGCGGTTGGGAGACCGGCAGCAGCCGCTCCTCCCGTTGGATTCTCGGGACGAGGAGCTGGAGGATTCCCAGCGAGAGCAGATACATCAGCGAGAAGTAGGCGAAGACCCAGACATAGCTGCCGGTCTTCTGGACGATCTGGCCGGTGAACTCATTGACGAAACCGCCGGTAAAGTAAGCGACAAAGCCGCCGAAGCCGATGACCGAGCTGATCGCCTGCTTCGGCATGGTATCAGAAACCACGCTGTAGAAATTGGCCGACCAGCCTTGGTGAGCGGAGCCAGCAAGGCCGACGATCAGCACGGCCATCCAGACACTTCCGGCGAAGGGCGCCAGGAAGACCGGTACCACGCAGAGCGCACAGACCAGCAGGGTCGTCTTGCGGGCGCGGTTCACGTCCCAGCCCTTGCCAATCAGGCGTGCGGCCAGCCAGCCGCCCATCACACCGCCTACGGCAGCAAGCGCGAAGAAGGCACCCGTCCACGCTCCCGTGGCCTGCAGGCTCAGGTTGAATCTCTTGCCGAGGAAGTCCGGCAGGAAGGACTGATAGAAGCCCCATGCCGGACCCGCGAAGACGCTCGCGAGGATGTAAGCCCAGACCGCGCGGAACTTCAGCAGGGAGAGCCAAGGCACCCGCGCGGCTCTCTCCGCCACCGCCGGTTGACCGCTGCGAATGTAGCCGAGTTCCGCGGCACCGACCTTTTTGTGGTCGTCGGGCTCATCGTAAAAGAACCACCAGCCGACGAGCCAAAGCAGGCCCGTGCCACCGGTCATATAGAAGGTCGAGGCCCAGCCGATGTTGGAGAACATCCAAGGCACGGCAATCGGACAGAGGATCGCGCCGACATTGGTGCCCGCATTGAACCAGCCAGTGGCAAGCGCGCGCTCCTTCACCGGGAACCACTCGGCCACCACCTTG
Organism: Haloferula sp. BvORR071; assembly: GCF_000739615.1. GTDB lineage: Bacteria > Verrucomicrobiota > Verrucomicrobiia > Verrucomicrobiales > Akkermansiaceae > Haloferula. The sequence continues at coordinate 30,577 of NZ_BATP01000012.1, forward strand.
ATCGCGCCCGGGAAGTTGCCGCCTTCGGTGAGACCCAGCGCGATGCGCGCGAACATGAAGCCGGCGGCCGTCATCGGCATGACCAGAGTCGCCAGGCCGAAGCCGCCTTCAGCCAGGGAGAACCAAGGATAGCGGATGCGGAACTCAGCGGTGAGATCAAGGTGGCTGCAGAGCCCGTGTGCCATCGCGGCCAAGCTCCAAAGAAACACAAAGATCGGTAGACCGCGCTTCACGCCGAGACGATCAATCACCCGCCCGCCGAAGAGGTAGCCGAAGGCGTAAGCAAAGGAGAAGGCGGCTGCGATGTGTCCGTAGTCGGCGTCGCTCCAGCCCAACTCCTGGCTCAACGGCTTCTTCAGGATGCCGATCACCAAGCGGTCGATGTAATTGACGGCGACGGAGAAGAAGAGTAAGGCGCAGATCACCCAACGGGTGTTCCCGGGAGTACGGTCGGCGTTTGGTGAGGAGTCGCTCATTGGAATTTTACGGACTGTTCGTCCAATTCATCTCCGATCAGTCCTTGGATTTCAGCATCGAAATGACGGAGTGCCGGTCCCGAGGCCGGGTGGATCTCCACATCGGCGAAGGATATGCCCCTGCCGTGGAAAACCAGGGCACCCGCCGCCGCGGAAATCCTGACATGCTTCAGGCTCAAGTCGCGGACCGGTGCATCCGGGAGACCCCAGACGATGATCGAGTTCTTCGAGTCGGTGGCCGTGAGGTTTTCGATCGAGATATCGCGCCAGACGGGATTCAAGCGGGCACCCTCCGTGGAGAGATCGCGGGAGGGATGATCCGGCGGCTTGGGGTAGTAGCTGGTGATGGATACCGGGAAGCGCACCTTGTTCATGGTGAGGTTCCGGTAGCGGATGTTTTCGACCACACCGCCCCGGTCCCGAGAGGCCTTCATGCGGATGCCCGAAGTGGTGCCATCAAAGCGGATGTTCTCCGCGCTCACATTCCGCACGCCGCCGGAGGTGTAGCTGCCGATCGAGAGGCCATGGCCGAAGCCGAGGACGCAATCGCGGATCGTGACGTTCTCCACTTCCGGCACACCGGGCTTCTTCGAAGCGCTGCAGAGGAGGACGATGTTGTCGTCCCCGGTGCTGATGTTGCAGTCGCGGATCAGAACGTTCCGGACGCCATTGAGATTGAGGGCGTCGGTGTTCGGCGAATCATCCGGCGCGATCGCCTTGATGCCGTGGATCAGGAGCTCCTTGCAGTCCCGGAGCGAGTAGTGGGTGTTCGGTGGGTTGAGGGTGGTGATTCCGGCGATCTCCACCCGCTCGCAGCCTTGGAGGGCGATCAACTGGGGGCGACGCGGCGCGTCCTTGCCGCCTTGTGCCTTCTCGGCCCGGAAGACCTTCCACCAGCGCTCGCCTTGACCATCGATCGTCCCCTCCCCGCTGAGGCGGACGTCGTGGGCATCGCGGGCGGAGATGAAAGGAGGCCGGGCCTTCGCGCCTGCCGGGAAGTCTTCCTCCCGATCGCTCATGAGCAGGACCGCGCCCTTCGCGAGATGGAGCTCGGTATTGCTGCCGAGCACGAGGGGGCCGCTAAGAAAGCGTCCCTCCGGAATGATCACGCAGCCACCACCGGCATCGCTGGCAGCGTCCATGGCCTTCTGAATCGCGGCGGTGGCCAGTCCCGATGGGACTGAAACGACGCGGATCTCGCGCTGTGGAATTTGCGGCTCCCGAATGAGTTGGGCCGACTCGGCTGTTAGCAGACCCGGCGACATCAGCGCGGCCAAGGTGGCGGCATGGAGGAGGCGAGTCATCATCGTGGAGAGAGATCATAGCCGGAGGCGGCTCCCCCGTTGCCGGGAGAAAACCCTGCCGCCTCCGGCATATTGCCCTCGCTGGTGCTAACCCGATAGACACCAGAGGAAAGGAACCAGGGACCGCTCCGCGGGGTCCCGGAAAGTCGATTGATGAACAGACAGCTTGAATGATTCATGATGGCCGCGTGGGTGGGTTTCCGGTCCGCGGAGAGGACTGTTGGCCGTGCGGTTGCCCCGAGGGCACCGAATGAGATACAGAGCCCGGCGCGGCGCGTAAACGGACCCATTCTGCAAAAGGGATTGAAAAAACGGCAGAGGCAGGGATCCGCCCCAACCCAATCTGCTTCTGCACAATTCCACGGAAGGGATTCCGAATTCTGCATTTACAAGACCGTGGCGGCGGAGAACTCTCCGATACCCCAAGAAACCCATGAAGAGGCAGAAGAGCGTGCTGCTGGCACTCGGCTGGCATGACCACCGGCTACTCACTGGCATCGCCGCGTACGCGGCCGAGCACAACTGGCACATCTCCGCGGCAAGCATCACCAAAGAACTGGTGATCCCGTGGGGATGGAATGGCGATGGCGTGCTCGCCTGGCTGGCTGGCAACGATGAGCTTTGTGAGTTCGTGCTCGGGCTCAAGAAGCCGACGGTGGACTTCAGCTTGCGGCGCGCAAACCTGCCCTTCACCCATGTGGTGCAGGATCATGCCGAGTGCTCGCGGCTGGCCGCGGATCACTTCGTCCGCCGCGGCTTCAAGAATTTCCTCTTCTATAGCGACTCCGCGAATTGGACCTTCGAGGAGCGCGGCAATGGCTTTGTGAAGGCAGTGGCGGCGCAGGGCCACGACTGCACCTGGATCAAGTGGCACACGCACAAGTCCTATCGCAAGGGCCGCGGTGAATGGACCGGACGCCGAGCCTGGCTCGCGGAGAAGATCGCGCAGGCAAAGAAGCCGCTGGCCGTCTTCGCAGCGAATGGAACCCTGGCGGTGGAGATCCAGGAGGTGTGCGATCTCTCGGGTATCGCGGTGCCACAGGAAGTATCGATCATCGGGATTGAAGACGACCTGCTGCTGCCACAATCGACGCAGCGGCCGATTACCGCGGTGGATCCGGACTTTGAGAACCTGGGCTACCAGGGGGCCGCGTGGCTCGACCGCATGATGAATGGCGCGAAGCTGGATCCGACGCCGATCCGGATTCCCCCAACGCGGATCATCGCGCGGCAGAGCACCGATATTACGGCGGTGAGCCATCCCGGTCTGGCGAAGGCACTGCGCTACATCGCCAGTCACTTCAGCGAGGATATCGACATCGACACGGTGGCAAGAGCGGCCGGCATCTCGAGGAGAGGGCTGCACCAGGCTTTCATCGAGCATCTGGGGCTGACGCCGGGAGAGCACATTCGCTCGACCCGGATCGAGCATGCGAAGCATTTGCTAAGCGAGTCCGGCAACAAGGTGGAGTCGGTGGCGATGCTGTGCGGTTACCAGAGCGTGAATAGTTTCTTCATCGCCTTCAAACAAGCCTGCGGGATTCCGCCGGGTGAGTTCCGGAAGCAGGCGACGATTGGCAGGCCGCTGGCGAATGGCGCCGCGGCGCGGAACTAAAGTTCAAATACGGTTGTCGTCACATCGCGGAGAGGAAGATTGAGGGGCCGAAGTTGAGCGTGTCCGAAGCCTGACCTTTCGGAAAAGGTCCCTGCCTTCGCCTGGTGCGCGCCGCCGGGGCAGACCCGGGTGCTATACTTGGCGAGACCAGAGTCGCCCGGCGCTTAATGGCAACAGGGTTGCCTGCCGAAAGCAGCAAGAGGCTTGCCGCCGGCCAAGGCAGCGGTGTTGCGGGATCCAGGAGGAACCTCTTATCCACTAGGTTTACCGTAGTTCCGCCCAAGGCCGGCGGATACCCAAAATTCAAGCCGATTTGCAGAACGGGGCGATTTACCGGCAAGCCGCTGTCGGAGTTAGATCGAAGCTGAGCCAAGCGGACCAAGCCGCAGTTGCTCTGATCCCCGAACAAACCCAACCCATCCCGATGAAACCTCATACCTCGCCCGGGATTGCGGGCCTCCCCCTCCGTGGAGCATCCCCCATTCGCACCCAAGTCGCGCCGCTTCATGCGGGCATCCCGTCCCGCCGGGCTTCCATCATGGCGATCGGCGGAGCGATTGTCTTGAGCGCAACCGCCGTTGCGGGCACCGCCACCTGGACCGGCGGAGCTGATCCGACCGCCAATTGGTCGGAGGCCGGCAACTGGAGCAGCGCGCCGCTCACCGGCGACGATCTGGTATTTTCAGGTTCGGCCGGGTTGCTGAACACGAACGATCTTTCCACGGCCAACGGCGGCAGCTTGCTGGTCAACAGCATCACCTTCGACGCCACAGCAGGCGAAGCCTTCGACATCAGCGGCACCCCGATCCTATTCACCGGCAAAACGATCACCAACAACTCGCTGTTCCGGCAGTCCCTGAATCTCCGTCTTCAGGAGACAGGCACCGGCATGATCGCGGCTGGCTCCGGAGACCTTTATCTTGCCGGACTGGAGACCAACAGCTTCAGCCATGTGTATACCAAGAACGGCTCCGGGCTGGTGGAAGTGGACGGCACCTACAGCACAGTCGACGGTTCCCCGGGCGCGCCATTCCAGCTCACGGTGAACGGTGGCACGCTCGATTGGGCAGGCGGGATCTTCGGCACGGTCAATATCAACACCGGTGCCACCCTGATCTCCAGCAACGCCAACTGGCACTACAACACCACCTGCAAGCTCAACAGCTCGACCTCCACGCTGGGCTTCACGATCAACACCGGGCTCGGCGAACTGGATGCAGTGGCGGGCAGCGTGATCAAGAGCATGGCCAGCGGCGGGACCACGGTAGTCGACTTCAACCAGGACGCGACCCGGGTGAACGATATCGCCGGCAATCTGGTGGATGGCGATAGCGGAGGGCGACTGGGAATCCTGCTGGGTTCGAACACGGGCAGCCCGCTGGTGAACCTCTCCGGGCAGAACACCTACACCGGCAATACCGAGCTCAGGACCGCAGGGTCGGTCCTGAATCTACTCAATGGCGGCAAGCTCAGCTTCAAGATCGAGGAGGGCGGTGTCAGCAACAGGATCTTCGGACCCGGCCTGCCTACGCTGGACGGCGCATTCGCGATCGACCTGAGCGCGGCTGGCACGCCTGTATCCGGCAACAAGTGGACGCTGGTGCAGTCGCCGCGCGCGACCTACGGCACGAACTTCGCGGTGACCGATTTCACCGAGATCCAGCCGGGGGTCTGGAAGCGCGTGGTCGGACCGGACAGCTGGTATTTCACCGAAGTCAGCGGCAAACTCGGCTTCGGCGTGCTGCCGGAATCGGTGTGGAAAGGCGAGGGCGGCGGGAACTGGAGCGCAGCTGGCAGCTGGACTTCCGGAGCCGCACCCGTGAGCGGTGATCTCCCAACCTTCACCGGTGCCAATGTCAGCAATAGCAACGATCTGGCGACGGGCTGGGATACGGTGAACAACACGACTGGAGCGGTGGTTCTGGAGGGTCTGCGCTTCGACGCTGCCGCTACCTCCTTCAACCTCGCGGGGAACGAGATCTACCTCGACGGCAAAACGATCGAGAATCTCTCGGCAAACCCGCAGACCATCAGCGCCGGGATCGCGGCTGGCACCGCCGGCCTCAGCGTGGCGACCGCTGCGGGCAATCTGACTCTGAGCGGAGCGCTGAACAACTATGCCGCGGCCAACCGGGCCCTGAACAAGACCGGCAGCGGGACCCTGGTGCTCAATGGCACCCAGAACGAAAGCTGGGCCCTCAATGTGAACGCCGGGACGATGCAGGTCTTCAATCCGAACAACGGGACCAAGACGATCGGCTCCGGTGGCAATGTGGCGGCCGGTGCCACGCTGCGCACCGAAACCGATGACGCGATCTCGGCAAATGGCATCGTGGCGGTGAGCGGCACCTTTGACATGGCCGGTAGCGGTGAAGCGCTGGGCGCGGTGACCGGCAGCGGCGTGGTGACGAACCACGGGGCAGGCGGCGGCACCGCGCTGCTTTCCTTCCAACGGAACAACACGATCTGGGACGGGGTGATCCGCAACGGCGGGAATACCACCGCGGTGGCCTTCACCGGGACCACCACCGGGAGTGACAGCGTGACCTTCAACGGAGCCAACATCTACACTGGCAATACCACGGTGGGAGCGAATGCCTCATTCACGCTCTCCAACACCGGCTCGCTGCTCTTCGCGCCGGGGGCGAATGGCGTGAGCGGCAAGGTCACCGGTGACCAAACGGCGGGGACCGGCTTCGTGAAGCTGGATGGCAAGCTGAAGCTCAACCTAACAGGCGCGAATGCCACCAATGGCAATGCCTGGACCCTAGTGGATACCAGCACCCTGACCGAGACCTACGGCAGCACCTTCGCGGTCTCGGACACGGCAGTGGTCCAGCCGGTGGGATACAAGATCAATGGCGGCAACAATACGGTCGGCTCCTTCGCGGCCTCGACGGGCTATGTGACGCCAACGCCGACCCATTTCGCGACCGGCAGTACGATCGACGTGACGGCGGTGACCGATCCCGCGCCGCAAGGAGTCTACCAGACGGAATACTACACGACGGGAACCATGACCTACACCTTCACCGGCCTGGAGGCGGGGAACAACTACCGGATCCGCCTGCACTTCGCCGAGCTCTACCAGACGGCGGTGAACAAGCGGAAGTTCGACGTGCTGATCAATGGCGCGCTGGTACTGGACGACTACGATATCTTCGCAGTGACCGGAGCAAGGTACAAGGCGGTGGTGGAGGAGCGAACGGTGCCGGCCAACAGCAGCGGGGTGATCACGATCGCCTTCGCGAAGGGCCCGGTGGACAATGCCAAGATCAACGGCATCGAGATCATCGACAACCGGCCCGCTTCCACCTTCTCCGACTTCACGAAGTCCGGCAATGTATGGACCCGGGTGGACGGCAGCAAGACATGGACCTTCAGCGAGACCACTGGTGTGCTCTCACTGGCGGTGGGCGGCGGCGGGCCGAACTACAGCACCTGGGCAACGGCCAACGGGATTCCCGGGCAGCCCGCAAGCGGCGACTACGACCATGACGGCCTGAGCAATCTGATGGAGTATGCCTTGGGCAAGAGCCCGACGACCTCCAGCGTGCCTGCGGGGAGTTTCACAGCCGGGACCGTGTCCTTTACCAAGGGTGCAGAGGCGGTCGCGAATGGTGACGTGACCTGGGCAATCCAGGAGTCCGACGATCTAGGGATCACTGATCCGTGGAGCGTGGTGACGCCCACTGTCAATAACGCCACAACGATCTCCTACACGCTGCCCAACGGAAAACGAAAGCTCTTCACCCGGCTGCGGGTGGAACAAAAATAAGGTCCCCCACCCTGCCGCCTTCTCGCTCTGGCTGGAGGCGGCAGGGGCGTTCCCGCGAACATTACCCGGAATATCACAGACCTTTGCTGAGATCCGCTGCTGAAGCACCGTAGTTTTTCGACACTTCATTCCCATGCTCCGCATCCTCGCCGCTCTCCTGCTCTGCTTTCCGCTCCTGGCCCGAGCGGAGGAGCCCGCCGCCGATCACAAGCCGCACATCGTGCTGGTGGGTGACTCCACCGTGACCGACAACGCCGGCTGGGGACTCGGCTTCAGGCAATTCCTGGCCGACGGGGTGAAGCTGAGCAATACCGCGCGGGGAGGCCGCAGCTCGATGAGCTTCATCAAGGAGGGCTGGTGGGAGAAGGCACTGGCGCTGAAGGGCGACTATTATTTGATCCAATTCGGCCACAACGATGAGCCGGGGAAGCCAGGCCGCTCGACGACGATGGAGGAATTCCGGGCCTACATGACCCGATATGTGGATGAGACGCGGCAAGCGGGGGCGACGCCGGTGCTGGTGACCTCGCTGGTGCGCCGGCAATTCAAGGCGGGCGATCCCCACAAAATCGAATCGAGCCTCAACGTGCGGGCGGCGGTGGTCAGGGAGATCGCGAAGGAGAAGAATGTGCCCCTGGTCGAGCTGCATGACCGCAGCAAGGCGCTATGCGAGCAACTCGGGCGCGAGGCTTGCCTGGACTTCAGCCCGAAGAAGGAAGGCGGGCAGTTCGATGGCACGCACCTGAACAAGAAGGGCTATGTGATCTTCGGCAGGATCGTGGCTGAGGAGTTGCGGCAGGTGGTGCCGGCGCTTTCGCCCCTGATTCTGGCGGAGCCGCGTGAGGCGAGCCCTGTGGCAGCGGAGGAGAAGTATGATGCGGTGGTGGCCTTCGATGGCTCGGGCACGCATGCCAGTGTCCAGACGGCAATCAATGCGGCACCGGTCGAGGCGACTGCGGCGAAGCCCTATCGCATCCTGGTGAAGCCCGGCACCTACAAGGAGCATGTCGCGATTCCGGCGGACAAGCCCTTCGTTCAGCTGCTCGGCGAGGCGGGGCAGGCCGCGGCGACGGTGATCACGATGGGCACGAATGTGAAGACCCCCGATCCCGCGAATGCGGAGAAGCTGCTGTCCACAGAGGATAGCTCGACGGTCTATATCACCGCTTCTGACTTCACGGCGCGCAACATCACGTTTGAGAACACCACGACACGCGAGGACAAGGTGCAGGCCTTGGCGTGCTTCATCACCGGGGATCGGGTGGCATTCTCCGGCTGCCGCTTCCTGGGCTGGCAGGACACGCTGCGGCCGGATGCGCCGGCGGGGAAAATCGCGCGGCAGTATTTCCACGATTGCGAGATCACGGGGCACGTGGACTTCATCTATGCCGCGGGGACGGCGCTGTTTGACCGCTGCCGGATTCACTGCCGCGCGGATGGCTACATCACCGCGGCGAGCACGCCGGAGAACACTCCGTTTGGCTTCGTGTTCCTGGATTGCAAGATCACGACCGGGCCTGAGGTTCAGAAAGGAATGTATCTGGGTCGGCCGTGGCGCCCGAATGGCGCGGTGGCCTTCATCCGCTGTGAGATGGATGGAAAGATCCGGCCGGAGGGCTGGCACAACTGGGGCAAGGTGGAGAACGAGTCCACGGCGCGGTATTTGGAGTTTGGTTCTACCGGAGCGGGTGGTTCTGTTAGTGGCCGGGTGGCTTGGGCAAAGCAGCTGAGCGAGGAGGAAGCGAAGGCTTATACAGTGGCGAATGTGCTAGGCGGGAGCGATGGGTGGAAGCCCTTGGTGCCTTAAGGCGCGGGCAGCAGTCCTTCCACGCGGACCCTCCAAGTGCCATCCGCGGGGAAGCCGGGGGCAGGACGGTCCGGCGCGCCATCCCAGCCGCCGGCCATCATGGCAACGGCGTGGAGCAGGCCGCCATTGCCAGGGAGATAGAGAGGGAGGCGGGTGTCGAGGTAGTTGTGGCCGTTGGCGAGGTAGCCATTGCGCGGAGTATCGCGCAGCAGCTCATTCACGGCATCCGAAGTGCGCCCGATGCGTGCGGCGGCCATGGCAAGGACGGGCGGATCCCAGCCCCAGGTGGTCGGCCATTCCCACTTCGCGGCGATGTCGTCGAAGGTGCGGCTGAAGCGCTGCTTGTCGAGGTCTGCCGCGGGAGGCAGCCAGCCGCAGATCATGAGCACGCAGGGGTGATCATGATAGAGGGTGAAGGGTGGGCCACTGACGGTGGCGTAGCGGTCCTCGACCACAGGCAGGGGCGCGAGGTCCTTCCATGCGGACTCCCATGCGGGATCCGGTGCTTCGCCGAGATCGGCACGCCACTGCCGCGCGATGCCGATGGCCCAGCGGAAGTAGGCGAGCTCGTAGGCGGGGTCTCGCGTCTCGGCTGGCTTGTAGCACTCCTGCGCTGGAATGAGTGGCGGCACGAGGTGAAGCTTGCCATCGGCCTCGCGGTGGGGAAATGAGGCGAGGAAGTCCGCGGAGGCGAAGACGATCTCGCGATGCTTTGTTAGAGTTTCGTTGCCCGGCTTGGCGCGACGAACGAGTTCGGCGAGATAGATGGGATGGGGCTGTTGCCAGGCGAGGAAGACCCCGATGTCGCTCGGACTTTCGCTGCCGGAGGGGTCGGTCATTTTCGGCCAGCGCGCGCCCTTGCAGCCCTGACTGGCAGCGGTCTCGCGGGCCTTTGGAAGGATGCGGCGGTAGTAGTGGAGCTGGCGGTCGAGGATCTCCGGGTGCCCCCACAAGGCGAAGTGCGCGGCGTGCCAAGGGAGCATCTCCATGTGGAACTTGCCGAACCATGAGTTGCGGGCATTGCCGGTTTCTTGAGGAGGATTGGGGCCGGCGCAGTGGATGGCGGCGAGGTAGAGTGAAAGGATGACGCGGCGCTCGAGCTCCTTGGCGTGGGGATCGGTGGAGCCGGAGAAGTCGACGATGCCGCCGCGTGTCCAGTAGTCGAGCCAGGTCTTGCGGCAGGTGGCGATGGTCGCATCGAAGCCGGGTGATTTGTTAGAGGCCTTCGGATCGGGAGAGAAGGCAAGGTGGACATCGAGGGACTTTACGCCGTGGGGTTTCAGGAGGAAGCGGTGCGGGCCTTGCTTCTCGAATGCCGCCGTGCCGGTCCAAGTGAGATCGGTGGCATAGCGAGTGCCGTCCATGGATCTAGCGATGAGGGCGTGGTTGGGTTCGCTTGAGGTCAGCTCACTGCGGTGGGCATCTGGGTTGCTGTCCTTGCCCGTCGCGCCCCACTCGCCGGAGGGGCCGGGGAAATCGAGCTGCAGGGCGAGGCGGCCGTCTTCTAACAGGCCTGATTCGATGCGCGTGGCGATTCCTTCCGGTCCGGTCGCGGGGACCGTGGTCACCTTTACCTCGCTGCCGTCGATGACGAAGCTGGAATGGAGGACGCCGGACCAGAGGTCCATCTCCTGGTGGATCTTGGTCAGATCGGTGACGGCAATGGCACTACCATCGGGGTGCACGAAGCCGATGCGGCCGAGGCTGATGCGGTGGGGATTCGCGCGCAGCCATGCGGCGGCTTTCTTCCAGCGCTCGGTCTTTTCCGCGCTCAGGCCGGCGGGCGGATTCATCGGCGAGTAGGGTTGCGTGCCATCGAGATGCGCATGCGGCGCGGTGCAATCGGCGAGGGTGAAGTTCTCCGGATTCGGAAACTCATGCCAGGCCCAGCCCGCCATGGTATTGAGATCCTGGCCATCGCGGTGAAAGTCCGCCAATGTCTGCAAGCCGGTGACGTCCGCGGTGAAAACGAAGTCGGCGCCGGGTAGGCCAAGGCCAAAGGGGGTGAGCTTGTCCGCTTTCTCCAACACCGGCTGGTTGCGGCGGACGATGGCTTCGCGATCGAGCTTCTCCGCGGCCGCCAAGGTGGTGACTAGGCAAGAAGCGAGGACAGCCATGCATGCTCCATTCATTGTAGCTGATACGGCCCACGGCGGAGTCGCGCTGTCAATCCGCCGCGGCGGCACTGCACAATATTCAATCGTTTCTGCACACCGTTTGGATAGACCTGTGTAGGTCCTTCCGTCGGGCGACGGTAGAAAGACCTGAGCCTCTCCACCATGAAGCGAATCCTGCCTGCATTGCTTGTCCTATCGATCTGCCACGCCGAACCGGTCACGATGGAAGCGATCGGGCACTTGCCGGCTGGAGAGCAAGCGGTGTGGAAGATTTACCTTGAGCGCTCGCAGGCGACGGCTGCGGGGGATCAGGCTGCGCTGCAGGCTGAGCTGGCGGCCAACAAGATGCCCATCGCCCTCAAGGCGCCCTCGGGCGGGGATTTCCGGATGCCGAAGGGCGGCGAGGACTGGTTCGCTTCCGATGAGGCCAAGGCCCTTGTCGGCGTTGTGCTTTCCTATCAGGCGCCGAGCGGCGGGTGGTCGAAGCATACCGGCTACAGCGAGGGTCCGCGTAAGCCGGGCATGCTGTGGAGCTCGCAATATGAGGCGGGCAAGAGCCCGCACTATCTGGCGACTTTCGACAACGGCTCGACGACTACGCAGATCGCGCTGCTTGCCAAGGTTTGGCGGGCCACCAAGCGCGCAGATTGTGCAGCGGCAGCGTCCAAGGGGCTGAATTACATCCTGGCCGCGCAGAATCCGAATGGTGGCTGGCCACAGGTCTATCCGCTGGAGGGAGGGTATCACGATGACATCACTCTCAATGATGATGCGATGACCCACATCCTGGAATTACTCCAGGTGATCGTGAGCAAGGATCCGGCTTACGCGTTTCTAGACGAAAGCTTGCGCGACAAGGCAGCGGCCGCCTTGGAGAAGGGGCTCGGCTGCGTGAGCAAGATGCAGGTGGTGCAGGAGGGCAAGAAGGCCGTGTGGTGTGCCCAGCATGACGCGCTCACGTTGAAAGCCGCTCCGGCCCGCAAGATGGAGCCCGCGACCTTGAGCGGCTCGGAGAGTGCGAACCTCGTGAAGTTCCTGATGACCTTGTCACAGCCATCGCCAGAGCTGATCGCCACCATTGAGGGCGGGCTGGCGTGGCTGGAGCGCGTGAAGATCACCGGGATGACACGGACCGAGAAAGACGGGAAGACGGCCTATGAGCCGGATCCGTCCTCCACGGAGGTCTATTGGGCCCGCTTCTACAGCCTCGCCGACAACAAGCCGGTATTCCCCGGGAGGGATGGAGTGGTGTATGCGAGCTTTGCCGAGATGGCGGAGAAGAATAACCTAGGGTACGACTACTACACCACCCGGCCGGCGAGCATTGTGGAGAATGGACAGAAGAAGTGGCGGAAGGATTTGGAGACGCCTTAGCCGCCCACCCTCGCGCTAGCCTCCTTGATCATGAGCTTCGCGATCGCCCAGTCGAACCAGTAGAGCCGGGGGGTCGGGACACCGCGTTCGAAGTCCCTGCCATTGCAGATCTCCGCGATCTTCCGCGCCCGTTGCAACGCGGCGTTCGCGAGATCCATCTTGCCCATGGCGGCATGATTCAGGGCGACCACTGCCTCAAGCGAGGCCTCGCAGGAACTCTTGCGCTCAGGGCTCGCCAAGCCCAGCTCGCAGGCCTTCAGCGACTCGACCGAATTGCCGCCGCGAAGGTGATAGAGCGAGAGCGAGAATGCGGCCCATGCCGGGCAAGGGGTCTCGCGCGGGTCGCCCATGGTTTTCACTTCGCGTTCCAGTTTGGCGACCACTCCGGGATCGGCGGGAGCGATCAGGCAGACCTTGAGGAGATGCTCCGCACGATGGCGACCATCCGCGGGCGTGTAGCGCTCGAGCACCTTCTCGCGAAAGTCGCGATACTCGCCAGGGTTCTCCGTCAGCAGTGCCGCGGCGACGGCCATGAGGTCGTCACCGTAGAGGGTCTTTTGAGGATTGTCCTGCTTGCTGGCTTCCCGCAGCAAGCGATAGCATTGGATAGCCTGATCACCACGGCCGTTCTCAGAGTTCCAGTCGCCAAGCGCGCGGAATACAGCGGCGGCCTCCAGGGAGGGCTCGATCGAAGAAAGGGGATACTTCCGGCACAGCTCATCCGCTTCATCGATGCGCCCTTGGTCGAGGAGGAAAGCGGCGCGCGAAATCTTCGACCTCGCGTCCGCCTCATTGCGGGCGGCCTGGGCCTCGTTCTTGAGCCGCAGTTGCTCGATCGCGGTCTTGCGCTCGCGCTCATACATCGCGGCCGTCGTCGCCAGACCGACGACAAGAAGGATCACCAAAAGCAGCGCCGCCCCACAGGCGATTCGATTGCGGCGAATGAATTTGGCCAGCACGTATACCCTTGAGGGCGGCCGTGCCGCGATCGGTTCATGCGCCAAGAGGCGGCGCACATCCGTGGCCAGGCCATTGGCCGTCTGGTAGCGGCGGATGCGATTCTTCTCCAGGGCCTGCATCACGATCCAGTCAAGATCGCCTCTAACAAAGCGCAGCAGGTCGCCGGTCTCCATGCCGCGCTCCTGCGCCAGCGTGGCAAGAACCCCGGGCGGGCGCTTCGCGAGCAACTCGGAAGGCCGCTCGGTCTCCCAGGTCAGCAGGGACTTGCGGATCTGCGAGAAGGTCACATCCGGCACCGCCGAACGGTCGATCGGAGTGGCGCCGGTCAAGAGCTCATACAGCAACACCCCCAGGCTGAAAATATCGCTGCGGGTATCCACGTCGATGCCGGTCATGGCCACCTGCTCGGGGCTCATGTAGGCCGGCGTGCCGAAGAACTGGTCGTGGGCGGTGATCGATTCGCCGGCGCCAGCGTCCTTGGCGATGCCGAAGTCGATGATCTTCGGGACATTCGCGCCGTCCTGCCGGGTGACCAGAATGTTCGAGGGCTTGATGTCGCGATGAATGATGCCCTTCTGGTGCGCGTGCTGGATCGCATTGCAAACCAGCACGAAGAGCTCCAAGCGTTCGCTGCAGTTCAACTTGCGCTCGTTGCAATAGCGGACGATCGGCTCGCCCGTCACCAATTCCATCGCGAAGTAAGGCCTGCCCGAAGGCGTGGTCCCGGCATCGAAAACCTTGGCGATGTTCGGGTGATCCATCAGCGCGAGGGCCTGCCGTTCGACATCGAAGCGGGCCAGCGCGGTGTGATTCCCCAGATCCACCCGCACGATCTTCACCGCCACCCGGCGACGGATCGGCTGCTCCTGTTCCGCTTCATAGACCACTCCCCCGCCCCCTTCACCCAGCCGCGCGATCAGGCGATAGGGGCCAAGCTTGTCGAGCACCGCATCGTCATCCACGAAGCGGGCCGTGGCTGCCGGTGGCGCGGCATGGTTTTCGGAAAGGATCTTCGCGGTAACCTTGGCCCGCTGCTCGCGCGCCTCCAGGAAGAAGGTGGCGGCGCCATCGGCGGCGTCTAACAGACGCGTCATCTCCTCCTTCGCCGCCCCCTTGTCGCCGAAAACCCGTTCGAGGAAGACCTGGCGGGTGGCAGGATCGTCCAGCGAGAGCGCCACCTCCATGATGGCACTACTGATCTCCCCGTCGGTGGCGCTGGTGGTCATGAGATTTTGAATTGAGCAAGCTGGGCTCACTCCTCGCGTTCCTGGTCTTGTTGGATCAGTTGATAGAGCTTGGCCTTGGCGAACATCCACTGGCGCTCGACCGAGCGCACGCTGCGGCCGGTGACCTGCGCAATCTCTTCACTGCCGAGGCCGCCGTAGAATTTCAGCAGCACGACCTTCGCAGAGTAGGGATCGATCTTCTCCAGCTTGGTCAGGCAATCGTGGATGAGAAGGATATGCGAGTCGTCCTCGAAGATTCCGTCATCGAGATTCTCGACGGGGCGCGTCCGCTTCTGCCGGGATTGGGCGCGCACCCGGTCCACCAGGATGCGGCGCATTGCCTGCGCGGCGGCATTGAAGAAGTGCTCCTTGCTCTGCCAGATCTTCTCGTTGCTGGTAGAAAGCCTCATCCATGCCTCATGGACCAGCGCGGTCGGTTGCAGGGTCTTATTGGCGGCGGCATGGTCCAGACGGAAGGCCGCAAGACGACGCAGCTCGTCGTAGACGACGGGCAGTAGCTCGGCGGACGAAAAGCAAAACTCGTCCGCCCGGATTTCAGAACGCTGGGTGGTCGTTCCCATCCCGCTTTGGCCTAGGGTCCGCCACCTTCCGGGGCAAGCGTAATCGCTGAATGAGGGTCCCGACTGCCATCCGGAAATTTGCGCATGCCTGCATTTCCTTGGCGGGATCTTTTCCCGGATAACGGAGTCCGGATGCGTAGCTCCGCTTCATGCGGGGCCTCATCCATCGAACAACTTCATCGTCACGCCGTGGATTCCCCGCGGCGGCAAGCACCCGGCGGTTTGGGTTTCCGCCGGGACGTGGGCGAATTGCGCGGGCGGCCGGGTAGCCGCCCGCGCACTACCGCAACATTCTTCTGGCTTCCTACGGGTCGAGCCGGTGCGCCGCGCGATGATGCCTAACTTTTTTGGCGGGATCTTCTTCCGAACGTCGGAATCCGCCGTGGATGCGATTTCCCCCGCGCTGCC
>NZ_BATP01000011.1 GCF_000739615.1 Haloferula sp. BvORR071
TCGGAGTTCGCGATGTCCCGCGCCAGGGCATTCGCGTAGTAGCGGTTGAAGGTCTGCTCCGCACACTCGTGCGGGAACTCCATCAGGTAGGGCAGCGCCATCACCGCATACCAGGCCGGTTGCGAGACCACCTGCACGTGCAGGAAGCGGTTTTCCAAGGTGTTGGATCCGCCACTCTGCAGCAGTTTGTCGAAGCTGAAGTCCTTCTTGCCCGCATCGCGGATCGGCAGTGCCAGGGACTCGGTGACCAGTATCCGCCGTGGGATCACCGGCAGCCAACCTTCCTCACCATCGCTCACCGTGCCGGAGGAGGCCACCGCCTTGTAGCGTAGGAAGCCCGCGCCATCCGGCACCGCGATCTTCCACTTCAGGGTCCGGCTTTCCTTGGCGGGCACATTGAACTCCTGTTCGGGAGCGGTGACCCCAAGAGCCGCGTTCTTATCCGCCTCCGTGGCGGCATCCGTCAGGTTGAGGCGAGCGGTGCCCGCTTGCGGTTTGTCGCTGGTATTGGTGATCTTAACCGTGAAGGAGAGTTCATCGCCCTCGCGTAGGAAACGCGGCGGGTTTGGCTGCACCATCAGGTCCTTGGCCGTGACCGTCTCGCCCGTCAGAAGGCCTGAGCGCATCTCCTTGTCATGGGCCATGCCAATGAAGCGCCACTTGGTGAGCGCCTCCGGCATGGTGAAGGTCATCCGAACCTGGCCCTCGGCATCGCTGGTCAGGTCGGGGAAGAAGAAGGCGGTCTCTTGCAGATTGGCTCGCGCCGCCACTTGGTTCAGGTCCGGCCTTGCGCCACCGGCTTGCTCGCGGTCCTCACCGGCGGCAGCGCCATCCGCCAAGGCAGTATTCAAGGTCATGCCCTCGGCTGGAGCAGCGGCAAGAGCGGCAGGCCGCATCGCCTTGTTCTTCGTCATCTCTCTCCCAGCCATCGGAGCCGCGTCTGCGGATAGGGAATCGAAATACATCTCTGACTTCGCCTCCTCGCGGAGCATGCCGCCGCTTCCGCCTCCGAAGCCAAAACCGCGGCTTCGTCCCACTCCTCGTCCGTAATAAGTCCGGAGACCGCCGAAGATTTCCAACTCATCCCGGAAGGTCCGGAAGGGTCTGCTCACCGTGAAGAGATCCAGCGGCGGGAAATGCGCGCGCCATTGGAAGGCCTGATCGGCGCTGCCGATCTGCCATGGCTGCTGGTAGCTGTACTCATGCCGCATCCACGCACTCAGGGTCTGGAAGCAGTGCGGGGCGAAGGCATCCAGCGAAGCATCATAAAGCGTCGCGACCATCTCGGCCGCCGCAGCCTCGCCATCCGGTCCTTCCACCACCGCGGTCCAGGAATCCTTCGCGCCGGGCTCCAGCTTGGAGACCAGATGTTCCCAGCGCAGCTTCAGTTCCTTGTTCGTCCAAGGCACATCCACGATCCGCTGCGACTGCTGCAGGCGGTTTTGCACGACCTGCCACACCGTCACCGAAACCCCACCGCGGTATTCCTCCGTCACGGGGAGGCGGAAGAGCTGCTGGGTCTTACCTTCCGTGGACCATTCGCGCTTCAGCAGCTTGCCCTTGCACTGCCACTCGATGCAGGCACGAGCCTTCTCGTGGCCGCTGGCCCAGAAGACCTGGGCCTCTTGACCCGGTTGCACCGACCATGCGGGCGACGCGGTAAAGAAAGGAATCATCGTCGGGAAATCCCCTGCCGCCGGGGCCACCACCTCGATACCCCGGATCGCCCGGACCTGACGGCCATTCGCGTCCTTGGTCTCGAAGACCAAACGGTAAGCACCCGCATCGAGCACCCGCTTGAGAGTGGCTTTGCCTTCCTTGTCGGTCGTCACCGGCAGTTCGGCCACGACTTCGCCGGGCTCCCACTTGTCGGGATTGCTCACATCATTGTCGCCTTGACCGGGATCCACCCAGCGACCACGGCGCATCGGCGAATCCGGACGCGGGCACACCGCGGGCTCCTTCAGGCGATGGATCTTGAGCACGCCGGTTGCCTCGCGCCCTTCACCATCATGCGACGTGGTCAGCACCTTGAGTTCGACTTCCTTGCCGGCCTCCAGCCATTCCTCGGCTAGAAGGTCCGCCTTCAGGGTGGTATAGGCCACCGAGACCCCGCGCGTAGCGGAGCGGGTTTCGCCCGCGGTGTCGGTGACATCCGCCGTGACCTGGAAATCGAAGACCGGCTCGACGTCCTCACGGACCGTGGTATCCGGCTTGGCCATAAACTCGACGGTGTAGAAGCCAGCCGCATCGGTCTCGGCAACGCCATGGGCGATCTCCTCGGCGTTCTGGCTGTAGGGCGGGAACCACCAGCACCAGCGGATCCACATCGGCAAGCGCACCATGCGGGTCACGCGCCAGGACACCTTCGCGCCATCGACGGGAGCGCCGGTATAGGCCTCGGCCTTGACCTTGACCTTGACCAGCTTGCCCAACGCTGCGGCTTCGGCGGGCGGTGCGACCTCCGTGAAAAACTTCGGCCGCTTGTATTCCTCCACCCGGAAGCTGGCCTGTCCACTGCCACCCGCCCAGATGCTGCACATGCCCAGCACACTGCCCTCGGGAGCCGTGAAGCTGCCGGAGAAGGAGCCGCGCCCATTGGTCTTCACGTCCACCTTGGCGACTTCCTTGCCGTTGGGATCGCGCAGGATCACGGTCTTCGTTTCGTCGGGTACCGTGGCATACTTGCCCTTCATTGTATCGATGCTGCACGAGATGCCCTTGAAGTGGACGGTCTGGCCGGGACGATAGAGGGCGCGGTCGGTGAAGAAGATATTGAGGCGCTGCGGCTTCGGATCCTCACCCCAGTAACTATAGGCATAGTTGCGCGAAACCGCCCGCTCCATCCCGCGCTCCGCCAACAGCAAGTAGCGGCTCTGGAACTTGCCCTTGAGCTGGAAGCGGCCATCCGCATCGGTCTTGCCCGTTACTTTGTTCGCGCCCGGCAGCACTTCGCGCTCGGTCCACACGCTGACATCCACACCAGCCAACGGTGCGCCGCTCACGGCATCCACCACACTGCCTTCCAGCCCACCATCGCGCCATGCCCGCACCACTACTGCGAGCGGCGTGATATGGACGCCCGCAACCGCAACGGCATTGTCATTCTCGCTGAAGTCCTCTCGCGCACTGGCCCGCAGCACATAGAAGCCAGGCGGCAGATCCACGGGAGCCTTCAAGACAGTGACCTTCTGCTGATAGTCGCCAAGATCCGGCAGCTCGCTGTCCCAGACGCGCGCCGGCTCCATGTCGAACTTCTCTGGCAAGGGATCCTCGGGAATCGTCGAAGCTCCGGGACTGAACTTGATCGAGTAGAGGCGGAACCAGACGTGTTTGAGATTGCGATGATGGATCTCAATCACCTCGCCGGCCGGAGTCCAGTGCGACTCGGTGGTGAGCGTCAGCTCGCGTTGCTCCAACAGCTTAATGCCGTTCGCGCAGAACTTGCCGAAAGGATGCGCCGGGAAGGCCGCCGCGCCGGCCTTGAGGATCTCGTAGGCTGCCTTCGTCTCCTTGCGACCGCTCAAGACATTCGCCAGCGTCTCCCGCGCCCAGGCACTCACCGGACTGGCGGCATTCACTTCGATGAAACGCCGCAATGCTTGCTCAAAGCGGGGCTCGCGGCCTTCCACAGCCGCGGCATCCGCCGCCCAGCGCAAGCGCTCGAGATCAGCCACTAGAAAAGCTTCCTTCTCCGCATCCGCGCGATGGAAGCTCATCAGGTCCTGGTAGAGCTTCAGCGCCCGGTACTTCGGCAAGGTGCCATCCCCAGCTTCGGGCTTCCACGCCATGAATTCTTCCGCGGTACCAAAGACCGCTGACTCCGGCGCGATGTCAAAAGCCGCCTCCGGGCGCGACACCGCTACTTCCTCGGCCGAATAGAACTCCAATGCCGAATGGGCGACGAAGTCATACATCGTGGGCCGCAAATTGTCTCCCAACTCCGGTTCCTGGAGCAGCTCGGCGAAGTCCTTGGCGGGCACCTTTTTCAGGGCCTCTGCCTCCGTGAGCGAACGCTGCAGGCGTTTGTCGATCTCCGTCAAGATCCGCGCCAGATCCCAAGTCTCCAGGTCCTCCCCCACCGCCTCGCCGGTCGAGCTGCGCTGCATGAAGCGCCACTGGTTCATCCGGTAGTAGCCGGCCAGCCAGCGTGCGGCCAAGGCCCGCAGCACCGGACGAGCCTGCTCCGGCCCGGTGTCGATCGCGGCCTCCAGATTTTTAATCGGCACGGCGCGACCTTCGATCTGCGCCTCCATCGCGATCCGACTCGCCAGCGCCCGCGTGCCCTCGGCCCATGAGCCGTCGGCGAAGGCAGCCTTCTCGATGCCCGTCAGCAGCTCGATCACGATCTTCGGCTGATCCTTGCCGCGAGCCTCCTCGATTTTCTTCCACTCCGCGTCGCGCGGTCCTGCGTGCAAACTACCCATGGCTAGCATCCCTATCAAAACAGCCCGCCCGAGAAATCGAAGTGCATTCATGAGGAAAAAGGATCATCGACCCGCAGTAATTGAGACCGGATCACTGGATTGTGACACCCGAAATCGAGATTTCTTAGGACCGAGTTGAAATGCCCGGAACCCCGCACCTTTTCGGCTCGATTCAAACAGGTGTGTGGCATGGGCAAAACTGCCAACTTCCAACCCTGAACCCGCTGTCACAGGATGTCCCGACATGAGATTTGCCACCCTGCTTTTCCTCGCCCTTTCCTTTTCCGCACGCGCCGGGGACTGGAAGCTGGCGTGGTCCGATGACTTCGACCGCCCCGGCCTGCCGGATCCGGCCAACTGGACCTGTGAGAAGGGCTTCGTGAGGAATCAGGAACTCCAATTCTACACCGAGAAGCGAAAGGAAAATGCCCGCGTGAGCGGCGGGAACCTGATCATCGAGGCGCGCAAGGAGAGCTTCCCGAATCCCGCCTTCGTGGAAGGATCCAAGGATTGGCAGAAGTCGCGCCGCAATGCCGAATACACTTCCGCCTGCCTCATTACCAAGGGCCTGCGGAGCATGAAATACGGCAAGATCGAGGTCCGCGCCAAGCTGCCGTCTGGCAAAGGCATTTGGCCGGCGATCTGGATGCTCGGCGACAACCGCGGTCCGGTCCGCTGGCCGCTCTGCGGCGAGATCGACATCATGGAGTTCGTTAGTCACGAGCCCGGAGTCGTGCACGGTACCCTGCACTTCCCTACCCCGGGCACGGACAAGCACCAGTCCGCCGGTGGCACGACCAAGGACGATTCACTCCACGACAAGTTTCATGTCTATGGCGTGGAGTGGAATCAGAAGAGCCTCAGCTTCCTCTTCGACGACAAGCCCTACAAGACGGTCGACCTCTCTGTCGCCGGCAGTGGCGATGCCAATCCCTTCCACAAGTCCTTCTACTTGCTACTGAATGTCGCGGTCGGTGGGACCTGGGGCAAGGAGCCTGATCCCAAGGTCTATCCTCAGCGGATGGAGATCGACTGGGTGAAGGTGTGGGAGAAGGCGAGCTGACTTCAGTCCACCGGCACCACCGTCACGGTCGCGCTGCCGGGAATGCCTGGCAGATCGATCACGTGCGGCACGCCGGGCAAGCCGGAGATGAAGACCGGCGTTTCACTACGCACGAAATTCGGCATCTCCACGCGGTTTTCGGTCAGCACGACTTTGCTCGAGGCATCAACGATCGGCGAGATCGCTTCACCTGGAGCCCGGCTGAAGCCGACGAACTTCTCGTGGCTGATGCTACCTTGTACCACCACGAAGCCCCCTTGCGGCTTGGCGGTGAGGACGGCGCGGTAGCCGAGATCGCGTCGCGTGAAAGCGGTGGGAGTTGCGGGCGAGACGGGAAAGGACGAGCTCGAGATTTTCATGGTCAGCTTCGGGGTGAGCTCGGCAAGTTGGTAGGCTGCCGGGTAGACGAATTCGCGCTGCATCGCGAAGCTTGCTTCCTTGCCAGGGCGGACAGTCTGTACCGGGGCCTTCACCACCACCCCCTTGCCTTTGCCCTCATGGAACTCGACGCTGATGGCATAGTGCCGCGGCTCCTTGGTGGCACGGTTGGAAAGCTCAGCGTAGCGATCGACCGAAACCGTCGAAGTGGTGGAGGGAGCGCACTGCGAGAGGAGCGCTGCGGAACCGGCAAGCAAGAGGGCTTTTTTCATGATTGCCCGATGGCACTATCAGGCGCGGAAGCAGGGTCAAGATATATGCGGGTAATCCAGCATTTCAGGTCATTCAGGATCCAGCCACCTGACGCGAGGCCAGCTAAAAAGCCGCGCCCACTCACTCGGGTAGCCGACGGGGAAATGCCTTGCAGGGCCATCCGGAACCCGCTTCCTACCATTGCAAATGGGAACCCTGCCACGCCCCTTCCTCCCGCTGCTTGCCGCCCTCTTGCCGCTTGCGGGCGGGGCCTCGGTCGATGCGGCGAGCCTGCCGACGGGCTTTGCCGAGACGCAGATCGCCAAGGACCTGAATCCCACGACGATGACTTTCGCCCCCGACGGGCGCTTGCTCCTGTGCGAGAAGCACGGCCTTCTGCGGGTGGTGGCCGATGGCGCGATGCTGCCGGCACCGGTGCTGGATCTCTCCGCGAAGATCGACGCTTGGAATGAGCGTGGCTTGCTCAGCGTCTGCTTCGATCCGGATTTCGCGCGCAATGGCTGGATCTATATCTACTACACGCTGAACCGCGACCCGAAGGACACGAAGCACGAGTCCAGCAACAACCGCGTGAGCCGTTTCACCCTGAAGGGCAATGTGGCCGACCCGAAGAGCGAGCAAGTCATCCTCGAGCTTAACCCGCTCTCGAAGACCGGCTGGCACAACGGCGGCGGCTTGGCCTTCGGGAAGGACGGCAAGCTTTACGTCAGCACCGGCGAGAACGCCAATGGCGGCTACGCGCAGGACAACAGCAATCTGTTAGGGAAGCTGCTGCGGATCAACAAGGACGGCTCGATCCCCAAGGACAATCCCCACTATCAGGAATTCAAGGACCAGAACCGGGCGATCGTTGCGCTCGGCCTGCGCAACCCTTTCAGCATCGCAGCCCAGCGCAATACGGGGCTGCTCTATGTGTGCATGGTGGGGGCAAACTACGAGCAGATCGAAGCCTACGACTCTGCCGCTGCGCCGCTGGCCGTGAACTACGGCTGGCCCAATATCGATGGCCCGCCGAAGAACCAACCGCAGCCTCCCGGCTACCGCGCGCCGACCTATGCCTATGACCACGGCCGCGGTGATGGCGTGGCGCTGTGCAGCGGGGACTTCTACAATCCTGCCAAGCCCGGTGCGGATGCCTTTCCTCCTGAATACACCGGCAGATTCTTCTTCTCGGACTACAAGGGCTGGATCAAGGCGATCGATCCCGCGAAGCCGGAGACCCGTTATGACTTCGCGACGAAGATCGACCGGCCGATCGATGTGGAGGTCGCGCCGGACGGGGCGCTCTGGTACATCGAGCGTGCGGGCAAGCCCGGCGGCTCGGACGAATCCAACAGCTCCAGCAGCAACGGCTCCCTTTGGCGGGTGCGCTGGACCGGCGGCGGCCAGGCGACCCAACTTGCGGTGATCCAGCAGCCGACGAATACCCATGTCGGCAGTCCGCTCGGCACGGTGACGGTGGCGCTTCAGGATGCCACCGGCAATACGGTCAGCTCGGCCAACAACACGATCAGCCTGACGCTGGATGGCAATGCCCCCGCAACACTGGCTGGCACGACCAAGGTGGACGCCGTCAAGGGCGTGGCGAACTTCTCTTCGCTGGCGATCGCCAAGCCTGGCCGCGGCTACAAGCTTCGCGCCAGCAGCGGCAGCCTAGGGACGGTAAGCAGCGCCGCCTTCGATGTCGACGAGCAGTTGGAAGCTCCAACGATCACGCCGCCTGCGGGTAGCTTCAGCGGTCCGGTGTGGGTGAGGATTTCAAGCCCGGTGCCAAGTGCGACGCTGCGCTTCACCACCGATGGCAAGGATCCCGACGCCAGCTCCACGGTTTACAAGGAGCCCTTCCAGATCAGTGCAGGACAGACAATCAAGGCAATCGCCCAGCGCAACGGCGTCGCCGATAGCGGAGTGGCGAACGCCAAGATCGAGGTTAGTGGCAATACTCCCTATGGCTTGGACACCCGTCCTCCAGTGAGTGGTTTGAAGCTGCCCGCCACCGAGGCGGAGGGCCTGCCCCCTACCCTCTCGGCCACCGGGATTTTCACGGACAAAAAGCTGACTGCTAGAGCAGGCATCATCCCCTACTCGCTGAATGCGCCATCGTGGACCGACAATGCCGAGGTGCAGCGTTGGGTGGCACTGCCGGAGTCCGCGCGGATCGGTTTCTCTCCTACCGGGGAGTATCAATGGCCGGGTGGCACGGTCTTTATCCAGCACTTCGAGATGGTGACGAATCCGGCCAGCAATGCACGGCGACGGCTTGAGACCCGGGTGCTGGTGCTGGATGGCAGCGGTAGCTTCGGTTACGGCGCGACCTATCGCTGGCGTGCTGACCAGAGCGATGCAGACTTGGTCGATGCCGGTGGACAGGAAGAGGTGCTGAAGATCACCGATGCCTCCGGTGCCAACCGGGAGCAGACTTGGAGCTATCCCGCTCGCGGGCTGTGCTTCATGTGCCACACGCCGAATGCAGGTTTTGTTCTCGGACCCAAGACACGCCAGCTCAATGGGACACAGGTCTACGCCGGTGGCCGCAGTGACAACCAGCTTCGCACTTGGAACTACCTGCAGATGTTCAGCCCCGGCGTCGATGAAAGCGCGATCAAGGGTTATGCTCACACGGTGAAGATCGATGATGCCGCAGCTCCGTTAGAAGAACGTGTTCGCTCTTACCTGGATGCGAATTGTTCGTCCTGTCACCGGCCCAACGGTACGGGTGCCCTATGGGATGCCCGCTTCGATACACCTCTTGCGAAACAGAATATCATCAACCGCGAGCTACGCGAATCGATGGGGATCGCCAACGTGAAGGTGGTAACGCCGGGAGATCCCGCCACGTCGATGATGCATCTGCGCATGAGTTCGAGCACCTTGGGCCAACAGATGCCGCCGGTGGGGCGGACTGTGGTGGATAAGACGGCGCTAGAGGTGTTGAGCCAATGGATCAAAGCGAGCGCAGGCAAATAGAGTAGTCAGGAAAGAACACCCCAAGAAACGTATGTGAGATAGGCCCTCGCCTCCCTCACTCGATTCAATTCCTTTTGCACAAAGCCGCATTTCGCGGCGGGACGGGAGTCCACATAGTAATCACATGCCAAGCCTAGGGTCTAACCCGGCTCGGTGGATTGGTCTCCCGAACCCATGAAACCCAAATTCCCTGTTCGAACCAAGGGGCGACGTGTCTCCCGACAGCGCGGCTTCGCGCTGGTGATCAGCCTGTCGCTGATGGTCCTGCTCACCATCCTCGCGGTCGGTTTGCTCTCGCTCTCGACGGTCTCGTTGCGCGCCACCGGCCAGGGTGAGGCGCTGGCAATCGCGCAGGCCAATGCCCGGATGGGCCTGATGCTCGCACTGGGCGAGCTGCAGAAGAAGGGGGGGCCGGACCAGCGGGTCACCGCGCGGGCCGACATCCGCGACGACGGCAAGATCGCCAACCCGCGCCTGACCGGGGTGTGGAAGTCGTGGGAGATCAAGCCGGCCAGCCCGCCCTCGGCCGCGGAATATGAGAAGTCCGCGCGCGACAAGAAGTTCCTCGGCTGGCTGGCATCCAGCGGCAAGGGTTCGGAACGGGCCGATGTCGATTTCGCTTCGAAGGAGCCGAAGAACCCCGTGACGCTGTGGGGCAAGGGCTCGCTGGGCAATACCGTGCCCGACACCGACATCGTGCGGGCCTCGCGGATCGAGCTGGCAGCGAAGAACAGCAAGGGCAGTGCCAGCGACGGGGCCTTCGCCTGGGCAGTGATGGACGAGGGCGTGAAGGTCCGCATCAACACCCCCTTCGTGGAAGAAGCGAACTCGAAGGCGATGCAGACCGCGCAGCTCGGTGCCGGCGTCCGGCCGAATGTGTCCTCAATCAAAGCGCTGGAAGATCTCAAGCGCTCCTTCTTCGTGCAGGGTTCGCCGGACTTCGCCACGGTGGAGAAGGGCCTCACCCGCCTCAACTACGGGCTGGCCGCGACGACCCTCGCCTCCGGCACCAGGGATTCGCTCAAGGCTTTGGGCCATGACGTCACGCCCTACTCGGTCGGCATTTTCACCGATGTCGCCACCGGCGGCTTGAAGGAAGACTTCAACCTGCTGGCCAACTCGAGCGCGCTACCTTCCGTCTATGCGGGCAAGAACGTCTACAACTCGCGCCTCGGCACCACCGGTCCATCCGACCCGCGCTGGGAATCGCTGCAGCAGCTCGCGCAGCTCTACAAGAACACCAGCAGGCTCACCAGCCTGGCGGGATCCCCGCTCCTCAAATCGCAGATTCCCAGCGGCTGGAAGGCCGCGCAGGGCTCTGATCCCAATAGCGGCGCCACCGGCACCACCCAGAAGAATCCGCCGCCGGGCCTGGTGCTGATGCCGACCGTCGCCAAGGTCCAGGTCGTCTTCAGCCTGCTGACCCGCGACATCTACAACTACCCGAAGGTCAGCGATACCACCCCGAAGATCCCCGGCACCAAGACCGACGAATCCAACGCCGAACTCCACGGCCCCTGGGGCAAGAACTTCGCGGGCTCGTCCTACGACTACCTCCTGCACCTGCTCTACACGCCGGTGGTCACGCTCCACAATCCCTACAACGTCGCGCTTGAGTTCAACGAACTGAAGGTGGTCTTCGGCAACGTGCCCTTCGCCTTGCAGGTCTATCGCAACGGCACGGCCCAGACCAAGGAGCCGGCACCGCTCGACACCATGTTCTACCAGCAGTCGGAGACCGGTAGCCTGGCCAAGCGCTTCGGCATGACCCTGCGCACCAACGGTGGCACCGCCGCCTCGCCCTCGGTCGGCTCGACCACCTTCCGGCTGATGCCGGGCGAGGTGATGATGTTCTCGCCGTACATCGATCCGAACCGCACCTGGAAGGACGAATACAGCAACCGCACCTTCTCCGACTGGGACAGCGGCTCGGGCGCGACCCGCACCCTGACCATCGACGGCCTGCCCGGCTGGCGCGGCGATGGCATCGGCTTCGACCTCGACTGGTTCAATCCCTCCTACAAGGGCCTGCGCCTAACCGACCAGGAGACCGAGGGCAGCGTCAACATGGGCCGCGGCGGCTGCATCGGTGCCAAGGCCACGGACGAGTTCTCGCTCAAGTTCTCACCCTTGAGCGTCGAGGCGCTCAGCAAGAACAAGTTCACGATCGAGATCTTCGCCAAGCCGACCGGCAGCGCGACCCTGGTCTCCTCCAGCGTGATCGAGATGGACTACGAGTCCGCCAACGGCCTGAAGGACTACCTGATGGACGCCAGCGGCAGCATCACCTATCCGAAGGACGGCAAGACCATCAACGCGATGGCGATGCACTCGCATGCGACGACCAAGATCAAGGACATCAACACCGTC
>NZ_BATP01000010.1 GCF_000739615.1 Haloferula sp. BvORR071
CTTGGTGAACTCGAAATCCTTTTTGCCCGCCTCGCGGATCGGCATGGCCATGGACTCCGTGAGCAATATCCGCCGCGGGATCACCGGCAGCCAGCCCTCTTCGCCGTCACTCAAGCCACCGGTCGAAGCCGTCGCCTTGTAGCGCAGGAAGCCAGCACCATCGGGAATAGCAATCCGCCACTTCAGGGTGACGCTTTCCTTGGCCGCCACACTGAAGGGCTGCTCCGGAGCCGCAATCCCAAGCGCCGCGTTCTTGTCCGCTTCGGTAGCGGCATCGGTGAGATCGAGGCGAGCGGTGCCGGCCTGTGGCTTGTCGCCTTGGTTGCTGATCTTCACGGTGAACCACAGCTCGTCGCCCTCGCGCAAGAAGCGCGGCGGGTTCGGCTGCACCATCAGGTCCTTCGCGGTGACCGTCTCCCCTTCCAGGATTCCGGAGCGCATGCGCTTGTCGTGCGCCAGGCCGATGAAGCGCCACTTGGTCAGGGCCTCGGGCATGGTGAAGGTCATGCGCAGCTTGCCATCGCCGGCGCTGCTGAGGGTGGGCATGAAGAAGGCGGTCTCCTGAAGGTTAGCGCGGGCGGCCACTTGAGTGAGATCAGGCTGGTCCGGTGTCGCGCCACTGTCAAAGACCCCGGCAGTGCGATTCGGGTTGTTGAGCACCGCATCGATGTTGTTGCGATTGATCGCCCCGTCACCGGAGCGCAGCCCGCCGGTCACAATGTCGGTGACGTTTACGCCCCTGGAGGCCGGGACGCCCGGGATCGAAGCGCCGGTAACGCTGCCGATGAAATCGGCATTGGTGCGGTGTCTGCCAAAGGTGCCACCGCCGATGAAGGCGCTGCTCGCCATTGAATAGACTGGAGACGCGGAATAGCGGCCACCCTGGAAGATTTCCAATTCCTCGCGAAAGTTCCGGAAGGGCGGCCCCGGCTCTGCCAGATCCGACGGCTTGAAGGAAGAGCAACTGTTGAGCGACTCCCATCCGTTGCCGAAGCTCAGATAGGAATAGCCGTTTGATTCACTCCGAAGCAGATCCTCCAAGCTATCAAAGGAATGCTGCGTGAAGGCATCCAGCGAGGCATCGTAGAGTGTCGCCACCATCTCGGCAGTGGCCGCTTCGCCATCGGGAGTCTCGACGACTGCAGTCCATGTCTCCTGAGTGCCCGGCTGCAGCTTGGAGACGAGGTGTTCCCAACGCAGTTTGAGATGCTTGCTGGTCCATGGCACCTCGATTCGCTCTTGGGACTTCATCAAGCGGTTCAGCGCGACTTGCCACACGGTGACCGTGATGCCGCCGCGATAATCCTCCTTCACCGGCAAGCGGAATACCTGTTGGGTCCGGCCCTCCTCCGACCACTCGCGTTTGAGCAATTGTCCGTCGATGCGCCATTCGACGCAGGCGCGCGCCTGCGGATAGCCGCTACCCCAGAAGTACTCGGCATCCTGACCAGGCTCCACCTCCGCCTTCGGCGGCACCGTGTAAAAGGGCATCATGGTCGTGAAGTCTTTTGAATCCGGAGCCACTACCTGAATGCCGCGCATCGCGCGGACCTCGCGGCCATTGGCGTCCTTGGTCGTGAAGATCAAGCGATAGGCCCCTGCCTTGAGCGGGCGCGACAGGGTTGCCTTGCCCTCCTTGTTGGTCTCCACTGCCAGCTCATCGACCTCCTCGCCCAGCTTCCAGTCATCGGGGTCGGACGAAAGCGCGGCGGGATCTTTTTCATCGCCCCAATCTTGCCCCGACCAGCGCGGGCAGGTGGCGGGCTCCTTCAGGCGGTGGATCTTCAGCGAGCCCTTCGCCGGGCGACCCTCGCCATCCAGCGAGGTCGTGAGGACTTGGATCTCCAGCTTTTTGCCCGCCTCCAGCCACTCCTCCGTCGTGAGATCCGCGCGCAAGGAAGTGCGAGCCACCCGGACCAACTTGGTGCCGGTGCGAGTCTCACCACTGCGATCCGTCACGCTGGCCGTGACCGTGTAGACAAAAACCGGCTCCGCCTCCTCGCGGATCGCCGGATCAGGCTTGGCGATGAAGCTGATGTTCGCTGCGCCGCTTGCGTCTGTCAGAGCCTCGCCGTGGGAGATCTCTTCCTGGCCGAGACCACGGGGCGACGAGCCAGCCCAATTCCAACGCCACCAACCCGGGAACTCGCTGCCACGGCTCACGCGCCAGCTCACCTTCGCGCCATCCACAGCCGCGCCGGTGTATGACTCCGCGCGCACTTTCACCGTCACCTGCTTGCCTAGCACTGCGGCTTCTTGCGGTGGATCGAGTTCGGTGAAGAACTTCGGCCGCTTGTATTCCTCGACCCGGAAGCTGCCACCGCCCTCCTCGCCTTCCAGCTTGATCGTGCAAGCCCCATGCAGGCTGCCGCCCTCGGCAGCGGTGAAGGTCCCGGAGAAGGAGCCGAACTGATTGCTCTTCACCGTCAGCTTCGCGAGTTCCTTGTCGTTGTTGTCGCGCATCACCACTGTGCCTTTGCGATCCGCCAGCACCGAGTAGCGGCCGCGGGCGCGGTCGATCTCGCACCAGATGCCCTTGAAGTGCACGGTCTGGCCCGGGCGATAGATGGCGCGGTCGGTGAAGAACACCACCCCGCGCCGCTTCTTCATGGGATCTTCCTCGTCGTCGCCGTAGTAGTTGTTTCCATCCAGGACAGCGCGCTCATTGCCACGCTGGGCGACGGCAATGAAGGAATTCCCGGCATGAGCCGGAATGGCGAATCGACCATCGTCACCGGTCTTCCCGGCGACCTTGATCATCCCCTCGCCTTCCGGCTTTTCCTTCCAGACCGTAACGTCGACACCCGCGATGGGCAGGCCGCTCACGGCATCGACCACCGCGCCCTCAATGCTGCCATCCCGGGTGGCAGCTCCGACGATCGCGAGGCTGGTGACATGCACCGCGGAAATCGCGAGCTCATTGTCGTTCTCCGAGAAATCCTCGCGGGCGCTTGCGACGAGATAGTAGTATCCGGCCGGAAGGTCGGCGGGCGCGGGAATCTTCATCTCACACTGCTTGTAGTCACCCTCGTCACGCAGCGCCTGCTCCCACTGCCGATCTGGCCTCCGCTTCACCAGCGAACGCAGGCGATCCGCATCCGGCTCAGATTTCCCCGGTACATACTTGGCGGGATAGAGACGGAACCACAGTCGTTTGAGATTGCGATACTCGACTCGGATGCCATCCCCTGCGGGTGTCCAGTGGGTGTCTGCTTCGAGGTGAAGTTCGCTGCGTTCCAAGCTTGCGATCTCGAGTGCGCACAGCTTGCCGAAGGGATGTTCCGGAAATGCCGCGGCGCCTTCCCGCAAGATCAGGTGGGCTTCCTTGAAGGCATCCCGCCGTTTCAAAATATTCGCCAGTTGCACACGGGCCATCGCGCTCACCGCGCGGGCGGCGTTGGCTTCCGTGAAGCGGCGCAAGGCTTGCTCCAGGCGCTTCTCGCGGCCCTCTTCCCCGGCGGCTTGGCCAGCCCAGCAGAGGCGGTTCAGGTCGGCGGCAAGGAATGCCGACTTGTCGGCGTCGTTGCGATGAAAAGTCAGAAGGTCTTGGAGGAGCTTAAGGGCCCGGGACTTCGGCTCCGTGACATCGCCAAGCTCCGGCTGCCAGGCGAGGAACTCCTCCGCGGTGCCCAGCGCCGGAGAATCCGCGGTGAAGCTGAAGGCGCTCGCCGGGTGCGAGGCGGCCACTTCGTTCGAGGCGTAGAACTCCAGAGCACAATTCGCGGCGAAGTCATACAAGGTCGGCCGCACGGCATCGCCCAACTCGCCCTTGCTGAAGAGATCGGCGAAGTCCGCGACGGGTATCTTCTTCAGGGCCGCGGCATCGGCCAGATTGCTCTGCCAGCGTGCATCGATCTCACTGAGAATCCGGGCAAGGTCCCAGGTTTCGATGTCAAGGTTGGTCGGACCGCTGGTGATGCTGCGATCGACGAAGTCCGACTTGTGCTCGCGGTAGTAGCCGCTCAGCCAATAGGTCGCCAGCACACGGAGGACCGGGCGGGTTTTCTCCGGAGATGTCTCGATCGCTGCCTCCAGCTTTTTGATCGGGGCAGCTGTGTCTTCGTCTCCATCTTCGACCTTTGCTTCCAAAGCGATGCGGGTGGCGAGAGCACGGGCGCCCTCGGACCACGCGCCATCGGTAAAGGCAGCCTTCTCGATGGAACTGAGAAGACCGACGGCGGTCTGGGGCTGGTCTTGCTTGCGGGCTTCGTCTACCGTCTTCCAATCTTCGTCCCGCGGTGCGGCGTTGACAAAGCCGAAGGCCGCAAGTGCCAGGAAGATCGCTTGTGCGAGAAATCGAAATCGAAGCGGAGACGCTCTCATGAGGGCAAGGAGCCTCCCGGGCTCCGCCCATCATTCACACCGGGATTTCGAGGGGTGGCACGCGAAATCGCCGTTTGGAACAGGTTGAGAGCGTGAAGAATGCGTGAAGGGAGAGCCTCACCTTCACGCCCCTTCCCGCGAACCATCACTCCGCCATTATCTCCACGCTGCCGCTGTGGGCATTGAACTCCGGGGCATACATGCAGCGGATCTCGGCGATGCCGGTCTGATACTTGCCGGAGTGCTGGACGCGCACGCTGGTCTCAAAGACGTGCGTGCCCGGGGGTAGGCGGTCGATGAAGAAGTGGCTGGCGGTGTCGCGGGTCACCTCGTAGTAGCCGAAGCCATCCTGCCAGCGGTAGCCGCTCAGCACGTTCAGGGGCTCGGTGCCGCTGCCGCGCAGATCCTTGAGATGGACATACTCCATCGCGCGGTCGTTCTTGAGGATCACGCGGGTGACCAGCTCATCGCCGACCTTCACCGGCCCCTTGAGCGGCTCGATCACCGGGCCTTTGTCGGTATTCCGGCGGATGAAGAGGGCCTTCTCTAGGTGCAGGGGTGTGCCGTCGTGCGGTGTAACCTTGGCCATGTCTTCGAGGTACTGCCAATGCACGCTGGCCCAGGCGACGCCTTTGTCGGTCTTCTCCAGTTGGATCTTGCCGAGTTCCGGCTTCACCGCAGCCTCCACGAAGCGGCTTTCATACATGCCGGTGCCGGCTTCGACGTTCTCGGGCTTCACCTCCTGACCTCCGAGCGAGATCTTCAAGAGAGCATCCGAGCCGAGAAGGTTCTTGCCGCCACGCAGCAAGCCATAGACGGCATCTGCAGTCGCCTTGGTGGTCTTCCAATCCTGCACCTGCTTCTGTTTGATCATCCAGACCTGGCAGTCCTCGACCGCCTTGTCGTCATGGTCGATCTCGCGGAAGGCCTCGATCATCATCGCCTGGGTTTCGATCGGTGCGGCCCACCACCACCAGCCTTCGCCCTCGTTGTCCTTCCAATACATGCCCAGCTCCTCGCCATTCACGGCATGCTCCTTGAGCGAGCGGGTGATGAGTGCGGGAACCTCCTTGTCGCCGAGCCGTTGCAAGGCCAAGGCGGCATGAGCGCGCGACATGCGGCTGCCGAGGCTGGCCCAGTATTTGCGGGCCTGCCCGGCGAAGTAATCGAAGGCCACCTTGTCCTCCGCCTTCAGCGCCTTGTCCTTAAGGAAGAAGGTGCGGGTGTAGAGGTGCAACGCGATCATCGCATCGATATTGTCGCGATCCAACAGCTTCTCCTTGCGCAGATATTCGTAGCGCTCGGTGATGCTGGCATCCAGAGGGTCCAGAGCCCGCAGCGCAGGCGTGATATCGGTGGCCACGCCGAGTGCCCGCAGGCGGGCAAAGCCGGTTACGATGTAACGCGTGATATATTCGTCCCCGCGGCCACCCGGAAACCAAGGCCACAGGCCACTGCCGTGCTGCATGCCCCGCAGCTTGGCCATCGCTTTCTCCAGTTCGCGGTCCATGTGGTTGCCGTCGAAGAGCAGGCCGACGCGGCGACGCGCTTCGGACTCGCTATTGGCCTCGGCTAGCCACGGCGTCTCGTCCAATAGGATACCCTTGAGGTCCTGGTTCTTCGTCAGCGGACTGTCGAGGGCCTTGCCGTTGTTGGTGTTCTTCCACTGATCGAAGATCCGCCGCATCTTGGGA
>NZ_BATP01000009.1 GCF_000739615.1 Haloferula sp. BvORR071
AGGACCTCGGCCGCGACCTCTTCACCCGCCTGGTCCAGCTTGAGAAGACCGCCGCCGCCATCGGCATTCTCGCCCCGGGCCGCCCGGAACGCTACAAGGAACAGCTTTTCAAACGCTTGCGCGATGCCGGCCTGGAACTGGAACTCCAGGACGACCGAGTCCTCCGCGAGCTCGTCGTCTTCGCCGACCGCTGCGACATTTCCGAGGAAATCACCCGCCTGGACGCCCATTTCCGCCGCTTCCGCGAGTACATGACCGGCAAGGAACCCGCCGGCCGCCCGCTCGACTTCCTCTGCCAGGAGATCCACCGCGAATTCAACACCATCGGCTCCAAGGCCAGCGACGCCGCCATCGCCCAGCACGTCGTCGAGGCCAAGACCGAGCTCGAGAAGATCCGCGAGCAGGTGCAGAACATTGAATAGAGGGTGAGGGACCGGGACTCGGGGTCAGGCGAAGCTACCGCGGAGTAGCAGAGGCTGCGGAGGAATCCAGAGAAAGGGCGGATGCCACCGGTGCCCCCCTCTTCTCCTTTGCCTTTCAAATTTAGCGAGTTTCGCGATTTTCGCGGTTAAAAATCTGCGCAACCGAAGCACAGCCAGCGGCCTGAACCGGACCAAAACCAAACCTCATCCGCTTCCGTGTGTTCCGTGTATTCCGTGGTTTACTCCAAGTCCCATTCGTCAGATTCGCCCGATTCGTGGTGCCTCCCTGCCTTGCCTGAAAACTGACCGCTGAAACCTGGCAACTCTTACCGGCACCGCCCCGGTTGACAATTCTCTCCCCCGCCCCCATATCCCGCCCATGTCGTCGGCGTTGCCACCCAAACCTCGGATCATCGGACCCCGCGTGCGCGTTTGCATCGTGGCGTCCAAGTACAACGAGCAGTTTGCGGATGCCTTGGTCGACAACACCGTCGCCGAACTGAGCGAGTTGATGCCCCAGACCCGGGTCGACATCATCCGCGTGCCCGGTGCCTTCGAGATCCCGGTGACCGTCGCCAATGTCCTCGACCGCGGCGAGCACCTGCCCGCCTGCGTGATCGCCCTCGGCGTGATCGTGAAGGGCGCGACCTCCCACGCCGACATGATCGGCAATTCCATTACCCTTTCCCTCCAGGAGATGGCCGTGCGCTACAAGCTGCCGATCATCCACGAAGTGCTGCTGGTGGAAGACGAGAAGCAGGCCTACGCCCGCTGCATCGGCTCGAACCTGAACCGCGGCCGCGAGGCGGCCCGGATCGCGGCCTCCATGGTGGACATCTTCCACGAGATCGAGCGGTCGATGCCGCGCGTTATTTCCCGCACCTAATGCCTAGCCGTCGTCAAATCCGCGAGGCGGTCGTGCAGTTCCTGTACTGTGCCGACCTCGA
The DNA here is from genome assembly GCF_000739615.1 of Haloferula sp. BvORR071. GTDB lineage: Bacteria > Verrucomicrobiota > Verrucomicrobiia > Verrucomicrobiales > Akkermansiaceae > Haloferula. The sequence goes on from NZ_BATP01000009.1 coordinate 1,370, forward strand.
AGGCGGGGCCGACCCTGCGTCCCTGCGTGAGCCATTCTGGCAATTCATCACGGAGTCGGACCGTCGAGCCCTGCTCCAAGCAACCTGGAAGACCCTGCACCACCTGAGCCTCGGCCGGGAGCAGCGTTTGAAGGAATTCCAAGAGCGCCTGCCGCTTGCCCTCGCCACCCTCAAGGCCCGCCCGGACCTCGAGCGCACCGCGATCGACCTGCAATGGGTCTCCGCCGGAGAGAACAAGTGGAGCGCCGCAATGATCGAGCTCTCGCGGATCCCGCGGGATGCCGATGACGACGCCTTCAGCGAGCAATTCGAGCCGGTGCTCCAACAGCTCTTCAAGATCGACCGCGACCTGGAACTGTCCCGCAAGCGCTTCCTCCAGGCCCTCGAAGACATCCCCGGCCTGCGCGCCCAGATGGAGCCGGTGGCCGGCAGCATCCGCCGCCTCGCCCGCATCTCCGAGCGCGTCCGCATGGTCGAGGAGCCCGAGAAATTCCCCGACCAAGGCGACCTCGCCAAGCTACGCGAGTCCAAGGAAGCCATCACTGCCCTGCGTAGCGAGACCGACAACCTCGTCGCCGCCGTGCAGCGTGAGAAGGAAGGCATCGATGAGCGCCTCGCCGCCGTGGTGGAGAACTTCGCCCCCGAGCGTATCGACCCCGTCGACCGCGCTATCCTGCGCCTGGCCACTTGGGAGATCATTCACTCCCCCGAGGTCCCCGCTCCCGTCGCCATCGACGAAGCCATCGAGCTCGCCAAGCGCTTCGGCACCACCGACTCCGGCCGCTTCGTGAACGGGATCTTGGACAAGATCGCCAAGCAGGAAGCGCAGTAGAGAGCGATGTAGCCGCGTTCGTGAGAACGCGAGAAGCGACCCTAGGGCCCGTTTCATCCCGCGCGCCTAACGAAGATCCTCTCGTGCTTCCGCGGTGTCACCACCCCGCCTACATTTCTTCGCGTAGGCGCGTTCGTGAGAACGCGGGAAGCGACCCTAGGGCCCGCTCCATCCCGCGCGCCTAGCGGAGATCCTCTCGTCTTTCCGCGGTGTCACCACCGCGCCTACATTTCTTCGCGTAGGCGCGTTCGTGAGAACGCGAGAAGCGACCCTAGGGCCCGTTTCATCCCGCGCGTCTAACGAAGATCCTCTCGTGCTTCCGCGGTGTCACCACCGCGCTTACACCATAAGAAGCTCGCTCACTCCACTCCCTAGCCTCCCACCGCCTTCACCACGAACTCCACGATCGGCGTCGGATCCTTCAAGCTGTGCGGGTGATGCCCCTCCCCCGGCTTCCGGATGATCTCGATCTTCCCGCCGAGCTGCTTGTAACGCTCCTCCACCAGATCGATGTTCTCCTTCGGCGGCACCCCATCGTCCGCCATCCCGATCACCGCGAGAATGGGAACCGAACCCTTCAGTGGCTCCAGGTTATCGATCGGATTCTTCTTATAAGCCAGCGCCTCCGCCTCCGTCATTCCGTAGGCCTTCAGCAGCTTCTGCCAATCCCCCGGTGAACCGCCCTTGCTGGCACCCTTCGCCGCCGGCCAGCTCTTGAAGTCGCACACCGGATTATCGACGTACAGCGCCGCACAACGCTCCGGATGCAGCGCCGCCCAGTTGAAGGCAAACAAGCCACCGCGGCTGAAGCCTTCAAGCACCGTCTTCTTCGACAGCCCGAAGACCGGAACAACAAAGTCATAATAGGCGTCCATGTGCTTCATCGCCACCGGCGCGCCGTACATGTCCTGCATGTCGATATAAGCGACGTGGAAGCCCTTCTCTAACAGCGCGATGTCCCCTTGCGGCTCGTGCCCGAAGAACTCCGTCCGCCAGATCCACGGCATCCCGGCCGCCGACTGCTTCGGCACCACCAGCAGCGCCGCGCGGCCATCCACCGTGAAGTCCAGGCGCTTGTAGCCCGACCACTCCGAAACCTTCGCCGAATCCATGGCCCGGTAATTCTCCAGCAAGCCCTTCGCTTCCTCCAGCGCCTCCGGCACCGGCTTCCCCGCCGGCACTCCCGGCCGCTTGTGCTTGGTCTCGGTCAGGAAAGCATCCCGCAGCACCGCCGCCCGCTTCTGTATGAAGATATAAGATGCATCACTCGCAAAGCGCGGCTCGCCCTTCAGCCCCAGCACCGGCCACAGGCCCTGGCACAGTGCCTCCGCAAAGAAGCGATGCCCTTTCCAGCCGGGATGGACTCCATCCTCCGCAAAAACGAAGCCGGGACGCACGTAGGTCGCAACGCCCGGTTTAGATCCGGGTCCATCCTTCGTGAAGGTAACGTCCGGCTCCTTCTTCTTCGCCGCCGCCACCTTCTCCCTCAATCCGGGCCGCACATCCACCACCTGCCAGCCCTGCATGCTCTTGAGCCAAGCCGCCTGCGCATCGAGCACGGCATCGTAGTGCGCCGCATCAGACATCGGTCTGTCAGCGAAGTACAGCGAGGGCGTGACGAACACGATCTTCGCGCCGGTCTTCTCCACCTCGTCCTTCAGCTTCGTCATCCCCTTGCGGTAGGCATCCATCCGCGCCTCATCCAGCGGCTTATAGATCCCGTCGTTCATTCCGTAGCAGGCGATGACGAGGGTCGGCTTGCAGCGCTCCAGCACGCGGCCGAGGCGTTCGTGGATGCAGGGACGCGGGAACTGGCCGCCGGCGTGGCCTTCTTCGGAGAGTCCGGAGGTGGTCTCACTGCCAAGACCGAGATTGAGGAAATCGGCATCGGCATAGGCTGGATCGTGGCGCAGCGCGGATTCCGTCCATGCCGCCCAGCGTCCGTCGTAGGTGATGCTGTCTCCCAAGAAGAGCACGCGGGTCTCCGCCGCGCGGGCCAGGGTGACGAGGAGCAGGAACAGTAAGAATCTCATGGATTCCATAAGACGACATTAGCCGGACGGATCTAGCAAGGTCCTGATGATGCGACACGAAACCGGTCGGTCCTACCAACCAGCAGCGCGAGCTACCCGACACCCCGGCCTGCGCGCTCAATCATCCCGCTTGCCATTTCCGCGCAGGCTCTGTCGGAATGGAACCTGTGTTGACTCATCCTCTTGCCGCCGTGGCGACGCTGGCGCTGGCCCAGTTGCCGGCCGGGGCGCAAGTGGTCAAACCGCTGCCCCCAGTGCCCGATCAGGTGGGCTTTGCGGGTGCCTTTGCGGGAGTAAAAGGGGGCATTCTGGTGGCCGGAGGGGGGCGAATTTCCCCGATGGCGTGATGCCATGGGACGGCGGCACCAAGGTCTGGCACGACCGTATCTACACCCTCGACCTCTCGTCCCCTGGCGCAACTTGGCACGAAGCAGGACAGCTGCCGGTGCCGAATGGCTATGGCGTCTCCCTGACCCTACCTGAAGGCATCCTCCTCATCGGCGGCAGCGACGCCACACGCCACTTCAAGGAGGTGCGGCTCATGACTCTCCAGGACGGCAAGGCAGCCTTCGAGGACTTCCCCGCCTTGCCTGCCCCCCTGGCCCAAATGGCTGGCGCTCTGGCAGCTAGAAAGATCCACCTCTGCGGCGGCATCGAGTCCCCCACTGCGACCACCGCCAGCAATACCCACTGGATGCTCGATCTCGATGAGCGCGCCAAGGGCTGGCAGAAGCTGCCGGACCTACCCGCAGCAGGCCGGATCCTCGCAGCCTCTGCTGCAATCGGAGACACCTTCTACCTAACCGGCGGATGCTCCCTTGCCCCGGATGCAGCAGGCAAGCCGCAGCGGACCTACCTGCGGGAAGCCTGGAAGTTCGCCGGGGGAAAATGGACCCGCCTGACAGACATGCCGCGGGCCGCGGTGGCAGCAGCCTCCCCTGCCCCGGTAAAGGGCAACGAGATCTATGTCGTCTCCGGAGATGACGGCACCCAGGTCGCGCTACCCCCGGCCGAGCACAAGGGCTTCACGCGCGAGATCCTGCGCTATGATGTTCAAAGCGACGCATGGCAGCCAGCCGGCAAGCTCGATGTCCCCGCCCCCGTGACCTTGCCCACCGCGCCTTGGCAAGATGGCTACGTATTCTTCAACGGTGAAGTGAAGCCCGGCGTCCGGACACCCCAGGTCTTCCTCTTCACCCCACAGCAATGAACGCCACGGACAGCATGAACACTACCCTCAGCCGCCAAGCATGGCTGGTGGTGGCCCTGCTGGTCCCCGTGGCCCTCCTCAACTACCTGGATCGCCAAATGCTGGCGACTATGAAAACCTCAGTGATGGCCGACATCCCCGGCATCGGGGTGGAGGCGAACTGGGGCAAGATCCTGGCCTGGTTCAAGTGGACCTACGCGGTGCTGAGTCCGATCGGTGGCTACCTCGCGGACCGCTTCAGCCGACGGCATGTGATCGCGGGGAGTTTGTTCGCGTGGTCGGCGATCACCTGGCTGACGGGGCATGTGACCACTTACGAGCAACTGCTGGCGACGCGCGCGATCATGGGGATCAGCGAGGCTTTCTACATTCCGGCGGCGCTGGCATTGATCGCAGATTTTCATCGCGGGCCGACGCGCTCGAAGGCGGTGGGTATGCACCAGATGGGGATTTATTGTGGCGTGATCCTAGGCGGCTTCAGCGGGTATGCGGCGGACTCGGCGAATCATGGATGGCGCTGGGCCTTCGATGTCTGCGGGCTGGTGGGGCTGGCTTATGCGGTACCCTTGTTCTTGCTGTTGAGAAATGCGCCGCGGGATGAGAGCGAGTCTCACGAGGCAAGGCCGGCGCCGATGGCAGCGATGAGAGAGTTGCTGGCGAATCGATCCTTTCTCCTATTGGTGGCGTACTTCACCTTGCCGGCGCTGGCGGGCTGGGTGGTGCGGGACTGGATGCCGGCGATCCTGAAGGCGGAGTTCAATCTCGGGCAGGGCAAGGCGGGCGTGTCGGCATCCTTGTTCTGGCAGACGGCGGCAATTGTGGGAGCTGTGCTTGGCGGCTATCTGGCGGATCGCTGGATGCGACAGACACCGCGCGGGCGGATCTATGTCAGTGCGATCGGGATGAGCTTGATTGTTCCAGCGATGTTCGGCGTGGGCTATGCGCCGCAGACGGGGCACCTGGAAGTCGCGGTGGGCTTTTTGATCCTGTTCGGGCTGGGCTGGGGATTCTTCGACTGCAACAACATGCCCATCCTGTGCCAGGTCGCGCGGCCGGAGCTGCGGGCGACGGGCTATGGGCTGATGAATTTGGTCAGCATCAGCTGCGGAGGCTTTGCGGATTATGGCTTCGGAGCCTTGCGCGACCGTGCGGTGCCGCTGTTCGGGATCTTCAGCATCTTCGCGAGCGCGGCGATCCTGTCGGTGCTGCTGGTGCTGATGATTCGTCCGCGTGAGACGGAGATCGGGCTGCAACCGCCATCACATTGACCGAACGATTGATTTTATGAAAATGAACTCTCCTCTTCATGAGCTGGTGGTGGCGACGCACTCGCCCTTCCATGCGGATGGCTCGCTAGCACCGGAGGTGGTGCCGTCTCAGGCGGCCTTTCTGTCGGCAAATGGGATCCGTACTGTGTTCATCACTGGATCGACCGGCGAGGGCCACTCGCTGACCTGCGCGGAGCGTCTGGCGCTGTATGAGGTGTGGTCGACTGTGGGACCGGCTGAGGGCCTGCAGGTGATCGCGCACGTGGGTGGGAATTGCCTGGAGGATGCGAAGATCCTGGCGCGCGCAGCGGAGAAGTTGGGCTTCGCGGCGATCAGTGCGCTGGCTCCTTCTTACTACAAGCCCGGTAGTTTATCGGGGTTGATTGATTGCTGTGCGGCGATTGCGGCGGAGGCGCCGAAGACACCCTTCTATCACTACGACATTCCCTCGATGACCGGGGTGTCGTTTCCAATGGAGAAGTTCCTGGTGGAAGCCGCGGGGCAGGTGCCGACCTTGGCGGGGATCAAGTTCACGAACCCGGATCTGGTGTCGTACCGGCGATCGCTGGAGGTGGCTGGCAGCCGTTTTGATCTGCCGTGGGGGGTGGATGAGATGTTGCTGGCGGCTTTGGCGACGGGGGCGAAGGGTGGTGTGGGCTCGACTTACAATTGGGCGCCGAAGCTTTACTTGGATCTCATTGCGGCGTTTGAGCGCGGGGATCTGGAGGAGGCGCGGCGCTTGCAGGGGATTTCGATCGCGATGATTGATGCGATTGCGAAGACGGGGTTCCTCGGGACGGCGAAGGCGTTGATGGGGAGACTGGGGGTAGAGGTGGGGCCGGCGCGGTTGCCGCTGGGGAATCCGACGGAGGTGGAGGTGGATTCCTTGATGGAGAGGTTGGAGGAGTTGGGATTTGGGGAGTGGGGAGCGAGGAAGGCGGAGATGGTGGTTTAAAGGCAGGGGGAACCACGGAATATACGGAACGCGCGGAAGTGCTGGTGCGAGGGAGGGTTGGTTTTTAACCGCGAAAGGGCGCGAAATTTGAACAGCCGATGAACCACGGATGAACACGGATAGACACGGATTAAAGGCAGGAGGGTTGAGGGGGGCTTAGGGGTATGGTGCGTGTGGATCGGGTGGGGTTTGCCCGACTGGTGGGGCCGGCTAAAGACCGGCGCACCCAGTGGGCACCTGGTGTTTGAGGCCGGACGGTTGAACTAGCGTGAGAATGAATCTAGCAGCTTTTTATCAGGAGCAGTTGTTCGGGGACTGTCTGCCGTTTTGGTTTCCGCGGGCGGTGGATGAGGAGTTTGGCGGGTTCTTGCATTGCTTTGACCGGGATGGGGCGCTGGTGGATAGCGACAAGTCGGTGTGGGCGCAGGGGCGGATGAGCTGGATGCTGCTAACGCTGTATCTGGAGCATGAGCGGAAGCCGGAGTGGTTGGGGTGGGCGGAGAGCGGGTTGAGATTTTTGGAGGAGAAGTGCGTGGATCCGGTGGATGGGCGGATGTTCTTCCATGTGATGTGGGACGGGACGCCGGTGCGGAAGCGGCGCTACGCCTATAGCGAGAGTTTCGCAGCGATTGCGTTTGCGGCGCATGCGGCGGCGAGCGGAAGCGACGAGTCGGCGGAGAAGGCGCGGCATTGGTTTGGGAGATTCACGGAGTGGAATTTCACGCCGGGGTTGATGCCGCCGAAGTTCGCGGGGACGCGGCCAATGGAGGGGATCGGGACGCGGATGATCACGCTGGTGACGGCGCAGGAGCTGCGGAAGCACTTGGGGGAAGATGCTGCTTTAACAGGGTGGATCGACCGGTGCGTTGATGAGATTCGGCGACTATTCGTGAAGCCGGAGCTGAAGGTGGTGATGGAGTCGGTGGCACCGGATGGATCGATCGTGGATCATTTCGATGGAAGGTTGTTGAACCCGGGGCATGCGATCGAGGCGGCTTGGTTTGTTTTGGAGGAGGCCGGGTATCGGGGTGATGCGGAATTGGTGAAGCTGGGGTGCGAGATGTTAGATTGGATGTGGGAGCGAGGATGGGATGAGGAGCACGGCGGGCTGTTCTATTTCCGCGATGTGTATGGGAAGCCGGTTCAGGAGTATTGGCAGGACATGAAGTTCTGGTGGCCACATGATGAGGCTTTGATTGCCACGCTGATGGCCTATCGGATGGCGGGTGAGGCGCGGTATTTGGAATGGCATGAGAAGCTGCGGGTGTGGTCGTTCGGGAAGTTTGGGGATGAGGAATTTGGAGAGTGGTTTGGGTATTTGCGGAGGGATGGGGTGCCGGCGAATTCTTTGAAGGGTTCGTTGTGGAAGTCGTTCTTTCATCATCCTCGGGCCTTGTGGAGGTGTTGGGGGTTGGCGCGGGAGATGGTTTGAGGAATAGAACAGGACCAAGGCGTCAACCGGGGCCGGACGGTATCACCACACTACTTGCACCCCTTCAGGGTGCGTAATCCCTCGGTCCCAAACCTAGGGTTGCGCTTCGCTTGCCTTGGGCTTTCTCCGTGTCACCCCTTTGGGGCTCTTGAGACTTCTCGGCCCTTCCGTCGCCTCCTTGTCGGCCTTCCCATAGCTGCTTTCCGCCGCCTTGCTGGTGATTCCCCTTCCCCACCCAAAAAGGCGACAGGCTTTCCTAGCGCGGGCGGGGGTGGCAGGGTAGATCGGTAGTCGTTCCGAACCCAAGTCGAACCCCAATGATGATCTCCCGCCGCAGTCTTTGTTCCGCCGCGCTTGTTCTCGCTCCGCTGGTTTCGGCGGCGGAGACGACGGATCTCGCCACCCTGCCCTCTCCGGAGCTGAGCATCACGCAGGATTGGGCGGAAGCGCGGACAAATCTATCGGTGGATGGACACGCGCTGAAGGTGGGGGGCAAGAGCTATGCTTCGGGGATCGGGACGCATGCGACCTCGGACTGGACGCTGGCACTGGAGGGCGAGGCGACGGAGCTAAGCGGGGCTTGCGGGGTGGATGATGAGGTGAGCGGCAAGGCATCGTTGCAATTCTCGATCGAGGGCGATGGCAAGGAGTTGTGGAAGAGTCCGCTGATGCACAAGGGGGATGCGGCGGTGCCATTCCAAGTGAAGCTCGGCGGAGTGAAGGCGCTGCGGCTGCGGGTGAATGATGGAGGCGATGGCAGCTCGGAGGATCATGCGGACTGGCTGGATCTGAAGCTGGAGCATTCGGGCAAGGCGGCCTTTTCCAACAACGCGATCACGGTGGGAACGGAGGCACTGGTGTGGACCTTTTCCGTGAACCAAGGGAAGCTGGAGCAGCGGCGCTTCGGGCTGAAGGACGCGCCGGACAAGACACCGGCGCCGGGGATCTATGCCTATCCCGACTACATCGACCGCAATGCGGACGTGGCCTTGCTGGAGCCGACGCTGGATGTGCTCGCCGCGAACGGGCTGCGCAACCTGGCGCTACGCTTCGACTCCAAGGATGTCCGACAGGTCGGCCCGGGCGTGGTGCAAACGAATATCCGACTGAAGGATGCGGTGAGCGGCATGGGCTCGGAGCTGCACTTCCTGGCGCACGAGAAGGAGAACGTCATCGAGGTGTGGTCCACAATCACGAACGCCAGCAAGGAGGCAGTGACTTTGCTGCGCTTCGATTCCTTCTCCTTCTCGCTGGGCGGGAAGGATCTTCACCTGACCACCTTCCGCGGAGGCTGGGCGGACGAGATGAATTGGAATGAGGCGCCGATCGGCACGGGGCTGCGGCGGATCGGCAACCAGACATTCACCCACCCGACTCACGGGTATAGCAGCAGCTTCGTGCTGAGCGAGGGAACGGCCCAGGAAGAGAGCGGACGCGTGGTCGCGGGCTCCCTGGCCTGGTCGGGGAACTGGCACCTGGATTTCCAGAGCGAATATAAGGAGCAGGTGCGGGTAAGCGGCGGGATCAATCCCTTCCAGCCCCAGAGCCTGGCCGCCGGGGCGAATCTGGAGACGCCGCGGCTGATCCTGACGGCATCGGGCCATGGCAAGGGCGAGGCCTCGCGGAACTTCCACCACTGGGCGCTGAAAAACGGTGTGCGGCAGGTCGAGGTGACCCGGCCGGTGATCCTGAACAGCTGGGACGGCGCCTACTTCAGCTTCGATGAAGCACGGCTGCTGGCGATGATGGATGCGGCGACCAAGGTGGGAGCGGAGATGTTCGTGCTGGATGACGGGTGGTTCGGCAATGGCGTGAATGCCCGCAACGATGACAAGGCCGGGCTGGGCGATTGGCAGACCAATCACGAGAAGCTGCCGCACGACCTGCAGTGGCTGGCGGAGCAGGCGCAGAGCCGCGGGCTGAAATTCGGGCTGTGGGTGGAGCCGGAGATGGTGAACCCGCGCAGTGAGCTCTTCCAGAAGCATCCGGACTGGGCGGTGAAGCTGCAGGAACGCGAGCAGCGGCTGGGGCGGAATCAACTGCCGCTGGATCTGTCGAAGCCGGAGGTGGAGGAGTTCATGTACCAGACGGTGGCTGGCCTGTTAGACAAGTATCCGGGGATCGAATACATCAAGTGGGACAACAACGGCCACCTGCAGGATGCGGGCTCGCAAGGCGCCAACGCGGCGGGGCAGATGAACATGACCACGGAGATGACGCAGGCCTACTACCGCGTGCTGGACCGACTGGTGGCGAAGTATCCCAAGATCATCTTCCAGGACTGCGCGAGCGGCGGCGGGCGGGCGGAGTATGGTGCGCTGCAGCGGCACGCGGAATTCTGGGCGAGTGACAACCAGAATCCGCTCAAGCGCCTGCACATGCACTGGGGCTACACGCATTTCTTCCCGCCGATGGCCTGCGCGGCGCATGTCGCCGAGTCATTCGATTCCGGGAAGTTCCCGCTGAAGTTCCGCATGGATGTGGCGATGACCGCGCGGCTGGGCCTGGAACTGGATCCCTCGCACTTAAAGGATGCCGATATCGCGGAATTGCGCCGGGGCATCGATGACTACAAGCGGCTGCGGCCGCTCCTGCACAGTGGCGAGATCTTCCGCGGGGTATCGCCGTATGGATCGGACCTCTGCACGCATACGGTGGTGGCAGAGGACAAGTCGCGGGCGGTTTTCTTCGCATTCCGGAAGCAGAATGAGCACGGCACCCACGGTGAGAATCTGAAGGTGCCCGGCTTGGATGCAGCGAAGCGCTATCGGGTGACGGAGGTGGATGCCGGAGCGGCGCCCCGCGTGAGGACAGGAACTTTCGAGGGGAAGGATCTGCTAGAGAAAGGACTGCCGGTAACTTGGGACAAGGGCCCGGAGAGTGCGGTGGTGGAGCTGGAGGTAGAGTAGGATTGCCCGAGCAAGATGAAGGATCCGGCCGAAGGGTACGTGACTAACGCCGATTCCGCTTGGACGCAAAGCAAGCGGTGCTCAGCTCCTGCATCAGTTGATCTGCTCGCCGTACCCGGCACTCGCGTGCCGGGCTATTATGAACCGTCCTGTCGGGACGAAGAAAGGTCCACGAAATCGAGCTAGCGGCCCCTGCCTTCAGGCCATCAGATCACAGGGACATCCACCCAGCAGCCCTTCTTGTGACTCTCCCAACTCAGCTCGGCGAGCTGCACACCCTTCGCGCCTTCGCGCAGGGTCCAGCGGAAGGGTTCGTCATTCACGACGTGCTTGAGGAAGAGCTCCCACTGGATCTTGAAGGCGTTGTCGAAGGGCACTTGGTCCGGCACCTCGGTCCAGCGGTCGTAGTAGTTGATCGGGCTGTCGATGTCCGGATTCCAGATCGGCCGCGGGGTCACGCTCTCGTGCTGGGCCCAGCACTTGCGCAGGCCGACGATTGCGGAGCCCTTCATGCCATCGACCTGCAGGGTCAGCAGGTCATCGCGGCGGACGCGGACGTTCCATGAGGAATTGAACTGGCAGGTGATGCCGGTATCGGTCTCGAAGATCGCATAGGCGGAATCATCGGCGGTGCAGTTGAAGGGCTTGCCGTCTTCATCGAAGCGCTGCTCGACGTGCGTGGCGGCCTTGCAGAAGACGCGGGTGACGTTGCCGAAGAGGTTATCGATCACGTAACGCCAGTGGCAGTGCATGTCGATGATCATGCCGCCGCCGTCTTCCTCGCGGTAGTTCCAGCTCGGACGCTGGATCGGCTGGCCTTCATACTCGCCGGTGAAGACCCAGTAGCCGAACTCGCCGCGGACGCTGAGGATCTTGCCGAAGAACCCCTGCTCCTTGAGAAGCTGGTATTTGCGCAGGCCCGGCAACCACAGCTTATCCTGCACTGCGCCGTTCTTCACGCCGGCCTTCTCCGCGACCTCGGCGATGCGCAGGGCCTCGCTGAAGGACACCGCGGTCGGCTTCTCGCAGTAGATGTGCTTGCCCGCGGCAATCGCCTTTTCTAGGAAGCCGATGCGATAGGGCGTGCCCGAGGCATCGAAGAAGATCTCGTTGTGGGGATCGGCAAGCGCAGCATCCAGATCTGTGGTGAAGCGCTCGACGCCATACTTGGTCGCCAGTTCCCGGAGCTTGTCTTCGTTGCGACCGGTGAGGATCGGATCCGGGATCACCCGCGTGTCGCCGCAGACCACCCCACCCTGCTCGCGGATCGCGAGGATCGAGCGGACGAGGTGCTGGTTCGTGCCCATGCGTCCGGTGACGCCGTTGAGGATGATGCCGAGTTTCTTGGTGTTCATAAAAAGCGGAGACAAAAGAGGGGAAGACTTCAGACAGAAGGCTGGAGGAATAAGGTCGCTACTCGTAAAGCTTCCCCATCAGGAGGATCTCGGCGCAGCGCGCCCAGGGATTCTCGGGCGGAGTATAGAGAGGCAAGCCGTGCTTCGACCCAACTGCCCATCCCTCCGCAGCGAAGAGGAAGCTGGAGATCGTGTGATTTTCCCAGCCATTGGCACCCCGTCCGCAGGGATCGACGGGATGTGGAGGCTCACCCGCTTCTTCCACCGCCCGGTCATCCGCCAATGCCCGTAGAAATCCGATGAACGACTCTTCGTCATGCACCTCCTCGGCAAGCTGGTGAAGATCGCGTTTCAAGATGGTGTCGGGTGGGCGGGATTGGATCTAGAGGTCAGCGCAGCTTGCGATGATTTTGTCCAAGAACTGGTGCTGGTTTTCCGCCCAATACTTGCGGGAGAAGATCTCCACCTCGGTCAGGCCGTTGAAGCCCGCAGCCTTCACCATCTTCGCGATGCGGGCGGAGGCGTTCACCCCTTCTCCGGGCAAGCCGCGGTCTAGCAGGACATGGTCGAAGTCCGGTTTGAATTCGCAGACGTGGAAGGCGAAGAGCCGGCCCGCAGCGGCGCAGCGCTGGATTTGAGCTTCAAGGCCGGTCTCCCACCAAACGTGGAAGACATCGAGGGCGACACCCACCAGCGGATGATTGAGGGATTCGGCGAGGTCGTTCGCATCCTTCATCGAAGCCACCGCGGAGCGGTCGCCGGCATACATCGGGTGCAGTGGCTCGATCGCCAGCCGGATCCCGGAGCTCTCCGCTTGTGGCAAGAGAGCAGCGATGCCTTCGCGGATCTGGTCGAGGTTTTCCTCCGGCGTCTGGCCAATGGTTGCGCCACAGACGAGCACGATCATCGGCAAGCCGAGTACTTCCGCCTCGCGGAGCGCTTCCCTGTTGGTAGCGATACCCGCTTCACGGGTAGCCGCATCCTTGCCGGTGAAGAAGCCGCCGCGCACCAGGCTGACCTTGCGCAGGCCGCTGTCATCAAGACGCTTCCTGACCAGCTTCAAATCCTCCCCCGCGACCGTCTCGCGCCACACGGAAATCCCGCCGATGCCGCGGCGGGCATAGTTCTCGATGCACTCGTGGATCGACCACGGCTTGTTCGTGAAGGTATGGATGGCGAGCTGATCCGGATTCATGGTGTCGAGTCTCCCACGATCAAGCGGCCGGTCACGCGCAGCAGCGCGGCGGGAGCCTTGTTGTCGATGATCTCGGCCTGCAAGCGGGTGGCCGCATAACGTGCGAGTTCTTCCACTGGCAGATTGACGGTCGTGAGCAGCGGGCGGGAAAGGCGCCGGACCGGTGAATCGTCGAAGCCCGTGACGGCAATGCTGCGCGGCACCGCCACGCCAAGACGATCGAGTTCGCTCAGCACCACGGTGCCGACGATGTCGTTCACGCAGACCAGCACGTTGGCATGCTTCGTGGCTGCGGCCACGCGCTCGGTCTGGATCGAGGCAATATCGGGAAACTCGATGCAGTGTTTGGCGCGGTCAAAGTCGATGCCGCGCCGCTGGCAGGCTTGCTCGAAGCCATCCAGACGTTCTTCGTGGATCTGCCCGAGTCCCTCGATGCTGACGAAGCGGGCGCGGATTTCTGGAATTGTCGCACGCAGGTGGTCCAGCAGATCGAGCATGCCCGCGGCATGGTCGGAAGCCACACAGGGCAGTCCAGGGATAGCGCGATTCAGCACCACGAAGGGCGTGCCATGCTCGCGCAGGCTCTTAAGCGTCTGCTGCGAGGGGCGGTGGAAGGCGAAGATGAAGGCATCGATGTCTCCGCCCTTTTTGTGCGGATAGGGATCGAAGTCCGGTGCATTCACCTCGCAGAGCAGGTTCAGCCCGCACTGGGTAAAGCCGACCCGCAATCCCTCGACCAAGGCCGCCAGATCGTAGAAGAGCGCACGCTCCGGTTCCAGATGCCGCGGCAAGACCAGCTTCACGCTCAGGATCGCGCGGCCGCGGTGGCGGCGGATACTACGTTTCTCGTAGCCCAGGCGCTTCGCCGTGGCGGCCACCTTCTTGCGGACTTCCACCCCTACCAGGCGCGAACCATTCAGCGCCCGTGAAACGGTCGCCGAGGAGATGCCCAATTCGCGGGCGATGTCGTCGATGGTTGGCATGGAGGAGAAAGATTAGAGCGGAGAACGGAGAGCCTAGACTTCGTAGCCGAGGCGCTTTGCGCAATCCTGCATGATGCCAGCTTCCCATTCGGGGCGCCGCGGGCAGAGTTTGTGCGGCTCGGAAGTCGGGATGCGGCCGAGGAGATGTTGAAAGACCGCGCAGCTGTGCTTGTAGGCCGGCACGGGAGCCCGGAAGCCGACGTTGCCGAGATACTGAAGAGCGTCGTTGAGTTCCGCGTAGCGTTCGTCGCCTTCGAGCCAGTATTTGTCGCGCTCGGCGAACTTCTCCGGGCAGAAGGTGGCGAGGCCCAGCAGGTAGTCCGAGCCGTATTCGATCATGTCGATCCCCAGGTCATTGCCGGTGAAGATCATGAAGTCCGGGCGGACTTCGTCCCGGATCTCCAGGCGGCGCAGTTCCTTGCCGCGGTCGAGCGAGGAATGCTTGATCCCCTTCAGGGCGGGCACGGTCATCAGCCCGCGGATCGTCTCCTCGTCGTAGATCATGCCGTTCGGCGCGAACATCTTGCCGAGCTCGAAGCCGAAGACCGATTCGTGTCCCTCGCAGACCTTGGCATAGAGTTCGACGATCTTGTCCGGCGCCCAGTCGTGGAAGCGCGTGGTTTGGAAGAGGATCGGGGTGCCGCCAAAGGAGACGATCTCATCCATCTGCCGGCGGTAGAGGTCCACCAAGTCCCCTTCCAAGCCTTCCACGAAAACCCCGGCCACGAAGTCGCGACGGCCTTGGATCACGCCCTTGGTGATGCCCAGGATCTCGGTGCGCTCGGCGGCGGTCAGGTAGTTCGCATAGCCGGTGTCCATATTCACCGCGCAACCGAGACCTGCATCGGTGGTTCTAGCCACGGCCTGCTCGAAGGCGCTGCGGGCGATCGATCCATCGGCCTCGAAGGGCAGCAGGCAGGCGGCGTATCCGGTGATCTTGCGCCGGAAGCGCTTCGCGGCGTGGCGGGTCTCAAGCGACATGGCTGGATTATTTGCATGCAAATTTTGCCACTGCAAGTGTTTCTTGTCCTACCCTCACGGGGAATTGCACATCCCCTTTCCCTCCGCTTATCTGCACGCAATGCGCTTCGCCATCTGCAACGAAACCTTTGGATCCATTCCCCTCGCCCAGGCCGCGCAGATCGCCGCCGATATCGGCTACCAGGGCCTGGAGATCGCCCCTTTCACCCTCGCCGATGACCTGCGGATCGTCAGCATTGCCGACGCCGAAGAGCTCGGCCGCCAAGTGGAAGACACCGGTCTGGAAGTCGTGGGGCTTCACTGGCTGCTGGCGAAGACCACCGGCTTCCACCTGACCACGCCGGATGAGGCGATCCGCCAAGCGACCATCGACCGGGCCCGCCACCTCGCTGACATTTGTCATGCGATGAAGGGCGAGATCATGGTTTGGGGCAGCCCTTTGCAGCGCTCGCTAGAGCCCGGTTGGAACTATGACGACGCCTTCGCGCGCGCTGCCGAAATCCTGCGCGCCGCCGCAGAGCACTGCGGACCGCTCGGCGTCACCATCGCCATGGAGCCGTTGGGGCCCAGCGAAACGAACTTCCTGACCTCTGCCGCCGAAACCATCCGCCTCTGCGAAGCCGTCGGCCACCCCTCCTGCAAGCTCCACCTCGACGTAAAGGCCATGAGCGCGGAGAGCAAGCCGATCGACGAGGTGATCCGCGAGAGCAAGGACTGGACCGTGCACTTCCACGCCAACGACCCCAATCTCCGCGGCCCCGGCATGGGTGAGGTGGTCTATGCGCCGATCGTCGAGGCGCTGCGGGAGACCGCCTACCAGGGCTGGGTCTCGGTGGAAGTCTTCGACTACACGCCTACGCCACTGGAGATCGCGGAGGAGAGCTACGCGAACCTGCTACGTTTCTTCGGCGCATGAGGCCAAAGTGGCGGCCTTGTTGCCGCCGCTTGCCTCCCCTCGCCTAATCAATCCTCTGGCAAGGGCTGCCCCTTGGTTTCCGGGAGGAAGGGCAACACGATCAGACCGAGCAGGAAGATCAGGCACATCCACGAAGCCGCGTCCCGGAAGGCGTCGATCTTCGCGATTGCGACGTTCCCGCCCTCAGCTGCGGCTTTTACCGCCGCCTTGTCAGCCAGGTTCTTGGCGAGATACGCGAGCGTCAGCGGTCCGGAGGCAGCAGCATAACGACCGACGTTGTAGCAGAAGGAAACGCCGGTTGCACGCAGGCGGGTCGGGAAGAGTTCCGGCAAATAGATCGAGAAACCCGCGAAGACCGAGAGGTGGAAGAAGCCCATCAAGGGCGCCATCCAAAGGATGTCCCACTGACCGTTGATCTTCCCAATCATCTGGAACACGAACACGGTCACGATCAGCGAGCCGATGAAGGAGATGGCAAAGGCCTTCTTGCGGCCCAGCTGTTCGGTGATCTTCGTGAAGGCCAGCATGCCGATGAAGGCACCGCCATTGAAGCACAGCAGGTTAAGCGAACCCCACAATTGCTTGCCCTTGTTGATCGCTTCCGGGCTCGCCTTCTGAGCATTCAGGCCTTGGGCGATGATATCCCCCACCAGGTCGGTCGAGAAGACCCCGATGCCCCACAGACCGATGACGCCCGCGCAGGACAGCACCATGCCGAACAGGGCATGCCGACGCCAGGTGGAATGAGCGAAGAGGTCCTTGTAAGAGCCGGCCTTCTTGCCTTGAGCAGCGGCACGGTCACGCGCCTCGATCCAGGCCTGCGGCTCCTTCATCCGCAACTGGATAGTGGCGACCATGAAGGCAGGTAGCGCCCCGATCAGGAACAGCCACATCCAGTAGTTTGGTTTGCTACCAATTGCGGTAAGAGCAATCGCCAAACCGATCAGGCCGGCCGCGCAGTTACCCACCGCCGAGAAAGACTGGAGCACGCCCAAGGCCCTTGGCCGCACTTGGCTTGGGACCGTGTCAGCCACCAAGGCCACCGCGAGACCGAAGACCCCGCCGACACCCAAGCCGGTAATGAAGCGAAAGATCGTGAAGTCCACGTAGTGGGCCGAGAGATCCTTGAACGCCGGGATCGAAGTCAGGTGCAGCGATTGTGAAATCGTCGGCAGGTCAGGGAAGCCCGCCAGAGCAGAAAGACCCGTCGCCAGGGAATATAGCAGGACCGTCACCGCCAGCATTTTGGCCCGGCCATAGCGGTCACCCAGCGAACCGAAAATCATCCCACCGGTCGCCCATCCGAGCACGAAGATCGCCGTGGCGATCCCGCCATAGTATTTCGCGTCCTGCCCCTTGTTGAGCAGTGCCACCATCGCCGGATTCCGGGCCAGATTGAAGAGTTGCTGGTCGAGGCAGTCGAAAAGCCAGGCAAGGGTTGCCACCACGAAGACGAGGCGCTGATAGGGGGCGAGCTGACTCCACCAGCCGGAGCCGCTAGAGGAGGATTTGTCGGACAAGTCTGCCATCGGGTGAGTTTCTTGAGTTTCGCGAACTCCAGAGTGCCAGACGCGATCCGGCAAGCCTGAATGCCTCCACTACCCCGCTTGAGTAGGTTTTTTTACAGGGCGGCTGAGCTTTATAAAATCAGGGCTTCCCGCAATGTTGTCATACAGGTAAGAGCGCGCCGCAGCGATGCGTATGCCAGCTCCCTTGACGCGTCTCGCGTCGCTGTATGAATGAATCGGCATGAGGATGAGATCGCGCCTTCGACGCCCGCTTGAATCCCTCATTCGCCTATCCTGAAATCCTCTACCACTCCCACGAACCCATGAAATTCGGAATCATCGGCGCCGGCATGATCGGCCACTTCCACGCCAAGGCCATCACCGCCATGACCGGTGGCGAGCTCCACTCCGTCTTCGACCTGCGCGCTGAAGCTGCCGAGAAACTCGCCAGCGAATACGGCGCGAAGGCCTATTCGGACATGGCTGCCTTCCTCGCCGATCCGGAGTTGGAGATCGTGACCATCGGCACGCCTTCCGGCTCGCACTTGGATCCGTCTCTCGCTGCGCTGAACGCCGGCAAGCACGTGATCTGTGAGAAGCCACTGGAAGTGACCGTCGAGCGGATCGACCAGCAGATGGCCGCCGCCAAGGCGAATGGCAAGGTCATCGCGGCCGTGCTCAACCGCCGTTTCCACCCCGGCATGGATGCCTTCAAGAAGGCCGCCGATGAAGGCCGCTTCGGTAAGCTCACCTCCGCCTCCTGCTATGTGAAGTGGTATCGCGACCAGGCCTACTACGACTCCGCCGCATGGCGCGGCACTTGGGCGCTTGATGGTGGCGGCGCGCTGATGAACCAATCGATCCACACCATCGATGCCCTGATCTACCTCGCCGGCCCGATCAAATCGGTGCAGGCGAATACCGCGTGCCTTGCCCACACCGACATCGAAGTGG
Organism: Haloferula sp. BvORR071; assembly: GCF_000739615.1. Lineage (GTDB taxonomy): Bacteria > Verrucomicrobiota > Verrucomicrobiia > Verrucomicrobiales > Akkermansiaceae > Haloferula. Next base: position 19,901 of record NZ_BATP01000009.1, read on the forward strand.
AAGACATCGCCGTCGCGATCGTCGAGTTCGAGAACGGCGCGCGCGGTGTGATCGAGGGCTCCACCTGCACCTGGTCGAAGGACGGCCACCCAGCCCGGGTCCAACTCAGCGGCACCGAAGGTTCTGTCTTCCTCGCCGATGAGGCATTCGAGATCTGGGACTTCATGCACGAGAAGCCGGAAGATGCCGAAATCCGCTCGACGCTCATGAAGGGTCAATCGGGCGGCCTGGGCGCCAATGACCCGAAGGCGATCAACTACTACCAGCACCAGCGCAACTTCGAGGAAGTGGTCAACGCCATCAACGAAGGCCGCGAACCGACGGTCTCCGCCAGCGAGGCCCGCAAGCCGGTGGCGGTGATCCGCGCGATCTATGAGAGCGCACAAAACGGTGGCAAGCGCGTCGAACTCTGATCTCCTTCCTGCACGATGTCCTCTGCCATGAAACTCACGGGCTTCGCCGACGAGGCGGGCCGCGACCTCGAGACCCAGATCCGCGCCACCAAGGACCTCGGCTGGTCCGCCATTTCGTCCCGCATGGTCGATGGCGTGAACCTCCACGAGCTCCCGCAGGAGAAGTTCGATGCGGTGGCTGACCGCCTCGATGCGGAGGGTATCCATGTGCCGGAGTTCGGCTCGCTGATCGCGAACTGGGGCAAGAAGATCTCCAGCGACTTCGACGTCACGCTCGCGGAGATCGACCGCGCCATCCCGCGCATGCAGCGGCTCGGCACGAAGCTGATCCGCGTGATGTCCTATGCCCAGGAGCCTTGGGGCGAGGACCAGCAGGAGCAGGAGCGCTTCCGCCGGCTGCGGGAGATCGTGAAGCGCTTCGACGATGCCGGGCTGATGGCGATCCACGAGAACTGCATGAACTGGGGCGGTTTCTCCGCAGTCCACACCCTGCGGCTGATCGAGGAAGTGCCAGGCCTCAAGTTGGTCTTCGACACCGGCAATCCTCTCTTCCAGCGCGATCGTTCGAAGGGCGAGCCCTTCCCTTGGCAAGATCCTTGGGAGTTCTGGACCAAGGTCCGCGACCACGTCGTCCACATTCACATCAAGGACCTGATCAGTCCGGCCATCGATGGCGTGGAACCAGTCTACACGATGCCGGGAGAGGGCGATGCCAAGATCCCTGAGATTCTCGCCGATGCAAAGTCCCGCGGCTACGATGGCTGGATCGCCATCGAGCCGCACGTCGCCACGGTCTTCCACGTGAAGGACCAATCGCAGGTCGATTGGCAGCAGTGCTTCGATAGCTACGTGGAATATGGGAAGCGGATGGAGAAGATTATGGCGGGGCTGTAAGTTGCAACTGCCTTGGCTAAGGAGCGGGGACCTTACTGTCCCCGGAGCGGTCCCTCGAAGCTGCTTCGCCCGAAAGGTGCCAGCGACAGTAAGGTCGCTGCTCCTTATGCCGATGCTGGCAGATTCCGACGAAGAGGAGTAGGTTCCGGGGCATGACTCCACCGGACCTCGCGCAACGCCTTGCCGTCCGCGAGCGTCCACCCGGGCGGCCGGTCATGAAGCAGCGCTGGTCGCGCTTGCTCTTCCTGCACTGGCGCGTGGATCCCGACCTGCTGCGTCCGCTACTGCCGCCGGGTCTGCATCTCGATCTGCATGAGGGCGCGGCGTGGCTGGGGGTTGTGCCCTTTCGGATGGAACGGGTGCGCCCGGTCTTGTTGCCCGCCGTGCCCGGGCTTTCGTGGTTCCTGGAGCTGAATGTCCGGATCTATTGCCACGACGACCACGGGAGGCCCGGGGTCTGGTTCCTCTCGCTCGATTGCAACCAGCCGGTGGCGGTGGAGCTGGCGCGCAATCTCTTCCTGCTTCCCTATCAGCACGCACGGATGCGCTATGGAGGTGAGCTTGCCGCGACGCGCTATCATTGCATGCGGCACGGTGAAGAAGCGGAGGCGGTGTATGAGTATGGTCCCGCCCCTTCAGCGGAGGTGCGCAACGCAGAGCCCGGTAGCCTGGAGTTCTTCTTGTTAGAGCGCTACCTGCTCTTCTCGCAGGGGCGCGGAGGAAAGCTCTACAGCGGCCAGGTGAATCACACGCCCTATCCTTGGGTGCCCGCGGATTGCGGCAAGTGGTCCACCTTGCCGGTGAAGTGGGACGGCTTGCCCGAGCCTCAGGGAGCGCCGGAGTCCGCGTTGTGGGTGGATCATGTGGATGTGCACATCTTTCCGCTGAGGCGGCTGGAATAGAGAGTAGTAAGCAGTAGACTGGGACGCGCCCCCTTTTGGGAGCGAGGAGGCACCTGTCCCGCTGAAGCTACCGTTGCAGTAACGCAACATCTCGCGGTGAAATGGATAGCTCCGTGGCTTTGCTGCCGACCGTTAGAGCAGAACGCAGTCAGGGACCATTCTGCGGGGCAGGTGCCTCCGCGTTCCCTGGGAAGGACGTCCTCTTCGTCCGAGGCTCCCTACTGCGCCTCTGGCTTCAGCACGCCCACGTAGGGCAAGTTCCGGTAGCGTCCCTGATAGTCGAGGCCGTAGCCGACCACGAACTCGTCCGCGATGTAGAAGCCGACATAGTCCGCCTCCACCGCCGCGGCACGCTCCTTGTCCTTCGCCAGCAGCACCCCTGTCTTCACTTCGGTGGCACCTTCCTCATAGAGACGGTCCACCACTGCGCGCAGGGTCCGCCCGGTGTCCAGGATATCGTCCAACAGCAGGACCTTGCGGCCCTTGATGTCCGGAAGCTTGTGATCGAGGAAATTCACCGTGCCGCTGCTCTCCGTGCCACCGTGGTAGCTGGCCACATTGATGCACTCGATCTCCAGCATTCGCGGCACCCGGCGCAGCAGATCGGCGGCAAAGACCAGCGCCCCTTTCAGGAGCACCACCACCACCAGCACCTCGCCCGGGAAATCCTTGCGGACCTCCTTGGCCATCACATCGAGCCGCTTCAGGATCACGGCTTCATCCACCAGCACGCGCTCGATGTCATTCTCCATGCGCGGAGAATTCCCCGATCCGCCGGGGCGATTCAAGCTCAAGCGGCAATCCGCCTTACTCCTCTTCGCGCTTGATCCGATAGATCTTCTCGCCCTGCTCCCGCAGGTTCAGGCGATCGCGGGCCTTGAGCTTGAGGAACTCCGGATCGTCCTTCATGGCCTTGTGCTCGGTCTCCCGATATTCCAACTCGGCCTTGATCTTGGTCTCCTCCCTCAGGGTCCGCTGCAGTTTGTCCTCCATCTCGGTCAGATGGCGCTTCTGCGGCAGCGCGGAGGCCACCACGGCCATCGCCAGAACCAGGGCCATCACCCCGAAAATGATCCGGTTGAAGGTACAGATGACCCGCGTCTGGGCTTCCAGTCGCTTCAATTTCACACGGGAACTCTGCTTTTTCCGCGCTGCGGCCATCCGAAGCGGCTTTGTTAGCATTACTTAAGCAATACCGACAGCAAAAAAAATCAGCCCCCACGGACAACTCCGCACCATCGTCAACGGTTGACCGGAAGTGCACGCGAAGTTTACACCCGTGCCCCGCAGCATCCGTTTGTCTCCATGAAAGATCCCATCACCGTCTCCATCACCGGGGCCGCCGGCCAAATCGGCTACGCCCTGCTCTTCCGCATCGCTTCCGGCGCGCTCTTCGGTCCCGACCAACCGGTCAACCTGCGGCTGATCGAGATCGAGCCGGGCCTGAAGCCGCTCCAAGGAGTGGTCATGGAGCTGGATGACTGCGCCTTCCCGCTGCTGCGCGAGGTCGTCCCGACCGCCGACCTGAACGAAGGTTTCCGCGGCACCAACTGGGCCCTGCTCGTCGGTTCCGTGCCGCGCAAGGCCGGGATGGAGCGTGGTGACCTGCTCGGCATCAACGGCAAGATTTTCACCGGCCAAGGCCAGGCGATCGCCAAGAACGCGGCAGCCGACGTCCGCACCCTGGTGGTCGGCAATCCCTGCAACACCAACGCCCTGATCTGCGCCGCGAATGCCGATGGCATCCCGAAGGACCGCTTCTTCGCGATGACCCGGCTGGACGAGAACCGCGCCAAGAGCCAGCTCGCCAAGAAGTCCGGCATCCACCACTCGCAGGTCACCAATCTCTGCATCTGGGGCAACCACTCGCCCACGATGTACCCGGACTTCACCAATACCCTGATCGGCGGCAAGCCGGCCACCGAGGTGATCACGGACCGCGCCTGGCTAGAGGGCGAGTTCCTTACCACCGTCCAGAAGCGCGGTGCCGCCATCATTGAAGCCCGTGGCCTTTCCTCCGCCGCCTCTGCCGCCAATGCGGCGATCGACACCGTTGTCAGCCTGGTCAATCCGACCCCGGCTGGCGACTGGCACAGCGTGGCGGTTTACTCGGACGGCAGCTACTACGGCATGCCCGCCGGCATCATGACCTCCATGCCGATCCGCACGGTCACCAATGGCACTTGGGAAGTGGTGGAAGGCGTGCCGGTTAGCGAATTCAGCCAAGGCAAGATCGACATCACCGTGAAGGAGCTGCTCGAGGAGCGCGAATTCGTGAAGGATCTGATTCCGGCCTGAGCTTTTGAATAGGCAAACTCGGTTGAGTTAAAGTTATAAAAAAATCATAGAAAGCCGCGGGACATCCTGCGGCTTTCTGCTTTTATATTGCTCTATGACCGGTCTGCCCTCCATCACCGGCCTCATCCGTCGCCGCCTTTTGGTAAATTACCGGGTCGACGCCGAGCGAGTCGCCAAAATCCTGCCGGAAGGATTCCGGCTGAAACTCCACCGCGGTCATGCGATTGCGGGGATCTGCCTGATCCGTCTGGAAGACATCCGCCCGCGGGTGCTGCCGGCATGGGCGGGGGTCACCAGTGAGAATGCCGCCCACCGCATCGCCGTGCTCTGGGATGACGAGGATGGCCGCGAGCGCGAGGGAGTTTTCATCCCGCGGCGCGATACCAGCTCACTGGTCAATCACCTCTCCGGCGGCCGGATCTTTCCGGGCGAGCATCACCTCGCGGACTTCGCCGTGACCGATGAGGAAGGCCGGATCGAGATGGCCATCCGCTCGCGGGATGGGGCCATGAAGGTTCGTCTCAGCGCCCGCGAGACCCCTGACTTCACCTCCGGCTCCTGCTTCCGCTCTCTGGCAGAGTCTTCGGCCTACTTCGAGGCTGGCAGTGTCGGGTATTCCACGACCAAGGACTGCGACCGTCTCGATGGCATCCGTCTGGATACCGAGGTGTGGGATGTTAAGCCGCTGGCGGTGAGTCTGGTGGAATCCTCCTTCTTCGACGACCCCAGGCTCTTCCCGCCCGGCAGCGCGGTCTTCGACCATGCCTTGATCATGAGGGATATCCCCCATGAATGGAACGGCGTGGCAAGCCGCGAGCTGGCGGTGCCAGCCTAAGTAATCGGCAGGGCTTGCAAGCGGGGGCTAGGCCCCTAAAGTCCGCCGCCGATGTCCCAGCCGCTTGTCATTGCCGGTCGCGAATTCTCTTCCCGCCTCTTCGTGGGCACCGGGAAATTCTCGTCGAATGAGGCGATGCGCGATGCCCTCGCCGCCTCCGGCTCGCAAATCGTGACCGTCGCGTTGCGCCGCGCCGATCTCAGCGGCAAGAGCGATCCCTACGCGAACATCCTCGATTTCATTGATCCGGAGAAATACCTGCTCCTGCCGAACACCAGCGGTGCCATGAACGCGGAGGAGGCCGTGCGCCTTGCCCGTCTCGCCGCTGCCGCCGGCCTGCCGAAGTGGGTGAAGCTGGAGATCCACCCGGATCCGACCTATCTGCTGCCTGATCCGATCGAGACCCTCAAGGCCGCCGAGATTTTGGTGAAGGAGGGCTTCACGGTGCTGCCCTACATCAATGCCGATCCGGTGCTGGCCAAGCGCCTGCAGGAAGCGGGCACCGCCACGGTGATGCCTCTGGGCGCGCCGATCGGCTCGAACAAGGGCGTGGTCACCCGCGACCAGATCCGCATCATTATAGAGCAAGCGATCGTACCGGTGGTGGTGGATGCCGGTCTCGGAGCTCCCAGCCATGCCGCTGAGGCGATGGAGCTGGGTGCGGATGCGGTGCTGGTGAATACTGCCATCGCCATCGCTTCGGATCCCTCGCGGATGGCGATTGCGTTCAAGAAGGCGGTCGAGGCGGGGCGTGAAGCTTTCGAGCTCGGGCTGCCTGAGCCGACGGATGCGGCATCGGCGACGAGTCCGCTCACGGGATTTCTCGGAGCATGACCCTTTCCGCACCTGTCGTATTGGCTCTCACTTTGGGCGGATACGTGTTGTTGCATGTCGCCGCTTGCAGGCTCATCGCCAAGATAGGGAAGCGAGCCAAGCTGGCAGCAGCTTTCAGCTCGCTACTGCTGTGCCTTCCGGGCCTGTGGTTCGTGCTCTACTACCTCCACCGGCTGCCGGAGCCGCCGCTGCTCTATCAGCTTCATGCCCTGCCCTTCACCGAAGTCTTCCTCGCACTCTTCGGCTTCGCCGCGGGCCTGTGGCGCGCGGTCTTGCCACGGGCCTTGAAGCTGGTGCCTACCGCTGCGGGCGCCTTTCTGCTGTGCATCCCCTTCCTCAAGCCCGTGTTCCGGGCTCTCGACCGCAGCGAGCTTCATGAAACCTGGCGCGATGAGGCTTGCATCCAAAGTTCGATGACCACCTGCGGGCCTGCGAGCGCCGCAAGCATCCTACGCCATCTGGGCGACAAGGAAGTCACGGAGCGTGAACTCGCCACGGAGGCGTGGACCTCGCGGTCCGGCACGGAGGCATGGCACCTCGCCCGGGCGATCAAAAGCCGTGGCTACAAGGTGAGCTTCCTCGCTCCGGACGGCCTGCCTGATCCGAAGGAGCTTCCCGGCATCCTCGGCATCAGCCTTGGAGGCGCGGGTCACTTCATCGCCCTGCTCGAAATTGCCGACAGTGAAATCACCTTCGTCGATCCTCTCCGCGGCAGGCAGCGCATGAGCATCGATGAGTTCAAGAGATCGACTCAAATCGAGCCCTTCTTCATGTCGATCCAGAGGTAAGGCGTTCGCGGAGAAGTCATCGGTCCAGCACCACCCGCTGCGGCTTGGCCCCGGTGTAGTCCACGTGGGCCTTCTTGAAGCCCGGGGCGCTCACGTCCAGCCACTTAACCTCCTGGACACGGGCCGGGAGGTTCAACTCTCCCTTCTTGTCCGTGGTATTGGCGTTGTAGTTGATCGAAGGTGCAACCGGCTCGACCTTGGCCCCTGCGATCGGCGAGCCGGAGCGGTCCACCACCAGCACATCCGGCGGCGTGGAGCCACATCCAGCGATCAGGCCGCAGAGTATCATCAGGGAAACCGGGAACATCCATTTCATGCCCGGTTCCCTAACACGGCTGCGCCACCCCTGCGATTGGAAAGCTTACTTCTTCTTCGCCTGGTTCATCGCTTGGCTGAACCAGTCATTGGTCCCGCCCCCACCCTGCTGCGGGCGGGAGTCACGGCGCTGATCCGGCCGCGGTCCGCGGTCGCGGTTGTCGCCGCCGCCAGCTGGCGCACGGCGCGGCTCCATATCCGGCTTGGACTTCATCGAGAGGCCGATGCGGTTGCGCGGCAGGTCCACTTCCATGACGGTGACATTGACCTTCTGACCAACCTTCACTGCCTCGTTGGCGTCGCGGATGAAGTGATCGGCCAATTGGCTGACGTGGACCAGGCCGTCCTGGTGGACGCCCACATCCACGAAGGCCCCGAAGGCAGTCACGTTCGTGACGATACCCGGCAGCTTCATGCCCACCTTCAGATCGGACGGCTTCTCCACCCCTTCGGCGAAGGAGAACAATTCGAACTGCTTGCGGGGGTCGCGGCCCGGCTTGGAGAGCTCGGCGAAAATGTCCTGCAAGGTCGGCAAGCCCACCTCGCCATCGACGTACTTCTTGAGATCGATCTTCTTGCGCGCGGCCTCGTTGGTCAGCAGATCGGCTACTTCGCAACCGGCATCGGATGCCATGCGCTCGACCAAAGGATAGCGCTCCGGGTGAACTGCGGAGCTGTCCAGGGGATGCTTGGCGTCGCGGATCCGCAGGAAGCCCGCGGCCTGTTCGAAAGCCTTCTCGCCAAGGCGCGGCACCTTCTTCAACTCATCGCGTGAAGTGAAGCCACCATGCTCGGTGCGGAAGGCCACGATGTTCTCCGCGAGGGAGGCATTCAGGCCGGAAACATACGCGAGCAATTGCTTCGAGGCGGTATTGAGCTCCACGCCCACGGCATTCACCGAACTGATCACGCTGTCATCGAGGCTGGCCTTGAGGGCGCGCTGGTCGACGTCGTGTTGATATTGGCCCACGCCGATTGCCTTCGGGTCGAGCTTCACCAGCTCTGCGAGCGGGTCCATGAGGCGGCGGCCAATACTGACGGCACCACGGACGGTGACATCTTCGTTCGGGAATTCCTCGCGCGCGACTTCCGATGCGGAATAGATCGAAGCTCCGGACTCATTGACCATGACCACCGGAATTGAGGACGGCAGCTTGAGCTTCTTGACGAAGGCCTCGGTCTCGCGGCTGGCAGTACCGTTGCCGATCGCGATGGCCTCGATCTTGTATTGGGTGACCAGCTTCACCAGCTCGGTGGCAGCCTCGTAAAGTTGGTTGTTAGAGCCGGCGGTGGCATACAAGACCGTATGATGAAGCAACGCGCCCTGGGCATCCAGCACCACGGTCTTGCAGCCGGTGCGGAAGCCGGGGTCAATGGCCAGGGTGCGCTTGCGGCCCAGCGGGGAGGCCAGCAGCAGCTCGCGGAAGTTATCGGCGAAGACCTTGATCGCGGTCTCGTCCGCGACCTTCTTGCCGGCCATGCGCATCTCCGTCTCCATCGAGGACATGAGCAGGCGCTTGCAGCCATCATCCACCGCCAGCTTTACCTGATCCGCGGAGGGGCCGCGGCCGGTCACCCATTCCGGCTCGGCCAAACGCGAGACGCGCTCCAGCGGCACTTCGATGCGCATGATGAGGAAGCTCTCCTTCTCGCCACGGCGGATCGCCAGCATGCGGTGCGAGGGGATGGTCTTGAAGGGCTCGCTCCACTCGAAGTAGTCGCGGAACTTCGCGGCCTCGGGGTCGGTGTCCTTGCCGTACATCACCTTCGACACCACGGTCGCTTCCTCTTGGTAAACCTTGCGCACGCGGCCGCGCAGGCCGGCATCGTCCGCCACGCGCTCGGCGATGATGTCGCGGGCACCGGCGAGTGCTGCATTGGCATCGGCGACTTGCAGGTCCTTCTCAATCTCCGCGCCCGCCTTGACGAACTTCGCGGCTTCCTCGGCGGGATTCGCTCCTTGATTCGCGAGCAGCCAATCGGCCAGCGGCTCGAGGCCTTGGTCCTTCGCTTTGGTGGCGCGGGTCTGGCGCTTCGGCCGGTAAGGCGCAAAAATATCCTCCAGCACGGTCATCGTCGCGGCGGCGTCGATCTTCTTCTTGAGTTCTGGTGTGAGCAGGCTGCGCTCCTCCAGCGACTTGATGATCGAAACGCGGCGGCCGTCGAGTTCGGCCAACTGGATCATCCGGTCGCGCACGGCTTGGATCTGCACCTCATCCAGCGAGCCGGTGGCTTCCTTGCGGTAGCGGGAGATGAACGGCACGGTCGCGCCCTCGGCCAATAGTTTCGCCGTCGAGGCCACGGATGATACCGAGATGCCGGTTTCCTTGGCGATGGTGGCGATGTGCTGGGCAGCTGCTTCGTTCGGGACCTCACTCATAGTCGTAGTCGGACGGACATTTTACTCCCCTTGATCTCCGCGTGGCAAGCGGTGGAAAATTGCAAGAGTAAGCCGCGAATGTGGACCGATTGTGAATAACCCGGGCGATCAGGGCGCGGTTTTCGCCTCCAAGCGGGCGAAAATCACCGCCTTCCGGGCCCGGTCGATGCCCACCAAGCCGCCGGTCTTCGGGTCCAGGGCGATCCCCTGCCCCGGAAAGGGCGATGGGACCGTGCCGACCCACTCGATCATGCCGCCTTTTTCGGGGACCTTGAGCCGGTAGATTACCTTCTTGTCGTGCCCGGTCGCGAGCAAGAGGTCTCCCATCCAGACTCCGCCGGAGAGGCTCATCGCGCCCCAGTCCTTCATCAATTCGGGTGGGTAGTTCCAGCGGCCGGTCTCTTTCCACTCTGCATCGAAGCGCAGGAGGCAGGATTTCTCCTTCTCCGTGCCGTAGCCCGCGAAGTGACACCACCAGCTTCCATCTCTCTTCAAAGCCCATGTGACACTGCCGGGCGGCTCGGCGAACTGATGAAATACTTCCAGCTTCATCGACTCCAGATCGAGCACGCGGATCTCCCCTTGCTCCGGCTTGAAGGGGAAATTCGAGTGGGCGAAGTAGATCTTGCCATCGATCAGCACCGCGCTGTTGAGATGCGCGGCCTTGCCGGTGCTGAGCGCGAGTTCCTTGCCGGTCTCGCGATCCAGCTTCGCGATGGTGGTGCTGGAGACAGCATAGATGAAATGCTCGTCCGCAGCAGCGGCTTGGGCGGCATGGGGTGAGGTCAGCACCGATGTCTCGACGTAGGCCTCGCTGGCGAGGCACGACGAAACCGCAGCCATCAGGCAGCCGAGAAGGGATTTCCGCATGACCAATGCTTGTCCATCAGGCCCCGGCTTTCAAGCGGACCCGCAAGCGGCCCAACCCCTTCATCACCTCCTCGCGGTTCTTCGCGGACTTCATCCACAGGGGCATCCGACTGCCGACGGAGTGATTCGACCAGCCCTGCTCGCCGCGAGCCCGCTCCCGCAACTGCGCGCCGACGTAAGCTTCGAGAAATTCGAGATGAGCTTCGTTGCGGGCCCAGAGCACCTCGCCACAGCAGGGAGTCTGAAGCCAGACGGGGCGATCAAAGCAGTGGTCGTGCCGCCTATGCCTATAGCTGATCAGTTGAAGATGGGACTTCTGCAAACCCTGCGAATAGGAACACTTGCGACAGACCAGCCGAGCCAGCCTGAACCAACCGGAGGGCAGCTCCCGGTCGCTCTGGCGGATGACCGCGCACCCGCTGCAGCGCGGACAGGTGACGATGATCTCGTCCCCGAACGAGCCAAGGCATTCGCCCTTGTCTACAAATCGCTTGGTCACTTTCACGCGGGTGCATCGGAGCAAAACAGCACGCCTCACTCCACCACAATCTCCACACTCCCGCTGTGCGCATTGAACTCCGGCGCATACATGCAGCGGATTTCCGCGATGCCGGTCTGGTATTTCCCGGAGTACTGGACGCGCACGCTGGTCTCGAAGACATGGGTGCCCGCGGGCAGGCGGTCGATGAAGAAGTGGCTGGCGGTGTCGCGGGTCACCTCGTAGTAGGCGAGCCCGTCCTGCCAGCGGTAGCCGCTGAGGACATTCACTGGCTCGGTGCCGCTGCCGCGCAGGTCCTTGAGGTGGACATACTCCATCGCGCGGTCGTTCTTGAGGATCACGCGGGTGACCAATTCATCGCCAACTTTCGCGGGGCCTTCAAGCGGTTCGAGGACCGGGCCCTTGTCGGTGTTCTTGCGGATGAAGAGGGACTTTTCCAGATGCAAGGGCGTGCCGTCGTGTGGCGCAACCTTGGACATGTCCTCGAGGTACTGCCAGTGGACGCTGGCCCAGGCCACGCCCTTGTCGCTTTTCTCCAGCTCGATCTTGCCAAGCTCCGGCTTCACCGCGGATCCGGTGATGCGGCTCTCGTAGAAGCCGGTGCCAGCTTCCACATTCTGCGGTTTCACTTCCTGTCCGCCCAGGGAGACCTTTAGCAGAGCATTTGAGGACAGCAGTTTTTTGCCGCCGAGAAGGAGTGCATAGACCGCATCGGCGGTGGCCTTGGTTGTCTTCCAGTCCTGTACTTGCTTCTGTTTGATCAGCCAGACCTGGCAGTCGTCGACCGCTTTGTCATCCTGATCGATCTCACGGAATGCCTCGATCATCATGGCCTGGGTCTCGATTGGGGCTTCCCACCACCACCAGCCCTCGCCCTGACCGTCTTTCCAATGCATGCCCTGCTCTTCTTCGTTCACGGCGTTTTCCTTGAGCGAGCGGGTGATCGCGGCGGGCACGGCCTTTTCGCCGAGCCGGTTCAGCGCGAGGGCGACATGCGCCCGTGACATCCGGCTGCGGAGTTCCCTCCAATTCTTGCGCGCTTGTCCGGTGAAGTATTCGAAGGCTACTTTATCCTGCGCCCTCAGGGCCTTGTCCTTCAGGAAGAAAGTCCGAGCATAGAGATGCAAAGCCACACTGCCGTCGAGATTCATCTCATCGAGCAGCTTGTCTTTGCGGAGATCCTCGTAGCGCTCGGTCAGGTCGGCATCCAGCTTGTCGAGGGCCTTCAGGGCGGGTTCGATATCGGTGGCCACACCCAAGCTGCGGAGGCGAGCGAAGCCGGTGACGATATAGCGGGTGATGTATTCATCCCCTTCCCCGCCCGGGAACCAAGGCCAGAGGCCATTCTTGAGCTGCATGGCCGCCAGCTTCTCCAGGCCCTTCTCCGACTCGCGGTCCATGTGGCTGGCATCGAAAAGCAGGCCCACGCGGCGGCGGGCTTCCGATTCATCCTGCGCCTCTGCGAGCCAAGGCGTTTCATCTAGGATGATACCCTTGATGTCTGCGTTCTTGGTGAGCGGGCTGTCGAGTGCGCCGCCGCCTGCCTTCCATTGGTCGAAGGTCCGCCGGATCTTCGGG
>NZ_BATP01000008.1 GCF_000739615.1 Haloferula sp. BvORR071
AGTCCCGCTCGGTCTGCCGCGACGATATCGAGCATGTCATCCCAGCGCAGCAGCAGCCCCGTCTGCAGCTCCGCCAGCTTCAGCCGATCCCGCCGGTCCGGCCCGCCACGCTCCCAAGCCTTCACACTGGGTCCCTTCCGCGCCTCCAGCGCCTTGTCGATCCGTGTCAGCGCCGGCCCGCTCAGCTCCACCATCCCGCAGCTCGCCAGCAAGGACATCCCCGCCACCAGCACCACCGCCCGACGCCACGATGCCACAGCACCGCCGCCGCAAAACCGGCCACCACTCACCACATCGGCATCCACATCGCTTGGCTTCATGAGAAGGCGGGATCGAAGCATCGCATTCGCCGGCCGCAAGCACCCGGCCGCAATTCCCCAAGATCCAAGCTCATCCCCCGCTCCACCGCAAGCTCACGCCAGAGAAGTGCGGAGTTCTCGCATTCGTCATTTCCCCCAAACACCGCACTCGCCACTCCCCACTCCCCACTCCGCATTCCTCCCATTTCCGCGAAAGATCCTCCCCCTAACTCCCGTGCCCCCCAGCCCTGCCAGACAAGCCCCCTCATCCTCCTTGCAGGAACGCCCGGACCACCCTTGAATCCCGCCGCCACAGGCTCAAGCGCGCTCCGCCGCGCCCCAGCCCCCACAAGGCACGGCCCCGATGTTTTTGCTCACCAAGGTATTCCAGCTCCGGGACAAGGCGAACCCCGACAACGAAAAGCCGTTCCTCGAACATTTGGATGACCTCCGGGTCATGATCACCCGTTCGCTGGTGGTCCTCATGATCGCCACCGTCGGCTGCTTCATGCTCCAGGACAAGTTGATGACCTTGCTCCGCAAGCCCATCGATGAGGTCCAGGAGATCCACAGCGTCAAGCTCCTGCCTTCCACCATCACCCCCGACCAATGGGAGATGGCCAAGAAGGTCGAGCACGCCTCACAATCCTTCGAGGGCCAGCACCGCGCGATCTACCTTGCGGAGTTTGATGCTGCCACCCTCCACAATGTGGAGCTCGTCCGCTTGCTCCGCGCCATCGCCAGCTTCCCCGGGAAGAAGGACGACGCCGAGCGAATCAAAAGACAGGAGACCTTGCTGGCGAAGCTCGCCCAGCCGGACGATGCCAAGGTGGTGGCGGACATGATGAGCAAGGGTGCCAGCCCGGAGCTCGACGAGCGTGGCAACCTCAAGATGCTCTCCACGCTCAAGCCCACGGAGTCCTTCATGCTCTCCATGAAGCTGGCCTTCTTCGCTGGCATCGTCGTCTCCTTCCCCTTCCTCCTGCTCTTCATCCTGCAATTCGTCCTGCCCGGCCTGCACGAGCATGAGCAAAAGGTCCTTTGGCCAGCCCTTGGCATCGGCTTCGGGCTCTTCCTCTTCGGCGTCTGCTTCGCCTACCTCTTCGTCCTCCCGCGCGCGCTCACCTTCTTCTACGAATGGAGCACCCAGATGGGCGTCTCGAATGACTGGCGCATCGGCGAATACGTCACCTTCGCCACCCAGTTCACATTGCTCTTCGGCCTCTCCTTCGAGCTGCCCGTCGTTGTCATGGTCTTCGTGAAGATCGGTCTGCTCACGTACGAGACCATGCGCAAGACGCGGTCCTACGCCATCCTCACCATCTTCGTCGTCGCCGCCATCATCACCCCCACCCCGGATGCCTTCACCCTCTGCCTCATGGCCGGGCCCATGTGCATCCTCTACGAAGTTTGCATCTGGCTCGCCTACTTCGATGAGAAGAAACGCCTCGCCCGCGAAGCCGAGGAAGAACGCCAGCGCGGCGAAGAAGACCGCGAACGCCTCGAGCGCCTGCTCAAGGACGAAAAGGAAAAGGAAGCCGAGGCCGGCGACAAGCCAGCCTCGACCACCGACGCCAACACCGCAGCCGCAGTGGCCGCAGCCGCCAGCGTAGCCGCCCTGCCCATCCCCGATTCCCTCACCGGCCACGGGGAAGGCAACGGCGCCAGGTCTGACTCCGATGCCAACTCTCTAACGGCAGAAGAAAAGACCTACGCCAGCCAGACCGGTCACGGCGATCCCGCCGGCGATCACCCCCACGAAGGCGGCGAGGAAGAAGACCGCAGCGACCACACTCAGGTCCAGCATCCCCAGCCAAGGGCCGCAACCGGAACCGAACCCTGGGACCCCTCCGCGAACGAAGAAGGCTGGCAAGCCGGCAAGGACAGCCAAGCCGAAGCCGAGACTAACAGCCCGTCCCCAGCCGCCGACTCCGGCACCACCACCCCTGCCAACGGCGAGCACAAGCCCAGCGCCCTCACCGACCACCTCGGCGACATCCCCGAAGTGCCCGAAGGCGACGGCGACCTCGACGACACCCCGCCCCAGAGCATCCCCGGCGAAGAAGCCCGGCGCATGAGCAACCTGGGCGGCGAGAGCGACCGTGACCGCCAAGACGACGGCAAGGACCCCGAGAAAAAATAAGCGCCTAACCTCCCCCGTGCCCAACCCAGTGGCAGCCCCACTGGGTGCGCTGGCTTTAGCCGGCCTGGAAAGTCGGGTGCCTTCGCTAAGGAGCGGGGACCTTACTGTCCCCGGGAGCGGTCCCTGACTGCCCGCCCCGCGGACGGATGACTGGGTGCGCCGGCTTTAGCCGGCTCGAATGCTCGGGCGCCTTGAATAAGGAGCTGGGACGAATGCCACGTGATTAAGACCGCTTTCGTCAATCCCGGTTCGCTTGTGGGGTGCCTTGCTCTGAGAACGGCAACGCCGTTCCCTCATAAAGCCCAGGGTGACGCGATGCCGTCCTTCCCAGCCCACAGGGCGCAGAAGGACGGCATCGCGGCTACCCTGGGACAAGCGCCAACCCAATTCGAACCCCGAAGCGGGTTCCCTCAGTCCGGATTCACGCGATACTCCCCGCAACGACCGACCCGGGCCGCCTCTAACCGCGAGACGATCCACGAAATGGATCTTAATCACGTGGCATTCGAGCGGGGACCTTACTGTCCCCGGAGCGGTCCCCAGCAGCCCGCTCCACCTAACCAGCACCACCACCCCGCGCCCTCCAACCTTGGACTGCGGAGGCTTGCCACCGCCTTCGGCAGGCAGCTTGCTGCCGTGAACCCACCGCAACCGACTCCCTAACACTATCCCGCCCTCTCCCGATCCCGAAGGGATCACACCCCCGGGCCCGGACTAACAAGCCCATCGGTCCAGAAGGAGCCCTGCAGCGGTAATCCTCAGAGCTGCTTAAGTTTCAAAACTGTACGAAGCCCATCGTAAGAAAGATGGTAAGGTGTGGGTACCGATTGCCCAAGCTCGATCTCTCGAATTTCGTAGGCGGCCTCTATCCCTTCAATTAGCGCCGCAAGAGATGCTTCCCCTTCATCCTTAGTAAGTGCATGACGTTCGTTAAGCGCCTCGAGATGGCGGGCGAACTCTTGATAAGTTTCGTGGGAGAGAGTCAATCTGAGGCCAAGTGCGTAGGCAGCACCCGCAGCGCTTGAAAACTTTCTGAGCTGGTAGGCATCGTAGAGTCCAATGAAAGAGTTGAGCAGGCCACTTAACCCAAATCCGACATCTTTAACCGATGGAGGCCGCATCTCGGTACCGTCAGCAAGAGAGACGGCGTGCAACCAAACGCTTGTGGCGCGACTGGATATGAAACCCTCACAAGTTGCCCACTCAGTGTAAAAAGCTCGATTCCCCTTCGCTTGCCCGGAGGACTTTCTGAACACCATCGCGCTTAGTTCAGCTTGGCCCGCGGATCTGTAGAGACTGGCTAGCTTAACTGCCAAGAATGAGTTTTTTGGATCGGTTGCTAGTGCGGCATTGGCAAGTACTACACCCAAAGATTGGTTTCCTTCATCGAAAAACCTTGAAGAAAGGAATCGCCACTCCTTGAGATTCGGGACAAGGTGACCTTCTTCGTTTTCAATTATAGCAGCTCTAACAAGATCCATAAGAACCGACTCGACTTCAAAATCGAATCGAGACAAAGCGATCTCCGAAGCTGCCTCCGCAATTGCTCGATGTCTGGTTAGTACGTATTGTCCGTAAGCGCTTGCAGCCGCTTCCTCCCCAAGTGGCCCAAGTATACGGCGGCGCAGCCGCGACTCGTCGAGTCCCAAGGCCCTCGCTAGAACCGGTTTTGAGAGAAACAGAACGTTGAGCGCATGTGGGATCGCAATATATGCGAAGGCGTCCAGTAGCGTTTTTCCCGGAAGTTCTTGGATCTTCCGAGTTTCAAGGCGTCCCATCAGTGATGCCACGTGGTCTTTGAGTGCAACGCCCACGCGCACGCGAAGCATAGCTCCGAGAAACGCACCATCAGGAACCGTAGCTTCGATACGAGCAGCCTCCATCAGTTGAGCAACGGCGTCCTCCTTCGAGGCCCCAGTCAGCCGTCCTAAGCCTCTACTCCCGAATTGGGTCCATGATTCGACGATGCTCTCTGCATCTTGCTCCTCAAGGCCTTTCATCCGTCTTTCGGATACCTTTGCAAGCTGTCCCCACGCGTGATCATTGCCTCCAGCATTGATCCAATCAGTGTCACGAGCCGTTAGTAGAATATTGATCTTGGAGTTCCGAGGTATAGCTCGCAATCCGGCGTATATATCCCCGACGAGATTGTCCGCTTCATCCGCAGCGATTAGCCAACTTTCCTTCGCGGCTGCCAAGGCCACTAAAAAATTAGAGGGCAATCCTTTTTCAGGATTACGTCGCCACAAAACTCGAATACCACGCTCTCGATATGCAACGAGAAGGGTTTGAAGCAATACCGTGGATTTCCCCTCCCCTCCAGCCCCCAGTAAGAGCGTAAGTTTACTTTCCTGTTGCTCTGCTGAATCACTCGCAAGTGATACGAGATCCGCAACCATGCCTCTCTTCGCGATTTTGCCCGCGAGAATGTCCTCCCACTCCGGCACACGACCCTCAAAATATTGAAGAACTCGCTCTTCACTCGCGCCTTCGCTTTTCTCTGCCAAGAACACTTCGTTGACGACAACCCAGCCATCCGGAACCGCAACTGATTTTTCGGCCGACTGGCTCGAAGTTTGTTTGGGTGCCAACCCCATGGATATCTCCCAGAAATCTCCGCCTTTGCGGCGAAGATCTTCTGACACAGCCTCTGTATCAAGAATCCACGAATCGTCCTCACGGTGCCACTTCTTGGGACGCAAAGCCACAGTATTGGTCTTTCTTGTGTAGCCTCCCCAAACAAGCCTCGGAACCCAAATCTCATCATTGCGGGCAGAGAAACAACACCCGGCTTGCAACGAGAGAAGTGGCGACACCCCTCTTATGGTGCCGCTGAACTCCGTTTTGTGAAGATGGCCGCAGAGATATAGGGTATTGCTCCGCCGAAGAATGGCATCTACCTGTTTCGCATGACTTGGCAGCCACCAGTCGAGGGGGTGATGCCCCAGAGTAAAAATGAGATCGCATTCTCCAAGGTCCCGTAGTCCGGCCTCGACCATCTCTATTCCGGCTGTCAATTTTTCCTTCTCAGGCTCTGGCCCGCAAAACCATGCGGTGTTGATGCATAGGACTCCCACCTTTTGCTGTGCCAATTCAAATTTTCTAGAGAGAACGCCAGCATTGGAGGTGACCCATGGCTCGGTCTCCAAGTACCATTTGCATTCATCGAATGCCGCGAATCTCGCGAGCAGAGGCTCTCTTTCTTCGCGACCTTCCGCGGTTGGGTCGAGGAAATTCGGGACGTCCGATAAAATGCCCGATCGTTTGATGGCTCGTGCCTTCGATCTGTCTACGTCGTGATTGCCGGGAATAATGAAAACCCTTTTAAAGTAATCATCTCCCAGCATCTCCTGAAGCGGAACGATGAACTCGGCATCAAATAGTTTGAATTCGTCGCTACGACCTTTGTTCGCAATGTCTCCAGTGATGAATACGAAATCCGGCTTTCTCTCGTTGTCGCCCACCTCGCGAAGGATCTTTCGGAATAGGGAAATTTGCGCATAGCTATCTTTCCCAACATGAAAATCCGACAAGTGGAGCCACGTTAAATCACAATTCTGCATGTCGATGGAGGGTTTCGGTTCAGCTAGCAGGAGGCCCTCCCATGTGCCCATACGCGCCAATGGCGTTCAAGGAAAACTGCGCGATCGGCGCTGTCCTATCGAGGAAAGCCACCCAAAGCGGCTGTTAGGAGGATTTACTCATCGAAGTACAAGAAGCCTCTGCGTGCATGATCAATCCCCCTCCAAAACCACCGCCGTCCCCGAAGCGCAGATCATCAGCATCGCCGCGCCCACGGTCTCGTAGTCGACATCGACTCCGACCACGGCATCCGCCCCGAGGGCCGAACCTGCTAGATCATCTCATCCATCGCGATCTGCCGGCGCCGCCTCAGGTAGGTCTCGTAGGCACCCGACCTGCCTCCGGCGATGTCCCGAAAGATGTTAGTGCCGGGAATCGCCTCACCGAAGCAGGGTCGCAAGGAAAGGCATGGAGGCACCACGAATCGGACGAATCCAACGAATGGGAGCGGATGCGGGAGCTTGCTTGCGGCGATGGATCGGGCACTGCCGGGGTGGGGATGGAAGAGTTCTTGGTGATGGGTGGATCGGCCTAGAACTTGTGTTGCCTTGGAGCGGCTGAGTTCGCACGGAAAGCGGCGATGCCCGCGCGCACTCCCAAAGCGACCGTGCCGCGAACGGGGGCACAGATCGCGGATCACGCCGGTACTTTCTCCAGCTCCCATTCGTCAGATTCGCCCGATTCGTGGTGCCTCCCTGCCTTTCCACCGATCACCGATCACCGATCACCGATCACCGATCACCGATCACCGATCACCGATCACCGATCAGCCGGCACATCTCCCCGCCTTTCCTGAAAACCAATCACTGAACACTAGCAAACTTCCCCGCCCCCGCCCAGAGTCCCGGCCATGCACTCCATGACCGGCTTCGGCCGCGGCTCCGCCACCACCGACGAAGGCACCGCCACCGTCGAAATCTCCTGCGTGAACCGCAAGCAGGCCGAAGTCGTCCTCCAAGGCCCGCGCGAGCTGCTGGAGCTGGAGGCCAAGATCCGCAAGGCCGTCCTCACCCCCATCTCCCGCGGCCGGATCCAGGTGAACATCCAGTTTGAGCCCGCCAAGGGCAGCGGCGCAGCTGGCGACGCGGTGAACGTCGACCTCCGCCTGGTGGACGGCCTCGAAGCCGCCTTCGACAAGATCTCCGAGCGCGCCGGCCGCCGGGTCGCCGCGGAGGCCGCCGACTTCCTGCGGGTCCAGGGCCTGATCCGGATCGAAGACAGCGGCTTGGGCGCCGAAATCGCCTGGCCGGCGATCGAGCGGGCCCTGGAAGTCGCGCTCGAGCAGGTGCTCGCCATGCGCCA
>NZ_BATP01000007.1 GCF_000739615.1 Haloferula sp. BvORR071
AAGGGCACTTTCTGCTCCTTGGCGTATCCCGCCCACTCGCCCGGAGTGGCACTGTGGCGGCCGGCGGTGAAGTCCTCCCGCGCCGTCTTGAAGGCCTTGGAGAGATAGTAAACGTAGTTCTGGTCGCGGTAACCGTGGCTGCCGTCCTTGTAGAACATCGCCGCGAAAATTCCGAACATCAGCAGCATCGCCACAGCACGGAACAGGAACCAGGGGGTGGGTTTCAGGACGAGGCGTTCGCTCATGGGTATCGGCAGCAGGGGGAGGAAAGCCGCCCGGGAGGCGCATGGCAAGCTCCGGCGGCTCCCCCAAAATCCGGGGGTCTACGCCCGGGCCGCGGCAATTCTCCCGTTTTTTCCCGCCTGACAGCAATGCAGGGATCCCGCTTTGACGTCCCCCCTTCCCCGCTCCATGCTGCCGCCGTCCGTGAGTTTTTCCGCCCAATTTGCCGCCGCCCTGGCGAACCCGTCTCCCCTGTTGCGCCGTTTCGAGCGGCTGATCGCCCCGGTCCAAGACCGCGGGCTGGAAGCCCTCGCCCGGGAGAGCCAGCGCCTGACCCGCCACCACTTCGGCCGCACCATGCGGCTTTTCGCGCCGCTCTACCTCTCCAACGAGTGCGTGAACAACTGTTCCTACTGTGGCTTCTCCCGGGACAATGGGATCTTCCGGGTGACCCTGACCGTGGACCAGGTGGTCCGCGAGGCGCGGTACCTGCATGACCTTGGCTTCCGCAATGTGCTGCTGGTCGCCGGCGAGCACCCGAAATTCGTCTCGGATGGCTATCTCCAGGAGTGCATCGATGCCCTGAAGGGCTTCTTCCCGACCATCGGTATCGAAGTCGGCCCGATGGAAGATGACCAGTATGCCGAAATCGTCCGCCACGGCGCGGAGGGTCTGGTGGTCTATCAGGAGACCTACCACCGCGAGACTTACCAGCGCCTGCATACCGCGGGACCCAAGAAGAACTTCGACTGGCGCCTCGATTGCCCCGAGCGCGCTTACGCGGGCGGCTTCCGGAGGATTGGTATAGGGGCTCTCTTCGGTCTCGCGGAATGGCGGCATGAGGCACTCGCCCTGGCCGCCCACCTCGAATACCTCTACAAGCATTGCTGGAAGGCGCAGTTCACCGTGGCCTTCCCTCGGATGCGTCCCTACGCCGGGAACTACCAGTACGAGCCGGACGAAAATCTCTATCTCTCGGACCGGGCGCTGGTGCAGCTCGTCTGTGCATTCCGGACCTGCTTCCCGCAGGTCGGCATCGTGTTGTCCACCCGCGAACCCGCAAACTTCCGCGACTCTCTCGTTCATCTGGGCGTGACCACCATGTCCGCCGGCGCGCGCACCGAACCCGGCGGCTACACCGGTGCGGGCAGCGATGACCTGCACCTGACCGTGAAGGGCCGCCGCGTCGAACTGGAGCAGACCACCGGCTGCGAGAAGGCAACCGAGCAATTCAAGATCGACGACACCCGCTCGCCCGCCGAGGTCGCCGCGATGCTGCGCTCGAAGCAGATCGAGCCGGTGTGGAAGGACTGGGATGAGGCGATCCTGGCCACCCCGTAGACAGTCCATGCGCGGCTTCCTGATCTTCTTCAATCTGGCAGGTGCGATTCTATCGATCGCCCTTCTCGTTTCAACCTTTGCCGCAAAGGGGATCATTACATCGCAGGCACAGCGAATCGCGGTGGAGAAGTCCCGCAAGTATTCCGACCCTCTCGCGGGCAAGCTTCAGGAAACGCTCGACCGCCCCTTGATCGGGAAACTGATCGTCGGCAAGCCGCGCGAGGTGCTGGAACGCGAGCTTCAGGATTACCGCAGCTCACCCGGCGACTGGCTCGAGGAGCTCGCCAGGGGAGGCGCGGACAAGGCCAAGCAGATCGACTTCCCCGAGATCACCCAGCCGCTCGCCCGCAAGGCTCTCGATGCACTGAAAAGCGAGATGACGGGGCTCAAGGCTCAGGTGCAGGACAGCTACCGCAATCTCATCGCGGACCTGCGCCTGTTTGCGACCACGAACCTGATCGTATTCCTCCTCATCGCTTGGCTCTGCTGGATCGCCCGCTCACCCTCGGCCATCCACTGGCTGGTCGGTTATTCTCTCGCGATGAGCTTGGCTCTCGTCATCTCGATCTACTTCTACGCCCAGCAGAACTGGGCGTGGTCAATCCTGCGCAACGACTATATGGGCTGGCGTTATCCAAGCCTGCTTGGCATTGCCACTGCCTACCTCATGCTCCGCTTCACACCGGAGATCGCGTTCCAATACGACTGGAAGAAAAAGGAACCCTTGCCATGACCCTCTTGATCAACGGAAACAGCCGGAGCTTCGATGCCGATGCCTTCAGCGTCGACAGCCTGCTCGACACCCTCGGCCTCGGCGGCAAGCCGGTGGTGGTGGAACTGGATCAGGAAGCGGTCTTCGCGAAGGACTACGCGGGCACACCGGTGAAGGACGGGGCGGAGGTCGAGATCGTGATGATCGCGGCGGGGGGCTGACCCTTCTCACTCCGGCAATTGCTCCTTGTCCCCCAAGTGTCTCGGACGGGTGCCGAGGATATTGACGTCGAGCCACATCTTCACCCGGGCCCCGACTTCTCGGACCTTGGTTTTGAATCCTCCGCTGCTGACGACGTCCTGGGCATTGAAGCCGGTGACCTTCATGCCATTCGCTTGGGCGAGGTAAACGGCGCGCTCGTTGTGGAAGCGCTGTGAGATCATGACCACCTCCGTCAGCCCGAAGATCTCCTTGGCACGCACCACCGAGTCCAGGGTCCTTAGGCCGGCGTAGTCGCAGACGATCTTGTTCTTCGGGATGCCGCGCTCGACCAGCGCCCGCCGCATCTTCTCGGGCTCGTTGTAGTACTTCTCGCTGTTGTCCCCGGAGACTAGGATCACTTGGATCTTGCCGGCCTTCCACAGCTTCTCCGCGGCATCGATGCGATAGCGGAAGTAGAGATTTTCGCGCTCCTGCGCCCGGTCAGTGGTGCCGAAGACCAGACCCACCTTGGTCGGCGGGACCAGGTTCACGTCATCGTACAGGATACCCCGGGACGCTTGGACGGCGGCGAGGTTCGCCCACGCAATAAACGCGACTCCCAAGAGGCCGACCGCCATGGCCGCCAAGAGAGTTCGCTTCAGCCAAATCCGCCAGCGGAGTCTATTCCCCGCTCGGGTCACGCCTTCTGTTCCGCCGGTTTCCACTTGGTCCATGCCACCATCGACTTCACCGCCTCCGCAAACCGGCTGCCGATCGGCTCCTCCGGAGCGATCACCCGGAGCCGACCGGGATCCTCATTGCTGAATTGCACCTCACGCCAGCGGCCGGCCAATTCGCCATCCACCTGCACCGGCACCTCGCGGTCCGCTATGACCTTGCAGGAATGGGCCTGCAGGTAGGCCACGGTGGTCCCCGCCGCCTCCACACCGCCGAAGGCGATGCCCCGGAGAGAGTCCAGCACCAGCTTGTAGCCGGCTTCCTTGAAGACCAGCACGTCGAGCATGCTGTCGCGGTTGTCGGCCTTGTGGAAAAGCTTGAATTGGCCGCCGTAGAGCGAGCCGTTGCCGGTCAGCACCGCCACGCCTTCCTCGCGGCGGCCGTCGTCGCAAATCACCTCCATCCGCGGCGGATCCTCGCCGAGGACCTTCACCGCCGCCAGCAGGTAGGCGAGCGGCCCGAGCATCTTCTTGGTCTCCCAAGTCGTTTCCTCGATCACCATGGCGTCGAAGCCGACACCCGCCATCTGGACGAAAGGAATACCGTTGGCCTCGAACAGGTCGATCTCCTGGACCAGACCGGCCTCGATGACCTCGAAGGCCCGCGGCAGGTTGTCGAAGGGGATGCCCAGCTCGCGGGCGAAAACGTTCATGGTCCCGGCCGGCAGCACGCCGAGGGCGGTCTGGGAGCCAGCCAAGCCTTGGACCACGGCATTCAGGGTGCCGTCGCCGCCCGCAGCCACCACAACCGGCGCGCCTTGGCGCGCGAACATCGCCGCCAACTCACGCGCCTCCGCAGCGCTACTGGTGGCATGCAGCGCGAAGCGCGTGGCATGATCCATGAGGAAGCGAAGGGCCCGCTGCCCTTTTTGGCTGCGCGCCCTCGGATTGAAAATCAGCGGATACCGCGGCAGCCCGGTCACGGGCCTGAATGGAACCCGGCGACGGCCAAGTTCCAAGTGCGAAGTAGCGCCGGAATTCCAGTCGTGCATCGCAGGCGCTCAATCCCCGCGAAGCGCCTCGATCACCTTGGAGACCGGAAGCCCCATCACGTTGTCAAAGGCTCCTTCGATGGATTCCACCAGCAGATCTCCGCGCTCCTGAATGCCGTAGGCACCTGCCTTATCCAGTGTATCGACCGTTTGAATGTATTCTTCGATCACGGACTCATCGAACTCCTTGAAACGAACCAAGGTAAGATCATGAAATCGATTTACACGATCGATTGAATCAAAAATACAAACACCTGTGCAAACCGTGTGAGCGCGTCCCGATAATTTCCGTAACATTTCACGGGATTCATTCAAGGACTTAGGCTTGCCCAGTGGCTCGCCCTCAATCCAAACAAGTGTATCAGCTCCTATCACCGTGGCCTTGGGATGCTGCTCAGCAACGGCCCGCGCCTTGAGCTCGGCATTTTGTTCACACAAATTCACAAGCGGGATACTTGCGTCGTGGATCTCCTCGGCGGGTGAAACAACCACTTCAAACTCCACCCCTGCCTCGGCAAGGAGCTGCTGACGACGAGGCGAGGCGGAGGCGAGGATCAGGTGCACGAGCGGGGTGTATCGACTCCCCTTCCCTCTGCAAACCTTTGATCGAAGACAGCAAGCTATCGCAATCGATTTGCAAAACCGCGCTTGCCGCCCAAAGCTCTGGCCATGCGTTTTGTCGTCGCCCTTCTCGCCAGTCTCCTGCCCCTGTCCGCCGCGGAATTGAAGGTGGCCTCCCTGCATCCTCTGGTGGGCGACCTCGCCCGACAGGTCGGCGGCGCGCGGGTGGAGGTGGTCGACCTGATCGGCAAGAACGGCGATCCGCACCACTTCGAACCGGTTGCAGCTGACCTGGAGAAGGTGGGAGACGTAAAGCTCTACCTCGCCTCCGGGATGGGCCTGGAGAGCTACCTGACTTCCCTGCGCGGGATCGTGGGAGGGAAGGCTACGGTCGTGGAGATCGGCAAGGATCTGCCCGCGATCGAGGAGGAGGACGACCATGATCACGGAGCGGAGGATCACGAGCACCATCACCACGAGCAGGACCCGCACTGGTGGCACTCCATCGACCTCTTCCGCCGGGCCACGACCGCGACGGCGGAGGCCCTGAGCGCCGCAGACCCTGCTGGCGCAGAGAGTTACACCAAGAATGCCGCCGCCTACCGCACCAAGCTGGACGAGCTACAGCGCTGGAGCCGCAAGGAGATCGCCCGGATCCCGCGTGAGCGCCGCCAACTTGCCACCGCCCACGCCGCCTTTGCCTATTTCTGCAAGGACAATGGCTTCGAGGCCATCCCCCTGCAGGGCCTGAACCGCGAGCAAATGCCAGACCCGAAGCAGCTCGCAGCCCTCATTACCAAGCTGAAGGAGCACAAGGTGGCGGCGATCTTCCCTGAGAAGGAATCCAACCCCAAGATTCTGGAGATCCTAACCAAGGACACCGGGATCAAGGCCGGCAAGCCGCTCTACGCCGATGGCTCCGGGGTGGACAGCTACGAGGCGATGATTCGCCACAATGTTTCGGCGATCGTGACCGGCTTGGCACCCTCTCCTTGAGGCTGGCGGCAACCGGACGGCGACGCCGGCAACCCGGCTCAAAGCTAGGAAGACAACGCAATTTTGCGGGCGTTCAAAAGTTTCCGACAAAATAATTTCCCAGATTTTTAAAATATGTTAAAGACTTCCCCGCTGTCGCCCATAAAACATGAAAAACCAACACTCGAGGTTGCCCCACCTCTGCGTTGGCCTGATTGCCCTGAACACCCTGCTCCCCGCGTCCCTCTCCGCCGCTGAAACGGCGCAGACCACCAACCCGATCGGTCGGGTAGCCAGGATTTTCAACCGCAAGCTGGTCGAGGTCGAAGACCGCATCCATTGGCTGGAAGACCGCCGGGATGCCCTCGCGGTGTTTGCGGAACGCCCCCTCAAGGAAAGCATTTGCTGGCGTTGCGGGCAGTCCGACGAGTCGGCAGGCAATCCGTGGATCTCCCTCGATCTGGGACGCGAAGTTCCCTTGGACCAGATTTTCCTTGTTCCAGCCCAGCGCGAGGCGGGCGATTCGAACGACCTTTTCCCGCGCCGCTACATGATTGAGGCGGCTACCCAAGCGGACTTCTCCGACGCCCGGACGGTCTACAAGACCGGCCAGCTTCCCCAGCCCTCCCCCAACGGCTACCCGGTCCGGATCAATGCTGACGGGCAGCCCGCGCGCCACGTGCGGCTCACCCTTCTGGAGGGCCACCGCCGCGGCCTGCCGAATGTCTGCGCGCTCTCCGAGATCTTTGTCTTCTCCGACCGCAATCCGGTTTCCTTCGGGGCGACCGTGACCAGCAACCAATCGGTGGAAATCCCCAACCGATGGGCCCCGCAATACATCGTCGACGGCCGCACGCCGCTCGGAATCTGGCAGGGTGGCCTGTGGACCGCCTCGCACGGTGACTGTCTGGAAGTGCCAATCGACAACCAGCGGGTCGAGTGGATCATTGATCTGGGCGAGAGCACGACGGTGGACCGTATGGTCTTCTTCCCCTACGCGCTGCCGGAGCTCTCCGGTCCGGGTGCGGTGCCGCCGCGCCTGAATGTGGAGGTTTCGGACACCCCGGATTTCGCCAAGCCCACGCGGATTGCCAGCAGCGGCGATCGCGATCTGCCGGTTGACCTGACCACGCCGATCGTGATGCCGACGAGCACCCGGACGGCCGGCCGCTATCTGCGGGTGGTCTCCGAAAAGGCCTGGCAACTGGGCAACCGCCAGCTGCAAGCCTTGGGCGAGATCGAAGTCTGGTCCGGCACCCGTAACGTGGCCTTCGGTAAGGAAGTCACCGCCCGCCAGGACGGGCTGGAACATCCCTCCGAAGAACTCACCGATGGCTCCGGCGGCAGTGTGCAGATCCTGCCGATGCACGTCTGGCTTAACCAACTCGTCGAGCGCAGCCAGATCGACGGTGAACTTCAAAGCCTGAAGTCCTCGCACACGACCATGGCGTCGGAGAGCGAGTTGAACACCACCTGGGGTGCGGCGATCGGGCTTGGCCTGACTTTCCTGATCCCGGTGGCAATCGTCGAACGACGCCGTCTGGTGTCCCGCACCCAGCTCGACAAGCTGCGCAAGCGTATCGCCTCCGACCTGCACGACGACATCGGCAGCAACCTCGGCTCCATCTCGCTGATCGCCCGCTCCGCGAAGCGCGACCTCGAGCGTCTGCACGGCCCCGATGTGGTGGCCAACGACCTGGGCGAAGTGGAAACGATCGCCCGCGAAAGCTCCCTGGCGATGCGCGACATCGTGTGGCTGCTAGAACGCCGCCAGGACACGATCGGCGACTTGGTGCAGCGGATGCGCGACTGCGCTGCCCGCCTGCTGCGCGAGATCGAATACTCTCTGGTCTGCCGGTCCTCCAAGACCGCGGCCAAGCTGACGCTCGATTCCAAGCGTCACCTCTTCCTTTTCTACAAGGAAGCGCTTCACAACGTGGTGAAGCACTCGAAGGCGACCCAAGTGACCGTGCGCCTCTTCGACGAGCGCGAACGCCTGGTCATGGAGGTCTCCGACAATGGCATCGGCCTGCCCCGCAACGAGGACGACCAGATGGCCGCCGTGAAGAAGCTCGCTGACCGCGCCCGGGTGCTGGAAGGCACCCTGCACGTGGAATCCAAGCCCGGCGCGGGCACCACCCTCCGACTCTCCGTCAAACGAACCAGCCTGATGGCAACCAAAGCAACCGCCCATGAGTAACACCGCTACTGTCCCGTTGCGGATCTGGATCTGCGAAGACCATGCGAACTTCGCCAAACAGATCTCGCGTCTCATCGCCGGTGAAGATGACCTCGTCTGTGAGAAGGCATTCTCGCACCCGGACGACCTCTTCGCCGAACTGAACTACTGTTCCGCCCCGCCGGATCTCCTGATGCTCGACCTCGGCCTGCCCGGCAAGGACGGCCTGCAGGTGCTGCGCGAGGTCAAGGCCAAGGTCCCGGCACAGAAGATCGTCATCCTCACCTCCTTCGACGACCGCGAGCGCGTTTACCGCGCCATCTGCAACGGCGCCTCCGGATACCTGCTCAAGACCGCCGATCCGGACGACATCCTCTCCGGCATCCGCGACGTGATGCAGGGCACCGCCGCGCTGAGCAGCCCGATCGCCACAATGATCCTGGAAGGCTTCTCCAAGCACGGCCCGGTGGAAGAAACCGAGCCCCTCACCTCCCGTGAGGAAGAAGTGCTGCGCCTGCTGGTGAAGGGCTTCATCAAGAAGGAAATCGGCGACCAGCTCGACATCTCCCAGCACACCGTGGACATGCACCTGCGCAGCGTTTACCGCAAGCTGCACGTCCGCACCCAGACCGAAGCCGTCTCCAAAGCGCTCCGGAAGGGCCTGGTCTGATCGTTCGCTCGCTTCACTCCCCGACGCTCCCCGCTTCCGCCGGATTCCATTGTCGCGGCTCGCGGCTCCGTGTAATTCCCTCTATCAATGACGGGAAAACGCGGGCTGACGCAGCAACATGTGGCAAGGATTCTCGGAGGCGAGAGCCCGGAGGTGGTGGCAGCGCGACTTGGCCCCAACTTCGACAATCTGCCAGCGGTTCCTGCGGGTAGCGCCAAGGTGACGGCGCAGCGTGCGGAGGCATTGTGGCAGGAAGCCGGGCTGGATTTAGAGCTACAGGCGATCCTGTTGAATGAAGCCGCAGTCCAGGAGCTACCAGTCTACCAGGGCAATATTGAGAATGCCATCGGCCTGCTGAAGCTGCCGCTGGGCCTGGCGGGGCCCTTGCGGATCAATGGCACTACGGCGCGGGGTGACTATCCCATTCCCCTGGCGACCACCGAGGCGGCGCTGGTGGCTAGCTACCATCGCGGATGCCGGCTGCTGACGGAGGCAGGCGGTTGCACCGCGCTGGTGCTCTTCGAAAGCCTGAGCCGCGCGCCCGCTTTCGTTCTCCGCACGGCGGCAGAGGCCTGCCGTTTCACGATCTGGGCGATGGAGAACTTCGAGGTTTTCCAAGAGATCGCGAATGCCACGACCTCCCACGGCAAGATGGTGGATGTGGGGGTCACACTGGAGGGCAACCACGTGTATCTGAACTTCGAGTTCACCACCGGCGATGCCTCGGGCCAGAACATGGTGACCATCGCCTCGCAGGCGGTCTGCGACTACATTGTCGAACACACGCCGGTGCCATTACAGCGGCACTATGTGGAATCGAATCTCTCGGGCGACAAGAAGGCCAGCACCAAGGCCTATACCAGTACCCGCGGCAAGAAGGTGACGGCGGAGGCGCTGATCCCGGCGGAACTGGTGAAGAAGCACCTGCACACCACGCCACGGGCGATGGAGCAGTACTGGCAGATGTCGGCGATCGGCGGGGTGCTCAGCGGCACACTCGGCATCCATGGCCACTTTGCAAACGGACTAACAGCCCTCTACCTCGCCACCGGCCAGGATGCAGCCTGCGTGGCGGAATCCGCAACGGGTGTGACGCGCTTCGAGGTTACGGAGGAAGGCGATCTTTACTCCACGGTGACCTTGCCGGGAATCATGGTCGGCACGGTCGGCGGGGGGACGCGATTACCCACGCAGAAGGCCTGCCTGGAGCTGATGGGGCTCGCCGGGGCTGGCAAGGCGCGGGCACTGGCGGAAGTGTGCGCGGGGCTGCTGTTAGCCGGAGAGCTTTCGATCATCGGGGCGCTGAGTGCGGGGCACTTCGCGCGGGCGCACCGCAAGCTGGCGCGGGGGAAGAAGAATGAATGATCCCTGTGGTATGGCCCGACTTCTCCCGGTTCTCGCCTGTGCGGCGATTCTAACAAACGCCTCTGCGTCTGTAGAGGTCGCCACGATCAGCAGCTTCGGCCAAGCGGTGAAATGGCTGGAGGTGGCGGCTCCAGTGCTCGTCCGTGCCAGCACACGGGAGATGAGTAGTGGGGCGACGGCTTTCCCGCCTCAGGCAGGCCCCGGCTATGAGGCATTCTGGCTGCGCGACTACTCCTATGTGCTGGAAGGCTGTAGTAACTCGCTCTCCGACACCGAAGTGCGCCGGGCCTGCACGCTCTTCCTCGATGCGCTCGATCCCAAGGGCGCTGGTGTGGATTGCATTAAATTCGATGGCACCAGGATCTATCAGCCCGGCTACGGCAGCATGGGCAAGAACCCGGTGGCGGATGGCTCCCTCTTCACTATCGAGGTAGCATGGCAGACGCATCAGCGGCTGCGGGACAAGGACTACCTTGCCGGCATCATCGGGAAGCTCCTGCTCGCGCACCAGGGCGTGCCACGAAACCCTAGCACCGGCTTGGTCCACATCACCAGCGAGGGCTGGGATCGTTGTCCTTATGGCTTCACGGATTCCGTACGCAAGCAGGGCGACGAGCTGTTTTGCTCGCTGCTATTGATCGAGGCGGATCGGCATCTTGCGACGATGCTTCGCGAACTTGGGCGGAGCGATGAAGCTGCAAAGTTCGAGGACGAGGCAAGCGCCCTAACAAAGACGGTGCAGGCTATCTTCTGGGACGGCGAAGCGGGATTGTTCCTCGCAGCTACCGGCCAAGGCCGCCAGCCGGACCTGTGGGGCTCGGCCTTTGCGGTGTATGCCGGCATTGCCTCACCAGAGCAGGCCATCGCCATCGCCCGTTATTTCCAGCAACATCATGCGGAAATCGTGCAGAAGGGGCAGATGCGACACCTGCCGAAAGGCATGTATTGGGATGCCGCCTGCGAGCGCGACACCTATCAGAACGGCGGCTACTGGGCCACGCCCACGGGTTGGCTGATCTACACGCTCGATCTCGTCGATCCCAAGCTCGCCGAGCAAACGCTAGTGGACCTGGTCCGCGACTTCCAGGAGCGCGGGGTGAACGAATGGATCTTCGGAGAGGGCGTCCACACCCGGAACTACCTCTCCAGCGCCACCCTGCCATTGGCGGGGGCGAAGAAGATGCTGGAGCGCCGGGCCAAGGCCAACAAGTGAGCGACTGCACCTTTCGGCCCACCCGGAAAGCAGCCCCTGCCTTGCCAGCGGACAAATCCACCCGCTAGACTGCGGACAAGGTCAATGGGGACGCCAAACGAAACTCCACCTCCAAGTTTCTCGGGGAAATGGTGGACCTATCAGAAGGAGCGTTTCCCGCTCCTAGCGCACGGGCCGCTGATCGCGGCATTCAGTGCCTGCGCGGTCTCCTACTCCTCCCTGCTGCGCCAAGCGCCGGTGCCGGGATGGGAGATGTATTTCACTGCCTTCGTGGTCTGTCTGCTGATGTTTTTGCAGCTTCGGATTGCGGATGAATTCAAGGACTTCGAGGATGACTCCCGCTGGCGCCCCTACCGTGCGGTGCCGCGGGGTCTGGTTAAGTTGTCTGAGTTGCGTGTGGTGTTCATTCTCGCCGCGGCGATCCAACTCGGGCTGGTGCTGTGGCTGGACCTGCGGCTGCTGTGGGTGCTGGGGATTGCCTGGACCTATCTGGCGCTGATGAGCGTGGAGTTCTTCTGCCGGGAATGGCTGAAGGCACGGCCGGTGGTCTATCTGGTGAGCCACATGGGCATCATGCCGCTGGTGGATTTCTTCGGCACCGCCTGCGAGTGGCTGCCGCGCGCAGGCAAGGCGCCGGCGGGGCTGGGCTGGTTCCTCGCGGCGAGCTTCTGCAACGGGATCGTGATTGAGCTGGGCCGCAAGCTGCGCCAGCCTGCCGATGAGGAGGAGGGCGTGGAGACTTACAGCGCGCTATGGGGTGTGCAAGGCGGGGCGACCGTGTGGGTGTTCATGTTGTTCTGGACCTGGTACTGCGCGCTCAAGGCATCCCAGGCGATCGGTTTTGCATTCCCGGTTTCTTGCGGGCTCGGCGCGGTCTTGTTAGTCGCTATGGCAGCGGTCTTTGGCTACGCTCATCGCGGGATGTCCGGGAAGAAGATCGAAGCGGTCTCCGCCGTATGGACGCTAGCCCTCTACCTGCTCCTCGGCTTGGTGCCGCTAGTCCTGAGACGCTGAACCGATCATGAGCTTTCTCTTCCCCGGAACCCCCAGTTCACGCCTCGGCGGCAAGGGCGCAGCCCTCGCCAAACTGGGCGAGGCGGGCTTCGACGTGCCGGCGTGGTTCGCGGTGCCTCCAGAGGCGCAGTGGAGCGAGGGTGAACTGGCGGCTTGCCTAACAGACCTTGGCGCGGGTCCCTTCGCGGTGCGCTCCTCCGCCACGATGGAGGATGGTGCAGGGCATTCCTTCGCGGGGCAGTTCGAGACCTTCCTGGAAGTTCCCGCGGCTGAAGTTGCGGAGCGGATCGCGGCCGTGCGGGACTCGGCACGGCGGGAGGCGGTGCTCACCTATTGCCGCGAGCGCGGGCTGCCGCTGCCGGAGCCGCCGACCGTGCTGGTGCAGCGGATGATCCTGCCGCGTTATGCGGGCGTAGCTTTCTCGGCGGATCCGGTCAGCGGCAGGCGCTCGCTCGCGGTGGTGTCCGCGGTTGCGGGAACCGGTGAGAAGTTGGTATCGGGCGAGGTGGATGGTGAGACTTGGCGCATCAGTAGCGAGTCCAGCGAGATGCCGGAAAATGCTCTGCTAAAGGAAGCTGAGGCCCGAGAGCTTGCTAAACTTGCCCGCGATTGCGCGGCTTACTTTGGACGGCCACAGGATATCGAGTGGGCGATCGACGAAGCAGGCAAGCTCTGGCTGCTGCAATCGCGGCCGATCACGACCTTGGCCGGCGTGCCGGACCCCGACGATACATTGCGGGTCTGGGACAACAGCAACATCGCGGAGAGCTACGGCGGTGTGACCACTCCCCTCACCTTCTCCTTCGCCCGGCGGATCTACGAGTCAGTCTACCGCGAGTTTTGCCGCCTGATGTCGGTGCCGGCGGAGCGGATCACGCGCGCGGACGATGTCTTTCCGCAGATGCTGGGGCTGATCCGGGGGAGGACCTACTACAACCTTGCGAGTTGGTACCGGGTGCTGGCGCTGCTGCCCGGCTTCCAGCTCAACCGCTCCTTCATGGAGCAGATGATGGGCGTGAAGGAACCGCTGCCCGAGCCGCTGGTGCAGAAGATCATCGCAGAATCGAGCGTCAGCCGCGGCGCGGACATGCGGGCCTTGGTCGGCACCTGCATTGGATTGATCCGGCAGTTGCGGGGACTGAAGAAGCAGGTGGCGGAGTTCCAGGCGCGGCTGGATACCGCGCTCGCACCGCCCCCGGTGCCGCTGGAATCCATGAGCGGGGAGGACCTGGTAATTCACTACCGCGACCTCGAGCGCCAGCTGCTCAAGCGCTGGGACGCGCCGCTGGTGAATGACTTCTTCGCGATGATCTACTACGGCCTGCTCCGTGGCCTGTGCGGCAAATGGGCCGGCGATCAGGATGGCACGCTGCAGAATGAGTTACTCGCTCACACTGGCGGGATCATCAGTGCGGAGCCACCGCGCCGGATCATCCGCATGGCCAAGCTGGCCGCGGAGCTTCCCGGCCTGCCCGAGCTGCTGGTGAATCCGGATACACCAGCGCAGGAGAAGCTCGCCGCGGTCAAACGCCACGGCTCGCTGAGCGCGGAGTTCCAGCGATATCTGGATGACTTCGGCGACCGCTGCCTGGAGGAACTGAAGCTCGAAAGCCCAACCGTCCGCGACGACGCCTCGACCCTGCTATCTTCCATCGGCGCGCTGGCGATGCGCGGGAACCTGCCGGAGGAGGTCGCGACATCGCAGGCTGAGGCGCCTTCGCTGGGCAATCCCCTGAAGCAGATCGTCTTCGGCCATGTGCTCAAGCATGCGCGGGAGAAGGTCCGCTGCCGCGAGAACCTGCGCTTTGAGCGCACGCGGCTGTTCGGGCGGGTGCGGGCGATCTTGCGCGAGCTGGGCAAACGCTTGCATGCCGACGACCGCCTGGCGGCTCCCGAGGATATCTTCTATCTGGAACTCGACGAAGTGCTCGCGGCATGGGAGGCGACCGGCACCATCGTGGACTTCGCCGCACTGGCCCAACAGCGCCGCATCGAGTTCGATAGCTTCCGGAACGAAGCGGCACCGCCGGATCGCTTCGAGACCCACGGCCCGGTGCATCGCTATTCGGCATTCGAAGCCAGCCGCAAGGAGGAACCAGTGGTCGCGGGCGAGCACATCAAGGGCATCGGTGCCTGCCCCGGCAAGGTGAAGGGCCGCGTGCGCGTCGTGCTCGATCCCCGCGGCGCACGCTTGGAGCCCGGCGAGATCCTCGTGGCTCAGCAGACCGACCCTGGCTGGGTCGTGCTGTTCCCGGCGGCCTCAGGTCTACTGGTGGAACGCGGCAGCCTCCTATCCCACTCCGCCATCGTCTCCCGCGAACTTCGCCTCCCCTGCATCGTCTCCCTCTCTCGCATCACCACCATCCTCAAGACCGGTGACCTCGTCGAAATGGACGGCAGCACCGGCGAAGTGCGAATCCTAACAGAGGAGGAAGCATGACGACCACCTGCCGTGCTCCCTTCAAAGTCGACCTAGGGAATGCCCGCTCAAAAGCCCCAAAGGGGCGGCCGGGAGATAGCCGAGGGCAAGCGATAGCGCAGCCCTGGGTTTTGCCCGAAGCTATATTGCCCCCTGAATTGGGGGCCGGGAGTGTGGTGACTCCAGACCGTTTTCCCATCGGCGACCTCGCTGCTCCCCTACAGGGAGCCAATCTTGTTAGGCACCGTGCCCAGGGTTGCGCGCGCTATCGCTTGCTTACCCGGGGCTATCTCCCTGCCGCCCCGTTGGGGCTCTTGAACAAGCGGCCTCTGTCCTCGATGCCATCTCGTGGAGGCTCATCGGAAAAGGACGGCTTATCCCACCGCACCTCACATCGCCCATGAGCAAATCCGAGATCCAGCACCGCGCCGACTTCTCGAAGGTCCGCTATGCCCAATGCTGGGAGGACTCGCTCCTGCTGGTCCAAGCCCTTCAGCCCGCGGGCCGGCACTGCCTGAGCATCGGCTCGGCTGGTGACAATAGCTTCTCCTTGCTTGCGGCTGGCGCGGCCTCGGTTACGGCGGTGGAAATGAACCCTGCCCAAGTCGCCTGCATCGAATTGCGCAAGGCGGCGTACTTGAGGCTCGACCATGCTACCTTCCTGGAGCTCCACGGCTCGCGTCCCTCAAGCCGCCGCCCGACCCTCTACGCCGAGTGCCGGGCCATCATGCCCGAAGAAGCCCGCACCTTCTGGGATGCAAATCCGGAAGACGTCGCCAGCGGCATCGGTGGCTGCGGGAAGTTCGAGAACTACTTCCGCCTTTTCCGCAGCCGGGTGCTGCCACTGGCACATCCGCGGAAGCGCGTGCTCTCCTTGTTAGAGCCCCGGTCCCACGACGAGCGCCGCCGTTTCTACGACAAGGTCTGGAACAACCGCCGCTGGCGCGCGATCTTCCAAGTCTTCTTCTCCCGCGCGTTGATGGGTGCCTTGGGCCGGGATCCGGAGTTCTTCAAGTACGTCGAGGGCTCCGTGGCCGAGCGAATCCTCAGCCGCACCGAGCACGCCTTGGCGGCGCTGGATCCTTCCGCGAATCCTTATCTCCACTGGATCCTCACCGGCACCCACGGCGAGACGCTGCCCCACGCCCTGGAAGAGGCGAACTTCGAGCCGATCCGCAAGGGTCTGCAGGAAGGCCGCTTCCGTGTGATTGGTTCTCCCATCGAGGCCTTGTTAGAAGCCGAGCCGGACAAACGCTTCGACGCCTATAACCTGAGCGACATCTTCGAATACATGAGCGAGGAAAACACCGAGGCCCTGCTGCGTCGCCTAGTCGCGGCCTCGAATCCCGGTGCCCGGCTCGCATATTGGAACATGCTCGCACCGCGCTCGCGCCCGGAATCCATGGCGAAGCTGCTGCAACCGCGAGCCAGCGAGGCCGCCAGCTTGTTTCATGAGGATCGGGCCTTCTTCTACAGCCGATTCGTCGTGGAGGAGGTACTGAGGTGAGCGGGCATGAATGGCTGGCTGTCCTTGGTGTGCTGGCCGCCTTACTGGCAGGCCTGCCCCTGATCCGCAAATTGTGCAGTGCCGGCGGCAGCTCCTCTGAAGTGGCGCGCAAGTCGGTACACGTCGCGATGGGTTTGGCCTGCGCGGCCTTCCCTTGGATCTTCGACAGGCCGCTGCCGGTGTGGGTCCTGGCTGGTCTCGCCACCCTGCCACTGCTGCTCTTGCGCTGTGTGCCGGCCCTGCGCAAGGGCGTCGGCTCTGCCCTGCATGGGGTGGAGCGCTTCTCCTATGGCGAGATCCTATTCGCTCCCGCGGTCGCCGCGGTCTTCGCTCTCTCGAAGGGCGATCCCCTGCTCCATGCCATTCCGGTCGGCATTCTAACCGTGGCGGATGCCGCGGGCGCGATTGCCGGAACGCGCTGGGGTCATCGCTTCTACGTCTGTGGCACGGGCCGCAAGAGTGCGGAAGGTTCCGCCGCCTTCCTGGTGGTAGCTTTCCTTTGCACCTTCCTGCCGCTCTTCTACAGCGGCCGCGTGGATGCCATCCACGCGATGGCCATCGCGCTCACGCTGGCCATCGTCTCCATGATGGCCGAGGGCATCTCGGACCGCGGCTTCGACAACCTCGTGATCCCGGTGGGCTGCCATCTCCTGCTCGCGCGCTTCCTGGCGAGCAGCATGCTGCAGATGGAGATTCGCTTCGGGGCTGCGGTGCTTCTGTTAGGCTTGGTGGCGTGGAGTTCCCGCTGGAGCACGCTCAGTGGCAGTGCCTTGATCGGCGGCGCTCTGCTCGGCTATGGCTGTGCGATTCTGGGCGACCCACGCTTTCTCCTGCCGCTGCTGGCCATCTTCATCTGCCACCTCGTCACCACCGGGCGTCATCGCCTCGGCGGGACCTTCGACCATCGGCTGGATGCCGTGATCTCGCATGCCATCGGCTCGCTGCCGTGGTGTCTCGCGGTGGATCGCGGCTTCCTCGATTCGCGGGTAGCCCTGACCGGGCTGTCCTTCGCGATGGCGATTCATCTCACGATGACCACACTCGCCACCCGCCGCTACCTCCACCCCGGCAGAGCCGCGCTGTTGTATTCCGTGGTGAAGGGCTGGGGTGTCGCTGGTCTCGCCGGGCTGCTCTGGCTGTGGAAGGACAACCAAGCGCTGGCGTGGCCAGCCACCATCGCGCTGGTCCTGACACCCGCCGTGGCCTTACTCTCGGATGCCTTGGAATCCCGTCTCTCCGCTTCCGTGGTGTGGACCCTGCGCGGAACCTTGGCCCTGCTCTGCTCCACTCCCGCCCTGCTCATGCTGAAGCAACTCGCGCCATGAACCCTCCCCTCATCCACATCCTGGAAGGCCCCGCTACGGACTGGAGCTCCCTGCCTGCGGCCCAAGCGATCTCCGAACAAGTCGCCGGCCCGGAGGAGAAGCCCGACGCGCGCCTGATTGCAGTCGATCCAGAAGGACGGATCGCCACCGCCGCCCTGTGGTGGAGCGACGTGCCTGCTTACGGAGACCACAAGGTTGGCACCATCGGCGGCTTCGAATCCTTCAGCGCCGAAGCGAGTGCGCAACTCCTGGAAGCCGCGGAGGAGCGCTTGCGGGAAGCGGGCTGCACCATCGCCATCGGCCCGATGAACGCCAACACCTGGCGCCGGCACCGCTTCGTGATCGAGAGCAGCGGGCGCGGGCCGTTCCTGTTAGAGCCGCGGAACAACCCCGCTTTTCCCGAATGGTGGCGCGCCGCGGGCTATCAAGAGCTGTCCCGCTACTCCTCCTCCCTCATGCCGCTGGATGGCAGTTCGGTGGTCTCGCCGACCCTCAAGGAGCGACTGGAACGATCCGGCATCGCCATCCGTCCGCTGCATGGGGATCGCTATGATGACGAGCTGCGGGCGATCTACGCAATCAGCCTGCGCAGCTTCGCAAACAACTTCCTTTACACGCCGCTGGAGGAGGAAGGCTTTCTCGGTGCCTACCGCAAGGTGCAGTCACGCGTCGATCCCGACTTCGTGAGGATCGCGGAAAAGGACGGCGTTCCCTGCGGCTTCGTCTTCGCGATCGCGGATTTGGAAGCCGCCGCCCGCGGCGAGAAGCCGGCCCTGATCGTGAAGACCCTGGCGGTTGATCCGGAGTCGCGCTGCGCCGGGCTCGGCAGCCTGCTGGTCGATGAAGTTCACCGCCTGGGCCGCGAGAAGGGCTTCACCGAGGCGATCCACGCCCTGCAGCACGAGAACAACACCTCGCTTAAAATCACGGGCCGCCACCACGGCGACCCCATCCGCCGCTACGCCCTGTTCTCAAAACTACTATGAACCTCGTGGCACTCCTCCGCGAGCGGGCGGCACTCCATCCCGGGCGTCCCGCCTTGATCGATCGCCACAAGGGCTGCGACCGCAGCGTGGGCTTCGCGGAACTGCTCCAGCGGGTCGAGCGGGGTGCCGGCAGGCTAAAGGAATTGGGCCTCAAGCGCGGTAGCACGATCCTGGTCTTCCAACCGGTTTCAATTGAACTCTACGAGATCCTTCTGGCGGCCTTCCACGGTGGTTTGCGGGTGATGCTCGCGGATCCATCGGCCGGACGTGCCTTTCTCTCGCTCTGCTGCCAGCGCCTGCCGCCCGATGCTTTCTTCGGTCCATGGAAAGCCCACCTGCTCAAGCTCGCCGTGCCAGGACTGCGGCGGATCCCGCGTGCCATTTGCTCAACTGGATGGTTTCCCGCGGCCTCCGCATGGTCACCGGGCCACCCAGCGAGCATGGAAGAGGTTCCCGACGAAGAGCCCGCGCTGATTACTTTCACCAGCGGCAGCACCGGCGTGCCGAAGGCCGCGGTCCGCAGCCACGGCTTCCTGATGGCCCAGCACCGGGCTTTGGAGAAGGCACTCGATTTCTCGGAAGCTGAGGTCGACCTGATCACCCTGCCGGTCTTCGTGCTCGCCAACCTCGCTTCTGGTCTGACCAGCGTGTTGGCCGATACCGACCTGCGCTCGCCAGGCAAGGCAGATGCCGCGGCTATCCGCGCGCAATGCGAGCGCCATGGCGTGACCCGCTGCGCCGCCTCCCCTGCCTTCTTCGAGGCGCTGCTTGCCGGTCCCGATTCGTTGCCACAAGTAAGCAAAGTCTACACGGGCGGCGCACCGGTTTTTCCCGATCTGCTAGAACGACTCCAAGCGGCGCTGCCGGATGCGGAAGTCACCGCGGTCTTCGGCTCCACGGAAGCGGAGCCGATGAGCCACCTCGGCGCGCACGAATACAGTGCGGATCTCGTCGCGCAGACGGCCGCGGGCTTCGGTCTCTGCGCGGGGGTGCCAGTGCCGGAGGTTGAGCTGCGGATCATCCGCGATCACTGGGGCCAGTCCTTGGCCAAGCTCACGCCGGAAGAACTCGACAATATCACCGTGGCGCCCGGGGAGCCGGGTGAGGTCATCGTGACCGGTGATCACGTGCTCAGCGGCTATCTCGGCGGCGTGGGTGACAAGGAAACCAAGATCCACGTGGCGGGCAAGGTCTGGCACCGGACCGGCGATGCGGCGTGGCTGGATGAATCCGGCCGCTTGTGGCTGTTAGGTCGCTGTGCGGCGAAGCTTCCGGCCAGTTCACTCGCTCGCGCCGGACTTCCCGAAGGCGCGCTCGACTATCCCTTCGCGATCGAATCGGCATTGCGGGCCCGGCATCCCGGCACTCGTACCGCGGCCCTCGGCTTGAAGGGTCGGCGGGTGCTCGTCACGACGGTTGCGGACATGGAGGCCGAGGCCGCGGAGTTTGGGATCGACGAGGTCATCCGGGTGGAGGCCATCCCCCTGGACCGGCGGCACAATGCCAAGATCGACTATCCCGCCTTACTGAAACTGCTCGGGGAAGCCTGAGCCGCTAAGACGTCGATTCCGCATTGGCGAATCCGCGATCTCTCCGCATGCTCCGCGCATGCCGACGGTGCACGTGGATCTGGGAGCGCGTTCTTATGACGTGAAGGTGGAGCAAGGCCTGCTGGTGCGGGCTGGCGAGGCGATCCGCGAGGCTGGCCTGAAGGGCCGCGCAGCGGTGATCTCCGACGAAACCGTGGCCGGGCACCACGCGCAGGCATTGCTCACAGCTTTGGAGACTGCCGGTTACACTGCAGATCTCCATCTGGTCCCCAGTGGCGAGAGCTCGAAGTCGATGGCGCGGGTCGAGCAACTCTGCTCCTCGATGGCAGCGGCGGGACATGACCGGCGATCCTTCGTCATCGCCCTGGGCGGTGGCGTGGTGGGCGATCTGGCCGGCTTCGTGGCCTCTGTCTTCTACCGCGGTATCCCCTTCGTGCAGATTCCCACGACCATCGTCGCGCAGGTCGATTCCTCGGTCGGCGGCAAGACCGGGGTGAATCTGGCGGAGGGCAAGAATCTGCTAGGCGCCTTCCACCAGCCGGCGCTGGTGCTGGTGGACCCACTGGTGCTGGCAACCCTGCCGGACCGCGAATATCACGAGGGTTTCGCCGAGGTCATCAAGCATGCGGCGATCCGCGATGCCGCGATGCTGGCGGACATCAAGGCGCTGGATCCCGCGACCCGCGATGTGCCGGCGGATCTCATCGCCCGCAACATCGCCATCAAGGCCCGCATCGTGGAAGTGGACGAGCATGAGACCAAGGGCGTCCGTGCCCTGCTTAATCTTGGCCACACCATCGGGCACGGGATCGAGGCCTCGGTACCCTACGGTGAGATGCTGCACGGTGAGGCGATCTCGCTAGGCCTGCGCGCCGCCCTGCAGCTCTCTGAAAAGCACGCCGGCCTACCAGCCGACCAAAGCGGCACCATCCTCGGGCTCCTGCAGCATTTCCATCTCCCCCTGCAACTCGATCCCGCGATCACGACCGAGCGCGTGATGGAGAAGCTGGGCCGCGACAAGAAGTTCGAGGGCGGCAAAGTCCGCTTCGTCCTCCTGCGCGCTGCCGGTGATGCTTTCGTGAGCGCCGAGGTTACGCCCGACGATATGCGTGAGGCGATTGAGCTCCTGAGGACAAAGGCGTGAGGGAACAAGGAAGGGCACTCTCCCCGTCCTCCACGCCTCTTCCAGGCAAAGAAAAAGGCGGAGACTCTCGTCTCCGCCTTCTTTAAAATCTCAGATCGCGTCCCTTACATCCCCGGCATCTCCACCGTGCGGGAGAACTGGAAGGACTCTTGGGCGAGGATCTTCTCGCGAACCTTCTGGTCGAGGTTGCCGGCACCAAGGCGGATCACCGCGGCATCGGAGAGAACCGTGACACCGATTTCCACACCGGTGAGGCGGCCGGCCTTCAGCTCGTCGTCGCTGACCTGCGGCTTCAGGCTGCCGGACTTGGCGTCGGTCTTGATGCCGTCGCCACGCATCCGCAGTTCCTTGCCCGCCCCGGTCTCGCCGAGGGTCACGCGGACCGGCACCGTGGTGGTGGTGTTACCCGTCTGCTGGGTCACATCGACATGGAAGGTCAGCGTGAACTGGTAGATATTCTCACAGACGAAGTTCTCCGGCTTCTTGAGGTCCGTCTTGAAGCTCTGGAAGGCACTTTCAAGATCGTCATGGCCCAGCAGCTTGTCGAAGGTGTCCTTCGGGTCCACCAGCTTGCGGTAGAAGACGAAGGTGTTCGCATCGTGGTTATCGTTGTTGTCCTTGCCGCTGATCGGGTCCTGATACTCGAGGCCGTAGCCGACACAGGAAACGTCGCCGCCCAAATCCTTTTGGCCGCCGATGTCACCCAGGTAACGGTCGGTCGCGGCGGTGAAGAGGATCAGGCTTGCGGCATTCGAACTCTGGTTCGAGGTCGGACCAGGAAGATCGTCGCTGACCTTGGCATAGAGCCAGTCGAAGTTGTTGCCACGGCGTGAGACGAAGGACTCGAAGTCCTTGGCCATCGTGTCGAGCATCGACTTGGCTTGGCGCGAGGCGCGGATCTCAGCACGGCCACGCTGCCATGCGTCCATGGCGATGCCGGTGATGGAGACAAGCACCGTC
Organism: Haloferula sp. BvORR071; assembly: GCF_000739615.1. Lineage (GTDB taxonomy): Bacteria > Verrucomicrobiota > Verrucomicrobiia > Verrucomicrobiales > Akkermansiaceae > Haloferula. Next base: position 22,074 of record NZ_BATP01000007.1, read on the forward strand.
ACGATGACCGTAGTGATGGCCATGGCGACCATCAGCTCGATCAGGGTGAAGCCGCCTTTGCGCTTGGAAAATTGCGGGGTTTTCATGGAAGCGGGTTTTCGCCGGGATTAACGGCGCACTGCGAGATTACGGGTGAAGACGGGTTTTTCGAGATTCTTCGGATCGAACTTACCGCCCTGCTTCACGTAGTTCGGGTCGCTCGTCGGGATGATGTAGAATTCAGCGGCGAAGGCGATCACGGCCTCCACATAACCGTTGGAGCCCTGTCCGCCGGAGCTATCGCCAGTGTCGTTCGGATCCTGGTTGATACCGTCGTCCTCACGCTTCACGAGCTGGCCGTTCTTGAATTCGAGCTGCGTCAGCTTGGCGGTGAAGATCCGGCCTTCCAGCGCGTTCAGGTCCTTCTGGAAAAGAGGATCATCGCGCTTGCGGACCGCAGGCTGGACGATGAAGTCCTTACCGGCAACACCGCCACCCTGCTCGTAAGGCTCCATCGAACCGTCCGAGCGGATCTCATCAGGCTTGCCGCGATACTGGTAGAGGAAGATCGACTCCTTGCCGGCGGAGGCGCCTTCGATCCACTTGTAGGCCTTGTCGAAGCCGGTGCTGTAATCGGAGGTGGTGCCCGGACGGACCGTCACGAGCTCACGCTCAAGGGCGGCGGCAAGGCGATCGGCCTCCTGCACGCTGATGGCCTTGCGCAGGCCTTGGGTGGCAGGACCAAAGACCGCGAGGAACGCTGTGAGAAGAAGGGCCAAAACGCCAATGGCGATGACCGTCTCCATCAAGGTGAAGCCGCGGTGCTTGCGAATGGAAGTGAACTTCATGGGCGGAATCAGAAAGTGGTAACTTGCGCGGGAAGACCGATTTGTTCGGGGTCGCGGAACAAGGAAGTGCGGCCGTTCCGCCAGACGACGAAGCCACCGAAGTCACGCTTGCCTTCCGCGGCGGGCCGGGGCGCTTGACCCAGAGGGCGGACGCCGGAACCGATCACAAAACTCGTTCCCGGACTGGTGCAAATGCCCTCAGAGTTGAACTCATAGGCGATGTACTTCCCGTCGTAGATGTCCTTGCCGAAGGTATAGGACTTTTCCTCCATGTCGCCTTCGCCGGTCTCGTGGTTCTTCTTGCTGAACTCCTTGCTGAAGTAGGTCTTCTCGGGGAGATTCTGGCCACGGCTGGAAAGCACCCACTTCTCCTTCATCGGCTGACCTTGCTCATCGAGTTCCTCGTAGCAGAGGACCAGGCGGCGGAGGTAGGTTTCTTCATTCTGCGGATCGTTGACATCGACCAGCACGCGGGCACGGGTGCCCTTGCCGACGGCAATGGCGCGGGCCTCATCGAACAAGGCCTCGGAAGTCGCGACCGCGGAGCCAAGGCTGTTGCCGCTGCCAATGCTTTTCATCACGCCAGCGCCCAAGGTGAGCAGTAGCGAAATGATCAGAATTACCACAAGCAACTCGACCAGGCTGAAGCCTGTGAGGTGACTTTTTCGGGACGGAATCATGGTGGGTTTTGTTTTGTGAACTTATGGTGCGGTCTAGTGCCGGATGCAAGCGGTAATGTGTTTACATCGCAATTACCTGAATTTTCCTGATTACGATTCGTAGCGGCCCTTCCGCGGGCCGGACATCCAGGCCCAGGCGGAGCTCACCATGTCGCGAACGTCCGTGTGCTTGGCGGACCAGCCCAGCGTTTGTTTGGCAAAAGACGGATCGGCAAGGAGTTGCGGTGGGTCACCGGCGCGCCGCGGGCTGTATTTCACGGGGACCGTACGGCCCGTGACTTCCTCCACGGCGGTGATGATTTCCTTTACGGAGACCCCTACCCCGGTGCCGAGATTGCAGGCCACAGAGCTGCCGCCGGCCGCCAAGTGGGTGATCGCCGCGGCGTGCGCAGAGGCGAGATCGTCCACATGGATGTAGTCGCGGATGCAGGTGCCGTCCGGCGTCGGGTAGTCGGTGCCGAAGACATCGAGGTGGGAAATCTCTCCGGTCACGGCCATCAGGACCCGCGGGATGAGGTGGGTCTCCGGATCGTGGTCCTCGCCGATCTTGCCGTCTGCGGAGGAACCGCTGGCGTTGAAATAGCGCAGGGAGGCGGTCTTCAGGCCCCAAGCGGCGTCGCAGTCCCGTAGGATCCACTCCAGCATCAGCTTGCTGCGGCCGTAGGGATTGATCGGGTCCTGTGGGTTGGTTTCGACGATCGGGATGCTCGCCGGCACGCCGTAAGTCGCGCAGGTCGAGGAGAATACGAAATTCTTGCAGCCCTTCTCCTGCATCACTTCGAGCAGGGCCAGCGGGGCGGCGGTGTTGTTCCGGTAGTACTTCAGCGGATTCGTGACCGACTCGCCGACGTAGGCGTAGGCGGCGAAGTGGATCACCGCAGCAAAGCCGTGGCGGTCGAAAAGCCCGGCAATCAGCTCCTTGTCGCCGATATCGCCCACCACGAGTTCCACGCCCTCGTCGACGATGGCATCCCGGTGACCGAAGACCAAATTATCGAGAACCACCACCTTGTAACCTTGGGCGGCGAGAAAACGGACGGTGTGGGAGCCGATGTAGCCGGCTCCGCCTGTGACCAAAACGGGGGTACTCATGAAATCGGATGAAAGAAAGGCAGCGTGTGCAGGGAGGAAATGGGTTTGGCGGGGCTGTGTCAACGGCGGGAGTGGCGCAGGGCACGGGCCGGAGGCGGATTTGGCGGCAAAGGCACCCGTGGCTCGATTTCCCGCGGTGCCCTCCCCTTCTAAAGCCGCCGGAGGGGTTCCGTGTCACCATTCCGCATCCAGCCGCAAATGAGCCGCTGGACTTCGTTCGAATCGGTTGAATAATTGTCTCCAGCAATCGTCACAAAACCATGATCCGGACATCCCGTTGGATTCAAGCCGCAGCGCTCGCGCTGGTCACCCTCAGTGCCACTTCCTGTTTCTATGACCCCTATGCCGGAGGCGGCGGCGGCGGATATTATGGAGGCGGCGGTGGTGGCGGCTACTACGGCGGGGGCAGCAGCGTGAATTTCGTCTACACCAGCAGCGACCGCTGGCTCTATGACCCGGTCGTCTATTGCTACTACGACCGCTACCGCGGCTGCTACTACGATCCCTACCTCTACGGCTACTACCCTGCCGGCTACTGCCCGCGTCCGCTCTACGGCGCCCATCACCCGTATGGCTGGGGTGGCCATGGCTACATCGGCGCGCCCACGGGCTTCCGCGACCGCGCTCTGCCGAACTACCAGAACCGCGTCCAGCAGTTGAAGGCCCAGAACTACAACTGGGCAAACAAGGTCCGCGAGCAGAACGACCGCGCCGCCGACAACCTCCGTAACCAGCGCGCTCGCGCTGCGGAGAAATACAAGGACGCGCAGTACTACCAGAAGCAGCGCAACCAGAACATGCAGTCCAACCAGGCGCAGAAGATGGAGAACATGCGCGAGCAGCAGCAGCAGTTCAACAACAAGGCCCGCGGCCGCACTCCTTACAACCAGCCGCAATACCAGCAGCAGCAACAACAGCAGCCGCGCCAGTATCCGCAGCAGTACAAGAAAAAGAGCAACAATCCCTATGAGCAGCCGGTGACAACCGGTGGTGGCGGCAATTCCCGCCAGGCCCGCATCGCGCAGCAACAAGCCCAAGCGCAGCAGTATGGCCGGGGTCATGGCCAGCAAGCTCAGCCCGCACCGCAGCACCAAGGTGGCGGTAACGGTGGCGGCGGCAACAACGCCGCAGCCAAGTGGAAGGAAAAGATGAAGGAGAAGAACGGCAACGGCGGCAACTGAGGATCCCGCTGCAGCACGATTTCAAGAGCCCGTCCACGAGAGTGGACGGGCTTTTTCATTTGGACCACGCCCGGTAGGGCGCGCTGGCCTCAGCGCGCCGCGGGCGATGTGGGGATCACCTTCATGCATTGCACCCGCTTGAGATCCACGGGGATCGCACGCGGCGGCCTGGGCCAGGCCGCCCTACCGGGCACGCCAGGGAGTTCCGGCACCTCAAGCTGTGGGTAAGGAGCAGATCCTGCCGGCGTACACCACAAGATCCGTCTCGCAATCAGGGCCGCTAGGCCGTTGAATGATTACCCTCCATGGACCGCGCTCTCCACGAACAGATCCTGCAGACCTTCTTCCACTGCGACCCGCAGGCGATTACCGGGATCTTCCGTGAATTCCTGAACGCCTTGATCGCGGAGGACACACTGCCGCCGGTCGCGCAGATGGAGCAGAACTACGAGACCGCGCGGGCGAATCCGGAGATCCACGTGCTGCCCGGCAATCTCAAGGACGCGCGCGATGCGGTCTTCCCCTTCTTCTGGGGCACCGACAGTTGGTCCTCGCCGCTGCACCTGGAGAACGTGAAGGGCCCGGCGAACTACGCGTCGCTCATCGGCGCACTGGCCTGCCTGCTCAAGAACCCGAACCTGTGCACGGACACCTACAGCCAGCGCTCGAACGAACTGGAGGTGAAGTCCGTGACTGCGCTCGCGAATCTACTGTTCTATCACACCAAGGACCCGTGGGGCGTGTTCACCATGGGCGGGACGATTTCTAACATGTACGGCGGCCGGATCGGGATCGAGAAGGTCCTGCCCGGCGCGATGCAGAAGGGCCTGGGCAGCGCGAAGCTCGCGGGCATCGTCTCCGCCGCCGCGCACTACAGCAACCGCAGCGTCGCCGGTTGGCTGGGGCTTGGCACGGAGCAGCTGCATGCGATCCCGACCGATGGCAAGATGGCGATGCGGCTCGACCTGTTAGGCGAGAAGCTGGAGGAACTCTACAGCGCCGGGACCAAGGTCGCCTTCGTCACCGCCACCTTCGGCACTACCGATGCTTGCGGGGTCGATGACATCGTGGGCATCCGCGGGGTGATCGAGTCGGTCGCCGCCAAGCATGGCCAGCCGGTGCCGCAGTTGCATGTCGATGCCGCGGTCGGCTGGGCGCTCAGTTTCCTCAGCGAGTATGACCGCGCGGCCAATCCGCTGGGCTTTTGCCCGGAACTCCTGCCGCTGGTACACCGCGCCCAGCAGCACGCCCTCGGCCTCCGCCAGGCGGACAGCATCACAATCGACTTCCACAAGATGGGCTGGGGCCACTACCCCGGCAGCGCCTTCCTGGTGAACAACCGCAGCGACCTCCGCTACCTCGCCCGCGACGTCAGCGAGACACCCTACTTCTCCGAAGCCGACGGCCGCCGCGACCCCGCCCTCTTCACCCTCGAGTGCTCGCGGCCCGCCCTCGGCCCCTACTCCGTCATGGCCTCGCTCAATGGCATCGGCATGACCGGCTGGCAGATGCTCATCGCCCGCTCCCTCGAACTCGCCCAACGCCTCAAGGACCGCCTCGAACAACTCGACCACTGCAAGGTCCTCAACCTCGAGACCACCGGCCCCGGCGTCGTCTGGTGGGTCCTCCCCAAGGGCCGCAACGCCAAGGACATCTTCGCCCGCCTCGAAGCCGGCGAACTCCCGCCCGCGAAGTTCGCCGGCTACGCCGCCGAGATCCGCCGCCTCTTCGACAAGCGCCAGCAATCCCTCGACCCCGCCCGCGACGCCCGCCTCAGCTTCACCACCAGCATCGGCTACCGCCCCCACGGCATCGACATCCCCGCCTGGAAGGCCGTCCTCTTCAACCCGCGGACGGATGAGGCGATTATTGATCGTCTTGCTGCGGGGATTGAGGAGTTGGTTTGAGGTTGGGGCAACGGCACTTCAGCTACCGCAAACCTTCCAGGGTCGCGCCCTCATCCGTCGCACTAAGATTCAAGGAGTAAAGAAGTGGCGACATTCAGCAATTTCAGATTGGTGATGCTAAAATGCTAGAACTGATTTCGTCCGACAACAGCCCAAAGAATCGAAGTCGTGCAGGCGCTCGAGCCTTTTACACCACTGCCTTTTCGATATTGCCCTTTGATAGGTAGTTTGGCATCGCGTGCTAGGTTGGAATGAACCCGCCATCACAAAACCAGTCACTCGCGACAGCGGCTCGATACATCGCCGCAACCCAAGAATTCCGGTGGTCAGCCTCAATACTCACGAGTTCTTCCTTCAAATGATCTCGGACGACGGATTTCCCGCCAAGTTTGAATAGGCCGGTCAGACGGCCACGAATCTCCGCAAGCCGACTTCCAGCATTAGAAGCAAACAACGTCGGGAGATTGAGCTCCTTGAGGTGGGATGCCGTCCGTGCCTGATCGTCGCCTGACCAATGGCTTGGCGGAGCGGCAAAGAATCGAAAAGCGACTGGCGAACCTACGATGACCTCAGCCACTAGCCAAATCTCGCCGTCAAAGTCGTCGAAGTACGGATGCAGCAGCTGTCCAGCTTTGTTCGCGGGAAAGTACTCGGATTTCTCACCTTGGCACCACTTGCAGGCGGCAACCAGATTGTCGGGCGCAACTGCATAAACGGGGTAATGAGTTTTCGGCAAATAGTGATCAAGCGTATTGACAGTTCCAATGCCACACATCGGACACCGGCTGTGTGCTGGAGTGGTCATGATCCGATCATAGATCGGGCGTCCCTTGGACTTTTTGGGAACCATTCTAAGGGTATAAACTCCTACCATCTCCTCACCAGAAACCATTCCAACCGGATCATAGCCGACCAACTGGTAGAGATCTGCCCCGCGAGCTTTGGCAAAGTAGTCTTTAGCATCGGACTCGACCATCGGCCTAGTTGCCCTCAGGCGATTTTTAAGGTCCTTGTCTCTCACCATCGAGACGCACGTCTCGAAGACCTCACCCGGGTCATAGGCCTGCAAAGTTTCATCAGTGGGTCTAGGCAACGATCTCATGACTCGATCCTCCCGGCATAGAATAGCCCCCGCAGAACCGCTCTTCCTTCAGAGCCAAGCTGGCCTTCCAGCCGCCCAATGGCGACCTCGTAGGTCGATGCCGCCTTCCTCACTTCCCCGAGTAACTGGTGATATCCCGACTGAGAAAGTTCTAACTGAAACACTTCTCGACTTAGAATCCCCACACTTTCGGCAAAAGTTTCGATCGCTGGTCGCTCGGCTTTCGCCGCTGTCAAAATCCGATTAAGGATCCAAACGCACGACTTGGGTACCTCTTGGAGAATGACGGGGGAATGCGTGGCCACGATCGCAACTCCGTTTCGCGCCACCATGAGGGCGGAAACAGCTCGTGTCATTGCGGACAACAACGGAGGATGGAGATGCGCTTCGGGCTCATCAATCAGAACCAGCGTTTTTTCTTCTACTTTCTCCACCAAGCGAGTCAACGTCAGGAGGACAATCTTATGACCCGAACTAAGGGCCTTGAACGTCTTCAGAACTGAATCACAATCTTCCTTATCCGAAAGATTCTTTTCGATAAGCAAAGTCAGTTGAGCTGCTTGGAAGACTGGGTCGGATTGAAGGATTTCGATGACTCTCACCCACCTACGCTTTCGAGCGCCGATTCGGCACTCGCTCAAGCTGTCCACGAACTCCCGTGCAAGGACCGCGGGAGACTTTGGCTTTATGGGAGCCGTAGGCGAATCGCTCGACCAACCACGTAGCCCAATATAAGAATATCCTAGACCATTCGGACCAAGGCGTTTCTCAGGAAGAAGGTCGCCTTCATCAAAGGCGCTAAATGACACCGCTACTACGTTTGCGAAGGCCCCACCCCGACCCCAAGTTTCATTGAATTCAAACTTCCCGGATTGTGCCGCCGACGCATCGGTGGCGACCAACGCCTTTGCCATCAATGCGAGCAATCGAGTCTTGCCCACTCCATTCCTCCCAATAAGGACGTGCACATTGGTAGGAATCGGCGATTCAGGATCAACACTGAAGTCCAAGATAAATGGAGGAGCGCCGTCACCCAGCCGCTTTGGGGGCGAATACACGAAATTAAATCGCGTTAACCCCGCGTCTCCGTGTGCCATCCGGCGGAATTGGCCTTCCACTGTGGTCCGCGTGATCGATCGGAGAAGGGATTCACCCATCACATATTCTTCCTTCGCCCACGCCCACCTCTCCGCATCCCATGCAACGTCGCGAAGACAACGAAGAACCCATTCGCGGACCTCATCGCCAAGTGAATTGAGATTTGAATAGTACTCGTCGTCCTGCCCTACGGAGAAAAAGTAATCTCCCAGCCAATCAAAGTTTGATCGAATGTTGGGCTTTCGAAATCCGACGGGAAGATTGGACGCCGCAGCATGCGGCTTGAGCCCCCACTCCCCGATCTTCACGTGCCCTATGCCATGATGCTTACCCTCTGGATCAACTATTGTCAGGTAAAACTGGGTGCAATACTTACCCCAGTCGTCCCATCTATCTCGGTTCAGGAATCCTAGCCATCCCTTCACATTCGAGGGAACCCTGTCGCTTTGCGCAATTACTCGGAATGGGCTGGGTGAAGGCTCAGACAGATTCATGCTTCTCTCGTTAGAGTTAGGTCATACTAGCCAAAGATCGGATGTCGAGGTTCTCGACAGACAGCTTGACGGAAATTAGTCGATCACTCGATCGCGCCAGAAGCTGATTTACCTCCTCCAAGGCGAGTGCCTGCTCGTGGAAGGGTAAAACGATCTCGCTGAACTTGGCTCGCAACACCCTGCCCGGAATAACCATCGGCAGACCTTGGAGGTCACCCCGGTTCAAGATCCATCGTGAAGCATAGAACTCGTTGGACTCAACCGCTCAACGAAAAGCCTCGCCATGTCCGCAGCCCCAAGCAGCCTCATAATAGGATGAGACCTCACGCCGACTCCCGCTTGGCCCGCTCCTTGAGCAGATCCTCGCGGGTCAGCATCGGGCCGAGTTTCTTGCGCGCCAGCCACCAGCCGATGATGCCGCCGCCGAGGTGGCAGCCGTTGCCGACGATGGCGAGGCCGGAGTCCGGCAGGCACCAAGCCGTTACCAGCAAGCCGGCTTCTGCCAGCATCAGACCGATCCCCAGGTTCCGGGCAGAGACGGGGATGGGCCACATGCGTTCGCTGGGCGAGACGGTGACCAGCCAGAGGACGACGGCGAAGATGCCGCCGGAGGCACCGACGAGGAGTTTCTCGGGGTTGGGGGTGACGGCGAGTTGGACCAAGCCACCCGCCAGGACGCCAGCGAGGAAGACCTTGAGCAGGACCGCGGCATCCGCGATGCGTTCGAGGCGGGCACCCGCCACCAGAAGCGCTAGGGCATTCAGCGCGAGGTGCCACCACATCATCGGCCAAGGGCCGTGGATGAAGGCGTGAGTGAGGAGTTCCCAGATGCGGCCGGCCCGGATGCCGTCGCGGGAGAGGCCGAAGGTCTCGTAGATCCAGTCGGGCTGGCCGAGCAGGGAGAGGATGATCTGGACGACGCAGAGGGAGGCGGCGAGGCCCATGGTCAGCTTGGCGGCGCGGATATCCGCACCGAGCCGGCGCCATCGTTCCATCCGCTTTCCGCTACCGCTCACAGGGCCATCCTTTCGCATGCGGGCACAAAGGTCCAATGGGAAGGACCTTGGTGCGCTCGGGGTTGCTGTTCCGGATTCTGCGGCGGCCAGGAGGAGTTCCGTCGCCTGCCTTACTTGACCACGCGGGCGCGCGGCTCGCGCGTCACCACATCACCCGTGCCGGGGCTGGTGACGAAGGGACCGCCTTCCAGCGGGGCGACGCCGGTGAAGGCGACGTCCGGCATTTCGCTCGGGCGGCCGGCCAGCGGGAAATCCTTGCGCAAGGGGTAGAAGGGATAGCCCTCCCACATGAGGATGCGGCGGAGGTCGGGGTGGCCGCTGAAGCGGATCCCCATCATATCGTAAACTTCGCGCTCATGCCAATCGGCACCCACCCACAGGTCGGTGCAGGTCGGGACTTCCTCGTCCTCGGAGACCTTGGACTTCACGCGCAGGTGCTTGGAGTCATCGACGGTGACCAGCTCATAGACCATCTCGAAGCGCGGGTCCTCGCCGAAGTGGTCGAGGCTCGAGATATCGATGATCATCGCGTAGCCGAGCTCGTTCTTGGCGGTAGCCAGAAGCTCATGGAGCACGGAGAGCTTCACCGAGATGGTGTGCTCGCCGCGGAACTCCTTGGTTCCGACGACATCCGCGCCGAACTTGGCGGAGAGAGTGGCAATATCCTGGGCAGCCGACATGGGAGAATGAATCTAACGATCAGGCGAGGTCCTCGATCAGTTCCTTCTTCTGGTTGCTGAGGGCGGGATCGCTCTCGATCTTCCGCTGCAGCTTCATGAGCCCTTCGATCAGAGCCTCGGGCCGCGGCGGGCAACCGGAAATGTAAACGTCCACCGGGATCAGGCGGTCGATCCCCTGCAGCACGGCGTAAGAGCGATACATGCCGCCGGAGGAGGCGCAGGCGCCCATGGCGATGCACCACTTGGGCTCCGGCATCTGGTCCCAGATCCGCTTCACAGCGAGGGCCATCTTGTAAGTCACGGTGCCGGCCACGATCATTACGTCCGCCTGGCGGGGCGAGAAGCGCATGACCTCCATGCCGAAGCGACTGAGGTCGAAGCGGCTGCACGCGGAAGCCATCATCTCGATCGCGCAGCAGGCGAGGCCCATGGGCATCGGCCACATGGAATTCTTGCGCATCCAGTTCATCGCCGCGTCCACGCGGGTGAAGATGATGTTGCCCTCGATCTTCGAATCGTAGGCGGCGTGGGCGGTCTGGGTGGAATCGCTGACCATAGGTGGCTCCGGCGGGACGATGCGCCCGGTGAGGACGCCCCTCAAGCCCGTTTGTGAAATTTTTCACAAGCTCCCCTGCCTGGGCCCGGCGACGCATCCTTGCCAGCCTGCCAGGAAACCCGCTAAGGATCACGCCGAATGGCGAGAAACCGGACCAGACGCAATTGGGCCTATGGGGTGGCGATCCTCATTTTGTGCCTCTTTTTCGCTTGGAACAATCGCGAAGCGCTGATGGCGGCCAAAACCGGTGGCGAAGCATCGAAACAGGGAATCGCCGGCAACCCAGCGACTCCGGACGAAACATCCCCTTCCAAGTCCGGCAAAAGCGGAGCCCGGCCCACCGCCCCGAAACCGGCAAGTGACAAGGAACAGGAGAAATTCAAACGCTTCTTTCTGCCGCCGATCAAGTTGGAGGGTGCGACAATCGAGGAAGCGGTGGCTGCGATCGTGGCCGCCTATCGCGAGACGGCGACAGCCACGGGCGAAACCGCGCTGGATCTACGCGTCGATCTTGCCTCCGCCCGGACCCGCAAGCCGCTCACCTGCACCACGCCGCGGGCTCCGGCCGGCACGGTCCTGCGCTACGTGGCGGCGATGGCCGGCAATAGCACAAAGGGCAGTTTGCCGAATTTCCGCCTAGAGGCGCTGTCTGACGTGGCGGATCGCAAGGGCAAGATGGAGGTTCCGCCCGACTGGGCCTCCCAGGTGGCGGACCTGCTGACTTCCGGGACGAAGGCATCGGAGGCCAAGCTGGCGGAAGATCCCTTCGCCGAGACCAAGAAGAAAGACCCGCCGCAGGACGATCCTTTCTCCGAAAACCCGCCACGCCCGAGGCCAAATCTCCGCGATCTGCTGATCGCCCAAGGATTCAACCCCGAGCTGGTATGCGCACAGTCGGGACCCAGCTTCACCTACGAGCACATGAGCGAAGCCGAGCAAGAGTTGCTCGCGGCATTGGCAGAGACCGGCGGGCTTGGCGGGCTGGGGCCGGTGCAGCTCAAGATCGATGCCAAGGTGATCGAGCTCCCCGAGGATCTCGCCCATTCGCTGAATTCCGGCGCAGCCCTTACGGACGCCGAGGTCCAACTCACAATGCGCGAACTCGCCCAGAAGAAGGGCGTCGATCTGATGACCCTGCCATCGATCACGGCACGTGCCGGCGAAGATGCGATGATCGAGCTTATCAACACCAAGCCGACCCAGGAGGGAGGAGAGACTTGGACCGGGGTAAAACTGGCGACCACGGCGGTTCCCTACGGACTCGGGAGCCAAGTCGAATTTGCCTTCAAGGGTCGCGGGGAAGGCGGCGATGAAACCTTAGCCCGGGAGCAAGTCACGCTGCCGGAGAACGCCAACGGTGTGGCCCTTTCGCAGGCGAACGGCGGCCAGAAGTTGGTGGTGATGGTCGGGAACACATTGATCGACGCCATCGGACGGCCGATCGCCCCGCCGCCCTGAGCCGAAAACCCGCACTTGTCACCGGGGGGCGAAGTGAAGAGGCTCCGCGCCCCATGAATCGCATCGACGCCGCATTCGCCCGGCTCCGCTCGGAAGGCAAGAAGGCCTTTGTCGCCTATGTCGCCGCGGGTGACCCCTCCTTCGAAGCCTCGCTTGAAGTGGTGAAGGCCTTGGCCGATGCCGGGGCGGACGTGATCGAGCTGGGCCTGCCCTTCTCTGATCCGCTTGCGGACGGGATCGTGAACCAGATGGCCGCGGATCGCGCCCTGAAGGCAGGCATGAGCACGCCGCGCTCGCTGGATCTGATCCGGGAATTCCGCAAGACGCACGAGACGCCGATCGTGCTCTTCACCTACCTCAATCCGATTTTCACCTACGGCTTCGAGAAGTTCCATGCGGACGCTGCCGCCGCTGGTGCCGATGGGATCCTGCTGCTCGACCTGCCGCCGGACGAGGCGAAGCTCAATGCCGATCTCGCCAAGGGCGAAGGGCTGAAGCACATCCGCCTGATCGCACCGACCACTCCCGATGAACGCGTAGGCCTGTTGGCCCAGTCCGGGGATGGCTTCATCTACGCCCTCTCCCGCACCGGCGTGACCGGCGCGCATGGCGTGCCCTCCGAGGGCATCGGCGCTCAGGTCGCCAAGATCAAGGCGCACACGCAGATCCCGGTTTGCGTCGGCTTCGGCATTACCAAGCCGGAGCAGGCCTCGATGGTTGCGAAAACCTGCGATGGGGTGATCGTCGGGTCGGCGATCGTGAAGCAGATTGAGCTGAATCCCGAGCGCGCCGCCGAAGCGGTCCGCGAGTTCGTCACTCCCCTGATCGAAGCCACCAAGGCAGCCTAAGACTTTCCGACCATGCTACTCCACTTCTACAAGATGAACGGTGCCGGCAACGATTTCGTTGTCATCGATAACCGCGATCTTTCCGTCGCCCTGGACAAGGACCAGATCGAAGCGCTCTGCGACCGCCACCGCGGTGTCGGCGCCGATGGCTTGCTGGCCGTGGAGCCGGCGGAGAACGGCGCCGACTTCAGGTTCCGTTACTACAATGCGGACGGCGGCGAGGCCGAGATGTGCGGCAATGGTGCCCGCTGCTTCGGCCGCTTCACCGCGGCGCTCATGGACGGTGAGCCAGAGCGCGTGACCTTCGAGACCATCGCTGGCACCCTGGCCGCGGAGCTGGTGGACGAGGAGGTCCGGATCGCGATGTCCGAGCCGAAGGACCTCAAGATTGATACCGGCGTGAAGATCCCGGAGCTGAACGCCACCTTGCATTTCATCAATACCGGCGTGCCCCACGTCGTCGCTTTTGTGGCGGATCTGCCAGGCACCGAGGTCGTGCGCCACGGTGCGGCGGTCCGCTATCACCAGGCTTTCGCCCCCGCTGGCACGAACGCGAACTTCGCCACCGTGCTCGCCCCCGGTCACATCGCCATCCGCACCTATGAGCGCGGCGTGGAAGATGAGACCCTCGCCTGCGGCACCGGCATGGTGGCCTGCGCCCTCATGCACCATCTGCTCGATGGTGCACCTTCCCCCATCAAGGTGGACGTGAAGGGCGGCGACACCTTGGAGATCGGCTTCGAGAAGACCGGCGAAAGCAGCTTTACGAATGTGACGCTGACCGGCCCCGCCGACTTTGTTTTCGAGGGCGACATCGAGATTTGATCCATATGATGCCAAAAAATGGCATCATATGATGATAAAACTTGCCATCACTGGGGCAGATGCCATGCTCGAGGCATGGAAAGGAAGAAGGTCAGCTATCGAAGTGCCAGCAAGCGCACCATCGTGGACTTGCCGGACGAAGACCTGAGCCGCTTGGATGAAGTGGCCGAACAGCAATCGGTCTCGCGGGCTGCTCTCCTCCGGGAAGCGGTGGCCGAATACGTGATACGCAAGAGCAAGGCCCCCGCAGTGCCCAAGCCGCTAACCGGTTTTGGCTCGCTGAAGGGCTACTACGGTGAGGCCCTCGCTTATCAGGATGAACTTCGCGGAGAGTGGGAATGACCGGCTTCTTCGACACGAATATCCTGATCGACTTCCTTAATGGCGTGCCGGAGGCGCAGGTCGCCACCTCGCCTTACGGCCGCCGGTGCATCAGCCGGATTACCTGGATGGAAGTGCTGGCCGGGGTGAAAGATACCCCGGGCGAGGACATCGCGCGGACCTTCCTCGCCCAGTTCGACGTGGTTGAGATGAGCGAGGATGTCGCCGAAGCGGCCCTCACCTTACGTCGACACCATGTGCCGCGCCTGAAGTTACCGGACGCGATCATCCTCGCCTCGGCACGGATGCTGGGCTGCCGCCTGATTACACGGAACACGCGGGACTTTCCTCAAGACTCGGCGGACGTGCTGGTGCCTTACCGTCTGTGACGGAAAATTTCATATTCCCCGGGTTCCGGGTTGAAGAGCGGCAAATCACGTTCATTCTCCGCCCGCCATGACGTTCCGAGGCACTTACACCGCGCTGATTACGCCCTTCCGTGACGACCGTATTGATGCCGCGGCCTTCAAAGCCCTGATCGAGCGGCAGATCGCCGCCGGCATCACCGGTATCGTCCCCGTCGGCACCACCGGCGAATCGCCCACCGTCGATACCGACGAGCACATCGAGGTGATCCGCCTCGCCGTGGAATACGCCGCGGGCCGCTGCCAAGTGGTCGCGGGCACGGGGGCAAATGCCACCAAGGAGGCGATCGAGCTGACCCAAGCCGCCGAGAAGGTCGGCGCGACCGGCACGCTCCAAGTCTGCCCCTACTACAACAAGCCTTCGCAGGAAGGGATCTACCGCCACTTCCGTAGCGTGGCCGAAAACACCGGCCTGCCGGTGATGCTCTACAGCGTGCCCGGCCGTAGCGGCGTGGAGATTGGCGTGGAAACCGCCGCCCGCCTTGCCGCCGACTGCAAGAACATCGTCTCCATCAAGGAGGCCGGTGGTTCGGTCGAGCGCGTGAACCAGCTTTTCCAAGCGGTGCCCGCGGATTTCTCGATCCTCTCCGGCGATGACCCGCTGACGCTGCCCTTCATGTCCTGCGGCGCGGTCGGTCTCGTCTCCGTGGCCTCTAACCTCGTTCCCGAGGTGCTGGTGAAGCTGGTGCAGACCTGCCTCGACGGTGACTTCGTGGCGGCCCTGGCCCAGCAGAAGCAGTGGTACCCCCTCTTCCGCGGCCTGATGTCGCTGGACGTGAACCCGGTGCCGATCAAGACCGCCGTGGCCCTGCAAGGTCACTGCACTGAGGAACTGCGCCTGCCGCTGGCACCGCTTACCGACTCCGGGAAGGCCCAGCTCCGCTCGCTCCTCACCGAATTCGGACTTCTCCGCTAAAAAGGACAGCCACCATCCGGAAAGCGCCATGATCCAACTTCTAGTCACCGGCAAGTCAGGCCGAATGGGCCAAGCCGTCCTCCAAGCCGCGAGCCAAGAGCCCGCGGTTACCGTGACCGCTACTCACGACGCCGGCGAGAATCTCGCCGCGGCGATCGCCCAAGCCAACACGGTGATCGACTTCACCATGCACAAGTTCACCAGGGAGCTGCTCGACGCGGCGCTGGTGAACAAAACGCACTTGGTGATCGGCACCACCGGCCACACCGATGAAGAGCGCGCGGCCATCCGCGAGGCCTCCAAGACCCTGCCGATCGTTTACGCACCGAACTTCTCGATCGGGGTGAATACCCTCTTCTGGCTGACCCAGAAGGCCGCGCAAGTGCTTACCCAGGACCGCTTCGACATCGAAGTGACGGAGATGCATCACCGCCACAAGATCGACGCGCCCTCCGGTACCGCCCGCCGACTGCTGGAAATCCTCAACGAGGAAACCGGCACGAAATACGAGGAGGACATCGCCCACGGCCGCTTCGGCAACGTCGGCCCGCGGGCGCCCCGCGAGATCGGCATGCACACCCTGCGTGGTGGCGATGTGGTCGGCGACCACACGGTGATCTTCGCCGCGGATGGCGAGCGGGTGGAACTGACCCACAAGGCCAGCTCGCGCCTGACCTTCGCTGCCGGTGCCGTGCGTGCTGCGGTCTGGCTCTATAACAAGCCGGCCGGCATCTACGACATGCAGGATGTGTTGGGCTTGAAATAGACAGAAGATCTGAAGGCTACAGACGACAGACTTGAGAATCACCCGGTGCCTTCCAGTCTTATGTCTGTAGTCTTGCCGTCTTCCGTCTCTCAAGGGATACGTGTGGGCATTGCCTTGGGGTCAAACTTGGGCAACCGCCTGAAGCACTTGCAGGAGGCCCGGGACCTGTTGAAGCGGGTCGCGGTGCCGGACTCGCTGCTCCAAGCATCCGTTTACCAGACGGAGCCGGTGGATTGTCCGGACGATTCGCCCGATTTCTACAACACGGTGGTCGAAATCGGCTACACGGGCACCGCGCATGAGCTACTGGATGCAACCCAGGCGATCGAGTTCCGGCTCGGCCGCACGGCGGTTCCGGAGCGGAACGCGCCGCGGGTGATCGATGTGGACATCCTCTACTTCGGCGAGGAGCGGATCGATGGCGAAATCCTCGACCTCCCCCACCCCCGGCTGACCTCGCGGCGCTTTGTGCTTCAGCCGCTCGCGGAGATCCGGCCGGACCTGATCCTGCCTGGCGATCAAGTTTCGATTGCGGAACACCTCCGCCACCTTGATTCTAACGAACCGCCGCTGGTGACTGTCCAAGCGACGTGGTAAGCCATCCGCCCGCCGTGACCGCATCCGAAAAAGCCGCCGCCATCCTCCGCCGGAAAGCTTCAGGCCCGCCGGTGACGATGCTAACGGCCTACGACTATCCGACCGCCCGTCTCTTCGATGATGGCGGTGTGGATATCCTGCTGGTCGGCGATTCGCTTGGCATGGTGGTTCTTGGCTATCCGGACACCACCCACGTGACGCTCGAGCAGATGCTGCACCACGTGGCAGCCGTGGCCCGGGCCAAACCACGGGCGATGGTGGTGGGAGACCTTTCGATCGGCACCTATCCCGACGCCGCAACCGCACTCGCCAATGCCAAGCGCTTGGTGGAGGCCGGGGCTGAGGCAGTGAAGCTGGAAGGCGGCTTGCGCCAGGCGGACAAGGTCCACGCGATCGTGGACGCCGGAATCCCGGTTTGTGGCCATCTAGGCATGCTCCCGCAGCGGGTGCTGGAAGAAGGTGGCTACCGCAAGAAGGGCAAGACCCCCGAGCAAAGCGCCGCTCTGCTGGAAGGCGCGCAGGCGTTGGTGGATGCCGGGGTCTTCGCGATCGTGCTGGAGAGCGTGGTCCCCTCCGTCGCGGAGTGGATCAGCAGTCAAATTGCTGCACCGACTATCGGCATCGGCAGTGGCGAGCATACTTGCGACGGCGAGGTGGCGGTGGCCACAGACCTGATCGGCACCTTTCCTTGGTTCGTGCCACCCTTCGCGAAGCCGGAGGCTAATCTTGCGCCCCAAATCGCCGCCGCTGCCGCTGCCTATTGCAAGCGGGTGCAGGACGCGCCGGCCCGCCACCCAGGCTAGAGCCAGCAAGCCCTACGGCATGCCATCCATCGTTCTGCGCCATGCCAGCGACTCGGACAGCTTGACCCGGGCGGTCGAATCGCTTGCCAAGCCCTTGGATGCCAGATGGTCCCCCGGCGACCGCCGTTCGAAGTCCCGGCAGCACGAGAATTTCGGCTTCAATCTCTGCCTGGTGGACCGGGAAGGCCCCGTCGGCGAATGCTTGGAGGAAGCGCTGCGACGGTTCGGCGAACTGGAACAGCAGCTTTCCGCCCTCGGCCAGTCGTTGCGGGGATGCGTGGTGGACATCGGGATCTTCGGGGATCCCGCTTACTTCACCCGCTCCGTGAGGCTCAGCGCCAGTCAATGCGCCCGCTGGGCAAACTTGGGAGTGGATTTCGAGGTCTCCTTCTACCCATCCTCCCAGCCGGAACCATGACCAGCCCCGAAAAACAAGCCGCGCTCGAAGAGCGCATGGCCCGGCTGGGCATCGAGGAGGAGGACCTCCACGAGAGCTTCATCCTCGGCTCCGGCTCGGGCGGGCAGAAGATCAACAAGACGAACTCCTGCGTCTTCTTGAAGCATATCCCCAGCGGCTTACAGGTGAAGTGTCAGGAAAGCCGTTCGCGCGAGGCGAACCGTTACCTGGCGCGGGAGTCACTCTGCGACACCTTTGAGGGCATCAAGCGCGACAAGGCGACGGCGCAGAAGCAGGCGATCGAAAAAGCCCGCCGCACCAACCGCAAGCGCTCGCGCCGCTCCAAGCAACGTTCGGTGGCCGAAAAGCGTCAGCTTTCTGAAAAGAAGTCGCTCCGGAAAGCTCCTGGAGCTGAAGATTGATTCCAGCAGCAAGCCTGCTAACCCTGTAGTCAGCCATGAAAGCCTACCTCGATCTGATGCGCGATGTCCTGCAGAACGGCGAGGAACGTTCCGACCGCACGGGCACCGGCACACTTTCCGTATTCGGACGGCAGGTCCGTTACGATCTCCGTGAGGGCTTCCCCTGCCTGACCACCAAGAAATTGCACCTGCGCTCGATCATCCACGAGCTGCTCTGGTTCATTAAAGGCGACACCAACGTGGCCTACCTGCAGGAGAACGGCGTGCGGATCTGGGATGAATGGGCGGACGAGAGCGGCGATCTCGGCCCGGTCTATGGGCGCCAGTGGCGCTCCTTCCCCGCCCCCGACGGCCGTGAGGTCGACCAGATCGCGGAACTCGTCCACGGGCTGCGGGGCGACCCGCATTCACGGCGACATCTGGTGGTGGCGTGGAACCCCGGCGAGCTGAATCGCATGGCCCTCCCGCCCTGCCATTGCCTGTTCCAATTCTTCGTTCACGAACCGGAGTCCGACCGTCCGGGGCTATCCTGCCAGCTCTACCAGCGCTCGGCGGACCTCTTCCTCGGGGTGCCTTTCAACGTGGCCTCCTACGCGCTGCTCACGATGATGCTGGCCCAAGTCTGCGGCTTCGAGGCGCGCGACTTCGTCCACACCTTCGGCGACCTGCACCTCTACAAGAATCACCTCGACCAAGCGCGCGAACAACTCACCCGCGATCCGAAGGCTCTGCCCAAGATGTGGATCAACCCGAAGGTCCGCGAGCTGGACGACTTCAGCTTCGATGATTTCCGGCTGGAGAACTACGATCCACACCCGCACATCAAGGCGGAAGTCTCGGTTTAAGTGCATCCATGTTCCACTTCGAGCACCGCGAGGATAAACCCATCAGCACGCACCGCTTCGCGTGGCGGATGTTGCGCTGCTTTTCCTACGCGCTGGTGACGGTGCTTGCGGCGCTGGTGATCGGCGTCGTCGGCTATCACACGAT
The DNA here is from genome assembly GCF_000739615.1 of Haloferula sp. BvORR071. GTDB lineage: Bacteria > Verrucomicrobiota > Verrucomicrobiia > Verrucomicrobiales > Akkermansiaceae > Haloferula. The sequence goes on from NZ_BATP01000007.1 coordinate 41,475, forward strand.
CGGCGGCTTGGGGTGGATCGATGCCTTTCTCAATGCCTCGATGATCCTCGGCGGGATGGGACCGGTGGATGCGATGACGACGGATGCCGGCAAGATCTTCGCTGGTTGCTACGCACTCTTCTCGGGCTTGTTCTTCGTGGCGCTGGCAGGCTTCCTCTTCGCGCCGGTGATGCACCGGATTTTGCACCGCTTTCACTACGAGGAGGACCAGGAAGGAGAATCTTGATGCGTTTGATTGCCATTGTCGCGATGACCCCGGAGCGTGTGATCGGTCGGAACGGAACCCTGCCCTGGCACCTGCCGGAGGACCTTGCCTTCTTCAAGCGGACCACCTCCGGCCATGCGATCGTGATGGGCCGCAAGACCTACGAGTCGATTGGCAGGCCGCTGCCCAAGCGCCGCAATATCGTGCTGACCCGGGACCAGTCTTGGTCAGCCCCGGGAATCGAGGTGATCCACGCGCCGGAAGAGCTGGCCATGCTTCCCGGTCTGGAGGGAGATGTCTTCGTGATCGGCGGGGCCGAGATCTACGCCGCCTTCCTCGACCAACTGGACGAATTGCTGGTTTCCCGCGTTTTCGAGAATTACCCGGGTGACACGCAGCTCCCGGTATTCGAACATGCCTTCGCGGAGCCGGAGCTGATCGAGACGCACGACGCCTTCGAAGTCCGCCGCTACCAACGCCAACCTTAACTCCACTAGCCAGCCATGCCCCAATCATTCGAACTCGAAGGCACCCTGAAGCTCATCTTCGACGTGCAGACCTTCTCCAGCGGCTTCATCAAGCGGGAGTTCGTGGTGGAAGTGCCGGACGGCAAGTTCCCGCAGATGATCAAGTTCGAGTGCGTGAAGGACAAGACCGCCATGCTCGACAAGCTGAGCATCGGCGACAACGTCAAGGTCTCCTTCGACGTCCGTGGCAGCGAATACAAGGAGCGCTTCTACGTGAACCTGAACGCTTGGAAGCTCGTGAAATCCGGCGGCGGCAGTGGCGATGACTTCAGCCAAGAGCCGCCGCGCGGCAACTCCTCGCTGGATGATGCCTTCGACCGCGAGCCGAATTACTCGGACGACGTGCCGTTCTGAAGCGGTGCACGCCTGCGGCGTGTAAGAGTCCGCGCCGGCCTCCGGCTGGCGGACTTCCCCTCAGGAGGGATGCGCCTTTGCTGCGCCATCCGCCTCCCTGTATTCTGCAATCTAGCAGACGGGGGCACCTATCTCGCGGCCGGGCTTGTGACGAGGCCGTAACGCAGGCCCCCCGGGACGCGCGGAGCCCCGGAAATCATCGCTTTTTTACAATTCGGAGATGGACCGTCTCCCTATCTTACGGTTGTTTGAATGGGATAAGTTAGGTCTTGGGCCGGGTCTCGCTACCCGGCCCATACTCAACCGCCTTGCTTACCCCCCACGATGAAAACCCTCGCGCCCCTCTTAGCTGCAGCTTTGTCCGGCATCGCCTTTGCTGGTATGCCTCCGGATTCAGGCAAGGTGCCCGAAGGTCTGGCACCTTCCGAATGGGCCGATATCCACGCCGCCTATGAGGCCGCCCGGCATGCGCCGCGGCGTCAGGAAAGCGGCCATTTCCTCGCCCGCAATCCCGGCCAGCAATGGTCCGCGGAGTTCGATGGCAAGGGGTTTGTCGTTACCCCCGACCTCGGCGCTTGGACCTGGGGCTTGGAATTGACCGGGTATGGGGAGCGCACCCTTCCATCCCCTTCCCAGCTTCGCCACGAAGGCGGAAAGATCACCTGCCAGCGGGATAGCAATCTCACCGAGTGGTTCATCAACGACAGCCGTGGCCTCGAACAAGGCTGGGACTTCCAACAGCGCCCCGAGCGCGCTGACCCGACCGCCCCGCTGCGCCTTCATCTAGCCATCCGTGGCAGTGTCCAAGCACAGGTTTCCGCCAGTGGCGACAGCGTTTCTTTCCAAGAGAAAGACGGCGACAGCACCTTGAGCTATGGTGGACTAAAGGCATGGGACGCGGACGGTAAGAAGCTCGCCGTCCGTTTCGAGCCAGCCGATGGGAAGGGCATCCGCATCGCGGTCGATGACCGGAGCGCCCGCTACCCGATCACCGTCGATCCGGTCGCCATTCAGCAAAGCAGCCTGCTTGGACCCGCCGGAATTGCCGTCTCCGGCGACACCGTGGTAGTCGGGGCCCGTGTCCTCACCCGCAGTGGCGGGGCTTGGGCCCAGCAGGCTTTGCTCGCTGGCAGCAATACCGCAGCAGATGACAGCTTCGGCAACGCGGTCGCGATCTCGGGTGACACGCTGGTGATCGCGGCTTTGAATGAAGACAGCGCCGCCACCGGCGTGAACGGCGATCAGAACAACAACGATGCCACCAATTCCGGGGCTGTCTATGTCTTCACCCGCAGCGGATCGACATGGACCCAGCAGGCTTATCTCAAAGCCAGCAACACCGGCGCGAATGACGCGTTTGGCACCTCTGTCGCAATCTCCGGCGACTCCATCGTAGTGGGTGCCTACGCTGAAGACAGCAATGCCACCAGCGTGAACGGGGACGGCAGCAATGATGCGGCGGCCAATTCTGGAGCCGCCTATGTCTTCGTCCGCAACGGCAACACCTGGACCCAAGAAGCCTACCTCAAGGCCAACAACGGCGTGGCAGGAGATGGCTTTGGCGGCGCGGTGGGAATCTCCGGCGACCACGTGGTGCTAGGTGCTTCCGCGAAGAACAACAGTGGCGGAGCCGCATTTATGTTCAGCCGTAGCGGGACGACCTGGACGCAAGAGGCCTACTTCCCGGGCAGCTCCAACGGACACTTTTTCGGTGGCACCGTGGATATCTCCGGTGAAACGGTGGTGGTAGGGGCTCCCCGCGATAACTTCTACAACTGGGCGGGAGCTGCCTATATCTACGTCCGCAATGGCAGCACTTGGAGCCTGCAGGGTTATCTAAAGGGCAGCAATACGGAAGACCTCGACCAGTTCGGCTATTCCGTAGCGATCTCCGGCGACACCGTGGTGGTGGGAGCCAATTGGGAAGACAGCCGGGCCACCGGCGCGAACGGCGATCAGTCGGACAACGTCGCGCTCGACTCCGGTGCCGCCTACATTTTCACCCGCAGCGGCACGACCTGGACCCAGCAGACCTATCTCAAGGCACCCTACACCCTGAACGGTAAGCAAGAGTTCGCCCGGAGAGTGGCGTTTTCAGACGGAGTGCTCGTCGCGGCAAGCTTGACCAACACCTTCGTCACGGACTTTTTCACCTCGGGATCCGAGATCCATATCAAACAAGGGACTGCCGATGTCTTCAGCGGCGGGACGACGGCCTTCGGACCGATTGTGGAAAACAGCGGTTCCACGGAGCTGACCTTCACCTTGGCCAACCTGGCCGTGGACGACCTCCTGCTGACCGGCACTCCAAAGGTCGCCCTGAGCGGCAGCAGCGACTTCACCCTCACCGCCCAGCCTAATAGCCCGATCGCCGGGTATGGGGCCAGCACCACGTTCAAGGTGCTCTTCACCCCCATCACCGGAGGTCTCAAGACGGCTTCCCTTGCGATTCCCAACAGTGATTCAGATGAAGGCCTCTTCACCATCAATCTGGCCGGGACCTCGCTGTCCTTCACGACCGACACGGATGGTGACGGCCTGAACGACGCCGCGGAATTCAACATGGCCAGCCTCAACTTCAACTGGCAGGTGGCGCAACCGGCCTTGGTAGACACCTACTTCGCCAATGCGGGCGGCACCGGGTTCGCGACCTTGGCACAAGTCCAGGCCCTCTATCCGGGGAAAACCTTGGTCGCCAGGAATCCAGCGAACGGCCGCTTCAAGGTGAGCACGCAATGGAAGAAATCCACCAACCTCGTCGATTTCTTCAACTTCCCGGCACCGGCGGATTCCGCGGTTTCGATTAGCCCTTCCGGGAAGATCGAGTTCGAATTCACAGCGCCGGAGAGGGCCGCTTTCTTCCGGATCGGGCAGCCGTAAAACCAAGGTTCGAGACCCACCGCGTCCCCTTTTCCTTCATCCCTCACTCCCGATGAAAACCCTTCTCCTCCTTCTCTCCTCCGCCTGGTCGGGCTTGGCCCTCGCCGCAGCGCCAGCCGATCATGAGACTATACCAGAAGGCCTTGCTGCCTCCGATTGGGCCGGCATCCGTGCCGCCCACGATACCGCCCGGCATGCCGTGCAGCGTGAGGAAGGCGGGGGCGATCTCATCGCCCGCAATCCCGGCCAGCAGTGGTCCGCCGAGTTCGATGGCAAGGGCTTCACAATCACTCCGGATGAAGGCGCCTGGACCTGGGGCCTCGATCTAACAGGATATGGAAGCCGGACGCTTTCCGCGGCTACCTCCCCGCAGCTCCGCCACGAGGGCGGGAAGATCACCTGCCAGCGGGATGAGAATCTAACGGAATGGTTCATCAATGACAGCCGCGGGCTCGAGCAGGGCTGGGATATCAAGCTGCGTCCCGAGCGCGCCGATCCTTCCGCCCCGCTGCGGCTCCATCTCACAAGCCGAGGCGGCTTCCGCCCGCAGGTTTCCGCGAGTGGGGAGAGCGTCTCCTTCCAGCCTGAAGACGGCGGCAATGCCCTGACCTACCGAGGTCTCAAGGCTTGGGATGCCGAGGGCAAGGTGCTCGCGGTCCGTTTCGAGCAAGGCGGTGAGGACAGGATCCGCATCGCGGTAGATGATCAGAATGCCCGCTATCCCATCACCATCGACCCCGTCGTCCAGCAGGCTTACCTCAAGGCCAGCAACGCCGGAGATTCTGACCGGTTCGGTTTCTGCGTGGCGATCTCGGACGATACGGTAGTCGTGGGAGCCCCCTACGAAGGCAGTGCAGCCACCGGTGTGAATGGCGATCAAACAAGCAACGCGGCCGGGGAGGCCGGTGCCGTCTATGTCTTCGTTCGCAATGGCAGCATCTGGACCCAGCAGGCTTACCTGAAGGCCAGCAACACCGAAGCCGGGGACCGCTTCGGTTGCTCGGTGGCAATCTCAGGCGATACCTTGGTCGTGGGCGCGCGCTGGGAAGACAGCGCTGCAACCGGTGTGAACGGCGATCAATCGAACAACCTCGCGTCCGCTGCCGGTGCCGCTTACGTCTTTGTCCGCAGCGGGACGACCTGGACCCAGCAAGCCTATCTCAAGGCCAGCAACGCCACAGATAACGACAACTTCGGATGCTCGGTGGCGGTCTCCGGCGATACGCTGCTGGTAGGAGCTTTGTGGGAAAGCAGTGCGGCCACCGGCGTGAATGGCGACCAGGCAAGCACCGCTGCAAGTGGATCCGGTGCCGCTTACGTCTTCACCCGCGGCGGCACCACCTGGACCCAGCAAGCCTATCTCAAAGCCAGCAACACCCAGGCAAGTGACTATTTCGGCATATCCACCGCAATTTCCGGCGATACAGCCGTCGTGGGAGCGGAGGAGGAAGATGGCAGCCTCCCCGGCGTGAACCCGAACCAAGCCGACAACCAACGCAGCGGTGCGGGGGCCGCCTACGTCTTCACCCGCAGCGGCGCGACATGGACCCAGCAGGCCTATCTCAAGGCCAGCAATCCTGGCAACGATAACCTTTTTGGCAGGTCGGTCGCAATTGCGGGCGACACCTTGATCGTCGGAGCCAGAGGGGAGCGCAGCACCACCACCGGCGTGAACAATCCTCCTGCGGGATATGGCAACGTCATCGGTGCCGCCTATATCTTCGCCCGCAACAGCGGATTGTGGACGCAGGAGGCCTACCTCAAGCCGCATATCAACACCGGGGTCGGATCTTTCGGCTCCGCCGTGGCAATCTCCGGCGACAAGGTGATCGTGGCGGCAATGAATGGCTCGCTCAGATCGGCCTATGTCTTCAGCCGCAGCGGCACAACTTGGACACAACTCGCCTACTTTCCTGGTGACGTCTCCAGTTCGACTGGCAACTACTACGACTTCCACGGTTGCGTCGGAATCGCCGGGGACACGGTGGTCGTCGGGGCCCATGAGGCCTCTAGTGCCAGCACCGGCGTGACACGGCTTGAGCCGCCACGCCTGAGCTCCATTTATCAATCCGGTTCCGCGTTTATCACGCATCTCGACTACAATGGGCCGCTGCCTGCCGACCTCGCGGTCCGATTGGCCACCGCCCCCATCCTGCGTGGCGGCACAGCGGCCTTGGGTCCCGCGGTCACGGGCAGCTCGCGGGAGACCAGCTTCGAGATCGCGAGCACCGGGCCGGGAACCCTGGAACTGAGCGGCAGTCCGCGGGTGAGCGTCTCGGGCAGCAGCGAGTTCACCGTGAGCGCCCAGCCCGATCCCGGCACCCTGCCCGGCCCCAGTGGCAGCACCACCTTCAAGGTGCTCTTCACCCCCACCAGCGGCGGCACCAAGACGGCCGCCCTCTCCATCCCCACCAATGACGGATACAATTCCAACTTCATCCTCAATCTGACCGCCCCCGGCTTGTCGTTCGTCAACGACACGGATGGCGACGGCATGAGCGATGCCTCCGAATACAACATGCCGGGACTCAACTTCGACTGGCAGGTCAAGCAGACCGCGCTGGTCAACACCTACCTCACCAATGCGAACGGCGCGGGGCTCTATACTCCCTCGCAGGTCCAAGCCCTCCGGACCGGGACGCCGTCGATCGCCCGGAATCAGGCCAATGGCCGGGTGAAGCTGACGATGGACTGGAAGAAGGCGACCAATCTCAGCGACTTCTCCAACTTCCCCGCCCCGGCGGGCTCCTCTGTCGCGATCAGTCCTAGCGGTGCCATCGAATTCGAATTCGCGGTTCCGGACAACGCGGCGCTCTTCAGGATCGACCAGGAGTGAAGCCCGAGGCTCAAGGCATCCGCCTTCCACCTTTTCCTCAAGCCGCGATGAAAACCCTCGCTCCCCTCTTCGCCGCTCTGCCAGGCCTTGCCTTCGCCGCTGACCTTGGGACCGTTCCCAAAGACCTCGCGCCTGCCGGGTTGGCCGATATCCGTACCACTTATGACGCCGCCCGGCATGCTCCGCAGCGTCAGGAAGACGGCGACTTCGTGGCCCGCAATCCCGGCCAACAATGGTCGGCTGAATTCGATGGCAGGGCTTCACGGTCATTCCCGATCACGGAGCCTGGACTTGGGGCTTGGATCTAAAAGGATATGGAGAGACCTTACGCTGTCCGCAGCTTCCTCCTCACAGCTCCGCCACGAGGGCGGGAAAATCACCTGCCAGCGCGATGAGAACCTGACCGAGTGGTTCATCAACGACAGCCGGGGCCTGGAACAGGGCTGGGATATCCGGCAACGCCCGGAGCGGGCCGACCCGGCCGCTCCGCTGCTGCTCCGGCTGGCAACCCGCGGCAGTGTCCACCCGCAGGTCTCCACCGGCGGGGACAGCATTTCCTTCCAAGACCAGGGCGGTGCCAGCGCGGTGACCTACGGCGGGCTCAAGGCATGGGATTCGAATGGCACGATGCTCCCCGTCGGTTTCGAGCAGGCCGGGGAGAATGGCATCCGCATTGCCGTGGATGACCGGAGCGCCCGCTATCCTCCACGCCATCCGCCAGTCAGCCCCCGAGATCGACGTGGATCCAAGGAGCGGCCGGATCAAGCTGACGCCCCGCTGGGAAAAGGCCGCAGACATGATCAGCTTTTCCGTGTTCCCCGTTCCGGCAGGCTCCGACGTTTCGATCACGCCTTCCGGAGGCATCGAATTCGAATTCCCGTCTCCGGACAGCACGGCCTTCCTCAAGATCGAGCAGGACTAGGCCTGGCTACTTCGAGGCCAGCCTTCTCACCCCATCCAGCGCCGCCTGGCTCACCGCCAGCTTGAAGTCCTTCCGATTGCGCGGGTGAATCTGTTTCACCGCGAGCGTCGCCTGGCCCTTGGCAGCCCAAGCCAGCCACACCGTGCCGACCGGTTTCTCCGGTGTGCCTCCGTCCGGTCCGGCGATGCCGGTGACGGCCACGGCGATATCCGCGCCGCTGACCCGCAAGGCACCTTCAGCCATCGCCCGGACGACCGGTTCGCTGACCGCACCGTGTTCATCCAGTATCTCCTGCGGCACACCTAACAGATCGCGCTTGGCCTCGTTCGCATAGGTCACGAAGCCATGCGTGAAGACGGCACTGCTGCCGGGCACATCGGTAATCCGATTCGCGATCAGTCCGCCGGTGCAGCTCTCCGCCGTCGCAAGCTTCAGCCCTGCGCCGCTCATCAAGCGCACCACTGTTGCCTCCAAGCTCGATCCATCCTCGGAGAAAGTCTGCTTGGCAAAAGCCGCCAAGGTCACATCACGCCCCGCGGCAATCGCCGCTTCGTCGCCGATCAAGCGCACGTCCACCTCACCCACGCGGGCGCAGTATCCGACCTCAAGGCCGGGGACCTCCGCGAGCTTGGCATCGATCTCCTCCTGGATATCGCTCTCCCCCACCCCGGTGATCTTGAGTTCCAGCATGCCCGGAGGATTTGCGAGACCCGCAAGCGCCACCAAGCGCGGCGCGACCTCGGCGCGGAACATCGGATAAAGCTCACGTGGCGGTCCCGGCAGCAGGAAGACGGCGCAGTTCGCCGCTCCATTCAGGCGCGGCGGGATGTAGATCCCCGGCGCGGTGCCATTCGGGTTCGGCAGCACGTCCGCTCCCACCGGCACCTGGGCCTGCTTGCGGTTCGACTCCGCCATCACCTTGTTCCGCGCGGCGAAGAAGGCCTCCAGCGAACGCACCGCGGCCTCGTCCTCAATCAGCTCGATGCCAAGAACCTCGCAAACGCATTCGCGCGTCAGGTCATCGCTGGTCGGCCCGAGGCCGCCGGTGATGATCAATACATCGGCGCGGACCACGGATTCGCGGATCGCCTGCGTGATCGCATCGCCATCCGGCACCGTGGTCAGGCGCTGGATGCGCATGCCCAGTTTGAAAAGCTCCTCCCCGAACCACTTGCCGTGGGTGTTCAGAACCTTGCCGAGCAGAAGCTCGGTGCCCGTGGTCAGGATCTCAATGCGCACGCACGAGACAGAAGGCGGGAAGGCCCCGGACGCAAGAGCGGACTCAAACCGGCCGCGTCAGCCTTTCCACTCGATTTCCTTCGCGTCGGCCCAGAGGTCTTCCAGACCGTAGTAGTCGCGCAGTTCCTCGTGCATCACGTGCACCATCACGTCGATGTAGTCGAGCACCACCCACTTGGTGTCGGCGTTACCCTCGGCATTCGCCGGGCGGGCACCGTACTGCTCCTCCACGTTGCCGCGGATATCACGCAAGATCGCGCGCAGGTGGGGCATGGACGAGCCGGAGCAGACGATCATGAAATCGGTCAGATTCGAGAGCCCGCGGAGGTCCCAGACACGGATCTTCTCCGCTTGGATTTCGTCCGCTGCCTTTGCGCAAGCCTTTGCCAATTCCAGTCCTTGGATCGCCATATCTTTCCCGTCCGGGGCGCGGAGCCTAGCGTGCCTGCGGCGCTTGGCCAATTCATTTTCGATCAATGCCGAATGAAGAATTTTCGAATGCCGGATGAAGTGACGGCCAGTTCGGAAACCCCCTCCCCACCGTCACAAACCCTTCGCTACCCGGGATTTGTGAATTTGCTGTGAGGTCAGCAGGGAGTTGTTCCCCTCTCCCACGGGCTTCCCTATACCCCGAGCATGAGAAAAATCCTCTTCTCGCTGCTATTTTCCCTGCCCCTGTCCCTGGCGGCGGAGGATCTCGAGTTCAAGGAGGCTTTCGCCGATCCCGCGAGCCGCGAGGCAGCCTTGGCCCGGCTGGTTCCCCAGACCCGCGACTGGTTCTTCTACCAAGCGCTCAACCATCAGCTCGCCGGTCGTACGGACGCCTACCGGAAGACCATGGCCGACTGGAAAACCGCCGCCCAGAAGCCCGGCGTGGGTGCCGCCACTCTCGAAGGTTACGACATCCTGGAAAACCGCGAGATCCTGCTCCGCTTCGACGCGGACCCGAAAAAGGCCACGGACGAGATGATCCACCGGGCCGGGATGACGTTCGACGACGCCAAGCCCGACGCCCGCGCCGACGAGAAACTCCCTGACCGCCTCGATCCCGCCCGGATTTCCGTCCAGGCCTTCGAGCAGGAAGCCATCGATCGCGGCAACGAGGCACCCTATCGACAGTTGAAGGGCGAGCGCCTGGCTGCGGAGCTGGCGAAGGTCGTGGAGTTCGACGAAGCCAAGCTGCTCTATTTCCGCCAGACACTCACCCAGGCGGATCTGCCCGGCGTCGTGGCCCTGCTCACCCGGGTCCACCGCCTGCCCCAGCCACCCCGCTTCGGCTCCGCAAGCATCGAGAACCGCTTGACCCGCGCCCAGCTCGATGAATTGGCCGCCGCAGTCCCGGCCCTGCGTGGCAATCAGGAGTTCGCAACCCGCTGCATGACCACCTTGCTGCCCGGGGCGGAGACCGACTTCGAGCTCGATCCCTCCGCGCATGCCGCACATCTCGCCGCCTGCCGGGATTTCGCGCTGACCCTGCCGCCCGCGCTGAATTCCCTGAAGGCCCACGTGCTTTTCCACCACCTGCGACTCCAGCGCGATCTGGGGCAGTATCCGCAGGAGGACTTCCTCGCCTACCTGCGCTTGCCGCGGAATGAGCATCCAATTTTGCGGCCTGTTCAGCAACGCGCCGCGGATCCCTTCATCAACCCGGCAGCCGACTACTCCCCTGCCACGGGCTGCCCGCCGATCGGGGACGACAGCGCTCTCGTCAGCGAGTACCTCCAGCATTTCCTCGGCAGTGCCGAAACGCCCGATCTCTTCAAGGATCTCATCGAGGAGAAGAAGCTGCGTCTCTTCCATGCCCGGGCCCGGCTCTTGGCCGGGGCAGATCCAGTGGCATGGGGTGCGTCGATTCCTCCGGCCGAGCTACTGGAAATGCAGAAGGAGACCCGCATCGTCTTCGCGCCAGGACAAGGCCAGGCGCTTCCCGCTGACGCGGAGGTGAAGCTCGCGCTCGATCTCAAGAATACGCCGGATCTGCTGGTGCGGATCTTCGAGCTGGATCTGCCAGCATGGATCGAGCGCGAGGGTAGCGAGCCGCCGGTGGACCTCGATCTGGAGGGCTTGGTGCCCCACCACGAGAAACGCCTGAGCTTCGCGCAACCGCCGCTGGTACTGCACCGCGAGACGCTGGATCTGCCGGAGCTCGCCGGGCCCGGCGCATGGGTCGTGGAGTGCGTGTCGAAGGAAGTCTCTTCACGCGCGCTCATCCGCAAGGGCCGCTTGATCGCCTTCGTGGATCACGAGGCCCGAGGGCAATCGGTGAAGGTCTTCGGTGAGGACGGCACCCTGCTCAAGGATGCGAGCGTCTCCCTCGGCACCGAAACCTTCGCTCCCGATGCGAGTGGCAAGATCGTGATTCCCGACAAGACCAGCTCGTCGCGCACGACTGGCTTGGTCCGCCAGGGCAAGCTCGCCGTGCCGCTCTCTCTGGAGGCACGCCGCGATGAGATCTCGCTCGACGCCCGCTTCCATGTGGACCGCGAGCAACTACTGGCCGATCAGCAGGCCAGCCTCTTCATCCGCCTGCGCCTGAATAGCCATGGCAGGGAGATCCCGCTGGAGTGGATCGATAAGCCCTCGCTGGTGATGCAGGCAACCTTGGCTGGCGGCCTCACTACCGAGCGCGTGATCGGTGGCGATCTCAAGCTATCCCCACGGATGTTCATCCCCTTCCAAGTCCCCGCAGACACCATCGCGCTGACCATGAAGCTCACCGGCTCGGTGACACCTCGCGACGGCGATGATCCGAAACCGCTGGAAGCCAGCAAGAGCTGGGAGCTGAACAACATCGTCACCAGCGGACGAATCGCTGCGGGCTTCTTCACGCGCGATACCGAGGGCTATCGAATGGAAGTCCGTGGCCGCAATGGCGAGCCCTTGTCCTCCCGCCCCGTCACCTTCCAGTTCACCCACCGCAACTATGCCAGCCCGATCGAAGTCACGCTGCGCAGTGATGATCGCGGCCGCGTGGCACTTGGCACCCTGCCGGAGATCGTGAAGATCGGGACTCGCAGCTCGGACATCGGCGAGGTCAATTTCAAGCCTGATGAGGAAGCCGGCTGGAGTGACTTCCCCGCTGAATTCCAGCTCGCCGCTGGCGATGAGATCCGCTTGCCGCTGCTGCGACCGATGGCAGTTCTTGATCGGGCTCGTGTGAGCTTGAGCGAATGGCGTGGCGAGGCATTGCTCCGTGATCACTTCGACAAGCTGGCGCTTGATAAGCGGCAGCTGGTCTTACGCGGTTTGCCCGCCGGCGACTTCCGGCTCGTGATCGATGGCAAGGCTATCCTCATCCGCTCCTCTGCCGCGGCGGAGCGCGACGGTCTGTTAGTCTCGGCCGCGCGCATCATGCCGCGCTTCCTGCCGCCATTGCCCTTCGTCATGGCCGCCACACCTGAAGCCGGTGCTCTGGTGGTGAAGGTGGATGGTGCTTCACCGGGTACCAGGGTCTCGCTGTTGGGGCGGCGCTATCTCCACGATTGGTCCGGCGGAGCGGCGCTGCAGCCCTTCGGGAATCCCCTGCCTGCTCTCCTGACCCCCGGCTTCACCGGGAATGCCTTCCTTGAATCGAAGCGCCTGAGCGACGAGATGCGCTACATCCTGGATCGGCGCGCCGCGAAGACCTTCCCCGGTTCCATGCTGCCGCGCGCGGGCCTGCTGGTGAACCGCTGGAGCGAGGACGACGTAGTACAGGCCGAGCAAAAGGGTGAAGGCGGCCGCGTTGGCCACGGCACCGGTGGCGGGCGGTCTGGCGGGAGGGAACCAGCGCCCTCTACTCCCCCAGAGGAACGTGAGGGTGATTCCAACGGCGAAGCCACGCTCGACTTCCTGGCTCGCACCTCGGTGCTTCGGCTCGATCTACCGCTCGGTGCGGATGGCACCGTGCAGGTGCCCGCGGCGGACTTCGCACAGTGCCAGTATCTGGAGATCGTGGCCGCTGACACAGCGGGCCGTCATCACCTGACGGTGCCGCTGGTGCCGAGCGACACCCCGCTGCGCGACCGCCGCCTGGCGAAGCCGCTGGATGCCAAGACATACCACGTCGGCACCCGCCGCGCGGCGGCCCTTGCCAAGGGCGCCGAGGCCAGCATCGAGAGCGTGCTTGATGCCGACTGGCGGGCCTTCACCACCCTGGCGGAGGCGCACCAGTTCCTGTTAGGCGCTTCGAGCGATACCCGTCTGAATGACTTCCTACCGCTGCTCGATTGGCCCTCGCTCGATGAGCAGAAGAAGCTGGCCTTCCTCTCCGAGCACGCCTGTCACGAGCTGCACCTCTTCCTGATGCGGAAGGACCCGGACTTCTTCACCAAGCACGTGAAGCCGATGCTGGCGGAGAAGCAGGAGCCAACGGTGGTCGACAACATCCTGTTAGGCCGCGACCTCACGGCTTACCTGCGGCCCTACGCCTGGCAGCGGCTGAATGCCGCGGAGAAGGCACTGCTGTCTCAAGCAATGCCGGAGGCCCGGGAACGGGTCGCGCGCGAGCTGAACTTGCGCTGGGAACTCGAAGCTCCCACGCCCGAGCAGGAGACCCAGCTCTTCACCCAGACCCTGCGCGGGAATGAACTGGCGACGGAGGACTCCCTCGGCCTGGCCGCAAAGGATACAGATGGTTCGATGACGCTCGGGGGAACCTCATATCTCCTCGAAAAAACCCGCAACACTATCATCCCCGTCATTGATTTTGAGGACACCTCGGTCGAAGAAGCCATCGACTTCCTGCGCCTGCGCTCCCGCGAGCTGGATACCCGTGAAACCGATCCGACCAGGAAGGGTATCAACTTCGTGATCCGCAAACCGCGGGCAGGCCTGGATGCCGCGTCGGATCCCGGTGCCCTCCGCATCAAGGAACTGCGCCTGCGCAATGTTCCCATGGCCGAAGCGCTCAAGTACATCTGCGAGGCTACCCGGCTGCGCTACAAGGTCGATGAATATGCCGTTACGCTGGTGCCGGGAACCGAGTCCGATGAGGACCTTTTCACCCGCACCTTCAATGTCCCGCGGGATTTCCTGAACCTGCTCACCGGCCCCAACGGCGCCATCAGAGAGGAAGATCCCTTTGGCACGACCGAGGCGCGCAAACGCGGAGGCCGCCTTACCATCACCGAGGCACTGAAGGAAAAAGGCGTCGCGGATGTCGCCGGTTCCTCCGCCACCCTAACAGGATCGAGGCTCGTAGTCCGCAATACATCCACCAATATCGACCTGATCGAGAGTCTTGTGGACGTGGTGCTGGAGGACCGTCCCGTGGCCAAGCCTCGTGCTGCGCATCGCGGCCTCTCTGCCGGTGTCCCGGGTGGCCTATCCGACAACTCCGGCATACTGCCACCACTACCTTCTTCTGCTGCCGAGGCCGATGGTTTCGCCTCCGGTGGCGGTGGCGCTGATCATTTTGCCGAGGCCGATCCGTTCGGAGGAGACGGGAGCACGGGTGCGGCACTGAAGCCGCGCCCCCCCATGGACCACCCCTTCTCCCGTCCTTCCTGGAGTTCCGAACGCGACCAGACCCGCCTGTGGCGCGAGTCGAACTACTATCGTTATCGTGGCAAGACCGACGAAAGCTTCATCCCGCTCAACCGCTTCTGGCTCGATCTCGCGCTGTGGGATGGCAAGGGCGCTTTCATCTCGCCGAACTTCAATGCCTGCACCCACAACGCCAACGAGGCGCTGTTTTGCCTGGCGATGCTCGACCTGCCCTTCAAGGCCCAGCGCCCGGAGACGCAGGTGGACGGCTCAACCCTCAAGGTGAAGGCCCGCGAGCCGATGCTGCTCTTCTACAAGGACACGCGCGAGACCCAGAAGGTCGCGCAGGATGCCCCGGTGCTGGTGCGCCAGATCTTCCACCGCCTCGATGACCGCTTCCGCACCGTGGACGGCCGTCAGGTGGAGAACAGCATCAGCGGCGACTTCGTGGCGGGGGTGCCCTACGGCGCCTCGATGGTGGTGACCAATCCCAGCGGTGCGGGCCGGCGGATTGATGTGCTGGCCCAGATCCCTGCAGGTGCGATCCCGCTGGCGGGATCACCGGCCACGACCTCGGAGACGTACGAGCTGGAGCCCTATGGCGTCCAGAGCCTGGAGCTTGCCTTCTATTTCCCGCTGGCCGGGGAATACGCGGTCTATCCTCTGCAAGTGTCGGAGAACGATACCATTCTCGCACGCGGCGATGCCCGGGTGCTGCGGGTCAGTGCCGAGCCGCCGCCTGCGGACGCCGACTCTTGGCCGGTCCTCGCGCGCGACGCCAGCAACGATGCCGTGCTCGCCCGCATGAAGATCGCAAACCTGCGCACGCTGGACTTCAAGCTGATCCGCTGGCGCCTGCAGGACCGCGGTTTCTTCAACGAGGCCTCCAAAATCCTGCGCGAACGGCTGCACTACTCTGCGGATGTTGCCTCTTACGGCTTCCTGCACGGCGATGTCCCCGCCATGCGCGAACTGGTCGAGAACTCCTCGCTGGCGCAGCGCTTGGGTGATTGGCTCGATAGCCCGATTATCCAAGTGCGGCCCTTGGTTCATCGCGACTGGGAGAGCCTGGAATTCGATCCACTGGTGAATCCCCGCGCCCACCGCTTCGCGGACAAGGAACGCCTGACCCACGCCGACGCCACGGCCCACTACACCGCGCTGTTAGACACGCTGGCCTGGAAGCCAGCGCTTGAAGCCGGTGACCAACTGGCCCTCACCGCGCATCTCCTGTTGCAGGACCGCGTGCCGGAGGCGCTGGAGCGTTTCGACAAAGTCGACTCTAACAAACTGCCCGCAACCATGGCCTACGATTACATCGCCGCGGTGGTGGATTTCTATCGGTCCAAGCCGGAGGACGCACGCGCTCTCGCGGTGCGTCACAGCACCTTGCCGCCCGGCCAGTGGAAGCAGCGCTTCGACGCGATCCGCACCCAGGCCGACGAGATCGTAGCGCTACAGGCACCACGCGCGGCCGAACCGCAGAAGCCGCAGGAAGAAGCGCCGAGCCTCGACCTCGCGCTCGCCCCGGACGGCAAGCTCGTGATCAAGCAGCAGCGGCTCGACAAGACCCTGCTGCAGCTCTTCAGCGTGGATTTAGAAATGCTCTTCTCCAAGGATCCCTTCCTCACCGGTGAAGGAGCCTCGCAGCCCGGCATCCGCGCCAACGATAGCCGCGAGGTATTACTCGCCGCGCCAGAAACCGCAGTCGACCTGCCCGAGAACTTCCGTCACGGCAACGTCCTTGTCGCCGCCAAGTCCGGCACCACCAAGGTCCTCAAGGTTCTCGACAGCCGCTCTCTGGAAATCACCCGCACGCCTTTGGAGCGCACCTTGCAGGTTTTCGACTCCGCCAGCCGACTGCCCGTGCCGCAGTGCTACGTGAAGGTCTATGTCGAAGACAGCAGTGGCCACCCCGTCTTCCACAAAGACGGCTACACCGACCTGCGCGGGAAGTTCGACTACCTCAGCCACACCGGCAGCGACCTCGGGGAGATCCACAAGATCGCCGTGCTCGTGAACCATCCGGAGAAAGGCGCGAGGATCGAGGTGTTTGATTTGTGAGATCCAATACGGGAGGGTCGATTCGTGATCGCAGATTGCGAATCGGACCTCACGGTTCTGCCTTTGATCCCTAAGGGATCTCCGCCTGATCCCAATAGGGATCAAAGCGGCAGTAGCCGGGGGTTGAGCGCAGCGACACCCCCGGTATCCGCCCCACGGAATAACTCGATCCCGAAGGGATCGCAGCCCGGCCATATTCCACCTCTACCTCCCCGCATCATGTCCACCTACCTCGGCCTGCACTACCACATCATCTTCGGAACGAAACATCGCGAACCTTCCATCACCCCCGACATCCGCCACCGCCTCCACGAATACCTCGGCGGTCTCGTCCACGGCCTCGGCGCCGAAACCCACGGAATCGGCGGGGTCGCGGATCACGTCCACCTCCTCGTCACCCTCAAGGCCACCCATTGCCTCGCCGACTTCATGCGTGAATTGAAGAAGGCCTCATCCATCTGGATGAAAACCGAAGGAGCCAAACCCAAGTTCGAATGGCAAGAAGGCTACTGCGCCATCACCGTCAGCCCATCCGCAAGAGGTGCAGTGAGCAAATACATCGCAGGGCAAGAAGAGCATCATCGTGTGAGGACCTTCAGCGAAGAACTCGTCGATCTGCTGAAAAAGGCAGGCCTTCCCTACGACGAGCGCCATCTGCCCTGAGTCACGTCCACCAATCCATCTCCGGCAACACGTAGAGCAAATCGTATGACGCTACGATCCCTCCGGGATCGAGATCTTCTCTTCGTGCCTGACCGGGGGTGTCGCTGCGCTCAACCCCCGGCTACTGTCGCTGTGATCCCTTCGGGATCGAGACAAGGATCGCCACTTGCGCGTGCGGGGAAAGGCCACCGGATCAAACTCCTAGGCCGAAGACGTGGAGGATAGCGGATTCGAACCGCTGACCCCTTGCATGCCATGCAAGTGCTCTACCAACTGAGCTAATCCCCCTTTGTCAGGTGCGGCCGGTTGGGGCCGCGCGAGGGCGGTTTGGTAGGGGATGGACCCCCTCTCGCGCAAGAGGTTTTTTCAAGAATCCGAAAGCTTTTCGATCAAAGCCACCAATGCCTTGGTCGCAGCGGCATGAAGAAGCGGATCAGGTGGGCTTGTATCGGCCTCGTCGGCCTTCACCACCGGGCGGGTGGAGACCCTGACTGCAGGCGCTCCAACTTCGAAAAGACTCGAGGACAAGTCGAAATCATCCTGCATGCAAACGTTCTCCGCTCCGACCACTTCGCCTAGGCCCGTGGCCAGGCGCAGCGCCCGGTTCTCCGCATCGCGGGAGCTGAGCAGGAGCTTCTCCCCTGCCCCGGTGGCCTCCACGACCAACACCTCCGAGCAGGTGCCCAAATTCTTGTCGAGCGCCGCCAAGCTCTGCATGACCGGGGCATCCAGATCGTAGGCATGCGGCATGAAGGCGAACTTCACGGTCCGCTTCGGTCTGGAGTTCGAAAGGGCGCCGGCGGCAGCCATCACGCTGGTCACGCCGCTGGCATTTGCCTCCATTCCCGGCGAGCCGCGGCGCGAGTCGTAGGCGGCCACGACCCACAAGGCCGACAAAGAGGCATCCGAACCGCGGAGAGTCACCATAAGGAGCGGCCAAGTGCCTGCACTGGTCCGGAATTGCTCCACCTTGTAGCCGGCATTGGCCGGCCCGAGCGCGCCCTCGATCATGGCCGCGGCCCGGTCGAGTCCCTTCGGGCTACCTTGATTCCGCTCGCCCACGAAGCTGAGGAATTTGCCCATGTCGTCCTTCAGCACCTCCGCGGAGACAGCGGTGGCGAAGCGCGGCTGCTCCTTCTGCGCCTCAATTCCCTGACGGTGAAAGTAGTACCAGATTCCCAGCCCGGCGGAGACGACGAGTCCCAGCGGCAGCAGCCAGAGCAGGATTGCGATGCGGGGGTCACGGCGTGGAGCGGTTTCCTCGGTCACGCGGCATCCGTGGTCGATGCAGCGGCGCGAGGCAAGGCCGATTGATGGTGCGACCGGCCGGGAGAACTCCGCGGCTCCGGGTTTTTTGGATTGCGCGGCGCGGCGGGCACGCCTCCCTTGCGGCGATGTCCTCGCTCAACATCCCCCAGACCTGCGGTGTGATGCTGCTGCCGGACTGCACACTCTTTCCCCACGGCGGCCTGCCGCTGCACATCTACGAGGACCGCTACCGCGAAATGCTCTCCGATGCGCTTCACGGCAGCTGCTTTTTCGCCGTGGCCCGGCTGCTAGGCAAGGAAACCGACGATCCCTCGCTCTGCACCGCGCCCGTCGGGACCATGGGCCTGGTCCGGGCCTCGCGAGAGCTTGACGACGGAACTTCCAACCTACTGCTACACGGGGTGATCCGGGTGCGCTTCATGGAGTGGCTCGACTCCCCCTATCCGAAGGCGCGGATCGAGCCAGTTCCCTCCGTCTTCGAGCCGGAATCTCAGTCCCGCGGCGCACTGGAAGCGCTTCAGGAGGCTGCGGAAATCGTGACCCGGGACCTACCCGACGAGGTCCGCGATGCGCTGACCTCGATGACCGCGCAGATCGATGACCCCTCGATCCTGGCGGACGTGATGGCGCAGCAGTTCCTGCACAATCCCGACGAGCGCCAGGATCTCCTGGAAATGGAGTCCGCAGCCGCCCGGATCGCGTGGATCTGCAAGAAATTCGAGTCCGGCGCGCCCCAGTGAAAGAGCGCAAGGACGGAGTAATCAGCGCGGTGGCCGCCTTCCTTATGTGGGGGGTGCTGCCGATTTTCTGGAAGGGTCTGATCTTCCTGCCGCCGGTCACGATCATCGCCCAGCGCACGGTTTGGTCGCTGGTCCTACTGGCCATCGTGATCGGCCTCCAGCGCCAGACCGGCAAGGTGCTGCGCGGACTGGCCTCTTGGCGTAGCGTGGGCTGGCACCTGCTTTCCGGCGGTCTACTGGCCTCGAACTGGCTACTCTACGTCTGGGCCACGCTGAACGGCCACATCCTGGAGGCGGCGCTGGGCTACTACCTGAATCCCTTCCTGAACATGCTGTTCGGCGCTATGTTCTTCGGCGAGCGCCAGACCCGGCTGCAGATGCTCGCGGTGGCCGTGGCGGCCGCGGGCGTGGCCATCCAGGTCTATGCTCTGAGGGGCATCCCTTGGATCGCGCTAGTGCTGGCGCTGACTTTTGCGCTCTACGGCGTGGTCCGGAAGCGGGCACCGCTGGAAGCACTGCCGGGACTGACGGCGGAAACCATCTTGCTGGCCCCCCTGGCCTTGGGCTGGCTGATCTGGGAAAACGTCCACGGAGTGCCAGTCTTCGGCGGCAACATGCACCAAGCCGGCTTGGTCGTCTTCACCGGCGTGGCGACCGCCCTGCCGCTGCTCTGCTTCGGTCATGCCGCGCGGACGATCCGGCTGACGACCTTGGGGATCTTGCAATTCATGGCCCCCACCCTGCAGTTCGTGATCGGTTGGAAATTCTACGGCGAGCCGATGACTCAGGCTCGGCTGATGTCCTTTGCCCTGATCTGGACGGCCGTGGCGGTCTATGCCGCGGATGCCCTCACCCGTGGCAAAAGAAAAGCCGCCCCGGATGAGGCGGCTTCCTGAAAAATGATTGCGCGTCCGGGCTGGCTCAGCCGATCTCGGTGCGGCCGGAAAGCTGCGCGCCTTCCTCCATCGAGAACATCTTGGCCTTGATGTCACCATCGAGGCGGGACTTGGCCTTCAGCTCGCAGCGCTCGCCGGTGATCTTGCCCTCGACCTTGCCGAAGACCTTCACGTCGCCAGCGGTCACGTTGCCCTTGATCATGGCGTTTTCGCCGATGGTCACGCGGCCCTTCTCGGAGATGATCTCGCCCTCGATCTTCCCGTCGATGATCATGTCATTGGAGAAGCGAATGGAGCCGGTGATTTCGATCCCGCTCGCGAGCACGTTCGTTGCGTTGGCCATGGTGCAGAGAATTCAGCAGAGCTTGAGCGGCTTGGCAATCGGATTTCCCCGGGCAAAACAGGCCAAAAAGGCCCTGTCGGGGTCCGAAAAAAGGCTTAGAGGGCCCCTGGCGGCGTCATTCGCCCCCAAGTCCTTGAAGAGACGGACTTTTTCCGTGCAGAGTTGCTGGTTTTGGCGCTAGAAAGGGCGGCAGATTCACGTCTTTCACCCATGCCGCGCGTCACCATTACTATCGCCGATCGCAGTCCCCAGCCCTACCGCTTCCAGCTTGACCGGATGAAGGTCAACATCGGCCGCGGCAGCGAGAACGACATTGTGATCGATGACGGCTCGGCTTCGGTGCGCCATGCGGTGATGGAGCGGATCGACGGCGGCTACCAGCTCCGCGATTTGGGCTCCACCAACGGTATCAAGCTGGACGGCGAGCGGCACGAGGTGATCCCGCTGCGGCATGGCCTGACCGTGAAGGTCGGTGATGTGGCCTTCGATTTCACGCTGACCGAAGAGGAGCGCGAGGCGCTCGCCCGCGAAAAACCGCAACAGGAATCGCCGATTGTCCGCGAGGACTTCGGAGGTGCCCCGAAGAAGCCCGCTGTAGCCGGCGGCCCGGCCCGCCCCGCCCCGGCACCGGCGCGCCAGGTGATCTACGAGACCCAGCCGAGCGCCTCGGCGAGCTTCTTCATGACCCTGTTCTTCTTGGCCTTGGCGATCGGTGCCTTTTGGCTGGGCATGGACCTCCGCCACAAGAGCTTGAACCAAGGACGCTCCCTGATGCAAGACATCCAGGGTTCCGCGGCTGGAGTGAAGGTTCCCCCGCCAGCTACCGGCGGCGAAGAGAAGAAGGAGGAAACGCCTCCGCCCGCCAAGTGAGAGCCTGAGCTTATTCCTCCTCGCCCACCGTCTCGTCCCGCTGGTAAATCGGGAGCTGGCGGTAGGGCACGGTGAAGGCGAGCACCATCATGGCGGTGCCGTAGATGCTGCCGGCCTCGCGGCTATTCCATGAGCCGTCTTCCTGCTGCTTCTTGACGTAGGTATCGTACATCCAGTTCGCGTAGTCGTTCCAGTAGCGGCCACCGATCTGGAAGGTGCCTTGGGCATTGTAGTAGTTGCCGTAGAACTCGAACTGGTCTCCGGGCAGGTCCCGGAAGGTCTTCATCACATAGTCGGCGGCAGCGATGGTCTCCGGCGAGCCGTGCTTGCCGCAGAGTTCCAGGCAGAGCAGGCCCATACCCGTAAGCGAGCGCTGGTGGTTGTCCTGATCCATGTAGCCGAAGTGGCCCTCCTTCTTGTTCTGGTGCCGGGCGAGGTAGGCCACGGCATCGGCTATCGCCTTGTCCGGCACCGCCGCGCCATTGAGCTTCGCCGAGCGTAGCGCCATGAGGGCCCAGCCGCTGCAGGAGGTATCGCTATCGCGGGACCCGGGGTGGTAGCGCCAACCGCCTTGATGGCGCTCCTCTTTGTCCATGGCTTGGGCGCGGAGGATCAACTGGAGTGCGCGCGGAAGGGCCTTCGCGATCTTCTCTTGACGCGTGGGATCGACCATGCCGCTGACTTCGGAAAGGAAGAGCGTCGAGATGTTGTGGGCATACATCGGCCCGCTGCCGGCGTTGCCCTTCTCGAAGAGGCCGTTCTCAAGCTGGTTATCGAGGACGAAGTCGATGCACTTGTTCAGAGTGACGACATAGGGTCCTTCGGTGGGAAGATGGCCCTTCGAAAGGATCGCCATTCCTGCGAGCGCTGGGACACCGGTGGAATCGCCGTAACCTTCCGGAAAGGAGCCGTCTTCGCGCTGGACCCGCGAAAGATATTCCAAGGCGCGCTCAACCGCGGGATCGACGCGGTCCTTCCACTCTGCGAAGACCGGATCGGCGGTCTCCGCAGCAAAGGCGGAAGCACCTGTTAGAAGGAGAATAGCAGCGGCGAGTGATCTCATTTCGCGCTCATCGTTTCGAAGTATTTCTTCACCAGCCCGCGGTATTCCTCGGGCACCCCGGCACCGCCGCCGCCGACATCAGACTTCAGGGTGGCTTGGATCTTTTCCCAATCGGAGGCGCTGATGCCGAGCTTGGCCAGCTCCGGCGGCACGCCCGGATCGGCTTCCGGAGTGCGCTGGTTCTCATCCGGCTTCTCGCCCGGCTGGCCTTGCGGGTCGCCGGGCATGCCGGGTTGCCCCGGTTTCGGCTGGCCACCTTGCATGCTCTGGCGAGCGGACTGGGCTGCACGGGAAAGGGCTTGGGCTGCTTGCGCCGCCTCACTGGCGGACTGGGTGCCCTGTTGCTTCTCGCCGGTCGCCTTCGACGCGGACTGGAAGGCTTGGGAAAGATCCTTCGGCGGGATGTTCGCGCGATGTTGTTCGGGCTGCTGGCCTTGGGCTTGCGCAGCATTCTGGGCGAATTCTTCCGCGGCGCGGCCCAGTGCTTCGGCGCTGCGTTGCAGATTGGCAGCCGATTGCTGGTGTTGACCGGCGGCATCCTGTGGCTTGCCTTGGCCGGCTTGCTCGGCGGCGGACTTGGCCTGTTCCCCACCCTGCCGTGCGGTTTCCTTGGCCTCGTTCATATGACCCGAGCCTTCGGCCTGAGGCATCTCGGCGATGTCATGAGCCAAGTCGGCAGCGGCATCAGCCTGCATCTCGCGGAGATCCTGCATCGCTTCGGCGGTCTTGCCTTCGGCAAGTGCTTGCAAGGCTTCGGTGACCTGTTGCTGACGCTCGGCGAGTTCGCCCAGTTCGGCGGCGCGCTGAGATTCCTGAGCGGGATTGGCTTCGGCTTTCCCTTGCTCGTTCTTTCCCTGCTCGTTCTTTCCCTGCTCGTTCTTTCCCTGCTCGTTCTTTCCCTGCTCGGAGGGAGCCTGAGCCTCGCCCGCTTGCTGGGCGGCTTCCTTCTGCGATTCCTTGAGCGCTTCGACTGCTTCCTTGGCAGCTTCGGCGGCGGCCTTGTCTTCTTTCTTGGCCATCGCCTCGGCGGCTTCACGGGTCGCGGCCTCAGCCTTGGGAAGGACGTCGGCGGTCTCGCTCAAGTCCTGCCGGGCCTCGGCCGTTTCCTTGGCGGTATCCTGGGCAATCTTCGCCTGCTCTTGGGCCAGCTCCTCACGGAGCTTCTGCACCGCCTGCTCCGGCAGGGGCGCATTCGCCGGAGTTTGCCGTGACTGCTCTTCCATTGCCTTCTGCGCTTCGCTCAGTGCCTTGGCCTGCTCGGCAAGTTCGCGGGCTTCGGTCGCTTGATCCTTCAGTGCCTCCGCACGCGCTTGCGGCTGCTCCCGGAGTTGCTGGCGGAGCTGCTCCTCCATCTGATGCTGGCGGTCCTGCCAATCCTGCGGCAGCGGCTTCTCACCGGTATTCGCAGCCACTTGGTTCTCCGCCTGACGGGCGAGTTCTTTCTGCTGTTGGGCCAACTCCTGGAGCCGGGTGACCTCCTCGATCTTCTGGCGGTCGCGGTCCATCTGCTCGCGGGCCTTCTCCAGTTCCTTCATCGCCGCCTCGGCCGCCTCGCGGGCACTGTCGAGCTTCTCCTCACGACGCTGCTGGCCGTCTTGCAAAGGCGCGCTCTCCAACTCCTGGCGGGCGGCGGCCGCGCGCTCGGCGGCCTTGCGGACTTCGTCGGCCTTGCTGGCATGCACGCTGTCCTGCATCTGATCCGCCAGCTTCTCCAAATTCTCCTTGGCCTCGGCCAGACGATCGCGCGCTTCCTCGAAGTGCTTCTTGGCATCCTTGCTGAGCTCTTCGTTCTTCATCTCGCCGCGATGCCAGTCCATGCGATCCTTCGCCTCGCGGGTCGCCTGCAGAGCTTTCTCGATCGACTCACGGGCGCCGTCGTGCTCGGCGCGCATTTCCTGGCGCGCCAGCGACTCGGCATTGCGGTCGATGCGCAAGAGCAGCCACTCCGAAGCACCCACACCCGGGCCATCGAGATCCTTGGGGCGGGCATCCTCGGCACGGACCCGCACGCGGATCTCACCCGCACCCGGCCAACGTTCGGCCAAAGAACCAATCGACAACTCCTCCGCGCCACGGAAGCGGAAGGGGCGGCTGCTGCCGGGAAGCTTTTCGGGCAGATCGCTGTTAGTGCTCACCGCCTCTTTGTCGGAGGCCTTCGACTCCACCTTGAGCGAGGCCAGACCGAAGTCCTCGGTCACTTCATAGCGCAAGCCCAAGACTTCATCCGGCCGCACGCGCAGCTCCTTCGCCAGCGGGCTCAACCAACGGACGACCGGCGCCTGATCCTCTAACACCCGCACCGGAAAACGCAGTGATTCCACTTCGCGCCCGAGGCGATGCTTCAACCTGACGACGGCTTCACCGCTGCTGTCCTTATCAAGAGCCCATGCGAAAGTCACCCGGCCGCCACTAGCCGCAGCGTCGATCTTGCCATCCGCGATCTTCTTGCCCTCAAGCTCGACCCATGCGGATTCGACCGCGGTGTTGAGCTTGCCTTCCAGCTTCACGGTGGTGCCGCGCACCGCCTCGATCCCGCGGCCCAAAGGTTCATCTTGCGGCAGAAGTCCCGAGTATTCCGGGAAGCCTAGGCGCACCCGCGGCTCCAGCATCATCGGTGAAGGCCAGACCGTGACCGAGAAGGAATCGCTTTCCCCGCGACCGGCTCGCGCGTGATAGCGGAAGGTCTCCCTAACAGGATTCATGCGGTAGCGCCAGAGCTCGCCCTCATGCTGCATCGGCTGGATGATTTCCTTGCCGTCGGCCATTACCATCACGAGGTCGAGCTGGTCCGCGGATCCGCTGTAGCTGACCTCGATCTGCAAGGCATCGCCCTCGAGCATTTCAACATCGCCAGGGCGGACAGTGAACTTCACCGCTTCGGCATTGCCCAGATTGCTGAAGGGGGTGACCGCGCGTGCCACCAGGCGGAAGGCTTCCTTCGGCCAGAGCACGAAAAGCATGAGCAGCATGATGGCCAGCACCGCAGCGGGACGAGCCCAGCGTTTGCCCGCTCCCACCGCCTTCATCTCGGCGCGGGCATCCACCTTGTCCACATCCTCACCGGCGGCCTTGGCGAGTTCCTCCATCAACCCCGCGGAAGCCCCGGCATCACCACCGGAAATTTCCAGCACCGTGCTCATGCGCTCCTCGATCTCCGGATGGCGGCCTTCGAGCCAACGCGCGATCTGAACCAAGCTGATCTTGCGCAGCAAGGGACGAAGGCCGGTCAGCAAAGCCCCCACGATGGCAAACAGCCAGAGGCCGAAGAGCACCCAGCGTGCGGCCATCGGCAGCGGCGAGAAGAGGTGGTCCGCCGCCATGATTACCAGCAGTCCGCCGAGGGCCACGGTGGCGAGCAGCAAGCCGCCACGCAGCAACTGGGCCCGGCGAATGCTCGCGCGAACCGTCGCGAGGCGGCGGGTGATGTCCTGTCTAGCTTGTTCCGTGCTCATGCGATCGAGTTCCCGGTTGGTTGTTTTACGGCAATCCCCCGCCCCTTCTGATCACCCATTCCGCTGCCACGAGAAAGGCGAAAAGCGCGAGCACCAGCCCGCTATCCCACAGGGAGGTCTCGCGAATCTCCTTTTTCGCGTTGCTTTCCTTCAAAAAGAGTCCGGTCAGCTCGGCGGTGTTTTCCGGTTTCACCACCTTGCCGCCGGAAAGCTCGGCCACGGTGGAGAGCAGCGGCAGATTGAGCGTGGTCTCCGCCAACTCTACGGGACCGCGCGAGCCGACGACACGGAAGCCGGCGCTAACAGCGGTGCCGCCGTCTTCATTGATCAGGCGGTCCGCCTCCTTACCACGCAAGCGTACCTCGTAGCGGCCGGAATGCGGCAGCGCGGGCAGCTCGACTTCGTGCAGGCCATTCGAGCCCTCGACGGCGGTCATCGCCGTGCTGGAGACCAATTGTCCATCGCGGTAGAGTTCAGCCTTCAGGTCCTCGTCCTTCACCGGATTGAGACCGGTATCGCGGAGACGGGCGGTGACCTTGATCCGGTCGTCCGCGGTGTAGGTGAGCTGGTCTGTGCCAAGGCGCACGCGGGAACCACCGGCCCGCAAGATCGGACCAGCACCCCAGCGGACGAGATTGCCCCAGAAGCGGTGGTGATAGAGATCGCCCGCGCCCTCGCGCAGGCGCCAAGTGCGGTCCGTAAGCAGGAGCGCGACCTTGCCCTTGCCAGTCTGGCGGGTCACGAGCAGGGCTGCGGCAGCCTCTTTCTCGCGGTGCTTGGCGAGCGCATCAAGCGCGGCGTTGAGATCAGCACCGCCGGAGATGGAGGAGTCAGCCTCCTTGCTGGCGGCGGTGAGCAGCACTTCCGCGCCCTCTTTCAAAGAGCGCACAGGTTGGCGCCACGGCACCTCCGGGAAGCTGGCCCAGACCGCATCATTCGCAGTCTCACCGGTCGCCTGCTGGGTTACCGGGTGGTTGCGGCCTTCCGCAGTCAGCGAGAAGCGGAAGGGCTCCTCATGCTCGCTGTAGAAATTACGGTTCCTCTCATAGGTCTCCACCGGCACCAAGTCCTGCCCCGAAGGCGCGGTGATGCCATGCGGCATGAAGCGCGGTCCGGCGATCATCACCAGCATTGCCGCACGTTCCTTCACGCAATTCGAAATGGTCTGCCAAGTCGCCTCGCTGATCGCCTTGGGATCGACATCACCGATGATAATCACGTCGAACTTGCGCCACTCCTCCTCATTGGCTGGAAGCTGGGTCGCCTGGGCATCGCCGAAGGGGCGGGTGGCCGAAGCCGGAATCTGCGCGTCTTCCTGTTCCTCGATCCGGTCCGGGTGCAGCAGCACGTATTGCATGTGCACCGACTTGTCGCGGCCGTAGAAGAGATTCCGCAGGTAGCGGAACTCCCAGCGCGGTTCGTTCTCGACGATCAGGACGTTAGTACGGGCATCGGTGATCGAGGTCTCGAACTCCCAGGCATTATTCTCCGCGAAGCGCTCGCCCGCGAGACCGGCGATCTCAATGCGGTAACCGCCGACGCCGCCTTCCTCCGGCACGGTGGTAAAGCGCACTTCCTCGCGATGATGGTCCTGCGGAATCGGTATGGGGCGTTCCTCGATGACCTTGTCACCGCGCATCAGGCGAACCTTCGCTTCCTCGCCCTTGTAGCCATCGAACTTGAGGGAGGCATTCACCCGCATGCGGTCGCCGAGGTGAATCGCCTCCGGGGCTTTCACATCGAGAATCGAGGCATCACGCGGCGGCTCCGCACTACCGGTGGCGACGATGCCGACCGGGGCGTCGAGGATGCCGAAGCGGCGCGCGACGTCTTCCACACGGCCGGGACGATTGTGGCGGCCATCGCTGACCATCACCACCCCGGCCAGATCGTCGGGCGGGACTTGCTCGAGCACCGTGTTCATCGCGGCGACGAGGTCAGTGGCATCGCTCCAGCCTTCTGCTCCCTCTTCGCCTTCACCGCGCACACTACGGGCCGCGCGCACGGTGCGGACCTTCATGGAGTCGCCGAGTTTCTTGAGGATGCCAGAGTCGGCCAATGCCTTCTCACCGATCTCCAGGCGAGTGGCGGAGGCACCGTCGTCCTTGAGATGCATCGAAGCCGAATCATCGAGTACGACCACGACCTCGCGGTTGCGTTGGCGCTCGACCTCACGAACCCAGGTAGGCTCGATCATGATCCAGACAAGGACCGCAAGCGCGACGAGGCGCAGGGCGATCATCCAGCGGGCGCGCTTGGGAGTGACGGCGCCGGATTCGTAACGATAGAGGAAGAGGATCAGCTCGGCAGCAAGGGCCGCGATCAGGGCAACCGACCAGATCGGCCAGTCCGGCGATAGGCGCACGAGCTTACCGAGGCCTTGGAGAAGGCCCCAGAGGGCCAGGAAGATGAGGGGGAAGCGGACGAGGTATTTCATCGGCCGGCACCTCCTCCCCAAACCGCGCTGTCACCAAAGCTCACGCGCACATCTTCCGCCATGCGGCGGGAGCGCGAGACCCACCGGGCCAAGACACTTTCCAACAGGAAGAGAATGAATGCGGACACGGCGAGCAGCTTCCAGATCTCGCGGCCGAAGCCCTTGCCCTGCAGCACGCCGAGGATGTCCTCGACCGAGCGAGGTTGGAGCAGGTCGGCATGCTTGCGAACCAATGAGAGATCTTCTTCATTACGGGGCTCGAAGTGGCTCTCCGCGGGATCACGAACCACCGCCACCGGCAGCTTCGCGCCCTCCGGCAAGCTCATGTTCGCGCGCAAGTCCTCATCGGCCTCCACCTGATAGACGCCGGGCACCGAGGGTCCGCCGATCGCCAATTCGCGGCCGCGGCGGGCGGGGCGCAAACGAGCCTCGCGCGGGAGCCCCAGAGGATCCAGCACCCGCATCGCCTCGCCTGCCTCCTCGCGTTCGGGAATGAAGGCGTAGCCGGGAATGATCTGCTTGTCGCCGCCTGGGAGATTCCAGAAGAGCCGGGCCTTGGCCTCACCGCCATCCTCATGGTACTTCGCCACGAAGGGGACCGGCTTGTTCGCCTCCAGGTT
Source organism: Haloferula sp. BvORR071 (assembly GCF_000739615.1). GTDB lineage: Bacteria > Verrucomicrobiota > Verrucomicrobiia > Verrucomicrobiales > Akkermansiaceae > Haloferula. Next base: position 70,321 of record NZ_BATP01000007.1, read on the forward strand.
CATGCGGCCCATCTCGTCGTTGCCATATTGGGCCTTCATGACCTTCCCATCCCCGATCTGGACCTCGATGACATCATCGACATCCGCGGAAAAGACATACTCTCCGCTGAAGGGCGGCACCAATTGGCCACGCCATTCGATCGAGAAACGGTCCGCGGGGAGCCGCGGGGCGGGCTTGTCATTGCCCCATTTGAAATCGATTCCGGCGTCCACCCGCACCATCGCCGACTTGCCGCGCCATTCCTGGTTCGGATAGTAGGTGCCGGTCAGGCCGCCGCTTTTCCCGAGCAAGGCCACCGAGGGACTCCATGCCGGATCGAGGTTCAGCTCGACGCCATTGCCTGCGGTCCAAGCGACCAGCTCGTGGAGAAGAGGTACGAAGGAGCGCAGCGCCGGCAGATTTCCGGAGCGGGCGTCGAAGGCACAGGTCGCCAGCAAAGTACGACCGCTGCCGTAGTTCTTCGCGGCGAGGAAGGTATCGCCATTCAGGTAGGCTGCGGCCTGCACGCCACCGGTCGGATCACCGGTCTTGCGCCACTGGCGGATCCGGGCGGAGGCGAGATCGGAATTTTTCTCGTCCTTGAAGAGGGCGACGCTCTCGTGAAGGAAGGTCGCCGGCGCCGGGGCAACACCATCAGACTCGACGGCCATCTCGCCCAGAGGCATCGGCAGCAGTGGACCTTCCGAAGCCTTCCAGTTGTTGAAGAAAGCAGGTTCGGTCCGCGGCCCGGCGATGACCAGCAGGCCGGTCCCATCCGCCACCCGACCCGCGAGCTTGGCGGCGAGGCGCTCGGGCAGGCGCGGGACATCGGCCAGCACCACCACGGAGCGGCCTTCGAGATCCTTGTCCGTGAGTTCCGGAGCCGCGACGACTTCGGGGTCCATCAGGTAGGCATCCCCCACCTTCTTGCCGCGACGAAGATCGGGAGAGGGCGCGAGCGCGAGGGCCGAGTAACCGGCGGCACGCTCGAAGAAGGATCCCGCGGGGTTACCGTCGACGAGCAGGACCGGCAAAGTGCCACGCACGTCAATCACACGCTCCGCCTTGTCATCGGCGGCCAGGTCGTCGTTCGCATCCATGCGCGCGGCGATCACCCGCGGCCCCGGTTTCGCAAAGCGGTGGTGGAATTCCACGGTCTCCTTCTGCCCTGCGACCAAGAGTCCCACCGGCTTCTCGCCCACCTTGCTGCCGTCAATCTCAAGAATGACCGGCCCCGGAGTCACCGGTTGAGTGCCGGTATTCTCCACCGTCACCTTGAGTGTGACCTCGCGGTCAGTGCCGACGACCCGGCGGGAGGTATCGAGTGTTGCGAGCGAAACATTGCGCAGGCCCTCGGGCACGCCGAAATCACGGAGAATAAGCTTCGGCTTCGCTGGCAGCGACTTCCATGCCTGCTCCAAGCCGTCCCAAGCATTCGGATTATCAAAGCGCCAGCCGGCACGCTGGGCATCCGTGAAGACGATGATCTCTTTGGTGGCGTTCGTTCCTTCCGAAAGTCCGAGAGTCGCGACGCCCAAGGCTTCATGCGCGCGGAAGCTACCGCCAACCGGCTTCAATCCATCGAGCACACCCAAGACATCGGCGCGATGAGTCAAGGGAGCCGCGGTCTTGGCCTCGGGCGCGGGGCCGCCGAGGATGACCAGGAAGGCGGTCCCACGCGGAGCCTCCTTCACGAGTTGCTTGGCCTCATCCACCGCGTGGGCGAAGACGGTGCGGCCATCCTTGGAAAGCTCCATCGAGGCTGAGGCATCGATCACCAGCGCGACGTCACGCCTGCCACTGGCCTCGAAGCGCTTGAGGTTGAGCATACGCTCCATGAGCACCAGCCCGGCGCCGACAATGAGCAAGACCAATGCCGAGAGGCGTAGGATCCAGCGCGCCTTCCCCGCCAACACGAATGAGCCACCTAACAGCGCAATCCCGATCAGGCCCGCCGGCAGCACAAAGAGCCAAGGCACGGTGGAATCCGGCGGGATGAAGGGCCGCGCCAAGGCCAAGGCCAGCAAACCTAACAGCAGGCAGCGCGCTGCCATCAGCAGCAGGTCCTCCCACTCCATCTTACGGCGGCGCATCGCCACCGTATCGAAAAGGAAGCGCATCGCGCCCCAATCGATGGGCTTCGCGGCCTGACGCCGGACGAGATGGATGAGGATCGGAATCGCCACCCCGGCCAATCCCGCCAGCAACCATGGATTCAGGAAAAGCATCGATCTATTTCCGGCCTCCGAGGTAGCGCAGCAGGGTATCCCGCAGCGGGGTTTTCGTATTCACGGCCACGTAGTCGGCGCGCAGCTTGCCGCAAGCGGCATCGATCCGCTTCACAAAGTCGCGGACCTTTTCCAGATAGGCGGCGCGCACGGCCTGCGGGTCGATCCGCAGCATCTTCTCAATGCCCTCAAGGTCCTTGAAGCGCTGGAAGCTCTTGAAGGGAAAGGTCAGCTCCTCCTCCGCCATGAGATGGAAAATCACCAGCTCGTGCTGGCGGAAATCGAAGTGGTGGAAGGCCTCGATGATCTTCGCGGGATCATCGAAGAGGTCGCTGATAAGGATCACCAGGCCGCGCTTCGGGATGCGCTCAGCGACGCCATGCAGGACTCCGCCGACATCGGTATCGGCGCCGGCTTGGGTGATGTGGAGTTCTTCGAGGATACGCCGGACTTGGCTGGGACGACTGCCCGCCCGGATGAAGCTGCGCAGCTCCTTGTCGAAAGTGACGAGGCCGGCGGCATCGCCCTGCTTGACGAATAGGTAGGCGAGCGCGGCGGCGAGGTGCTTGGCGTATTCCAGCTTCGAGAGTCCGGTCTCCCCCACTTTCGCGGCCGAGTCGCCGGTGTAGTTCATCGAGCCGGAGACATCGATGGCCAAGGTCGCTCGGAGATTGGTTTCCTCGATATACTGGCGGATCACGTTGCGGTCGCTCTTTGCGATCACGCGCCAGTCGAGGTCCTTCGGGTCATCGCCCGGGACATATTCGCGGTGCTCGGCGAACTCCACCGAGAAGCCCTTGTCCGGCGAGCTGTGGCGGCCGGTCAAGGTGCCCTGCATGCGGCGGCGCGCATACCATTCGAGCCGCTTCATCACGCCCATGGTCTCCGCTGGGAGCAGGCGCATGCAGGCGGGAAGTTTGAGGGAGTCCTCGGACATCAGGCGAAATAGAACAGATAAGACAGATCGGACAGATTCGACGGATCGAACCTATGGCGTTTGTTAGACAACGAGCTCCTCCTTCGGGGCCAGGTGCTTCACCAGACGCTTGATGACCTCATCACTGGTGACACCAGCAGCCTCAGCATTGAAGGTGGTGATCACGCGGTGGCGCAGTACCGGAATGGAGACCGCGGCGACGTCGCCGGTGGTGGCGTGGAATCTGCCGCGCAGCACCGCGTGGGCCTTGGCAGCGGAGATCAGGCTGATTCCCGCGCGCGGGCCGGCACCCCAGCCGACCATCTCCTTCACGAAGTCCGGCGCGGAAGCGTCCTTCGGGCGGGTACCACGAGCCAGCTTGGCGGCGAAGTCGATCACGTGGTCGCCGACGGGCACACGCTTCACGATCTGTTGGAGATGGATGATCTCCGCCGCATTCATCAGCGGGGTGATCTTGGTCTCGCTGGGACTGGTGACGCGGCGGATGATCTCGCGCTCCTCTGCTTCGGTGGGATAGTCGACGAAGATATTGAAGAGGAAGCGGTCGAGCTGGGCCTCGGGCAGCGGATAGGTGCCTTCCTGCTCGATCGGATTCTGGGTCGCGAGGACGAAAAAGGGCTCCGGCAAGTGCAGGGTGTGCTCGCCTACCGTGACGTGGTGCTCCTGCATCGCCTCTAGCAGCGCGGCCTGGGTCTTCGGCGGGGTGCGGTTGATTTCGTCCGCGAGCACGAGATTCGAGAAGAGCGGCCCGTGGACGAAGCGGAAGCCGCGGCGACCGGTCTCCGGATCGACCTCCAGCACGTCGGTGCCGGTGATGTCCGCGGGCATCAGGTCCGGAGTGAATTGGATGCGCTTGAAGCCGAGGTCCAGCGCGCGGGACAAGGTGGAGACCAGTAGGGTCTTGGCCAGACCGGGAACGCCTACCAGCAGGGCGTGGCCGCGGCAGAAAATCGCCATGAGGGCCTGTTCGACCACGGCTTCCTGGCCGACGATGACCCGGCCCAGCTCCTCCTTCATCTGCCCGTAGGTCGCGTGCAGCTTTTCCACCGCTGCCTTGTCGTCGTTGCTCATGGTCCCGGCTCTACGCGAGGCATGTACGGCAAATTGCAGTTTGTTGAAACCGGTTTTGGTTTTTTCTCAGGGCTTTTTTGCGGGCGGCTCTTGTGGGCAGGGAAAAGGCCCTCAAGAGCGGCCTCTAACACCCTCCCGCGACTCCCGAATCCCCTTCCCTAGCGCTAGCCAAGCGCGGGCTGAGGCCCTAGCGTCCGCCGCGTGGGATTTTTCCGCTTCATCGGCAGCCTGGTCACCTCCTTTCTCGAGTATCTCGGGGAGGTCTCGCTGCTGATACGCGACATCGCGGTCTCGCTGGTGAAGGGGAAAATCCGCTGGTGGCTCGTGATGCAGCAGATCGTGGAGATCGGCTACCGATCCCAACCGGTGGTCATGATCACGGGCGCTTTCACCGGCGCGGTGCTGGCGGCCCAGTCGCTGTTTCAATTCAGCATGCTGGGCATGGAGACCGGAGCTGGGGCGCTGGTGAGCGTGGCGATGCTGCGTGAGCTGGGGCCGACGATCACCGCCCTGATGCTGGCCGGACGGGTCGGCGCAGCGATGGCCGCCGAGATCGGCACCATGCGGGTGACCGAGCAGGTCGATGCCCTGCGCTCGATGGGCGTGCATCCGGTCGATTATCTGGTGAGCCCGCGGTTGCTGGCGATGCTGTTTGCGGTGCCGCTGCTGATCGGCGAATCCGCGGCGCTGGGCATTGGCGCCTCGGTGATAGTCGGCACTGGTCCCTTCAACGTGAACGCAGCCTACTGGATGGACCAGATGGGCAAGTACACCGATCTCACCGACGTGCTGATCTCGCTAATCAAGGGCGTGGTCTTCGGGGTGCTGATCGTATGCATCTCCTGCCACCAGGGGATGAGCGCGAAGGATGGCGCGGTGGGCGTGGGCCGCAGCACGACGCGGGCGATGGTTTACTCCGCGCTGGCGATCCTGATCTTCAATTTCTTCCTGACCCTGGTGCTGAACGTGATCTTCCCGGCGGGACTGAGCCGGCACTAGGGCGGCATGCCAAGGCATCATCGATTTGGTCGATGATGGAATTGAGGATCGGGATGAGGGCGCGAGCGGAAGGCGTGCGATAAGCGGGCCAAACCGGAAGTCCGTGAAATCGAAACATTACCTTTTGCAGCAGTTCGCGCGAATCCCCGCTTTTCTGGCGGCGCTTGCCTCCTTCACTTCCTGCACCGCGGCGATTTTCTCCCTGCCTGAGCCGAAGACCAAGGCGGAGAAGATCCGCAATGATCTGTCGCCCTTGGCTATTCCCGTCGCGGTCGCCGCCGACGTGGCGGTGATCGTGCCGCTGATGGTGGTTACGGGAGTGGCGAAGACGGCCGTTTGCGGGACGCGCGAATCACCGGACAGCAAGAAAAATCAGGCCGACAAACGGACCGAAGAAGGATCCGGGTCGATGAAGTGAGTCCAGCTCTCGTCGGAGTGCGAGTTCTCACGCAGGCCAAACATCGGCCGCCAACGCGGGGCGGCAGGCTTGCGCAGCGGGTGCATGTTCGCCTCATGCGGGAGCTTGTTCGCCTTGCGGGTATTGCAGCGGATGCAGGAGGTCACGATATTCTCCCAAGTGGTCCGGCCGCCTTTGTCGCGGGGCATCACGTGGTCGAGGTTCAGCTCGGCCTCGGCGAAAATCTTGGCGCAGTACTGGCAGGTGTGTTTGTCGCGCAGGAAGACATTCCGGCGGGTGAAGCGCACCTCCATACGAGGCAGCTTCTCGTAGATCGCCAGCACGATGATCTTCGGCACCTGCAGCGCGAGGCGCACGGTATGGATCATTTCCTCGACGATATCACGCGACGAGTGCTCTACCCACGAGCCCAAGTCGTGAGTCCGGAATCTGTCCTCGCCTTCGGTCTGCACCACCTGCGCATGGCCCAAGAACAAGAGCTTGAGCGCACGTCTGACGGTGCAGGTTTGCACCGGCTGCCAAAACCGGTTGAGAACGAGGACGGGATGGTCAAGATGCCCTACCATGCCTTTTCCCAGCAATTGCCGCGGAAGCTAGCAGGAAAGCGGAGTGCCGCAAGGAAAAGGTAGGCGGGAAAAGAAGTTACGGAGATTTTTGAAATCCACTGGATAAGACCTCAAGGAACCACAAAGGCTCCGCCGGATTTTCGCAAATCATCACGGCCTGAATTCGGAGAAATTAAAATAGTCCCGAGGGTCGCTTCCCACAAATGAGTAGGCTGCCGGGCGACGACTTTTCGGAAACACTGGGGTTGGTGAAAGGCGGGAGAGCCTTGCAATCGTCTCCAAAATCCAAGCTTGCACTCCCGCCGCTACACGCAAAAGTTGTCTGACAAATCCATGAACATCCGCATCCTGTTTGCCTCCCTGCTCCTCGCCTCCCCGCTCGCCCGCGCCGAGGAAGGATTCACCGATCTCTTCAACGGCAAGGACCTGACCGGCTGGACCCGCGTCAACGGACTTGGCGAATACAAAGTCGAGGGCAAGGACATCGTCGGCTTCGGCGAAAACGTGAAGTCGAACACCTTCCTGCGCACTGACAAGACCTACAAGGACTTCGATTTCCGCTTCGAGATGAAGTTTGACGATCTCAGCGGGAATTCCGGAATGATGTTCCGAGGCCTGCAGAAGGAAGGCAAGGATGGCCGGGTCAATGGCTACCAATGCGAGCATGACAACGGCAAGAGCCGCGCCTGGACCGCCGGCCTCTACGACGAAGCCCGCCGCGGCTGGCTCCAGCCCCTGAAGCATGGCGATGCCAAGCAAGATACCGAAGCGGACAAGAAGGCACAGGCCGACTTCACCAAGCAAGGCGGGGAGATCATCAAGTGGGAGGACTGGAACGACATCCGCATCCTCTGCAAGGGCAAGCACATCCAAATCTGGCTCAACGGCAAGGAGCGCGTGGACTACACCGACGAAGCCAAGGAGTTCACCCCAGAGGGCTTCTTCGCCCTGCAGGTGCACGCCGGCAAGTCCTGCAAGGTCCGCTGGCGGAACATCCGCATCAAGGAACTCTGATTTCCGCCTCTTCGCCCAATAGCGACTTCCATTCACCCTCGCCGATCTCGGCGAGGGTTTTTGTTTTGCGGACCTTGTCGGCCGGAGCATCGGGCAGATCCGTGGCCCAGACCACTTGCATGCCCGCGGCCAAGGCAGCCGCCACGCCGCGGCGGCTATCTTCGATTGCCACGCAGTCAGTCGCCTCCACCCCCAAGCGACGACAGGCGAGGAGATAGACATCCGGGGCCGGCTTGCCCTCCGCCACTTCATCCCCTGCCGCGCGCACCAGGAAGTAGCCAGCCAGCCCGGCGGCTTCCAGGCAGAGCGCGATGTCTTCCATGTCGCTGGAGCTCGCCAAGGCCAGCGGCACCCCCCATTCGCACAGGCGCTCCAGCAATTCCTTCACTCCCGGCAAGGACTTCAGGCGCTTGCCCGCGATGATCGACTTCCACGCAGCACGCCAATCCTTGCTGAAGCGCGCGGCGTCGAATCCGGGCGGTGCTTTGGCGGTGAGGTAGCTTTCGATAGTGGCGTTCGTGGCGCCCATGAGCTCACGGAAGTATTCCTCCTTTTCCAGCTTCCCGCCCTGAAGGGCGTAGGCCTTGCGGAAGGCATCGCAGTAGAGCGGCTCGGTGTCGAAAAGCGTGCCGTCCATATCGAAGACGACGGCACGCCGATTCCCACGAGAGACCGCCGGAGCATGCTTCTTGCGGAAATCGCTCGGCCGTTCGCCGGTCTCCGCCAGAAAGAAACGGCTCAACTCATGGGCGGAAGCGAACTGCATCCGCCGCGCGATCTCCGCGAGGCTCTGTGCGGGATCGGCAAGGAGTTGCTGCAGGTGGCGCAGCCGCACGCGCTGGATCTCCTGCTTCGGCCCGTGGCCAAGCAGCGCGGCGAAGCGGGCCTTGATGGTGGTCATCGAAAGCGGCGTGAGATCTTCCAGCTCGGAAACCAGTAGGGCTTCGCGCGGCGCACGCAAACGGATGAGGCGGACCAGTTCGCGAATCTGCGGATCGGCGATGGCAAGGGTGTCGCTCGATTCCCGCACCACCAGATTCTGCACCGCGATTTCAGTGCGGCCCGGTGGCAGGGCCTCGCCGTTCATCTGCCTCCACAGCAGTGCCGCTGCTTCCCGGCCAATCTCGCGCCCGGGATAAGCGATGCTGCTGAGGGCTGGAAAGGTGGAGAAGCAGTACTCCGAATCGTCGCCAAAACCGATGACCGCCAGCTCGCCCGGCACCTGGATGCCGAGACGGTCCGCCGCGCGCAACGCGACCGCTCCGAGCGAATCGTCCACCACGAAGAGCCCACAGGGCTTCGGCAACAGATCCAGGAAGGCCATCACCTCGGTCTCCACCTCCCGCCAGGACTGCGCCTTCCAAAGAGGACGTCCCTTCAAGTAGTGCACCGCTGGCTCCAGCGCGTATTCCGCCAGCTTGGAGCGGAAGGCCGCGAGCCGTTCGCGGGCATAGCGACGCAAGCCGGGCGCAAACTGCGCCTCGCGATAGAAAGTCTCACCCCGCGCCAGGAATGCATAGTTAGGAACCGAGCACTCAATCAGATGCTCCGCCGCCATGGCTCCGATCCGGGCATTGTCCGGCACCACCCGCGGGAAGCCCAAGTCCGGACCTTCGGTGCTCAAGAGAACCACCGCTTGCCCACGCCGCTTGAATTCGGCGAGTTCTTCTTCGGAAGCTCGGAATAGAATCAGTCCATCGCCATGCCAGTCCTTATCGATCAGGACTGACTCCATTTCACCATACGAACGGTTCTCAGTGACCAAACGCCACGCCTGATGGGCGCGCATGAAATCCACCACACCCTCCATGACCTGCGGGCCATAGGAGGACCAGACCGGGTGGCGGATCGCGACGCTGCGGCGGATGCTTGGTGTGTCCGGCATTCCGTGCCGATGGAAACGAAACATTCGCCCGGCTGGCAAGCGGGACCGCCGACTAACACAAAGTGACGATATTTTCTCCCACTCTGATGAGTAGTCGGCTAAACGCGCCCATAGGCTGCATCGTAATGATTGCAGGCTCCCCCCAGCCCGTTACCCGACCCGACCCAGTGATTACACTATGAACCCACCTAGCCTCCAGATACCAGCCGGCCTCCTGTTAGGCGCGGCCGCCCTCGCAGCCCAAGCCGCTGCCCAGTCCTATCCCCCGAACGTGCTAGCCGATGGCCCGCTCGCTTACTACTCCCTTGGCGATCCGCTGCCCGCGGATGTCGCCATCAACCAAGGCACCTTGGGTGCTGTGCTGAACGGCACCCACAACAGCGTGCAACACCGCGTGCCCGGCGCTCTGCTTTCCGGTGGCAATACCGCCTCTTTCTTTTCCGGCGGTCCCTTGATCCGCACTCTGGTGCCCAACAACGTGGCACTCAACCCTCCGGCGAACCAACCCTTCACCGTCGAAGCGTGGATCCGTCCTACAGTTGAGGAGAACATCGCCGTCGGCCAGGCTCCGCTGTCCAACCGCAAGTCCGATGGCAATCGCCAGGGCTGGGTCTTCTTCCAGCGCGCATCGACCAATGATACCAGCCGGACCCAAGGCTGGAACTTCCGCATGTACAGCGGCTCCGGCAGCACCGTTTCGGTGGACATCACCGGTGGCACCTACACGACCGGCCTCTGGTCCCATGTGGCGCTTACCTGGAACGGTAGTACCGCCACTCTCTACGTGGATGGAAATCAGGTGGCCACCGGCAACGGCACCTTCGCACAAAACATCACCACCCCATTCTCGGTGGGTGCCTATGCCGATCCCGCAGGCGGCAATCCATTCACCGGCGACATCGACGAGGTGGCCTTCTACCCCACCGCCCTCAGCGGGACCAAGATCCAGGAGCATTTCAACAATGCCTTTGATCCCGCTCCCGCGCAGTCTTATGCCGAACTGGTCAAGGCCGACGGCGCAGTCCTCCAACAGCGGATGGACGAGTATGACGCTTGCCGCGCGGTGGCCTTCAACCAAGGGACCATCGCCCCGCAGGGCAATGGCATCCACTTCCCCGGCGTGACCCACTCGGTGCCCGGCGCTCTGGTCGCCAGCAGCGACACGGCCATGCGCTTTGACGGCGTGGACAAGAGCAGCAATGACGTGGACTACGCCACGGCCATTCCTTACGACGCGCGGATGCACACTCCCAACTTCAGTTGGGAAGGCTGGGTCCGCCCGACAGCGGAAGGCAAAGGCAACGCGCAGTGCGTGTTCATGAACTACGATCCCACCAACAGTGGCCCGCGCACCGGCTGGGTGCTGTGGCAGCGCGGATCGAAGGCCGCAGCCAGCGGCGACAAGGGCTGGAACCTGCGCATGTACAATGCGAATGGCAGCACCCGCCTGATCGACATCATCACCGGCAGTGGCACCGGCGGCTATGACTTGAACCAGTGGCAGCACCTCGCCTTCACTTACAACCAGGCCAGCCTGACCGCCATCTTCTACGTGAATGGCGTTCAGGTCGCGACCCAGACCGGCGTGGGCGCTCCCTACGCACCGAACCCAGGGAACATCACTCCGGGCATTGGTGGTTTCGCGAATGGCCGCGAGAATCCCTTCTACGGCGATATCGATGAAGTGGCGCTCTACGACAAGGTGCTGACCCCTTCCTTGATTGCCGCCCACTATGCGAATGGCACGAGCGGATCTCCCGCCCAGCCTTATCAGCAACTCATCGCCTCGGACGGGCCTGTCGCCTACTATCGCATGGACGAGACGAACAAGGCCCCGGCTGCCAACCTCGGCACCTTGGGCAGCGCAGCGCTCGGCACCTATGTGAACTCCCCTGCCCCGACTGCTGGGCCGCAGCCAGCAGCCTACAAGGGCTTCGAGGCCAGCAATTTGGCCAGCCAGTTCCGTGGGAGCAACAGCTACGTCGAACTCGGCAATCCTGACGGTCTGAATGTCTCCGGGCCGATCACCTTGGAAGCATGGGTGCAGCCGGCCGCAGTGCAGGCGAACTTCTCCAATGTCATCATCGGCCACGGCGACAATGACACCTTCGGGGCCGCGATCTACCTGCGCATCGAAGATGGCAAATACCAGATCGGCAGCACCGCCGGACAAGCCAGCGCCCCAGTGCCTGCAGAAGACCTCGGCACCACCAAGTGGGTCCACCTCGCTGGCACTTGGAGCGCCGGCCTCTGGACGCTCTATAGGAACGGCAGCGTCTTCGCCACCGGCGTGGATGCCACCGGCCCGGGCCAAGTGCCGAATGCCTCTTGGGCGATCGCTGCGCGCGGGCGCTGGAAGCAGGGAGCGCCCTACACCTTCCCGACTCCGGATCCGGCCGAGCACCGCGTCTTCTCCGGTGGCATCGCCGAGGCGGCAATCTACGACAAGGCCCTCAGTGCCAGCCGCGTGCGGGCGCACTTTGTCGCCGGAGTGGGTTACCAAGCCCTCAACCTGACCCGTCCCGGCGGCGTGGTCACGCTGGAATGGGACAACGGTGCTCTCCAGCACTCCGACGACATGCTTAACTGGTTCGACGTGAATGGCGCGACTTCGCCGTATTTGCCGAATGACGGCCCACGCGAGTTCTACCGCCTGCGCTTCTAAGCCTCCCGATCCACACCTTGTTTCACGAAGGGTCCGCCGCAAGGCGGGCCCTTTTTGTTTCCAGCTCCGGCGATACTTGCCCTGCTTCCGTCGAAATTGCCCATACCTTCCAACCCGCGCTTGCGGACACGGTGGAAGGTGAAATGACCTCGACCCTCCGCACCCTCCCGCTACTCCTCGCCGCCGCCACTTCCGCGCAGGCAGCCACCGTCTACGAGTGGACCTTCGATTCCGGCGACCTCTCGACCGCCACTGGCAATGGCGTGATGAGCACTGCCGGTGCCGGCACTCCCGGCTCGCTCGCCTATGCCACCACGGATGGCGGCACAGTCCCCCACATCGGTGGCACCGCGGCCAGCTATCTCAGCGTGCCGGCCCTGCCGACCGGCGCCAACGGCCTCCTGCTGACTTTCAACGACAGTGGCCCGAATGGCGGGGGCAACTACATCAACCAGTACACCCTGCTAATGGATGTCTTCAGCCCCGGAGCCGCCGGCTGGCAGGCGCTGATGAATACTGACACTTCCAACGGCAACGACGCCGACTGGTACATTTCCTCTACCGGCCAATCGGGCATCGGAGCTTTCGGCTACTCCGCCGCCAACAGCTTCACCCAAAACTCCTGGCATCGCATCGCGGTCTCCGCCGACCTGACCGTCGGCACGGTGAAGTACTATATCGACGGTAATTTGGCGTTCACCCGCACCGGCTCCAGCCAAACCGACGGCCGCTTCGCCGTCTTCTCGAACGCCAATGCCGGCGCCGATCTCCTGCTTTTCAACGAGGGTGACACCTCGGGCACCTACACCCACGCGCTGTATGTGAACTCGGTGGCCTTCACCGACCAAGCGCTGAGCCAGAGCGCCATCCAGTCGCTCGGCGGGCCATCGGCTGCGGGCATCCTCGTACCCGAACCATCCACCTCCCTGCTCGGCCTGCTGGGTGCCCTGGGTCTGCTGCGCCGCCGTCGCTGAACTTCACCAAGCTTCTTGCCCCTCTCATCTCCCAATCCTTCCGCTCATGAAAAATCCGATTCAGACATCGCTCTTCGCCATCGCGCTGGGAGCCGCCTGCCTCACTCCAGCCGCGTCCGCGAGCACGGTCAATCTGCCCGTGCAGAACGCGGGCTTCGATACCGCCACTGGCAACCTCGCCGACTCTTGGAACTCCAACGGCGGCTCAGTCCGCGGCGGAAATGAAGGCGGCTTCGGTTGGACCGCTTCCTACTTCGGAGGAACCTTCCCCACCAACAACACATTCGCCACCACCTTCGGTGGACCGATCCGGCAGGACCTCACTGGCCCGGGCAGCACCTTCGTGGCGGGTGCGACTTACACCCTCAAGGCCGATCTGTTCGGATCGACAAATTACAAAGCCGGTGACAGCCGCATGTGGACGCTGGCCCTGACGGGAGACGGCGTCGTAGTCGCCCAAGACCAGTGGTTCTCCGATGAGTTCGCGAGCCAAAAGGTCTCAAATGGCGGTGCTATTCCCGATAATCACATCATCACCGTGAATGCCAGCAGCACCGGTCTCACCACCGCCACCCTGACCTTCACGGTTCCGGCCGAACTCGCCGGACAGGTAATCGGGATCCGGCTCGGCGGCGATGCTTCGGCAGTCTACACCTTGGCCTCCGGCTCTCCCGCGACCGACGACTACTTCGGCTTCATGGACAATATCTCGCTCGTGGTCAGCGAGGAGCTGATTGCTGCGGTCGACAGCTTCTACGCCGACGACACCTTCATTGGCGACCCGATCACCTTGTCATGGCGTGTGGTCAACCCGTCGGTGATGAATTCACTGACACTCGATAGCGGCAGCGGAGAAGTCAGCGTACTGGCCGCTACCAATCCGACTACCGGCGAAGGCTCGATTGCCGTCAATCCCAGCGCTACCACCACTTACACGCTGAAGGCAAATGGCAGCAGCAGCAAGCAAGTGACCATCTCGGGAGGCGAGATCTCCAGCTTCAGCACCACCAGCAAACTTGGCACTGCAGCCAACAACCATCAGGTCACGCTCAACTGGCAGGTCTATCCGCCGGGACTTCCGATCAAGATCTCGGACGGCACCACCGACTACAACGTGGCCGCGGATACCGATGAATCCGGATCCGGCACCCACACCTTCAGCCTCACCAACACGGACACGACCTTCACCCTCAACCAAAACAACGGAAGCGACACCGCAACCGTGCGGGTCCTCCGCGAAGCGGGCAATAGCGCTGCATTCTCCCTGAATAAGGCGCAGCTCACCGTGGGTGAAGCTGTCACCGCGAGTTGGGCGGGAACCGGTGGCGATCCCAACTCCTGGATCGGCATCTACAACACCGCGCAAGTTCCCAACACCAACCAGTCCCTGCAGTGGAACTACCTGAGCGGAAGCCACACTGTGAGCGGCTCGCATCCCTCCGGTTCGATGAACTTCACCCTTCCGGTGGGGAACTACTACGCGGTCCTGTTCCTGGACGAGGAGTACACGATCGAGCAGGGGCCGATTGCATTCTCGGTGGTGGAAGTTCCACCGGTGGAGCCCACAATTAAGGTCGGGTCGATCACGCGGACGGGAAACTCCGTGACTGTGGTTTGGGAATCCAAGGCCGGACAGCAATACGACATCTATGCCTCCGAGACGATGGCAGGAGCTCCCAAGACTACGTGGGAGCATGTCGGAACCGGTCTTCCCTCCAATGGCGATGGCACAACCTCCTTCACCGAGACGCTTCCTGCACCCGCGCCGATGCGCCGCTTCTACAAGATCTACGAGTCCGCGACGGGGCAGTGAATCCATCTGCTTTCCGCTCCGACCACTGAATGATGAAACGCTCGTCCTTCCTCCGCTTGTCAGCCCTGGGAACCATAGGCCTCGCCTCGCGTAGCGTGGCCTTGCCGCCGGGCTACACCGGGATCCCCGCCGGGATCCGGCCCTATCTCCAGACGCCACGTCCCGACTCGATGTGGGTCTCGTGGTTCTCCGACAATCAGCCAAGCGGCCAGATTGAATGGGGCAGCTCTCCCGGCGACCTGACAAACACCGTGACTGCCGCGCTCGACGTGCTCGGCGCGGGCTACAACTACCACTCCGGACGGATCACCGGACTCTCCCCCGCCAGCTACTATTACTATCGGGTTCGCAACGGCAACACGGTCTCCGACACCTTCCGTTTCCGAACCCCAGTGCCTGCGGGGACGAAGACCGGAAAGCTGCGCGTACTGGTAATGGGCGACAATCAGATCATCGGCGAGAACCGCTACGAGAAGCTGATCGCCTGTTGTAAGGCCAAGATCGAGACAAGCTACGGCAAGCCGATTGAAGAAGTCATCGACTTCATCCTGATGCCGGGCGACCAGGTCGATGTCGGCACGCTCGACCACTACCGCAACCTGCACTTCAAGCAGTGCGGCCTAGTCTCGCCAAATTTGCCGATCATGACCACGATCGGCAACCACGAGACCTACTACGACACGGGGATGGATCTGTACAAGCGTATCTTCCGCTACGACGACATCAGCTACGCGAACATTCCCGGCCCGGAGGGTGAACTCTACTACGCCTATCAGCTCGCGAACGTGGCATTCATCCACACCAGCAGCGAGCACACAGGCACGGTTCAGAAGGGCTGGGTCCGCTCACTAGTCGACGCCCTGAAGACCGACACCACCACCGACCTCTGCGTCAGCGTGGTCCACCGCCCCTACCAGGCGGAGCAATACGTGGGTGACATCTCGGGGTGGTTCCGCAGCGACATCATGCCGATGCTCGCGGAGACTGACAAACACGTCCTGAACATCGGCGCGCACCACCACCTCTACGCCCGCGGGCAGACGCGCGAATGGCCGATCTACCACATCATCTCCGGCGGCACCGCTTGGGATCAGTATTGGGGCCAATCCACGGAGATCGACATGGACGATGTGCAGAAGACCGTCGCCCACTGGGCGTGGCAGCTTCTCGACTTCGACCTAGCGGCGCGGACCATGGAGGTGAGCTGCTATGCTGAAGCGAACGTGAAACTCCCGGCGGCCACCCGCTGGGACTACAACAGCCGCCTGATCGACAGCTTCCACCGCAAGCTCGGCTTGGCAGCACCGGACAAGCCCGCCCTGACCAATACCTTCAGTGCACCGGTCAACCTACCGCTGGAACTGATCAGCAGCCCCTACCAGACGGCTTCAGGTGAAGTGCAGAACAGCACGTGGTTCCAGATCGCCGCGGATGCCGGCTTTACCA
Organism: Haloferula sp. BvORR071; assembly: GCF_000739615.1. GTDB lineage: Bacteria > Verrucomicrobiota > Verrucomicrobiia > Verrucomicrobiales > Akkermansiaceae > Haloferula. Next base: position 86,317 of record NZ_BATP01000007.1, read on the forward strand.
ACCTGAAGATCGACCGCATCCGCGATGTGGAGAACCTCTATGGTGACACCGGTTCCCCGCTCTACGAACCGGTAAACATCCACGCCAGCGTGGACATCATGCGCTACACCGTGTCCTCCGGTCTGGCGAATGGCACCTACTACTGTCGCGTGCGCCACCGCGATGCGAACGCGGCGTGGTCCGCGTGGTCGGAGGCACTGAGCTTCCAGCTCCAAGGCAGCACTACGGGAGACCCGAAGCTGAAGCTGGCCAAGAATGTTTACGCGCCGAACGAAGACTTCGTGGTCACCTACGAAAATGGCCCCGGCGTCACACAGGATTGGATCGGCATTTACAAGAAAGGCCAGTCGCCCGGCCCCACCGCCTCCACCACCTGGCAGTACATCAGTGGCACGGGTGGAACGATGAATGTCAGCTACGACCTGCCGGTCGGCGAGTGGTTCGTCGGTTACTTCACCGCCAACGGCTATACCGAAGTCGCGCCACGGGTGCCCTTCTACGTCGGCAACAAAGTGACACTCACCCCCACCAAGCTGGCCTACGACGAAGGTGAGCCAGTTGCTGTCGGCTTTGCCAACGCCCCGGCAGGAACCAAGGATTGGATCGGCATCTACAAGGTGGACAAGAATCCAGGCTCCAGTTCGCCATCCGTGCAGTGGAGCTACGCGACCACGGCAGCGGGAAGCAAGTCCTTCACCAATCTGCCGAAGGGCTACTACTACGCCACCTTCATGGTGAACGACGGCTTTCAGGAGATCGCCGAGCGAGTCCGCTTCTCGGTCGGCAACCTGATCTCGTCCGTCAGCATGGCCTCTAACAGCATCGAGGCAGGCGAGGACTTCTCCGTCAGCTTCGCGAATGGCCCGGGCATCCCGAAGGACTGGATGGGCATCTTCAAGCAGGGCCAGACTCCCGGAGTGGACGTGCTCACCGCCTATCTCTACTTCGCGGGCGCCACCAGCGGCAGCGTGAATTTCCACCTGCCGGAGCTTCCCCCTGGCGACTACTTCGTGGCGATGTTCACCAATGACTCCTACACGGAAGTCTCGAACCGCTTCCTCTTCAGCGTGGTGGGAAAGCCTAAGCTCGGATTCCAGAGCGTCGAAAGGGAGGGCAACAACATGCGCTTCCGCTGGAACTCCGAGAACGGCAAGACCTATAAGATCCAAAAGAGCACGGGCCTGAACTCATGGACCGACCTGCGCAGCGTAACCGCCAGCGGTAGCAGCCATGAGGAACTCGTGCCGATCGATGCCATCGGGGAGAAGAATTGCTTCTTCCGCGTGACCGATCAGTAGCATTCCCGATACGCCGCCGGCTTGATTTCCAAGTCGGCGGCGAAATCAACCCATTCGGCCGCAGCTTACTTCTCCTCCGGAGTGGTGAGCTCCCGGAAGGTCTCTTCCAAGGACTCGGGATTGCTCTTGCCCGGACTCGTCGCTCGGGCGGAGCCAGGCGCTGCCAAGCGGGCTTCCAAGTCGTCCGTCGGATTGCGGGCGGTGCCCGAAACCTTGACACTGGCCCAAAGCAGATCGCCCGCCTGGCGGGTGAATAGACTACGCATGGCAAGTTGCTTGGACGCCACGACCGCGGCGGCTGGCAGCCCCAACTCCAGAGTTCCCTCCAAGCGCCCGTCCGGTTTGGCAATCACCGTTCCTTGGATCGCCATGCGGCCGCGCGCTTCAAGTGAAAGGTTCTCCACCCCGGCATGCTCGCGGTCCTTGACCACATCTGCGCGCATCACATCGAAGTGAGGCTTCTCATACCACTCGTCGTTCAATTGGGAGGAAAGGATCCTGAACAGCGGCAGACCGCTGGTGGTCGATTCGGCTCCTGCGGCGGAACGGACCGATGCACGTGCGGCGAGACCTCCCTTTCCTTCGGAGCGAACCAACAGTTTGCCCAAGGCCGGAGTGCTTGGCGTACTTTCCGGCGTCTCCACGGTCGTGGACAGCCAAGTGCCGAAGCTCGGCCCTAACAGCTCGGCCAGCGGCACCCGGTCCAGATGCAAGTCCAGCTCGGTCCCCTCGCCGCTCATGTCCAGCGGGAGGTCGGAAGGATTGGCGATACGGATTTCTGCTTTCCCGCCACTGGGTGGCACCAAGCGCACACCGCCCACCCGCATGGCCCCGCCCTCGAACTGGAGGGAAGCGAACTCGAGTTGGAAATTCCCCCAGTCAGCGGTATCCAGATAGCCGCCGACGAACTGCAGGTTGGCGGCGCTGCCTTTTTCGAGAGGCACCAGCGAGGCCCCACTCTCCCGCACGCGGAACACCGGCTTCTCCGGATTCCCCATCACCACGTTGAACTTGTTGCTGCGGTAGCGGAATTGGAAGGGACATTCCTCACGCGAAGCATCGGCCTTACCCGGCACCATGGGCTGCGGACGTAGCGAGAGCGTGCCACTGGCGGCAAGCAATTCGCTGCCTTTCCAGACGCCCTTGGGCAAGTGACTCGCTTCAAGATTGCCGTTGATGGCACCGAGCTTGAGCTCGTCCATCAGCGAGCCCGCCGGCCACTTGAGTTCCAGCCCACTCGCCGCAGCGCTCGCGGGCGTCAACCGCAGCTCGGTGAGTTTCGGCTCGGCACCGGTCCAAATGCGGATTTTGTCGGTGATTTGCCCCCGATAGGCTCCGCTGTTCATGTAGATCAGCGAGGCACCAAAAGCGAGCCCGAGCAGGATCACCAGCCCCACCGAAGTAACCACCAGCCCGACGTGCATGCGGCGCTGGCGCTTCTCCTTGTCCTTCTTCGGCTGCTGGCTGCGCCGCTTGCGCTTGCGCATCTTGTAGACCTGCGTCCCGTCTTCACGGGTCACCAGCTTGGCCTCACCATCCTGAGAGCCCTCGCCACGGGACCGCAGGCGGTCCATGATATCATCGATCGAATATTTCTCAGGTTCCGGGTCCGTGGCAGGCATCGCTGGGTGTCAGGAAAAGTGGGGCGCCAAGCTCCGCAGCCGGAGGGCGAACGTCAATGTCCGCTTGGCGGTTGTCCCGTCGGATCAAGCACCTGAACGGTGACCAGGAAGACAATCGCGGTGCGCACCGGGGCATAGGCCTCGTTCCGGAACATGCGTCCGACCAGAGGCAGATCGCCGAAGAACTGGGTCTTGTCTTGCACCTTCTGCACCCGCTCATCCATCAGACCGCCAATCACCAGAGTGGCACCGTTGCGAATGGTCAGGGCGGTTTCCGCCTTCATCACCGAAAAGACCGGCATCAGGATCTCATTCGGGGTGAGTACGACTTGTGAATCACCAAATGCCCCGCCAATCGCCCCGATCACGCTAGGAGCCGGGCTGGTGATCGGTGTCCCGTAGTTCACAAAGCCGTCGAAGTCCGTCACTGTGGGCTTGAGGGTCACGTCCACGTATTGGCCGTCCTCGCTCACCGTCGGCAAGACATCCAGAACGACGCCTACTTCACGGGTCTCGAAGGAGGTCGGTGTCGCCGGAGTGATCGGAGTCACCCCCGTTCCACCGTTGGTGATCAGCCCGGTGACGGGATCGATGAAGTCCGTGCTGCCGACCGTATTCGGCAGCTCGGGGGGCTCGTATTCGGTGGGATAAATAAATTGCTTGGTCGACGCCAGCGTCGATTGCTGGCCGCTCCGGGTGACGGTCGTCGGGCTGACCATGAGGTCCACGCCCTTCTTCTGCTGGAAGCCACGCATCAACATCGTCAGGTTGGCGTTGTTCAGGAAGCCATTGGCCCAGAGTACGCCGGGAGCTCTGGCGGAGCCAGGTGCAAAGCCCTGCTGGGCCATCAGGATCCGGTCGTCGATCGAGTTGCCAACGATCGCCTCGTTGCCGCTGCGGTTGCCGGAGGTCAGGCCATTGCGGAAGACCGCTCCGTCCGGCAGCGCCACATCACTGAGATTGTCAGGATTCGGACTACCACCGGAAAGGTGCGTGGCCGAAATACCAGGCGCGAAGCTCTTCCCGCCCAGCGAGAAGTCGTCCAGCAGCCAATCGAAATCGAGTTCCTCAAGTGTGCGTTGCTGGGTTTTGATCACCCGCACCGTCACCGCCACCATCGTCGGTTTGGCTGACTGCGCGGCAGCAACCACCTGCTGCACCATTTCTTGATTTTCCACCGTGTTGACCACACGCAGCGTGCTGGTCGAGGCGATGAAATCGGCGTTGGCACCTTCCGGGAATGGGATCCCCATTTCCTTCAGGCGGGTCAAAGCATTCATCCGCTTCGCCAGCAGGCCTTCCGCCGGCTTGTCCCCGGCAAACGGATCGCTGGCCCCCTCCCCGGCCCCCACGGAACCGCCCGAGCTCAGGAAGTCCGGCGGGACACGATAGCTCCGCGTGATGAGTTCCGCGGAAGCCCCGCCCACGGGCCGGATGGCTACCGCATACTCCTGCGAAGCGTAGGTGGTCTTGGTTTGCTCGCCGATGTATTTCAGAACCTGCGAGATGGGGACATTCTTTAACTGAAGATTGATCTTGGTCGAAAGGATCTCCTTCGCGGCGGGAGAATCGGCCGGACCAAGATCCAGGACAAAGTTCACGCCCTTGTCCTTCGTATCCAATTCAAAGGTATCCAGCGTGATTGACTGGCCGCGGAGATAGTCCAGAGCTTCCTGAATGGTGGTCCCCTCAAAGTCGACCCGCGGGATAATCAACCGGTCGAGCTTGGCGGAAATCAGCATTCTTGTCGGAGCCGCCCCCTCGTCAACCGGCCCCAAGGCATTGGTAGCTTCGATCAACGGGCGCGGCTTCAGCTCCCAGCCGGCATCCACCTCAGCCAAGTGCCGGGCACGGGTTTCGTCATACGCAGCGCGATAATAGTCGGCGCGAAGCTGGACCGCATCCTCCATGCCGCGGCGGGCCGCCTTGTTGGTGGGGTCTACGCGCAGGACTTCCTGATACATCGCCTCAGCGGCGTCGTATTTGCCAAGATTCTTGAAGCCTTCCGCCTCGTAGAGCTGGCGGCGGACCTTATCGACATTTTCAGCGTGCTCCCGGTTGGCAGCGGGATTGGTACGGATCGGATCATCGAGTTCTTCCCGGAGCTGACGAGCGGCGGCATCAGCCGGAGCCACATCGGGCGCGAGGATCTTGTCGAGGGTTGCAGCCGCCCCTTCATTGTCGCCCATCCGGCGTTGCTTGCGGGCCAGTTCCACTGAGGCTTGAGCCAAGCGCTCGGTCGCAGCGGCACGGGCATCGGCGGTTGCCGGGGCATCGGGCAGGAGGCTACGCGCACCAGCGTAGGCGTCCACCGCCTCCGACCATTTGCCTGCCTTGTAAGACTCGTCGCCCTTCTTGAGTAGCTCTTGGGCCTCCTGTGCCTTGCCAGCGCGGCGCTGCAATTCAGCCTCCGCCAGCCGGGTACGGCCCTGCGCCGCTAAGGGCTGGGTGATGAGAAGGCAGGTCAGGGGCGCGATCGCCAGCAGACGGGCACGGGAGCTGGCGGATTGGAAACAATCGGAGATCGGCATCGGGGTTTCGGCGATCTATAAAGGGCAGTTTTTCACAGGGTAAGCGGAAAATCCGGGAAAAGCCGGGAAATTTCATCAGGAGCCCTTGCCTGCGGCACGGAGTATATACATTGCCTGTTCAACATCGCGGCCGATTTGCGACTTCAGCGCCTCGATCGACTCGAACTTCCGCTCCCCCCGCAGCTGCTGGAGAAACTCGACCTCCAGCACTTGGCCGTAGAGATCCCCGGAAAATCCGAAAAGGTGGACTTCCAAGAGCCGGTTGCTCCCATCGACCGTCGGCCGCACGCCGAGATTGGCCACGCCTTCGAGCAGCCGCTCCCCGGCCCGGGCCCGCACTGCCCAGACGCCGTCCGGGGGGAATTGCTCTTCGCCGCGTGCGACATTGGCGGTCGGAAAGCCGATTTGGCGGCCGAGCTTGCGGCCTTCCACCACCCTGCCCTCCACCGTGTAGGGACGGCCGAGCATGCCGGCCGCAGCCTTCATGCTGCCATCGCGGATCGCTTGGCGGATGCGCGTGCTGCTAATCCGCTCACCGTCCATCATCACCGGAGGCATCGCAGCCAGTTGGAAACCGTGCTGCTGGGATAGCCTTTCCAGCATCGCCACGTCTCCCCGGCGGGACTTGCCAAAGCGCCAGTCCTCCCCCACCGCGATGGTGGCGACGCCCGCCGCAATAATCTCGCGTACGAAGTCCTCCGCATCCTGACCGGCGCGCGCCATGTCGAAATGCAGGGCCAGCAGGAAATCCACCCCCATCCGGCCGAGGATCTCGGCCTTGTGGTCGAGGGAGGCCAGCAAGCGCCGCGGGGCCTTTTCCGGGGCCAGCACCCGGATGGGATAAGGATCGAAAGTCAGCACCCCGCAGGTGCCACCCGCGGCATCCCGGGCTGCCAAGGCCTTGCCGATCACCGCCTGATGGCCAAGGTGGACACCGTCGAAGACCCCCAGCGCAAGGTGGTGGGGACCCGAAGTCCGGGCAAGTTCCTCAATAGTGGTGAAGCGGAGCACGCCGCGATAGAAATCACCAATCCCCGATCTTCCAATCTTCATCTGATCGGGGATTTCTCCTTTCCCCCCAATTCCCGCTGGACCTCCGGGTCCTCGCCACGAAGCTTGCCGTTCCGCACATGGCCGAAGTCTACCGCTCCACCGCCCAAACCGCCGGATTGCCCGAAAACCTCGCCACGGTTCTCAAGTGGCGCGATGCCAATGTCCCCTTGAGCGAGGAGGACTTTGGCCAGGCGATGCAAGAATTGAGCACGGTGGTCGAGAGCCTGACCAACCAGGAGGACGCCTCCAGCCGCTCGATCCGGGTGCTGGCGCTGATGGTGCTCGGTAACCTCCACCGCGACCATGGCCTGCTCGACCACGCCCTGCCCTTTTACGACAAGGCACTGGAGCAGCCCGGCGACATCAATGACGGTACGCCGCGCGGCAAGAACGAGCTCGCCAATCTCCACACCAACCGCGGCATCTGCCTGCTCGCCATCGGCAACCCGGAGAAATTCCCGGAGGCGCTGATCAACTTCGACGCCGCAGTCGAGCTGCGCAAGGACCTGCCCTTGGAAGAAGACCCTTCCTTCCGCTGGGGTCTCAGCGCCGGCTACATGAACCGTGGTGACGTCTTGCACCGCCTGGAGCGCGACGATGAAGCTGTGGCCGCCTACGACGAGGCAATCGCTCATCTACGCCAACTCCCTTACGAAGAGAATCCCGGCACCCGCCAGCGCTACGCTCTCGCTTGGGCCAACCGCGGCCTGGCAGTCGGAGACCCGGACGAAGCCCGCCGCTGCTTCGACGAGTGCATCAGCCTGCTCGAAAATCCCCAGAATCCGCAGCAGCTGCTGACGCTCTGCAATGCCATCCTCAACCGCGGCCGCCATTCCCTACAAGTGGCGGGAGACGCGGAGGCCACCGCCGCCGACGCGCGCCAGGTGCTCGAACTGATCGGCGAGCACGAGCGCGCCCACCCCGCCCCGGCGGAGATGGCGCTGCAAGCGCGCCACCTGCTGGCGCACGCGCTCTGCGTCTGGCTCGACGAGAGCAAGAAAGGCCCCGGCATCGCGGAAGATTGGATCGGCGATTGCACCGACACGGTGGAAGACGCCTTGTCCGTTGAGCGCTTCTGGGAACAACAGGGAGTGACCGCCTTGCGCCCCCTCGCCTGCGATCTTTTCGCGCTCGGCCTGCACGTCTACCGCGTGTGCCAGCCACATTTCTTCGCCGACTTCCTGGTGGAATCCATGGACCCCGAGATGTCACCGGGAGCCCCCTTCGCGGACCAGAACTTCCAAGCGGTCGCCGCCCGTGCCTTGCAGCAAGCGGTGAACGAAGTCGCCCAGCGCGCCGCCTCTTCCACCCTTGAGCCGGAGGCCATGGCCAAGCAGCAGTCGATCCTCAAGACCCTGAAGCTTGCCGATCACCGTCTGGCAGAGCTGCAGCGCAGCATGCAGACGGCTTGAAGGCTGAAGACCGGCAGACGCAAGACTTGAAGCTTTTGGCAGGGCCGACTCTCGCAGTCGCAGCCCCTTCCGGCCTTGAGGTCTTGCGTCCCTTCAAGCTCCGGTTTCTGCAGCTGGGCCTTCTACCACAGCGCGGGCCTTCTTCCCGAAGAAGCGGCGCCACCTGAGGGCCAAGCCGGTCCAAACCAATACGGTGGCGGCGATCGCGGAGAAGGCTGCGAGCAACTGGCCCAGCCACCCTCCAGCCTCGCCGGTGTGAATCCAGCGCGTCCACAAGCGCCATTGGCGACCCTTGCTCATGGCCTCAAAGCTCTCGACCTTGCGCAGCTCGCCTGCAGGTAATGCCACGGTGACCGTCTGCTTCAGATCGGGCCGACCGCGATGGCTCGCCGCGACGTTGAGGACAAGATCCTTGCCTTGGGGAAATTGAAACTGAATCGAATCCCATGTCGGATTGGAGGCGGCGGCGGCAGCAAGACCCGTATTCCAACCGCTGGTGTCGATCACCGGCGCGGGACCGGCTCCCGGCTTACCGCCCTGTGGCCCCCTGGGCGGGGGCGGTGCTTCACCCGCGGCGCGGAAGAGCAGCGCATTCGCCCATGGATAGGCGATGATCAAACCGGTGCCGGAGAGCACCAACAGTGGCAGGGCAAACCAGATGCCAAGCACGTTGTGCCAATTCCAGTCCCGCGCACGGCCCTTGAGCTGGCGCTGGAACAGCGTGATCACCTTCACGCCGCGCCGGGTCCAGCGCTTGGGTATCCAGATGAGCAGGCCGCTGAGGATTAAGAAAAAGAACACACAGGCGGCGGCGGAGGTAATGCTCTGGCCGGTCTTCTGTGCGTCCCCCTTCATCGCCAGCCAGCGGTGCACGCCTGTGACGAACTGGAAGAACTGCCGCGTCTTTTTCGCGCCCTCGCCGAGCACCTCTCCGGTGTAAGGATTGACGAAGACGGTCTTGTCCTTGCCAAACTGAAAAGCCGCTGGCTGGGCCGGATCCGCAAATACGGTCAGACCTGTCGGATTACCTGCCTCCTTGGCCTGAAGGGCCGCAAGCATCTCCGCTGGCCCTAGCTTCTTGGCATCCGCCGGAACGGCTAGCGAGAAGCCGTTGGCAGCTTCTGCAATCTGACGCTCGAAGGAGATCAGCGTACCGCTGACCGCCATCACCAGGATGATCAAACCAGCCCCGACCCCGCCTGCAAGGTGGGCCCAGAAGAAGAGACTACGAAGACGGCGGAACATTCGCAAAGCGGGAAAAGGAAAAGCCAGAGGCCGGGGGGCAGGAATACCTGCTTGGACCCGAGGAAAATTGGGGACGGGAAGCGCGCCCTGGCGCAACCTCCCGTCCCACTGCAACCGATGTTTCGGGGGCTAGGAAGACTTAGAAGCTGATGTCCGCGCTCAGGAACATCGAGCGGCCCTGGCCGGGGACGAAGTGTCCACCGCCGACGCGATCGATGTATTCCTCGTCGAGGATGTTATCCACGTTGAGGCGGAAGGAGAGGTTGTCGTTCACGCGGTAGCCGGCCATCGCGTTCACGAGGAAGAAGTCCGGGGCTTCCTGGCGGGTGGCGCGGTTGTTATTGTTGTAGCGGCTGTCCACATACTGCGTGCCGAGACCCACCTGCACGTTCTTCGGCAGGTCATAGACCGCCCAAAGGCTGAAGGAGTTTTCCGGGGTATTGCTGACCTCGCTGCCGACTTCCCCATAGGCGAGCGACTTCTTCACTTCGCTCGACAGATAGGTGTAGCCGCCAAGCAGGCGGAAGTTGTCCGTGATGCTGCCGGTGAAGCCGATTTCGACGCCTTCCACCACTTGCTCGCCGGTCAGGCTCACCGAGGTAGGATCGACCACATCGGTGGTGCGGGCGTTGGTCTTCTCAGTACGGAAGATCGCGCCGCTGACCAGCAAGCGCTGATCGAAGAACTCCCACTTCGAGCCCAGCTCGATCGTCTCGTTCTCTTCCGGGTCGGTATTGAAGAGCGCCAGAGTGTTGTTGTTCGCGGCAGGTGCGGCGATGTAGGTCAGGTTCTCCGTGGCCGGGTTGAAGGAGGTGCCGTAGGCGAGATAAATGCTACCTTCCTCCACCGGCTTGTAGGTAAGCGCCACTCGGTAGCTGAACTCCGAATTGTCGCTCTGCAGCGGAGTGACCACGCCATTGGTGCGTGGTGGTGTGCCAACGTGAACGTCAGCCGTCCGCGCCGTGTAGTCCACATCATAGGAATCCCAGCGACCGCCACCGGCGAGTTCCCAGTGCTCGTTGAACTTGATCGTGTCGAAGAGGTAGAGCGCCGCCGTGTCGGAGACGGTCTCCGTAATCGCACCGTTGCGGCGGATGACGCCTGCGTAAGGCAGGTAGTTGTTAGGTCCGAACAGTTGGGTGATCGGGTTCGCCGCGGCACCGCCGGTAGCCGGGTTGAAGGCACCACGACCGTAGTTGGTGGACTTCTCGCGGCCCACTTCAAAGCCACCTACCAGCTTGTGCTCAAGCTTGCCGGTCTCGAAGTCGTAGCGGATATCCGTCTGGCTGAAGATCGCGGTGTCGATCTGGTCGCGGGACTGCAACTGCTGGGTCAGGCGAGTATCGTTGTAGTTGACGACGCCACCCGGTGCGCTGGTGGAGATGAAACGCGGCGCGGTGGTGATCGAGTCGCGGTCGTTGCGGCCGAAGCGCAGGGTGCTGCGCAGCTTCAGGCAATCGCTGAAGTCGTGCTCGAAGATCGCGGTGATGATGTCCGTGTTGATGTCTTCGTAGTCACGGTTGAGGTTGCCGTAGTAGTTCCGCCACAGGTATTCCGGCGGTGCTCCGGAAGGCAGGCCGGTGTTGTTGTTCGTCGTGGTCGTGCCGCCGGTCGCGGTCGGCACTACGGAGTCGCGCGGGATCCAGGGAATGCCGTAGTCCGGCACGTTGTCCTGCTCCTGGTGCAGGTAGTTCACCGTCAGGCGGGTGTCCGTGCCCAAGCCGAAGGCGATCGAGGGAGCGATGCCCCAGCGCTCGTTGTTGACATGGTCGCGGCCCGGGATGTCCTGGTTGTGATACATGCCGTTCAGGCGCACCGCCGCGCCGTTCAGGCCCGGGATGGTCTGGTTCACGTCAAAGGTGCTGCGGAAGAAATTGTCCGAACCGCCGCCCAGCATCAGGCCATACGAGTTCTCGTTGGTCGGCAGCTTGGTCACGATGTTGATCGAGCCGCCGGTGGACCCGCGGCCGGTGCTGGCCGAGGCCGGGCCCTTGGTCACTTCCACCTGCTCGATGTTGAAGGAGTCGCGGGTGTAGCCGCCGCTCGCGGCGTCGCGCATGCCATCGACAAAGATGTCCGAGCGAGCCGCGAAGCCGCGGATCGAAAGGTTGTCGCCCGCCGGACCGCCGCCGCCTTCACCGGCTTGCATCGAGATGCCGGGCACGTTGCGCAGGATGTCGCGCAGGCTGGAGGCGTTCTGCTCCTTGATCACTTCCTTCGGCACCACGGTCACGGTCTGGGCGATGTCGCGCAGCGGTTGGGTCTGCTTCGGCGATTGCAGGCGCTCGGGCTTGTAGAGGGCCTGATCCTTGTTGGCGCTGACCACCACTTCGGAGAGATCTTCCTTCTTCTGAGGACCCTCTTCCTTCTTTTCGGCGGGAGCCGGAGTTTGGGCGGCGAGCTGGCCAACGGCGAGGAGAGCGCCGGTCACGGCGAGGCCTTCGGGGCGCAGGCGGAGGGAGTCGGAGTCGTTTTTCATAGGGTCAGTCGGAAGCAGAGGAGCGCGGTGGCCGCGCCAGAACTGTTGCGACTGCGTCTCAATAGCCAATCCTAGTCAAAACAAAAAAACTCGAACGCTGCGATATGGCAATCTGGCGCTAGCCGGGGGGCGAGATTCGTTCCCCGGCGGCGGAATCGGCTTGGCCCCCGCGTCCGAAAATGGGCAGAGAAAGCGCGTGATCGTTTGCATCCCCGACGTCCTGAGCCCTGAGAAGACCAAGGAGTTCCGCCGTGAGCTCGATGCCGCGGACTGGGAGGACGGCAAGTCCACCGCCGGCCACATGGCGGCCAAGGCCAAGGACAACGTGCAGATCCCGGCGACCCATCCGGCAGCCCGGCTGGTGGGCGAAGGAATCATGCGGGCGCTGACGATCAACCCGACCTTCATGTCGGCCGCGATCCCACTGCATTTCCTTCCGCCGATGTTCAACCGCTACTCGGGCGGCCAGACCTACGGCACCCACATTGACTCCGCGATCCGGCAGATTCCCGGCACCGGCCACCGGATCCGCACCGACCTTTCCTGCACCTTGTTCTTCTCCGAGCCGGACGAGTACGACGGCGGCGAGCTGGTGATTGAGGACACCTACGGCAGCAAGTCGGTGAAGCTCCCGGCGGGCCACATGGTCCTCTACCCTGCCACCAGCCTGCACCGGGTCACGCCAGTAACCCGCGGCAGCCGGCTCTGCTCCTTCTTCTGGGTGCAGAGCATGATCCGCTCCGACGAGCAGCGCTCAGTCCTCTTCGACCTCGATCTGGCGATCCAGCGACTCACCGCCAACCTCCCGGACAATAACCACGCGAACCAATCCGCGGTGCAGTTGACCGGTGTTTACCACAACCTGCTGCGGCAGTGGGCGGACCTGTGAAGGGTTGAGCCCCTTCAGGCCTGAGCCATGGCCAGCAGATAAAGGGTAAGCGCGGTCAAGGCCCCGACAAAGGCGAGGGCTGGGAATGCCAAGGCGCGCGCGGCACTGATCAAGCGCGCGAGCGCCAGCAAGATCGCTACCAAGGCAAGCAGCACCACAGCAACGAGCGCGCGGTCGAGGTCCATGTCGAGGATCGCGGAGCGCAGGGAAGCAGGCAGCTTGGTCTCCGGGATCTTGGACAGGAGATCCCAGTAGCTGCCGCACCTAGCCAACAACCAGATCAAGCCGACGGAGAGGAGGATCGTGGCGTAGGCCGCGAAGCGTGCCGCCGGGGCTCCGTCCAATACCTTCGGGCCTTGGGCAGGCGGCTCCAGGGGCTCTGCGGCAGGAGGCTGATAGGGTTGCTCCATCTGTAGTCAGCTTAGGGATTGAGGTGGTCCGTGGCAATACCGGTAGCGTCGGCTCAAACACCGGTCGCGCGGATGACGGCCAAGACCAAGAAACCCCAGCCGACATAGGTGCACGCATCCAAGGCCAGGGCCGACAGCACCAGTCCCAGCATCGCCAGGGTGCGGCCGGAACTCCTGAAGGACAACACGACTCCTGCGGCGGCCAAGGCCAGCGCCGCAAGGAAGGACAGCCATCCCTCGTTGCGGAGAAGCAGCCAGTCCAAACCCGGCGAGGATGGCAAGCTGTGGACTCCCAGCTCCTCCGCCATGGACGAAATCCTGCGAATGAAGTGGAGTAAGACACCCGCCCCCACCGTGGCCAGCAGGCCGAGGATCCGCGTCGTCAGGCGCGCGACCTTGCCGGCAGCGCGCCTTTTGATCACGGGATCGGCCGCCTGCGGCGGAGCGTAGGGAGATTCCATGTCCTCGCTCATGAAGCAGGCCAGATCACCGAGGGGTCGAGTTCCGCGAGGGTGGCACGCCCTGTTAGAGCCATGGCGATCTCGAGTTCGGTGCGCAGGATCTTGAGGACATGGGCGACGCCGGTAGCTCCGGCGGCGGCAAGGCCATGGAGGATGGGACGGCCAACCATGACGGCGGAGGCGCCGAGGGCGAGGGACTTCAGCACATCGGTGCCCCGGCGGATGCCGCCGTCCATAAGGATGGGTAGCTTGCCCTGGAGGGCTGCGGCGATGGAGGGCAGGACTTCGATAGCGGCGGGGACGGTATCGAGGGTGCGGCCGCCATGATTGGAAACGATGATGGCATCGACGCCATAACTGGCTGCTTGGAGGGCATCGTGGGGATCAAGCACGCCCTTGAGGATAATGGGCAGCTTCGTGTGCGAGCGCAGCCAAGCGAGGTCCTGCCAGGTGGGTGCTTTTGCCAAGAGGTGGCTGCCGAAGACGCGGTCGGCGGGAGGCACCGTCTCCATGCCGCGCAGGTTCACAGGCTCGAAGCCCGGGGGCATGCGAAAGGCAGCGCGCTGCTCGCGGTTGCGCAGACCGTGGAGAGGGGCATCGGCGGTGAGGACGATGGCGCTGCAGCCGGCGGCTTCGACGCGCTTCACGAGTTCCGCGGTGAAGGCGCGGTCCGGCTGGATGTAGAGCTGGAACCATGGCGGCACGGTGGCCGCTTGGGTGATCTCTTCGATGGCCGTGCCAGCCTGGGTGCTCACGGTCATGCAGGTTTCCAGCGCGGAAGCACCTAGAAGCGTGGCCAGTTCGCCGCTTGGGTGGAAGAGGCGGTGGAAGGCGGTGGGCGCGATGAAGATCGGGTGCGCATATTCCCGGCCGAAGAGGCTCAGTCGGGTATTCGCTTGGGAGAGGTCCCGGAAGATCCGCGGGCAGAGGCGCAGGCGCTCGAAGGCCGCACGGTTTTCACGGAGGGTGATTTCATCCGCGGCCGCGCCGGAGAGGTAGGCCCAAGCTCCGGGCTCGATCCGCTCGCGGGCGAGCGCTTCGTAGTCGTCGAGGGAGGCGACATCGGGCGGGATGGTATCGAGCGGCGGTAAGGGCATCGCGCTGCGACGCTAGCAGAGGGGGCAAGCGAGGGGCGCGGGCTTCTTCGTCATGATAGCGGGCTTCTCGCAAAGCCAGCCGAAGGCGGTCCAGGCGCTGAACCATTGTTGGACCTTCGCCGCAATTTGATCGGCTGCGACTGCCTCGTCCCCGAAGGCCATACCACAGGCGTTTTCGAGGGTCTCCCCTGCCCTCAGAGCCGAGAGCAAATGATAGGCCGCCGGCTGGAGGCGCTTGTAGTAAACCACCAGCTCGGAACGATGAATCGCCAGATGAACCGGGCTGGCCGCGGGCTTGGCGTGCAAGCGGAGCTTGCGGGAGCCCGCGCCCGAGGAACGGGCATTACTGGCGGCGGCGTTCTCGGATTGCTTCAGTTTTTGCAGCAGCCGGTCCACGGGGTATTGGAGTTCCAGTAGCGTGAGATAGGGCTGGAGCCCCAGCTTCATCCGCGAGGGGCGGCGGCTGGCAAACTCCACGGGGTCGATGCGCGGCCACTCGGCAGCATCGAAGGCAATCACCCGGGCCCATTCCAGCGCCGCCATGTCACGCGCAAGCGGGCCATGGGAACCCAGCAGCTCCGGATGGGCGACGATGAAGGCGGACAAGCCCTGCCCCAAATCGCGGAGATTCCAAGAAGCCGAGCCGCAGGCATCAAGGTAGGCAATGGCCAAGCGCTCAAACCTGCGTTCACCGAGCACGGCCGCAAGACCGCCGAAGTCATCCCCAAAGGAGCCTAACAGACGCCACCAGTACTGCTGGTTGTAGATCTGCAGGCGATCCTTTGCAGCGAGCCGCGCATTCGGCTTCACGAACTCGGCGGCCACGGCATGGCCTTCGCGGCGCATGGTTTCACCGGGGCCGAGTGGGCGCATGATCGCGCCGGCCAAGGCGGCTTGAAAGCGGGCGAGCGTGCTCATATCCATTTAAGCGGCCGCCGCGGAGGCAGGCAGGAAGCGATTGGCCTTGAGGGCCTCGGTGTGGACCTCCTCGAAACTGGGGATCTTGTCGTCCCACTCCAGCAAGGTGGCCACCCGGCCACAGCGCTGCATGGCGAGCTCGTAGAGAGCCCAAACCGGATCGATCACGGGGTGATCGTGGGTATCGAGGATGTACTTCTTGAATTCGGTATGCCCGGCGAGGTGGGTTTGCGCGACCCGCCCGGGAGGCACGGCATTGACGTAGTCCCGCGGGTCAAAGCCGTGGTTGCGGGAGGAGACGTAGATGTTGTTCACGTCGAGCAGGATTCCACAGTCCGCTGCCTCCACCACTTCATTCAGGAATTCCCACTCCGTCATCTCCGAGAGATGGAACTCCGCGTAGCTGCTGACATTCTCAACCGCCACCGGCAATTCCAGGAAATCCTGGACTTCGCGTACGTTGCGGGCGGTGGTCTTCACCGCTTCCCAGGTGTACGGCATTGGCAGTAGATCGTGGGTGAAGCGTCCATCGACGCTGCCCCAACAAAGATGATCGCTTACCCATGGCGTCTTGGTGCGCTTGGTCAGAGCCTTGAGCTTCTTGAGGTGATCACGATTCGGCCGGGCAGTGTTGCCGAAATACATCGAGACCCCGTGCTGGACCACGCGATACTGCTCGAGGATCTGATCGAGAACCGCGAGAGGCCGGCCAGCTTCCCCCATGTAGTTTTCCGAGATGATCTCGAACCAATCCACCACCGGCTTCTTCTCGAGGATGTGCTGGTAGTGCGGGATGCGCAGGCCGATGCCCACGCCGTAGTCCTGGAAATTCGTGAAGCGGGATGCAGTCATGGCGATGCTTTGTTAGAGAGAGAGAAGGACCGCAAGGCTCCGGTGGGGAGGATCCGGAGCCTTGCAGGGAAAAGGATTACTTCTTCTCGGTTTCCTTTTCCTTGTCCTTGTGAACCGGCTTGCCGTCCTTCATGGCGCAGCCGCCCTTACCCTTGCAGGAGTTTTTGCCAGCGCAGCCGTTGTCGCCACCCTTGCAGCCGCCCTTGCCCTTGCAGCCATTCTTGCCCTTGCAATCGTGGGTCTCGCCCTTGTCTTCCTCGGCCTGGATGCCGGCGCTGAAGGCGCTGCCGCTCTTCTGCTGCGCGCCGGCGGTATTACCCACCTTGGCGAGGGCGAATCCGCCGCCCATGATTCCTGCGATGGCGGCACTGGCGATGATGGTCTTGTTGGTCTTCATGTCGTTTGTCTTTCTGGTTTCGGTTGGTTGGACCCGGCTGATGCCGGGATGGTTCTCCCGCAAGGACACGCCACCGTGGCGGCCCGTTACGGGTGAAGGGATTCAGGCCACGGCGGGACGTGCCGCGGGCTCCGCCCGGAACTTGCGGGCGAGAAGATGATCGAGGGAGAAGGCGCCGGGTCCGAACACGAGGACCAGCAGCGAGGCGAAGAGGAACTGGAAGGGCGCAGCGCTCACGAAAGCGTCGGAATCACCGAAGATGCCTTTTACCGCATCGAGGTCCGCCGTGACGTAGGCGACGATCATGGTGACGATCAGCGGGATCGCCGTAAGGCGGGAGGCCAAGCCAAAGAGGAGCAGGAGGCCGCCGAAGCACTCGGTGCTGGCGGCTGCCAGCGCATTCACTTGGGGCAGCGGGATCCCGAGATCCTTGAAGTAGTCCGCGACCTCCGGCAGCTTGTGGAGCTTGCCCCAACCGGTATGGCAGAATTGCCAGCCCCAGTAGAGACGAACGGCCAACAGCAATGCGGATTGGGTGAGCGAATGCCCCGCGGCGGCGGTGAGGAGATTATAGCCGCGGCGGCCGGGTTCGAGGATGGGAGTTGCCTTCATCTATCCGGGGCGACGAAGCAGCCCGGATTTTGATTGCGCGCTTTTCGGAAAAATTTTGCGCATGCTCCGATGGGGACTCGGGCGGATTTCCGGTTTGCCTCATTCTAGCGCGGCGGCTACCCATGCAGGCATCGCGGGCCGAGTGCCCGCCGCTTCTCTTGGAAAGCGCCCTCCCAGATCCCGCACCGACCGAAGCCGAGCTACTGCAATCCGGCTTCCGTTACGCGCTTGCACTGACCCACCATCATGAGGAGGCGGAGGATCTGGTGCAGGAGACCTGGCTGAACCTCTGCCGCCGCTACGGCCGCGTGGAGAACCGCGCGGTGCTCTTCACCGCACTGCGGAATCTCTACATCGACCAATGCCGGCGGCGGAAGCTGGTCCACTTCGATTCGCTGGATGATGCGGAGATCAACGAAGTCCCGGAAGTCCTCGTGGACGAGCCCTGCGTGAAGGGCGAAATTGCCGCACTGCTTGGCCAACTGAAACCCGGCGAGCGCGAGGTGATCTTCCTGCACTACTACCAAGGCCACACTGCCGAGGAGATCTCCCAACTCAAGGGCCAGAGCCGAGGTACGGTTTTGAGCCTGATCCACCGCACGATCGCCAAACTTCGCCAGCTGGGCGAGAACGCAGCCGGAGCGGTCGCCCGCAATCAACTGCTGCTGTTCTTCGTTGTGCTGATCAGCATGGCGTTTTTCCTGATCCCCTAGAAAAGAGCCACCACCCCATGTCCGACTTCCGCAAACAAGTCCGCGATCACTACGACGCGCAATCGCTCCCAGCCGAGAAGCTGGAAGCGATCCTCGCGCGCGGTCGCGAGGCGGCAGTGGAAGGCGAGAAAACCGTCGAGTTCCCGGCGACGAAGAAGCGCTCTTGGGCGCGCTATGCGGCAGCCATCGCCGCGGCGATCGTGCTCGCCCTGGGCGGCACCTGGTGGATGAAGCGGGATGTCGGCGAGGTCTCCCTGGCCGCCCTGCCACCGCGGGTGATCGAGTTCTTCGCGAAGGCGCCGAATTTACACGAGGCGATCCAGGACAAGACCGAGTTGCGAAATTGGCTGATTTCCCAAGGCGCTCCCGCGGACATCAAGATCCCGACCAGCCTTCAGACGCTGCAGAGCGCCGCCTGCAGCGTGGTGGATGTCCAAGGCCGCAAGGCCTACCTCTCCTGCTACGTCCGCGAGAAAAATTCGGCAGGGGGCGTGGAGCTGATCCACCTGCTGGTGGCGCGCAGCGAGGACTTCTACGACCAGCCGCGGGGCAGAGAGGTGGTGGTCAAGGAAGAGGATGGCTGGAGCTTCGCCTCATGGACCGAGGGTGACACCATCTACACCCTGGCCACCGCAGCGCCGAAGGAGAAGCTGGAGCCTTTCCGGCCACAGGCGGGCCTGCCGGTGGAGAAGCAGCGTCATCTCTCTGGCCTTGAGGCGGCCGTTTCGGGAATGGCGGCTTTGGCGCGCTGAGAGGCTGTCTGAAATGGTGCTCACTTGGCGCGAAATTTAAACAGTCGAAGAGGCATTTGAAAATCGGGATGGCAGGGACTCGTCTTCGCAAGGTCGGATGAGGAGAAAGCGGGGATCTCACGATGCGATTGTGGCCGCGGAAGTGCGACGGTCATAGACGCGCCGCTACAGGTGAGGGTCTTTGGAGGCCTTGGGCCGAGGCCTAGAAAACCTACGCAAAGCTTCAGTTTTGTGTCAGTTTGGCGCGGAAACCGCCGTAAAAACCGCTGCCCATGGGGAAATCCGCCGCTGCCCTCCTTTTCGCCTCGCTTGCCGCCGGGACCACCGCGTCCGGCCAGGCCGACCCGAAAGCGCTTGCCGGCCGGTGGGACAAGGAGATCCAGCCGCTGGTGGAGACCTACTGCTTCGACTGCCATGGCGACGGCCTCCACAAGGGCGACCTGGCGATCGACAAGTATCCGACCATCGCGGAGATGCAGCAGCATCGCGATGTATGGAAGGAGGTACGCGATCATTTGAAGCAGCAGCTCATGCCGCCGCTCGATGAGGACCAGCCGAGCGCGGACGAGCGGAAAAAGATCCTGGCATGGATCGAGGCCGCGGTATTCCCGGTGGATCCCGCCCACCCGGACCCGGGCCGGGTCACGCTGCGGCGCCTGAACCGGGTGGAGTATCAGAACACCCTGAGCGACCTGCTGGGCGTGCGGGTGAATGTGATGGACCTGATCCCGCCGGATGACTCTGGCTACGGCTTCGACAACATCGGCGACGTCCTGACGATCTCGCCCGCGCACCTGGAGCGTTATCTGGAAGCGGCGCGGGTCGCCTTGGACAAGACGGTGAAGCCCGGCAAGATGCCGCCACCGGAGGAGAAGTTCCCGGGCCGCGAATTGGAAGGCGACGGGCACCGCTCGGAGGAAGGCCACTATCTTTTCAAGGAGGGCGTGGCGAAGACCCAGTTCAAGCCGCTGCGGGCAGGCACCTATCGCGCCACCGTGCTGGCTGGCGGCACCCCGGGGGGCGACGGGCCGCCGCTGATGGAGCTGCGCGAGAACGGCAGCAAGATCTGCGAATGGAAGGTGGATGCCCGGATGGAGCGGCCGCAGGAATACACCCGCGAATTCAAGATCGAAGGCGACAAGCCGGTCGAGATCGCGGTCGCCTTCACCAACGATTTCTACGACGAGAAGAATCCGGACCCGAAGAAGCGCGACCGCAATCTGATGGTAAACGCGCTCACGATCACCGGCCCTCTCGATGGCCCGCCGCCGGCAAAGCCGGAGAGCCACAACCGAATCTACCTGAAGCGTGAGCCCGGCGAGAAGGACGATGTCTATGCGCTGCGGGTGCTGAACAACTTCGCGCGCCGCGCCTTCCGCCGCCCCAGCCAAGAGGGTGAGGTGCAGCGTTACCTGCAGCTCGTCGGCCTGGCCCTCAAGCAGGGCGAGGGAGTCGAGGAAGGCATCCGCCTGGCCCTGGAAGCGATGCTGGTGTCGCCGGCCTTCCTCTATCGCGAGGAGCCGCAGCCGGAGCCAGACAATGCGAGCAAGATCCATCAGATCGACGAACACGCGCTGGCCACCCGCCTGTCGTATTTCTTCTGGAGCACGATGCCGGACCAGCGGCTGATGGAGTTGGCAAGCCGCGGCGAGTTGCGCAAGAACCTGGATGCGGAGATCGAGCGGATGATCCGCGATGAGCGCTCGGAGGAGTTTGTCTCAAACTTCGCCGGCCAATGGCTGCGGCTGCGCGATGTGCAGGCGTCGATGCCGGGCAAGCAGGCCTTTCCGAATTTCGATCCCAAGCTGCGCAATGCGATGCGGCGTGAAACGGAGATGTTCTTCGAGGAGATCATCCGCGAGAACCTGCCGATCGCCACCTTGCTCGATGCGGACTTCACCTTCCTCAATGGCCCGCTGGCCCGTCACTACGGGATCCAGGGAGTGGAGGGTGAGAAGTTCCGCAAGGTCACTCTAAGCGACAGCCACCGCCGTGGCATTCTCGGCCAGGGATCCTTCCAGTTGCTGACTTCCTATCCACTGCGGACCTCGCCGGTGCTGCGCGGGAAATATGTGCTAGAGAACCTGCTCGATATGGCCCCTCCCCCGCCGCCGCCGAATGTGCCGGAGCTGCAGCCGCCGAGCCACCGTGGCGACCAGCGCAGCCTGCGCGAGCAGATGGAGAAGCACCGAGCGGATCCCGGCTGCGCGTCCTGCCACAAGCTGATGGACCCGATCGGATTCGGCCTGGATAACTTCGACGCGTCCGGAGTCTGGCGAGACGATGACCGGGGCAAGCCGATCGATACCTCCGGCGAGCTGACCGAGGGCCGGAAGTTCGTCGGCGTGGACGAACTCCGGAAATACCTGGTGCAGGACCATCGCTCGGACTTCCACCGCGCTGTCGCCACCAAGCTGCTGACCTACGCCCTCGGGCGTGGTCTGGATTGGTATGACAAGCCGGCCATCGACAAGATCGTATCTGAAACCGAAGCCGCAAACGGCAGCTCACGCGCAATGCTCAAGGCGGTGATCAAGTCCGTGCCGTTCCAATATCGCCGAGGGGAAGGATGAGCCCAGCGGCGAGCCAAGAAATCTGAAATCTGAAATTTGAGATCTCAAATTTGAAATCCAAAGCAGCCATGACCCCGAGACGCACTTTCCTCAAAAGCATCGCGGCTACCTTGGTGGTGCCGTCCTTTCCTTCGCTGCTGACAGCGCAGGAAGCGAAGCTCGCGGCGCCGACGCGCATGGGCTTCATCTACATCCCGAACGGGGTGAACCTGGATCTGTGGCGGCCGAAGGGTGGCAGCGGCAAGGATTACGCGATGTCCCCCACCCTCGAACCGCTGGCCGGGCTGCGCGACCACTTCTCGGTGATGCGCGGGCTCGATTGCGAAAAGGCCGAGGCGAATGGCGATGGCGCGGGTGATCATGCCCGCGCGAATGCGACCTTCCTGACCGGCTGCCAGGCGAAGAAGACGGCGGGAGCTGATGTGCGCCTCGGCGAATCGGTCGACCAAATCGCCGCGCGCGAAGTGGGCAGCAATACCCGACTCGCCTCGCTGGAGCTTTCCACCGATCCGGCACGCAGCTCGGGAAATTGCGACTCGGGCTACTCCTGTGCCTATCAATTCAATCTGGCCTGGATCAACGAGACCACTCCCGCCCCGGCGGAACGCGACCCGCGCCTGGTCTTCGAGAAGATGTTCGGCTCGGGCAATGAGAAGGAGGACGCGCGCCGCCGCGCCTACCGCAAGAGCATCCTCGACTTCGTGATGAACGATGCGAAGCGCATGCAGCAGCGCATGGGTTCCACGGATCGCGGCAAGATGGAGGAGTATCTCACCGCGGTGCGCGATGTGGAGCAGCGCATTGAGCGCGCGGAGAAGTTCCGCAAGGAAGTGCCGGAGGACAGGCGACCGGATGGCATCCCCGATGGCTACGGTGAGCATATCCGCATGATGTTCGACCTGATGCACCTCGCCTTCCACACCGACACCACGCGGGTCTCGACCTTCCTGCTGGCGCATGACGGCTCGAACCGGACCTTCCCGGAGATCGGCGTCCAAGCGGCGCACCACGAGCTTTCCCACCACCGCAGCAATCCGCAGACCCTGGAGACCATCGGCAAGATCGACCGCTTCTATGTCGAGCAGCTCGCCTACTTCCTGAAGAAGATGAAGGACACGCCGGACGGTGAAGGCGGCGGTTCCTTGCTCGATCACTCGATGATCGTCTATGGGGGCGGCATCGCGGACGGGAACCGGCACAACCACGACGACGTGCCGATCCTCTTGGCGGGGAAAGGCAATGGCACCCTTGCGCCGGGGCGTTTGATCGAGGCTCCGAAGGGGACCCCGCTGACCAACCTTTACCTGTCCTTGCTGGATCGGATGGGGGTGAAGGCGAGAAGGATCGGGGACTCGACGGGGGTGTTTGATAAGGTCTGAGGGGAGATGACGAATTCCTCTCCCAGGTTGCCAAGACGGCGAATCTGGCTAGGCTCGGGCAGTTCATGGTTTCCGCCGACAACACTTCTCCTTCTGCCACAGCGGCTTATTACGATGTCGTGATCTTCGGCGGGGCCTTTTCCGGCTCTGCGCTGGGGCTTTTGCTCAAGCGAGCGCGGCCGGAAACGCGGGTGCTGATCGTGGAGAAGTCGGAGGCCTTTGACTTCAAGGTCGGGGAATCGACCTCGGAGGTGGCTGGCTGCTTCATCACCCGGGTGCTGGGACTGGGGCACTACCTCGCCTGCGAGCACTTCCAGAAGCACGGGCTGCGGATGTGGTTCAACACTCCGGAGAATGACTGCCCGAATTGCTGCTCGGAGATCGGGCCGAATGCGCAGGCACGCTATCCGACCTATCAGCTCGACCGTTCGAAGCTGGACACGCACATGCTGGAAATGGCGGTGGCCGAGGGTTGCGAACTCTTGCGCCCGGCGACGATCAAGTCCTTCGAGCTGGGCGGAGCCGGCAAGAATATCGTGGTGCTCAAGCACGCTGGCGAAACCCGCACGATCACCGCAGGATGGGTGGCCGATTGCTCGGGCAAGGCGGCGCTGGTCGCCCGCCAGCGCGAGACCTGGCGCAAGCTGGAGGATCACCCGGTCCACTCGATGTGGGTGCGCTACAGCAATGTGATGACCCTCGACTCCCATGAGGCGCGGGTGAAGGCACCTTGCCTGAAGGACGGCCCCAGCGTGCCGCGCTCCAGCGCGACGAATCACCTGATGGGGCGTGGCTGGTGGTCATGGATCATTCCGCTGTCGAATGGCGACTTCTCCGCGGGTGTGACTTGGGACGAGCGGCTCTTCACCCCTCCCACGGAAGGTCACATCGCCGAGCGCCTGAAGCAGCACTTGGTCAGCCACCCGATCGGCAAACTGATGTTCGAGAACGCGGTGGCGATCGAAAACGATGCACGGATCTACAAGCATCTCCCCTACTACTCCACGGAGGTTTGCGGTGAGGGCTGGATCATGGCGGGTGATGCGGCAGGCTTCATGGATCCGCTCTATTCGCAGGGTCTCGACTACTGCGGGCATAGTAGCTATTGCGCCCACAAGATTATCCTCAAGGCGCTGCGGGGCGAATGTGTGAAGATGGCGCTGGACCATCACAATGAGATCTACCCGCAGTCCTACCAGCGCTGGTTCCACGGGCTGTATAAAAACAAGTATCAGTATCTCGGCGACGTGGATCTGATGCACGCGGCCTTCCTGATGGACATCGCGGCGTATTTCATCGGGCCGGTGCGGGCGGTGTATGCGGATGCCGACAAGGAGTATTCGACGATGCCTTACAATGGGGTCGGCGGCGCGATCTTCGCGAGGTTCATGCGTTTCTACAACCGGAGGCTGGAGCTCATCGCGCGCAAGCGTTTGATGCTTGGCACCTATGGGAAGAACAACCTGAAGCACCGCCATTTGATCCGCGTGCCTTTTGAGCCGAACATGAAGGCGGTGAGGCACCTCTTCAGCGGGATGAAGGTGTGGTTCAAGATGGAGGCGGAGACGATGTTTACGCGACCGATCGAAGAGTTGCCGGAGCCGGGGAAGGCGACTGCCGCGACGCGGGTGGCGGAGGTTTCTTGATCCCGAAGAGATGCGGAGCGAGGACCACAAGAGCCCGCGGGAGATCTATCTGGAATGCTGTGAACAGATTTCCTTGGCATTCCAGTCCGACGGCTACCGCTATTCCAGCTCGGCCCGGCGGCTTTCGAAGCCTGAAGGGCCATTCCGCTTTGAGATCTCATTCCAATCCAGCAAGAGAAATGCCGTTGGCGAATTTGTCGGCATTTGGATTCAAGGAAACGTCCATTCTCCGAGGCTGAAAAAATGGCGGCAGTCCAACGTCTCATTGCGGGGACCCTCCGATATCGTGGGAGAAGGACTGATTGGAATTCTGGCTTCGAATCCGGAGTTGGGCTTGTGGAACGTGGCAGACCCGGTTCACCGCGACGCGGAGATCTCAAATATGATCCAGACGATCCGGAGCGTAATCCTTCCCTACTTCTCGACCTTTGAAGATATTCCGACCGCTTGCGAGCTCATGACCCGCTTGAACATTCCGGGGATCTACGTGGTCGACCTGCTGGACTTCTTGATGTGTTTCTCCGATCAACTCTCAACCCGCATGGCTGCGGTGAACTATCTTGATCGACGTCCCGAGCTGAAACCTTTCTACGCGCAGATGTTCGAGCGTTTCGCACGGAACGGAATCCCGGATTACCCGCTCTACCCACCTCCGGAGGCGTTGGCAGCAGCCTCCATTGTTTATCAATTCGGGGATCTACTTGATGGCTGAGGATTCTCCATCCGGGAAGAATGCGGTTTCACTCGCTGCATTTTGTTTGCGTCGGGCACTACGTTGAATCGCTACGAGCGCGCGAAGCCGTCCCACCCGCCCGAAAGGGCCGCGTATTCCCTCCTCACACCATTTAGCAACGGAAGCCGAGGCAACCTCTTCGAGGTTGAATGATCTTTTGGGCCATACCCAGGGTAGCCGACCGCGTTCATCTTAGCCCTCCGGGCTGCGACGGACGCGGCCGGCAACCCTTGGGCTATATGAGGGAACGGCGTTGCCGTTCTCCGATAAGGCGGCCACGACTCAGCTTAAACTGCTCCAAACAGCGGTTCCGAAGTTTCCAAGCGATGGTCGTTGGGCGAACGATGATCCGGGCTATTCAGAATCATCGGGACCGCCTCCGCTCCGTTCCGCGGAGTCATCGATGCTCCAGCCCTGCTGCGATCCCTTCGGGATCGAGTCTTCCTCTCATGGCGGTTCCGGGGGTGCCGGCTTCGCCTCAACCCCCGGCTACTGTCGCAGTGATCCCTTCGGGATCAGTCAAGTGACTCTCCCTTGGGGGTGCGGGCATGCCAGCCGGGGAGGAGGAAGATGGAGACGGCCATGCTGAGGACGATCCCGATCACGGCGACTTGGCCCAGGCTCACGAGGGCTTCGCTGGCCGAGAAGATGAGGGAGCCGAAGCCGATGACGTTCGAGACGCCACAGAAGAGCAGGGCCTTGCCGGTGCCGTTCCAGAGTTCCTTGAAGCACATGCCGGTGCGCCTGAGGGTGAGGGTCACGTGGATCGCGTAGTCGATGCCGGTACCTAACAGCAGCGGCGTGGCCATCAGGTTCACGAAGTTCCACTGCAGGCCGCAGACGCGCATGATCGCGAGCATGGGCACGATGCTGACCACCATGGCGAAGATCGCGAAGCCAACATCGCGGGCGCGGCGGAAGATGAAGGCCATCATGCCGACCAGCAGCACGCCCATCGGCAGGAGCATGCGGCCGACGTCGTCCTTCACGAGGCCGGAAATCGCGGGCTTGAAGAGGCTCCAGCCGCTGAGCCAGATGCCATCGCCATTCAAGGCGCGCAGGCGTGGGTAGCCGGCGGTGTCCGGCCCCACCTCGTCCGCGGGGATCAGGGAACCGATCACCAATCCCCCGCCCTTGTCATCGCGCTGCATGAAGAGCCGCATGATCTCGCGGGCGGTGGGCGACTCGGGGAAAAATGTCTCTGCCTGTGCCGCCTTTTCCAGCGCCGCGAAGATCTTGCTACCCAGTGCCGTACCTTCTTCCGAGAAGCCGACCTCATCCGCCTCCGCCAGCAAGCGCGGCCCGTCCTTCGCCAGCGCGGCAAAGGTCGCGCGATTCTCATGCTGCTTGGCGGCATCCGGCCACCAACCGCGCGGCAATTCGCCTTCCAGCAGGACGCCATCCGCCTTGCCCTTGGCCAAGCGACCCTCCGCCTCGCGCATCCGCTCGAGCATCTGGCCGTCGTTCTCCGCTTCGATCACCACCCGCAGCAGGCGTGGGTCGCGGTCCGGGAATTTCTCGCGCATCCGCTCGAAGGCCGCCATCGCCTGGCTGTTCCGCGGCCGCATGATATTCGAATCGTAAACCAGCGCCGGTAGTCCCATCACCACCAGCAGCAGGATCGAGACGGCGAGCATGCTTCCCGTGATGATCCAGGACTTCCGGCGGCGCGGCACCCACTTCGCCTCGTCATCGGGAACCATCCGATCCACACCGTACTTCGCCACCCATGGCAGGTAGAGCACGATCATCAGGACGCCGGCGGCCAGCAGCCCCCAGGCCACGATGCTGCCGAGCTGCGCCATGCCCGGCAGCCCGCCGAGATTGAGCGCCAGGAAAACCACGCCTGTCGTCAGTGCACCGCAAAGTACCGGCTTGCCGCTGGCGTGCCGCAGCTCCTTCTTGTCGTGCCCGGCGACCTTCGCCTCCTGGCAGATCACCAAGCCATAGTCCGTCGCCAGGCCGATCAAGATTTCCGCCGAGCTCAGCGCCATGATACTAAGCTCACCGTAGATCCACCCAGCGAGACCCAGTGCCACGGCGAAGACCAGACAGAGGGTCACGATCAAGCCGCCCAGCAGCATCAGCCGCCGCTGCATCCACCAGAAGAGCAGGCCGATCAAAGTCAGGGTCAGGCCGATCGAGCCGCTCATATCCTTCTCCATGGCCATCCCGATTTCTGAGGAGAAGACCGGCTCACCGGTGAGTCCCACGTGGTAGCCCTTGCCCTCCCCCGCTTCCCACTGGGCGGCTACCGCGCGCACCCGGTCCATCCACACCGCGGACTCGCGGTAACCGTGGACGGCTCCGGTCGCATCAATGAAGACCAGATGCGAGGTTCCGTCCGCACTGGCGAAACCCGAGCTGCCCTCCCCGGAATTGGCGAAGAGCTGCGTGACCGCCGGGTGGGCGAGAAAGCCGAAGGGATCGTGCGCCAGCATCGCCAGGTCTTGCCCCTCCATCGAGGTGGCAAGCTTCTCGACCACCTCTTCCATCGCCGCCTTCGATTTCCCCGGGGCGAGGCGCTCGGCCATCGCCTTCGCAGCCTCCGGCTCGCCGTTGAGCCAGAGGTAGGCGAGCAACTCGGCAATGCCATCGGCATCCTCTTTGAAACGCGGCTGCCAGCGGGCACGCTTCACCACGCCATCTTTCTCCAGCGCCTTGGACAGCGACTCGGCGGCCTTTTCCGGAGCCAGCTCCCCCGAGCCCAGATTCTCCACCAGCAGGATTGCCTCGTCTTCCCGGGCAAAGGCGTGGTGGTGGGCCTTCAGCCCGCGGACCTCGGGCAGCTCCCCAGGGAGCATCGAAAGGATGTCGGTATCGAACCGCAGCCGCGAAAGCCCGGAAGCCGCCACGGCCACCGCCGCGAGCAGCATCAGGGGAAGCCACCATTTGCGCATGCGCGGAGGGAAGAGGGTCGGCCGGAGCTTGGAAAGCGGAACTCTGAACTTTAGTGGAAATGACACTGGCAAGCGGGCCGCTCCGGCGGTCCTATACCGCCATGAAAGCACTGCTGATCCTTGCTTCCTTGGTGGCCATCGCCCGCGCCGACCTCGACGTGAAGCCGCTGGAGACCTGGATCGCCAAGCAGAAGGACCTCCAGAGCCTGGAGGCGGACTTCGTCCAGGAGCGCAAGCTGCCCTCGCTCAAGAAGCCGGTCTCCACACCCGGGAAATTGCGTATGGTCCGCCCCGGCAAGCTACTCTGGGAGCTGGGCAACCCGGTGAAGACCCTGGCCGTTTCCGACGGCTCGTCCATGACCCTGATCGATGTCGAGAACAAGCGCGGCAAGGTCATCGATCAGGACACCGCCGAGGCCAAGCAATTCACCCTGCTCTCCGACCAGGCCTTCCGCGACCTCGCGGGCTTCCAGGCGACCTTCGAGCTGGTCGAGTCGCGCGTCACGGACGGGATCTACCAGCTCACCGTGAAGCCGAAGGACAAGGCGCTCAAGAAGCACGTGAGCTGGATGTTCCTGGACATCGACCAGAAGACCCAAGAGCTGCGGGCGCTCGATCTGGAGCTGGATGACAAGACCCGGATCCGCACGGTCTTCACCCAGTCGAAGATCAACGCCAAGATCGACCCGGCGGTCTTCCAGCCGAATACCGAAGGCTACCGGATGCTGCGCTGAGCCCTCTTCTTGTGGAACTCGTGAAGCCGGGATGAAAAAGGCGTAATTCCCGGCACCAATCTGAATTTCCACCTTCCCCCCGAGCGGGGCGCGCCTGTTAGTGTCGGGACCGTGAATCCTGCGATCCGTGACCTGCTTGAAAATGCCTTCACCGGCGGTGCCAGCGACGTCTTCATGATCGAGGGCGAGCGCCCCCGGGTCCGGAAGGACGGCGAGGTGATCATCGCGCACGGCGGCCCCGTTTCGAAGGAAGACGTGGCGGCCATCTGGCGGGAGTGCGGCTGCGATCCGGACAGCACCAACGACGGAGATTCAAGCCTCGCCGTCGAGGGTGCCGGCCGCCTGCGGGCGAACGTGTATCGCTCGCTCGGCCGCTTGGGCGTGGTCCTGCGGCCGATCAAGAAAGAGATCCCGGGCTTCGACGAACTCGGCGTCCCCGGCGAGCTGCTGGCCTCGTGGATGCAGCGCCGCTCGGGGCTGGTGATTGTCTGCGGCCCCACCGGCTCGGGCAAATCCACCACGATCGCGGCCTGCCTGCAGTGGATCAACCAGAACCAGATGCGGCATATCGTCACGATCGAGGACCCGATCGAGTATCTCTTCGAAAACGAGCACTCCTGGTTTTCCCAGCGCGAGGTCCGGCGGGACACGGAGAACTTCAACGTCGCCCTGCGCGCCGCCCTGCGGCAGAACCCGGACGTCATCCTCTTCGGCGAAATCCGTGATGCGGAATCCGCCTTCACCGCCCTGCGCGCGGCGGAGACCGGTCATTTGGTGATCTCCACCCTCCACGGCTCCGGCGTGGCGGGGGTGGCGACCGCGCTGGATCGCCTGAACCGGATCCTGAGCGATTCCGGCAGCGCCGGTGCCGCCAGCCTGCTGTCCCACCAACTGATCGGGGTGATCGCCCAGCAACTGCTACCGCGGATCAACGGCGGGGTGGTGGCGGTCCTGGAATATTTCGAGAACAGCGGCGCGGCGCGCAAATGGATCGAGGAGGGACGGTACGACGACATAAAAGACTTCCTGAACAAGTCGGACGAGGCGACCGCCTGCTCTTTCCTGCGTTATTTGATCGCGGCGACGCAGCAAGGAATCATCGATCCGGCGGTGGCGAGGACAGCAACTGACCGGCCGCAGGATTTTGATCGCGCCATGCGCGGCATTTCGTAGTTTCACCTTCAATCATCGTGAGCCAAGTACGCGAAATCACCGACTATCTCCGCCAGACCGTCGAGCTGGGCGGATCGGACCTGCACCTTTCGGCTTGGGCGCCGCCGGCGGCCCGGGTTGGGGGGAACCTCAATCCGCTGGAGGACTTCCTGCTCGATCCAGATACGGTCAGGCGTCTTATCCTGGATACCTTGTCCGAGGCCCAGCGTGCGGCGCTGGAGCAGAACTGGGAGCTGGATTATGCCCTGCAGTTGGAGGGTGTCGGGCGCTTCCGCGGCAATGTTCACATCGCCCGTGGCTGTCATGAGGCGGCTTTCCGCCACATCCCGCAGCACATCCCGGATCTGGGCGAGCTAGGGCATCACGCGGTGGTCCACGATCTTTGCCAGCTTCGTCGGGGTCTGGTGCTGGTCACCGGCATCACCGGCTCCGGCAAGTCCACGACCTTGGCGTCGATGGTGAAGCGGATCTCGGAAAACCGCTCGGGCGTCATCGTGACGATTGAGGACCCGATCGAGTTTACTTTCACCCACGCCAGTTGCCTGATCAAACAGCGCGAGGTCGGATCGGATACCAAGGGCTTCGCGATCGCGCTGCGCCAGGCCCTGCGCCAGGACCCGGATGTTGTGGTTGTCTCGGAATTGCGCGACTTGGAGACGATCCGGATCGCTCTGACTGCCGCGGAAACCGGCCACTTGGTGCTGGCCACCCTGCACACGGTGGATGCGCCGCAATCGATCGACCGCCTGGTGGACGTCTTCCCGCCCGATCAGCAGCCGCAGATCGTGACCCAACTTTCCGGCGTTCTGGAGGCGATCGTCTCGCAGCGCCTGATCCAGCGCGCGGACGGCCGCGGCCGGGTCCTCGCCTCGGAGGTGCTGCGCGCCAACCACGGCATCCGCGCCTGCATCCGCGAGCGCAAGCTGGAGCAAATCGTCGGCCTGATGGAAATCGGCTTCAAGGACGGCTCGCGCACGATCGACCAGACCATTCAAATGTTGCTGGATAGTGGCTTCATCACCCGCGAGGAAGCACTCTTCAACTGCCGCGAGAAACGCAACTTCATGGAGCAGCCGCAGCAGCAAGCTGAAGCAAAGAAACCGAAATCGATTTGGACCTGATGGACCCGCGTGTTGCAACGATTCTTAAAATGGCGGCCTTCGGGCTGGTGGCCTTGGTGCTTGGTAGCTTCGCAATGAAGCACTTCAAGCGGGAGAAGAAGACCGAGCGGCTGGCGAGCGAGATGCGCACGCTGGCGTCGGACACCGGCTTCTACAGCGCCCCGACGGTCGAAGCGGCTCACGCCACGCTCTTCAAAGGTATCGCCCTGATTCAGGACGCGAAGGCGCTGGAGCTTGATCCCTCCGCCTACTTCGACGTGGTCTACCGCCACGACAAGAAGGACAAGAGCAGTCTGGATGAGGAAATCGAGCAACCGGCGCGGGAGAAGCTGGTGCGCGATACCTACCTGCGCGCCTACCAGCAGGCCGAGGCGCTCGGCTTCCTAGATTCCCCTGAGCATATCGACGAACTCAGGAAGGGCGAGATGCCCGATGTGAGGCCCAAGCCGGTTATCGCCACGATCATTGATCCGGCGCTGTCCCCCGGGATGGAGAAGATCGTTCCGAACCTAGTGTTCCGGGCCGCGGCGAAGACCGGCGGCACGCCGACCGACCTGGAAGTGGCGGCAGCCAAGAACCTGTCCGCCGATCTCTATGCCGCGCGGGTGATCGACAACGATGCCGACAACCGCATCGGCAAACATTACTCGAAGCGCGCGGAGATTCCGGCAGCCCCAACGCCGCCGCCGGTGGCTCCGGCACCGAAGCCTGCGACTGAGGCTGCTCCCGAGCCGGCACCGGCACCGGCACCGGCACCGGCAGAGCCGGAGCCTGCGGCCCCCGCCAAGACTGAGCCCTGAGGGGCCAGAGCACTGCCAAGTGCAGGATTATTCAGAAACACGTCAGACGTGCCCCCGCGCGCGTCTGGCGTGATTTGTTTGCTGGAACTAAGATATTGACCGGCAAGGAATATCGACCACCTTGGAATTGCGTTTAAAACCATAACTCCCATGACCAAGACATCACTCCTCAGGAAACTGATTCCGGGCAGTTTTGCTGCCGCCGTAATCGCCATCATCGCCGCGGCCCCCGCCCAGGCCGCCGGAGGCCCCAAGGCCCTGAAGCTGACGACCTCAGGTGCCAACACCAGCGGCAGCATCTTCACTCTCGACCACCCGGCACTCAACGGGAAGTCGAAGCTCAACCTAATCGCGATCCACAACTTCCAAGGGAACTACAACAATCACGCGTTCGGGTTTCAGTACAATTCCACTTTGGGACGTTGGCAGATCCAGAACGAGGACAACGCCAGCATCGCCCTCAACGAGACCTTCAACATTCTGCTGGCTCCGGGAGCCAAGCGCATGCCGGTCAACCCCCTTACGGTCGGAGAAGGCAACATCGCCTATTTCCCGACCATCGCCAAAAACAAGCCCCACAACCTGCTACTGGCCAACCATCTGATCAGTATCGGAAACGGCTTTGAAGGTGTCCGGCTGACGGACCCTTTCAGCACCTTCTACTGGGCTGGCAACGGCAACTGGTCCATCTACACGGACAACAACGCAGACATGAAGGCGGTGGCCTTCAACATCGCCGATGTCACCACTCTGAAGGTCGCTGGAACGCCGGTATCCTTCCTGGTCACGAGCAACGCCGGTAATGTCGCTAGCAATCAGGTGGCCATCAACAATCCCCTCACCACCGGGAAGCCGAATGCCGTGGTCTTCGCCCGGCACCTGTATAGCAATGAAGCCAGCCCGACCTACATGACCAAGGAAGTCGGCGTCTGGTACAACGGTGTCACTTGGAAGATCTACACCGAGGACCAGAGCGCCATGCCGATCAATGAGGCATTTGTCGTCACGGTGATCCCGACCGCAGCTCCCTGAGACTGTCGTGGTTTTGTTTGATGCGAGCCGTGGGGAGATCGCTCCCCGCGGCTTTTTGTTGGGTCTGAGTGAGGAGGCAGATTCTCCACAAGGCGATTGGCGCAGGTAGATTTTCGGCCGCGGCTGTTAGGGTGGGTTTGCAGGACTGTCCAAGCGGGGCGGAGCCGCCGCGCTGCCGGGAAGAAGGGGCTGCGTTGCCGTGGCGAGCTGCGCGAGAAAGGCGGCGAATGTCGGAGCCACCTCGCGCCAAAGGCAGCAGCCGCCGTCAGTGTCGACCCATTCGGACGCGATCACGCGAGGATCCTCTACCGATGAGCGGTAATCGAGAGCGATCGCAAGGTCGTCGCCGGGGATTCTGTTGATCGCGATCAGGAGGCTTTGCTCGACGTCGAGCCAAGGTAGGTCCCGGGGGCCGACCTGTGAGCCACGGTATTCGTGGAAGGTTGCGTTCTCCGCTTCGTCAGGGCCCATGAGACAATCCTGAGGGGTGGTGATTTGCTCGACCGAGCTGCGGAACTGGAGTGGTTCGCGGATGAAGGGGATCAACCGTGAGATCACTTCGTCACCGGGGTGCTTCCATGATCCATCGGCGAGCATTTCCCCGAGGAGGGCGGGCAGTTGAAGATGTCGCTTCACGAAGGGTGCCAGGATTCTCCTGAAGATCATGATGGCAGGGATAAGTGCCGGGGCTTAGGACTTCGATGGAGGGGGCAAGCCTAGGATCGCTTGAGGTAAGCGATCCCCATCGTCATACAAATCCGGACGGATCGCCGTTTGTCCTCCGTCGTCTGTTTTTATGCGGCAGTTGTCCCCGGTTCTTCAATCATCGAATGGGCAAGGTTCCTTGCGGACGTTCTCGAACTGATGAGGCCGGCAGAAGGCACTGAATGCAACGGTCCCACGCTGGCAGCCTTCACGAAGGCACTGCCTAGCGGCATCCTCCGGCCCAAGCGAGTCGTAGAACTTGCGATGTATTTCGCGAAGGATCCGATCCGATTCCTCCTTGAGTCGCTGCAACTCCTCATCGGAGATTGGAGGTCCGTATCCATCCTTCCACGGCTCCTGTTCGATCTCGGCGTAATTCCCGGCCACCAGAAGCTGCCACAAGCGCAGAGAAGCCTCCCGGCTCAGCCCTTCTTGATAGCGAGGTTCGCCGCCTTCCTCATTCTCCCCATTCTCCCATACCACGAGGCCGCTCTCGTAGATCGAGAGGGTCCACTCGGCATCATCGGAGAGCCAGGTACTGGGGTGCTCTTGGTCCGGGGTATCAAGCTCCGCCAAGATTGCGCGCATCCGCGCTTCGGATGGATTTTCTTCGGAATCGCCCCAGCGGGTACACACGTAGCAGCTCACGAATTTGATTCTGAGAGGAGAATTGAGGGAGATTCAATGCCTGTGTGGCTGTGCGCTGGAAAGCGATGATGGCGTGGCGGGTGCGCGAGGATTGGTGAGGCGGGCTGTTAGAGTGGGTCGCACGACTGTCCAAGCGAGGCGGAGCTCATGGGCCGCTTCATTTTGATAGAGCAGGCGCGCCGCGAGATGCACTCGAAAGCTGGGAATAATCCCAGCAGTCCGAGGGCCTGCGGCTTTCATCGGGGGACACGCGTGGATGGAAGCAAGCCTGTCCTTGATGGCATTGGCTTGGAGGCGGGCTGTTAGAGTGGGTCGCACGACCGTCCAAGCGAGGCGGAGCCACGCGACCCCAAGAAGAGTTGTTCGCAAGCCTTTGCGGTTATTCGCAGGCCACAGGTCGACTTTGTTGCAAACCTGAGGAGAAGCGCGGCCTGACACCTCGCTCGCGGCAACAGGGTTGCGCGCACTCCAGGGCGGCTGCGCCGCGGAATGGGAGCTAGCGCTGGGCGTGGATGATGCGGGTGATCTCGAGAGCGAGTTCGAGGGCGGCGGCGCCTTGCTGGCCGGTGACGGCGGGGTCGTGGCCGTGGGCGACGCTGGCGATGAAGGCGGCGAGTTCGAGCTTGAGGGGTTCGTCCTTCTCGACTTCGACTTCGGCGCGCTGGATGGACATGCCTTCCTTCCAATGGATCTGTCCGGCTTGTTCCTGGTAGTCGAGGGAGAGGTAGCAGTCGGATTGGAAGACGCGGATCTTGCGCATCTTCTCCGGGCTGATGCGGCTGGCGGTGACGTTGGCGACGCAGCCATTGGCAAAGCGGATGCGGGCATTCGCGATGTCCTCGGAAGGCATGAGCACGGGCACGCCGACGGCGTCGATGCTTTCGATGGGTGAGCGGACGAGGTGGAGGATGATCTCGAGGTCGTGGATCATCAGGTCGAGCACGACGCCGATGTCGATGCTGCGGTTCGGGAAGGGCGAGAGGCGATGGGCCTCGATGAAGGTGGGATGGGTGAGGCGTTGCTCGAGCTGGCGGAGGACGGGATTGAAGCGCTCGATGTGGCCGACTTGCAGGATCTTGGCCTGCTTCTTGGCGGTATCGACCAGAGCCCGGGCGTCTTCCACCGATGGCGCGATCGGCTTCTCCATGAGGATGTGGCTGCCGAGTTCCATGAGGCGGCAGCCGACGTCGCGGTGGGCGATGGTGGGAACGGCGACGCTGACGGCCTCGGCGAGCTGGGCGAGTTCTTCGAGGGAGGCGACGGGGACGGTGCCGAATTCCTCGGCGACGGCCTGGGCGCGGGCGAAGTCGGCATCGTAGACGCCGCAGAGTTTGGCGCCCGGGATGAGGCTGTAGACGCGGGCGTGGTTGCGCCCCATTGAACCTGCCCCTGCGACTCCTGCTCGGATTGTCTCCATGCGGGATAGGTAGGGATTGAGCGGATGGCGGGCAAGCGCGGGGAGTGGCAGGGGTGTTGAGAGCTCGGGCCGCCAGAAACATGAGGCGTCCCTACAGGACACGGTGATCCCTCCCCTGCTTTTCCCGGCACTTCGTTCCTCGTGCCGGGCTTTTATAAGCCGTCCCCTTGGGACGAAGAAGATCGGTTCGAGGGAGCGGCGGGCTGCCGGTGGTGAATCGGAGATCGTTTGGGTGCTTCACGGCAACAGGGTTGCCTGCCTGAAAGCGGAAGCAGGCTGCACGCGGTCCAAGGGCTACGCCGCTGGAGGGGAAGATGCGCCCGTGTCGGGATGGCGGGAGGATCGGGTAGGGTCGCGAGCATGAACGATATGGAAAAGACAAGAAGGCCGCTGAACCGGAAGCAGGAGAAGTTCGCGCAGATGGTGGCGCAGGGGATTACGGCGACGCGGGCCCATGTGGAGGCCGGATACATCGACCGGGGACGGAACTCGAAGACGAATTCGAGCACGGTGCTGAAGCATCCGCTGGTGCAGGCGCGGATCGCGGAGATCCGGAAGATGGCGGACGAGCTGGGGGTGACGCTGATGACGATCGTGGAGAAGCGGAGCTTCCTGGCCGAGGTGGTGCGGACGCCAGCGGGGAGTGTGGGGCTGGAGTCGAGGCTGTGCCAAGGGTTCTATGAGAAGACGAAGGTGCGGGGGAAGCGAGAGGGAGATGGGACGACGCCGGAGGAGACGGCGGTGATATGGAGGCGGGTGGTGATGGCGGACAAGCTGCGGGCGATCGAGCTGGACTCGAAGCTGGCGGGGCATTTCCCGAAGACCGGGGCTGGGGTGGAGGACGAGGAGGGAGAGAAGGGCTTGGATCTGGAGGCGATCCGGGAGATTGCGGAGAGGATCAAGATCGTGTCTCCGCTCCTGCGGGAACGGGTGTAAGCTTCAGCTGCGGTGGCGAGTGCCGGGTGGCTTGGGATGAATGATCGGAGGCCAGGGGAAAGGCCGATTTGAGATTTGAGATTTGAGATTTCAGAGCGAGAAGAGCGGGCTTGGCCTTCGAACGAGAGGGGGTGATTCGCTACGGGCTGCCGGTGGCGAATCCGGGCGCGGTTTGGTGCTTCACGGCAGCAGGCTGCGCGCAGTCCAAGGCGGCGGAGGAGCAGACTACCTTGACCCGCTTCCCGCTTGGCTTTTTGGGAATCTGGCGTGGAGTAGGCGGATATGCGCCGCATCCTTGCTCTGCTCATGATGATTCCCCTCACCGCATTTGCCACCCCGACCGAGTCCAGCGAATCCCTGGAGTGGAAACCTGGGGAAAAGATCAACTATCTCCAATTCCTGCCGGAGGGCTACGACAAGGACTCCGCGGAGGCGTATCCGCTGGTGATCTTCCTGCATGGCTCCGGGGAGCGCGGCGACAATCTGGACCTGATCCGCAAGCACGGGCCGCCGATGATGGCGACGACGGCGATGAAGAACCAGGGCCACGGGCTGCCATTCATCCTGGCGGCGCCGCAGTGCCCGATGGGCCGCTGGTGGAATACGGACGAGGTGATCGCGCTGACCAAGCATCTGGCGAAGTCGCTGCATGTGGATGAGAAGCGGATCCACCTGACGGGCATCAGCATGGGCGGCTTTGGCACCTGGGCCTGCCTGACGCAGGAGCCGGATCTGTATGCGAGCGGGGTGCCAATCTGTGGTGGCGGCGAGCCGGCCCAAGCGGAGAAGATCAAGGACATCCCGATCTGGACCTTCCACGGTCTGAAAGACGATGCGGTACCGGTGGCCAAGACCCAGGAAATGGAGAAGGCGATCCACGACGCGGGTGGCAAGAAGCTACTGGTCACCTACTACCCGGAGGAGCACCACGAGTCATGGATTCCCGCCTATGCGGACCCCTCCCTGCTGGCGTGGATGATGTTGCAGCATAAGAAATGATTCATATGAGGCTTTGAGTGGGGCGGAGTGAAGATTTTCCACTCCGGGAGAAACGATTTGCTGTCCGGTGTGTTATGACACAGGATTTCCACGTTTTCCGGACGTTTGATTCTCCTCCGAATTCCTCCGCACCATGAAGCCTAAGAAACCTGTCCCCCGCCCTCAGGCCCCGATTGTTCGCCCGGCCGTTGGGTCCGGGCGCCGTATCGTGCAGCAAGCGCAGGCGCATGCTACCGGCACCGTCGCGGCACTGCTTTTCACCGCCTTCGTGGTTGGCGGTGTGTGGTACAAGCTGGAGAGCATGAAGACCCGGGTGGTCGTCATCAAGAATGCCGAGACCACGGAAGCCTCCGGCGGAGCCAGCACCGCGCCGCTGCCGGAAGCGGCGCCGACGAAGATTTTCGATTTCGACAAGGCCAAGGAAGAGCAGGCCAAGACTGAAAGCGCCGCCAACGGTGCGGTCGCCAGTGCGAAGCCAATGCCCGGAATCACCGTGCCGCAGAAAGAAGCGGTGCCGGAAGATCCTGGTATCGCCGTGCTGAAGAACGCGGAGCCGCTGCTTCTCACCGGCATCGATGCCGGTCGCGATGCCGCCTTGCAGCGAGACGCGGCGATGCTGAAGACCGCGATGGATTCGAAGGGCTGGAACGCCTATCGCAATCTGCTGGAGCGCTCCCTGGCAGCAGCGGTGCCCAATGTGGCAGGCAAGGAAGGACGCAACCGCTTCGACCCGGTGTGGGCGGAAGCGCCGCTCTACAAGGCCTTCCTGCGCTGGGAATTCCTGGACCGCTTTTCCCAATCCGACATCGCCGAGATCTCCCACGACAGCTACGCGCTGGAGATGCTGACCTGGCTGCTGAACAAGCCGGAAGCGATGGAGGAACTGCTCCTGACGATGAAGGATGCGGATGACTCCGCGAAGGTGCTGGTCTTCCTGAAGGACGCGTGGAGTGCGCGCTCGGAGAAGTTTGAGAAGTTCTTCAGCCTCGCGGTCGCTTGCTCGGTGGTCTTCGACCATGACATGACGATCGGTGAGCCGCTCGGAGGAGAGTCCACGGTGAATCCCCTCGCCCGCTATCTCTGGTATGTAGAGAAGGACGAGAAGGGCAAGCTGGCGGTGCCGGTCCATCGCCAGAACGCCCGCGACCTAGTGTGGGTGGTCTGCGCGCCGGTGGCGACCAAGGAGCTGGACTGGGCGATCGACAAGATGCACGAGAGCCGGAAGAACTGGGGAAGCACCTATGAGATGGTGGAGTACCTGATGGAGCGTGCGGTGAAGGGCATCAATCCTTACAAGGAATACAGCTTCGCGGAGATCCTGAAGGAAGGTGGCATCTGCGGTGACCGCTCCTACTTCAGCGTGAACACCGCCCGGGCGCAGGGCATCCCGGCGCTGATCCTGGCCGGTGAGACGGATCTGGGCGGCCACGCATGGGCCGCGATCAAGACCGATACGCGCGAGTGGGACACCAACATCGGCCGTATCGGTGGGGTCTCGAAGGGTGAAGGTGGCAATCCGCAGCTCAACAATTCGCTCAGCGAGCAGGAGATCTGGCTGTGGAATGATCGCGCGCACCAGAGCGACATCACGACGATGTCGGTTTACCGCCACTTGTGGCTGTCCGATCTCTTCGCCGCGATGGGACGCTTGGGTGAGACCATGAAGACCGCGCAGCTGGCCAACGAGCTCGGCAAGTCCTTCCCCGAAACCTGGTCGCGCCTCTACGACGTGATCGAGGAGCAGCAGCAATTCTTCGCTGACGAAACCCAGCCGTCCGACCCGAAGGTAGTCTCGGTGTGGCGTGAGTTCTCCGCCGATATGCGCCGCGAGTTCCGCGACAATCCGCGGATGGCCGCGCTGGCCGCCCGTGCGGAGGATGAGCACGTGTATCCCTACGCGACTGAGACCGAGGTGGAGCGTGCAATGAAGCGCGAGCGCCGCCGGGTGGAGCGCGAATCGAGCGAGCAGAAGGATCTGATTGCGACCACGCTCAAGCGTGAAGGTGACCTGATCATGAAGCGTGGTGGTCCGGACGCGGCCAAGAACGTGGGCAATCTCTACGACACGGCGCTGCGCGAATACGGTGGCAGCATCACAGGCTTCAAGATGATGGCGGAGGACTACTACAACTTCGCCAAGTCCGACAGCACGGTGGCCCGCAAGGCGGTGCGCGATATCGAGCTGGCCTTCAAGCGGGTGGTAGAAACCGGCAGCAAGGATTGGTTCCGCGCGAATACCGAGTCCGGTATCTACAAGATGATCGTGGGCTACTACCGCGAGGTGGGTGATGAAGGCCGCGCGACGCTGCTGGAAAAGCGGTATGAGCGTTTGCTCCGGATCGCCGAGCGCGGGGCGCTGTAAGGGTGCTTCGCTGCGAATTTCAAAAGGCAAAGAGGCAGGAGGCTAGAAGCTCCTGCCTCTTTTTCTTTTGCCGGGGTGCCGGGATTTTTTCCTCGGTTGGTGGTTCCATAGGCAGCTTTCGCTGATGCTGTCGCAATGCTCCTAGCCGCTTCTCCCCCACCCTTTCAGATTCTCCCGCCATGAAGCGGCGAAGCGCACTCCTCTATCTCTTCGGCCTGCCCTTTGCCGGTCGCGTTTCCGCTGCGGGGCCGGAGGTCAACAAGGTGACGCTGGATCCTGCGGCGAAGCAGGGCACTTGGGATGGCTGGGGTGTGTCGCTGTGCTGGTGGGCAGGTGTGTTTGGCGAGCGCGCAGATCTGGCCGATGCGCTCTTCACGACGAAGGCGGTGCGGGTTGGGAACGAGCTGCTGCCTGGGCTGGGGCTGAGCATCGTGCGCTACAATGCCGGTGCCTGCGCATCGAGGAAGATCGGTGAGCGGGCGATGAAGGTTTCGAAGATCATCCAGCGCTACCGGCAGATGGAAGGCTTCTGGCTGGATGATCGCAGCAGTGATCCTGCATCGGACAGTTGGGATTGGTCGGTGGATGCCAAGCAGCGCAACATGCTGAAGCTGGCAAAGGAGCGCGGGGTCACGCACTTCGAGCTCTTCGCGAACTCGCCGATGTGGTGGATGACGCGCAACGACAATCCATCCGGTGGGCCGAAGTTCAGCGACGACAACCTGGCGCCAGCGCAGGAGCAGAACTTCGCGATCTACCTGGCGAGTATCGCGCGGCGTGCGGCGGATGATTGGGGGATTCCCTTCACCAGTGTCTCGCCTTTCAATGAGCCGGTATCGGATTGGTGGTTCGCCGATTGCAAGCAGGAGGGCTGCCACATGTCCCCTGCCGCGCAGGCTCGGGTGCTACCGCTGCTGCGCGAGGAGCTGGACAAGCGCGGTCTAAGCAAGCTGCCGATCTCGGCTTCGGAGGAGACTTACTATGATCACGCGGTCCGGACTTGGGAGAGTTTTGATGCAAAGACGCGCGCATTGATCGGCCAAGTGAATGTCCACGGCTATCAGGAGGCGAAGGGTGACCGCGCGAAGCTGCAGCGGCTGGTGCATGTGGAAGGCGGCAAGCGCTTATGGAATTCCGAATACGGCGATGGTGATCCGAGCGGGCTGAACATGGCGCGCAATCTTCATCGCGACTTGGCAGCGCTGAAGCCGACCTCGTGGTCTTACTGGCAAGCAGTCGATGGCGGCGGCTGGGGGCTAATTCCCGGCGAGATGCGGCGTGGCAATTTGCGGCCCGCGAATGCGAAGTGGCATGTGCTTGGCCACTACACGCGCAATATCGCGCCGGGGGCGACGATGCTGACGACGGGTGATGAAGCGCTGATCGCTGCGCATGATGAGAAGCAGCGGCGGCTGTCGCTGGTCTTCCTCAATGATGGCGGCGAGGAGCGCGAGTGGCGGATCGATTTATCGCGCTTCGAAGGCAAGGGTGTGAAGGCGAACGGCTGGATCACAGAGCCGATGGGGAAAAGCCGCTACCAGGCGGCGGATGCGATCACCTGGCAAGGCAAGGTGATGGTGTTGCGGCAGCCGAAGCAATCGGTGCAGACGGTGCTGGTGAACGGGGTCTAACAAGCAGGGCGGGATTGGCAGCCCACCCTACCTGTTGAGCTATTCAGTTCGGAAGCGGGGGCAGCTTGGGGGCTTCGATGAACTGTTGGATCGTGATGGCGACGGGCGGCACGCCTTGCTTGGGAGTTCCGCAGGCGGCGCGCCAAGCGGCGGCGATGGTCTTGGCGGCAGTGCCGCTCTTGAAGAGCACCGCGAACTCGGTGCGGGTGATCATGCCGTTGTCATCGCTGTCCAAATCATCGGCAGCCTGGGTGCGTTGGGCGCGGGTTGTTTTGGCGACTTGGTAGGTGGAGAAATTCGGGAGGACCTTGGCTTGAACCCAGGCTTTGAGACCGAGTCCGGCGCCGCCTTGGGCACGCGACCAGAAGGCATCGATGGGTTTGGTCGATCCGCCGGGCGGCCACATCAGGGCGACTTCCGTGCGGGTCACCACCCCATCGTGGTCGGCATCGAGCTCCAGGAAGATGGTGGCGCGCGAGGTCCAAGCAGTGGTCGTGCGTGCGGTAGCCTTGTTCGAGCTGGCGGCGATGAACTCGGCGAGCGTGACTTCGCCGGACTGGTCGCTATCGACCAGAGGGAAGAGCTTTTCCTTCTTGGGCGGCACGGGGTGGAGAGCGAGCCACTCGCTCAGGGAAAGCGCGCCATTGCCATCCGCATCGAAGGCGGCAAGGAGCATGGACTCCGGACCTGAGAGCAGGAAGCCGCTCAAGCGGTAAGTCCGAACTGCCCCGATATCCGCGGTGAGCAGGCTATTGAAGGGATTCACCGAGTCTTCCTTGGCGGAGGCGACCACCGCCGTGTCACCGCTGAGCGCCAGCGAGGAGGCGGAGGCCGCCTGCGGCACCCCGGCGATCAGGCCCTGACGCGACCAGACGACTCCTTCGCGCGCGTAGACATAAGTCGCACCATCGGAATCCGGGCCGTCGGTGTAGCGTTCCTCCGCACCCACCAGGGCGATGCTGCCATCCATGGCCACGGACTTGCCGAAGCGGTGGACGGCGGCGGCATTCTCCGGGGTGAAACGGTTTACGCGGCTCCAAGTATTGCCGCTGCGGGCGAAGAGATGGGCCGCGCCGGTGCCATCCGCCGGGAGTGGATCCGGCAGGGTTTCACTGCCGGGTGCGCCGACCAAGGCGAGGTTCCCGCTCAGCGCGACGGAGGTGCCGAAGCGGAGATCGCCGGTGCCATCATCTTCGAGTGTAGCTTGGCGGCTCCAGACAGTATCGCTGCGGGTGAAGACATGAGCGATGCCGGGATGCAGGGCGGCCTGCGGAGCGCCGACGAGGATGGTGTCATCTTGGATTGCCACCGAGCTGCCGAAATAGGCATTGGCCCGCGGCTGCACTTCTTCCAGCGTGGCCTGCTGGTCCCACAGGCCCTCGCTGC
Source organism: Haloferula sp. BvORR071 (assembly GCF_000739615.1). Taxonomy (GTDB): domain Bacteria; phylum Verrucomicrobiota; class Verrucomicrobiia; order Verrucomicrobiales; family Akkermansiaceae; genus Haloferula. The sequence goes on from NZ_BATP01000007.1 coordinate 129,233, forward strand.
GGGCGAAGACGTGGGCCTTGCCGCTGCTGCCGCCGAAGCTGGGAGAGCCCAGAACCACTGTATTCCCATCCAGCGCGATGCTGGATGGCGACATGCCCTCCGTGCTGGCGGCGTAGAGTTTTTCCTGCAGGCTCCAGATGCCGTTTTGCCGCACATAGGCATAGCCCAGCCCCACGGCACCGAGAACCACGGTGTCGCCATCCAGCGCCGCCGCTTTTCCGAAGTTCAAGTTGGTGCGGCCGTCGGGAGGTATGAGCCTGGCCTGCTGCGTCCAGTCCGTACCGCTGCGAGTGAAGATATAGGCAGTGCCAGTTCCCGGACCCGTAAGGGTGGTATCTGTGGCGGCCCCGATCGCCACCGTGTCTCCGGAGACGGCAACGGAGTAGCCGAACTGCTGGTTCGCGGATTCCTCGCCCGCCGTCAGCCGGCCCTGAAGCGCCAGTGACCCGGCCGTCAGGCGATAGGCATCCACCACGCCGGCATTGGAACCTGCCGCGGTGCTTATGTAGGGCAGGCCGAACAGGACTTCACCGCCGGACATCGCAACAATCGAACCGAAGGACTGGCTCGAGGAGGGGCTCTGGGAAGTGGTCTTCGAGGCGAAATTCCACAGCGTGCCGGTGCGCTGATAGACGAAGGCCGCCCCGGCATCGAAGGAGACGATATCGGCGCCCGTCTCTCCGATCAAAGCGCTGTCTCCGTCCAATACCACGTTGTCCCCGAAGCGGTCACCATTCAGGCCGCCGGGAGGAAAGATCTCCGCCTGCCGGGTCCACACCGATCCGCTCCGCGTGTAAACATAAGCAGCACCCGGTCTCAGGGCGCTGACGACCTTGGAAGGCGCGCCGATCAGCAAGGTGTTTCCCTGCAGCGCCACGCTGGTGCCGAATCCCGAGTCGTCTCCCGTTACCAGATTGATCGCGACTCCTTCACTCCAGACTCCTCCGGAGTTCCGGTTGTAGATCTTCACATTCGGGGTCGTTTCGAACTGCCCGACCACGGTTACTCCGGCGGCAATCGTGCCGCCACTTATGGCGACTGAATAACCCAAGCCAAGGACGGCGCTACTGCCCAGGAAGCTCTGCTGCAGAGTCCAGACATCGCCGTTCCGGACATAGATATTGAAGCCGCCCGTGGAGTTCCCGGAATTCTTGCGGCCGACGACCAGAGTGTCACCGTCCAGCGCCACATTGTTCCCGAAGTTCTCCTGGTTGATGGATGCGGCATAGGTGAGCTTGGCCTGCTTGGTCCAAGTGGCCCCGCTCCGGGCGAAGACATAGACACTGCCGGTATTCGTCTTGCCAGGCGCGTCATCGCCGGGGGCTCCGACCGCGACGGTATTTCCGGTGATGGCCAGCCCGGAGCCGAAGAGGCTGTTGGCGCTCCCCGCATCCGGTGCCAGGATGGCTTTCTGGAGCCATGCTCCGTTCACTTTCTCCATCACGTAGACACTGCCGCTGGTGGCGCCTCCGGTGGTGGTATCCCGCGCGGCCCCGATCAGGGCGGTGCTACCCTCCATGGCCAGCGCGATGCCGTAGTTGTCGTTAGCCGAGCCGGTGCCGCTGATCGCGGGCCGCAGGGTTTGCTCGAAGGAGGTGATCAGCGGATCGATGGTGACCGGGTAGCGCGCGCTGCGATCATCGACTTGGATCGCAATGCCCCGGTCGGAAGCTGCCATGCTTGCGGCGAGGGCCGAGCCATCGGCATCCCAGACCTTCAGGCCGGAGTAGCCGAGCTTGGCGGCACCGTCGTTTGCCACCAGTTCCAGCGTGCCGGTCTGCTCGCCCGGCTCGGCCCTCAGGCCGGCAAGTTCGATTTCGATGCGGAGCGGCTCGCTGGCAGCAGCGGGAGGGTGAGCCACGATGAAGCCGTGCTCGATGCCCTCGCTGCGGTTCTCGAACCACTCGGTGACGCCGTCGCCATGATCGGCCTGCGCGCGGGTACCGGAAGTTTCCCAGACCGCGGGGGCGAGGGAGCCGGTGTACTGGAAGTTGGCCTGCCAAGTGCCGCTGCGCCCGCTGATGTGGACACCATCCCGGGCATAGCGGGCGGCGAGGTCTTGGGCGGGATGGTAGGAGAATGCCGTTACGCCCAGGTTGTCGGGGAGGGCGGCTTCGTCGGCTGTCAGGGGCTGGATCGCGCGGCGCGCGGTATCGAAGGCCTGCCAGAGGCCTTCCTCTCCGGGAGCGGCCGGGACTTGCGGCAAGCGGGAACTGGCAGCCTCAGGGGGGAGGCTCGAGGGAGGCGCTGCCGCGGGGATCTTTTCCGAGGAGCCCTCGCCCGGATGGTCCCGGAGTGCAAGATAGACGGGCGAAACCAAGCCGAGAAGGCATAGCGCGGTTAGGGCGCGGGCTCTGGCACGAGGCGGAGATGATCGGGGGGAGTACATAACCGGAAAGGAAGGAGAAACGCCTTTGATGAGGAGACAATGAAGTATCTATCAAAATCTCCCTTCGCAAGGTCACAGTTGCGTGACAGGGCTTCAAAAAAGCGGTCCACCCGTATTCTCTGCGGCGAAGAAGCGATCGTGGTCACTTGGGTGACGCCTCCCTCGGACGGGGCTTCGCCGGAAGGCGGTTGTACTGGGGCTGGGCGGACCACGTTCTGGGCTAGGGGGAAGACCACCGCCTGAACTACTTCCGTGCTGTCACCAGCACGGCTACCTGGTGGTGCGGGGATTTGCCCGGGGGCTTGGGGTGAGGTCAGACTTTAGAACTGCTTCGTCCGCTCAGGGGACTGAGCGGACTACCTTCGGACTGCTTCACCCGCCGTAGCGATAGCCGGTGCCGCGGACGGTGGCGATGATCTCGGGATTAGCCGGGTCGGCCTCGATCTTCTTGCGCAACATCAGCACGTGCTGGTCGAGGGTGCGGGAGTCGGGGAAGTAATCCATGCCCCAGCACTCGTCGAGGAAGGCGTCACGGCTGACGGGCAGGCCGACGTTGCGATGGAGCAATTCGAGCATGGAGACCTCGCGACGAGTGAGCTCAATCTCGCGGCCACCGCGCTCGGCAGTAAGGGCATCGGGATAGACTGTTAGATCGAGCATACGCAGGCTGCGGCCCTTGTCATTCACGGGATGGACGCGGCGAAGGGCGGCGCGGATGCGGGCCATGACCTCGGCGCGGGTGAAGGGCTTGCGGATGAAGTCATCCGCCCCCAGCCCGAGGCCAACTACTACGTCGAGTTCCTCGTTCTTTGCGGAGAGAAAGAGGATGGGCACCGCGGGATCCGCGGCGCGGACGCGGCGGCAGACTTCGAAGCCATCGATCTCTGGCATCATGATGTCCAGGCAGAGCAATTGCGGCCGGTGCTCCGACCACAATTCAAGGGCTGCTTTGCCATCCGCGGCGGTCAGCGTGTGGAAGCCCTCGTCGCGCATGCAGGCGTCGAGCGCTTCGAGGGTCAGGGGATCGTCTTCGGCCAGGAGGATAGTCATGCGGATTCCTTGGGTTGATCCAAGACCACCAATCGGGGTGGCAAAGGCAGGTCTAGTTCGAAGCAGGCACCGCTGCCGCCATGCACCAGCAGCAACTCGCCCTGCATGCGGCGGGCGAGGTCGCGCGCGATGGCCAGGCCCAGGCCGGTGCCGCTGGAGCCTTCATTAACGCCACGGTGGACGCGCTCGAAGGCTTCGAAGATTTTCTCGCGCTGCTGCGATGGAATACCCGGACCACGATCGTTGACGCGGAGGCGCAGGCGATCGGCGGTCATGCTGGTCTCGATGCCCAGCCAAGCGCCGGTGCTGGCATACTTCTCCACGTTTGAAATCAAATTGCCGGTGATCTGCGCCAAGGCATCGGGATCGAGCCGCACGCTCTCCCCTGCCCCGCGCTGCCATTCGACGGTCACCTTGCGGCGGTCCAGGGATGGCTGGAATTGGGCAAGCACGCCGGCGATCACTTCGTCCGGAATGCAGGGAGCTGAACGCAGCTCGAGGGTCTTGCGCTCGCCGCGGGAGAAGGTGAGCACGTTCGAGACGAGGCGTCCGAGGCGCTGCACTTCCTCATTCACGAGATCGAGACGGCGGCGGGCCTCGGCGGGGCGAACTTCGAGAGCGCGCCCTGTTAGATCGAGATTGAGCAGGATGTTGGTGAGCGGTGTGCCGAGCTCGTGCGAGACGCGGTTCACAAAGGAGACGCGTTCCTCCGCGAGGCGCAGGGCACGGGCTTGCTGGTTGCGGAGCAGGATGCCGGTCATCAGCAGCATGGCAGCGATGCCACAGGCGATCACCAGGGTCGCGCTGTCGTGTTCAGGAGTCACCTTCAACTTGTCCCAAGCGAGCAGCTGCCATTCGCCCAAGCCATTGCGATGAGGAATGACCAGCGCCGCCGGACCGGTGCGCGTATCCTTGGCCGAGGCCAGCCACTCAGCGCCGCCGGGGCCTTCCACCGCGACGAATTCGCCAGCTTGCTCCAAGGGTGTGAAGGAAGTCCGCGACCAGGTGGCGAAGTGCTTGCGCAGGCAAGCGTGCAGTTCCTCTTGGTCGATGGTGAAGCTCACCACGAGACCGCGGTCCCGCCACCAATAGACGCGGTGGCTGGCATCCGGACCGGACAACCAGCCGCTGCCGCAGGTGGTGGCGCTGAGCAGTTCCTTCGGAAGGATCACCGCATTGCGTGGGACCAAGCGACCTTCCTCTCCTTCCGCAAGGACCTGAGGGATCTTCAGCAAGCTGCCTACCGGCGGCTTCATGCCTTCGGCCTCTTTGATCCGTTGGCCGTTGGAGAAGATCTGGCAGGTGCGCAGGCCCATCAGGTTTTCGCAGCGCTTGGCCAGGCTCTTGGGCGGGAGCCATTCACCGTTCACGGCGATGTCATCGAGATGATCCGAGTAGAGCCGGTCCAGGCGATCGAGCTCAACGCGCATGGCCGCCGAGAAGTCGAAGAGGCGCCCGCGATCGGCGGCGACCCGCTCCTCATGGGTTCGCCGCGCCAGTCGTTCGCCGCCCCAGAGAACCAGAGCGGCGACGACGAGCATGGGCAGGAGCGTGGTCCAAAAGGGTCGCATCAGGGAGCAACTACGGTCGGAGTAATGAAGGAGAACCAGACCCGTTTCGCGGAGTTGGGATCGATGACCGAAACCGGCGGGCGGCTCGGCGTGCCGACCAGCATCGGCTGGCGGTCGCGCAGGGTGAGAGCGGTGGTGACACGCTGGGATTCGAAAGTGGGCATCTCGGTCTCGGAGGGGCCCTTGCTCCATTTCGAGCGGCCCGCATAAGTCACGGTATCCGGTGCGAAGCGCAGGTCGATAATTTGATTGTTCGCGCCGATGGTGGGCTCGATTTCGATGGTGGTGCCAACATTGCGGGTCTCATACGAGGTCCCCAAGGGCGGAGCGAAGCGGCCGGAGGAATCTTCTTCCGGCGCAACCAGAGGAGCCGCCGGATCTGCCGGGGCTGCGGCGACCGGGTGCGGGGTGGGTGTCGCAAGGGGCGACGTGTCGGGGGTCGGGACGCCCAGCTTTTGGGGCTGCACGGGCTTCGGGCCATTGCCGTGCTCATATCCGGTGGGGTAGATCAGCTCCGAAATGCTCTCAAGCGTGGCCCTCTCCCCGGAGCGGGCACGGACGATCGAGAACTGTTCCTGGACTGCCTCGCCCTTGGCGACACGGTCGATGAATTCCTTGTAGAGCTTGGCGTCATCCATGCCGGTCCGCTGCAAGGCGGCGGCATCGGCAAGATCGACGGAGAAGCTCTCAAAGCAGATCGAGACGAATCTCGGGCGGCTAGCTTCGCGCTCCTCATCGGTCATTTCCGACTCCGACCGAACAAAGGGATCCACCACGGGTGCCGGGGCGGGAGCGGCGGTTGGCGGTGCGGCAGCTGCCGGAGTAGGCGCCGGGCTCTGGGCGAGGAGGGCTGGCACGGCGATCAGGCCGGCGAGCAGGAAGCGGTATGGCGTTTTCATCACGCCGCGATCTTGGCGGATCGGGCGATGAGCCGGGTCAAAAGGATGTCAAAAGATCGGGGCTCTGTCCGGGGGCTCTGTTTGCGAGCGTCGTCCGGGTGTGAGGTGGGGGTGGGATTCCCCCTAGAGCTTGTCCGTCGCTTTGGTGGGGATACTCGCCCCCAAAGCGCCGATTCTCGCGCGCACTCCGATAGCGGCTGCGCAGCAAGGGGGATATCGCCCTTGGGGGCGCTCGCTATTCTGCTACGAACTCGAGGAGGATTTGTGGATCTTCCAAGGTCTGGACTACGCGATCCGCGCCGGCAGCACGCAGTTGTTCGGCGCTGAACTTGCCTGTGGCCACAGCCAGACAGCGCGCGCCCATGGCATGGGCGCAGGCGATATCCTTTGGCGTATCTCCGATCACAAGGGTTTCCTGCGCGGTAAAAGTCATCCCAGCATGTGCGGCGGCGCGATCCAAGGCCACGGGGCCCAATAGATTGCGGTCGGCATGATCACAGCCATAGGCCCCGAAGGGGAAATGATGATCCAAGCCGTAGTGGCGCATCTTGGCCCCTGCCCCGCCGGCGATATTGCCGGTCAGGAGTCCGATCGTGATGTCGGAGCGGCGCGATAGTTCGTCGAGAAGCCCGGCTGCTCCCGGTAAAACCCGGCCGTGCCAAGTACCTGCCGCGAGGTTCCGCTCCAAGTGAGCCAAGTAGATGGCGAAAAAGCGCTCTGCCTCTCCCTCGGCATGCGCCAGATCGAAGTGCGCGAGAATCCCCGCCAGCACCCCGAGATCGGTGCTCCCCGCCAGATCCAGCGGGGGACCTTCGCCGCCATAGCATTCCGCAGTGGCCTGTTGCAGGGCACGCATCCCGGCACCACCGGTATCCACCAGGGTGCCGTCGATGTCGAATAGCCAGAGCCGTGCCTGTGCCGCAGCCACGCGGTATTACTCCTTCTCGGCAGGCGTCTGCTCCTGCTCGGTCTCCGCGGAGGAGGAAACGGCTTCCGTGGCGTCATCGCCCTCGGAGTTGCCCCCTTCCTCGTCGAAGCCTTCGCCGTCCTCGTCTTCGTCGAAGTCGTCTTCCTCGATCAACTCACCGTGGAAGAGGTGGAACTTCCGCTTGCGCTGGTGTTCCGGAAGCGGTGAAAGGGTCATGCCGACGGCGCGACCATTGAGGCGCGGCTCCTGGTCCACGTGGGCGATCTGCTTGAGATCCTCGATGATGCGCTTCATCATCACGAATCCGAGCTCCTTGTGAGCGTTTTCACGACCGCGGAACTGCAGGACCATACGCACCTTGTGACCGGTCGCGAGGAAACCCTCGGCGCGGCCCATCTTGATGTTGTAGTCGTGCTGGCCGGTGCCGACGCGGAATTTCGTTTCCTTCATCCGCGTCGAGTTCTTCGACTTTACCTTCTTCAGCTTGGACTGCTCGTACTTATACTTGCCGTAATCGACGATGCGGCAAACGGGCGGGTCCGCGTTGGGCGCGATCTCGACGAGGTCGAGCCCGATCAGCTTGGCCTTTTCAAGCGCCTCGCGGGCACTCATGACGCCGAGCTGGTCGCCGTTGAACAAGACGACGCGCACCTTGGGCGCGCGGATCCGGTCGTTCACGCGCGTCATATCGCGCTGCTGACGACCCCTGAAGTTTCCTTTTGATGGCTTAGCGATGGCTTTGTCCTCCGTAGGTTCGATGCGACACAGGCAGGCACGGGGGAGCCGAGCCTTCGCCTGCGAAGGGGTTCGTGGAACGGCGGCCCGGATCAGAGATCATACGAGGCTGCAATCGCGGAAACGGCCATCGGGGCCGTTTCGCGGATTTTTCGAATATCGTTCCAGCAAAATCATCAGGTGGCACTGTGGCCGGGTGTCGCATAGGGCGCGGCGGCGGGGGATTTTCCCTGCTTCGCGGGCGACTGAGGGGAGTATATAAGACCGAAGGGCTATCCGGGCAAGCGGGATTTTTCGGGATAAGTAGTCCGCACAGGCCTCTGTGCGGACGAATGGTCCCTTCCAGAGGACCCAGCCCCACGCCCTTGGGAAAAGCCGGGGAAGGATTGATCGGAGCGCACCCGGGGGCAGATGGTGGTGTCGGCCGTGATAACTGCTTCGCCGCACAGAGGGCTGTGCGGACCACCTGCTGGCGCTGAGGTCGGAATTGAGGAAGGGTGAGGCGCCGCGCACCCGGGGGCACTTAGTGTTGCCAGACGGTAGAACTGCTTCGTCCGCACACGGCGTGTGCGGACTACTTCACAGCCGCCGCTCCTTGATCTCGGCGACGATGTCGGTGACGAAGTCGGCGAGTGGCTTGGAGCCGAGGTCGTCCTTGTCGCGGTGGCGGACGGATACGGTCCCCTCCTCCACTTCCTTCGCGCCGAGGACCAGCATGTAGGGAATGCGCTCGAGGCGGGCGTTGCGGATCTTCGCGCCGACCTTGTCGGAGGACTCGTCGACCGTCACGCGCACGCCGGCTTCGGCAAGCTTGGTCGCGGCTTCCTGGGCGGCATCGAGGAATTTTTCAGAGATCGGCAGGATGCGGACCTGCTCCGGGGAGAGCCAAGTCGGGAACTTACCTTCGAAGTGCTCGATCAGCAGACCCGTGAAGCGCTCCAGCGAACCGAAGGGCGCGCGGTGGATCATCACCGGACGGTGCGGCGAATTGTCCGCACCGATGTAGCTCAGGTCGAAGCGCTCCGGCAGGACGTAGTCCACCTGGACCGTGCCGAGCTGCCAATCGCGACCGATGACGTCCTTCACCACGAAGTCGATCTTCGGGCCGTAGAAGGCAGCTTCGCCGGGTTCTTCCGAGAAGGGCACGCCCAGCGTGGCGGCGGCTTGGCGGCAGGCGTCCTCGGCGAGGTCCCACTTGGCGGGATCGCCGGTGAACTTGCTACTGTCCGGATCGCGCAGGCCGACACGGACGCGGTAATCATTCATGCCGAGCGTCGTGAGCACGGTCTTCACCAGGCTGAGGCAGCCGATGAGTTCCTTCGCCACTTGGTCCGGTGTGCAGAAGAGGTGGGCATCGTCCTGGGTGAAGCCGCGGACGCGGGTCATGCCGCCCAGCTCGCCGGATTGCTCCCAGCGATAGACGGTGCCGAATTCCGCGAGGCGCACCGGCAGATCACGGTAGGAGCGGTGCTGGCTGCCGAAGATCTTGATGTGGTGCGGGCAGTTCATCGGCTTGAGCATGTAGCCCTCGATGGTGCCGTCGGAGAGACCGTTGATCAGGGTCGCGCAGCTCGCGTCTTCATCGGCCAGCTTCTCCAGTGCTTCGCGCTCCGCGAGCGGCGGATACTGACTCTCCTGGTAGTAGGGAAAGTGTCCGGAGGTGCGGTAGAGACCGAGCTTGCCGATGTGCGGCGTGAAGACCTGCGAGTAGCCCTGCTTGTCGAGTTCTTGGGAAATGAAGTCCTGCAGCGCGCGGCGGATGAGACCACCCTTGGGCGTCCAGAGGATCAGGCCTTGCCCGACGGCTTCATCGATGTGGAAGAGGTGCAGCTCACGGCCGAGGCGGCGGTGGTCGCGCTTCTTCGCTTCCTCAAGGCGCACGAGGTGCTCCTCAAGCAGTTCCTTACTTTCGAAAGCCGTGCCGTAGAGGCGCTGGAGCTGCCCCTTCGACTCATCGCCCAAGTAGAAGGACGAGGAGACCGACATCAGCTTCACGTTCTTGCACTTCGAGGTGTAACCGACGTGCGGCCCGGCACAGAGGTCAATGAAATCGCCGTTCTGGAAGCAGGAAATCGTCTCGCCTTCCGGGATCTTGTCGATCAGGTCGAGCTTGAAGCGGCTCGGGTTGCCGGGGCGCTCGGAGAGACCGCCGAGGCGGCCGCTCTCGGCCATGGCCTTCGCTTCCTCACGGGAGATCGCGCGATAGTCGAACTTCTGGTTCTCCTTCGCGACCTTCTTCATCTCCGCCTCGATCTTCTCGAAGTCGTCCGGGGTGATCCGGTGCTTCATTTCGAAGTCGTAGTAGAAGCCGCTCTCGATCGGCGGGCCGTAGGCGAACTGGGCATCCGGCCAAATACGGAGGATCGCGGTGGCCATCACGTGGGCGCAAGAGTGGCGAAGCCGATCAATATCGGACATTTGCTGGCGCTCATCGAGTGTCTTCCGGTCGGACATGGGGCGGGGAGAGTGCAACGGAAGCCGGGATTTTCAACACCGGATTCCGCCTGTTTTGAGCGGGGCCGGGGCAGAGGCGGTGCGGACGCGCCACACCGCCCGGGGAAATCCCCCCGCAGGCTGGGGAAATTACGGATCAGCTCACTCGTCCGCTTCCTTGCCCTCTGCCTTTGCTCCGAGCTCCGGGCCGCGGTCTTGCGGCATCGATTGGTGCCAGGTTACTGCCATCTTCGCGAGGCGCTCCGCGGTCTCCTTTTGCCCGGCGGCCAGGTTCTTGGCTTCGCCGGGATCGGCGGCGAGGTCGTAAAGCTGCGTGTCGGAGCCATCGTAGCTGCAGAGAAGCTTCAGCGAGCCCTCGCGCACGGCGAGGTCGGGCTGGACTGCGCCCTCAATGTTCTTGCGGTCCGGCGGGCGGCGCCAGAAGATGGGTGCTTTGCGCGAGGCATCCGCCTTGCCGAGCATGGTCGCGGAGAGGTCCTCGCCGTCATAGGCGGTGGTCTTGCCGCCATCCACCTTCGCGATTGTTAGAAGCGAAGGCGCGAGGTCAAAGGCCGCGAAGACCGAGCTCTCGTTCACGGTTCCCACCTTCGCCTTCTCCACCAGCGATGGGCTCCACACGATGAGCGGCGAGCGGGTCCCGCCCTCATAGAGGCTGCCCTTCTTGCCGCGGAATGGCCCGGCCGAACCTGCACCCGGCTCCGGGCCGTTGTCGGAGAAGACGAGCACGATGGTGTTGTCCTTCAGCTCGGGAGTATCGCGGATGTGGTCGAAGAGCTTGCCGAGCTGGCGGTCCATTTCCTTGAGCACGGCGAGATACATCCCGCGCTTGCCCTGCTCCCACTTGTCCACCGGCGGCCAGAAGGGCGAATGGACGTCATCGGGCCAGACATCGACGTAGAAGGGCTTCTTGTCCTTCACCGCCTGGTCCATGAAGGGCAGCGCGGCATCGATGTAGCCGGTCGTAATCTGCGAGCGCTGCATCCAAGTGACGGGTCCGCCAAGGCGCTCCGCATCCTGCCAGATCTTCTTGGGCTCCTTGTCATTCGGACGCATGGTCAGGGGCAGGAGCTTCGGGCCCATGCCCTCGAAATTGGTGAGGCTCTTGTCGTAACCATATTCGGTGATCAGCGGCGCATCCGCCACATCGCGCTGGCCGCCGAGATGCCACTTGCCGAAGTGCCCGGTGGCATAACCCGCGCCCTTCAGGGATCGGGCCAAGGTCGGCGCTTTCAGGTCCAGCCACTGCGCCATCCCGCGGCGCTTGTTAGACTGCCGGTTCTCCAAGAATGAAGTGATGTTCCAGCGCTGCGGATATTGCCCGGTCGCGATGGCGCAGCGTGAGGGCGAGCAGATCGATTGGTTCACGTAGAACTGCTTGAAGCGGATCCCCTCCGAGGCCAAGCGGTCGATGTTCGGCGTTTTCGCCTCCTGGTTGCCGAAGCAGGAGAAGTCTCCCCAGCCCATGTCATCGATCAGGAGCACCACGATATTGGGCTTTTCGGCGGCCGCCAGGGGGCCGGCCAGAGCGAGGAAGAGGACAAGGGAACGCAGCATCATTACCCCCAATAGTTTCGCAAATCGGCCGCGCGTTCTACCCCCATCGCGGTCATGGCGCGATATTCCGTAGTGCCGCCGGTGCGAAAGGCACCATAGAGCGAGCCTTGTCCCCGAAATCGGGCTGAAAAAAGCCGACTCGCCCTCGGGTAGATCGAGCCGTGAACCTCTTCCGCCCCACCGCCTTTTCCCTCCTGCTGCTGCTCACTGCCACCGCCAGCCCGGCGGAGGACTCCCAGCCCCCGCCCAGCCCGGAGGTCGCCTCCGCGCTCCAGCCGTATCTGGATAGCCACAAGCTCGCGGGCATCATCGGGATCGTTGCCGACCGCGAGGGCACGGTGCGCTACAAGAACGTCGCAGGTTATGCCGATGTGGAAGCGAAGAAGCCGATCAGTGAAGACAATGTCTTCTGGGTCGCCTCGATGTCGAAGATGTTCGTCGGGGCCTCGATCATGACGCTGGTGGATGAGGGCAAGCTGACGCTCAACGATCCGGTGACGAAGTTCATCCCCGAGTTTGAAAAGTGGATGGTGGTCGTGGAGAAGGACTCGAAACACACCTACCTGAAAGCCCCGGCGAGCCCGGTCACGATCCGTGAGGTCCTGAGCCATACCAGCGGACTGGCCTCCTTGGCAGAGATCCAGAATGTGGCAGGCGCGGATACCACCTCGATCAAAGCGCGCGCTCTGCCCTCCGTCACCGGCCCGCTGCAGTCGGAGCCCGGGACGAAGTATGCCTATGGCAACCAGGGAATGAACATCGCGGCCCGGGTGGTGGAGATCCTCAGCGGCATGCCCTATGAGGATTTCTTGCAGCGGCGGATCTTCGATCCGCTGGAAATGAAGGAGACGAGCTTCTGGCCGAGCGAGGCGCAGATTGCGCGGCTTGCTGGTTCCTATGGGCCTAACAAGGATGGTTCCGCCTGCATGCGCGGCGATGTGTTTTTCCTCACCAAGCCTTACAGCGACAGGACGCACCGCTATCCCGAGCCGGGCGGCGGACTCTTCTCCACCACGCATGACATCCTGCGCTGGGGCATGATGCTGGCGAACAACGGCGAGCTAGGCGGCAAGCGCTATCTCTCCCCCGCCGCCATGGATGAACTGCGGAAGGAGCAGACCGGCAGCACCCATGTGAACTACAGCTTGGGGTATCATCTGCGGAATGGGATGTTCGGGCACGATGGAGCCTATGGAACGGATCTCTCGGTGAATCCGAAGACGGGGATGATCGCGATCTTCATGGTGCAGTGCACCAGCGGGGATCAATGGAAGGCGCGGGATGCTTTTCTGGAGAAGGCGACGGAGGTGTTTGAGAAGGGAAAGTAGTCGGGTTGGCAGAGGGCTGCAGCTTCGGGCTCCGACCTTCCACTCTTGCCCGCTCCCGCCTTTTCCCTCTTCCTCCCCGCGTGCCCAGTCAACACGAATGGATCGTCCTCGCCGCCGGCTTCCTGGCGGCGGTGATGAATGCCGTGGCGGGCGGCGGGACGATGCTGACCTTCCCCGCGCTGATGGCTGCAGGTCTCAGCCCGGTGATGGCGAATACGACTTCCACGGTGGCGCTCTTCATCGGCATGCCGGGCAGCGTGTGGGCCTTTCGCAAGCACCTGGCGGAAATGAAGCCGTGGATCCTGCCACTGGGCATCGCCAGCGTGCTCGGTGGTCTTGGCGGCGGGGTGCTGCTGCTGGCGCTCGATCCGAAGGTCTTCAAGGCGGTGGTCCCCTGGCTGCTGCTGATGGCCACCGCCCTCTTTCTGCTGAATGCGCCGATCCAGCGCCGGCTGAAGCGCATGCGCGGGGAGCATGCCGGGGAAAGCGAGCCGGAGCGGCCCCAGCCTTGGGGCGTGGCCTTTCAAACGGGCGTCGCGGTCTATGGCGGCTACTTCGGCGCGGGGATCGGGATCATGATGCTGGCGGGGCTCAGCCTGCTGGGCCTGAAGGACCTGAATCGCATCAACGCCCTGAAGTCGCTGCTGGCGCTGCTGTGCAATATCGCGTCCGTGATCTGGTTCATCAGCAAGGACAGCGTGGACTGGCACCTAGCCGGCTGGCTGGTCCTCGGCTCCCTGCCCGGCTACTTCCTGGGTGCCCACTTCGCCCAGCGGATTCCAGCCACGGCGGTGCGTGTCATTGTCGCCGTAATCGGCTTCGGGATCGCAATTAATCTCTTTTGGAAGCAATTCCAGTGAAATACAACCCAACCTACGCGTTCGCGGAGCTTGCAAGCTGGTCCGCTGGCTGCTAGATGACCGCGCGTTCACCCACCCCCCCAGAAGAACATGAAAATCAGCATCATCGGGACCGGCTATGTCGGCCTCACCTCCGGGACTTGCTTTGCGGAAGTCGGCCACGAAGTCACCTGCGTCGACAACAACCCCGAGAAGGTCGCCACCCTCCTTGCAGGCAAAGTGCCAATCTATGAGCCGGGCTTGGAAGAGCTGGTGAAGTCGAATGTGGCCGCCGGCCGCCTGAAGTTCACCACCTCCACCGAGGAAGGCGTGAAGAACAGCGATGTCATCTTCATCGCCGTGCCGACCCCGCCGCAGCCGGATGGTTCCGTGGACCTCTCCTTCATCGAGAAGGTCGCCCGTGAGATCGCCCAGTGCCTGACCCCGGAGCTCGGCTACCGCGTGATCGTGGACAAGTCCACGGTGCCGGTGAAGACCGGTGACAAGGTCGAGCAGACCGTGCGCCGCTACGCTCCCGCCGGTGTTGAGTTCGGCGTGGTGTCGAATCCCGAGTTCCTGCGCGAAGGTTGCGCCGTGGATGACCTGCTGCACCCGGACCGCGTGGTGATCGGCTCGAATGACGACCGCGCGCTGGCCTACATGCAGAAGATTTATGAGCCCTTCGTGGCTCCGGTGCTGGTGACCGACATCAACTCCGCGGAGCTGATCAAGCACGCCGCCAACTCCTTCCTGGCGCTCAAGATTTCCTACATCAATGCCGTGGCCAATATCTGCGAGGCCTCCGGCGCCGACGTGGAGAAGGTCGCCGAAGGCATCGGCATGGACAAGCGGATCGGCCGCGCCTTCCTGAACGCCGGTCTCGGCTACGGCGGCTCCTGCTTCCCGAAGGACATCAAGGCCTTCATCCACATCTCCGAGACCCTCGGCCAGCCCTTCGGCCTGCTCAAGGAAGTGGAAAACATCAACGCCCACCAGCTCGACCGTTTCCTTAACAAGATCCGCGAGAAGCTCTGGGTCTTCCGCGAGAAGAAGATCGCCCTCTGGGGTCTGGCCTTCAAGCAGAACACCGACGACGTCCGCGAGTCCGTGGCGATCAAGCTCTGCCAGAAGATCCTCAAGGAAGGTGCCGTCGTGGCCGCTACCGACCCGGAAGCCCTCGGCACTGCCCAGAAGTTCGGCGAGCTCGAAGGTGCCATCACCTATCATACCGACATGTATGAGACCTTGGATGGTGCCGACGCCTTGGTCATCGGCACCGAGTGGCCGGCCTTCGCGAAGGCGGATCTGCTTGAGATCAAGAAGCGCCTGCGGACCCCGCTGGTGTTCGACGGCCGCAATCTGATCGATCCGAAGGATGCGAAGGCAGCGGGCCTGGAGTATTACTCGATCGGCCGATAAGCCGGAGGCAGAAGTTTTGAATGAAGAGGCGCGGGCTTTGGCTCGCGCCTCTTTTTTGTCCGAACTTCTTTGAATCCTCCGTGAATTTCACATGAGCCAAGGCTCGGACCTTGAGCGCGGGCAGCGGCGTGATACCGAAGTCCATATCTCCCCCGCTCCGCGCTCCACGGATGAAGCAACTT
This sequence comes from Haloferula sp. BvORR071, assembly GCF_000739615.1. GTDB lineage: Bacteria > Verrucomicrobiota > Verrucomicrobiia > Verrucomicrobiales > Akkermansiaceae > Haloferula. Next base: position 144,581 of record NZ_BATP01000007.1, read on the forward strand.
CTGACAATCCCCTGCCCCCTTGCGATCGCGCTCCCGTTGCTGTGGGCACTGCCAACTCCCTGTCCTGCCGCGATGGGCCTTCAGGATTTCGGCACCGAGCCCAGCGGCTGCCACTGGGGCTGGGTCCGCGATGGTCTGCTCTTCACCAATGCCAGCGGCGCGATCTGCGTGTCGGATGGCACTGGCATGAACGAAGTCAGCAACGGCACGCCGACCACCAATCATCTGGAAGGCCTCACGGTGGTGCATGAAGAAGGCCGCACCTTCACGCCGCTGGCCGTGGATCTGGCGGAGTACAGCATCTCGGTAGGCGCGCCGGAGCCGATCGTTTTCATGGGCGAGAAGCCGGACGGTGAAACCGTGGAATTCACCGTGACGCTCGATGGCGTGCGCGACGGCCCCGGCGGCGCGGTGGACTTCCAGCACTTCCAGTTTCCCGCCGAGTTCACGGACATCGTGAAGCTGCAAGTGCCTACCCGCCTGTGGTCGATGGATAACTTCAGCTTCGAGACCCTGCCCTCGATCCCGCTGCCCGTGGACCAGAAGCTGGCGCCCGCCTACGGCACGGCGACTTACTTCGGCTCGCGCAGCGACAGCGGGGAATTGCTGGTGGCAGGGCCCGACTACCATTTCCTGGCCTCCAGTGGTGGCGGACGCCGGGCCCGCTATCTGGCAGGCGGAGTGCCGGTGGCTGATTTCAATGCCTACAACGGCACCTATCACCCGGCGGACAAGATCCTCGTCCACAATACCAACGACGACATCAATCCGGAGCGCATCCGCAGCTACAATGGCATGGGCTTCACCGATCTGGTCACGCTCGCCCAGCTGAAGCTCTTCTGGCCTCAGGCGCTGGCGTTGCGCTCTTGCTGCTGGTCGGGCGACCGTTTGGTTTTAACCGCATCCGGCAGCGGGAACAGCTATGCGGTCTTCGAGATGAAGAACGGGGTCCTGAGCGAACTGCTCAACCAAGGCACGCAAGTAGTCGCCCCGAGCGGCAGTGCTCCCTATTGGAACTCCCCCGCTCTCCTCACGGCCGAGGGCTCCAGCTATGCCTTCCGCGCGACCCTTAGCGGGCGGTCCGGGGCGCAGGTGCTGGCCAGCTTCAATGGCGGTCCGGTGACGCGGGTGATGGGGGTCAACGATGCTTTTTCCGCCGGCCCCGCCACCGCGATCGAGCGGGTCGAGTTCGATCCGCAAGGCCGCCTTGAAGTTCTGGTCAAACAGGCTATCGGCCACACCCTGCTGCGCTATGATGCGAATGGCCTGATCGACGCCGAGCTGCCCGGACCGGTGCAGCCGGTGAATACCGCGCTCTCCGTGAGTGGCACCCCCTACCGGACGAGGGATGGCCATGTTTTCCTGATGGCGGGCGGCGTGCTCTACCGCAAGCACGAGGGCCGCTACTACCGCATGCTTGGCTTCGGTGACATGTTTCAAGGTGAGCTGCTGAGCTCAGTGGAATACCTCGGCGCGCGCTACAGCGCGCCGCTGCGGATCTTCGTGGAAGTCCGCTTCCAGGATGCCTACAGCTCACCGAGAATGTATCAGCTGCAACTGGACGATGCGCCGGTGGAGCTAGCGCCGCGGATTGGCGAGACGCTGGTGCGGACGGATACCGGAGAACTCTACATGCCACTCAGTCATCTGACCCGCGGGCGGGAGTATTGGCTGCAGAGGTCGGATGACCTGGATGAGTGGACAGATCTGAAGGAGGTGGAAGTGATGCCGCTACAATTCCTTCGGATCCAGCCGGAGAACCTCGGGAGGCAGTCGTATTTCAGGGTGGTGGAAAGGTGAGGCCCTGGTCACAGGGCCGCCTTGCTCACTTCTTGGTCACCACCTCGATTGAGGTGACTTCGAGCATCTTCTTGCCATCCTTCTCGGTGACCTTGCCGGTAGCCTTCGCGTCCTTGGCGGTCTTGCAGACCTTCTTGTGGAAGTCTTTGTCGGGTTCGCCGGTGACGTAATAGGTCTCCGTTTTGTCGCCGTCCTTCACTTGCAGGACGGTGGCACACTTGTCCGCGGTTCCCAGGTCGCACTTCGCGCAAGTGGCGCTGCCTTCCAGGGTGACGGCCTTGTCTTTGTCCTTTTCTTTCTCTTTGCCTTCATCCGCTGCGAATGCGCTGGAGGCAAGCACCGCAAGGGCGGCCGAGATGAGAGTGCTGGTGAGTGTTTTCATGATCAGAAATCAGGTTGATGGATTCCACTGGCTGCCACTTCCCCTTCCTCGCCACGGACAGGAAATGCCACCTAGTAACTTGGCAATTTCCCGGACCCTCGCAACCTGCAAATTTGCAGCGAGGCGCTCAGGATTGGAATGGGATACCTGAAGGATCCGGAGAGGAGCAGGTCCCGGACCCAACGATCTCGCCCTCTGGATAGAGCTTGATCCGACCCGGCCGCGACACTGGAATGCCACCATGAGTCGCAATGCTTTCTCCCTCCTCCTCGCCGGTCTGTTTCTGGGCTCCGTGCACGCCGAAGAATCCGTGATGCTGGCGAACCCGGATGAAAAGCTGGCCTTGAAAATCCAAGCGACCACCGGAACCAAGGGCGGCATCGTGACCAGGTCGGGAGCAAAGGACACCCTCCGCCAGAGCGTCGACATCACGCGGACGCGGGTCGTGGAGCGGACGATGAAACCCGACAGCACGGGCGGCGAAGTGACCTGCCGCTTCTTGCAGGACCGCATCACGACCGCCGTCGACGGCAAGTCCGAGACCAGCGCGGGGCCACTCGACCACAAGGTGGCGGCCGGGCTTCGCGACGCTGCTGGCAAGTGGATTTTCACCTTGGCCGACAGGCCCGCGACCGGCGATGTGGTCCAGCAGCTCGACGAACTCGCGGGATTTGAGAACCGCAAGTGGTTGCCCGGGCGGAGGGTCGCGGTGGGCGAAACCTGGAACTTCACTCCGTGGTTTATCAGCAGCTCGCTGCAGCGCGACATCCCGAACCCGCAGGTGGTCGGGATCATGAAGCTGCGCGAACTCGGCAAGGCCGCCGATGGCAGCCGCCAAGCGACGATCGATTGCGTGATCAACGGCGGCGGCGAAACCGAAGCTCCCGACGGCAGCATCGCGAAAGCCGAGGGCGGCCTCAAGGGCCTGCTCATCGTGAACCTCGACCAGCCGGCGCGGATGCGCATGGACTTGGTCGGCAGACTGAAAACCGAATCGGAACAGAAAGCAGGCAGCACCAGCGCGTCACTGCCGCTGAACCTGAGCGTGACGATCGAACCGCTGGGGAAGTGAGGGGCTGACGGCGGCCGCCTGCGGATTTGAAGCGGGGCTGTATCAGGAAGGATGCGGAAGGTTCTTGCGAATTCACAACGAGGAAAAAGCAGTACCCCTCGGCACTTTTCAAAATTCAAAGACGGACCCCAGCGATAGGCGCGGGCATGGGCTCGCGCCTCTTTATTTTTTATATCCTGGCGGCAGACTCCACAAGAGCGTCGGCAGGCCAATTGACTATGCTAGGCTTCAAGCAGGCTTAGGAGCTCTGCTGGGGTAATGAATTTAATGCCAAACTGGCCGGTCAATGCAGCGCGATTGGAGGCAGAAAATACGGACTTCGAACCCGCGCTTTTTGCTTCATCGCGCGTGCAGAAGTAGTCCAGCCCATAACCTATGTGGGTCGCAATTGAATCGCCATCCGACCATTCGCCGATGGCAGCAGCAGCGTCGTTTTTCGAAGCATGTTTCAGTGCTTCATACCACACATCCTCCGTTGTCCGATACTTGTCTCCGATCGCTTTCGCCGCAACAAAACCCCCGCCCAAGGATTCGACAAACCTCCCGGCTTTAAAGAAGAGTTCCTGTTGGGCTCCCATTTCCTCGTTCGTTCTCGGGCCGAAATCCGAATCGAACAAGAGTGGTGATCTTGGAAGTCCGATCCTAGGAGCAGAAAGTACTCGGAATCCCATTTCCCGAGCCTTTTCCAGTTTCTCCGCCAGAATGGGGTTACTTTCGGGTCGGCCCTGCATGTTAGGGCTGATGCAGAAAGTTCCACAAACTTCGCCAGGGTTCTCCGTCGAACGGGTTTGAAGGGAGGTGGCTGGGCGATAGTTACCGAAGTAACTTTGTCGATCCTTCCGTTCAATCCCCTCCAAATTGAAGATGGTTTCAGAAACGTGCGGCATGACCCGCTTCCGCACAATTTCATCTGCGATTCTGACGCAGACCTCTTTCAAGGCGATTTCTTTGCAGCTATCGGGACGAACGATGTGACTGAAGACGTTTGTGTCGAACGTGACGCTAACGGAACTCATTGTAATGGCAGATTCCGCTTGGATGCATGAAAAAGCGAGGATTTTTAGATTTCCATCCGGCCTTATATAAAGCGATTCTGGAGAGCTTCTGGCGAAAATCCTTGCGGAACGTATTTGGGTAAGCGGCCATTGTGCCGTGGCATCCGACACCAAAACTCTCTTCAAGTTCAGCGGCGCCGACGGAGCAATTGCGATCCTTCGCTATAACTCTCTGTTCATCACAAGCCCCCTAGATCTGAACGATCCATTTGAGATGCGGCCAGCTTGGACGGATGCCCACCAAAAGCGGCACAGGGCAAACATCGCCAAACGAGACGAAATGATGTCAGGCATGCCCATTGTAGCTGCGATGGAGAGCGGCGAGTTGGTTCCTATCGGCCATATGCCTAAGCTCGAAGAGCCGAACATTGGCCCGGTTGACACCCACCGCGGCTTGGCGGACCAACACAACCAAAGGGTTTTCGAGGTGCTGCACGAGAAATATCGAGTCTCCAGCTTCTCTCTGGACATCGCCGACCTTGACGCTCCCTCCCCAGAGTCAAAGGAGGAGATCACCTTGATGTGGGCTCACTACTCGGATTCGTTTCAGGGAATTTGCCTAGCTTTCGACCCGACGAAGTTTCACAACGGAATCAAGCTAGGCGGATTCCCCGTCGACTACAAGGGCGAGCGCGAGGCATTACCGCCACACCTCTACGATACCTACCTTGAAGCAGCGTCTCCTCTTCTGGATCACGACGGGCTGCCATTTCAACAGCAGCCCGAATCCCACCTGTGGATTCCTTCGCACGTCTATCCTGAAATCCAGAACGACCACATTCTTAGAATTCTGACCCACAAATCGCCTGCTTGGAAGCACGAGAACGAGGTTCGAATGATCTACGACTTGTCGAAGGAAATAGGCTCAGGAAATTGTTCCAAGTTTCGCAGTGCATGTTCCGCTTGCCTGCGAGCAGGCAAGCGCTTGGAAGAATGTGAGAGTGCAAGGTATCGGGACACTGTCAGCATCCCGCCGGAAGCGATCGTCGCAGTTCTTTTTGGGACGGACACCAGCGAGTCAAACACTATAGAAACCCTCAGAATCCTTGCTGCCGAGCGCTACTCCCACGTTCGAGTGTTTTGGTCCGCTCTTCATTCGGATAGGTACAAGATCCAATATTGCAGTGATCATACATTGAACGACGGAACCGGTTACTCGCAATTCATTCAGCGTCTTCGGGAGACTAACGTCGCGAGGGCAAAACGACACATGGAGTTTAAGGAGAACGAAACCATCTTGAAGACGGCGCCTAAGGGAATCAACTTCGAGAATCCTCCCCAGAAAGCTTGAAACCTCCGCCCCGCCAGCCTTCCCTCCCCTTCCCCGGGGCTCCAGTCTTCCGTCTGTCGTCTTCCGGTCTTCCGTCTCTGACTTCCTTTCCATGAAATCACCCCGCCGTGCTGCCGTTTCGATCCTCCGCGCCTGGAGCAAGGGGCACGCGTATGCCGAGAACCTGATTGAGCGCCACGCTTCTCGGAATGATTTGTCCTCCGCGGACCGGGCACTGCTGAATGCGATCACGCTGGGGGTGCTGCGGAACCTGCGCTTGCTGGACCACTGGATCGCCCAGCTCCGAAAGGGCAAGCTGGATGACGAGACGCGGGACATCCTGCGGGTGGGGCTGTGCCAATTGCTGATCCTGGAGCTGCCGGACCATGCCGCGGTCTTCGAGACGGTGGAGCTGGGCAAGAGCGGTGCCCGTGGGCTGATCAATGCGGTGATGCGCCGCGCGGCTTCGTCGAAGAAGAAGCTGTTCGATTTCGACGGGGTGCCGCCGGAGGTGATTTATTCGCACCCGGATTGGCTCTACAAGCGGTGGAAGAAGGCCTTCGGCAAGGAGGAGGCGATCGCGCTGATGGGTTTCAACAACGAGCCGGCGCCGGTCTATGCCCGTTGGAACCCGCTGGCGGGAATCGAGGGGCCGCCCTCCACGCTTACCGCGAGCTCCGATGCCGAGCCTCGGCCGGATAGCATCGACGAGGACGGTTTTGAAGTGGAATCCAGTCCAGCACTGGAGCTGCCGCCGGGCTTCATCAAGATCGAGGGTCCGATCCCGGGCGAACTGCTGGCCAAGGGCGCGATCTATATTCAGGACACGGCCACACGGCACTCCGTGGAGCTACTGGCCCCCCAGGTCGGCGAGCAAGTGCTGGATGCCTGTGCTGCTCCGGGCGGCAAGGCTTTCCTGATCGCGACTGCACTCGGCGGTGCGGCGACGCTGACTTGCACGGATTCCAACGAGAAGCGCTTGCCCCGGCTACAGCAGAACCTGGAGCGCTTGCACTGTGGTGAGGCGAAGATCGAGGTGCATGACTGGGCGACTCCCGCGCCGGAGAAGTGGCTAGGTGCCTTTGATGCGATCCTGCTGGATGTGCCTTGCTCGAATACCGGGGTGTTCCGGCGTCGGGTGGATGTACGCTGGCGCTTGCGGCCGGAGGATCTGCGGGATCTGCGGGTGCTGCAGCGGAAGATCATTGAGAACGCCCTGCCTTGCCTGAAGCCGGGTGGGCGGCTGGTTTATTCAACCTGCTCGGTGGAGAAGGAGGAGAATCAGGAGCTGATCGCAGCGCTGCTGGAAGAGCACCCGGAGTTGAAGCTGGAGGAGGAGCGTCAGGCTCTGCCGCAGCGGGATGGGAGCGATGGTGCTTATGCTGCGCTGTTGAGGCTATCGGCGTAGTGGACGATATTGCCCTTGGCGGCGCAGACGCTTTGGGGGCGTCGGACAAGTTCCCGGCGATTCCTGCAGTGACCCCGCGTCCTAACGAAGCCTCGACTGGCGATTTCCTCCCACTGGGGGTGGACGTCCCGAGAACCTTGATGGCGTTCTACCACGAGGCCGCGCCCTCAAAGCGGCGATTCTCGCGCGCACTCCCAAAGCGGCTGCGCCGCAAAAGGGGAGACGAGGGAGAAAGATGGCGCGCAAGGAGGCGGGGCCCATCTTGGGGTACCTGGTGTTGCCGGCCGCCAGAACTGCTTCGTCCGCACAGGGGACTGTGCGGACTACCTTTTGGGAATCTCTTGCCGGACCGGCCGGAAATCTAAACACTCCGCCTCAGCGCCTCGAAATGAAATCCTGCTTCGGTCTCCTGCTTACCATGCTGATCCTGATTGCCGTGATCGGCACGGGGGCCACGATCTGGTACCTGAGCAATACCGCGGAGTTCACGAAGAAGGAAGCGCCGGCGCGGCCCTGAATTGGACCGGGCCTTCAGCCCTTGATTCCCGGCGCGGTGGATACCTCGGGAGCTGCCGGAGTCCGGTAGGGCGCCGGGCCTTTGGCCCTAAAGAGACCGTCCACCTAAGTTACTGACGGGCAAAAAATTGCCCGCCGTCGCGTCGATAAAACTGCCGCATCATGAGCGATCCGGCGGCAAGATGACGCGACGACGGGACATCTGGATGGTTGGTCCCCGGGTTTGGGGGGGCGACTCACCAAAAGCTAATGCGAGGAAGCTGCCGGGACTGAGCTTCAAGCACTAGTCCCCGGATTCGGGGGTTTTTCCATTCTCCCCTGAATGGAAACGGGCAATCAGCCCGGCCTGCGAATGGACCCCGAAGTGGCGGAAGATGTCCTTCACGTAGCCATCCAGAGTGTGGATCGAGATCCCCAGTTGCGCGGCCATCTCCTTCCGCGAGTGCCCTTCCAGCACCAGATTGAGCACCGTCCGGCGGCGCGGGGAGAGCTTGGGCAGCAGCGTCGGCTGCTCCTCTTCCTGCCATGCGACGTCGTTCAGCCAAGGCACCTCCGCCAGGACGATGTGGACGATCCGCGCATGGCGCAGATCGAATTCCGGCGCCCCGACCGCGCGGTAGACCCCTACCCCGCCAAGTTCGCCGGTTTTGAGCGGACAGGCGGAAATCATCAGCTCCCCCACCCCGGCGGCATGCCAGAGGGGGCGAACCGTCTTGTGGTTGAACTGGTCCTCGCCATCCATCTGGCGGCGGGTCCAAGTCAGATGAGTCGTCCGCTGCTTCATCTCGCGGCTCATCTTGTCGAAAATCCCCCAGCTTTCCGGATGATCGATGGCCTTTAACAGCCGCGGGAACTGTCCGTCCTCGAAGCCGCCGTGCGAGAGAACCGTGAAGACCGGCCGCTTTCCCGGCTTGAGATGCTCCTTGGGGGAAACAGTCCAGAGCCAGCTATGGGCCTCCACCAAGCGGATCAGCCCGTCCATCAGAACCCGGCGCTTTTCCGTCACTCCACCGCGGCACGCCGCAACATCCCCGACGAGGCGGATCATGGATCGGACATCTGCCTCGCTAAGCTCCGGATATGACATGGATGATCTTCAGTCTTGGGGGATAGCGGGGTGGGAGAGCGCTTATCCCAAGCAAACCAAGCCATTGCAATCCCGATTCTAGCAGAACACTTGAATTTCTGATAGAGCGAGACGACATCGCTCGTCTCTCTATGTTCGATCTTTTGATACAACAGTCCCAAAACCGGCAAAAATGCGGATGAAGGTACGAATGACAAGTTCCGCCCGTGACGCCGCTCCGGCCACTTGGGCGCCCCTCAATCCTCGTCCATCTCAGACTCCGCGCAGCAGGAGCCGCGGGCGTGAAGGCAAGAGGCGCACCACGCCTGCCCTCCGATCTCTGTAGCGGCCGGCTGGCCGCAGAGGTGGCAGGCGGCTTCCTGGGCGGACTCCGTCGCTTTTGTTTCCGTTTCCGGTGCGGGCATGTTCAGAGCATCGGCACGTGGTGCAGAATATCAAGCGGAGCTGCTGTCGCTATCCCCAGCCAAGTGCCATTTGCGAGGAGCGGCAGCCCCCCTTTGCGGTTTAGCCCCAATGGAACACGTGGGATGGCAGCTGACCGACGGCGGGATCATCGCCAGCCAGATCAGAAGCTCCGCGTCACAAAAAAAGCCCGGCCTCCCTTGCGGAAGGCCGGGCCTTGGGAATCTAGCTGGCTAGGATCAGCCTTGGGCCGTTTCCGGCTCGGCTTCGGCAGCCTTGGCCTTCTCGTCGCGAAGAACCGCGCGGCGGCTCATCTTGACGCGGCCCTTTTCGTCCACGCCGAGGCACTTGGCCGTGATCACATCGCCCTTCTTGACGACGTCTTCCACGCGCTCGGTGCGGCCTTCGGCCAACTCGGAAACGTGGATCAGACCGTCCTTACCGGGGAGCACTTCCATGAAGGCGCCGAAGTTGGTGATGCTGACCACCTTGCCGGTGTAGATCTTGCCCACTTCGATTTCCTGGAACATGCGCTCGATGAGCGACTTGGCGCGCAGCAATCCTTCTTCCTTGGAAGCGTAGATGTGCACGGTGCCGTCGTCCTCGATGTTGATCTCGGCACCGGACTCGGCCTGGATGCCCTTGATGTTCTTGCCGCCAGGCCCGATGAGCTCGCCAATGCGATCGGCGGGGATCTTCACGGAGACGATGCGCGGCGCATGCGGGCTGAGTTCCTGCGGACCGGAGACGGCCTCGGTCATCTTGGCGATGATCGTGGAGCGGGCGGCCTTGGCCATGTGGATGGCTTCCTCAAGGATCGCCATCGGCAGGCCGGGGAGCTTCAGGTCGAGCTGGTAGCCGGTGACACCAGACTCGGTGCCGCAGAGCTTGAAGTCCATGTCGCCGTAGAAGTCCTCGGAACCGATGATGTCGAGGAGGGCCTTGTGAGCCTTCATCGTGCCGTCCTCGTTCCACTCGGTCACGAGACCGACGGAGATACCGCCGACCGGAGCCTTGAGCGGGACACCGGCGCAGAGCAGCGCCATGGTGCCGGCACAGACGGTGGCCATGGAGGTGGAGCCATTCGACTCCATGACTTCCGACGAGATGCGCATCGCGTAGGGGAAGTCTTCCACGTCCGGGATCACCGGAGCGATCGAGCGTTCGGCGAGGGCACCGTGGCCGATCTCGCGGCGGTTGATGCCACCCATGCGGCCGCACTCACCCACCGAGAAGGGAGGGAAGTTGTAATGGAGGATGAAGCGCTTGCTGTCCTCACCACCGGCGTAGTTGTCGAAGAACTGCTTCTCATCGGCCGGAGCCAAGGTGCAGATGCCCATGGCCTGCGTCTCGCCACGGGCGAAGATCGCGGAACCGTGAACGCGCGGCAGGCTGTTCGCCTCGGCGAAGAGCGGGCGGAGATCGCCGACCTGGCGGCCATCGGCGCGGACGCCCTTCTCCATGATGGAGATGCGGAAGGCCTTCTTCTGGATGTATTCGAAGACTTGCTCGACATCGAAGTCGGTGGACTCCGGGTAGCGGGCCTTGATCGCGGTATCCACTTCATCGCGGAGCACGCCGACCTTCTTGCCACGCTCGACCTTGGTCGGGGCGTAGATCGCGTCTTCGATGCGGGAACCGGCGATCTCGTAGCCGACTTCCAGGAGTTCGTCCTTGGCGACGGTCACGGTGTAGTCGCGCTTCGTCTTGCCGGCGAGGCGGACCAGTTCTTCCTGAGCTTCGACGAGCTGCTGGACGGCAACTTGGGCGAAGTGGAGAGCCTTGATGAAGTCTTCCTCGGGAAGCTCATTGGCGGCGCCTTCGATCATGATGACGTCGGTCTTGTTGCCGACGTAGATGAGATCGAGGTCGCTGCTTTCGCGCTCTTCGAAGGTCGGGTTGATGATGAACTCACCATCGACGCGGCCGACGCGCACTGCGCCGATCGGGCCGGCGAAGGGGATGTCGGAGATTGCGAGAGCGGCGGAAGCGCCGTTCATCGAGAGGATGTCGGAGTCGTTGATCTGGTCGGCAGCGAGGAGCAGCGCGATGATCTGGGTCTCGTAGAGGTAGCCCTTTGGGAAGAGCGGACGCAGCGGGCGGTCCGTCATGCGGCAGGTCAGGATTTCCTTTTCGGTAGGACGTCCTTCGCGCTTGAAGTAGCCACCGGGGAATTGACCGGCAGCGGAGGCCTTCTCCTTGTATTCGACGGAGAGCGGGAACCAGGTTTGGCCCGACTTCACCTTGGTCGCGGACACGGCGGTCACCAGGACCACGGTTTCGCCGCAGGTCACCATCACGGCGCCATCAGCGAGCTTGGCGATTTTTCCGGTCTCGAAGGAGATCGGGTTCGAGCCGACCTGGCTCGTGACTTTATGGATGTTCATCTTAACTGTCTTTCAGTGTGTGCCCCCGGCGACATGCCGCGGGCGGTGTTGGATTTCGGACAGACCCCAAGCTGTTAGAAAGGGATAGGAGGACTGTCCGGCGGCGGATGGGAAAACGTTTCCCGGGAAAAGGTCCCGCCGTTTTCATGCACGACGGCCACGGGGTAACCGTGGCCGTCGCAGGAAAGGGTTTACTTACGGAGGCTCAGTCCGGCGAGGAGCTTCTGGTAGCGCTCCTCGGAGTTGGCCTTCACGTAGTCGAGCAGCTTGCGGCGCTGGGCGACCAATTTGAGGAGGCCGCGGCGGGACGAAGTGTCCTTCTTGTGGAGCTGCAGGTGGGCAGTCAGGTGGACGATCCGCTGGGTCATGAGGGCAACCTGATAGTCAGCGCTGCCGGTGTCGGTGTCGTGGATCTTGTAGTCCGCGAGGTTGATGGTGCTTTCGCTCATTGAATATAGTCTGTTCGATCCAGCCACCTTGGCCGGTCCGCCCTTGGTCGGGACCGCGGAGGAAAGCCGATCCCACGGGGTTTGCAAGCACGGAATGGGAGGAGCTCTGCTTTCACCGGCATGACGACCAGTCCAGCCCAGCAACAATCTTTGACAATCATTGACATCGACGCTAGTCTGCTCCTGTGAATATTTCGCTAACTCCGGAATTGGAACGAGCCGTGAAGGCGAAAGTCGCTTCGGGGCTCTACAACAATGCCAGCGAAGTGATCCGGGAAGCTCTGCGGCAGTCCCTCAAGCACGAAGCCACGAATGAATGGCTGGCTCGGGAAGCCGCGATTGGCTTCGCCCAATTGCAGGCGGGAGAGACGGTGCGCGTCACATCAGAAGAGGAATTCCTGAACTTGGCCCGTCAGTCCGCGTGACGCTCGATCTCACCAAAGCCGCAGTTGAGGATTTGCGGAGCATCCGGAACTACACTTTTGAGACTTGGGGAGAGCATCAGGAAGCCGCCTATCTCAAGGCGATGTGGGCGAGGTTCCGGGAGATCCAAGGGAATCCGGCGCGCTTCCGGCGACGGGACGACCTTTTCCCCGGCTGCCGAATCGCCGCCGAAGGACGGCATGTTATTCTGTTCCGCGAGAACGGTGAGGTCCTGGAGATTGTCCGCATCCTGCACTCCGCCATGGACTTCAAACGGCACCTGCCCCCATCATGAGGAGTTGCACTGCCATACTGGTCGCGTTGACGGCACTTCCTGCTCTTGCCGGGGATCCCATTTTGAAAAACACCGGCTTCGACAAGGAGCTCAAGCCCTGGACCTGTGACGAGGGCAAGATCGCTCCCGATCCGGAGAAGAAGGACAATTCACTGCTGGAAGTGGAACTCGATGGCGGGGTCTTCGGGCTGATTCAGGACTTCAAGTGGCCAGCGGACAAGAAGGAGCTAATCCTGTCCTTCCGGGTGAAGGCTTCCGCGGCGACGAAGGACGAGCCGGTGCAGTGGCGGTTGCGGATTTACGACAAGGAGGAGCACTCCGCGCTGGTTGCCGGGGCCAAGGTAGAGAAGTCCGGCGAGTGGATCACGGTGAAGACCACCGTGAAGCGCCCAGAGCTTGAGGCGGTTTCCCTGATGCTGGAGAGCAACCGCGGTGAGGGGAAGCTGTGGATCGATGATCTGAAGCTGGAGTAAAGGAACTGCTGCCTACTTCAGCGGCTTCCGCTTCCGGTGCCAGTCCACCCAGTTTTCCAACATGTCTTCCAGGCCTTGGTCTTTCACGAGTTCCTGGCCGTCCCAGCCGTGGTTGATCTCCCAGAACGCAGCCCGGGTGCCGTCCCTGGCCTTGTGGGGCTTGCCGATTTCCCACTTCACCGGCTGGAGGTCCTCGCGGATGAATTTCTCGCACTCAGCTTCAGTTTCCGCCGGGAATGAGGCGCGGGTGAGGGGCTGCTCCTTGTCGAGAGGGATGAGGACGTAGACCGCTCTCAAGCGTCCTTTCTCGAAGCCGTAGTGCCGGGTCAGCGTAACGATCTGCTCCTGCGCCCAGCCACGCGTCGTCTCGCTCTTGGTGGTGGCGATGAAGTTCTTGAGCGGGGCCATAAAGGATTCGATCTCCGCTGCGTCGGGCTGCGGGATGGCATAGGCGAGAACCACCCCCTTGGCTTTGGCCTCGGAGAAGATCAGCTTCGCCCGCTTGCGCTCTGCCTTACGGATCCGCGCCTCGGCCTTGTCCTTCGCGTCGATGTAGGCGACGCGGCTCTCCGCCTCGGCCCTGAGTTCGTCGATGACCTGATCCGTGTCGGGGACGACCGCTGGTGCGGCAGGCTTCTCTTGGGCGACAGCGATCCCGGCCGCAAGTAATGCAGCCCCCAACACGTGGAAGCTGGATTGAGACAGGAGCGGAGAAGTCTTCATCTCGGATCCCCTTTTAGCCGCTATCACTACACTTGTAAAGGAGAGAGCAGCAGCGCGGCCAGTTTCGCCTCAAGCAAACGGGTCAGGTCCCCTGCCCCGCCCTTCGTGGGCAACTCGCCGGCAGCGAGCATCTTGCTCACGGGGATGGGTGCGCCGGCATTGACGCGGGCGGTGCGCGGCGTGGGATAGCTCGGGAAGCCGAGGAGGTCTTCTTCCAGCTTCATGATCGTCTCGGCACGACGGTCCAGGGTTTGCTCCTGCAGGAAGTAGTCGCCGATGTAGCTGTGGGCCTGGAGGGCGGTGAAGACGCGGTCGAGGTCGTCGAGCAGCAGGCCGCGCTCTTCCGGCGTGGGTGGCTTGTCCGTGTCTAACAAGCGCTTGCGGATCCGGTAGCGCTGGGCGCGGACGCGCTCAGGGGCCGTGGTGGCCTTGGCGTCGCGGCCTTGACGGGACTCGGCATCGGTCAGCAATTTTTCACAGATGGCGGCGAGGCGTTCCTGGATCGAACCGCGGCCGGCCTCGCCGAGGTACTCCATTTCCCTGAGGCCTAACAAACCGGTGCCAAGGCGGACGATGCGCTCATCCAAGGGCATCTTGGGCTTGGGCATCCAGCCGATGCGATCCTCCAAGCGCGAGAGGCGCTCGCTGAAGGTTTTCTCCACGCCGGGGTCGTGGTGGAAGCGGATGCCCACCGGGATCAGCCAGGCTTCTTTGCCCTCCTTGAGGCGGGCAGCGGCCTTGAGCAGGATGGAAGCGACGCCCTCGTGCAGAGGATCGAGGCGCTCGTGGTGATGGTAGATCTCGCCTTCCGGGTAAATGACCAGCGGATCGCTGCTGTTCTCCAACAAAGTGATCGCGGTCTTGATGGCGGAAAGGTCCGGTCCGTCGCGGTCGACGGAGAAGACGCCCATGCTCTGAAGGGCCCAGGCACCCGCCTTGCTAACCTCGAACACCTCGCGGGCGGCCATGAAGTGCGAGCGCATGCCGTGGCGGGCGATGAGCGCGGTCATGACGTGCGGGTCCGAGTGGTCGGCGTGGTTCGGCGCGAGTAGGACCGCGTGGCCAGCGGCGGAGAGTTTCCTCGCCTGCTCGAAGCCGTGGTCGTCCAAGCGCGGGACATTGTACTTCCGGCGCAGCATCAGGGCATTGTTCGCCCAAATGCCGAGGGGGCGGAACCACGCGCGGGGCTTGGGAGGAGTGAAGGTGTATGGGAGGTCGTTGCGGAGGCGGCGCACTAGCAGGGAGCCTGAGGGTCCACAGGAAAAGTGCCAAGCTCCAAGCTCGCGCCAAGTAGGCGGGGCTCGGCCCGAAGGCTTTGGGCGAGGCCTGCCCCCAGAACTGCTTCGTCCGCTCAGAGGACTGAGCGGGCTACTTCACTGCCGGTTGAAGCGGGCGACTTCGCGCTGGGCTTCGCGGAGCTCGACCTTCTCCTTCAGGTCGTGGCGCTGGTCGGAATGGGTCTTGCCCTTGCCGACGCCGATCTCGACCTTCACGCGCTTGTTCTTCCAGTACATCTTCAGGCACGGGAGGGTGGCGCCTTTGACGGCGCTGGCGTTCTCGAGCTTGAGGATCTCCTTTTTGTGGAGGAGCAGGCGGCGCGGGCGCTTGGATTCGTGCTGGAACCAAGTGGACGCGGTCTCCCATGGCTGGATGTCGCAGCCGTAGAGGAAGAGCTGGCCCTTCTCGACGCGAGCAAAGGCGTCGGAGATGTTCACCTTGCCGGCACGGACGGACTTCACCTCCGTGCCTTTCAGCTCGAGGCCAGCTTCGTACTTGTCCGAGATGTGGAAATCGCGGAGCGCCTTGCGATTGCTGGAGATTTCCGAACTCATGACATGACCGACCGGTCGCGCCACCCTAGGGCGCGTTTGGATGAGGGCAAGCTCGGGCTGAGCCTAGGCTCAGGCTTCCGCAGGTGGCGTGGCCACGAGGCGGATCTTGCCTTCGATGATTTCGGTCAACGCGATGTCAGCCGCGCCCATGCTCGGGCGAGTCGGAATCAGCGGCGAGCGGCCACTGTTCAACTGGCGGACACGCTTCGAGACCATGTTGATAAGGACCAGCGGATCGCTGACAATCTCGGACGCCTTCTCGACAAGATCGCTTTTCATGAGGGTACCTGGAAACCGGGAATCAGACTTGGGCTGCTCGAACGGGATGATGTTATCGGAAGACATGCCGGGTCGGACTCCTAGGCGGCCAACCGCCGCCGGAAGGCGGGAAAGACCAAATCACCCCGAGATTGGCAAGGGCAAAGATTATAAAGGTTGAAAATTACCCGAGCAAATCGATGCCGAAGCGCTTGAGAATGAAGACAGTAAGCCAGAAAAAGCCGGCGGTGAGGAGGCAGTTCACGCCGAGGGCGGCCCAGAAGCCCCAACCGTGACGGAGCATCCAGGGCAGGATCAGGAACATCGGCAGGGTCGGAAGGACGAACCAGAAGGTGCCGGAGGAGTGGTTGGCGATGCGCTCGGGGCCCTGCTTCTCCGCCTGCATCCAGACCATCGCGACGATCGAGGTGAAGGGCAGCGCGATCAGAAGCGCCGAAATCCGGTCGTTGAAGAGCTGGATTTTCGTCACGATCAGGATGATCGCGGCGGTGATGAGGAGCTTCACGGCGTCCTTCGGACCGAACGCGAGGACCTTGTCCCAAGGAATCTTGTCCATGGCGGGAGTTTCGCGGAGGGAGAAGGGACGACAAGCCTCGGTTTGAAGCGCTCTTTCCTTGGTGACGAGGCAGATTGAATGAAATCAGGTTCGTATCGTCATAGGCCCATTAGAACATCCCGGCTCTTGGTGGCATTTGCATTGGTTTCCTGCAGCATGCTCTCCCCCTTGGTCGCAGGCCGCCTCGCCGCCGGCACCAAGGAAACCTTGGAAGATTGGAAAAAAGAGCGCGCAACGCGCTGATTCATCCCAACCGCGTTTGGCGGCCGTCACTACAATTTCGGCAGGTTTCTCGGTGGAAAGTCCGCTTTCCGAAGCGTATGGAGCGCCCAGCAACCCGTCATGAGCTCTTCCTCATCCACATCCCGCCGCGGCTTCCTGAAGGCAGCCAGCATTAGCACCGCCCTTTTCGGGAGCAGCGCTCCCCTGCTCGCGCAGGAGACCCGCAAGTCCGCCGAGAACAAGGGCTTGCCGAAGAAAATCATCTTCATGGTGAGCGACGGGATGAACCACGGGGCGCTCTCGCTGGCACAGCACAGCCGCTCGTATTTTGAAGGAAAGCAGACGCACTGGACGACGCTCTACCGCGAGCGGCCGGTGGTGCGGGCCCTGATCGAGACCTTTTCCGCCAATAGCCTGGTGACGGACTCCGCGGCGGCATCCAGCGCCTGGGGCGGTGGCAAGCGGGTGAACAACGGCACGCTCAACATGGATCCGGCGAGTTCCCAGCCGAACGAGACCCTGCAAGCTCTGCTGAAGAAGAAGGACATCCCGCTGGGCCTGGTCTCTACCGCCACGATCACCCACGCGACGCCGGCAGGCTTCGCAGCGAACGTGAGCAGCCGGGGCGAGGAACCGGAGATCGCGGCACAGTATCTGGATCGCGAGGTGCAGGTGCTGCTCGGCGGCGGTCAGAAATTCTTCTCCCCCGAGCTGGAGAAGAAGTTCAGCGACCGCGGCTACGAGCTGCTGAAGGATCGCAAGGCGTTGCTGGCAACCAAGGGCGATGAGAAGAAGCCAGTGCTGGGCTTGTTCTCGTCCGGCTATGTCCCGCTGACGATCGACCGCGAGGCGGATGCCAAGCTGCAAGAGACCGTCCCTACCCTCGCGGAGATGGCAGAGCTGGCGGTCAAGCGTCTGGACGCGCTCGCCAAGGACCAATGGTTCTTGATGGTGGAAGGCGCGCGGATCGACCACTGCGGCCATGCCAACGATGCGGCGGGCAGCATCCGCGAGCAGATCGCCTTCGACGACGCGATCGGCGCGATGCTGGCCTATGCCACGGCCAAGGAAGACGTGCTGCTGGTGATCACCACTGACCACGGCTGCGGCGGGATTCAGCTCAACGGCGTGAATGCCAGCCCGGACCAAGGGATGGCACCGGGGATCTACAACGGGACCACGGCGGCGTTTAAGCAGATTGCCAACTTCAAGCGTTCCTTCGAGTGGATGGGAAATTCCGGGGCGAAGCTGAGCGGTCCGCCGCTGGGCGACTACATTTTCGAGAACACCGGGGTGCGGCTTGATGGCGAGGAGCTGAAGCAGGCACAGGGACTGAAGAGCGGTGAAATCGCGAAGCTTTTCGCCAAGCGGCACGGGATTGCCTGGACCAGCGGGAACCACACCGGAGAGCTGGTGGAGTTCTGCGCGTATGGGCCGGGGAGCCACCTGTTCCCGGGATTTATGCGGAACGAGGAGGTGCGAGAGCACCTGCTGCAGGCGCTGGGAGTGGCGTGATGGCTGAGCCATTCCGGCGGGGCGGATGGGCCCTGATGTCGCCATTGTTTGCTCAGGGAAGATTTTCCCAGCCGGAGCGGCGCAGCCGCTCCGCTACGTGAATGAGGAATGAGGGTGGTGGGAGTAGTTTCCCGGGGGCTTGTGGTCTCCGACGGCCGCCAGAACTGCTTCGT
The DNA here is from genome assembly GCF_000739615.1 of Haloferula sp. BvORR071. Classification (GTDB taxonomy): domain Bacteria; phylum Verrucomicrobiota; class Verrucomicrobiia; order Verrucomicrobiales; family Akkermansiaceae; genus Haloferula. The sequence goes on from NZ_BATP01000007.1 coordinate 162,900, forward strand.
CCGCTCAGGGGACTGAGCGGACTACCTTACTTTACTTGCGAAGATGGGGAAACTCGCGGAAATAGGCCGCGTGCAAGCGCTCCGCTTTCTTCTCCCCGCCTGTTTGGTCCTGTCTGCCTGTGGACCGATGTCGATGCCGACGATGGCTGCCGATGGCCCGGCCGCCACTAACCTGAGTGCCGGCCAGAAGGCGGCGATCGGGAAGAAGATCTGGCAGAATGAGTGCGCCGGGACAGTGGACGGGCTGACGAGCTGGAATGGCGGCGAGGAATTCCCGTCGTTGGGGATCGGGCATTTCATCTGGTATCCGGCGGGTTTCAACGGGCGCTTCGAGGAGAGTTGGCCGCAGTTCGTGGCCCACGCCAAGGCCCATGGGGCACAGCCACCGGCGGTGGCCTCGGAGCGGCATGCGCCGTGGGCGAGCAAGGCGGCGTTCCAAGCGGAATTCCGCGGACCGCGGCTAAGCGCGCTGCGCCAGTGGCTGGCTAATACCGTGCCGCTGCAGACGGATTTCATCATCGCTCGCTCGCGTGCTGCCCTGCCGAAGGTGCTGGCCGCCGCGCCCGCCAGCGATCGCGGGCGCCTACAGGCGAACTACAACAAGGTGGCGAGCACCCCGAACGGGATGTACGCGCTGATCGACTACGTGAACTTCAAGGGTGACGGCACCCAGGCCAGCGAGACCTATCAGGGCAAGGGCTGGGGCTTGCTCCACGTATTGGGCAGCATGAAGGAAGTGGCGTCCGGGCAGCCGGCCGCCGCGGAATTCGCCGCCAGCGCAAAGCGGATGCTGGACCGCCGGATCGCCAATTCCCCGCCCGCCCGCGGTGAAGCGCGCTGGAAGGAAGGCTGGCACAACCGCTGCGATACTTACGCCCGCCCCCTCTAAGATTGCCGATGAAGCGCACCCTGCCCGGACTCTCGTGGCCGCGTCTGAGCGACGCGCCGATCCGGGTGAGTTGTCATTTCTGTGACGCGTTGCAGGAGGCCCCGCGCCTCTTGGAGGGTAGTGCCGCCTACTGCTGCCGCTGCGGGGAGATGCTCTATCAAAACCGGCCGCGCTCGCTGGCGCGGGCGACCAGCTTCTCCTCCGCCGCGCTGATTTTCCTGACGCTGGCGCACATCTTCCCTTCAATCACGGTGGACTCCAGCAGCATGAGGCGGGAGCTGACCTTGATCGAGGCCTCGGAAGCCCTTTACAAGGAGGCGAATCCGCTGATCGGCATCATGGTGATCCTGTTCACGATCGTCGCGCCCGTCACATTGATGGGCGGCCTGCTGTATGTGGCGGCACCGCTGCGCTTCGGGATCGCGCTGCCGGGAGCGCTGACCATGACGCGGATCTTCCAGCTCTCCGAGCCATGGAACATGCTGGAGGTCTTCCTGGTCGGCATCATGATCAGCCTGCTGAAGCTGGGCGCGGTGGGTGAAGTCCACCTCGGGGTAGGTCTGTGGGCACTGGTGGGATTCGTCTTCTGCACCACTTGGGCCATCTCGGGGATTGACCGCCTGGAACTGTGGGACCGCTTGGAAATCGCCCTCCATAAGGAGAAGGAGGAAGCAAAGTGATGGAAGTGGAGATCCGCAGCGCTGCCGATGAAGGACTGGCCTCCTGCCACATGTGCGGGAAGGTGAGCCCGGTCGTGGAAGAGCATTGCCCGCGCTGCCATAGCCGCCTGCATCTGCGCAAGCCGCACAGCCTGGAGCGGACCTGGTGCTACCTGATCGCGGCGATCGCCTTCTATTTCCCGGCGAACCTGCTGCCGATCATGAACGTCGTGGGGCTGGGGACCAACAGCAGCGACACGATCCTGTCCGGGGTGATCAACTTCTGGAAGAAGGGCGACATGCTAGTGGCGGTGATCATCTTCTCCGCGAGCATCATGATCCCGATCCTGAAGATGATCGCGCTGGTCTGGCTGTGCCTCGCGGCGCACGGCTTCACCTCCGCGGAGCCAAAACACTTGGCGCGGCTCTATCACATCACCGAGCTGGTGGGGCGCTGGTCGATGGTGGACGTCTTCGTGGTGGCGGTGCTGGTGTGCCTAGTGCAGCTCGGGGTGATTTCGACCGTCACGCCCGGTCCCGCAATCCTTTCCTTTGCAGCGGTGGTGGTTCTGACCATGTTCGCGGCGATGAGTTTCGACCCCCGCCTGCTGTGGGATCGCCACGTCAAGGAAGCCACCGAAGCAGGAGTGAAGCCATAGCATGAGCGAAGAAGATCAACAACAGGAGCACCAGGATCACGAGCCGCGGGCTGTCGTGCGCCATCGACGCCGCTGGAGCAGCGTGTGGGTGGTGCCGGTAGTGGCGCTGGTTCTGGCCGGCTGGCTGGTCTTCAAGCACTATCACGACAAGGGGCCGATGGCCTACGTGCGCTTCCAGACGGCGGAAAGCATCGAGGCCGGCAAGACCGAGGTGCGCTGCCGCTCGGTGAAGGTCGGCGTGGTGGAGAAGGTCGAACTCTCCAAGGACTTGCTCTCGGTGGTCGCAGAACTGCGGATCGACCCGAATTCGGATTACTTGCTCAGGGATGGGACCCGCTTCTGGGTGGTGAAGCCGCGGGTGTCCGCGTCCACCATCTCCGGATTGGGCACCTTGATCACCGGTGCCTATATCGAGCTGGAGCCGGGCGATAGCCAGGCACCGGTGAACCACTACGACGGCCTGGAGCAACCGCCGGTGACCAGCAAGAGTGTGCCAGGATTGCGCTTGACCCTGGTGGCGGATGAAGCGGGCTCGCTGACGGTCAACTCGCCGATCTACTACCTCGGCTTCGAGGTCGGACGGGTTGAGAGCCGGATCCTCGACACCGAGAACCGCCGGGTGCGCTTCGATGTGTTCATCCAAGATGAATACGCGAACCTGGTGACCGAAGGGACCTGCTTCTGGAATACCAGCGGCATCGATGTAAGCGCTGGGGCGGATGGCTTCAAGCTCAGCACTCCTTCCCTGCAGGCGATGATCACCGGCGGCACTTCCTTCGCGGTGCCGAAGGGGGGCGTGCCGGGCGCACCCGTGAGCGACGGCGCGGTCTTCACGCTCTATCCGGACGAGGATGCTGCGAAGAAGTCGATCTTCGTGCCGAATCACCTGTGCCTGCTTTTCTTCGACCAATCGGTGCGCGGCCTGACCGTGGGTGCGCCGGTGGAATTCCGGGGACTGCCACTGGGACGGGTGGTTGAGATCAGCTTCAAGCATTCCCCGCCGGGCGACTCGCGGGTGCCGGTGGTGATCGAGATCGACTCCGACACTCTGGCAAAGGCGATCGAGAACATCGACAACAGCAAGGACGTCTTGGACGAGGCGGTGAAGCGGGGGCTGCGGGCAACGCTGAGCACCGGCTCGCTGCTGACCGGTGCGCGCTATGTCGATCTGAACTTCGTGCCGAACGCGCCGCCGATGCAAGTGACGCGATTGGGCGAGTATGAGATCATCCCGACGAAGTCCGGCGCGGACTTCGCGCAGTTGCAAGACGAGGTGAGTGCGATTCTCGCGCAGATCAAGGCACTGCCACTGGATGAAACGCTGCGCAAGTTCGGCACCGCTGCGGATGAGATTGCAATCACCGTGAAGGACGTCCGGTCCACGCTGGATGAAGCGGAGGCAGCAATGGCCCAAGCCAAGAAGCTGCTCGCGCGCGACGAGACGCAGAACTTGACCAAGGAGCTGGATGCCACGCTCAAGCAGGTGCGAAGCTCGGTGGAGAGTCTGGGGCCAAACGGCGCGGTGCAGGGTGACCTGAGCCGGACCCTCGACGAATTGCGCGCGGCGCTGCGGGCCTTCAAGACGCTTTCCGATTCGATCGACGAGAAGCCGAACTCGCTGCTCTTCGGGAAGGACACTTCGGCCAACAAGGAACCCAAGGGGAAGAAGAAATGAGACCTCTTGTTAGAACCCGGCAACCGATCACCGATCCCCTACCCCGCTTCGCCATGCGCTTTCTCGCCCTTCTGCCGATCGCCTTCCTCGCGGCTTCCTGCGCGGAGCCGAAGTCATACTATGTGCTGAATCCGGAAGGCCCGCCGCCATCCGGGGGCGGCATGACCGTGGGCGTGGGGCCGGTTTCGCTGGCAGGCTACCTCGACCGTCCGAACCTGGTTTTCCAGGAAGGCGGCAACCGGATGAATGTCTCGGACTCCAACCGCTGGGCCGGGGATCTGGAAGAGAACATCGCGCGGGTGACGGCCACGAACTTGGGCCGCCGGCTCGGCACCGGGAATGTGCGGGTCTATCCGTGGGGCAGCGACAGCGAGCTGCGCTATCAGGTCTCGCTCGATATCCGCCAGATGCATGGGCAGGCCGACGGAACGGCCCTCCTGGATGCCGCATGGCGGGTCTATTCCCTACCAGACCGGCGGATGATCACCTCCAAGTCGTGGTCCGGGAGCGAAGACCAGCACGGAGATGGCTACGATGCGATGGCTGCGGCGGAGAGCCGCCTGCTGGCGCGGCTGGCGACGGAAATCGCGGCGACCTTGAAGTAGGCCGGCGATTCATTTCACCCACCCTCAACCGCCTTCGCGGGAAGAGGATCAAGGGCAATGGGAGCATTCGCCGGGGCATCAAGTCTCCGGCGACCTTGAGAACTGCTTCGCCGCACAGGGGCTGTGCGGACCACCCGGCTTTCCGGATTGACCGGCAATGTCAGATTCCCTAAAGGTTAAGGGGTTCTGACATATTGCCAGACCTTAGTCTTCGCAGGGGTGTCACCCCACGGCGAGGGCCTCCTCTAACCTGTTTCCCTCCCTTACCCATGAAGCCTGTATTCCTGGCGGCATTTGTGCTGCCTGCATCTCTGCTCGCGGCTGAGCTGCCACCCTTGCTGGAAATCGCCCCCGGTCTGCCGGGCAAGCAAGCCCGACTGAGCTGGCCCGCCCAAGCGGGAGTGAGCTACCGCATCGAACGCAGCGACACCCTGGGAGGTGGAAGCTGGAAGCAGGTGGCGATGGTCGAGGCGAGCGGGTCGACGGGACTTTGGCTGGATCCGCAGCCGGCGGGGAGCAATGCCTACTACCGCATCTTGCAGCCACTGCCGGAGGTGTTTGGCATCAATCTACCGGTGCTGACCTCGGTCGGCGGGGATCTGCGTTTGCAGGGGCAGTTGATCCCGCCGGGCAGCTTCCTGGTGTTGGAAATTGAAGGACAGGCGTCGCTGTCCATTCCGCTGAGCGCGCTGGGTGCCGGCGAATGGCAGGCGCTGGTTTCAGGCTCCTTCGCGCCGGGCTCGCGGGTGATCGCCGCACGGATTGAGGACGGCAGTGGCATCACCTTGGTGACGCTCAACCAGCCGATCTCGATCACTACCAGCGGCCGGGCCGACGATGAGCTCCCCGGGATACCTCCGGCGGCACCGACTGCCCTGCGGACGCGATTGGATGAGCTCGAGGCACGGCTTTGCATCGCCGATGACGAGGTGGACATGGTTAGCAACCCGCTCTACCAGGACCATGGGATGAGCGGCACGAACCCGATGCACGAGAGAAGCGGCGGAGGCAACGCGAGCCCGCTCTACGATGCCCAAGGACTGGAGGTCACGAGCGCGCTTTACGCGGGAGGGCACAGGACGGCCATGCAGAGTCCACTCTACGACGACCTGCGGACGGAGGTGGCCAGCGCGCTCTATCAGAGGAGCAGAACCGGGCACCGGATGATCCTCGACGACAACAAAGACATCTCCGGCTCGAAGCTGGCATTCCCGGCGATGGCGAAGCACGCGATCAACACCAAGGGTGCGGGTGCGAATACCGGCCGAATGATGCCCCCGGCTTCCGCGCTGCCGGGCGAGGTTGCCTTCCAGGCCTGCGATCTCTCGCTCCCCTGCCCTGCCGGCCCGCCGCTGGAGTGGATCCGCAGCTACCGCTCGATGAAGCCGGTGAGCTCGGGACATGGGGACGGCTGGGACTTCTCCTACAATATCCGGGTGGTCTCGATGCCACTGGGTGCGGGAATTTCCGGGACGACGCAGGTGATCGTCTACGATGGCGGCGGACGTGCGGATACCTACTACAAGCAGCCGGACGGGAGTTTCCGTTGTCCCGGCGCTTTCCGCGAGGGGCACTTCGAGGGCGCGGCCTTCGTGCTGACCTTCGAGGACAAGGGCACCTGGACCTTCAAGCCCTTCGACCGTTCGCCGCAGCAGGGCAAGATCAGCAGCATCACCGACCGCAACGGCGTCTCGCTCACCTGCAGCTACGATGCAGGCGGACAACTGGGCAGCGTGGCCGATGCCTTTGGCCGCAGCTTGAGCGTTGAGTGGGGCGGATCGCCCGCGCGGGTTCTCTCGGTTTCCACCACCGCCGCCAGCAGCGGGACGGTCTTCGCGAAAGTGAGCTTCGCGTATTCCGCCGCGGGCGGTGGCTTGGAATCGGCCTCGGCGCCTTTCATTCCCGGTCAAGCGCCGGTCGCCGGGGCGACGACTTACAGCTACAGCTCTGGTTCGCCCGATCCGCGGCTGAACGGAAACCTGCTGAGCGTGACCGATGGTGCGGGGTGCTTGTTAGAGGCATTCACCTACTCCCCGGTCACCGATCCGCTGGATGTGTCCTACGACACCTGTGCGACGCAGGACCGGAACAAGCGCCAGAGCGCCGGGCAGCTTGCCTACAGCTCCTTCGTCGCGGTGCCGGACGGCGGCTATCTGGTGATCGACAACGACGAAGTCGGCCGGGTGACGGAGCGAACTTTCAACAAGCTGCACCGTCTGACCCGCAGCAGGAAATTGACCGGCTTCGCGAATCCCGGCACGGCGGTCACGCCGACCACCAACCGGCCGACCGGCAAGCTGCGGGCCAGCGATCCGGACTTCTTCGAGACCAGCTTCAGCTACAATGCGGACGGGCTCTGCACACGGATGGTGAACGAAGACGGCAGCCAGGTGCGGGTGACCTATGACCGCGATTTCCGCAAGGACTGCCCGGTACGGGAGCAGGGCAATGCGAGGATCACCACGCTGGTTTCCAGCAACGGCGAGCAGCGCAGCGTGCATACCGACTACCTGCCCGGCTACGGCTCGAGCGCGGCATGCACTGACAGATTCGGCGAGGGCTGGGCGCGCCTCTCCATGAGCGCGACCACGCCGCGGCAAACCCAAGGGACCACCTTTGGCGAAAAATATGTGGCCGGTGGCGGGAAGGCCCAAGGTGTGATGGGGCAGAAGGCCAAGGCCTGGATGGTGAACAACTTCGCAGTCCATCAGGTCAGCGCGCTGGGCCAGGCAACGAGCTGGAGCTTCGATAGCCATGGTAATTGCACCGGCGAGACTTCGCCGGTGGCCGGGCGCGGCCTGAGCCTGGAATACAATGCTCTGGGCCAGTGCACGGCTAGCGTGGTCCAGGATGGCGCACGCAGCTTCCGGGATGAATTCAACTACGATCCCGCCAGCCACTTCCTGCTAAATGCGGTGCAAGACTGCGGACCGAATGGCCAAGGGCTGCGGCTTACCCGGAGTTGCACACGCGACGCGCAGGGCCGCGTAACCGGCCTGACCGATGCCCGCGGGCATGACTGGATCTTCGGCTACAATCCGCTGGACCAATGCATCAATGTGGGCAGCCCGGCGATGCCGGCGCGACTCTCGGTGGCGGTCACCATCGGCGGCAACGGCAGGGCGGCGCAATGCGCCTGCACCCACCTGCGCCCCGACGGCACGCCCGATCCGGTGAATCCGACCTATTCAACCTTCTACGTGTATGACGAAAGGAACCGCTTGGTGCGGGTGGCAGAGGAAGAGAGGCCGGTGGATGGCACGGGCCTTCTGGCGCCAGACAGCCTGGGAATCGAGAACTTCGCAGTCACCGATATCACCTACGACGACGCGGGAAGAGTCGCCCAAACATGCACGCCAGCCCCCTGCCGGATGCAGGCGGAAGACCGGGCCACCGATTTCAGCTATGACGAGCGCGGCTTGCTCTATCAGAGCGTGGAAGGCGGCATCGGCAATCCAACCGCGGTGACGAGCCGGTATGACTACGACGCCGTGGGTGCGGTAACGCGCTGCACGACACTGAACTCCGGCGGCATCAGCCCGGCCACGATTTTCGCTTACGACGGCTTCCACCGCTGCACCTCGATCACGGATGCGATGGGCAATGAAACGACCTTCGAGTATGGCAACGATGGCATGATGCTGAGTTCGGTCTTCGGGGAGACGAACGACGTGGCCGGATCCACCGGAAACGTGCTGCTGGCACGCTCCCACCACAGCATGACGGCGCTGAACGCGAGGCATGCCATCAACACCAAGGGCACGGGAGCGACCAACGGTCGCACGGCAGCCCACGAGGCGGCGCACGTGGTGCAGCAGCGCGACGGGGTGCAACTCCGTTGCGCGGATCCATTTTTCGACCTGGAAGTCGAGGATGAGACCATCACGGTGGAACGCTTCACTCCGGGTGTGGCGGGCATGGTTGCCGAGACGACGGTGATCGACCGCTCGCCAGCCGGACTGGTGCAGGCGATCCGCACCAATGGCGATACCCTGCTGAGCTGCACCTATGACACTGCAGGGCGTCTGGCCACTTGCTCGGACGGAGCCAGCACGACGGCCTTCACCCGCGATGGCAATGGCAACAACACGCTCTGCGGCCACACCACGCACTTCCTGGTGCAGGGCACACCGGACGAAACCTTCTCCCAGACCTTCACCTACGATGCGCTGGATCAGGTGATCCAATGCACGGACGGCGGTGGCAACACGGAGTCCTGGCAATACGACTCGCTGGGCCGCTGTGTGAGCGCCACCGACGCGGCGAACCGGGTGACCCGCTACGCCTATGACGGGGGAACTCCAGCGGCACCCTTCAGCGTGCAGGTCTCGATGGACTCGAATGGCGACGGCACGCCCGAGGTGTTAGGCAGCCGCTTGAGCCGCTGTGGAGAGGAGCGCAGCAGCACCAACTCTTACGGGCATGTCACCGTTCTGAAGCGTGATGCCTTGGGCCGGGTCACGCGTTGCGACCGGCCGGACGGAAGCTTCGAGACCCGCAGCTTTGATGCGCTGGGAGCGGTCCACGCGACGCGCTCGCCGGATGGCAGCATCTGCAGTTTCACCACGGATGCCTTGCTGCGACCGACGCTGATCGTCTGGTCGAACGAGCCCGCGCCGGTGATTCACAAGAGCGACACCAGCATCTCCTACGATGGCATGAGCCGGAGCATCAAGGTGGAGAGCGCCAGCTCATCGGGGAACTTCAAGTACGACTCCTGCGGGAATCAGCTGAGCGAAACCACCAATGGGCTCACTCTGAGCCGGACCTTCTCCCACCGCGGACGCACTGGGATCACCTACCCGGACGGGCGGCGCTTCGTGGAAAACCGCAATGCTTTGGGCCAGTTGCTTTCGATCGTGGCGGTGGATGCGACCGGCACCGAGCAATTGCCACCGGTGGTCACCTTTGAATACGCGGGGTCGCGGGTGACGAAGGTGCAACAGGCATCCGGCATGGTGACGAGCTATGACTACCGCGCGGACGGCGAGGCGCCACTACCGGGAGCTCCGGACTTCTCCTTCGACGCCTGCGTGCGGACCACGGTCAGCCGCAATGGCATCGTGCTCTCCGACACGGTGACGAAGCGCAACCCGGACCAGAGCATCGCGCGCTGCGATACCGGCTTCTCCGCCGCGCAGCAGGCGGCGGGCCGATCGAAGGTCTTCTCCTACGATGCGCTGGGCCGGATGATCGGCTGCGTAACGAGGCGACGCGAGGCTACGGGCGCTCAGCCTGTGATCGAAAGCAACGTGAGCTACGTGCTGGATCTGGAAGGCCGCCGGATCTCCGCGACCGGCGGAGCGAATCCCGGTAGCTATACCCAGAGCGACCTGATCCCGCCCGGCGATCTGCAGATGGGCCGGTATACCACCACGCCGGTCGGCCCCGTGACTTGGGATCCTAACAACAACCTGGCCTCCAAGCTGGTGCATGGCAGCACTTGCCAGATCCAATGCAACTCGGGTTACAGCTTGGTGAGCGCGAGCGATGCCGGGACCGGCAAGCCGATCGTGACTTATGCTTACGATGCGCTGGGCCGCCGCGTGGGGCGCAACCCGCAGACCGGCAAGCGCAGCGTCTTCGTGTATGACGGCGACACCTGCGTCCAGGAGTATGCAGACGATGGAAAAGGCAATCTCAGCTTGGACCGGAGCATGGTCGCTTGCGAGGGGGTGATCTATCAGGTCAGCACCCCGACTGGCGGCGATTTCTATCCGGCCAGTGCTGCGGTCGCGGGGGGTGGGCGCACTTGCACCTGTCCGGACGGATTGCTCGGCAGCTCCATCGCGGCGCGTGGTGGGCGAACTTGCACCTGTGATGACGGTTGGAGCTACTCCCCTTCCTTCGCGGCACGTGGGGGGTGCCAGTGCTCCTGTCACCCGGGCTGGTATTCCAGCTCCGCAGCGGCCCGTGGGGGACCACGGACCTGTTCCTGCCCGGCAGGCTGGTATGCATCATCGGCAACCGCGGTCTGGGGCGATCCGCACGAAAACGTGAACGGCAAGCACATAAAGGACTGGGAAGGCCGCAGCAAGAACACGGTCGAAACCTGGGGCGATCCGCATGAGAATCTGAATGGCTTTGTGCTCGTGACAAACGGCGGCGGGGCGGTGGTGGAGCGGCTCGATTGCGATGACGCGGGCAAGCCGATCTTCCTGACCAGCGACGGCCTTCCCTCCTCCGCGGTGCAGGCGGTAACGCCGATCCGCTGGATGGCACCGGAGGCGATCTGGGAGCCGGAGCTGGAAATGTTCTTGGGAGTCGACACCATCTATTGCCCGGAAGTGGGCTGCCCGGTCGCCGCCACCAAGATCCCCGCGGGCTTTGTGGCGAAGAAGAACTTCGGCCAACTGGCAGGGAAGAAGTGACTCAGCAGCAAGGACTGCCCGGGTGCGCCGCCAGCGATGTGCCCGGGTCTTCCTCAGCCGGTTTTCCCGCACCGTATCCCGATTGGAAAAATTCTCTCCGAGGATACGCGATCACGTAGTGCAATTTGCCCGAATATCTGGTTGATTGTTTGCGCTTCCTAATCGTTGGAGGCGAACTTGTTTAAAAAGCTCCCGGTGCATGCCGGGGGTCGGCCCTCTCTCAAGCCGAAACACCCTCCCTGTTCTCCCAGCGAACCATGAAAGCCACCCAAACCTCCCGCCGCTCCTCGGGCATGACTCTGCTCGAGTTAACCGTGGTAATCCTTGTGCTGCTCTCCTTGATCACGATGCTTTTCATTGGGGCGCGCTCATGGAAGCAAGGCTCTGATCGAGCCGGCTGCATCATGCTGCTCCGCAAGGGCCAGCAGGCAGTGCGGGGCTATCAGAATACCCACGCCCTCCTCGATGGGACACCCATCGACGTGAACACGGATCTGATCGGCCCGGGCAAGCTCTTGGAAGCGGCACCGCGCTGCCCCGGCGGCGGCACCTACGCCTACGGCTCCGCCATCCCGATGCCGGGAACGATGCTGATGACCTGCAGCCTCTCCGGCAGCAACGATCACGCGACCGATGCGACTGCGGACTGGTAAGTGGCACTTCCCTTTTTGAGATTTCGATCCCCTCCCAGAAATGAGACCCGCCCGGATGCTTCCGGCGCGGGTTTCTTTGTCTTGGGCAGGACAGCTGCCGCGGGTCGGGCGATAGAAAGAAGAAAGCGCCAAAAGGCTTGCCAGCACGAGGTCTGCCGCCTACCTCCCGCGCATGGCTCTTGAGACCACCCTGATCCTTTTCAAGCCCGACGCCGTGGCGAAGAGCCTCGTCGGCACCGTGCTCGCCCGCTTCGAGAAAGAGGGCTTCAAAATCCGCGGCATCAAGATGCTGTTCCTGACGGACGAGCTGCTGGCAGACCACTACTCGCACATCGCGGACAAGCCCTTCTTCCCCTCCGTGCGTGAGTTCATGCAGGAGACCCCGGTGATCGCGCTGGCGCTGGAAGGCGAAGACGTGATCGGCCGCGTGCGCGACCTGCTGGGCCCGACGGACTCCAAGGCCGCCGCCGCTGGCACGATCCGTGGCGACTTCGGCGACAAGGAAGGCGATGCGAAGATGCGCAACGTGTGCCACGCCTCCGACGGGGTGGAAGCCGCTGCCGCTGAGATCAAGCGCTTCTTCAAGGACGGCGAGGTGTTCTGAAGCGTCCCTGATTGCTAATTTTCTAGGTCCGGTATCCTGCGGGGTACCGGGCCTTTTTCGTTTCTAAGCGGCCGCTCTCACCAGGACCAGGAAAGGCGCGGGGCGAAGGGTGTCTTCGCGGCGGTGAACTTCGATGGTGTAGCGGGCTCGGTCGAGCTCCGTCGTCCAGTCCAGCACGGCAGCGCTCTCCTCGTCTCCGCCGGGGTGGCCGGGGTAGCAGACGATGAGGAGAAGGCCTCCGGGTGATAGCGCGACAAGGGCCTGCTCCAGCGCAAGCAAGGTGGTCTCGCGGAGGGTGATGAGGGCATGGTCAACACCGGGGAGGTAACCGAGATTGAAGACGACGGCCTGTGCGGAGCCGGGGGCAACGTGATCGGAAAGTGAGGCGTGAGAGCCATGGACGAGGGTGACGCGATCCTGGACTCCGGCGGCTGTTAGACGGGCGCGGGTGGAGTCGATGGCTTCCTTCTGGATGTCGAAGGCAATGACGCGACCGCTCGGGCCGACCTGATTGGCGAGGAAGAGGGTGTCGTGGCCATTGCCGGATGTCGCGTCGATGGCCAGATCGCCCTCGCAGAGGATCGCCGCCAGTTCGCGATGGGCTCGTTGGGTGGGGCGTTCGGGTGCAGACATGGCAGCGAGCCTGAAGGGCAATTGCGTAGAGAGCGACTCTAACGACGCCGCTGGGCAAGGTAGGCGCCGCAGCTTTCGCGGACGACGAGGCGCGGGGTGAGCATGATGGTCCGGGCCGGCAAGGCGGGCTCGACGAGGCGCTCCTTCATGGCGTGGAAGGCGGCAACTGCGATGTCGCGGCAGGGCTGCTCGTTGGTAGTGAGCGGGACTGTCAGGAGGCTAGCGAAACGGACGTCGTCGAAGCCGACGACCCGGAGGTCATCCGGGACTTTAATGCCGAGGCGGTTCAGGGATTGCAGGAGGAGTGCGGCAATGTGGTCGCTGGTGCACATCACGGCATCGTACTTGCGGCCTTGGGCGAGGGTGCGGACGAACTTGAGATCCCCCGGGTCGCCGGCGTGGACGAAAGGTTTGGGCAGATCGAGGTCATTGTTGAGCATCGCGATCTTCGCTCCGGCGATGCGGGCATCAACGGTGGAGGCGGTGAGCGGCTTGGTCACGAAGGCGATGCGGCGCATGCCGAGCTTGATCAGGTGCTCGGCGAGCTGGTAGCCGCCGGCGAAGTTATCCACGCCGACGAGATCAAAGTCGGCCCGGGAGGGAAAGGCTCCGAGGTCGCGGTCTAACAGGACTACCGGGATGCCTGCCTGGCGCAGTTTGGCGACGATACGGCGGTTCGCGGTCTCGCGATCGGCACGATGTTCGAAGGGCACGAAGAAAACTCCGGCCACGCCGTGGGCGATGAAGCGGTCGCAGAGTTCCTCGGCCTCCGCGACCGTCATGCTGGATTCGCCGCTGATGGCGGTTGGCGAATTCCACCAGAGACTGATGTCGTGAACCCGGGCCAAGCTGGAAATCTCGCCGCAAATCGCCTCGAAGATCTCGGTATGGCGGAGACTAGGGATGATCATGCCGATCTGCGGTCCTGAGGGCCGCACGTTGCGCAGGCGCTCGTTGGTCTCCGAGACGTAGGTGCCCGAGCCTGCACGGCGGACGATCAGGCCTTCATCTAACAGATCGCGCAGGGCCCGGCCGATGGTCGGCCGTGAGACGTCGAAGCGCTTCACGAGCTGGGCCTCGCTGGGCAGGCGACCGCTGTTGCGGTACTTGCCGGCGACGATCTCGGCAGCGAGCTCGCGCGAGATGGCGCGGTGTTTGGGCGGGGCATCCATCGGAAAAGCAGTCAGGTCAGCTTCACAAGCAGTCATGACTGCTTTCCATCCATGCTGTCAGATCCGCCATTCCCTTGCCAGCGGGAATTCGAGGAGAGTCATGGAAACCCAATGAGCATACCGATTGTCGAGAGTGGCCCCGTGGCGGGAGAAGAGAAGGTCCGGATCTCCCCTGCCCTGTTAGGCGCGACCATGGCCGGTGCGCTAGGCGGCTTGCTCTTCGGTTTCGACACGGCGGTCATCTCCGGCTGCCAGGCTCAATTGCAGCAGGTCTTCGCCCTGAGCACGAACGAGCAGGCCTTCATGACTGCCTCCGCCCTGATCGGGGCCACGGTGGGCTCGCTGGCCGCGGCCAGGCCGGGCGACCGCTGGGGCCGCCGCGATACCCTGAAAGTGGCGGCCGCCTTCTATCTCCTGTGCGCGATCGGCTGCGCTTTCGCCAACGGCTTGTGGATGATGGTGATCGCGCGGATTCTGGGAGGTCTGGCGGTCGGTGCCACCTCTGTGCTCTGCCCGATGTATCTGGCCGAGATCGCCCCGGCCTCCTGGCGGGGACGTCTGGTAGCCTGCTTCCAGGTGAACATCGTGATCGGCGTGCTAGTCGCTTACCTGTCGAATCTCCTGATCGGGAAGATGGACCTCGGCGATGTGGAGTGGCGCTGGAAGCTCGGCGTCCAGGCATTGCCCTCGCTCGCCTTCCTGATCTGCCTCTTCTTCATCCCGCGCAGCCCGCGCTGGCTGATGATGACCGGCAAAGAAGAGGAGGCCGCCAAAGTGCTCGGCAGGATAGGCGTCTCGAATATCACAGGCCAGATGAGCGCGATCCGCGAATCGATCCATGCCGAGGGCAGCAGCCGTTCCGCGCCCTTGTTCGTCGCCGCTCACGCCAAGCCGGTCTTCCTCGCGATCGCGGTGGCGATGTTCAATCAGCTCGGCGGCATCAACGCCCTGTGGTACTATGCCGATCCGATCTTCGCGATGGCAGGCTTCAACAAGGAGCAGAGCGCTTTCCAGACCTTCTTGCTCAGTGTCGTTAACCTCGTCGCCACGCTGGTTGGCATGGCGATCATCGACAAGGCGGGTCGCAAGCCGCTGCTAATCTGGGGCACCGTTGGCTGCGGCCTCGCGCTTGCGATGGTAACGTGGATTTTCAGCGGCGGTGGCAATGGCAGCATGTTGTTCTGGCTGCTCGGTGGCTTCGTGATTTGCCACGCCTTCGGCCAAGGCGCGGTCATCTGGGTATTCATCAGCGAGATCTTCCCCACCGAGGTGCGGAGCAAGGGCCAGACCCTTGGCAGCTTCACGCATTGGTTCATGGCGATTGTGACCACCTATGGCTTCAGGCTCGTGGCGAAGCCCCTCGGCGAGTCCGGAGCAGGCCTGCCCTTCGCGTTCTTCGCTGCGATGATGCTGGTCCAGCTCTTCGTGGTGGCACGGTATTTCCCGGAGACCAAGAGAGTCGCCCTTGAGGAAATGGACAAGAAGATCAAAGCGAACTGAAGCGAGCGATGGCGCACGATTGGCAAACTTTCACGGTCCGGGTGCTACAAGGGCACCGCGTGGCCTCGGGCCTCAATGGCAACCCGCGCTTCCCCGGCGGCACGCTGCGGATGCAGGCACCCTTCTTCCGGGAGCTGGGGGTGGATCTGGATGACTTCTATCCGGGCACGATCAATGTCAGCCTTGCACCGCAGCGCTATGTGGTGCGGCAGGCGCGGCATACCTTCCGGAATCTGAAGTGGCACCCGGTGGAACCGGCGGAGGATTTTTCCTTCTTTGATATCCGCTTGCTGCTACCGGGGCAGGAGCCTCTGGAAGGTTTCGTCTACTACCCGCACCCGGAGACCAAACCGGAGCACTTCCAGCAGCCGGATGTGTTAGAACTGCTGCTACCGAAAGTGGAAGGGCTGCACTACGGCATGGAGCTGACGCTTCAAGTGCCGGAGGAACAGATGGCGATCGAGGAAATAGCCCCCACCATTGTTCATGGCGATGAAGCGAGGTAGGACATTGGGCTGCCTCGCTGCCTGCCTGCTCCCGTTGGCAGGCGGGAGCGCTGAAGCGCAATCGACGGCGGATCTGTTCCGGATCACAGACGGGATCTCGGCGACGCAGACGAACTTCCATCAGGCATCGGTGCCCAAAGGTGGAGAGACCTTGCTAGCAGAATTCAAGGGGCCGGGAAAGATCACCTATTTCTACATCACCGATGATACTGTGGGCCGCTGGTATCCGGGCCTGCTCTTGAAGATCTATTGGGATGGCGCGACGGAGCCCAGTATCCAGCTGCCGCTGGCTGACTTCTTCGGTGCGATCGGCGGTAAGTCAGTCGATTACCAATCGGCGCCGATGCAGATCAACCTGGCATGTTTCGCGTGCTATCTGCCGATGCCCTTCTCCAAGGGCGCGCGCTTCGTACTGGCAAACGATGGCGACCGCGACTATTCGCAGAAGCTGGCCTATGGGATCGATGCCGAGCAGGACGCGGTCTTCGCCAACGAGAAGAGCCGCCTGCACTGCGAGTGGCGGCGCAGCAACCCGGTCAAGGATGGGCTGCACACGATGTTAGAGGCGAAGGGCCGCGGGCAATATGTCGGCTGCTTCTTACAAGTCGTCTCGCGGGACCTGCCGGTTTGGTTCGGTGAGGGCGATACGATCTTCCACCTCGACGGCAAGTCCTTCGGTCACACGCCGGGGACGGAGGACGAGTTTGGCTCCTGCTGGGCCAGCGCCAAGTGGCCGACCTTTTCCTCGCCGTATTGTGGTCATCCGATGAACGAAAACGGGGTGAACCGGATGTATCGCTGGTATGTCGCGAATCCGGTGCGGTTCCAGTCCGGACTGAAAGTCGAGATTCAGAATCAACACGACAACGGCAAGCCCGCGACGACGGATGCCGATGACTACACCAGCGTGGCCTTCTGGTATCAGGAAGGGCCTCATGCTGTGGCAGCGCTGCCAAGTTTTGCCGAACGCCTCCGCCCAAGCTTCTCCAACGCCAAGTAAACTCTCTTCTCCATGAATCCATTCCGCTCCTCTGTGCCAGCCCTCTTCCTTTGGTCCTCGGCATGCCTCGCCCAGGACATCGCGCTCACCGACTTCAAAGGCAGCGGCTACGGAGACTGGAAGGCGAGCGGGAATGCCTTCGAAGGCGGTCCGGCCCGCGGCGAGACGATCAAGAAGCTGGAGATCGAGAATGCCGGGGACGGCGCAGCGGTTATCACGAGCGAGATGCAAGGCGATCAGCCGCGGGGCTTCCTTGCTTCTCCGGAATTCACGATTTCGCGGGATTTCATCTCATACAGTATCGGTGGCGGTGATTACGAGCGCCACACCTGCATGAACCTGATGGTGGACGGCAAGATCGTGCGCAGCGCGACGGGCCGCAACAGTGACCATCTGCGGGCAGCCAGCTGGGATGTGCGGGAACTGCGCGGGAAGCGGGCCCACATCGAGGTGGTGGACCGCGCGAGCGGTCAATGGGGCCATGTGAATGTGGGGAAGCTCTCGCAAACCGATACGCCCGAGGTCTATCCGATCACGGCAGGCAAGCTCTATGAGGAGGCGTTGCGGCCGCAATTCCACTTCACGGCGCGGCAGTGGACAATGAACCGGCTGAATCCCGGGATGCGCCAGGAAGGCTGGATCAATGACCTGAATGGCATGATCTACTATGACGGCGAGTATCACATGTTCGCCCAGCGCTGGAACAAGTGCTGGCTCCATGCGGTGACCAAGGACCTGGTGCACTGGGAGGAGCTTGAGCCAGCTTTCTGGGAGGATGAACTCGATGCCGGCGTGCAGTCAGGGACCTGCGTGATCGACTACAAGAATACATCGGGGCTTTCACCCGATCCCAGCAAGCCGCCGATGATCGCATTCTGGTCGGGCGCGGATAACAAGAGCCAGGGCATGCACTACAGCCTCGACCACGGCCGAACCTGGGAGGCTTACGAGAAGTATCCCTACATGGTCTTCCCTGAGCGGGATCCAAAGGTCTTCTGGTATGAGCCGGGGAAGCACTGGGTGATGTTCCTCTACGGCGGCGGGAAGTATCACATCCTGACCTCGCAGAATTTGTTAGAGTGGAAGGACGAGAAGAAGCCCATTTCGGACAGCTTCGAGTGCCCGGATTTCTTCGAGCTGGCGCTGGATAGCGACCCGAACAAGAAGAAGTGGGTGCTGGTGCATGCCGACGGGAAGTATTCCTTGGGCAGCTTCAATGGGACGGAGTTCAAACAAGAGGGAGCCCAGCTGACGGGGGACATCAATGAGCCGGTCTTTTACGCGACGCAGAGCTTCGCGAATGTTGAAACGGGCGATAACCGCCGGATCCAGATGGTCTGGATGCGCGGAGCCAACTTCCCGGGCATGCCCTTCAGCCAGCAGATCAGCTTCCCCTGTGAGCTGACGCTGCACAGTACTCCGGAAGGCCCGCGGATCTTCCGCAAGCCGGTGAAGGAGATCGAGAAGCTGCACGCAAGTGAGGCGAAGGTGGAACGGCGCAACCTGGCGAAAGGCGAGGAGCTGGAGCTGGCGACGAAGGGAGAACTCTTCCACGTCAAGGCGGAGGTGGAGATTCCGGAGGGTTCGAGGCTGTGCTTCAACCTGCGGGGTGTGCCGCTGATTCTCACTGCAAAGGGGATTCAGGTCGGCAATACCCACGGGTCGGCGATTGGCAAGGTGCAGACCTTGGAGATCCTGCTCGACCGCGCTTCCCTGGAGGCCTTTGTGAACGAAGGGGAGATCTCCTCGACGAACAACTGCTTCCCGGCGAAGGAGGGGATCTCGGTGAAGGCGGAGGGAGGACCGGCGACGGTGAAGTCGCTGGTGGTGCATGAGCTGAAGTCGATGTGGGGGAAGTGAGGAACCGCGAAAAGCGCCTCGACACAAGCAGACGACACTTTCGCGGAGGTATTGTTGGATTTCAGGGCCAGAGGCCCGGGCGATACCAGCCTGGGCCAACAGCCCAGGAAGTCGTGGACGAGAGATGCAAGGGCTGAAAACCCGCCCTAATCGGACGCGCTTCAGCACACCCTGCGTGACGCTTGTTGGATCGGGCCTTCAGCCCTCCAAATTGGACGAATGCCTTTCCTAGGCCGTTGGCCTAGGCTGGTATAGTTCGGGCCGTTGGCCCTGAAGAGGCCCGCTCCCACCCAGTGGACACCTGGTGACTAGCGACCGAGCTCCCCATCCACCATCCGCCAGATGCCGAGCGGATTGCCATCCTGCAGCTCCGGCGCGAGGCAGGAGTCGGGGAAGGACTGGTAGCAGACGGCGCGAACGAAGCGGTGGATCGACATGGTGCCGACCGAGGTACTACGACCGTCGGAAGTGGAGGGATAGGGGCCGCCGTGGACCATGGCGTGACAGACTTCCACGCCGGTGGGGAAGCCGTTGAAGATGACGCGACCGGCCTTATTGGCGAGAGACTGGACCAAGGAGGAATGAGCGGTGAGCTCGGCCTCAGTGCCGTGGATGGTGGC
This sequence comes from Haloferula sp. BvORR071, assembly GCF_000739615.1. Classification (GTDB taxonomy): domain Bacteria; phylum Verrucomicrobiota; class Verrucomicrobiia; order Verrucomicrobiales; family Akkermansiaceae; genus Haloferula. The sequence continues at coordinate 182,306 of NZ_BATP01000007.1, forward strand.
GGTGAGCTGGCCTTCGAGTTCCGGGATCGTCGCTGCGATTTCTTCCAGCGTGCCGCGAACGATCAAGGCAGCAGGACCAAACATTTCCCCTTGGAGGAGATCCTCTTCAAGGAAGCGGCGGACGGAGACCGAAAACACGGCGGCGGCACCGGGGCCATTGCCATTCGGAGCCGCGCTGCGGGCAATCGTCTCCACGCCGGGGGTACCGGCGAAGGCCTCGACCGCGTCAACGTAGGCCTTGGCGATCCCCTCGCTGAGCATCACGCCAGGCATCGAGGTGCCGACGAGTTGCTTGAGACGATCGAGGAAAACGAAGCCGCTTCCCTCCGGCAGAAAGATCAGCCCGGGATTGGTGCAGAACTGGCCGACGCCAAGTGTCAGAGAATTGAAGAAGGCTTCCGCAAGTGCCGCTTCGCCGCGCTCCAAGGCACCCGGAAGGATGACTACCGGATTGACCGAGCTCATCTCCGCATAGACAGGAATCGGCTGCGGGCGGCTGGCGGCGGCCTTCATGAGGGCCGTGCCACCACTGCGCGAACCGGTGAAGCCGACCGCTTGGATGACCGGATGCTGGACCACCGGGACGCCGACCGCGCGACCACCGCCGTAGAGCAGCGAGAAGACACCTTCCGGCATGTTGGTCACCACTGCGGCACGCATCACCGCTTGAGCGACGATCTCCGCGACGCCGGGGTGCGCGTGATGCGCGACCACCACGACAGGGCAGCCCGCGGCGAGGGCAGCCGCAGTATCGCCGCCCGCGACCGAGAAGGCCATCGGGAAGTTGCTGGCGCAGAAGACTGCCACCGGGCCGAGCGGGCGTAGCATGGAGCGGATATCCGCCTTCGGCAGCGGCTGGCGCTCAGGCTGGGCTTTCTCGATGCGGGCATCGACCCAGGAACCTTCCTCGATCAAGGCGGCGAAGAGTCGGAGCTGGCCGGTGGTGCGGACAGTCTCACCACGCAGACGGGCATCCGGTAGGCCAGTCTCCATCACACCACGTTCGGCGATATCATCCACCACGCCCTCGATCTGCTCGGCAATGGCGCGCAGGAAGGCCCCGCGCTCCTTGCCGGAAAGCGCCGAGTAAGCCGGGAAGGCGGCAGCGGCCAGATCGATCGCTTGGTCGACTTCTTCCGGCGTCGCGGAGAGATAGACCGGTTCGAGCTTGGCACCACTGGCGGCGTGGACCGCTTGGCCCGCTGCGGTAGAGCCGGTGCCGCGAGCGTAGCCGATGACCGAGGTGCCGGAGAGAGTGGATTTCATGAAGGAGACAGAAGGCAGGAAGACCGAAGACGCAAGACTAGAAGCTTACACTGCAGGAGCAGTGGCGATGGCCTTCTCGATGATCGCGGTGGCATCGGCCAGCTCCTTGCCTTCGAGTTCGAGGCGCGGCGGGCGGACGCGGTTGTTGCCGAACTTGCCGCCGCTGGCGAGGTTCTGCTGCAGCTTGATGAGCTGGACGAACTTCACCACGGTATCCATGCGCAGCATCTCGAGCATCCAGGTGTAGATCGGCATCGCTTCCTCGACCTTGCCGCTGGTGCCGAGGTCCCAGAGCTTCACGTTGTGCTTCGGGAAAGCACCGCCCACGCCGGTGATCCAGAACTTCGCGCCCATCGCGGCACCTTCCAGCGCGCAGTCATCCACTCCCACGCCAAGCGCCAGGCGATCGCCACAGAGCTCGCGGATACCGGCAATGCGGCGCGCGTCGGTGGAGGATTCCTTCACGGACTCTACGTTCGCATGCTCGTCCGCCAGCTCCTTGATGTGCTTCGGCGTGAAGTCGGTCTTATACGCCACCGGATTATTGTAGATGATGCAGGGCAGATCGGTCGCGGAGATCACGGCGGACATGTGCGCCTTCATCTCGCGCCAATCGGAGGCGTAGAGGTAGGGCGGCAGGACCATCAGACCGCGGCAGCCATTGTCCTTCGCGGCCTTCGCGATATCGACCGCCTCCTTGGTGGAGAGCGATGCCACACCCGGGATGATCGGTGTGCCCGGCAGGGCTTCCACATACATCTTCTGCAACCCCACCTTCTCCGCGAAGCTCAGCGTGGCACCCTCGCCGAGCGAGCCATGGCAAACGATCGCGGTGCAGCCGTTCTCGACCAGCCACTTGCCGTGCTCGGCCATCTGGGCGTGGTCGATCGTCAGATCGGCGTTGAACTGGGTGAGGGTGGCGGGCATGACGCCCTTCCATTCGATGCTCATGATATCGGTCGGTGCTTGGTGGTTGTTAGATCAGATCGGGCTGGGAATGCCGTGACGGAAAGGATCGGAGGGATCGAAGAAGTAGATGGACTCGCCATTGACCCAGGCGCGGCCGGTGACGTGCGGGATGACCTTGCCGTCCGGCAGCTCTTCCACGCGGCCTTCGAAAACGGTGTCGAGGATGCTGGCCTGCTTCCAGATCTGGCCGGGCTTCAGCTTGCCGGCGGCGTGCAGGCTGGCGAGCTTCGCGCTGGTGCCGGTGCCGCAGGGCGAGCGGTCGTAGGCCTTGCCCGGGCAGAGGACGAAGTTGCGGCTATCGGACTTCGCCGGATCCGAGGGCGGGCCGAAGGACTCGATGTGGTCGATCTCCATCCCGTTCGCACCCGTGATGCCTTGATCTTCGAGCGCCTGGCGGACGGACCAAGTGAAATTTGTTAGAGCCTCCAGGTTCTTGAAATCCACCGCCGGCCCCTGGTCCTCGATCAGGAAGAACCAATTGCCGCCCCAGGAAATGTCACCGGTCACAGTCCCCCACCCCGGCACTTCCACCGCCACTCCGGTGGCGAGGCGGTAGCTCGGGACATTGGCCACGGTCACGGAGCCATCCGGGTGCAACTTGGCCACCACCACGCCCACCGGCGTATCGATGCGGTGCTCGCCCGGGGCAATTCGCCCGAGATGCGCCAGAGTCACCGCCAAGCCGATGGTGCCGTGGATGCACATGTTCAGCGTGGAGACATTGTTGAAGAAGATCACCCCGCAGCAGCAGTCCGGCTCGTGGGGCTCCACCAGCAGCGCGCCAACCATCGCCTCGTGGCCACGCGGCTCGTTGCAGACGGCGCTGCGCAGCCAGTCATGCTCCTCGCGCATGCGGCGGGCCTTTTCCGCGAGTGTGCCATTGCCGAGATTCGGGCCGCCCTCGATGACCACGCGGGTGGGCTCGCCTTCGGTATGGGAATCAATGACACGCAATCGCGGGGAACTCATGGGTAGCGCAAGCAGAATAGCCTCAAGGTCTAGGCGAAAGCACTAGCACCGGCCCCCGAATCCGTATAGGCAGGCGGTGCTAAGATCTCCGGAGAAAATCATGACTCCCGCAGCCCGGCTCCGCAAAAGTTTCTTCGAGTCCCTGGACGGAATGCCGCCGGTGGACAGCCTCTTCGACGCGGTGCCTGACATCGTGTTCTTCGTGAAGGACATCCACGGCCGCTACATGGCGGTGAATGAGACCCTGGCAAGCCGCTGCGGGCTGAAGGACAAGGAGAGCGCCATCGGGCTCACCGCCGAGCAGCTTTTTCCGCCGCCGCTCGGCGAGGGCTTCGCCTCGCAGGACAAGGAGATTCTCAAGACCGGCCACGGCATCCGCGATCACCTGGAGCTGCACCTTTATGCCGGCGGCCGGCGCGGCTGGTGCCTGACCTTCAAAGAAGCCGTGCGTGGGAAGGATGGCAGTATCATCGGCGTCTGTGGAATCTCGCGCGACCTCCATGGCCCGCACGACCGGCAGGAGGACTTCGCGGCGATGTCGAAGGCGATCGATCACATCCATAAGCATTTCGAGGAGCCGCTGCGCCTGCCACAGTTGGCGGAGATGGCGGGATTGTCGGTCTATCAGTTCGACCAGCGAATCCGCGCACTCTTTCACGTGACCGCCGGGCAGTATCTGGTGAAGGTGCGGATCGATGCAGCTTGTGATCGCTTGGCGCAGACGGAGGAGGTGATTGCGCAGATCGCGCTGAGCTGCGGGTATTCGGATCAGTCGGCGTTCTCAAGGCAATTCAAGCAGGCGGTGGGGATCAGCCCGCTGGCTTACCGGAAGAAGATGCAGGGGAACTGATGGCGGCGTAGCCTCCCTCGGGCTGCTGAGATGATTCGCAGCTTTTGAGTGAAGGGTGAGGTCGGCAGTTGGAGTGGGATGGGGCGATCCTAGCGGGCCGCTTCCGCACGCCTGAGATGCATGATCCACCTTGCACTCGAAAGCTGCGAATCATCGCAGCAGTCCGAGGGCCTGCGGCTTCACTTGGGTGGACCACTCAGGCAAACCTCTCCAGCCCCATCTGCCCGATCGGACGGAACGGAGCCTCCCCAGCTAACAGATCCGCGACCAGCCTACCGCTGACCGGACCAAGACTCAGGCCCATCATCGCGTGGCCGCCGGCGACGATCAGATTCGGCAGTCGCTTGCTGCGCCCGAGATACGGGATGCCGTCCGGAGATACCGGTCGCAGACCCGCCCATGGCTTCACGCTCTCGAAGTCTTTCTCGGAAAACTTCGGATAGTAGGCATTCACCGACTTGATGATTCCCCTCACCCGCGGCGCGTTGATCGAAAGATCCAGCCCACCCACCTCCATGGTGCCGGCAAAGCGCAGCTTCCCATCCATCGGGGTGATCGCGACCTTGGCCTCGACGAAGATTGAGCAGATCTGCGGGAGCTCCGGCGGCGTGGGCATGGTGAGTGAGTAGCCTTTGCCTGCTTGCAACGGCAGCTTGATGCCCACCTTCTCTAACAATTCGGCCGTCCACGAGCCGCCGGCGATCACGAATTCCTCGCCCTCGAAGCGCCGGCCGCCGCCGCTGAGCGCGGTGATCTTGCCGCCCTTGGTCTCGATCGAATCAATGGTCACGCCGCTGGCGAACTCCGCGCCGAGTGCCGCCACCCGCTTGCGCAGCGAGGCCATGAAACGCACCGGTTCCAGATGGCAGTCCTGCGGGAAATACACCGCACCGGCGATGTCCATGGTGATGTCCGGATCGAGTTTCGCGGCGGCCGCGGCGTCCACGACTTCCGCTTGCAGGCCGATCTCGCGGGCTTCCGCGCCGACCTCCGCTTCCTCATCCAGGCCCTTGGCCGTTTTGCAGAGCATCAGCATCCCCCGCTTCTGCAGGCCGATGTCTTCCTCGCCATTGAGCTCCTCGAAGAGGCGGCGGCTCTCCAGATTCAGGTCGCGCAGCAGCTCGCGGGTGGCCGCCACGTGCTTCGCATTCGAGTGCTGGTAGAAAAGCCAGCCCCAGCGAGCGAGTCCGAAATCCACCCGCGGGCGCACATAGAAAGGGCTCTCCGGAGTGAACATCCAGCGCAGGCCCTTTGAAATCATGCCCGGGGCAGCCAGCGGGATGAAGTGACTCGGCACGATCATCCCGGCATTGCCCATCGAGCAATTGTCGCCGCCCGCCGCCTCGCGCTCGATCACCGTGACGGAAAAACCGCGTTTGAGCGCGTAGTAGGCGGAGCACAGACCGATCACCCCGCCGCCGAGAATGACCACGCGGTTGTTGCGAGGGTTCACGGTGCCATCCTAGCCGCGCGGTCTTGCCGGAGTCTTCAGCAAACGCTCGGGAAACGCGGCATCCCTGGGCAAATCGCCGGGTGACCCCGCCCGAAGCGCCCCCACAGCGCTTTTTTCGGGGCGCTGGACAGCCCCCGGGGGGCCGTGCATCATCCGCGCCCGGAGATGATAAGAAGCTTGGTCGCCCCCCTTGCACTGTCCGCGCTGACGCTTTCCGCCAGCGCCGCGGCGCCGCGAGTCGCGACCGTGAAGGTGAACGACATCCTCCTGAAGCTCGATAGCACCGCCAAGGCCAACGAGGACTACAAGGCCAAGCGCGAGGCGATCGCCAAGGACAAGCGCAAGGTGGCGCTGGATGAGATGATGGCAGACCTCGAACTGCGCCGCAGCAAGCTCAGCGACGCCAACGCGAAGATTGACGAGGAGACCCGCAAGAAGCTGCTGCGCGAGTACATGCTCAAGCAGCAGGAAATGAAGTCCCTCCAGGAGGAGTATCAGAATTTCAGCGCGGAGAAGCACCAGGCCCTGAACACGGAAATGGTGGCCAGTATCCGCGAGCGCCTGACCTTGATTAACGGCACCGCCGAAAAAATCGCCAAAGAGGAAGGCTTTGATTGGGTATTCGACAGCTCGGGAATCTCGAATACCGGTGTACCGCTGATGCTCTACGCCAAGACCCCGAACGATCTCACCGAGCGGGTAATCGCCGCGCTCGGGGCGACTAAACCGCCCGAAGCGACCAAACCGCCTGAGGCTCCCAAGCCTCCGGAGAAAAACGATAAGAACGATAAAAAGCCCACGCAGCGCTGACCATTCAAACCAACCATGGATATCTGGGAAAACATCAATTGGTATTTCGTCGGTGGCCTCGGGACCGGACTTGCGGTCGCCGCCGCCGCGTGGAAGTCGGGCTTCTCCGCCCGCCGTCGCTTGGGCAAGGACATCCGCAAGCTGGAGAATGAACTCCGCGAGCTGCAGGGCCACCTGAATACCCAGCTCAAGATCAACGCCCAAGGCAACGACAGCATCCAGAAGGATCTGGATGAGCAGAAGCGCCAGAACGAGAACCTGCGTGTCAGCCTCGCCAGCCTGCAGAACAAGCCGGGCAAGGCCGAGCTGCGCCACGCGCAGATCACGGAAAGCGCCGTGCGGCTGATGCGCGAGCAGGCTCCGGGCTTCGCACCCGCATGGGAAAAGGCCATGCGTCAGGCGGAAGGCGAGCTGGAGGCCGGCGAGAGCGGGCTCAAGAAGCTGGTCCGCCGGGTGATTCCGGGGATCGGCATGGGCTCCGCGGGCGCTGCCCACAGCGGCGCGGCCCAGGATTCTGAGCCTTGAGACCATCCCGGGGGCTACTCGGGTAAAGGGGCGGAGCCGGATTCCCGGCCTCCGCCACGATCGCCTGTGTTTGGTTTCTTGAGGCTTATGACTCGGAGGCCCCGCCATTTGGCCCGCTTGGCGCTCGAAAAAGTTGAAAAAATGTCGTTCCCGGCGGTTGCCATCGGGGTGCCGAACGGTTGACTCTCATCAGGTCACTCGTTGAGTAGCCCCAACTGCGCCGTCAAAACATGTCCAATAGTGCCGATCACGATATTCTCACGGTCCTCGATGCCGCCGGTCCCCAATGGGCCGAGTTGCAAGCGTGGAAGGTGGTAGCCGTGGAATCAGCTACGAATGGCGCGATCACGCTGAATGGACCGGCTTTCGTTTATCGCTGGGAAAACGGCCTCGGCCCGGTGAAAATCTCTTTCTGGCCTGAGCAGGAAGGCCGGATCCCGAATGGCCCGGGCCACCTGCTCGCGATCGAGCCGGGTCTGGGAACGATCCGCCTGAAGCTGCCCGGCCGCGAGCCGATGGTCGTCGGCGCGGTGGATCCGGTGATTTACCAGCAGATCGGCGAGTTGACCGGCGAGGCCCAGTCCGCCCACCAAGGCCACTCGGGCGAACGCTGGTCTCGCGATCTGGTGATCGTGGCAGCCGCGATGCGCTTGGCTGCCCTCACGCGCGAGGCTGCGGCTGCTGCCGCTGGTCCGGACCGCGGGGCGAAGCGCTCGCCGCGCAAGGACCAGCTTGTCACCCAGCTCCACGAGTGGTTGCGGCCGAACTTGGAAAAGTCGGTCAAACTCGGCGACGCTGCCAAGCGCTTCAGCAAGAGCCCGCGCCAGCTCATCCGCATTCTCAAGGAGACCACCGGGGCCGGCTTCGCCGAGCACCTGACGATGCACCGCCTAACCCTCGCCCGTGCCCTGCTCATGCGCAGCGGCCAGTCGGTGATGGATGTGGCGCGTGCCTCCGGCTTCAACAGCCGCGAGCAATTCATCCGCTCCTTCAATAAGGCCTTTGGCTGGACACCCCTGCAGTTCCGCAAGGCGTGGAACCAAGCCGCACTCAGCGATGCCGAGCTGGCTGAGCTGTGCCAGGTTTCCGAGCGCTCGAATGTCGAGTGGCTGCCGGTTGGTGCCGTGGCCTCGAGCCCGGACGAAGATCACGAAGGCGAGCCTCACACCGTGGTGGTGGCGAATGCCCTGCATGAGATCGTCGAGCTCTTCTGGGTTACGCCGCAGGGCAAGCGTGCACGGATTGATGTGCTGGAGCGCGGCGGCATGGTTTTCGTGAACCGCGACAATGGCGGATCTTGCTGGATCGTGCGCTCCCCCGGGTCCGGCCGTGAGCGTTACTTCCGCACTCCAGATGACCACGCGCTGGCGGTGGTGACTGCGGCGACGATGGATGGTTGATGGCCGACTCGGCGGCGATCCTTCCAGTGCTCCATTGCTGGATGCGTCTGGGTGCCCGCGGGGAAGGCCGCTGTGGAGTAATCAGCTCCAAGCGGCCTGTTACGACGAGCCCCCTGTTTACGGAAGGTGGATCTGCAGCCGGTAGATCCCCTGCTCAGCCGGGGCCGTCGAATCCGTGACCTGCACGGTGCCATCCGTGGTAATCGGCCCCAGCGACTGGACCTCTTGCCAAGCATTGGCAACCGCGGCCATGCGCTCGACGGTGTAGGACTTGCCGGTCTTACCCTCGAAGGCCAGTACCACCGGTGCTACTGAGACCACCCGCAAGCGGGCGACACTGCTTGCAACTGTGGGATCAGTGCCCGCCACATACTCGTCGAAGTTGGAGACACCGTCGCCATCGGAGTCGGCATCGGCGGCAAATTGCGCAGGGCTTCCGTAGAGCGATTCCCAGGAATCGGGCAAGCCATCGGCGTCCGTGTCCGGCTGCGGCTGGAGTGGCGGCGGAGTAAGCGTGGCCGCCACATTATCGATCACGGAGGTATTGAGGATGGTGGTCGAGCCGCTGGCGACCGCCAGTCCCACGTAGTAGCTGCTCGCCATCGTCACCGTGGCGCTGCCGATGGTCGTCCAGGTGCTTCCATCGGTGCTGCGCGAAGCGGTGATCGTGCTGCCACTACGCGCGAGCCGCACCCACAGGTTTGGCGCGGTGCCGCTGCTGCTATTGGTGGTCGTCACCGAGCCACCGGTGAGCGTGCGGCGCTCCCAGCGCCAAGCCCCGGAACCATTGACGGTGAGGGAAGCCATCCGCGCATTCGCGGCCAAGGTATCGCGTATCATGATCCCGATCCGGCCATTGGTCCCGGTATTCTGAAGTGTGCTGACCCGGGCCACGATCGAGCCATTGGCACCGAGGGTTTGATAAACGTAGCGGAAGTTATCCGAGAGGCCGCCAATGGTCCCCGCTCCTTTCAAGGTATGTGCCGCGGCGAAATACTCCGCGCTCCCTTGCAAACCGGGCGAGCCGATATCTCCCGTGAGCCAAGGCGAGGGATAGGGCGTGATCGAGACATTGTCGAAGGTTGTCGTTCCCAGCGTCGCGCTATTGTGACTGCTCACGGCGAGGCCAACAGACAGGCTGGCGGGCAAGGTGATCACCGAGGTGCCGACCTGCGTCCACGAGGTGCCGTTGGCGGAGACGTAGGCGGTGACCAGTGTGCCACTCCGGGTCAAGCGGACCCAGTTGTTAGGCGCAGCATTCAGCGCCGGGCCAGCGGTGGAAGTGGTGCTGCCAGAGACCACAGTGCGGCGTTGGAAGGTGAAGCCATTCGCGGGAGTCACGGCGACCAGCGCATTCACCGCACCGGTGCCGCTGCCATCGCGAATCATCACCCCGGCCTTCGCCAAGGGATCGGTATTCGTCTGGGAAGTCACGCGGGCACGGATCTCCCCATCCCCCGCCAAGGTCTGCCAAGCGAAGTGGAAACCATCCGCGACACCGCCGATATCCGCACCAGAGCCACTCACGGTGTAAGTGCCGGCATTCTCCGAGGCATTGCCCGCGATGCCGGGTGAGCCGATGTCCGCTGCAGTCCAGCCTCCGGGCAGCGGGTTCACCACGGTGATGTTCAGGGTGGCCTCGGTATAGAGCCCCTTCGAATCGGTCGCCCGGACGGTAAAGGCATTCACTCCGGCACTGCCATAGGGCGGAGTTCCTCCCAAAATTCCATTGGTAGCCACCGTCAACCAGCTGGCGCCGCCGCTCTTGCTGTAAGTGATGCTGTCGCCTGCGTCGATGTCGCTCGCGGTGCCGGCAATCGTGCCTGAATAGGCGCTGGAGGTCGTCGCGTTCGGCCTGCTGATCGGATTGGTGGCGAAGGCCGGGGCGTGGTTGTCGGAGGTCAAAACCTCGGGACCAGCCTGGTAGTTGCCGAGCACCTGCTGGGCATTCAGGGCGTAGTCGTAGCTACGGAATTCGTCGTAAGTCGCATCCGTGTTGCTATCGGCAGCCCAGTTCGAGCGACCGAGCCAGACGTTCAGGTCATCGAGCGTGCTGGGACCGAGCAAAGTCGACACCGATGCGATCTGCGTGCCGTTCTTGTAGAGCTTCCAAGCGGACGCGGCGGACTCGTAGGTCGCGACCAAGTGCATGCGGGTGCCAATCGTGGTAGCGCCCGCGATATCCTGCTGGCCGCCGCCGACCAGATTGATCCCGCCTCGCTCGAAGCGGATGGTGTTGGAGGTTCCGGTATTGGCGGTGACGATCAGGTAGTCCGAGCCATTGAAGGTGCCGCCGGGAGCGGTGACCTCATCGATCGAGTTGTTGCCGAAGTCGAGGATGCGCGACCAGTTCTGGTTGCTCTGCACGGTGACCCAGACCTCGTAGCTCGCCTCATTGAAGCCGGGATACATTTCCGCGGAGCCGGAAACGGAAGCATTCGGCAGGTCAATGTAGGCTGCAGTGGTGGAGGTGCCACCAGTGAGCCGGACGCCGCTGCCATTCGAGGAGGCGCCGGCACCACGGATGAATCCGTGCGCGGTGCCGATCGAATCCGTGATCTGGGCTCCGGCAGCGAGAGCACCGCTGGCATTGTCAAAGCGGTAGCGGTGTTTCGGCCCCACGGTGAGCGATTGCTGAGCATGGGCCGTCGGGACCAGAAGGGAGGCAAAGGCCGCAGCGGCGAGAAAAGGGAAGGTTTTCATGGGTTTCAGAGGTCGGAGTCGATGAAGCGCCATTGCTGATTGTTACCGCCGAGATAGGTCCATTGCTGGATGTCCGACCCGGCCGCAGCACTGCCACCGTTGACGTCGAGCGCCATCGTAGGAGCATGCACGGGACTGAGCCTCACGAAGCCCATACCGGTGGAAGTGAAGGTGAACTTCTGATGGCTGGCCCCAGTGTAGGGTTGAAGCACCGCCTTGGCGCCGTCGGCCGTGCTGGCCCCTTCGATCGTCAGAGTCAGGCCAGGCTTGCCCGTCGGGTAGATCCTGAACTGTCCGCCGCCAAGATTCTGGGTTGTCCAGCGCTGCCAGTCGCCGCCGCCCCAATACTGCTGCTCGACCTTGGTGCCGGCACTGTCGCCACGCCCTCGCAGGGCCATCGTAAGGGTCGGGGCATGGCGCGGGATCATGCGGTAGTTGCCGTCGTTGATCCCGATCAAGTAGGGCTCCCACTTCTCCTCATCACCGGCGAAGTCCTCATACTGGATCACGTCACCGTAGTTGCCGCCCGCGGTATCGGCAGCGAGCAATTGGTTGGTGCCCTTGTGACGGAGCTTGAGGTAACCATCCCAGGAATTGAGCACATCCCAGCGCTGGGCATCGCCGCCATTCCAAGTCCATTGGATAATCTCGTTATAGTTCCCTCCGCCATTGTTTTGGACATCCAGGAAGAGATCGGTCGAGCCGTTGCGCTTGAAGCTGTAGGTGCCGTCGCCGTTGCGCTGGGCGATCCATTGCTGGTTGGTGGCCCCGCTGTAGGCGGAGATGGTGGGCTCATTCCCGGCGGTCAAGTTCGGCGAAGTCAGGGCTTGGTTGAAGCTCTTGTTACGGAAGGCGTAAATACCCCCGTTCACCAACTGCCTGTAGCCATGGTTGTAAGCTGCGGGAAAATCCACCTTCACATACATGTGGTGCGGCCAGTCGGTCATCATCCGGCCGGCGGTGGTGATGGAGATGCCGGATGCGGAATCCGTCCAAGTCTGGCCTTGGGCGAGCGGAGCATTCCCGGTGCCGTCGTTGGTGTTGTTGAAATCGAGCACGTGGGAATCCCCGAAGCGCTCGCCGTTCGCGGCGATGATGTAAGCACCCGTGTTGTAGTTGCCCTGCGGCACGCCGTCGCCACGGAACATGACCCACAAGTCGAGATCGTTATCGCGGGTGATCTTTAGAACCACGGGCTTGGTCCAGTCGCCCCAGCCATCGAACTGGTTGATGCGGTAGGTACCCGAGTGAGTGACCGGGACCACCGCAGTATCTGGTAACCAGCCAAGGAGGTTTTTGTAGTAGGCGTTGTAGTCGCTGAAGCCGCTGGTGCCCCAGGCGTTGCCCATTGGATCGCTGTCGTCGCCGTATTCCACGTGCCAACGGCCACCCGAGAGCGGATCGTTGTCGTTGGACTGCCAAGAGTTTGCGTGGGGCAGCCAGAAGACGTGGCCGTATTCGTGAATGAGAAGCCGGTCGGACGCATTGCCATTGCACCAGATGGCCCCTCCCCCACCCCAGCCGGCGGCACCGCCACTGACGAAGCCATCGTGGACGATCGTGCGGCAGGAGAAGCTATCGGGGTTGTAGCCGAGGGCGATGGCGGCGTTGCGCGCATCGTTGAGAATATCGCCCCAGTAGTTGCCATTGTCGTAGGTGCCCCGGTTGCGCGGCATGCGCAGCACCGGCGTGATAGTCGGCGGCGAAAGCTGCGACTTCCCGTAAGAGAAGCGATTGATCATCCAGCCCACGGAGTTGACCTGATCCGTGAGGTACTGCTCGTTGAATCCGTTGTAGGGATAGTCAGGGAAATCGACCCGCATCACGATCATGGTGTTGGTCGCCTGGGTCAGCCACGCGGGCGGCCTGCCCGGATAGTCGGCGCTGCCATTCACCCCGCTGGAGGAAAGTGAGCGCGGCTGGTCTGCATCCGCCGTGATTGCCTGGACCGCACTGGGAGCCGACATCATCTGGCGTTCCAGACGCTCCATCCGGGTCTCGAAGTCCTCCGCGCAGAAGGGGCAGCAGAGCTGGTAGCCGTGATTGCCCACCAGCATGGTGGGGACTTCCGCCACCGGAGTTTCCTTGGTGACGGGATCGGGTGGGACCACGGTGACACCGCCGGTCACGACGCATTCCTCGGTGGTTTCAGCGGCGCTTTCACCTGCCTCCATCTTCCGCACCGGGCTGTCCAGGATAGCTAGCTGGCCATCGAGCGTGATGCCGTGGATCGAGATGTCCTTCAGCGAGGGAGTCAAAGCACGGTCGCCATAGCGGTAGGCTTGGAAAGTCCGTCCGCCGACGTGGGCCTGCTCGATGGTCGGGATCACCTTGTTCTCGCCCGGGCCGGCGATGCCCATCACACGGAAAACATCGCCGCGATCGGAGACCCGCTCCTCAAGCAAATCCTGCACGGCTTGCGGCAGTTGCTGGCGAACGATGACCGGCGGCGTGTTCGCGATCGCCTCGCGGGGATTGTCGCGGATGAGTTGGACCATCAGCTCACGGCGGGCCTTAGCCAACCCGACGCCCTCGGCGCTCATGCTGGAACGAGCCCCGGGGGCCGCATCGAGATACTTGCGGGACCATGCGGCGAAGGACGCGAGTTCGGCGCGCGGGGAAACTTCCCAGGTGCTGCCGAAGAGCTCGCGATCGGGCACATGCTTCTCAAGCTTGCCTTGGGCCAGCACCGGCCCCGTTGCATCCGCTATGGCGGGGACGGCTGGACTGGCGGGAGAAGTGGAGGTGGAAACAGCATCCACTGGTGGGCGCTGCGAGATCCACCAACTGATTGCGGTCGCTGACACTCCGACGGCCAGGAGGAGGGCGACGAGTCTTGGGTTTGATCGCTTCATGATCGGCTACGATGAAGTCCGCAACCCCGCGAGGCAGGCAGGCGCTACTACTCCAAAGGCAGTGGCAATCCGCGTGGGGGAGGACTCGACTTGGGTTCGGCTATTGGAGGCGCTTGGGACGCCCCCATATGCACGAAATCATAGCATGGCGGGTGCTTGTAAGGATCTACGCCTATTGGTATGATTACGACACAACAGCACAGTCGGATGTCATACAGGAATGGCGCGATCCGCAGCCTAACAATGGCCCCGAAGCTTGATACTACAGCGAAAATTTATTTCACACGGCTGGCAGGAATCCTTTCCTAGGAGTGCTCCGAATGCGCATTATTCCGTATCGGGCAAGCCCTCAGCGCGGGCGCAGGATCAGGACCGAGGACTTCTTCACGCGGTAGATCACCATTGGCTTCGGCGGGGCCCTGGCGGCGTGCTTAGCCAAAAAAGATGTCACTTTTCGGAAGGCAGCGGCGGATATATGGAGGCGACTCATCATTCTCCTGCCATGACAATCCCCGGCTCATGCTTGCCTCAGCGGGCATGAGCCGGGGGCAAAAACACAAAGCGCGTGTCCCCTGGCGGAGACACGCGCTGTGAAATGATCGAAACCCCGGGTCAGGCGAAGAGGTCCGCTACGGGGACGCCCTTGTCGGCGAACTTGAAGGGGCGGCCCGAGGGCGACATGACGGTCAGGTCATGCGGCACGCCGAGGGCGTAGGCGATGGTGGCATTGAAGTCCTGCGGGGTCACCGGCTTGTCCTTCACGCGGGCACCGCTCGGATCGGTCTCGCCATACTTGAAGCCACCCTTCACACCGCCACCTGCCAGCAGGCAGGAGAAGGCAGCCGGGTGGTGGTCGCGGCCGTCGTTGTGCTCGCTCTTGATTTCCGGCGTGCGGCCGAACTCGGTGGCCACGACGACCAGCGTGTCCTTCAGCATACCGCGCTTCTCAAGGTCCTTGAGCAGACCGGCATAGGCACCGTCGAGCTCCTTGCAGCGGGCTTCCACCGACTTGAAGTTGTCGTAGTGGGTGTCCCAGCCGCCGAGCTGGACTTCCACGAAGCGCACGCCGTGCTCCACCAGGCGGCGGGCCAGCATGCAGCCCTGGGCGAAGCGGCCTTCGCCGTAGATGGCGCGGGTCGAGGCGGGCTCGTCATTGATATTGAAGGCCTTCAGGTCCTTGCTGTTCATCAGCTTGATCGCTTCCTGATAAAGCTCCTCGTAGGACTTCACATCGGCGTTCTGATACTTGCCGTGGAATTGCTTATTGAGGCGATCCGCCAAGGCCAGGCGGGCGTCGAAGTCGGTTTGAGAAACGGCGGCCGGACGCTTGGAATCCTGCAGGCCCTCGGTCGGGCTGCCGATCGGAGCGGCTGAGAACTTCGCGCCGAAGAAACCGCCGCCGGAATACTCCGCGGAGGAGTCGATCGCCACGTAACCCGGGATCTCCGGATTGAGACGACCGCCCAGCTTCATGACCCAGGCGCCGATCGAAGGATGCTTCACCGTGCCACGCATGTCGTAGCTGGTGTGCATGATGTAGGTGCCCTGCTCGTGCGCGCCCTGGCGGGAAGACATCGAGTTCACCACGCAGACCTTGTCCATGACCTCCGCGGTCTTGGGCAGCCACTTGCCGACCATAATGTCGGTGGCCTTGGTCGGGATGACTTCGGTCTTGCCCATCACTTCCTTCTTCTTCTTGGGATCGAAGGTGTCCAGATGGCTCATGCCGCCGGACATGAAGAGATAGATGACGCTCTTCGCCTTGGCCGTGGCAGCAGGCGCAGTGCCCGCGGCTCCGGCGATGCTCGAACCGAGCATCGGGAACAGATTCACGCCGAGATACATCTTGGCGGCATTCGAGATGAAGCTGCGGCGGGTCAGCTCGTCAAAGCGGTTGAAATCCGAGGAATTCATGATTTCGGAAGGGGTAACTGGGTTTATTGCAGGAACAGGAATTCAGAAGACATCACGAGGGCAGAGACGATATTGCGGACCCCGTTCTCCTTGGATCGCTTCAGCTCGTCCTTCATCCAGCCCATCTCCTCGGTGCTAGGAGTGCGGTTGAGGATGGTCACGTAGAGGCGGCGGACCTTCTCCTCATCGGTAGTAGCACCTTCGAGGCTCTTGTAGAGGGCCGCGCCGGTGTTGTTCACGAGTTGGTTCTGGACGAAGCCATTCATCAGCGAGAGCACCTGGCCAACGTTCGGCTCGCGGCTCGAGCCATCGACCACCACGCGGTCGGACTGGCCGAAGAGGTAGAGCAGGTGCTCGCGCGGTGCCGGGCTCGGCAGCTCGGAAGCGCGGACGGCGGCATCCTTGCCATAGCGGTTGACCTTGCCGGACATGCCCATCATGTCGCTATTGCTGCTGCTACCGCTGGCACCGCCGGTGCGGACCTCGCCGAGGAGCTTGTTGAAGTAGTCGCGGACCTTCTCTTCGCTATCGAGGGCCAGCACCTCCTTGGAGACCTGGACCATGTTCTTCTTCCCGACCAGGACCGGCTTGTTGTTCACGTAGATCCGGTCGTCGAGGCTGCGCCGCGGGAGCTTGTCCGGATCGCCGCCTGCCAGGGTGATGAGTGAATCCCAGAGCTGCTCGGCCGAAAGGCGGGTGAGCTGGCGACCGTGGAAGTCATCGCCGCCCGGAACCGAGGACGGCTGCGGGTTCGGCACGAACTGGAAGGTCTTGGTATTGAGCAGGACCTTCTGGAAAGCATTCAGATCGTAGTCGAGCTCGACCATCAGGCTGATCAGACCCGCCATCAGCTCGGGGCTCTGCAGATCCTTGGTCGGCTTGTATTCGTCGGCGGGCTCGTAGACGCCGCGGCCCATGACCCGCTTCCACATGCGGTTGGCGGCCACGGAGGCAAATTGCTCACCGGTCTTGGTGGTGACCCAGTCGGCCAGCTCCTTGCGGCCATCGCCCTTGTCGTGCTTCTCCGACATGCGGACCGTCTTGCCGAAGGGAGTCTTGGCCCCGATCATTTCGCCGGGGGTGCCATCGCGGTATTGGTAGTCGCTCGGCAGGGCGATCTTGCCCTCGCCGGTACCACCGAGGCTCAGGCCGTAAACGCCATCCCACATCACCTGGGCGACCTCGTAGTCGACCGAGTTGCGCTTGGTGGCATCGCCCAGCTCGTCCCAGAGATCCTTCATCAGGTTCTGGCGATAGGAATTCTGCCCTGCCGTGAAGGCGGCGAGTTCGAAGAATTCGTGGCGCTCGGTGCTCTTGTTGAAGGGATCATCGTGGCACTGCGCGCACTCCATCCGCGAGCCGAGGAAGACGCGCATCGAGTTCGCGAGATTGTCCAGCGGCATGCCGCGGTCGCGGGTGTAGTAGCCCACCGCCGCAGTATTGGGATCCCAGCCGTCGCCCACGGAAGCCAGGAGCGCATTGGTGAACTGATCCCAATGCATGTTGTTCTCCAGCGCGGTGCGGACCCAGTTGCGATAGGGTTCGAAATTGCCCTGGAAGCCCGGGCGGCTATCGGTCACCCGCAGCAGGTCGAAGGCCCAGTTGGTCATCGTGCTGGAATAACCCTTCGACTTCATCAGATAGTCGATCAACTGGGTGCGCTTGGCGGGATCCTCAATCTCCAGGAAAGCCCGGGCCTCTTCGCCGGTCGGGATGCGGCCGATGGCCACCAGGAAGGCGCGGCGCAGGAAGGTCGCGTCATCGGTCACCGCCGGCACATCCAGCTTCTGGCGCTTGTACCAAGCAGCTACGTTGGAATCGATGGCGAAGGCGGCCTTCTTGATGAAGGCGGGGTCGTCCGCTTTGGCGGGTTTTTCCGCCGCGAAGCCGAGGGGTGCGCCAACCGTGAGGCAAGCAGCGACAACGCAAATATGGGCTTTCATGGGTTTAGTCTGATAATCTAGGCAGGGCTCAGGAATGCGTCAACCAGCCAGCCGGACAACAGTTGCGCTCCAGCAAAACCCTACCGCCGAAACAAACGCTGTCTTACATCTTTCGTTTGAGATGCCAAGCAAAGTCGAGGCGGCAAACGGAGCGTCACGGTTGCGCAGCAATTGATGGTTTTTGGGAGGAAATACCCAAAAGGAGCGAGCCGGGGCCAAGGCATGCCCCAAGCAAGCCCCTCACTGAAGAAAACGGCGTGCTATGCCGCCGGTTTCAAGCAGGTCCCGATCGAAATTGGGGGCTTTCCACTGCCGGGTGCCTGGCCTTCCGGCAAGCGGGAGGTGGGAAGAAAGCGAACTCCGCCTACACTGACTTCCGGAATAACAGTTCTTGCTTCCCTAGATTCCGCATCTCACAGAAGCCGACCCAAGTCATCTTGGTTTCGAATTTCAGATTATATCGAATGTCACCCTATGATGGCGCCCACATTTGGGACAAATGAAACGCAAGAGCAGGTCTGGCAAAATAGTGGGTCAGAATCCGGCGAGGGATTTTTTGCAACACCTGGAAATTAGAACGATGGCCAAGTTTTCCAAGATCATCCTTTTCTTCATCACCATCCAAGCAGCTATAGGCAGCCCAATCGCAGATCTGAGCAATGACGATCTGCTCAAGGGGCTCAACGGGTGGCAGGTGGGTTATAGTGAAGAGGCACTCCGAACCGAACTCAACGGAGAAAACGCTGCCAATCTCGTGAAAAGATGCATGGAAGACGAAGGCCTACGAAAAACACTTACCGCATTTCCTGAATACATCACCGACCAAGCTCTAAAGGACGAGGTGATAGAGTTCGTTCTGACAGAGCCACGAGTTTGGTTGGCCGACGAAATCACCCATCCGGACAAATACGCTTGGATGCAGGCCGATTATTTCGCGAGCAATGGTCTCCGTGAGGCTTTCCGACTCGAAGAAAATGCTCCCGAGCTTTCACAACTGCAGAAAGCACTCATGGCAAAATCGTCCCGAGTGCTGATTGCAAATCTCCACCACGACCTAACCAGCCTGAGCGAAGGGGAGAGAATTCGCGGTACGCCTGAAATGAACGCCGCAGTCGAAGATCTGCGCCAGATTCTTGCGGGAGCAAAGCCTTCAAAGCTGGCGAGCCGGAAAGAAGCCCAATCCAATTCTGCGATCAGTTCTCCAAATCCGTCCAGTAGCCCATCCCCCGGACAAAGCGAAACTGGCCACGCAGGCGGAAGGAGCATGGTCTGGATCTCCGCCGCTTCGGCGCTGCTGCTGGGAATCGCGGGGTTCTTCGCTTTCCGGAGGAAGGCGGCGTGACCGAGGTCATTCCTTAAGCCTTGCAAAGGTGGAACCGGCATCGCTCAGGATGCGGTCGAATTCAAAATCCAAGGACTGACCCCATTGACCTTTCCGATACCGCCCAGTTAAGCGATGAATTCATACATTTTATTCATATACCTAGTTGTAGGCACGATAAATCCAGCATTTGGCGGAGCAGTCGGTGAACTTAGCGCCGACGCTCTTGCTGAGGCATTAAATGGAGGACGAGTGGAGGGATACAGCCAAGCGGCGTTAGAGTCCGAGCTAGGAGGTGCGGAAGCCCGCCGATTGGTCGAAAAATGCGAGGGGGATGACCGACTACGGCAGTTCTTGGTATTTTTTCCCGAGCATATTACTGATAACACCCTCAAAGATGAGGTAATTGGAGTCATCCTGAGCGAACCCCGAGTTTGGTTGGCGGATGAAAAGTCTAACCCAATGGACAAGGCACCGTGGATGCAATCCAACCATTTCGCCAATCACGGCCTCCGCGAGGCATTCTTCCTTGGTGAGAATGCCCCCGAAATCGCGGGGATTCGGGATTCTCTACTCAAGAGGTCCACTCGACTGCAAATTAGCAATTTGTTCAGACGTGTGACCCGATTGGCCCCCGACCAACGTACCCAAGACTCTTCAGAAATGAAGGCAGCGGTTGAAGATTTACGACAGATTCCAGCGGGCCGTGAACCCTCCAACTTGGCACCCCGGGCGAGCGCCCATTCAACCTCGCCAAGCGTCGCCTCCCCTGAGCGAGGAGAGGCCACCCATGAGGGGAAGCGCGGTATTGTTTGGATTCCAGTTGTTTCCGCAGTGCTCCTCGCCGTTGCCGGGTTCTTTGCGTTTCGACGGAAGTCGGCGAAGGCGTGAGGATTCCTTCCAGCCCATCCGCCGGCCCTCCGGGACGGGAGGTCGTCGGGGTGGCCGGGTCCGGTGGTTCCGCTGCGCTCCACCGACCGGCTAATGTCCGACGCGCCTCCGGCGTTGGGGAGGCTGGTGATTTCAAGCCGCTGGGGTGGGATTCGGGAGGATTGCTAGGCGAGGTGGGAGTTTTGAGGTGCTTCACGGCAACAGGGTTGCCTGCCGAAAGCGGCAACAGGGTTGCACGCAGTCCAAGGCGGCGGTGCCGCAGTAGAAGGTTGTGGCGGAATGGTAGGGTGATTCGGTTGGGGATTGCGCGGAGGAGGAGGCGTGGCGGTTTTTGGGGTGGATCCGATCTGCCGGGAATGAAATTTCAGAATTCAAGGACTGACCCCTTTCTTAGAAAACCAAGCAATGAAAGCTCATATCATATCAATTTTAACCCTGACGATCATCTCAAGCCGCGGCGGATCCATTTCCGAGTTGAGCAACGACGCCCTATTTGAAGCCTTCAACGGCCGCCAAGTGGAAGGCTACAGCGCGGAGGCGCTTCACGCCGAGCTAGGTGGGCGGGAGGCGGCTCGCCTTGTGGAAAAGTGCATCGAAGACGAGCGGCTTCGGAAATCGCTGGTCGTATTTCCCGAACATATCACCGATCCAGCACTAAAGGACAAAGTGATGGAGTATATTTTGGAAGAGCCCGGTGTCTGGCTGGCAGACGAGGACCCGGAATCAATATCGCAGGCTCCTTCGATGCAGGCTCGCTATTTCGCCAATAACGGCCTCCGCGAGACCTTCCTTCTTGAGGAAGGCTCCCCCGAGTTACCGGAACTTTCGAAGGCGCTGCTCAAGAAGTCGACGCGGCTTCTGATTGCGAATCTCTACCATGACGTGTCCGGTTTGGCCGCCGATGAGAGGAAGAAAGATTCGCGGGAGATGAAGGCTGCGGTCGAGGACTTGCGCCAGATTCTTGCGGGAGCAACGCCTTCAAAGCTGGCGAGCCGGAAAGAAGCCCAATCCAATTCTGCGATCAGTTCTTCAAATCCGCCCAGTAGCCCGTCCGCCGGACAAAGCGAGACTGGCCACGCAGTGGGGAGGAGCGTGGCTTGGATCTCTGCTGCTTTGGTGCTGCTGTTGGGAATCGCAGGGTTCTTCGCTTTCCGGAGGAAGGCGGCGTGACCGGGGTCATTCCTTAAGCCTTGCAGAGGTGGAAGCGGCATCGCTCAGGATGCGGTCGAATTCAAAATTCAAGGACTGACCCCATTGACCTTTCCGATACCGCTCAGTTAAGCAATGAATTCATCCGTTCTCATGGCATCATTTTGCGCCGGATTTCTACTTATTCTTGCGACAGGCCCGGCATTGGCCCTGCCGCCAAAAAACGCCGACCTTTTGACACAATCGCCAGAAGAGATCGTTAGGAATTACGGTGCGCATTTTTCTGGAAGTGAGCCAAACGAAGTAGCTTTCGAATTCCGTGCCGCAGTTGCCCGAGACCCACGAATGCGCGAATGGCTTCGGGATTACTTGGCCAAGGAGCCAATTCTGGAAGATCCTCTTCGTGAAGAGGCAATCGGCTTTGCGAGCACTCTTCCCGCTGAATGGTCGCTAAGATTGCTTGTGGACCTTACCTACGATAATCGGCATGTGAAGTCGTTGAAATATGACTACGACAGTCCTGAATTCAAAAAGATGGTCCGAGACGTCGAAGCTGCCGCCGAAGCAAAAAGGCCCGATGAAAAAAATGGGGCGGGAGTCATTGATGAGCCAGGAATAGGAGAATTTTATCAGCAGATCGGTCTTACGGGGAGAAACAACGATGATCGGGCTAAAGCATCGCTGCTCTTGGCGAACCTAGTGGGAGCTCCGAGAATGAGTGGAGTGGACGAAGTGGTCGAATGGCTGCGAAAGTCAGCACAACGGAACCGTCTTCCGCAGATCGTCAAAGCCACTTGGGGAGAGCGGGCGGTGCTCAATGCTGACATCGGCCTAGGCCCCGACAATAAGCCTTTGGCGGAAAGCAAGACGGCGGCAATCGGATCACGTCCCGCAAAGAACTGGACGCCGTCTGCAACTTCCGCTGCGGAAGCGAAAGGCACGACGGAGAAAGGAAAGGTGCTTCCGCTGTGGATCGCCGGGATTTCATTGGTGATTCTCGCCGTGGCGGGGTTCTTTGCGTTTCGGCGCAAGGCAAACGCGTGAGGATTACTTCCAGCCCATCCGCCGGCCCTCCGGGACGGCAGGTGTTTGGGTGGCCGGGTCCGGTGGTTCCGCTGCGCTCCACCAACCGGCGAATCTCCGACGCGCCTCCGGCGCTGTGGAGGCTGGTGATTTCAGGCCGCTGGGATGGGATTCGGGAGGGATTGCTGGGCGAGGTGGGAGTTTTGAGGTGCTTCACGGCAACAGGGTTGCTTGCCGAAAGCGGCAACAGGGTTGCACGCAGTCCAAGGCGGCGGTGCCGCAGTAGAAGGGTGTGGCGGAATGGGAGGGTGATTCGGTTGGGGATAGCGTGGAGGAGGAGGCGTGGCGGTCTCTGGGGTGGATCCGCCCTGCCGGACGGCGCAGCCGGTCCGCTACGGGTGGAGCAACTCAGGCGGAACTGGCGCAGAATCCGCTTCCTATGAGGCCGCAAATCCCCCGTGATCGCGTACCCAGCCGGGGATTGTCGGCATAGGTCCTTTCCCCTAAGTTCCAGCATCCGCCGGTTTGACTGACCGGCAGCGGATTCCCCCATCCGAGATGACTCCTCCCGTCGCCGCTTCCTTGGAGCGCCCTGCCATTCCGGCCGGTTGCGCGCTGACGGGTGTGCTTGATCACCGGGCGGCGATGGATCCGGATGCGCTGGCCTACCGTTTCCTGCCGGATGGTGAGGAGCGCGAGCTGAACCTGACGATCGGCGAGCTGGCGCGGGATGCGCGGGCGGTGGCCGGCGGGCTCTTGAAAAAGGGCGCGGGTGGCAAGCCGGTGCTGTTGATGGAGTCGCCGGGGCTGGCTTTCATCACCGGTCTCTTCGCGTGCTGGTATGCGGGGGCGATCGCGGTGCCAGCCTATCCGCCGCGGGGCAACCGCCACCGCCAGCGGCTGGAAGCGATCCTGCGCGACTCCGGTGCGACGCTGGCGCTGGGTGAGCAGCCGCAGCACGCAATCTCCGATCTCCGGATTCTCGATACCGCGGAGCTATCGACCATCGGCAAGCCGCATGAGGGACCGGCGAAGGAGGGCCATCATCCCTGCCTGCTGCAGTATACCTCCGGCTCCACGGCGGAGCCGAAGGGAGTGATGATCCATCACCGCAACCTGCGGCATCACTCGAGCGCGCTGCTGGCGAACATCGAGGGCCTGGACATCCGCCGCGGGCTGAGCTGGCTGCCGCCCTATCATGACATGGGGCTGGTGCTGAAGATCCTCTTCGCGCTGGAGGCGGGATTTTCGCTGACGATGTTTTCGCCGGACCACTTCGTGCAGCGGCCGGTGCGCTGGCTGCGGGCGATCAGCAACTACTGCGCGGAATTCAGCGGCGGCCCGAACTTCGCCTTCGAGATGTGCCTGCGCTCGATCCGCGATGAGGAGCTGGAGGGCCTGGATCTTTCTTGCTGGAAGGCGGCGCCCTGCGGGGCGGAGCGGATCCAGGTGGAGACGCTGCAGCGCTTCACGCGGCGCTTCGCGCCCTATGGCTTCAAGCCCGAGGCGTTTCTGCCCGGCTATGGTCTGGCGGAGGCGACGCTCACGGTGAGCGCGTGCCGTGCGGGTGCGCTCCAAAGGATTTCCCACCACCCGCAGGCCGGACGTCATGTGTCCTGCGGTCCGGCGCTGGATGGCTTGGAGATCCGTATCGCCGATCCGGAAAGCGGCGACACGCTACCGGTAGGGCAGGTCGGCGAGATCCGGGTGAAGGGTCCCTGTGTTTCATCCGGCTACTGGAATCAACCTGAGGGGACGGCCTCGTCCTTCGATGAGGATGGCGAGCTGCACACCGGCGACCGTGGCTATCTGGAGAATGACGAGCTGCACGTGGTCGGCCGGATCAAGGACCTGATCATCCTGGATGGCACGAATGTGGCGCCGGAAGATGTGGAGTCCACCTTGATCGCCTATCCGGAAATCACTGCGGCGGCAGCGGTCGCGGCGGACACCAGCAGTGGCGAAGGCGTGGCGCTGGTGCTGGAATGCGCGCGGCTGCCGCGCGAGAAGCTCCACGTGCTGTGCTCGGCGATCCGGCGGCGGGTGGCGGATCTGTTAGAGATTCCGGTTCACCGCATTCTCTTCGTCCGCAACCTGACGCTGCCGCGCACCACCAGCGGCAAGATCCGCCGCAATGCGACGCGCGAGGCGCTGGCTGCGAAAACGCTCGCGGTAATCTATGATGAAGCGACGGCGTCGCACGCCCGGCATCTTCCAGTTGGACCGATCCTGGAATGCGTGCTCGATGCGGTGCGTGAGGCAACCGGTCGCGACGGGGCGCGGGCGGAGGATGACTTGATCGCCTTTGGGATGAGTTCGATCGAGGCCACGCGTTTGTCCGCCCTGCTGCGGGCGGCCACCGGGGTCGAGCTGAGTCACTCGGATCTTTTCACGTCGCCGTCCTTCGCGCACCTCGCGGCGACGGTCGAGAGCAAGGCGGAGGAGACTTCACCGCCGCCGCAAATCGTGCCGGGCTCCGGGGCTCTCGCGGGTTTGCTCACGCATTCGCAGGAGCGGATGTGGTTCCTGCACGAACTGGAACCGCAGAGCGCGGCTTATCACGTCTTCGGCGCGCTGGAGATGGATGGGCCGCTGAATCTCTCCGCGCTGGAGAAGGCCTATGCGAGGATCCTGGATCACCATACGATCCTGCGCAGCCGCCACATCGCGCGGAATGGCGAGCCGACGGTGTGGATCGACGATTCCCCGCCGCCGCCGATCGAGCGCACGCGGGCCCATGGCAAGGAAGCGCTGGAGGGCACGCTCAAGACCTTCGCGTTACGGCCCTTCGATCTGGCCGATGGCTCGCCGATCCGCGCGCTGCTGGTGGAGTGCGGCAAGAACCGTCAGGTCTTCTCGCTCTGCGCGCACCACATCGCGGCGGATGGATGGTCTGTTAGAGTGCTGGTCCGCGATCTGGCGGCCTGCTATGCCGCCTATGCCCAGGGCTTGGAGCCGAATCCGCCGCCCGAGGCGCCTGACTATCTCGACTACGCGGCGTGGCACCGTTCATGGATCGACAGCGGCGCTGCGAACGCGCGGATCGCCTACTGGAAGGAGCGGCTGGCCGGGCACTCCGGGGTGATGGAGCTCGCGACCGACTTCCCCCGCCCTGCCAAGCCATCCTCCGTGGGTGGTGCGGTGGAGCGGACGGTGCCGGCCTCGCTAGCGCTGCGGGTGGCAGAGCTGGCAAAGTCGCGGCGCGCGACGCCCTTCATGGTGCAGCTCGCGGCCTTCCTGCTGATGCTGCGCCGCCACGGTGCCGACGATGATCCGACGATCGCGGTGCCGGTGGCCAACCGCAACCATGCCGCCGCGGGTAATCTGGTGGGCACGCTGGTGAATACCCTGCCCTTCCGCCTGACGCTGGATCCGGAGGAGAGCTTCGTGAATCTGTTAGACCGGGTGCGGGAGGCTTCCTTCGAGATGCAGGCGGCGCAGGATGCGCCCTTCGAGCGGATCATCGAGGCGGTGCGGCCGGAACGTGCGCGCGATCGTGCGCCGCTGGCGCAGGTGATGTTCGACCACCAGGAGCTGCCGATCACGGAGACTTGGCATGGCGGGCTGCGCTGCCGGCCCTTCCTGGCGCATCGCGGGGCGGTGCAGTTTGATCTGAGCTTGATGGTCTTCGTGCTGAGCGACCGGCATCAGGTGGTGCTGGAATACCGGTCCGATCTTTTCCGTGAGGAGACCGCGGCGGCGATGCTTGGCCGCTATCTCGCCACGCTTGAACAGGTCTGCCGCGATCCAGAGAGAGCGGTGGCGCGGATCGATAGCTT
This sequence comes from Haloferula sp. BvORR071, assembly GCF_000739615.1. Taxonomy (GTDB): domain Bacteria; phylum Verrucomicrobiota; class Verrucomicrobiia; order Verrucomicrobiales; family Akkermansiaceae; genus Haloferula. The sequence goes on from NZ_BATP01000007.1 coordinate 208,126, forward strand.
GGCCGAGACTGACCGCTGGCGTTTGATCTCGACCGGTCAGGGTGCCTTCCGACCCGCTTTCCCGACCAAGACCGCGCCGGGCCTGATCGCGGCGAGCACCACCCGCTGCCGCGAGCGGGCCGCCGTGCGCTGTGGATCGGAATTCCTGACTTACGGCGATCTCGACCGGCAAGCAGCGGCGCTGGCGGGAAGCCTGGCAGAGAGAGGTGTGCGACCGGGCGACCGGGTGGCGCTGATGCTCGAGCGCAACCTGCTGCTGCCGGTGGCTATGCTGGCGGTGTGGAAGGCCGGTGCGACTTACGTGCCACTAGATGCGGCGAATCCGCCCGAGCGCCTGGCGCTGGTGCTGGAGGATCAATTTCCGCTGCACGTGCTGGTCTCGCCGTCCCTTGAGGAACGGCTGCCGGAAAATACGGCATGCATCGTACTTCAGCCGGCGATGGCGGAGGATATGACGCACACGCGGCGGGTGTTGCCGCAGACGGCGGATGCGGCTTATATCATCTATACCTCCGGCTCCACCGGCAAGCCGAAGGGCGTGGTGGTCTCCCACGGGGCGCTGGCAAACTTCCTGCTCTCGATGGCGGAGGAGCCGGGCTTCCACGATGGGGAAACCCTGCTCGCGGTCACGACGGTATCCTTCGACATCTCCGCGCTGGAGATCTTCCTGCCGCTGATCAGCGGAGGCACGGTGGATCTGGTCACCAGCAAGACGGCGCGTGATCCAGTGGCGCTGCTGGCGCGGATCGAGGACAATCGTCCGGACACGATGCAAGCCACTCCGGCAACCTGGCGGATGCTGATGGACGCTGGCTGGAAAGGCTCGCCGCGCATGAAGATCCTCTGCGGTGGCGAAGCGATGGACTTGCCGCTGGCCAAGCGCCTGGTGCGACTTGGTCGGGAGGCATGGAATCTCTACGGGCCTACCGAGACCACGGTGTGGTCGACTATTTGGAAGATTCCTGACGACCCGCAGCACATCAGCATCGGCCAGCCGATTGCCAATACCGGGATCCACATCGCCGCGGAGGATGGCACGCCGATGCCGCCGGGTGTGCCGGGCGAGCTGCTGATTTCCGGTGCGGGTCTGGCCGATTGCTACTGGCAGAAGCCCGATCTAACAGCAGAGCGCTTCATCAACCCGGCAGGCATGGTTTCGCCTTTCGGCTCGCGGCTCTACCGCACCGGTGACCTCGCGCGCTGGCAACCGGATGGCAGCCTGGAGTGCCTCGGCCGCTCCGATGGGCAGATCAAGGTGCGCGGCTTCCGTGTCGAGCTGGGCGAGATCGATGCCGCTTTGCTCTCTTACATGGCGGTGGCGGAAGCCGCGGCGGTACTCACGCCGGAAGGACGTTTGGTCGCATGGTATCGGCCGGTCTCGGCGGTTTTCGATCCCGCGGAACTCACAGCCCACCTGCGCGAGCGCCTGCCGGACTACATGGTGCCGTCGCCCTTGGTGGCGATCGAGCGCATGCCGCTGACCGCAAGCGGCAAGATTGACCGCAAGGCCCTGGCCAGCCGCGAGCTGCCGGAATTCAAGGGTGCCTCTGCAGCCACCGGCGGCGGGGGTGGCGCGTATGGCCTCGAAGAGGAACTGGCCGACATTTGGGGCGATGTGCTCGATTGCCGAGGCGTCGGGGTGAACGATGATTTCTTCGCTCTCGGCGGCCATTCCTTGCTCGCCGCCCGCTTGGTATCGGAAGTCACGCGGCGCATCGGCGTGACCATCCCGCTCGACTGGCTCTTCGACCGTCCGACGCCTGCGGGGATGGCCGAGCACATCCGCCGCCATGCCGCGCCGGACCTCGCGCAGCCGCGGGTGATCCGTCTCAGCGAAGGCCATCTGGGCAAGCCGCTGTTCTGGATCCACACGCTGGTCGATGGCGGCATGGGCTTGCTGCCCTACCGTGAGACCGCGCGTCTGCTGGACGGACGGGCAGTGTCCTACGGCATCGCCGAGGGAACCCGGACCTTTGGTTTCATCAGTGAGATGGCCCGTGCCCATATCGAGAAGATCCGCGCGGTCAAGCCGCACGGTCCCTATCGCCTCGCCGGCTTCTGCTTCGGCGGAAACGTGGCTGCGGAGATCGCCTGGCAGCTCACGCTAGCGGGCGAGGAAGTGGAACTGCTGGTGCTGTTAGAGACCACGCCACCCGGTTTCCGGCCATCATCGCTGCAGTGGCTCAATCCTGCCACCTGGTGGCGGGTCGCCACGCGCTTCCCTTCGCGGCTGCGCAGCCTGCTGGCCCGCGACTGCGCTGGCGCGATGCGCCGCCTCAAGATGAAGCAGCGCGCAGCAGCCCAGGGCGTGAACTGCATGGTCAAGTCCCAGCGCCGCACAATCCCAGACATCCGCAGCGTGCTCGACATTGAGATGTTGGACGAGGCTTCGCAGGCGCGAGCCACGCGGCACTGGGAAGCCCTGCACGTCCATACCCCGCGCTTGCCGGAAGTCGGCCGCCTGGTGCTGATCCGGGCCAAGGACGAGGGCTGGGTGCCGCGTGATCGCAAGCTCGGCTGGAAGACCAAGCAGCCGGTCGAGACGCATGCTGTGCCGGGAAGGCACGAGGAGTTCCTCCGCTGTCACTCCGCCAAGGATGTGGCGGAGGTGATGCGGAAGGTGCTGATATGAGAGGTCCTCACTGATGATCTTCGCCAACCCGCCATGGTGCGTCGGTGGGCTGGGTCTTCAACCATGCGATGGCTGACTCTGGATCGCGTTCCATCCAACTCATGACCGGCATGATCGCAGGATGAATGCGATCCGTATCCGCCGAATACGGCAACAGAGTGGCCCAGCGGGTGGTCTCCGCAGGATCCTCATAGGCGAGCGTGCGGAACAGTTCGCCCAGCTCAGCATAGTCGCGGCCCGGGTCAGCGGCGTGTTTGGTGAGCCAGGTTTTTGCCTCCTCAGAGCTTTCGAGGCCGATTCGCTTCGCCGCCGCGGTCCATGCCGCTGGCCGCAGCGCGGGTGAAATGCCCTCGTAAATGGCCGCGGCGCTTTGTTCCTTACCGGCCAGGCTGGCGAGATCGAAGTAGTCATCAAGGCAGGCCTTTGCCGTCGCGTCACCGCTTGGGAATTTGAGGATCGCCGTTTCCAATTGCTTGAGGTTGCCATTGGCATTTTCCCTGATGGCGAGCGCGGCGGCGGCGGCTTCGAGCGGGGCTTTGCCGGACTTCTTCGCCCATGCGAGTGCGGCGGCGGCATCCGTCTCAAGCCAGCCGGTCATCATGTTGCGGGCGTCGGTCGGGGACTTGCCACGTGAATTCTCGTCGAAGTGTGCCAAGCCGCCCTCGGGATCCACTCGTCCCCACTGCTTCCAAAGACTCTTCCAAACTTCAGGGGCCTGGCTATTCCCCTGATCCTGTATCCCGCCGAGGATTGCCGTGGCTTTTTGAATTTCATCCTTGGTCAGCACGGAGATCAGACCGCAGAGCATCGCCTCCTGATTCCCATAGTCACCCACCATGGCACCGTTGGCCAGCAGCTCCAGCCGTTCTTCGGGGCTGAGACTCGCGGCACTCCGGGCGGAGAACTCCTTACTACATGCGGCGTACTTCCCCAGCGCCTGAACCGCGGCCAACGCGGCGGCATCCCGGGGAGCAGGCCTCTGTTCGGATTTCGCAGGATCTACGGGAGCACGAGCTGCGGCAGACCCCGTCTCTGAGACCGGCGCCGGTTGAGCCCAGTGCCCGGCCACATACGCGACCACTCCGGCACAGGCTGCCAGAACAAGAGTAGTGGATAGCTTCATAGCGACGGTATCCGAAATCGCAGACAGGAATGCCGTGGCTCTCTACTGGCGGCCCTTGAATGCAGTGACCCAGGGAGCATCCGCCGGTTGAGTGCGCAGCCAGGCTTCGGCTGCCTCCGGATCCGTCCCAAGCCACCGCTGGACCGCCATGACCCCCGGGTGGGGTAGCGTGCCAACCTCGTCGCTCCGTGGGGCCGCCAATTCAATCGCCCACTTGGCTGTTCCTGCTGGATCATTTCCGGCAGACTCCATGACCACCCGGAGAGTTGCCCGCGCGTCGTAGCCCGGATCCTTCCCATGCTCTTTGAGCCAAGCGCCCGCCGCGCTGGGATCGGAGTAAGCAAGGCGCTCCAGCACCGCGGGCCACGCCGCCGCCCGCAATGCAGGGTCGAGTTGCTCATAGACGGCGGACACCTGCGGCTTGTCTCCCGTGGAGATCGCCAAATCCAAGTAGTCCCCGAAGCAGGCTTGGAGTGTTAGCTTGTCGCCTTTGATGGCGAGCATCGACGACTCCATCTGCTTGAGATCGCCGTTGGCACTGCTGGTGATGGCAAAGGCCGCACCGGTTGCTTCGCGGAGATTGTCCTTGGCTTGGCCCGCCCATGCCATCGCCGCTTCCGGATGAGCCTCAAGCCAGCCTGCCATCCAACAGCGGTAATCGTTCGGCGTATTCAAGCCATCCAGGCCGTTCCACCCCGGATAGGGTGTCCCCTTCTTCGACAAAGACAGGCAAGCCTCCGCATTGACCCGGCCCCATTGGGTCCAGAGGGTGTTCCATACCTCTTGCGACCAGTTGTTACCCCGGCGCTGCGCGTCCAGCAGGGTCTTGGTGGACTCCAGCAATTCGTTTTCGTTCATCGCGGAGATCAGTCCGCAGAGGATGTCGGCCTGCTTCTCGGGATCCGCCAAGAGCGCCGCCTTTTTGAGGAGTGCGATCCTTTCTTCGGAACTAAGTTGAGCCGCTTTCTCCGTCGTCAGAACATCGGTCCCGACCCGTGGCTTCACCGCTACCCGGGGATCCGTGGTCGCCCGAGTCGGGGCCTTCGCTTCCCGCCCAGCCGGGGAACTCTGCGACGAGGCGCCACTGGTTGCGTGCCCCGCCGACTCGACCGGCTTCCCCCGCCCCATCAAGAATGCAGCCACGCCAATCAGGGCGACGAAGATGAGAGCTAAAGGGGTTTTCATAAAAAGGGATCAATCTAACACCACTGACTACAACTGGTCGATTCCTCTATTTGGGATCAGGAGATGACAGGAAGTCAATGCGGCAGTCCGCGGCAAACCTATTCGTCGAGCTCGAGCCGGAAGAACCAAGGCGAAGGCATGGTGGCGGGAATCCGGGTTCGCAGCCATGACTTGGCGTCGGGCGGGCTGGGATCCCACTCGAGATCCCCCGCAAAATCCGACCACTCCTGAAGATCGGGCGAGGAGCCAAGAGAGAGGCCGATGCCACCCAGACCCGGTTGGCTGCGGAAGCTGAACCAAGGGTGGCCGATCTCATCTTCGGAGATCCGGCAGACGCTGCTATCAGCCCCCAAGACCGGATTGCCACCGGTGGCGTATTCGAGGAAGTTCGACAAGCCGTCGCCATCGGCATCGGCTTCCGGCTCACGCAGCGTTTCATCGGTGATGGCTGCCGCATAGGCCGCCATCCATGACCCGTAGCTACCTACGGCAGGCGTCGTACTTGTCGCGATCACCTGCGGGCCGAGGCGATTGCCCACGATCATTTTGGCATCGCGAAGCTGGAGTGTGGCGACCTGCTCCAAGCCGGTCTCGGTATCGGCGGCGAAAGACTGGGCCTTGAAGCGGGCGACCAGGAACTCCTGGCCATTGCGGATCAAGATGCTGATCTCTTGCCCGGCGAGAGCTGAGGCCGAGATATCCTGCTGGACCGCGATCTCGAAGCTATCCTCCTGATCGCCGGCGCCCTCACCCATGCTGCGTGCGGTGCCGAAGGGCAGCCAAGCTGCGAGCAAGGCGGAATAGCCACCAGTGGCAAGATCCAGCACCTGGTCATCACTCATGGCCGGGAAGGCACCGAGCTGGATGGTGGTTTCCGGACCGAGCGGAAGACCACGGAAGGACCGCAGCGACTGCGGGGCAGCAAAGTCGCCGGGCAAGCTGGTCACGACGACCGTGCCCGCATGCAGCGGGACGCCGGTGGCCAGAGCGAGCAGAAGCAAGGGTGGGATTTTCATGCGCGGCATTTCAAAATTCGGACTCAACCCGCATCCGATAGAAGGCGCGGCTTTCGCCGGGCGGAAGCTGGAAACTCACGTAGCCACCCGGGGCCCATGCGAATGCGCCATAGGCGGCCCACTGCTGAAGGTCCCTGCTGACCTCGAGGGTAAAGAACAAGCCGGGCATCTGCTGGACGGGCATTTTCATCTCGACCTGCAAGGGCAGCTCGCCGACCTCGGGATCAGAATCCGGGACAAAAGGCGGACTGGCGGGAGCATCCAAACTACCGGTCACCCGCAGGAAGTGGTCCCCGCCCCGCCCGTGCAGGACCAAGGTGGAAAGCATGTCGAGCGGCTGGAGCGGTTCATCGCTATCGTCCGCACCCACCGTGCGCCAGCCGGTATCGCCAGGCTTCGAGCGGAAGTAGAAAGGCCCCCGACGGGCTACCCCGCCGGGATCCACGAAAGAGAGGATATCCGCCTGCGCCGCGTTCTTGCCGGACTGCACATGGAAGGAACCATCCGACGCCACGAGATTCGCCAGCGATGCCGAGAGATTCACCGGCAGCGAGAAGACGTTGCCGCCTTCATGCACCGGCAACAGCACCGGAGCGGCGGAGATCTCCCCTTTCAGGGCGATCCGCAGGGGTGTCGCGGAATGGCGGACGACATAGAGGCCGTTCGGATAACGAACGTTGGTCAAACCGGCCTCTGCTTCCACGTCCTTCTCTTCCCAGCGGCTGCGGGTCGAGTTGTAATAGTAGACCCGCTCCTGCTGGATCGCAGCATCCCAGATCACGATCTTGTCCGCAGTCGCAGCATTCGGAGCGGCGGCGAAACCGAAGCGATTGTCAGCTCCGAAGAGATCGATCAGCCGTGGATGCGGGCGGATGGAAACCTGCGCACCCGGGGTCATCATCAAGTTCTGGTCACAAACGATCCAAGATCCCTCGAAGGACACCACCCGGGTGATGAACCCGGAGCCCGGGCCGTTCAGGACATGAACGAAATACTCTTTCCCCGACTCAAGTGACGGGAGACCGCTGAAGGAATAGCTGAACCGCTTGCCATCCACCTGTGAGGCAAGGCCGAGGACGACCGGTGGCTGCAGGAGCTGAATACCGAGATAGGTCCGCGCGCGGGATTCGCCCGGTGCGGTGCCATTAATCTTCACCGCGTAGATGCCCAAGGGCGTGGTGGTAGCGGCAGGAGCGTGATGTGAGCACAGCATCCCGAAAGCCGTGCAGGCCACCAGATAACTCGAAACAATGCGCCGGGGGAACATCGCGCGCAATCTGGAGACCCGAAGTTCTATGTCAAGACAGCCCGGGGATGGGGCGCCGAATTCACACGACCTTCACCAAAGGGAATGTGGGAAGGTCCAACAATCGACTTCCCCCAATAAAGCCGCAGGCCCTCGGACTGCTGCGATGATTCGCAGCTTTCGAATGTAGGGTGAGGCGGGCATCCCCTGTGGACCGAATCAGCCCATCAGGCCCGATGCTGAAGAGGTCACGTACCAAAACAAATCCAGCCCGCCTCAAACCGCCGATACCATTCGCAGCATCCAAAGGAAGCGAAGCGTCCGCGACAGGAAGATGCAGCAGCGGCCCTCGCAACCCGAGTATTGGATCACCGGAATGTTCCCAAAGCCGATTGAACAAGCCTCACCGATCCTATAACCAAGAAGTCATTCCGGAAATGAACCAAGCGCCCTGGCCTCACGCCCCACCGCATTGGCTGTTTGACGGTGGCACCTACTTCGTCACTGCTTCAACTTACCACCGTCGGCCCATTTTCGACACCGATGCAAAGCTCGATTTGGTCACCTGTCTCCTGATCGACACCGCCAAAGAATTCGGCTGGCAACTGCGTGCATGGGCAGTCTTTTCCAACCACTATCACTTTGTCGCGGATTCCCCAAAAGGAAGCGGAGAAAGCCTCCGGGAATGGCTGACTGAATTCCATCGCAGGACCGCGATCGGAGTTAACAAGCTTTCAGAGACTGTCGGCCGGAGAGTCTGGATGAACTTCCGGGAAACCAACATCACTCATCACACCTCTTATCTCGCACGCTTGCGATACGTTAACGAGAATTCGGTGAAGCACGGGTTGGTGGTGCGGAGCTGTGATTATCGCTGGTGCAGCGCGGCGTGGTTCGAGACGAATGCACCGAAAGGCTTTGTTGCTAGCGTGCAGCGGTTCAAGACAGACCGTTTGAAAGTCTGGGATGAGTTTGATTGAGGGGAATGGCGCCCTCAGATCTGTGGGATTCGTGCGACGCGAGGGAAGCCCAGCGTTGCGCGTGATGGGCTGATTGGGGCCGCGGGGAGGCACGACCCTCCCTGCATTTGAAAGCTGCGGATCACCGCAGCAGTCCGAGGGCCTGCGGCTGTTATGGGGGAGCACGCAGGGGTTTCCGGCAGTGCGCTTTGTTGGGCTGATTCGGGCCGCGGGGGAAGCACGCCCCCCTCCCTGCATTCGAAAGCTGCGAATCATCGCAGCAGTCCGAGGGCCTGCGGCTGTTATGGGGGAGCACGCCCCGTTATGGGATCATGCCCCCTCACGCCACTCCCCTTACCCGATCATCGCCTCGTAACCTGCGGCATCGAGGAGTTGGTCGAGTTGGCCAGCGTCTTTGATCTTGAGCTTGAAGATCCAGCCCTTGCCATAGGGATCGGTGTTCACCAGCGAAGGATCGGCTTCGACGGCATCGTTCACTTCCACCACTTCACCGGAGATCGGGGCGTAGATATCGCTCGCGGCCTTCACGGATTCCACCACGGCGGTCGGGTCACCGAGATCGACGGTCTTGCCGACGGGCGGCAACTCCACGAAGACCACGTCGGTGAGTTCTTCCTGGGCGTGGTCGGAGATGCCGACGGTGGCGACGTCGCCTTCGAGAAGGACCCACTCGTGGGACTTATTGTAGCGGAGATTCTGAGGAACGTTCATCGGGAAAAGAGGATCGGTATAAGAAGCTTATGCTTTCTGCGCGGTGGGCTTGTAAAACGGTTTCTTCACGACCTTCGCGGGGAATTGGCGGCCGCGGACATCCACCAGCAGGTCCGTCCCTAGCTTGGCCAGGGCGGCGGGCACGTAGGCCATGCCGATGCCCTTGCCGAGGCTGGGCGAGAGCACCCCGCTACTGAGTTCGGAGATCACTTGGCCGGAGGCATCCAGCACGGGGTAATGAGCCCGCGGCGGCGCACCCTTGTCGGTGTATTCCAGCGCCACGAGTCGCTGTGCGGGTCCCTCGGCCTTCTGCCTCGCGAGCACCTCGCGGCCGATGAAGTCGCCCTTGTCGAGGTCCACGAAGAAGCCGAGCCCGGCCTCGATCGGCGTGCGCTCCGGCGACAGGTCGCTGCCATTGAGCGGATAGCACATCTCCAGGCGCAGGCTATCACGGGCACCGAGGCCGCAGGGCTTGGCCCCGGCGGCAATGAACTTCTCGAACCAAGCCTCACCGCTTCCGGCGGGGCAGAAGAACTCGAAGCCGTCTTCCCCGGTGTAGCCGGTGCGACAGACCACGGCCTCGCCGCCATCCACGGGGAAGCGAGCGATGCCATTGCGCGGCGGCAGCGCTTGGCCCGGGCAGACCTTGGCAAAGGTCGCTGCGGCATCCGGCCCCTGGATCGCCATGCCGGCCCACTGGGCGCTTTCGTTCGTAAACCAGACGTCCTCGGGCGGTTGGTGATTGTGCATCCAGTGGAAGTCCTCGTCGATCATCGAGGCATTCACCACGATGAAGAAGCTGTCCCCGCCGGTGCGATAGACGATCAGGTCGTCGATCACGCCGCCGTTCTTATTCAGAAGGAAAGAATACTGGCCTTGGCCGGGCTCAAGCTTGGCGACGTTGTTCGCAAGCATGTGGTTGAGCCACGCCAGCGCGCCGGGGCCGGTGACGATGAACTGACCCATGTGCGAGATATCGAAAATCCCAACCGAGGTCCGCACTGCCCCGTGCTCATCCATGATCGAGCTGTACTGCACCGGCATGTTCCAACCGGCGAAGGGCACCATGCGTGCGCCCAGACGGACGTGCAGGGACTCGAGGGGCGTGCTCTGGATGCTGCTGCTGTCGCTCACCCCGCCAGCCTGCCGAGCGGCCTCGGCCCTTGTCAAACCAGCCGCCCGCCGCCGGGGGGATTTTGACCGATTCTAGCGCTTGCGACGCGGTTCGAAGACCTTGTCCATCGTATCGAGCGTACCGGTCACGCGGTCGTGGCGCTCGGCACGCGGCCGGAGTTCCATTTCCTCCTTCAGGCGCATGTAGTCGTCGAATTGGCCGCTCACCTCGCGGGCCTGGGTGATTTCCACGAAGTCCAGGTAGTTGCGCGCCCGCTGGGCCCGCTGCACCCGCATCTGGCGTTGCGTGGTGAGATCCTCCAATTGCATCGTGATCTTCTCGTTCGTCTTGCCGGACATCACCTCACGCAGGATCAGCTGATACTCGTTCAGCAGCGCCCGGTAAGAGGGGAAGCAGCGGTAGCTCAAGCGCGTCAGCGCCTCATCGGCATTGCGCACGGCTTCGATCCGGTCCGGCTCCTTGAGCGCGGAGACTTCTTTCCAAGCTCCGAAATCCTTGATCACCGGATTACCCTGGTCGTCGTGCAACTGGAACTTCAGGGCTTCCTCCAAGGCAAGTTCGGTCTTGGTGACGGAGAGCACCTCGGTGAGATCCGGCTTCGTCATCTGGGCAAGCCGCAGCTGCCACCACTTGGCCAAGCTGTTGGCGGAAAGGTTGAGCTGCGGGAAGTGCTTGCGCATCAGCACCGGCATTTCACCCGAGAAGCGCGCAGCCTCGCCGCAGAAGGAACGGAAGGCGTCGCGGCCATCTGGCTGTTCCAGCAGGGCCATGACCAGCGCACCGGAAAGCGCGCGGAAGGACAGCTTCGAGGCACCGTCGAGCCGACGGTAGTTGCCCTCGGACAGCTCGAAGATTTCGTCAGGAGTGAAGCCGCCGCCTTGGCGGAAGACACCCTCGTAGATCCGGCGGTCGGCGCGGTTGCTGCGCCATTTCTCCGCCTCCATCAGGCCCTCCACCAGCCAGGGACGCACGACCGGATTCTCATCGTAAGCCTCCGGTTTCATGTCCCGCAGCGCCCGCTCATACAGCAGCACATTGAGCGCGGCACGCTCCAGCAACTCATGATCCAGGCCGCGCGCGAGGTGCAGGCGGATCCGCAGGAAGAAGGCATGGGGCGTGACCACCACTTCGTAGGCGACGTCGCGCGGCACCGGCTTGTCCGCGAGGATCACATCCACCGGGATCTTGAACTGCTCCATCTGCCCCTTGGGGGCACCGATGCCGGTAATGTCATCCGGCTTCTCGCCTGGCTTGGCGGTGTTGTTGCGCATCAGCGCCTCGAAGTAGTCCTTGGTCTGCTCCAGCAGCAGCGCCACGGAACCGCGCTGGCCGCTTTCGCCGCCGGTAACGCGGAACATCCCGGAGCGGCTGACCACGCGGTCATTCGCGGCCGGTCGCGGAACATTCCCGCCGGGCTCGATGATGATCGGGCTCTCCTCCACTACCTCCGCAACGGGCGGGGGCGCTTCCCCGGGCTCCTCTACCGGGATCGCCGGAGGCGGCGCTTCCTCCGTCACCTGCGGGGCCGGCTTGGGCGGCGCTTGCTGCGCGGCCGCAATGCAGGCCGAGGCGGCAAGCAGCAGGCTGAGGCGGATGGTGGAGCGGGCCATAAATGAGTGGTTCAGAATTTTTCGCCCGCTCCGGGCAGGGCCGAGCCATTCGGCCGCGGGTCGAGCACCAGCTTGCCATCTTCGATCGAGATCCGGGCCATCTGGGTGAAGGCAATATCCAGCTCAGGCTTGTAAGCATCCGCCAGCTTCTCAAAGGCAGGCAGTGCCAGCACCTTCACGAAACCAGCCGGCACCACCAATTGACCGAAGCGTCCGCCCTTGGCCACCCGATGCGCAATCTGGGTGTCCGGGATCATGGGGAAAAGGGTCCCGCCGTCCCGGATGATGTCGGTGCTCGCCTGGTCGTTAAGCGCCACATTCTGCTCCACCCGGAAGTACATCGAGGTGGTCAGCGGCCGACCCATCACAGAGCGGACGATGATGACTTCCGCCATGCCCTTCTCCAAGCGCACGCGGACGTCGTCCAGAGTCACGAACTTCTCCAGCGCTCCGCCTTGCTTGGCCTGGAGCGACTGCTTGAGGTAGAGGTTGATCTCTTCCTCGGTGAGGTTGAGCGGGAAACTCTGGTGCACCGCATTCTTGAGCACTTGGTGCAGATCGCGGGTGCGGGCAGTCCCGGCTGCTGGCGAGGTTCCCTTGAGGTCGGAGAGGTCCTGGGGCTGGGTGATGTAAAACACCGCTACGCCCAGTCCGAGCACCCCGGCGAAGGTGAACAAGGAGGCGAGCTTGCCGAGGCAACTGCCGCGCGGTTTCGGGGGATCCTGTCTCTCTTCAGCCATGTGCGGGGAGGGCGTAGCAAACCCGCCCGCGTTTGGGAAGAGCGCTCAATCGCCGCTTTTCGCAGGCGTGGGGGAGGCCGCCGGAGCCGGGGCCGGCGTGGACGAAGTGGATTCCGCCGGTTTCGAGGCCGCACTGTCCTGCTTCGCGCCCTGCTGATAGGAGCTGGAGCGGTAATCCGTCTGGTAAAAGCCTGCGCCCTTGAAAATCAGGCCGGCACCGGTGCCCAGCAGGCGCTTCACCTTGCCCTCGCAGCCGGGCTGCGGGCAGTCCTCCAGCTTCGCGTCGTTCATGCTTTGGAAAACTTCAAAGCGATGGCCGCAGGTCTGGCAGAGGTAATCGTAGTTCGGCATGGGTCAGGCAGGGTCGGGCGGCGCATCCATAGCACGGCCCGGGCGGGGCGCAATAGCGGGGTCATCCGGACAAAATGCAGAAAAAACAGCATTTCGACTCTAACGGGGTTGACCCATTGCCCACCATGGGTTTATGATCCGCGCATCTGAAAGACATGAAAGCTCGCCATCTTCCTGCCATCCTGCTCCTGCCCCTTGTCGCCGCCTCTTGTGGAAGCCTCGACGGCGTCACGAATATTCGCGGCGAGAACCACTACATGGCGGGCTTCAGCGGCAAGCGCGAGCATGACTGGAAATCGAGCCCGATCCCGGATGACGTTTCCTACTGGGACGGCGACCAGCTGACCGGCCCGGCGATGATCAAGATCAACCTGACCCAGCAGAAGGCCTTCTTCTACAAGGGCGGGGTTCTGGCCGGTGTCTCGAAGATTTCGACCGGCAAGGAAGGCCGCATCACGCCCTCCGGCAACTACAAGGTCCAGCTCAAGGACATCGACCACCGCTCCTCCAGCTACGGTATGTTCAAGGAGAAGGGCACCAACCGGGTGGTGGATGACGACGCCGAGGCCCAGAACGAACCGGTGCCGCCGGGCTGCTACTACGAAGGCGCGCCGATGTTCAACTTCCTGCAGTTCGCGCCGGGCGTGGGCATGCACACCGGCTACCTGCCGGGCTATGCCGCCTCCCACGGCTGCGTGCGGATGCCCGACGGTATGGCCAAGAAGTTCTTCCAGAACGCGGAGGTCGGAACGCCGGTCATCGTCGAGCGATGAACGGCCTGCCAGACCCGGATGCGGGCATGGAACTCACACCGGCGCAGGTGTCCGAACTGCTGCCGGCGATCCAACGCGGCGAGATTGAGCTGATCGATTGCCGCGAGGACGATGAGTGGCGCTTCAACCGCATCGAAGGCGCGCGCCTGGTTCCCCTCACCCGCTTCGCCGAAGCCGCGGTGCCGGAGAAGCCGACGATCCTCTATTGCCACCACGGCATGCGTTCCTTGCGCGCCGCTAGCTACTGGAAGCAGCGCGGGCTGAATGAAGTGTGGTCGATGAGCGGCGGGATTGACCGCTGGTCCGCGGAGGTGGATCCGAGCGTGCCGGTGTATTGACTCCATGCGCGCCGTCATCCAACGCGTCTCTTCTTCCTCGGTCGTGATCGATGGGGAAACCGTCGCCTCCATCGGCACGGGCTTGATGATCCTGCTAGGGATCGAGGATGGCGACAGCGCGGAGGATGTCGCTTGGCTCGCGCCGAAGATCGCACGAATGCGGATCTTCGGGGATGAGGCGGCCTTGATGAATCTTTCCGTCGTCGATTGTGGCGGCGAGGCGATCGTGGTCAGCCAGTTCACGTTGCATGCATCGACGAAGAAGGGCAACCGGCCCTCCTTCATCCGCGCGGCGCGGCCGGAGATCTCCGAGCCGCTCTACCGGCAGTTCTGCGAGGCCTTGTCCGCGGAGATGGGCAAGCCGGTGGGACGCGGGCGTTTCGCCGCGGACATGAAGGTGTCTCTGGTGAATAACGGGCCAGTGACGATCGTGGTTGATACGAAGGCGAAGGAGTGAGGCCTGTGGAGAGCGGACACTCTTGTCCGCTTACGAACGGGGACGTTTGGCCCATTCCGGCATTCTCCAAGAAGCCTTCATCTCACCCCATAGGCGGACAGGAGTGTCCGCCCTCCACAGGGCCGCTAATCCTGCTTCACTCCGCGCTCCGAATCACCGCGCAGCGGATCGTCTTCGAAAATCGAAATCACAAAAGCGATGGCCGAGAGACCGCCGGCGGCAGGTGCCCAGAACTTGGTCACGTAGCTGTAAAAGCTTCCGATCGTCGGAAGCAGCTCACCCCAATCAAGCTTGGGGACGAAGGAGGCCTCAATGCTCTTCCAGTAGATGTCCTGGAAATGCAGCAGCCTCGGCATCGTTAGCAGGAAGGCAGCACCGAGGAGCCACAAGCAGAGATTCCTCCGGCGCGAGTTCTTCCCGCGGAGAAATGCCCCGTATCCAAGGACGAGGACGAAAACCACAAACGGCACCAATAAATACAAAGGCCCGTTGGGGTCCGGCTTGTCGCTGATCGTATCCAGCGACCTGGTATAGACATACGCCAGCGCCACAAAGATCGCCACCCACCCTGACTTCTGCAAAATGTGGGCGATCGAGCGAAGCATTTCAGCAGCCTACTTCTTAATCCGGATCGAAGTCCCGCAGAAGGTGCAGTTGAACCACTTGAAGGTGATTACGTGCAGAGCCAGCGCGCCAATGAATCCCAGCATGGGCAAGTGGTGCGCCTTCCGGTTCTTCAAGCAATGCTTCGGCACGTAGATCCGCTGGGCGCAGACGCGGCACTTGGCGCGGGCGCTGACGAGGGCATAGAGCAGACCGAGGATCGGTACGGCCAAAGGAAAGGCGATGATCCACTTCGGGACCCACGCGAATTGCTCCGGCTTCTCATCGTGTAGAATCAGCAGCGGCGCGGCGATGATCGCGAGCGGGATGGAGATCTGCAGCAGCACCGCAAAGAGCCCGCCGAACCAGACCTTGAGCGGTTGGTCGTGGAGCACGCCACGGATAAAGAAGCGTGAGTTTGGATTGCGGCCCTTGTTGGTTTCCGGGCGCGGGGAACGCAGCAGGGCGATTCGCTCGTCTTCCATCCCTGCCCGGCTGGAGGAAGCGCGCGGCGGCGGGACATCGCCTTGGGCTTCTTCGATCGTGCGGACCCGCGAAGGGTCAATTCCGCGGCGACCGATCGGAGCGGTGGCATCGCCAAGCTGGACGGAGCTACTGCTTTGGACGCGGCGGCTGCCCTGCGGGGCATCCGGAATGTGAGCCTCGTGCGGGCTATCCGCGGAAGGCATCACCGCGACCCGGACGTCGAGATCACCCTCGGCACGGTTGAGCACCGGGGCGATCGCGATCTCAGAGGGCGAGATCCCCTGCTCTGCAAGCATGCGGGCAGGAATCGGCACCGCCACCGGAGCCGCGGCCAGCATCACCAGCACTTCGGGGTCCGCCTCGAAATTCACCGGTCCCGCCAGCGGAACCGGCAGCACTTCCTCACTCTCGTCGACCACCAGGGAGAGCGCCGGAGCGCCCCCTTCCTCCACGACGGTCACCGTCGGCTTTACGCTCTCCGCAGCCTTGGCGCGACCACCACGCGGGTGATCCAGCAGCTTGGCCGCAGAGGCGACCCAGCGCTCGACCTTCTTGCGTTCGGGCGCGCGCGCCACGATCCGCAGCATGTCGTTGGCCTTGGTCACCTCCCGCAGCAGCACATCCACATTGGCCCGTGCGACCGCGTTCAGATCCGTCCACCCGGTGGCTTCCAACAATTCAACTTCATCTGAATCGATGCCTTCGATGGTGAGCAGTTCCGACATTCTGCGAGCGACGAAGCTAGATTAAGGATTGGAATGCAGGATGCAAGGCATCATCCGAGCCCCTGCAGCATCTCCCGGAGCTGGGCCAGTTTGGTGTCCCATTCGGCCAGGCGGGCCTTCTCCTGAACCACCACCTCAGCGGGGGCGCGGGCGATGAAGCTCTCGTTGCCGAGCTTGGCTTCGCTGCGGGTCTTTTCCTGCTCCAACTTGGCGATTTCCCGGGTCAGGCGGACCTTCTCAGCCTCCACGTCGACCAGCCCTTCGAGCGGCAGGTAAATCTCGCCCACCGGTGTCAGCGACACCGGCGTGCCCTTCGGCGCCTCGTAGGCCGAATCCAGCGCGATCTCCCCTGCCCCGACGAGCTGGGCGAGAACTTGCTTCTGCTCATCCAGCCACTCGGCGGCCCCCTTCACCACGAATTTCACGTCGCGGCGGGTCGCCACGTTGTACTCGGTCTTCAGGTTGCGCAGGCGTCCGGCGGTCTCGTAGATCGCGGCGGCTTTCGATTGTTCGGTGGAAATGTCCTCTGCCGAGAGCCCAGCCAGCACCGGCTCTTCAGGAAGCTCGGCCTGCATCAGGAACTCACCTTCGTAGATGTAGCCCATGTTCAGCGAGAGCTCCTCAGTCAGGTGCGGCATGTAGGGATGCAGCAACTGCAGGTAGCGGCTCAACACGGTATCGATCACCGCAAGCGTAGTAGCGCGGGCTTCCGGCGTGGCGGTCTCGCGCATGTCGCCCTTTACCGCTTCCAGGAACTTGTCGCAGAACTCGCTCCACAGGAATTCGTAGAGGCGCTGCGCGATCTCGCCGAAGCGATAGTCGGCATAGATGCGGGTCAGGTCGGCAGCCAGTTCGTCGAGCTTGGCGAGGATGTCGATGTGGAAGCAGCTCGCCATGCCCACCAGGTCCTCGTCCTCCTCCGAATCGGAGTCGGACAATTCCACGAAGCCGCCCATCTGGCGGAAACGGCAGGCATTGTAGAGCTTGTTGGCGAAGTTGCGGCCGCCCTCGATCTGCTCCTCGTCGTAGCGCATGTCCGAGCCCAGCGGCGCGATCCGCATCAGGCCGAAGCGCAGGCCGTCCGAGCCATACCTGTCCATCAGCTCGATCGGGTCCGGTGAGTTGCCGAGCGACTTCGAGAGCTTGCGGCCCTGCTTGTCGCGGATCAGCGAGGTGAAGAACACGTTCTTGAAGGGCAACTCTCCTTCGAAGCGGAAGCCCGCCATGATCATGCGCGCCACCCAGAAGAAGATGATGTCCGGCCCGGTCACCAAGTCGGTGGTCGGATAGAATTTCTTGAGCGTCGGTGTCTCCTCGCCCACGTCTGCCATGGTTGCGAAGGGCCAGAGCCAGGAGCTGAACCAAGTGTCCATCACGTCCTCGTCGCGCACCCAGTTGGCATCGTCGGACGGAGCCTCGGTGCCGACGTGGATGTCGCCGGACTGGAGGTCGGCCATGTCGAGCGACTCGGCGTTCTTGAGCGCATCGAGCTTCTCCTTGCGATACCACACCGGGATCTGGTGGCCCCACCAGAGCTGGCGGCTGATGCACCAGTCCTGCAGATTCTCCATCCAGTGGGCATAAGTCTTCGCCCAGCGCTCGGGGCGGAAGGCGATATCGCCATTCGCCACGGCATCGGCAGCCTCCTTCACGCAGGGGTACTTGAGGAACCACTGCATCGAGATGCGCGGCTCAATCGGCACATCGGCACGCTCGGAGAAGCCGACGTTGTTGTCGTATTCCTCCACCTTAATGAGCAGGCCCATCTCCTCGAGCTTGGCCGCGGCCTTCTTGCGCGCCACGAAGCGGTCGAGCCCGTGCAGGTCAGCCACCTCGGGGCAGTTGATGTGCGCGTCCGGCGTGAGCACATCAATGATCTCAAGATTGTGGCGGATGCCGATCTCGAAGTCCGCCTTGTCGTGCGCGGGGGTGATCTTCAGCGCGCCGGTGCCGAACTCGATGTCCACGTGCTCGTCCGCGATCACCGGGATCGCGGCGTGCGGGAAGGGACGATACACCGTACGGCCCACATACTTCGCAAAGCGCGGGTCCTTCGGGTTCACGGCCACGGCCACGTCGCCCATCAGGGTCTCGGGGCGGGTGGTGGAAATTTCCAGGAACTCGCCGGGAGCATCGGTGAGCTCATACTTCATGAAGTACAGCTTCGAGCGCTGCGGCTTCATGATCACCTCCTCATCAGAGAGCGCGGTGAGTGACACCGGGCACCAGTTCACGATGCGCTTGCCGCGGTAGATGAGCCCCTCCTTGAACAGCTCCACGAACACGTGGCTCACCCACTTCGTGTAAGCGGGGTCCATGGTGAAGCGCTCGCGCGACCAATCGCAGGAGCAGCCGAGGCGCTTGAGCTGGCTGATGATGATGCTGCCGTGCTTCTCCTTGAAATCCCACACCCGCTTCAGGAACTCGTCCCGGCCCAGATCGCGGCGGGTGAGCTTTTCCTTTTCGCGGAGTTCGCGCTCCACCTTCGCCTGGGTGGCGATGCCGGCGTGGTCGGTGCCGGGCAGCCACAGCACTTCCTTGCCCTCTTGGCGGGCACGGCGGGCCAGAATGTCCTGGATGGTATTATTCAGGACGTGTCCGAGGTGCAAAATGCCCGTCACGTTCGGCGGCGGGATGACGATCGAGTACGCGGGCTTTTCCGAGGCGGGATCGGCCTCGAAGCATTTTCCTTCGATCCAGGCAGCGTACCATTTGGCTTCCACCGCTTGGGGTTCGTAGGCTTTGGGCAAGTCGGACATGGCGGCGGAGGGATGCCAGAGGGTCTCTACTTTGTAAAGGGAGGGCGGGAATTTCCCCGCATCCGGGGATACGTATCCTGATTTTCAACGGGTTTCCCCGCCCCTACGGAAATCCCGACGCACGCCATCACGGCATTCCCGAGCGCCGCAAAATCGGCCATGACTATTCCCGAAGCCGACGCCAGCCCCCCCAAGGCCGAAGCTACTCCCCAGAGAAACCAATCCCCCTGATACCCGCCGCTTCGTTCCCCCCGACGACCCGGCGGGTCTTTCTTTTGTGGGGTGGGGCGCTTAGGATTTGGGCGCATCTTCCCTAGAATCAATTGGTCGGATCAGCCGGATCGGACGAATCTCGCAGGGCTCAAAGCGCCCTATGAGTACAAAAAGAAGCCCGACCGGTATTCCTTAGGAAAAACCCAAAAACCTAAAGAACCACCGGCCGGGCCACCTGCCGGAAGCGCGAACTCCCTGACAAGATCTTTGTTATAAGTTAGCGAGGTGACCCTCGCAGTTGCCTTACACCTATATAACGTCACCAGCCGGGTTTTTGTTTCAGAATTTCTTCTTTTTTTTCGGGGTCCGTTTCCGGGCCCCTTCCCCGGGTTTTCCCGGGAAATCCTGCGCGGCGGACGGACCGTCCCACCCCGGAGGGATCGCTGCCTCACGATCCAACTTCCCCGCCTTCGAAAAGATATAAGGAAGTTTTAGCAGGACGCTGGAAACCGTAGCCTTGCCCGCCGCCCCAAGACACAGCGTCCCGCAGGGGCAGCACTGGAAATTGCGCTGGATTTCATACAACCGTTGCGAGCGTGGACGTGTATGGTTGCCGCTTGCCTCTCCGTCTCTAACTTACCCCGATGAAAGCACTCCTCTGCGGCCTCGCCTTCTGCTTCCTCACATCCCTTTGCTCCGCCGCGGAACCCACGCTGAAACTGGATCTCGGGGGCGGCGTGGGGCTTGACCTGGTGCTGATCCCCGCTGGCAACTTCACGCAGGGCTCGCCCGCTAACGAGGCGGGCCGGGCCTCCGACGAAACCCAGCGCCAGGTCACCATTTCCAAGCAGTTTTACTTTGGCCGGACCGCGGTCACCCGCGCGCAGTGGGAACGCTTCATCGCCGAGACCCACTATATGACCGAAGCGGAGGGCGGAACCAGCGGTGGCTACGGCTGGACCGGCAGTGGCCTGGAGCAGCGCAAGGAGTTCACCTGGCGGAATCCCGGCTTTGCCCAGACGCCGGAGCACCCGGTCTGCCTGGTGACCTTTCCCGATGCACAGGCTTTCTGCGCCTGGCTGGAGAAGAAATCCGGCCGCAAGGTGAGCCTCCCGACCGAAGCCCAGTGGGAATACGCCTGCCGCGCAGGTACCCCGGGCCCATTCCGGGGCCTCGATGCCTTCGCGACGGCTTGGCACAAGGACAATGCGGGCAACGGCACCCGCCCGGCAGATTCCAGAACTCCCAATCCCTGGGGTCTGGTAATCGGCGGCAATGTCTCCGAATGGTGCCTCGACTGGTATGGCCCCTACCCCGCAGGGGCCGCCACCGATCCGCTGCAGCAGAATCAGAATCTCAGCGATAAGCCGCGGCGGATCTTGCGCGGCGGCTCGTGGATCCGCGGTGCCAGCAATACCCGCAGTGCCGCCCGCTACCGCGCCGATCCCCGCAGCCGCAATGCCGATATCGGCTTCCGTATTCTCTGTTCCGCGGAAGCCCCCGCTCCAGCCAAGGTGACGCCACCACCACCGCCGCCCACGCCGCCAGTGGAGGTGGAATCGAGCCGACCTGCCCCCGTGACTCCCGCCCCGCCGGTGACAACGCCGCCAGCGACCCATCACGAATCAGCCCCGGCGGTCTCCCGTTCGCCGATCGGCACTCTGCTGGGAGGCTTGCTCTGCTTCCTGCTCCCAGTGGGAGTCATCATCGCGATCGTCTTCGCGGTCGTGAAGCGAAGGAATATTTCCGCCAGCGCGGGCAACCCGGCCGACCGCTTCCTACATCCTACGCCACCGCCGAGGGCCTTCTCGTCCGCACCGATCCGCAAGGGCGATGACGGCTTCTGGATCCAGGGCGACTGGCCGGAGGGCACCGCGCTCAAGCTCCGCTACATGGTGGCGGGGGTGGCCATGGTGCAGGAGATCCTTTATCGGCCGGGTGCCGAGGGGCAGTTCATCTACACCGGTAGAGAGCCGGATTCGATCAGCGTGCTGGCGGGCAACGATCCGACCAATACGGTGGAACCCGGCCTCTTCGGCGGGCCCGCGATTCCGACCACAGGCTATCGCGACCGCGATGACGACGACGACCGCCGCCGCAGTGTCCCGCCGACCCGGCCCTCCGCTTACTAAGTGAAGCGCGATGTCCCGCTCGAGATCATTTTCCGGTCATCCGGCCAGCTCAGAAGTGGCACACCTGTCGGCCGCCATTCTCGGTGCTGATCCACGCAAGCCTTGGCTGGCCGCGCGCAGCCGTAGAAGCTTGGAGGCCGCCGGCTTCGCAATCCATGAGGGCGAACTCCCGGATAGTCCCTGCCTGCTCCTGCGCGCCGGAGAAGCACTAGGCTCGCCGGACTTGCTGCGCCTGCCGCCGCTCGCGCCCGGCAAGGACCTCGTGGCCATCGGTCTTCCCGCAAGCCGTCCCGAACGCCACGCGGAATGGTTGGAACTCCACGCCCGTCACGGAGGCTGCTATCCTGCGGAGCTTCCGTCGACTCTCTGCGAGTGGCACTCTTCTGCGGCTACGGCCCAGCTCCGCTTGCGCGGCGAGCCGCTGCCAGCGGGCACCCGCGTGATCCACTGGCCGGCGCTGGATCTCGCCGCCACCGATGAGCGGCTCTCGGTCTATCAGATCGTCACCAGCCTCCAGCACGGTGGCGCGGAGAAGATCGCGCGCGATCTGGCGGAGGAGTTGCCGAGGCTGGGCCTAGCGGTCCAGTTGGTGGTTCTTGGCAAGGGCCACCGGCGCTTGCTGGAAACCCGTGGAGAATTGCTGGATCTCTCGAGTCATTCGCGGCGTGAACGCGCCGGGATCCTGACCAAGGCTGCCATCGCCCGCGGTGCCGATGTCCTTCACCTCCACCTCACCGATGCCGAGGAGACCCGCGTCTTGGCGAAGTCCGGGATTCCCGTGATCGCTACCGTCCACAACTCCCGCAAGGGCTGGCCGAATGGATGGGATGGCCTTCAAGCGGCCGATCTCACCCTGCAGCTTGCCTGCTCGCAGGCGGTGGAGGCGGAAATCCGCGAAGCCTTGCTGGGCCTGCCTGTGCGCACTGTTTGGAATGGCATCCGTCCGGAAGAGTTTCCGGAGACCCCCCTGCCTTCTTCCGAGGATAGCTTCACTCTGGCCTGTGTGGCGAATCCGCGGCCGCAGAAGCGACTCGAACTGCTGCCCGCCATCGTCGCCGCGACTGCCGCGGAACTCGTGGCGCGGGGTGTGCGGAAGCCGGTGAAGCTGGTGATCGCCGGGGAAACATCCTCACGTTTGGCCGATGCCATGAGCAGCCGGGCCGATGTGGATCGAGAGGCGGCGAAGCATGGCGTGGATCTCACTTGGACCGAGGGGGCTGTTCCCGTCCGTGAGGTGCTCGCGAACTGCCACGCCATGATCTCTTGCAGCGCCCATGAGGGCCTGAGCCTCGCCCATCTGGAGGCGCTGTCTTCCGGGCGTCCGGTGATTGCTTGCGATACAGGAGGAACCCGTGAGCTGGCCTGGCGAAATCCGGCGCTGAGCTTGCGGGATGCCGATGCCTCGCCCGAGAACTTCGCGAAGGCGCTGGCGGATGCTCTGCTCGATCCCCCGCCCTCCGCCCACAAGCTGGTCTGGCGCGACTTCACCACCAGCCGCATGGCGGAACGCGTGGCCCGCTTCGCCAAGCAGGCTGCCTGTCGCTCGGCCCCCGCCACTACCCTCTGGTTCGTCAGCAACAATCTGAGCATGGGCGGGGCGCAGTCTTCCTTGCGGCGTTTGGCGAAGTCCTTCCACGCCCGCGGGATCCGAGTGCGCGTGGCCCTCTTGCAGGAGTATCCGGAGCACCCCACGCCGGGCCGGCTGGATTTGTTAGAGCATGGGATCGGGGTCTTCGTGCCTCCGCCGGCGGGCTTGATCGATGCGCGCGAAGGAGTGGATCTGATCTTGGAAGAGATGGCCAGCGATCCAGCGGCGACGGTGGTGTTCTGGAATGCGATCACCAGCCACAAGCTCTTGCTCGCGGACTCGCTCCCCTTCGCGAAGGTTCACGATATCTCGCCGGGTGAGATGTGGTTCAGCTCCTTCGAGAAGACGATGGAGAACCCGCCGCCCGGCTTGCCCTGCCGCGTGCCCTCCGATTACGGACGCCTATTAGAGTGCTTCACGGTGAAGTATTCGGCGGAAGCAGAACGTGCCGCGGCCATCGGCGCACGCGTACAGGTGATCCCGAATGGCGTGATCCTGCCGGACCAGCCACGGCGGCGGGCACAGGTGGAAGGTGCTTTCGTCTTCGGCACCGCTGCTCGCGTCAGTCCGCAAAAGCGGCTGGACGAATTGATCCAAGCTTTCCGCCTCGCCTTGCCCGATCTGCCGCCATGTGTCCTGCGGATCGCCGGTGGCGTCGAGACCGGTGCGGAGTCTTGTGCGGCGGAACTGCGCAAGCTGGCGGAAGGATTGCCCGTCGAATGGATCGGCGAGACTCAAGACATCGGTGCCTTCCATGCTGGCTGCGATGTCTTCGTGATGATCTCCGATCCCGCGGGCTGCCCGAATGCCTCGCTGGAAGCACTGGCTTCCGGACTACCGGTGATCGCCACGGATGTCGGCGGAGCTTCCGAGCAGGTCGTGGATGGAGTGAACGGCTTCTTCATTCCGAAGCGCGATGTCCCAGCCTTGGCCAAGGCCATGGTGGAGATCACCCGCGATCCAGCTCGCCGCGATGCGATGAGCGAGGCGGCGCGCGAGCATATACGCCGACACTTCACTTTGGAGCGAATGACGGAGGATTACCTGAAACTCTTGGTTCCAGATGCAAGCTGAGCGAAACAGAGTTCTGGTAACTGGAGCCTCCGGCTTCATCGGCAGCCAGGTGGCGCGCCACCTGGCTGCGGTGGGCCACGCCATCACCGCTCTCGACCTGCGGCCTCCGCCGGAGCCTCATCCGGCTGGAGTGAAGATGATCGACTGCGATCTTCGCCACGGGAAGCTACCCGACGACGAGCTCCCCCACGTCGTCCACCTTGCAGCCCTCGGCGGAGTGCGCCCTTCCATGGAGCGGCCGCTCGACTATCTCGACACCAATCTCGGGGCGACGATCCGTTTGTTAGAGCATGCCCGTAAGCGCGGCCTGCGGCGCTTCATCTTCGCATCCTCGTCCAGCGTCTATGGCCCCACTGCCGGCAGGCCAAGCAAGGAAGACGACCAGCTCAACCCGTGCAGCCCCTATGCCATTACCAAGCTCCAAGGCGAGGAATGGGGGCAGCTGTTCGCGGAGAAGCACGGCATCGATTTCATCGCCTTGCGCTTCTTTGCGGTGTGGGGACCGGGGCAGAGGCCGGATCTAGCGCTGGAGTCATTCCGCCGGAAGATCCTCGAAGGAGAAGCCATTACCATCCATGGCGACGGCAGCCAGCGGCGAGATCTCACGCATGTCTCGGATGTGGCGCGGGCGATTGAGGCGGCGCTAGCTTGGAATGGGCGAGGCTTCGAGGTGTTCAACGTCGGGACCGGTAGAAGTCACTCCGTGAATGAGATGCTACGCGCCGCGGAGGCGTGGACAGGGATGAAGACGAAGGTCCACTATGGCCCGGCGCATCCGGCGGATGTGCCCGCGACCTTGGCGGATGTGAGGAAGGCGGAGGAGATGCTCGGTTGGAAAGCGGAGGCCTCTTTTCCCGGAAGGTCCCCGCTCCCTAACAGCGGCAAAGCCGCCCTCGGACTGCTGCGGTGATCCGCAGCTTTTGAATGCATCTTACGGTGCGCCCTCTCGGTCGGAGTGAATCAGCCCGCCCGCTCCGCCAGCGCCGGACCTTATGTCCAGTTTGTAACAAAGCATCCCCGCGAATCACTTGGGCTCCGCGCCACCACGCTAGCCGTGGCTCCGCGGTCCCTCGCGCCGTGGCAATCCTTCCGGCTATCGAAGTCTCTTGTCAGGCCGACATCCCACGCTTGCGCAAGCGAACGCTCCGAGGGCTGATTCATTTCCCTCTGGAAAGCCGGCCCCACCCTGCACTCGAAAGCTGCAAATAATCGCAGCAGTCCGAGGGCCTGCGGCTTCATTCGCCGGGGACAAGATAGGAGGATAAAATCACCCCGCCACCGCCTCGGCCACGCGCATGCCGTCCATCGCGGCGCTTACGATGCCGCCGGCATAGCCTGCGCCTTCGCCGCAGGGATAGAGCCCCTGCAACTCCGGATGCTCCAAGGAGTCATCGCGGCGCGGGATCCGCACCGGCGAACTCGTGCGGGTCTCGAAACCCAAAAGTAGCGCTTCCTTCCCCGCATAGCCGCGGATCTTGCGATCGAAAAGCTTCAGGCCGGTCTGCATGCGCTGGACCACGCCTTTGGGCATGATCTCATGCAGCGGCGCGGGCTTGCCTCCGGGGAAGTAACTCGTCTTCGGCAGGTCCGCCGAAATCTTGCCCGCGAGGAAGTCCGCCACGCGCTGAGCCGGTGCCACTTGGCCGCCGCCGCCCGCTTGCTTCGCCGCGACCTCGAGGGCCTTTTGATAGGCGATGCCCGACAAAATGCCGTGCTCCTTCGCAAAGGAATCGGTGTCTTCCGGCTCGACGGTCACCACCAGCCCGGAGTTCGCGAAGGGCGAGTCGCGCCGCGCCAGGCTCATGCCATTGACCACCACCTCGTCATTCTCCGTGGAGGCCGGCACGATGAAACCGCCCGGGCACATGCAGAAGGAATGCACCCCGCGGTCGTCGATCTTGGTCGCTACGGCGTAGCGTGCCGCGGGCAAGAGCTCGGGGCGTTCCTCGTCCTTCTTCAGGTGGTACTGCTGGGCATCGATGAAGGGCTGGGGATGCTCGATCCGCACGCCAACCGCAAAGGGCTTGCGCTCTAACAGGATATGTTTCGCTGCGAGTAGGCGGTAGATATCACGCGCGCTGTGACCGGTCGCCAGGATTACCGCCTCACCGGTGATCTCCTCGCCCGTGGCCGTCACCACCCCGCGGAGCTTGTTCCCTTCCATCAGGAAATCGCTTACCTTGGTCTGGAAGCGGACCTCCCCGCCCCCTTCGAGGATCGAGGCGCGCATCGCCTTCACCACGTTCGGCAGAAGGTTCGAGCCGATGTGCGGATGGGCGTCGGTCAGGATCCGCTGCGGCGCGCCATGTGCGACCAGGATCTCATACACGCGCGCCACCGGCCCGCGCTTGGTTGCGCGGGTGTAGAGCTTGCCATCGGAAAAGGTCCCGGCCCCGCCCTCGCCGAAGCAGTAGTTCGAGTCCTCGATCACCGTCCCCTGGCGCAGGATCGGAGCGAGGTCGAAGCGCCGCGCGGAGGCATCCTTGCCGCGCTCCAGCACGATCGGCCTCAGGCCCAATTCCAAGCAACGCAGGGCCGCGAACATCCCGGCAGGACCGCAGCCGACGATCACGATCGTCTTGGCATTCGCGGGCAGCCGCGGCGCGGTCCATGTCGGCGTGACTTCTTCCGGCAGCGGCTCATCCACCGCCACCTCCAGGCGGACTTGCACTTTCACGGCCCGCTGGCGGGCATCGAGCGAGTGCTTGAGCAGGCGCACCCCGCTGACCCGGGTGGGCGGCAGGCCGAGCTGCTTCGCCGCCGCGGCTTTCCACGCCGCTTCATCTTCGGAAGCTTCGAGCGGCAGAATCAGGTCGAGCGTGTGGATCATCGGCGGGAAGGCGTCATCGCAGGAGCACGGCGGCGGGGCAAGCAAAGTAGTCCGCACAGGCCGTGTGTGGACGAAGCCCCCCCGTAGCCGTATCTACCCGGGGGCTTGGAGTTCGGTCCGCCACCAGAACTGCTTCGTCCGCTCAGAGGACTGAGCGGACTACTTTGCAAACCCCGCGAACCCACTAGCGTAGCCGGATCATGCTCCGATCCCTCTTCATCATCCTAGCGCTCGCCCTCCCGACTGCCGCCGAAACGGGCGGCTGGGGCTGGAACTTCCGGACCGATGCCGCGGGTTCCAAGTCCGACTTCCTGATCAAGGAAGTCCGGGTCGCCAAGTCGAAGCCCTGAGCCAAACCCTCAACTCCCGAGGGGCCGTTTCCGCCCCGCGTCATCCACGCTCACATAGGTAACCGTGGTCACAAAGATCGCCGGGGCCGAGAGATTGCGGCGGTCAAAGACCTCCACCTTGTAGCTCACCGAGGTGTTGCCTGCCTTCTCCTTCTGGCAGCGAATCTCCAGGATCGTCCCTTGCCTTACGGAGTAGCGGAACTCCACATTGTCCATGCCGATGGTCACGAACTGGCAGTGCGGATAGTCGATCGACGCCGCGATCCAGCACGCCTCATCCACCCACGCCAAGAGCCGCCCCCCGAAGAGGAAGCCGAAGTGGTTCAGGTCTTCCGGCAGGACAAGTCGATGCGTTTCCATGGGCGGCTACCGCCTGCGGCGGCGTCTGTCCTCCGTGTTGAACAAGGCATCCGCGGACCACTGCCCGCCGCCGGTGATGATCAGCACGAAGCAGGGAATCAGGTAGAGCACGGCCATCTCCTTGGCCGGTCCGCCAGTGGAGAAGAAATCTGCATTCACATTCACCTGGAAGGCCGCCACGCACATCGCGAAGCCGAACACGAATGCCGCGGGCCGCGTCGCCAAACCCAGTACCAAAAGAGCAGCGGCAAAGACCTCTGCGCCGATAGTGGCGATCAGGCTCACCGGCCCGCTCATCATGCTGAGTGGCCAGATCCGGGGCACTGGCCAATTCCCGGACAGCTGCGAAAATGCCTGCCACTTCCCGATTCCGTGGCCGATCATCATCATCAGCCCGAAGCTGACCCGCAGAAACAGGATGCCAGTGGAAGCGAGTGCATCTCGCGTCCCGCAGTCGAAAAAGAAGCGTTTCATTCAGTAGTTCCCGGCTGGCTTTCGGTCCCGCCACTGCCACGTGGCCGGATCAGGATGCGCTTCAGGCGCTCTTCGCCTCCGGGGGATACGCTCTCCACGTCCGTGTCATCGATCAGCGCATTGTGCACCAATCGCCGATAGTACGCGTTCAAGGGACGCATCTTGAACGGTTTCCCGCTGGCCTTCACGGTTTCCGCAGCGCCACGGACTTCCGCGCTCAGCTTGTCCTCCTGGATCGCGCGGTAGTGCTCGCAATCGATCCGGACGCGTGCGGCCTTGGGGAAATGTTTCTTAAGCACGCGGTTCACCAAGTACTGCAGATCGTCCAGACGCTCGCCGTCCTTGCCGATCAGCAGCTCGGGACGGGGGCTATGGATTTGCAGGCACGGCTCTTCCTCACTGTCGAAAACCTCGATGTCCACGTGGAAACCGAGGTGACCCAGCATCGTGTCGAGTATCTTTTTCGCGGCCCCGACGGGTGTCATGGCCCCTATCTAACGACCCAAGGGCCTTCTGGTCAATGTCGGTGCTCAATTTGCACTCCATGACTTTCCTACTTGGGCTGCAATGGCTGACAAACGGGCCTTTTCGTCGTCCGAAAAATCATGAGGCGCCTGCATACCCACCCCGAGCGTCCCCAGCACCTGGGTCCCGTCCGGCGAGAACACCGGTACCGCCAGCGAGCCGGAAACCTGCGTCTGGCGGGCATCTGGCCGCGCCACCCCGCCGAGGTCCTCCTGCAGGTTGCAGAGCTCCACCGGCTCCCGGCGCTCTGCCGCCACCCCGGCGATCCCCTTGCCAAAGGGAATGTGGGAAATCTTCGGCAGCAGGAACTCCGGCACCCCCCTCTGGATCACCAGCTCGAGGAACTCCCCGCTGCCATCGGTGCGGTGCAGGGTGCCAGTCTGGCAATTGAAGGCGCACAGGACTTCGTCCAGCCAGGCGGCAGGATCGGAGCAGGTCTGGAAATCGAGGCTCATCGGAGGCTTTTTCGGAGAACCGCACCGCTAAACAAGGAAATAGGTCTGGTGCAGCCCGCCGACCCATGCCCGTTCGCACGAAACGGCCACTACACAAGGAAATCTTGCCCAGCCCCGGCACACTCACCATAGACTAAGAAACCTGAGAACGAGGACGGGATTTCCCATTTACAGCCCCGCCTAACGATTTCACCCTTCAACCCTGTTTGACCAACCCATGAAGACCAAACCCTTGATGACTCTGATGGCGTCCGCTGCACTTGCCGCCGCCCTCCAGACCGGAACAGCCTCCGCAGAAAAAATCGCGATGGAAGCATTTGGCAAAACCGCTGATGGCCAAGAGGCCAAGGTCTACACCCTGACCAACAAGAACGGCCTCCGCGCCCGCATTTCCGACTTCGGTGCCACCCTGGTGTCCATGGAAGTCCCGGACAAAGCCGGCAAGATCGCCGACGTGACCCACGGCTTCGACTCCGTGGAAGGCTACGCTTCCGCCGGAAATCCCTACTTCGGAGCCTCGGTCGGCCGCTTCGGCAACCGCATCGCCAAGGGCATCTTCTCGCTGAACGGCAAGGAATACACCCTCGCCACCAACAACGAGCCCGGCGGCATCCCCTGCCACCTCCACGGCGGCAAGGTCGGCTTCAACAAGAAGATGTGGAAGGCCGAGCCCGACGAGGCCAAGAACGCCGTCGCTTTCACCTACGTCTCGCCGGACAAGGAAGAAGGCTACCCCGGCACCCTGACCACCAAGGTCACCTACACCCTCACCGAGGCCAACGAGCTGAAGTGGGAAGTCGAAGCCAAGACCGACGCCCCCACCATCCTCAACATCGTCCATCACAGCTACTGGAACCTCAGCGACGACCAGAACAGCTCGATCAACGACCACATCCTGACGCTGAATGCCGACAAGTTCCTGCCGACCGACGCGGGCCTGATCCCGACCGGCAAGCTGGAGCCCGTCGCCGGCACCCCGATGGATTTCACCAAGCCGACCCCGATCGGCCAGCGCGTGGACGCCAAGTTCGAGGCCCTCAAGCTCGGCGGCGGCTACGACCACGCTTGGATTCTCAAGCCCGGCAGCGGCGTCAAGCTGGCGGCCCGCCTCAAGGATCCCAAGTCCGGCCGCGTGATGGAAATCTCCACCGACAAGCCCGCGGTCCAGTTCTACGGCGGTAACTTCCTGGACGGCACCGTCGCCGGCAAGAAGGGCGTCAAGTACGCCTACCGCACGGCCTGCGCGCTGGAGACCGAAAACTACCCGGACGCTCCGAACCACAAGGACTTCCCGACCGCCGTGCTGAATCCGGGCGAGACCTACAAGCACGTGATGATCCACAAGTTCTCCGCTGAATAAGCGCGGATAGTCACCATTTCGTGCGCCCCCCTTTCCGGGGGGCGCACGCACTCGTCTCTTGCTAGAGAGCGGCCTCCCCGCCTCAATCACCCACCCGCTCAAGCAAACCCATCTTTGCCCCGATGCTAACCGAACTCGCTCCACTGCTCGCCAATGTCGGCGGCGCCGTCTCTCTCGAAGGGATCGCCAAGCCCGACCTCAACTTTATCGACTGGTCGATCATGGCGATCTACCTGGCCTTTGTCATTGGCATCGGCTTCGCGCTGAAGAAATACATGAACAGCGCGGAGGACTTCTTCCTCTCCGGCCGCTCGATTCCCGGTTGGGTCTGCGGTCTCGCCTTCATTTCCGCCAACCTCGGCGCACAGGAGCTGATCGGCATGGCCGCCTCCGGTGCTGAGTACGGGATCATGACCTCTCACTTCTACTGGGTGGGTGCCATTCCCGCGATGGTCTTCCTCGGGATCTTCATGATGCCGATGTACTACGGCTCCAAGGCCAAGTCGGTCCCGGAGTATCTGAAGATGCGCTACAACGAGCCGACCCGGGTCTTCAACTCGGTGTCCTTCGCCTTCATGACCGTCGCGTCCTCCGGCATCTCGATGCACGCGCTGGCGGACCTCTTGCACACCTTGCTTGGTTGGCCCTACGCGGTCTCGTTGATCGTCACCTCGGCCATCGTCCTTGCCTACGTGCTGAAGGGCGGCCTCAGCTCCGCGATCTACAATGAGGTGCTGCAGTTCTTCATGATCGTCTTCGGCATGGCCCCGATCGCCTACATCGCGCTGAAGGACATCGGCGGCTGGGAAGGCCTGATGGTGAAGCTACATGCCTCTCCCGCCGGTGAAGGTGCCGTCCATTCCTGGGCACAGACCGGCGACCTCCACAATCCCTTGGGTGTGCCATGGTATGGTATCCTTTTCGGCCTCGGCTTTGTGCTCTCCTTCGGCTACTGGACCACAAACTTCGCCGAGGTGCAGCGCGCGCTGGCCGCGAATTCGATGGGTGCCGCCCGCCGCACCCCGATCATCGGTGCCATTCCAAAGATGCTCTTCCCCGCGATCGTCATCCTGCCCGGCATGATCGCCTACGGCCTCACCAGCGACTCGGTCGCCGGCGGCTACTCGATCCCAATCAAGGATGGTGCCCTGAACTACAATCAGGTGCTGCCCTCGATGATCTTCCACTACTTCCCCAATGGCCTGCTGGGGCTGGCGCTCACCGCGCTGATGGCCTCCTTCATGTCCGGGATGGCGGCAAACGTGACGGCCTTCAACACGGTCTGGACCTACGACCTCTACAAGACCATGAAGCCGAACCAGACCGACAAGGAGCTGCTCGCCATGGGCAAGTACGCGACGGTCTTCGGCATCATCGCCGCCATGGGCTTCGCGCTGGTGGCCTCGAAGTACAACAACATCATGTCGATCCTGCAGCTGGTGTTCGGCTTTGTGAATGCGCCGCTGTTCGCGACCTTCCTGCTGGGCATGTTCACCAAGCGCTCGAATAGCTCCGGTTCCTTCTGGGGCCTGGTGGTCGGCACCGCCACCGCCGTCACCTTCCACGGCCTCAGCTACGCCACCGGAAATGCCCCGGGCCTCAAGGGTGCCTGGATCACCCCGGTCAAGGCCTTCGAGTTCCCGAAGGAAATGTCCCAAGGCTTCTGGGTCGCGATCGTGGCCTTCAGCACGACCTTCCTGGTGAACCTCGTCATCTCGCTGCTCACCAAGCGCACCAAGACCGATGCGGAGCTGGCTGGCTTGGTCTACTCGCTCACGCCGAAGCATCGCGATGAGAACGAGCCTTGGATCCTGCGTCCCGCAGTGATGGGCAGCATCGTGATGATCGCTGTTGTCGCCCTGAACATCTACTTCTGGTAATCCCGAAACCCACACTACCATGGATCTCCGACTTCCAATCGGCTACGTCTTCTCGATCTACGGCCTGATGCTCGCGGGCTACGGCGTCTTTACCAACGGCGCCGAGATGTATGCGAAATCGCTCAACATCAAGATCCTCGGCATGAACGTGAACACCTTCTGGGGTCTCGTCATGCTGGTCTTCGGTCTGCTCATGCTCTTCTTCGCCAAGAAAGCGAAGAACCAAGGCTAAGCGCCCGATTCGCCAAACAATTCCCGGGGCCAATCCCGCCGCATGAAAAACGGCAGGATTGGCCCCGTATGCTGTCCCGCCCTTCGGACACCAGCCAAACTGATTTATCCTGTAAAACTGCCCGCATGATCCCTGCCCTTTCACTGCTTCTCGCCCAGACCGCCGCCCCGGAGGCCGTGACCCTGAAAGCCGGCAAGATGGGCACCCTGGATGTGGTGCTCTTCTTCCTGATGGTCATCGGCGTCACCGGCTTCGGCATCTGGAAGGGCACCCGCAAATCGAAGGATGCGACGGATGGTGGTGCGGCGGGCTACTTCCTCGCCGGCCGCGGCCTCACCTGGTGGCTCGTCGGCTTCTCCCTGATCTCCGCGAATATCTCCACCGAGCAATTCGTCGGCATGTCCGGTGCGGCTGCGGACTGGCTGGGTATGGCGATTGCCTCCTATGAATGGCTGGCGGCCATCGCGCTGGTCTTGGTTGCCTTTGTCTTCCTGCCGCGCCTGCTGCGCTGCGGCCTCTACACCATTCCGGAGTTCCTGGAGTATCGCTACGGCGTGGTCTCCCGCACGGTGATGGCCTCACTGGCGCTGCTGATGCTGGTCTGCGGTCCCACCGCCACAGTGATCTATTCCGGGGCCAAGGTGGTCTCGGTCTTCTTCCAAGGTGTGGACGTCGCCGGCCTGAATCTGGGGAACGTGAAGATCGGCTGCTGCCTGGTGGGCATCTGTGCCGCGATCAACGTTTTCGTCGGCGGACTTAAGGCCGGGACTTGGACCGGCATGGTCTGGGGCGCTGCCTTGATCATCGGTGGCGCCATCGTGGCCGGACTGGCCTTCGGTGCGATGAAGGATGCCGATCCCCACCAACTGATCGCATCCAAGGTGATGAACTCCAGCGCCACGGTGGAGGACCTCCAAAAGGCCGGGGCCTGGGAGCGCTTCATGCTGCTCAATGATGGCCACGATGGTGAAGCGGCGGCCATCACCGGTGAGAACCAGTCCGGAGGCAAGCTGCACATGAAGCTGCCGAAGACGGATCCCGATCTGCCCTGGACCGCGCTGATCTTTGGCATCTGGATCCCCGTGATCTACTATTGGGGGCTGAACCAATTCATCGTCCAGCGGACCCTGGGTTCAAAGTCACTTGCGGAGGGCCAGAAGGGCATCGTGCTCGCCGCCTTCCTGAAGCTGATTATCCCCTTCATCGTCGTGGTCCCGGGCATCCTGTGCTTCAACCTCTATCATCAGGACCTGCGGGCGGAGGCGGTGAAGAAGAACACCAACACCATGGTGGAACTCGCGAAAACCGATCATACCGTCTATCCCTTCACCGAAGCCTTTGCGCGGATGTCGCCGGACCAAGCGAAGGAAGTTGTGACCCACAATTCCCGTGTGGTCGGCGTTGCCATGGAGGCGGCCCCTGTGGATGCGACTCCACAATACTGGGCCACCAGCAACGCCCGCCTGCTGCAGGCGGCCGCGAGTCAGCCCGCCATCACCACCGGCGCAAAGCTGGTCGGCTACGATTACGACGCTGCCTTCCCCACCCTGCTGCGCAATCTGATGCGCCCCGGCATCACTTGGTTTGTGCTCGCGGCACTCTTCGGAGCGGTAATCTCCTCCTTGGCCGCGATGCTCAATTCCGCGGCCACCATCGCCACCATGGACCTCTACCAAAAGGTGAAGAAGGACGCGACCCAAGCGCAACTCGTGGGGGCGGGCCGCTTCTTCACGATCCTCTTCGTGGCGATCGCGATCTTGCTTTCGACCATCCTCGCCGAGCGCTTGAGTTCGATCTTCCGCTTCATCCAGGAAATCCAGGGCTTCATCAGCCCGGGCATCCTCGCGATCTTCCTCGTCGGCTTCCTCGTGCCCCGCGCGCCGCGCTACTTGGGCTGGGCGGGCATTGCCCTGAATGCGGTCCTCTATGCCCTCCTGATGTTCTTGGGCGATCGGATTTGCGCCAATGGATTGTGGTACGCAGACCACATGTCCTTCCTCGACCGCATGGGCATCTGCTTCATCTGCGTGCTCATCCTCTGCGGCGTGGCCACCTTGGTCCACCCGCTGGCAGAACCCGCGGAAATGCCGGTGAATGATCAGATCGCACTCGAATCCTCGAACTCCGCGAAGCTCTGGGGCGCAGTGGCGATCATCGCGACCATCGCCCTCTACGTGATCTTCTGGTGACGCAAGCCCCTTGCGCCCTGTGGAGGGCGGGCACTCATGTCCGTCCAAGGGCCTAAGGCACGCTCACCTGAATCCTCACAAACCTCTGCCCACCGTCCGGCGCCGCCTCGCGGAACCACAGCATCACCGTGCCATCCCCCTGCGGCACCGGCGCGCCCACTCGCTCCAGGCTATCCGGCCAAGCCTCCAGATCACTCGACCCCTGCGCTGAGATCGTGACCGCAGTCAGATCCAGATCCTCCCGCACCCGGAAGCCGACAGTGAAATAGCGCTCCTGTGTCCCCGGATCCGTCCACCAGCTCCCCTCCGGCTCCGGCCGCGGATTCTCATCCCCCGGGGAAGTCCCCCTGACCATCTCCATCAGGTTCACCACACCATCCCCATCCGGATCCGCCTCATCGCCCCACAGCGTGGCTTCCAGCCCCACATCCGCCAATTCCTCCGGCGCGAAGTTCTGACCGCGCCAAGCATCGCGATCTAACAAATCCGCCGCACCCGGCCTGCCTCCGCGCACATTGCTCGCCCGCCAGTTCCCGCCCTGCCCTGCTGCCGGATTGCTCGCCGGACCCTTCAGCACCAGCGCGGAACCATCGCCATCCGCGGACAGCGGCCACGGGCTCACATCATCGTAGGCAAACTCCTTCAGCGTCGCATTCGCAGTGCCAGCCAGACGCAAGGTCTCGCCCGCATTGCTCAGCTCATCGCTATAGGCACCCGCCACCGGCAGCCCCGGACCATAGCGGACTTGCAGCGCCGCCGGATTCTTCGCCACCAACACCCGCGCCCCTGCCGCCAGGGTCACGATCGGCGAAGTGCCGAAGTTGAAGCCGATCCCCGTCATGAAAGCCACCGCCGAGAGATCCACCGTATGATCGCCGATGTTCAGCAGCTCCACATACTCGAACTCGGAGTCACCCTGAAAGCCCGCGGCCTTCTCCGCTTCGCTTGGATTGTCCGGGTGATAGTGGATCTTGCTGATCACCAGATCCCCCGCCACTGCCGGCGGATAGCCGATGAAGCGCGCCTCATCCAAGGCAGACCAAATCCCTCCCGCACTCCTGTAACGG
The DNA here is from genome assembly GCF_000739615.1 of Haloferula sp. BvORR071. Lineage (GTDB taxonomy): Bacteria > Verrucomicrobiota > Verrucomicrobiia > Verrucomicrobiales > Akkermansiaceae > Haloferula. Next base: position 243,725 of record NZ_BATP01000007.1, read on the forward strand.
GTCCGTACCGTGACCACCCCGTTGATCGGAATTCCTGCGCCATAGGTGTTTGCCGTTCCCGCCACCGCTCCGCCGATCGCCCGTGGATCACTGCCGTCGAGCGTGTAGTAAATCGTGCCTCCACCACCCGAGCTCAGCGTCAGCATGAAGTCCGCCCCCACCGAGCCACCCCGCTGCGAAAACACCGGCGTGCTCACCGCTGGATAAAATCCCCGGGTCCGCAGGTAGGAGATCATCGACGACTGCCGGGACAGAAAGAAACTGCTGCGGATCGAATTGATCCGCGACTGCCATTGCGCCAGTGTGTGGTTCGTCGCATTGCTCCCCCAACGCGCCGCGTCCGGCACGATTGCCTGCGAGATCTGTGCGGCGCGCGCATCGAAGAGCGTGGTCGCCGGGAAGGCCGTCATCGCACCACCATTGAAGAGCGCCTTCTGCGCGATGTCCGCAAAGCGGATCCGATACTCGGGATTCACCGCGAGATCCTCGTGGATCCACTCCGGGTTCGAGTAAGTGAAGCTGCTGCGGTTGCTGCCATTCGGCGCACTCGTGTTCGGGCGATTGTCCACCCAGCTTGGCGCTTGCAGCGTGTGCTCGGAGTCGTGGACGAAGTAGCGGAAGCCTTCTGTGCCATTGCGGTTCCGCATCCCACGCCAGTTGTTCGCGCGGTTCATGCTCAGGAAATTCGAGAGCGGCGCATCGCCATCTCCCGTGTAGTAGTTCACCAGCATGTAGGTGATTAGGTTGTCCAGATCCACATACACCGGCAGCGCGGGATTGCGCTGGCCGTCCGCATTGCGGCCTAGCAGCACGAAGTAGTTCGCCGCGCTCGGATTTCCCGCATGGGTCCGCGCCAGGCTCCACATCGTCTGCCACGCATTGACCTGCCCGCTGCTCAACTCGTAGGTGAAGCTCGGGTGGTTCGAAGTCTGGATTACATCGTAGTCATCCGCCTTGCCGCCGAAGTAGCTGGCACCGTAGTCCTCCTGCGCGCGCTCCTCCGTCTGATAGATCCCCCAGTACTGGCCATTCAGGTAGAGTTGCACGTAGCGCGAGCGTGTCGTCGGCTGGCCCATCGCCGCCATCAGGTCACGGCAGAAGACCTCGCGCACCGCGGTGTTCTCAGTTCCGCTGCTATTCGCCCAGTGGTAGTTCTGCTCGGTCCGTAGGTCCAGGGTATCGAACTCATCCGTGCCGCTGCTACCATGCAGCGCGAACTTCAGCGTCGATTCCCCGTAGCTGCCGCGGAAGTGCAGCCGCAGCGAGTGCTTCACGTAGGCATCGCCCCGGCTAGCCCCGCCGCGGATCCTCAGCCCGGCATCGATGCGGAAGCCGTCGCTACCATCCGCTGGCAGGTACTCCATCGAGACCGGCCGTTCCCACTCGTCACCCTTGAGACCGGAGTTCACGTAGATCCCCTGGGCAACACCTGTTAGATTCCCTTGCTCCGTCACCAGCGAGACCGTGGGAATCTGCTTGAGACCATCAATCAACTGCTGGGTGCTGTACTGCGCCTTGAGCGTGCTGTTCCAGCCATAGCGGAAGGCCTGGCCGTTCACTGAACTGCTCGGCCATCCCGCCGGCGCCGTGCCTGCGGGATAGTTCTGGTTGGCCAGCACATCGTTCAGGAACAGGTAGGTCTGCGTCGCCACCGGCGAGGGCAAGTAGCCTGCAGGTTGTTCGCCGGATTGTTCCGGTTCTTTGAGGACGCGAAGACGATCCGATACCCACCACCCGCGACCATCGCACCCGGCGGGAAGTCCCAAGTGTTGGCGGAGTCCTCCAAGCGATAGCCTCCCAGATCCAGCGCCGAGGCATTCGGGTTGTAGATTTCGATCCAGTCGGAGCTGTCGCCATCCTCGTCTTCCAGCCCGCCGGAATTGCTCGCCAGGAATTCATTCAGCACCGGCGGCAGCAGCGCGCCCTCCTGCGCTTGGACCGCCGCGGGCAACAAAAGCGCGACAGTGCCCAGCGCGCAGAAAAGCGGGCGGGGCCAGCGTAGGCCGGGGAGTCGGGGATCAGGCATGGGTTCTCCGCCTCGCTGAACGCCCTACCAGCCCCGAAATCGAGACCAAAATCACTTTCCTACTCAAAAAGGCGGGGCATTGACACCCGGAGACCGCTCCAGGTGATCCCAGCGATGACCCTTTGCTTACACCTTTCCTCTTTGCCAAAATCCCGGATTCGACCACGATTTGGACCGTCGTTCCGCAACCGATGAAAGCTCTCCCGCTCTTCTTTGCCCTGGCCCTGCCAGCCTTCTCCCAAGCTCCCGAGTGGGAGGATCCCGCCGTGTTCCGGATCAACAAGGAAGCACCCCGCGCCACGGCGATGCCCTTCCCCCAGCGGGAGGATGCCCTGACCAAGCTGCGGCTCCAGTCGCCTTGGTGCCAGATGCTCAACGGCAAGTGGAAATTCTACTACGCCGGCACGCCAGCCGCACGCCCCGCGGACTTCTTCAAGCCGGACTTCGACATCTCCGGCTGGCCGGAAATCACGGTGCCCTCGAACTGGCAGTTGCAAGGCTACGGCGTGCCGATCGGCACCAACATCGAGTATCCTTTCGCCTCGGACCCACCGCACGTGATGGGCGAGCCGCCGGCTCATTTCCCGAATTTCCCGGTGGCCAAGCGCAACCCGGTGGGCAGCTACCGCCGCAGCTTCACCCTGCCGCCGGAATGGAACGGGCAACCGGTGCACGTGGTCTTCCAAGGCGTGGACTCCGCCTTCTACCTCTGGATCAATGGCGAGAAGGTCGGCTACTCGGAAGACTCGCGGACTCCGGCCGAGTTCGACATCACCAAGTATCTGAAGGACGGCGAGAACAGCATCTCCGCCGAGGTCTACCAGAATTCCGATGGCTCCTACCTCGAGGACCAGGACATGTGGCGCATGAGCGGGATCTTCCGCGACGTCTACCTCTGGACCTCGCCGCCGATCGATGTCCGCGACCACTGGTTGCAGGCGGGCCTCAGCGATGACTACAAGAAGGGCAAGCTGCGCTTCACCGCCACAGTGGCGAACGAGTCAGGCGAAGCGAAGGACGGCAAGCTCGGCTTCCTGCTGCGCGACCGCGACGGCAAGGAGGTCCTCGCCCGCGAGATCCCGATGACCGTGCCGGCCAGTGGCGAACTCCCCATCTCCTTCGAGGTGCCGGAACTCGAGGGCCTGAAGTTTTGGAGCGCCGAGGCCCCGGAACTTTATTCCTATCTGATCACGCTCACCGACGCGACGGGCAAGGACCTCGCCTACTACGCCGGCAAGACCGGCTTCCGCCGCGACGAGGTGAAGAACGGCCAGTTCCTCCACAACGGCCAGCCGATCCTCTTCAAGGGGGTGAACCGCCACGATATCGATGCCATGTCCGGCCACTACGTGACCGAGCAGAACATGAAGGATGACCTGCTGACGATGAAGCGGGGTAACATCAATGCGGTGCGCGGCTCCCACTACCCGAACGATCCCCGCTTCTTGGAACTCTGCGACGAGCTCGGCTTCTACGTGATCGACGAGGCCAATCTCGAAAGCCACGGCATGGGCTGGGGCCCGGATGCCAATCCGCTGGCCAAGGACCCGGCTTGGGGACCGGCCCACCTCGACCGCATGAAGAACTGCCTCGAGCGCGACAAGAACCACCCCAGCGTGGTGATGTGGTCGATGGGCAATGAGTCCGGCGACGGCATCAACTTCCAGCAGACTTCCAAGTGGATCCACGAGCGCGATGCTTCCCGCCCTGTTCACTACGAGCAGGCGCAGCGCCGCAGCCATGTGGACCTCTTCTCGCCGATGTATGCCTCGATCAAGGACTGCCTCGCCTACTGCCGCGATGAGGAGAAGAAGCCGCTCGAGCAACAACGGCCGCTGATCCAGTGCGAGTACAGCCACGCGATGGGCAACTCCTCGGGCAACCTCGCCGACTACTGGGACATCTACCGCAAGGAGCGCCTGCTGCAGGGCGGCTTCATCTGGGACTGGAAGGACCAGGGACTGTTCCGCCAGGTTCAGGAAATCAGTGCCGCCGAGGATCGCTCCGGCAAGGGTCACAAGGCAACGCTCTACGGGCTCGTCAATGCGGAGGACGGACTCTTCGCAGGCAACACGGTGCTGGATGACGCGCTCGACCTGCACCTCACCGAAACCGTCTCGTTGGTCGCGGAAGTCCGCGGCAACTTCGGCGGCAAAGGCAATCGCCCGAGTGGCGACGAGGCGCAATCCGACGGCTACCCGATCATCTCCAAGGGCGACACTTCCTACATGCTCAAGGTGAACAACCAGGGCTCGATGATCGAGTTCTTCGTATACATCGCCGGCAAGTGGGAAGCCGTGTATGCCGATCTGCCGGACGCCACCGCATGGCGCAGCCAGTTCCACACCGTCGCCGGCACCTACGATGGCAAGCAATTGGTCATCTACATCGATGGCCAGAAGGCAGCCGAACGCGAGTGCAGCGGCGCCATCTCCGCCAACCGCTGGCGCGCTGCCGTGGGCATCGATACCGAGAAACCGGATCGCCGCTTCAACGGGGCGATCCGCCGCGCCGCGATCTATGGCCGCGCCCTGAGCGCGGATGAGATCGGCTTCAAAGCCAAGGCACCGCTGGTCTTGTTCGACTTCACCGCGGATGCCGCCAAACCCGCCGAGCGGATGATCTTCGCCAACGGTGGCGATTTCGATGACCGCCTGACTGCGGGCTCATTCTGCTGTGATGGACTGATTATGCCGAACGGCTGGCCGAGCCCGCAGTTCGAGGAAGTGAAGAAGGTCTACCAGGATATCCACGTCAGCGCAGTGGATCTCGCCTCCCAGGATCTGCATCTCCGGGTGAAGAACGAACGCTTCTTCACCAGCACCGCGAGCGTGCGGGCTTCCTGGAAGCTGTTGAAGAACGGTGTCTCCGCGGGAGGCGGCAAGCTCGATCTGGCCGAGATTCCCGCCCAAGGCAGCATCGACCTGAACGTACCCACCGGGGTTACCCCGGAGCCTGGCGCCGAGTATGTCTTCCGGATCCGCTTCGACCATGGAGTCGCCACCCCTTGGGCTCCGGTGGGTATGCCCTTCGCTTGGAATGAGTTCATCCTGCCATGGAGCCACGCCACCGGCGAACAGCCCGCCACCGCCGAAGGCAAGGCCAGCGCGGCCGAAACACCGGAAGCGATCACCCTCAGCGCTGGCAAGACGGTGGCCCGCATCGACCGCCGCTCGGGCATGCTCTCCTCTTGGACCCTCGACGGCAGGGAGCTGCTGGCCGCTCCGCTGCGGCTGAACTTCTGGCGCCCGCCGACCAACAACGACGAGGGCGCGAAGCTGCCCCGCAAGCTCTCGGTCTGGCGGCGTGCCGGCGAGAATGCCAAGGCAATCTCGATCGTGTCCGGTGAGGAAGATGGCAAAGCCTTCGTGAACACCCGCATTTCCGTGCCCGCTGGCCAAAGCGAGGCGGCGATCACCTGGCGCATGCATCCCTCCGGCCAGCTCTCGGTAGACACGGTCTTCACGCCCCAAGGCAACTTGCCGATGATCCCGCGGATCGGCTTCCAAGGCGGCCTGTCCCCCAAGGTCGACAACCTGACTTGGTACGGCAAGGGGCCGCACGAAAACTACGTGGACCGCTTGGCCAGTGCTTACACCACCATCCACAGCATGCCCATGCGCCAACTCTTCCATCCCTACGTCGATCCCCAGGAAAGTGGCAATTTCACCGGCGTTCGCTGGGTGCGTTTCCTCCCGACGGCAGGCGGCGTCGCGCTGCGCGTCGATGCTGCAGATGAATCACCGCTCTCCGCCTCCGCCTATCCGCTGTCGCAGGACGACATCGAGATTGCCCACACCGCCACCGACATCCCCGACACCCTCACCGGACCGATCACCTTCAACATCGACCACCGCCAGATGGGCTTGGGAGGCACCAACTCTTGGGGCGAGTTGCCCCTAGAGAAATACCGGATCGAGCCAAGAGGCGTTTACCGCTGGTCCTTCTTGCTAACCCTCGGGGAGGTTGCCCCTGCGCCGCCGCGAACCGGAGGACTTCCGCGCTCCCTGCCGCTCCCGCCGACTCCGGCCCCCGCGGCGGGCGAAAAAGCCCCGGAAAAGGCCCCTGATTCCCCACCCAAAGCCCCCGAGGACGCCCCTCCCGGCGAGTGATTTTCTTGTTCATATTGTTTTGCGCCCAGACCCATCCGACATGTCCATCGATCTTGCCCCTTCCCTTTCCGATCTCGCCGCCGACGCCTCCGCGGGCCTCAAGGAACACTTCGGCTCCGAAGCCACGGTGATCGCCGCCGCGCCCGGCCGCGTGAACCTGATCGGTGAACACATCGACTATTGCGATGGCTTCGTCATGCCCTTCGCGATTGACCGCTATATTGTGATTGCGGCGGTCCTGAATGGCACGAACGAGGCCCGGGTCGTGACCGCCTTGGGCGGCGAGCCGGCGGTGCTGCCGCTGAACGTGCCGCAGCAAGTCACTGAACCCAAGTGGGCGAACTACCTGCGCGGGGTCTTCCAAGGCTTCCAGCAGCGTGGCCATCACCTGCCGGGCTTCGATGCCTACGTGCTTTCCTCGCTGCCGCGTGGCGCGGGCCTCTCCTCCTCCGCGGCTCTGGAGTGCTGCGTGGCGACCTTGCTCGAAGGACTTCTCGATACGGTGCTGGATACCAAGGAGAAGGCGCTGCTGTGCCAGAAGGCGGAGCACGACTACGCCGGGGTGCCCTGCGGAATCATGGACCAGTTCGCCTCCGCCTTCGGCAAGGCCAACCGCTTGATCCTGATCGACTGCATGAGCGGCGAGCCGGAGTTGGTGCCCTTCGAGAATCCGGACCTCACGGTGCTCATCGCGAACACCATGGTACACCATGAACTCTCCGACGGGGGCTACGCAGCCCGCCGCAAGAACACCGAGGACGGCCTCGCGATCATCGGCAAAAAGTCCTGGCGCGACGTCACCCCGGGTGAAGTGGAAGCGGCTTGGGACCAGCTCGGCGATCCGGTGAACCGCCGCTCACGCCACGTCGTGGGCGAAATTGCCCGCACCGTGGCCGCCGCGGAGGCACTGGCGAAGAACGACTTCGAAGCGCTCGGGCCTTTGATGGCCGCGAGCCACGACTCCCTGCGCGATGACTTCGAGGTCTCCTGCAAGGAGCTCGACCTGATGGTCGAAATTGCCCGCGCGATCGGCCGCAATGGCGGCGTGATCGGCGCACGCATGACCGGCGGCGGCTTCGGCGGATCGACGGTGACGCTCTGCGAGTCCGGCAAGGTCGAGCAGATCGCGGCGACCATGGCCCGCGAGTATGAGGAAGCCACCGGCATCAAGCCGCAGATCCTCGCTTCCCGCCCGGCCCAAGGGGCGCATCTGCTGTAGGGAAGCCAGTGGATTAAAACCGATGTGGAGGTCCTTGCTCTGGCTCACCGGTACTCCGGCTTGAGCCAGTAAGACCAGTCACCCGAATCTCGGCCGTTGTCTTCCACCACGAGCACCAATTTCTTGGTCGGTTTGAAGGTGATATCGATCTTCTTCCCGTCCCCGGCCTTGAGAACCTTGCTCCGGAATACCTCGCCCTCGGCGGTCTCGACCGCAAAAATCACGTCGGCTTCCGCCATACCCTCGGCAACGCCCGCGTCGGCCCGGAAGGACGTGATCGGTTTTTCAAACTCATACTCCACTCTAACAGGAGCATGGGAGAAGATATAATCCTTCCTCTCCAACAGCTTCCCGTTGGCCATGATCGGGCGCTCGAAGTTCTCAAGATACTTGAGATACTGCCCGCCGGTGGCGGTCTTCCACTTCACCCCCTTCAAGGTGGTCCAGCCACTGGCTTCGCCACTGCCCTTGCCTGCCGCGGTCGGCTTTGCCTCGTTCGCCTTCTTCACCGCGTCGACGGCATCCCGCACGGTCATGCTTCCACTAATGGCATTGCGCTCGATCCTGACCGCCTCGGCGTCCTCAATCTTGTCCGCCGCTACCAGAGTCTTCTCAAGTGCGCCAAGCCGCTTCTCATATTCTTCAAACCAAGCAACTACCGCCCGTTGCTTCTTGAGCTGGATTACGTCCACCGCGTTGCGATAAACCCCGTGTAGCTTGGCGATTTCCGGACGGGTCTCCTCCACAATCGGCAAATCCCCATCACGCTTCCAGCGTTCGATCTCCGTATCGAAGGCCTTCACGGCATCCAAGTCGCCCGCCTTCTTTGCCGTCTCCCTTCCTTTTCCCAGCGCGGCAGTCAACTGGGTGCGCAGCTTCTCCAATTCCTCAAGGTGATTCGCCGAGATCTTGTCCTGCTGCGCGGCGAAGGCCTTTTGTACTTCTGGCAGCGTCTCGGCCCGCACCGGCGTGGCTAGGACCATCGCTCCGAGAAGCAGGAGAAGCGGGATCTTCATAAGGCTTCAAACAAACGGGATTACCAAGGTAAAGGCGAGCGCTTAATCGCCCGGAACCAGCGTCCAGCTGCCAAAACCTTGAAAGCCGAAGGAGGCACAGGACGTTTCTTGCCTGCCCTGTGTTCATTCGTCCCGTCATCATTGCTTTCCTCACATCTTCCCTGAGCGGGGTGGCGGCGGATTCCTTTGCGGACAAGGCGACACCGCTGCTGTCGCGCTATTGCTACGACTGCCACGGGGAGAAGAAGCAGAAGGGCGGGATCGAGGTGCAGCACTTGCTCTCGACCGAGAGCGCGTTCCGGAACCACCGTTTCCTGGAGAACATCGCGAAGCAGGTGGAAGACGGCGACATGCCGCCGGATGACGAGGACAAGCTGCCGACGGAGGAAGAGCGCAAGGCGCTGGTGGCGGAGATCCGCGGGGTGCTAGGCAAGCTGGAGCGCGGCGATTTCCCGCGCAATCCGGGACGCAGCACGGTGCGGCGGCTGAACCGCAACGAATACAACAACACCGTCCGCGATCTCTTCGGCATCGATTTCCAGGCGGGCAAAGATTTCCCCTCCGACGGAGCGGGCGGAGAGGGCTTCGACAATGTTGGCGATGCCCTCTTCGTCCAACCCTCGCTGATGGAAAAGTATCTCGCGGCCTCCAAGAAGGTGATGGCGGCGATCTACGAAGACCCGAAGCACCTTGAGCGGGTGATCATCGCCAAGCCGAATGACAAGACTCCGCCAGACCAAGCGGCGCGGACGGTGCTGCTCACGCATGCCTCGCTGGCCTTCCGCAAGCGGGTGACGGACGAGGACCTCGCACCCCTGTTGAATGCCTTCAACGAGCGCTTGGCAGGCGGTGAGGCATATGAGGATGCGCTGCGGGTGCCGCTGCAATCGCTGCTGGTACATCCCGCCTTCCTGTTCCGAATCGAGGAGGATCAGGCGGGCAAGGAGGAGTGGAGGGTGAATGACTTCGAGCTGGCGACGCGGCTGTCCTACTTCCTGTGGGCCTCGATGCCGGACCGCCGGCTGCTGAAGCTGGCGGATGAGGGCAAGCTCTCTGAGCCCGCGACCTTGCGGGCGGAAGCAGTGCGGATGCTCGCAGATCCGAAGGCCGAAAGCCTGGCGCGGAACTTCGCGGGGCAGTGGCTGGGCTTCGAGGAGCTGCGCGAGAATTCGGAGCCGGATACCAAGCGCTTCCCCACCTTCACGCAGAACCTGCGGGTCGCGATGTACCGGGAGTCGGTGGAGTTCTTCAATTACCTGGTCCAAGCGAACCGTCCGGCGAGCGAGCTGATCAATGCCAGCTACACCTTCGTGAATGCCGAACTGGCCCAGCATTACGGCATCACCGGCGTAAGCGGCAGCCAGATGCAAAAGGTGGAGCTCAGTGATCCGAACCGCGGCGGGGTGATCGGCCAAGCCTCGATCCTGACCGCGACCTCGCTGCCGCTGCGGACTAGCCCGGTGAAGCGCGGGAAGTGGATCCTGGACACCCTGCTGGGAACGCCGCCACCCCCACCCCCGCCCGACGCCGGGGTGCTGCCCGGCGATGACAAGTCCACCAGCGGCCTATCCTTCCGGGCGACCTTGGAGATGCACCGCAAGAGAGCCACCTGCGCCGCCTGCCACGAGAAAATCGACCCGCTGGGCTTCGGGCTGGAGAATTTCGACGCGATCGGGCGCTGGCGGACTACGGACGCGAACGGAGCGCCGATCGACTCCAAGGCGGTCCTGCCGGGAGACATTGCATTTTCAACCCCGGCGGAGCTGAAAAAGCTACTGGCGGGGTCCGATGATCTTTTTCTTCGCAATCTTGCAAGAAAGATACTCGGCTACTCGTTGGGAAGACCGCTGGAGTATTACGATGAGCCGGTCATCTCCGAGCTGGTCGTCAAGCTCCGCAAGGATGAGCTGAAGATGCAGACCCTGATCCTGTCAGTGGTCGAATCCCAGCCCTTCCAAAACCGCAGCGCGAAGCGATGAAGATCCTCACCAAGGCCGCCTGGAAGCCTCTCCGGAACCCGGAGTTCGCTTGTCCGGGGCTGCTGATGCTCTTGATCGGACTCACCGTAGGACCGGGGATCTGGCTCGTCTTGGGCGGCAGCGGCGGTCTGATGTATTCACTGATTTCGGGCCTGTTGATCCTGACCGGTCTCACGGTGCTGATGAAAAGCCGCCTGGGCACGGTGCTACTGCTGGTGGTGCTGATCCTCGGGTTCTACGACGCCGTTGGGGAAATCGAAGTCTCTTGGTCGTTGCTGCCACGCGCTGTGCTCGGCTTGCTCTTCTGGGGCTCGATGTTCGGCTGTGTGGTGAGCCAGCTTGAGTTCCATCGCGCGCGTCGGGAACGCCGGGAACACGAATTCGTGCTGCCACCCCAGCGCTGAAGCTTATATCCTGCAGGCGATCCGACCGATGGCGAATATCCAATCCCAGAAGTGGCTGATGCCGCGCCGCAGCTTTCTGCGCGGAGCGGGTGCAACCCTGGCGCTGCCCCTTCTCGATGCGATGCAACCGCTGATGGCGGCGAGCAAGGGGGGATCGCTGCCGATCAGAATCGCGCTGCTCTACATGCCGAACGGGGTGCGGTCGGACCGATGGACGCCAGATGGCAAGGGCCGGAACTTCACACTCTCTCCCATTCTCTCGCCGCTCGAGAAGCACAAGCAGGAGCTGCTGATCCTGACCGGCCTGCAAAACAAGGCCTCCTTCACCGGTGACGGGCACTATGTGAAAACCGGTGGCTGGCTGACGGGTACCACGATCACAAAGACGACCGGCTCTGACATCGCCGCGGGCGCGACCTCGATGGACCAGATCGCGGCGCAGCAGATCGGCAGAGACAGCAAGCTGCCCTCGCTGGAACTGGGCACGGAGCCGGTGGCCACGGGGATCGACACGAACGTCAACTACACGCGTCTCTACGCCTCACACATCGCGTGGAAAACCTCCACCGTGCCGCTGCCCTGCGAGATCAACCCGCGGGTTGCCTTCGACCGGCTCTTCCGCGGGCGTTCGAAGGGTGGCGAGAAGCAAGCCAGCGATGACAAGTCGGTGCTCGATCTGGTGAGCACGGATGCGAAGCGCTTGCAATCGAAGCTGGGCCAAGCGGACAAGAGCAAGTTGGACCAGTATCTGGAATCGATCCGCGAGGTAGAGCGCCGCATCGAGGCGGAGGCCGCGACGCTGGGCGCCGGGGAGAACCTGCCGCCGGAACTGCTCAAGCAGCTGGACGAACTCGACAAGCGGATCTCGAAGGGCATGGGCAAGGCCTCGCGCGAGGAGGAGCTGAACTCACGCCCGCGCTTCGACCACGCGGAGCACTGCCGGATCATGATGGACCTGATGGTGTTGGCCTTCTGGTCGGACTCCACGCGGGTCTCCACTTTCATGTTTGGCAACGACGTGACCGGGCGGAACTTCTCCTTCCTGGAAGGGGTGAACGGTGGGCACCACGATCTCTCCCACCACAGCAACGACATCAACAAGCTCGACCAGTATGAGAAGATCAACCGCTGGCACGTGGAGCAATACGCCTACATGCTGGACCGGATGAAGGAGCTCAAGGAGGGCGACAGCAATCTACTGGAGCGCTCGATGGTGGGCTTCGGCTCGCCGATCCGCGATGGCAATTCCCATGATCCGCACAATGTGCCGATCGTGATTGCAGGTGGCTCCAAGGCGGGGCTGAACAATGGCAGCCATGAGGTCTACGACCAGGGCACCCCGCTCTGCGCGCTCTGGCTCGGCATGCTGGAGAAGGCAGGGGTGAAGGTGAAGGATCTCGGGGATGCGAACGGGGCTTTGAGGGGTTTGGGCTGAAGGTGGTCGTTGAAAAGGGTGGCGGAGTGGCGAGCGGTTGGATCAGGCTTTCAGCCCTCCTTGTTGCTTTGCGGCAGAGTTACTAGCGCGTTGCCCTAGGCTGGTATAGGGCGGGCCTTTGGCCCTCTGGAAAGCCAGGGCTGCGCTAGCGCTTGCCTTGGGCTATCTCCCGGCCGCCTCTTCGAGGTTTCGGAATGCGTGAGGCTCGGGATGCAGGAGCCAGTCGGCCCTTTTCCGGAAATTTTGGTATTTCCTGTTAGGAAAGACGGGAAGCGATCACAATGGGAGGATGCGAAGACTGCGCCGTGCCCTCCCGGCTTGCTTGGTGTTGATGGGTTTCGGCCTATCCCACGAGACCCACGCCGCCATCTTGACCGTGACCAGCCTTGCCGATACGGGCCCGGGAACGCTGCGCGATCAAATCGCGGCGGCGGCTTCGGGTGATACCATCGATTTCAGTGTGACGGGCACCATCACGCTGACAAGCAGCGGCCATATCAACATCGCCAAGGATCTCACGATCGCCGGGCCGGGCGCGGGCAGCCTGATCGTGAAACGGATCAATTATGCCACTTCGATTTTCGACATCAGCAGCGGCAGCGTCGGCATCTCCGGCATCACGCTGACGGACGGCAACGGCAACGGCATCACCGATAGCGCTGGCTTTCAGAGTTATGGCGGTGCCATCTACATGACCGGTGGCACGCTGACGATTGCCGACACGACGTTCTCCGCCAATGGCGCGACCAACGGCGGCGCGATCTACATGGCCGCCGGCACCCTGGCGGTAACCGGCAGCACCCTTTCCAACAACAACGCCGAAAACGGCGGGGCGATCTACGTCGCCGGCGGGACCCTGACGATCGGGAGCAGCACGATTTCCGGCAACACCGCCGCCGCAGGCGGGGGCATCATCAACTCCGGCACGGCAACGATCACGGACAGCACCATCTCGGGGAATACCGCGAACGCCGACGCACTCGGCCTGGGCGGAGGAGTCCTCAATACCCATGTGATGACGATCCGTAACTGCACGATCTCGGCCAACCGTTCCTTGTCCGTCCACGATTCAGCCCAACCCGGTGGCGGCGGCATCAACAACTTCGACAGCGGTTGTACGCTGGCGATCGCGAACAGCACGATCACCGGCAATTCGGCGCGGCTCGGCGGTGGCATCAAAAGCCAGGGAACGCTGAACCTTTCGAACACCATCGTGGCCGGCAACACCGCGAGTTCGGGTCCAGACATCTACGACATCTTCGGCAGCACCGGGGGCTCGTACAACATCATCGGGCAGTCCCCCTTGCTCGGGCCGCTGCAAAACAACGGCGGCCCGACGAAAACCCACGCGCCGCTGGCGGGCAGCCCGGCGATTGACGCGGGTGACCCGGCCTTCGATGCCACGAGCACGCCTTACGACCAGCGCGGAGCGAACTTTCCGCGGATCAAGAAGGGACGTGTGTGCATCGGCGCGGTGGAATCGGATCTCGACCAAGGCAGCAGCCTCGTCGTCGACTCGCTGGCGGATCACGACGACGGCACTGCGGGCGCCAACGATTGCACCCTGCGGGAAGCGGTTCGATACGTATCCCCCGGCGGCACCATCACCTTCAGCGTGACGGGTCAGATCACCCTGACGGGCGGCGAGATGGTGATCGCCAAAAACCTGACGATCGCCGGCCCGGCGGGTGTGCCCGGAGTCACGATTTCAGGCAATCATGCCAGCCGCATTTTCAGCGTCACCCAAGGCACGGTGAATGTCTCGAACACGGTGAATTTCTCCAACCTGACCCTGAGCGAGGGAAACGGGGTCGGAGCCATCAACAGCGGCGCCGGTGGTGCGATCTACTCCGGCAACTTCACGCCGCCCATTGTCATTACCGTGACGAACTGCACGCTCTCCGGCAATCAGACCACCTTGGTCGGCGGCGCGCTTCGCAACGGCGGCACGATGGCCGTCACGAACTGCACTCTGGCCGACAACAGTTCCGCCCTCAGCGCCGGCGCCATTCAAAACAGCGGCTCACTGACACTGACCAACAGCACCTTTTCCTCCAACAGCACGACCGGCTCCAGCCCCAACGGCAGCGGCGGAGCTCTGCGCAGCAGCAGCAATCTGACAGTGACGGGCTGCACCTTTGCAGGCAACAGTGCTTCCATCAAAGGCGGCGCCATCGACATCGCCGCCGGCACGGCGAGCCTGTCCAACACGATCGTGGCGGGCAACAGCGCGCCCACCGGCCCGGACCTCAGCGGCAGCGTCGGCGCTGGCGATTGCAATCTGGTGCAGAACCCGTCCGGCGTCACGCTGGCCGGCACTCACAACCTCACCGGGCAAGCCGCCAACCTGGGGGCGCTGGCCGACAACGGCGGCCCCACCCACACGTTCGAGCTTCTCACAGGCAGCCCGGCCATCAACGCGGGCAGCAACGCCCTGATCCCGGGCGGCGTCACCACGGACCAGCGGAGTTTCGCCCGCGTGGATAGCGGAACGGTGGACATCGGCGCCTATGAACTCGATGTCACTCCGCCTTCGGTCACCATCAACCAAGCCGCCGGCCAGAGCGATCCGACCATCTCGACCCCCATTCATTTCACCGTCGTCTTTAGCGAGGCGGTCACCGGCTTCACGACAGGAGATGTCATCCTGAGCGGCAGCGCCGGGGCAACGACCGCAACGGTCACGGGGAGTGGCCCGAACTACGATGTTGCTGTCACCGGCATGACTTGGAACGGCACCGTGATCGCGACGATTGCCGCAGGCGTTGCCCTCGATTTATCCGCGAACGGCAACACGATTGCCACGAGCAGCGACAATGCGATTTCCTACAGCAGTGCGGAAACGGTGCAAAACAGCGGCTCGATCCGTGCGGAAGTAGGTGGCGGATTTACCGTCGGCTTTATCGGAAACGCCGGGCAGGAATATACGATCCAGTTCAGTTCGGACTTAGCCCCCGGCGACTGGCAGACACTGAGAACACAGGCGGCCGATTCATCCGGAGTGATCTCGTTCCTCGACACCCCACCGAGCGGCACGCCGCGGCGCTTCTATCGCCTTCTCCTGCCCTGAGTCGGCCAAGGCGGCGGGTTTGGATGACGTGATTATTCCGATCGCACCGATGCTCCTGCGTTGGGAATACAAGCTTCGCTATTGACTGACGAGCCACCCGCACCATGTGCCGATCGTGATCGCGGGTGGTTCAAAGGCAGGGCTGAACAATGGCAGCCACGAGGTCTATGAGCAGGGCACGCCGCTGTGCGCCTTGTGGCTCGGGATGCTGGAGAAGGCCGGGGTGAAGGTGAAGGATTTGGGGGATGCGAACGGGGTGTTGAAGGGCTTGGGTTAGGGTCTTAGGTATTGTCAGGAACGTGATCCCAATCCGGCTCGACGTGAGGCAGCATGGATTGTCGTGGGCTGACAAAAGAAAAAGCCCGCAGCCCATCAGGTGAGATGAGGTGCGGGCGGGGTTGAATCAAAGCTCCCTTTACTTCGTGGCCGGCTTCGGTTCGGCGGCAGGCTTCTTGTCCTCGGGCTTGACGCGCTTTTCGGTGATCTGCTCGCCGGCGGTCTCGTCCTTGTAGGTGAATTCCTTGTCGGTGAGGGAGATGATGGTCTGGGCGATCTTGGTGCCCACGGGCATCATCTCGGGCATGCTGCACTCGATGATCTCGACGCTCATCTTGTTCTTCTCGATGCTCCACTTGGCCTTCATGGTGACCTGCATCTTCTGGCCTTGGACGTCCATGTTGAGCTCAGCCGAAGCCTTGCCGTCTTCGGTGTAGGTGGTGAGGCCATGGCCGACCATCGGCCCCTGCTTGATGTCCTGGCGCCAGGTGCCGAGGATACCCTTGGCATAGTCGGCTTCCTTCACGGGAGTGCCAGCGGCCTCCTTTGGGGCTTCCTTGGGTGCTTCGGGGGCCTTGGTCTGGGCGAGAGCAGCGGGGGCGGCGAGGAGGAAAGAGAAGGAGGCGAGGAGGGCAAGGCGAGGTTTCATGATACTTGCTCGATTGAAGCGTGTTATGGTTTTCAGTGATGGTATCGCGCTTGATCGCGATATGACCGCTGCACTGTGGAGAGTGGCGGGAATCCTGCAAGATGAAGCGGGGATTCACGGAAATTTCACGCAGCGAATAGGCCGTGACGGGAGCGCTTCCAAATGAAGCTTTTCCACGAACCCATCCCCTCGCTCTGTGCGATGCTGCTAGCACTCCTCTCTATCCTGCGGGAGTATCACCGTTCCACTGCCAGCCGGGGTGACGAACGAAGGCAAGGGTGTCCTTCACGTCGAGGCCAGCGAGGGCCATTGCGCTGAACTGCTGGCGGCGCGCTTCGAAACGCTGGCGTTCCTGCTCGGGCGCGGTGTAGCTCGCGCGATGGGGAATCTGATTGCCGACCAGCATTACCAGATGGCCCTCAAGGCCGAAGTCATTCTGCATCCCGGACAGGCGGTAACGGCAGAAACCGGTCGGCCCGTTCTCCTGGTAGAAATCCAGCAGACTGGCCGCATTGCCAAGGTTCGTCTCGGCGCGGCAATGCTCCCAGAAGGATGTCTGCGGTGCGTTGTTCAGCTTGTAGTGGAGCGCGAGGAAGTCGCGGATATCCGTCCAAGCCTTGCCCGTGAGCTCATTGAAGAGATCGCGCAGTGAAGGCGTGGGCCGGAAGCGGCTGCGATTGAGGATCTCCACCAAGGTCTGGAGGTTGCCACAGACGATCATCAGCGCTGTCGCCTCCAAGGGCTCGACGAAGCCACCGGCATTCCCGATCGCCACGACGTTCTCGACCCACTGGCGGCGGTAGCAGCCGCTGCGGAATTTCACGATCCGCGGCGACTTTGGAGCCTTGGGATTCTTGCGCAGGAATTCCTCGGCTGCCTGCTCATCGCTGATGAAGGAGGAGGAATAGACGTAGCCACGGTTCACATGGTGCTCGTGCTCGATCTGCCAGGCCCAGCCAGCATCCATCTGCTCGGCGGTGGTGTAGGGCAAGATCGGTTCCTCCGCGCGGTCCCAACCGCCGACCACGGCGCGGTCGCAGAAAAGTGCGTCCGAGAAGCTGATGTATTCCTCCTGCAGCACCTTGCCGAGGAGCTCGCTGCGGAAGCCGCTGGCATCGATGAAGAAGTCTGCGGCCAAGCGCTGACCGTCTTCCAGATGCACGGCGGCAACGCCACCACCCGGCAAGCGATCGGCACCGGTTACCTTGCCATCGATGATCTCAACGCCGCTGGCGCGCGCGGCTTCCTCGAGGACATGGACGAGCTTCTCGTTCTCGATGTGGAAGGCGTGCCAGCCCTGGATGTCCGGACAGCCGTTGTCTTGCTTCGCGAAGGCCTTGCCATGCCACATCAGTGCGCCCGGCAGGCTGAGGCAGCGGAAGTCGTCATCGCAATAAAAGCCGTTCGGCATGCGCAGATCGGGCGCGGCGAAATCGAGCTGCTGATCGAAGCTATAGTCGAAGCGCCCGCGGGTGCCCCAGAGGAAGCGGATGCCGAGCTTCCATGTGGGCTCGGCATGGGCATGGAAGTGCTTCCGGTTCAGCCCGAGGTAGTCGAAGAGATGCTGCGGGAAATTCGGCGTGGTCCCCTCACCCACCCCGATAACGCCGATATCCGGACTGCGGACAATGCGGACGCCGAGGTGAGGCAGCTTGCGTTTCAGCGAGAGGGCGGCCAGCAAGCCGGCACTGCCCGCGCCGAGCACGAGCACATCTTGGATCAGGGGAGGCGAATCGGGCATGGGTTTGACGATAATTCACCCTTACTCGCTGCCGTGGTCAATCCGTGAGCGAGGCAGCCATGGCAAGGCTCTGGACGACTGCTGCGACACGCAAGCCATTCTGCCATCGAAAATAGCTGGTTTGAAGGCGAATCGGCAGCGAGCCTGGGAAGAAGAGAACTCCCGATCTCCCTATGATGATCCGCCCTGCCAAACCCGCCGATCTGCCTTTGATCTTGTCCTTGCTGGATGCGGTCTTCGCGCCGAGCCGCTGTGAGTCGCGGTTGGTCGAGCTGGCGATGCAGACGTCGGAAAGAACGCGGCACGGCTGGGTGATGGGAAAAGATGAGAATGGAGATATCATCGGTTACCTCCTCTACACGCGGCCACGCATGATCTGGCGATGATCGGCCATCATCTGGCACCGGTGGCGATTGCCCCCGGAGAAGCAGAATTCAGCACTGGGCTCCCAGCTGATCCGGCACACGCTGAAGGAGCAACCGATTGCGGGAGCAGTCGTATTCGTGCTGGGAGATCCCGGGTTTTACGAGCGCTTCGGGTTTAGGCCGGTGGTGAAGGCGCGCTGCCCCTATGACGAGAGCAATGAGCATTTCCGGGCGCTCGGGTGGGAAGATGAAGGGGAGGAGTTTGAGGTGGGGTATGATGTGGTCTTCGGGGGCGGAGTGAGATTTGAAATTTGAGATTTGGAATTTCAGAGAGCAGCCCTCGTGGAGAGCGAGAAGAGGTCGGGTAAAAACCTTCTGAAAGAAGGAGTCCGCCCAAAAAACCGACGCCCTGAGGCGGCATTCAACAAAAAGGCCCCGCGGCGGATGCCACGGGGCCCAGCAAAGGATTGGATGCTCGTTGGATGAAGAGAGCGTCGGTCGATCCCTTACTCTGCTACGGCGGGCGGCTGCTTGCCGATAGCCGGGGACTTATCCTTGCCGTCGAAGGCGGCCTTGAGGTTCGCGGCGGCGAAGTCCATGGCATCCTGGGCGGCACCTACGACGGCACCCATGCCGAAGAATTCGTGGGTCACGCCTTCGTAGTTCTTGTAGTCGACCTTCACGCCATCGGCCTCGAGCTTCTTGGCAAGCATCTCGCCATCGGAGCGCAAGGGGTCGATGTCAGCGGTGATGATCGTAGTGGGAGGCAAACCGGCGAGGGTCTTCGCTTCGAGCAGGTTGATCTGATGATTCTTCCAGTCCTCAACCTTGGAGAGCGTTTGGTCGAAGAACCACTTCATCATGGCGGCATTCAGTGGCGCGGCCTGGGCGTGTTGCCTGTAGGACTCGCCATCCATGGCGGTGGTCGCGACTGGATAGACGAGCACCTGATGAATGGGCATCTGCATGCCTTTGTCCTGGGCCATCATGCTGAGGGCAACGGCCATGTTGCCGCCGGCGCTTTCGCCAACGACGGCAACGCGCGAGGCATCGCCACTCCACTTGCCGGCATTCTCGAGAGTCCACTGGTAGGCGCCGAAGACATCTTCATGAGCGGCGGGGAACTTGTGCTCCGGTGCGTGGCGGTAGTCGGTGGAGATGACCAAAGCATGCACGGATTTACTGAGAGCGTGGGCGCTGGCGTCGTAGGTATCCAGATCGGCGAGGACCCAGCCGCCGCCGTGGATGTAGAGGATCACCGGGAAAGGCCCGTCACCCTCGGGGCGATAGACGCGGCCATCGACACTACCGGTGGAGAGCTTGATGCTGACGTTATCGGTCTTTCCGGATTTGTCCGCTTTGACGCCGTTCTTCTCCATTACCTTCTTCACCGCATCGGCGGGCGATGGCTGCTTGCGAGCGTCCTTCGGTGAAAGCTCGGTGACGGGCTTGCCGCCCAAGGCGGTGAGCTGATCAAGGACGGCCTGCATCTGGTCATTGGGTTTGGCTCGTGGAGCTTCGGCCTTCGCCTCTGCCTTGGGCTCGGCGGGCGGAGTGTGAACTTCGCTGCCTTTGATCGCCTCTTCGCCAGCGACCGGACTATTCACTCCCGGCTCGGGGCCATCGGCCGCGTAGAGAGGGGTGAGCGAAATGGAACTGCTGGCGGCGAGCAGCAAGGCAAGGCGACCGGTATGGGGAAAAGGAAAAGCAATCGTTGGTTTCATGGTGTTTGACTAGTTGATGTCCGGAATGCTTCCGCTCGCACCATGCCAGACGGCGAGGCCTTGATTTCATGGGCTTTCGTGGCGGGGCAGCGTCTCGAGCACACGCAAATCGCAGAGGAGGGCTGGGCGTTTCGCCTCGGCGATCCCGCATTGCAAAATGCCTCAATCAAACACGCATCGCGCACCGCAAAAGTGGTGATGCCTTGATAGGCCGGATCCTTAGTGGCAGCGAGCCAAGCACTTGCGATGGCAATCGGGATGGCGCGGGGTCTGCGAAAGCCCCTGCGTCATGAATACACGAGCAAGTGATCACTACACATCGCATGGCGAGGATTTGGAAGCGGACTCGCGCGACAAGCGCGCCTCAAGGGACATTCCACAGCCCGTCGACACGGAATCGCACTGGAACGATCTCCATCGTTCGAACGGCTTCCGCCAAGAGTTTATGGAAAAGGCGCGCCGCCATGTGCGCAATGCTTCCATCGCCGACATCGCGGGGGCCGCTCTTGCCGGTTTGGCGCTCGGCTACATCCTCTTCTCGCCACGGCGTAGCAACGGCCTGCGGCAGATGCTGCTGGGCTCCATGACGGATGCCAACAAGGGTGCCCACGACGCATGGGATAGCCTGCGCCACAACCGCACGCTCTCCGATCTCGGCGATCGCGTGGTCAACTTCAGCGATCACGTGGGTGACCGCTTTTCCGATCTCGCCGACCGCGCGGCGAAGCTACGACGCCGCTGGTAAATCCACTCATCCCCCAACCTTACCCACCGTGAATATTCCACGAGCAAAGGACCTCCACCCGGATCAATGGGTGGAGCAGAAGATGAACAGCGGCAAGCAGCGGTTGCAGGAAGCCCGCGCTGAAGTTGAAAGCGCGGTTGTAAAGCATCCGCTTGGTTCGCTGGCCGCCGGCTTCGGCGTCGGCTATCTGGCGCGCAGCCTGCCGCTGGGTCGTCTGGTCGGCGGCACGCTGCGGGCGGTGGTTCCATTCATTCCACATGCCTTGTTGGCCATAGGGGCGGCGCGCGCGTGGGAAATCGCGCAAAACAGCCGCGTGCCGCGACCGCAACGGATGGTCTCGCCGGAGCGAGCCTGCATTGATGCCTGCAATCAACTGTTGCGGGGCGAGATCGCCGCGATCGAGACCTACACTCAAGCAATCTCCTCCTTCAGTGCCGACCGTGAAACCCCGTCGCTCCGCCACATCCTGGCGGTGCACGAGGACAACGCGAGTCGCCTACGACAGCACATTGCGGAAATGGGAGGCGATGCCTCCTTCAGCTCCGGGATGTGGGGTGGCTTTGCGAAGGCACTTGAAGGAGGTGCTTTGGCTTTGGGCGATTCTCCGGCACTGGCAGTACTGCAGGCCGGTGAAGAGCATGGCGTCCGCGAGTATGAAGAAGCCCTGCAGGATCCCGGCGTGATGGAGTCCATGAAGAACGTGATCCGCCTGCATATGCTGCCGCGGAGCCAAGAGAACGTGAACACGCTACTGCGGCTGAAGAAGCAGCAGGCAGTGATGTAAGAAACCGGATCACCCTGATACAATCCAAGCGGACCCCTACGTGGGCCCGCTTGGATTTGTTGTCGAGGGCCATGAACGTGGTCCTAGAAAGCGAAGCAGTCGCACCCGGAACCCCAGAGGCCGGCGGTGGAATAGGCGGGGCTGGACTTGCTGGTCAGAGGAGGCGTGCGGCCATCCCACAGAGGCGCGCCGTAGCCCCCGAAGCGCTTAACCGGTGACCAGTCCGGCAGGATCGGGATCGCGGGGGCATCGTGCTCCTTGAAGGGACCGGCGGCATACACCGGTTTGCCATCGACGATGGTGAGCACCGAGTGGAGATCTCGGATGCGCTCCTCCGGGACTTCGAAGTAATCCTCGCTGGTGACCACGAGGTCAGCGAGCTGGCCGGGAGCAAGAGTACCCTTGCTCTGCTCCTCGCGGGAGAACCAAGCGCTGCCAACCGTGTAGCGGCGGAGGGCTTCCTCGCGGCTGAGGCGATTGGATTCAGGATAGAGTTCCAAGCCGCCCAAGGTGCGACCGCTGACCAGCCAGCAGAGAGAATTGAAGGGATTGTAGTTCGCCACGCGGGTGGCATCGGTGCCAGCGCCGACGGGGATGCCGCGGTCAAGCATCGCCCTCACGGGAGGAGTGCGCCGCGCCGCATCGGCACCATAGCGATCGACGAAGTATTCACCCTGGAAGGCCATGCGGTGCTGGATCGCAATGCCACCGCCGAGGGCGGCGACGCGGTCTAGATTGCGGTCCGAGATGGTCTCGCAGTGATCGAAGAACCAGTGCAGGCCACCGATGGGTGCGGCCTTGTTGACGCGCTCGAAAACGTCGAGGAAGCGCGAGATGCTTTCGTCGTAGGTGGCGTGGAGGCGGAAGGGCCAGCCATTCGAGGCGAGGGCCAGGACGACGTCCTCCAGCTCGTTTTCCAGCGACGGCGCGAGATCGGGGCGAGGCTCGAGGAAGTCCTCGAAGTCGGCGGCGGAGAAGACGAGCATCTCCCCTGCCCCATTCATCCGGAAGAAGGAGTCGCCCTCGCCGGGCTTGGTCATCTTCATCCACTTGGCGAAGTCGTCTTTCTCCTGCTTCGGCCGTTGCGTGAAAAGATTGTAGGCGATGCGGACGGTCATCTCGCCGCGCTGGTGGAGCTGACGGATGATCTCGTAGTCGTCCGGGTAGTTCTGGAAGCCGCCGCCGGCATCAATGCAACTGGTGACGCCGAGGCGGTTCAGCTCGCGCATGAAGTGGCGGGTGGAATTGAGCTGGTGATCCGGCGGGAGCTTCGGGCCCTTGGCGAGGGTGGCGTAGAGGATCATCGCATTCGGCCGCGCGATGAGCAGGCCGGTGGGATTGCCCTGCTTGTCGCGCTGGATCTCGCCGCCGGGAGGATCTGGCGTGTCCTTGGTGTAGCCGCAGGCGCGCAGGGCGGCACGGTTCAGGAGTGCACGGCAGTAGAGATGGAGGATGAAGACGGGCGTATCCGGCGCGGCTTCATTGAGCTCCTCCAAGGTCGGCATGCGACGCTCGATGAACTGGAACTCGCTCCATGAGCCGACCACGCGGACCCACTGGCCGGGCGGCGTATGGTGGGCCTGGATTTTCAGCATGCGCAGGGCATCGGCCAGTGAGGGCACGCCATCCCAGCGCAGCTCCATGTTGTAGTTCAGCCCGCCGCGGATCAGGTGGAGGTGCGAGTCATTCAGGCCGGGAATCACGCGGTGACCCTGGAGGTCGATGCGCTTGGTCGCGGGGCCGGGCGTGAAGTCCCCTTCCCCGCCGCTGGCGAGGATGCGGCCGTCCTTGATGGCGAGGGCGCTGGCCGTGGGACGAGCAGGATCAAGGGTGGTGATCTTGCCGTTGTAGAGGATGAGATCGGGTGTTTCCATAATGGAGGAAGGTTAGTGAGGTTCAGGCCAGAGCCACTTGCGGAAGAGCTTGGTGAGATTTGGCATGACCACCCAGGTGAGCAGGGCGACCACCATGCCGGTGACCACGATATTCACCGCGAGCGGGTGCCAGCCGGGC
This sequence comes from Haloferula sp. BvORR071, assembly GCF_000739615.1. Classification (GTDB taxonomy): domain Bacteria; phylum Verrucomicrobiota; class Verrucomicrobiia; order Verrucomicrobiales; family Akkermansiaceae; genus Haloferula. The sequence goes on from NZ_BATP01000007.1 coordinate 267,283, forward strand.
AGGAGCTTCTTGAAGAGAGGTGGCAGGATGGATGTCAGCGGGTAGACGCCGAGAAAGGTGACGAGGGCCATCTTTGGCTTCGGCGGGGGCTTGCGGGCGGGCTGGTCCGGCAGGGTGAACCAGCCGGCGAGGCCCTCCATTTCGGAGATATGCGGGTCGCCCTCGGTGAGCTCGCGAAGGCGGGCCATCCAGGCCTGGTAGGTGGAAGTGGCGGTGAAGGCCTTGCGCGTCGCGGCATCGGCGAAGCGGTCGACGACGGTGTAGCCGCGGGATTTGCCTGCTCCGAGCGGAGGACGTGGATGCCGCGGTTCCCCGGCGAGGACAGGGCGAAGTCGATGAACTGGCGCATGGCCTCCTCAAAGGGCTGCTCGCAGCCCGGCTTGGTCCGCCGCCGGACCACGACGGTGACGCTGTGATCTTCTTCCGGTGGCGGGTTCATGGCTTCAAGGTCTGGGATCGGTCTGCTGCGCGCGGCTGCGGCTGCGGCTTCTCTCCTGATTTTGGGGAGGCGTGGCGGCTTGTGACCACGGAATCGCGCGGCTCCATTCATCATTTATGATGCAATCTTCCGCCCGGCTGGGCAGAGTGACGCCACGATGCATGCATATTCGGTGGTGTTCTGGCTGCTGCTGGTCGCAGCGGCGATCATCTGGGGAGTCTACTGGGAGGAGCGGCGCTCAACGCAGATCCTCAAGGACTGGGCGGAACGGGAGGGGCTGAAGGTGCTCTCCTCCGAGCGGCGATACTCTTACGCCGAAGATTTCAAGGCATCCCGTTCACAAGCGGTCTTCCGCGTGAAGGTTCAGGACGAAAAGGGCTTCACCCGCCACGGCTGGGTGAAGTGCGGCGGATGGTGGGCCGGACTGCTGAAGAACCGCGCGGAGGCACAGTGGGATTGAGCGCAGGCTCGGGGCAATTACCACAAGCACCGTACCTCAGCCGACAGATAAGGTCTGTCTGAACTTATCCGAGCATATACGCCACCGAACATACCACGCCGGTAGCCACTGCGGCAAAGCCTATCCATGTAGCAGCAGACCACGCGGGATCCCTCGCGTCACGCTCATCCCGTGGCGTCGCCACATTCACATAGTGGCGATGAAAGTAGCGACGGGGAGCACGCGTTTTCATGGTGGGGAGCAGAATCGGGGGAGCGAGGGAAGGCCTTTGGGGGTAGGACGATTTTTTCTAGCAGCTGGTTCCGAATTGTCCAGCGCGGGATAATCACTTCGGAGAAATTAAGTAATTTTCCTTACTGCTGCAAGGGATGGAATGTGGACACATCGTTCCCCCCACCGCTAAAAGCCCCTCCCCCGCGGGCACGAAGGCGACACGACTCCTCTTGGGAGGGCCGCGGCCGGCAGCCCCGCTGGAAAGGAAAAGATAGCCCGGAGGCAGGAGAATATCACTACTATGGATACCGTATCAAACCGCGAAGACCTCGTCCGACGCATCGCCACGGGTGAGCGGGTGAAGTTCCTTTTCTTCTGGGGTCATACTCCATCCGGAGATGGCAGTGTGACGAAGACCTGCTTCAGCCAATGGTTCGAATCGCCCTTCGGCGTGGATGGCATTACCTATGCTACCGCCGAGCATTGGATGATGGCGGAGAAGGCGCGGCTCTTCGGTGACATTGCAGCGGTGGACAAGATCGTTGCGGCTTCTCATCCGAAGCAAGCGAAGGAACTCGGCCGCGGGGTGGCAAACTTTGACGACAATGTCTGGAAGCGCGAGCGCTTCGACATCGTGGTGCGTGGCAATCTCGCGAAGTTCCGGGCACACTCCACGATGCGGGAATTTCTGTTGGGGACCGGTGATCGGGTTCTCGTGGAAGCCAGCCCACGGGACACGATCTGGGGCATCGGCCTGGGAGCTGACAATCCCTGCGCGGAGAAGCCCGCCAAGTGGCGCGGGCTGAACCTGCTCGGCTTCGCCCTCATGGAAGTACGCCGGCAGTTGAGGGAAGAAGTATGAGCCGCCGCGGATCCCCGATCCGCGACGACCGTGCGAGCCCAATTAGTGATGCGCTTTCGCGGGAACGATTTGCGGCTTCTGCGCGGATTGAGGAGCCTTGTGGACCATGGTGTAGGCATACTCCACCCCCACGCCGTAGGCTCCGCCCTGATTCTTGATCAGGCCCATGAGCTTGTCGTAGTGCTCGCGGCGAGCCCAGTCGCGCTGCCACTCAAGCAAGGCCGGAATCGTCGTAACTCTTACAGCACCAGCCTGCACCATGCGCGAAAGCGCGGCCTCATGGGCAGCCGCGGAGGTGGCTCCGCAGCAGTCTTCCACGACGTAGATGTTGTAGCCCTCGCCGAGCATTTCGATGGTCGGCCAGGTCACACAGACTTCCGTCCACAGGCCGGTGAGCAGGATGTTCTTGCGACCGGTGGCGCGGATCGCCTCGCGGAAGCCTTCGTCGTCCCAAGAGTTCATCGAGCTGCGCTCGACCACCGGTTGGCCGGGAAAGACATCAAGCAACTGCGGCCAGACGTAACCGCTGAAGGATTCCGTCTCCACCGCCGTGATGACCGCGGGCACGTTGAATTCCTTGGCGACTTTGGCGAGCAAGGTGACGTTGTTGATCAGGGTGGCGCGATCGATGTTCGCGACCCCGAAGGTCATCTGCGGCTGGTGGTCGATGAAGACGACGGCGCTGTCTTCGGCCGTGTAAAGCTTGTGGTAGGGATTCATGGCAGTGTGGAGTGAAAGGGGCGCACGACGCGCACGCCTACTCCCTAGGATTGGAAGAACCCCGGCCGCTGTGACTGATTTATTCCGGCGTTCCGGAGAAAGGCACAACCACCGTCTTCACCCGGCGGTAGTAGCCGGTGCTGACCGTGATCTCACTGCGACTCCCCTCAATGTAGGTGGTCCGGACATCCGAGCGCGGGCCTTCCTGATTGAAGCCCGCATAGGACAACTGCCCGGAATTCGCACCACTGACTTCAAGCGCGAGCTTGCGCAGCTCCGGAGCGCTGCCCGATGTAGTCAGGCGGAGCTGGATGGGACCGACGCTGGCCTTGGAGGTCACCCCGGGGCGGGATGGCACTTTCAGCACGACTTTCTCCTCGGTGAGATCGCCCGCGCAGATGGCGGTCAGCTGCCCCTCGGCGACGGCGCCCTTTAGCGAGAGTGGCGAGAAGTAGCCGCTGGTGCTGAATCTCAACTGGTCCCTGTCCACGGGGCCGCGGGGAAGCCGTTCGTTCAGGTTCAACTCAAAGGTCCACGCTGACGGCAGGAGAGCCATGCCGTGCAGGCCTTCGATCGGCACATGGTTGAGACTGATTGAGTTCTCCACCACTCGGTTGATCGGCAGGACGGAGACATCAAAGGTGTAGTTCAGATGGTAATAGTGGTCGTAGAGGCTCCCGGTATCAGCTTTGAGCATCGCGGCGTCTCTGAAGCTCAGCACGGGCTTCAGGGCGAAAGCCGCCTCCCAGGCACGCTCCTGATCCGCGCGCTGCAGGTCCGTGATAGGGCGGCTGAGGGGGAGACCCGCGCGCGTGACGAACTCCACTTGGCTGCCTTCAGGATCATTGCGCAGGCCCACCACCTTCAGCTCCCGCACCGTACCGCTGTGGTCTTTCCAGAGCTGGAAGGGATCCGGAACCGCCCCGCTGCGCTGCAGGTCCGAGACCGCATAGAGCACGATCCCGACAAGCCCCACGGTAAGCAGCGCGGGAAACGCGGCCAAGGCCAGCGCGGGCGCGGGGATCTGCGCAGGAAGGATAGCTGCGGTTTTCACAGCTAGCAGTTATCCCACCCTGCCACCGGATTTCAAGATCGAAGCGGTCTCCGGAGATCCGGCAAAGATCGCGGTCACAGCGAGCAGGTGACGCCCTAAATAAGGCTGAAGTTTCCAACCCCATCGAGCCCATGAGCACTATCACCACCAAAGACGGCACCACGATCTACTACAAGGACTGGGGCAATCCCGCCGCACAACCGATTGTCTTCTGCCACGGCTGGCCGCTGAGTGCGGATAGCTGGGAAGCCCAGATGATCTATCTGGCCGGCCAGGGCTATCGCTGCATCGCCCATGATCGCCGCGGCCACGGCCGCTCGGATCAGAGCGCCAGCGGCAACGAAATGGACACCTACGCGGACGACCTGGCGGAGCTGCTCGATCACCTCGACGTGAAGAACGCGGTGATCTTCGGCTTCTCCACCGGCGGCGGTGAGGTCGCGCGCTACATCGGCCGCCACGGGACCAAGCGCCTGGCCAAGGCCGGACTGATCTCGGCGGTGCCGCCGCTGATGGTGAAGCGGGATGACAATCCGGACGGCGTGCCGATCGAAGTCTTTGACGGCATCCGCGCCGCGCAGCTCGCCGACCGCTCACAGTTTTACAAGGACCTGCCCTCCGGTCCATTCTTCGGTTTCAACCGACCCGGCGCCAAGGTCTCGCAGGGCATGATCGACGCGTGGTGGCTGCAGGGCATGATGGGCGGCCACCTTAACACGCTGGAATGCATCAAAGCATTCTCCGAGACCGACTTCCGCGAGGACCTCAAGAAGTTCGACATCCCCACCCTGATCCTGCACGGCGACGACGACCAAGTGGTGCCGGTGAAAGTCGGTGGGCTGGCGTCCGCGAAGCTGGTGAAGGATCACAAGCTGGTGATTTACCCCGGCGCGCCACACGGCATCACGGACACGCACAAGGACAAGCTGAACGCGGACCTGCTGGAGTTCATCCGGGCTTGAGGGAGATCCCCGCAAAAAGCTGACTACAAAGCAGGGGCGTAATTCAAGCCGCGCGCGGGCGTGGAATTGTGCTTTAATGCGGGCATCGAAATGGCAACGACGCCCGAAGAGCCCAAGACCAGCACTACCCTGCTCGCCAAAGGCGCATCCGCCGCAGAGAAGGTGGCGGATGCGATTCTGCGCTTTATCGGCCAAGTGCCGGATAGCGCGGAAAGCACCAGCCTGGTGCCGAAGGATCGAGCCGAGGCGATTGCGCGGAACGCCTCCCGCAAGGCGGCGACCACGGCGGGCATGCTGGCCCTGCCGCCGGGCCCCCTCGCGTGGGCGACGATCGTGCCCGAGATGATCGGGGTCTGGAAGATCCAGTCCCAGATGGTCGCGGATATTGCTGCGGTCTATGGAAAGAGCTGGTCGCTCTCCAAGCAGACGATGATCTACTGCCTCTTCCGGCATACCACGGCCATGGCGATGCGTGACTTGGTGGTGCGGGTCGGCGAACGTTATCTGGTTCGCCAAGCGTCCTTCCAAACGCTGCAGAAGGTGGCGGGGAAGATCGGGGTAAAGCTGACCCAGACCACGGTGAAGAAGTCCCTCGCACGCTGGATTCCCGTCGCGGGGGCTTTGGGCGTGGGGAGCTATGCGTATGTGGACACTTGGAAAGTGGCGAAGACCGCGATCGATTTCTTCAGCAGCGATGCTTCGCACATCGACGAGGGGCCAAAGGATCCGCCGCCTTTGCCGAAGTTGGCCAAGCGGGAGGAGGAAGATGTGATTGAGGGGTGATGCTTATCTTTGCGGCGCAGCCGCTCGTGTTCCCTTGGCAGAAAGCCTAGGCCTCGACCTCGCTTTTCTTCCGCGGGTTCACCTCCACTGGCTCCCAACTTAGCGCCACGCTCTTGAAGTCCCGTGGCACGCTCACGCGGTAGCGGCCGTCATCATCGCGCTTGGCTCTGAGATCATGGCCATCGACTACAACACCCAGCTCTGCCTCGGCGCAGCCGATACCGCAGAAGGTGATCTGGACATTCTCGTAGCCGGGCGTCCATGAGCCCTGCCACTCACGGGAGAGCGCCAGTCTCCCCTCCCCGCCTTCGACGTTGAGGGTGGAGTCGCGATAAATGCCTTCCTTCCACTGCTCGCCGTCGCCTTCGTCTTCGTACCAGCGGCTGGTCTCGCTGCCATCCTTCCACCAAGTGCGGAGCTCGGGCTCGGGATTCACGATCTCGCCGACGTACTGCTGCAGCGGCCAGTGAGGAATCACTGCGCCACCGCGGACGAAGACCGGGATGCGGTCGATCGGGCATTCGATCCAAATGTCCGTGGCTACCGCCTTCGGACGGGCGTCATCGTGATAGGCAAACCAATCGCCGTGCGGCAGGTAGAGGAAGCGGCCCTCCTCGCCTTCGGCCAAGATCGGCACGACGTAGAGGTGATCGCCGAAGTAGAACTCGGCGCTGCGCCAGTAGGCATCCGGATTCTGGTGCTCCACCAGAGGTAGCGAACGCAGCATCGGCGTGCCCTCGCTGACATACTGCCAGAAGGCGGTGTAGATCGCCGGCAGAAGATGATAGCGCATCTCGATCGCACGCCGCACCCAGTCCGTGGTGTCATCGCCGAAGCTCCACGGCTCCTGCTCGCCATGATCCCCTGAGGAATGCGTGCGGAAGAAAGGATGGAAAACCGCGAGCTGCACCCAGCGCAGGTAGAGCTCAGGTGTGGGCGTCTCAATGAAGCCGCCGATATCCGAGCCGATGAAGGACATGCCTGAGGTGGCGAGGCGCTGGCACTGGGTGTTCGCCATGTTCAGGTGTTCCCAGGAAGCGACGTTGTCGCCCGTCCATGCACAGGCGAAGCGTTGCGTGCCAGCATAGGCCGAGCGCGTGATTGAGAAGGCACGGCGACCCTTGCCATAGAGCTTCAGCCCCTGGCGGGTGGCTCGCACCATCTGCATGCCGTAAATATTGTGCGCCTTGCGGTGCGAACAAGGATGACCGTCGTAGTCGTGGCGGACGTCGTGAGGGAAGGTTCCTTCCTCGAAAACCGCCGGCTCGTTCATGTCATTCCAAATGCCGCGCACGCCGACATCGCCGATGAGATCCTTAAAGAGCGTGGCCCACCACTCGCGCACATCCGGCCGGGTATAGTCAGGGAAGTGGCAGAGGCCCGGCCACACCGAGCCCTTCATCAGCGCGCCATCCTGGCGGCGGCAGAAGTAGTTCCGCTCGATGCCCTCGACCCATGCCGGATAGTTCGGATCGATCTTCAGGCCGGGGTCGATGATCGCAACGGTCTTGAAGCCTTCCGCTTCAAGCTCCTCCACCATCTTCTTCGGCTGGGGAAAGCGCTCCGCGTCCCAAGTGAAGCAGCGGTAGCCATCCATGTAGTCGATGTCCAGATAGATGGCATCGCAGGGGATCTTGCGCTTGCGGAAGCCGGTGGTGATGTTCCGCACCGTCGCTTCCGGGTAGTAGCTCCACTTGCACTGGTGATAGCCCAGCGCCCACAAGGGTGGCATCTCGGCCATGCCGGTGAGGCGCGTGTAGCGGCTCACGATATCCAAGGGCTTGTCGCCCTGGATGAAGTAGTAGTCCATCTCTCCACCTTGCGCGCGGAAGGTGGTCACGCCCGGCTTGTCACTGCCGAAGTCGAAGCCGGTGCGGAAAGTATTGTCGAAGAAGATCCCGTAGCAGTGCCCGCGGCAGAGGCTGATGTAGAAGGGAATGTTCTTGTAGAGCGGATCGGTCTGCGGACCGTAGGCATAGGTATCACTACCCCAGAGTTCGAAGCGCTTGCCGCGCAGGTTGAGATCGCAGGATTTGTCGCCCAGCCCGTAGAAGTATTCGCTGTTCTGACAGACCTTGCTCATCTTCACGACCTCGCCGCCGTAGGTCTTGTTGTCCTCCCAGTGGTAGCCCTTCTCATCCTGGCAGAGGATGCGGCCACTGATGGTATCGGTGATGGTGGTCTTGAGACCCTGGCGCGCGATGCGGACGGAGATCCTACCCGTCTTGAGAGCGAAGCCATCCGCGAATTCGATCAGCTCATGCTCCGGCAGCTCACCCTGATAGGCCGGATCGATTGCATAAGAGAAATCTCCATCAAAGCGGCCTTCAGGCGAGAAGCGGAAGCGGACGATGCCCTCTGCAACCAACCTGAGTTGCAAAAGCACCCCATTGTCCGTGAGGAATTCGTAGACGCCGGGCGCGGGGTTCCGCTTGTCGCGGATGCTGCCTGGCAAGAAGTCCACAACCGCTGCGGCGGTCTGGTGCTTCTCCATGTAGTTGCCGGAGAATTCTTCGGATGCCATGTCGATCGGGGGGAGGACGAAGCTCCCATAGGTAGAACCATGGCACGAGCTGTGCCAGTACGCGAATGCGTAGTCATACGGCAAGCCGGTCATCCGGAAGCCGTTCGCAAATTGCCTCCGATTGATTGAAAATCGAGGTGCTTTTGTGTCCGCAGCAAAACCGGACATAATGGCAAGACGCCACAACTTTGAACCTTGCAATGAATCGTTTCGATGCCAGCGTGGCGAACTCGGTACGTGTATCTCCGTATTTTCTATGGACATTGGCCCGGCCATTGCTCATGGACACCCACGGTCACGGGAGTCACTGAAAATCAGGATTCCATGTCGCCCTCTCGGTCATGAATCGTCTTCGCGTGCTCAAACTCGGTTGGGAGTTCCCCCCTCTGATCAACGGCGGCTTGGGGATCGCCTGCCTTGGTCTTTCCCAAGCTCTTTCCAAGCATGTGGACCTGCGGGTGATCGTGCCGCGCGCCGCTCCGGACACCAGCTTCGAGGGTTTCGACCTCACGGGCTTGAACAACCTCCGCGTGGAGGAATTGCAGACCGTGGAGGGCAAATATCGCTACGAGAGCTTTGCCCAGATCGATCGCGTGCCGATCTTCCTGGATCCCTACGATACGACCGAAACCACCGTAGAACAGATCCGCACGGAACCCGGTGGTGAAATCAAGTTTTCCCAGACCACCCGCAACCAGCTTGAACAATTCAAGATGGGTGAGCTCTACGGCGCCGACCTCGGCACCAAGGTGGTCGAGTTCTCAAAGATCGCGGCCAAGCTGGCGCTTCTAACCGATTTCGACATCGTCCACGCGCATGACTGGATGACCTTCCTGGCCGGCGTGGAAGTGAAGAAGGCCACCGGCAAGCCGCTGGTGCTGCATGTCCACGCCTCGCAATATGACCGGGCCGGGGCTGATGCCCGCGGATGGATCTACGACATCGAGAAATACGGCATGGAGCAGGCGGACGCGGTGATCCCCGTGAGCCGCTACACCGGTCAGATTTGCTCCGGGCACTACGGCATCGATCCCGCGAAGGTGCATCCGGTGCACAATGGCGCGGAGCCGGTGGAAGTCTTTAGCACCCGGAAGAAGTTCCCCGAGAAGCTGGTGCTCTTCCTCGGCCGTCTCACCGCGCAGAAGGGTCCCGAGTTCTTCCTGGAGATCGCGCAGAGGGTGCTCGATGTGAACAAGAACGTTCGCTTCGTGATGGCCGGGACGGGCGAGCGCTTGAAGCCGCTGATCGAAAGCGGTGCCTTCCGCGGACTCGGCGGCTACTTCCACTTCACCGGCTTCCTGAACAAGGAGAAGGTCAACGAGCTGCTCTCGATGACTGACATCTACTGCATGCCTTCGGTCTCCGAGCCCTTCGGCTTGTCCGCGCTGGAAGCCGCACAGTTCGGCATTCCCGCAGTGATCTCAAAGCAGTCCGGCGTGGCCGAGGTGCTCAAGGGCGCGCTCAAGGCGGACTTCTGGGACGTCGACCTGATGGCCAAGCACATCATCGACCTGCTGGAGAACGAGGAACTCCGCGAGCAGGTGGTCAAGCAGGCCGCGCTGGACATGGCGGCCTCGACATGGGACGCCGCGGCGGAGAGAGTGGTGGAGATCTACCAAGATCTCGTACACGCTTCCGTGAAATGAGCTGGCGCAACCAGAAGCAAGAAACCAGAACCAAGACCGGTCCCCGCCACAGATCCAGCACTGATCACCGCTTACTGATCACTCGGCACTTTTTTCCATGCCCGACGTTTGCCTCTACTTCCAGGTGCACCAGCCAAACCGGCTGATTCCTTACGATTTCTTCCGGATCGGCGAGCACGCCTTCTATGAGGACGATGGACTCAATGGCGAGGTGCTCTCAAAGGTCGCCGAGAAGTGCTATCTACCGGCAAACGCGCTCTTCAAGAAGGCGATCAAGGAGAGCAAGGGCCGCTTCCGCATGGCCCTTTCGATCAGCGGCACGGTGATCGAGCAGATGGCCCACCACCGGCCGGACGTGCTGAAGTCCTTCCAGGAACTGGTGGCCACGGGCAATGTCGAGCTGCTGGCTGAGACCTACTACCACTCGCTGGCGATCCTGCACTCGAAGAAGGAGTTCGAGCGCCAGGTGGAGCGACATCTCGATATCCTCGAAGACACCTTCCAAGTCCGGCCGCGGGTCTTCCGCAATACCGAGCTGATCTATAACAACGCGATCGCCGCACAGGCGGAGACCATGGGCTTCGACGGCATCCTCGCGGAGGGCGTGCCATGGGTGCTCAACGGCCAATCGCCGAACTTCCTCTACCGCGCGCCGCACGTCTCGCAGCTCAAGACCATCCTGCGCAACGTCGGCCTTTCCGACGATTTGGGCTTCCGCTTCTCCGACAAGAACTGGTCGGAGTATCCCCTCACCCCCGAGAAATTCGCGGGATGGCTGAAGAAGGCTCCGGGGGATGTGGTGAACCTGTTCCTCGACTACGAGACCATCGGCGAGCACCAGTGGAAGGACACCGGCATCTTCGAGTTCTGGGAGAAGCTCCCGGAGGCAGTGCTCGACCAGAACATCAAGTGGGTCACTCCCGGCGAGGTGGTGGACATGTTCCGCGCCACCAAGGAATACGACTGCCACTGGCCGACCTCATGGGCCGATGCCGAGCGGGACCTCAGCGCCTGGACCGGCAATGTGATGCAGCAGGAAGCGATCGCGAAGATCCACCGGCTGGAGGAGGAAGTGCTGGCAGCCAAGGATCCCGACCTGGCCCACGTGTGGGCGAAGATGCAGACCTCCGACCACTTCTACTGGATGTCCACCAAGAGCGGCACCGATGGCAGTGTGCATCAGTACTTCTCACCCTACGGCAGCCCTTACGACGGCTACATCTACTTCATGAACGCTCTGGCCGACTTGCAGATCCGCCTGAAGCGGATCCGCGAGGCCAAGGCGGAGAATGCCGAAGACGAAGTCGAAGAATCAGTTCCGGCGGCGACGTAGGGCGGCCAGCAGGGTCAGCGGTGCGATCATCACGAAGCTGGAAGGCTCCGGGATCGTATTGCCGCTGGCATTCACCGTCTGGGAGAAGCCGCCGAGCTGGGACCAAGTCTGTGCGGAGTTGACGCCGCCATTCACCCCGCCCAAGTCCTGGTTGAGGCTGTTTGTCTGGGTGGAGGTCGCTACCACGTAGCGCAGGCTCGACTGGTCGGTGATGTTGATCGACTTGTTATTCTTCAAGAAGCCCACGATATCCGCGAACGGCATCATGAAGCTCAGGTAGTAGTCCGGATCACCGGTGGTGGAGGGCGTCGCATCGTTGGTGGTCCCGCCGTCCGTGAGGTAGTTCACCGGACGGTAGCTGTAGTTGTTCGCGTCCCGCGTGTAGCTATAGGTGGCCGAGGACGCGATGGAGGTCGTGCTCGGCGAGGTGTTGGCCTGGCCACCGGGTGCATAAATGCCCATGACCGGGGTGCTTCCCTGCATGCCCACACCGAGGAAGACGTCGATCGCATTGTCCCCGTTGGCTTCAATTCCAACCCACAGGATGGCACTCCATGCCGGGTTATTCTTGTTGCCGTCAGCTTCATCCAAGCGGATGCGGAAGCCGAGGGTGCCATCGGTCGAGCTGGCACTCCCGTTGTTATTGAAAGTCGTGAAGAAGCCACCGTTGGTGCCGCTGCCGACAATATCGCTCGCCGGCTGGCCGGTTTGCTGGTCCGCCAAATAGTCATAATTTCCCGCCAGCGCGGTCCAAGACGAGCTGGCAGAGGAAACGGTGGCGGCCTCAACGGCTGGTGCGATCAGGGCGCACGCAGAGACGAGGGCACGGATTGCCCGGGGAGCATTCATGGGTCGGGGAAGACGGGGTGGTGAGAACCCTGCGATTGAGAAGAGCCCGCCGGACGCGTCCGATTTTGCGACCACAACCCTCGGAAAACAAGGAATATTAGGAAACTTGAATATACTTAATCGCGTAGGGTATATCGCCCGTTCGGCCTGTAGGGCCAATCCCTACGGCACGTTTCCCCTTTGCGGCGGATAAGAGCGAAATCGCGACACGGCGAAAAGCCAGCGCATCCGACCGCCTCCACGTCCCTGCCGATTTGCGTCAGGGTGCCTTGAACTCCGGATATTTGTTCCGGAGCATCATGCGGTACTCTTGGGCCGCGGAGGGATCCCCCTTCTTCTCCAGTGCGGTCGCGGCCTTGTTCAGCGCCTGCGGCTTGATCACCCGGTCGCTGTCGTCGAGCTGCTCCACCGCAGACACGTAATCAACGGCCGCGCGCGTGGGATCGTTGCGCTTCATCTGGATGTCGCCATTGACGATCATCACCTCGGCGATCGTGCGGCCTTGGGGCTGGAGCGCACGACACTCATTGAGCGCGGCGCTTGCTTCATCCAGCTTGCCGAGGCCAAGCAGTGCCTTGGCGCGGTCCACCAGACCATCGGCCTTCCACATCGGCACATCCTCCACTTCGAGGGCGTTATTCACGGGGCCAAGGGCTTCCTTCGCTTTGCCTGCCGCGAGGAGGGCCTTGCCGAGGTAGCGCCAAGTCTGCTTGGCAGTACTCCGCGGCTCATCCTCATCCGCGATCAGGCGGTAGAAGCGGGCCGACTGCTCGAAGCGGTCGGCGCCGAAAGCCTGCATGGCAGCCCAGTCAATCAATTGCTCCGGCAAGTAGTCGACGAACTCGTCCTTGATGGCGCGGTCCACGTCATCGCAGAGCGGCTCGGGAGCTTGCAAGGTCCAGTGGGCCAAGGCCAGCAGGGCACCGGCGTTCTTGCCGTAGGTCGCGTGCTCCAGGTCGCGGGCGGTTTCCGCATGAGGGACGGCCTCCTTGAAGTGGTCCTTCTTGATCATGCCCCAGGCCAGCCAGTAGTTGGCCTTCGCCTTGCGGGCGCGAGTGGCGGAAGGGAACTTTGCGAGGAAGCCTTCGTAACGGGCGATCATGTCCTCGAGGTTACCCTCCTGCTTGGCGATCTCCGCGGATTGGATGTAGGCCAGCTCGGTGTATTCCGGATTGAGGTTGCGGGTGATGACCTGATCGTAGTCGATGATGGCCTTCATCGGCTCGCCGCTGGTCTCGTAGGCTTGTGCGCGTTGCATCAGCGCCTCCGCCGCGCGCGGATCGTCCGGATAGGTGGTGATGAACTCACTGAAGGAGCGCACCGCTCCCTGCGGGTCCTCGCTCGCCAATTGGCAGGCCGCGCGCTTGTAGAGCAGGCCCTTGCGGTTCTCCGGGCTGAGCACCGTGGCGTCGATCTCGTTGTAAACCTTGGCCGCCTCGGTCGGATTGTGCGCGTCCATCAGCGTCTCTGCCTTCATCAGCAGCGCCGAATGGATCTTCGGATCGCGGGGGCGATTCTTGCGGTAGATGTCCAGGAAGGCATCCACCTGATCCGGCACGTGCCGGCCCTCGATCCGGTAGAAGCAAAGCAAGCGCAGGTAGTTCGCATCGAAGGCGTGGATGTTGTTGGGCAGCATCAGCTTCTCCACCTCGCGGAAGAGCTCGAGTGCCTCCACATTGCGGTCCAAGGCCATGTAGGACTTGGCTGCGACCATCAAGCGCTTTGCCTCCTGCTCACCCTGGGCTTTCTCCGCGCTACGCAGGAAGATCGAGATCACCTCGCTATACTCCTTGCGATCGTAGCGGGCGTTCATCAGCGCGATCTGCGCATCCGGACGATAGGCCTCCATGCCGGCGGTGTTCATCACCAGCATCAGGTATTTGTCAGAAATTTCGGCCTGGCCAAGCTTGGCCGACACGATGCCAGCCTCCACGGCAGCAGGGCCGCGGATGTCGGAGGCACTGCGGGACATCACCGCCTTGTCGAGCAGCGGCAGCGCTTCATCGAGCTTCTCCGCGCGAGAAAGCAGCTTGCCGAGCTGAAGCTGGGCCTTGCCCAAGAAGGTATTCTGCGGCTCCGGATCCGCAATCACCCTGCGGTAGTAGTCGCTGGCCTCACGGGTGCGCCCTAACAGCTCGTATGAGAAGCCCGCGTAGAAGAGCCCCTTCAAGCGGTGGTCCGGCGCGGTCGCGACGGCTACCATCTTCTCGAAGTAGGGAGCAGCCAGCGCATACTGGCGGTTGTTGAAATGATCCACCGCCAGCCGGAAGGCCGCCGCACTGGCGAAGCCGCCCTTGGCGTAACGATTGAGGATCGAGCCATAGCAGCGGCGCGCGTCGTCGGTCCGCCCGGAGAAATAGTAGCTCTCGCCCAGATACCACCAGGCTGCCTCGGCGTTCGGATCGTTCGGCTTGGTATCGAGGAAGCGGTTAAGCAGCGAAATCGCGCCGGAAAGACGCTCCATCCGCTGGTCGATATTGGTGCTGGCCCGCGCAGCGTCATGCAGGCGCTTGCCGGTCGTGAACCAATCCGTGTCCGAGGGCTGCGGCGGCTGGACCTCGGCCTCGCTCTCGTCCACCGGCTCGGCGCGCGGTGCCTGGGCAAGCGCGGTCGCCGTGGCGGCGAGACAAAGAAGAAGGCGGATCATGACGACGGGCGCATCATCACCCCACCGTGGCCTTTTGCCAAGGAGGGGTTTGGGTTGCTCGGAGCGGCGGTAGCGCATCGCGGACTCAAAGACGAGTGACAAATCAGAGGCGGATTTTACCAACCATGACGAGGGGTAGAACCGCTTCATTCCGGCATGATCTTGATCCGCTTGGGCCAAGCCAGCTGCAGCGGTTTTTCCCCATCCCCCAGATCGAAGCTGTCCAGCACGTTGGTGCTCCTGCGCTGCGGCTGGTGTTCCATCCCTTCAAGCATCACCTGCTCGGTGAAATAGGGATCCTCGCCCAGCAGGATCTGCTCCTTCGGCCGCACCGGGGTACTGTCGATCATCGCAGGGCTAAGCGGCCTTCCTTCAGGAGCCGCCGATTCCGAACCCGAGTGAATCTGGCAGAAGGGCAGGGTCGGCATGCCTTTGCGGAAGAACTCCGTGAACTCCGCCGAGCGGGTCCGCGGCCGGTTGGTGACGGGGTCCATCACGGTCTCGTAGCAATAGGGCGTGGCCCGCTGCCCGGAGACCCGGCAGATCTTCACCTCTTGGATACTCTCCGGTTGCGGGATGACTTTGCCTCCGAAGTCCTTGGCGCAGGCATTCATGGCATCCGCCCAGACCGGCATCGCCAGCTCCTTCGAGAAGGCGCCCTGATAGATCGACTTGCCCGGCTGCAGGAAGCCGAGCCAGACGCCGCAGGACACGCGGCCGTTGTAGCCCAGGAACCAGTTGTCGGAGAAATCATGGGTGGTGCCGGTCTTGCCCGCACCGCTGAAAGGCTTCTCGACCAGCATCTCGGTGAGGCCGGAGGCGCTGCCCCGCTCCATGCCGCCGCGCAACATGGTGTGCACCATGTAGGAGGTGGCATCATCGATCGGCTCCAAGCGCACGGGTACCTCGATCTTGCGGTTGTAAACGATGCTACCTTCGCTGTTTTCCACCCGGTCCACAAAGGTGAAGACCTTGGGAGCACTGGTCCCATTGCGGCCGAAGACCGAGATTGCCCGCACGGCGTCCTTCATGGATGCAGCCTCCCACCCTGCCGCCAGACGCGGCAGGAGTTCAGCCCCCTTCATCGGCAGGCCGAAGGCCTCCGCGGTATTCGCCACATTCTGCAGGCCGGCCATCTGGGCAAAGCCAATCGAGGCCCCGATCTTGGAACTCTCCAGCGCCCGGCGCGCCGTGATCTTGCCTTCGGGCTTCCCCGGATTGAGCGTTTCCATCCCCCACTCCCCCATCACGCCCTCGGTACCGCCGATGCCTACGAAGCGTGCGTCCATCCATTCATCGGTCACCGCCGTGGCCGGGGTCAGGTTTTGCTTGAAGCCCGCGGCATAGGCGAAGGGCAGGAAGGCGGTCCCCAGCGGACGCTTGCCCAGCTCGATCACGTCATAAGGCACCTCCGCATAGTCACGGCCGCCGACATGCGCCAAGACCTCACCGGTCGCATGATCCACCATCAGGCCCGCCCCTTGAAGATATTCCGCGGGCTTGCCGGACGATTTCTTATAGTCGGCCTTCTTCTGGTTGGCATAGCCCTGAACGGCTTCCGCTTTCTCGTAGCTGGCCTTCAGGCCCTTCTCCATCGCCGACTGCACATCGGCATCGATAGAAGTATGGATGATGAAGCCGCCGGCGGCCAAAGCATCCGGCCCGAGTTCGCGGCCGATCTCATCGGCAATCCGCTCGTAAAGATGGCTGGTGCCACGCTGCAGCGGCTTGGGGTTGAGCTTGAGGGTCTCGGCGGAAAGCTTGCTGGCCTCCTTGGAGGTGATCGCATTCGCCTCCGCCATCCGGCCCAGCACCAAGTTGCGCGACTTCTTGTTGTTCTCCGGGTAGCGGAGTGGCGTCATGTCGTTCGGGTCCTTGATGCAGCCAACGATCGCCGCGCTCTCCAGCGCGGTTAGATCCTTCGGCTCCTTCCCGAAATAGCCCAGCGAGGCGGAGCGGATCCCGTAATAACCGCTGCCGAAATAGATGCGATTCAGGTAGAACTCGAGGACCTGCTTCTTGCTGTAGGATTTCGTGATTCGCCGTGCGAGGAAGGCCTCCACGATCTTGCGATTCATGTCGTCCTCGCCGCGCCGCTTGCTCTCGTTGATCAGGTCATAGGCATTGCGCGCGAGCTGCTGGGTCACGGTACTGGCCCCCTGGGTGCGCTTGCCAGCCTTCTTGTTCAGATAGACTGCGCGCACGATACCGATGTAGTCGATCCCGTCGTGGGTTTCGAAGCGTTGGTCCTCCCCCGCCTTCAGGGCTTCGATGAAGATATCCGGCACTTCGGAAATCGGAATCACACTGCGGTTCTGGACGAAGATGCGGCCGATCTCCTTGCCGTGCCGGTCCAAGATCACGCTGGGGATTTCCAGATCGTTGATGCGCGCCAGATCGTAGGCGTCCGCCCGCTCGCGGAAGGGGCGGGTGTAGCGCTCGACGCCGACGTAACCGATCCCCGCGCTCAGAACGCAAAACAGGATCAACCCCAGCCAGAAGCCTTTGCGCTTGTAGAAACGCCGCTTCCTCAGCTTGTTCGCCTTCTGGTTCTCCTTATTGGCCATGCCGGATTCTTTTTGTGAAAACTCCCGGATACCCTCCGGCGCGCCCTCCGCATACTCGCCGGAGGCCGAAGGCGCAATGCCGGGCTTGGCCGCCCGGCTACGTGAGGAGATCCTTAACTCCGGGCCGCTGCTTTTCCAGCATTTTATGGCAGAAGCCCTTTATAATCCGGACCAGGGCTATTACGCCCGGCCGGCAGGGCAGGTCGGCCGGGGCGGCGATTTCTTCACCAGCGTGAGCGTCGGGCCGCTCTTCGGCCGTCTTTTGGCTGCGCATATTTCCGCCTGGTGGCAGGAAGCCGGCTCGCCGGTCCGCTGGCGGATCGTCGAAGCGGGGGCGAACGACGGCTCACTGGCGCTCGACATTCTGGCGGCCCTGGAGGCCTCGGGGGCGGAATATGTGGTGGTCGAGCCGCTGCCCCTGCTGGCGGAGGCCCTGCGCCAACGCAGCGCCGGTGCCCTGCGCGTGGTGGATTCCACTACATCGCTGGCCGAGGATCCCCTCCCCTCCTTCGTACTCGGGAACGAGGTCCTCGATGCCCTGCCTTTTCATGTCATCGAGTCGGATGGTGAGCTCTGGCACGAGCTGGGGGTGGAGGTCTCGGACGGGCGCTTCTACTGGACAGACGTGGGCCCCGCACCGGCGGATCTGGTGGCCAAGCTGCCCACCCGCCCCGTCGGCTACATGACGGAGGTCCGCGACAACATCGGCAGCTTCCTCAGTGCCATGGCCACCGGCATGGCCGGCGGGCGCATGCTCTGGCTCGATTACGGCTTCGACCGCGAGGACTACTACCACGAGTCCCGTACCACCGGCACCCTACGGACCTTCTCCCGCCACCGGGCGGCGGAGGATCCGTTAGAATCCCCCGGGGAAATCGATATCACCGCGCATGTCGATTTCACCGCACTGGCGGAAGCCGCGGAAGCCATGGGCGGCACGGTGATCCGCGACCAGCGGCAAGGACTCTTCCTCACGGAGATCGCGAAACCTTGGCTACTTTCCCTTGAGGGCCGGACCGATGTGGCCAAGGATCTGCGCGCCTTCCAGACCCTCACCCACCCCGGCCAGCTCGGGGCCAAGTTCCGGGTCATGGAA
The DNA here is from genome assembly GCF_000739615.1 of Haloferula sp. BvORR071. Taxonomy (GTDB): domain Bacteria; phylum Verrucomicrobiota; class Verrucomicrobiia; order Verrucomicrobiales; family Akkermansiaceae; genus Haloferula. Next base: position 285,438 of record NZ_BATP01000007.1, read on the forward strand.
ATCGGCTTCGACCCACCATGATCGAATACTACGCCCGCCGTGCTGCCGAATACGAACAGGTCTATGCCAAGCCCGAGCGCCAGGCCGACCTCCAGCAGCTCCGGAAGCGATGCCGCGAGATCTTCGCGGGCCGGGACCTGTTAGAGATCTCCTGCGGCACCGGCTACTGGACGGAGTGCTTCGCAGAGAGCGCCGCCAGAATCCTGGCCACGGACATCAATCCGGAAACGCTGGAGATCGCACGGGCCAAGCCGTGGAAGGAAGGAAAGGTGGAGTTTGCCGTCGCTGACTCCCTCGCGCTGCCTGACTTCGGCCGCCACTTCGATGCTGGATTCGCGGGCTTCTGGTGGTCGCATGTGCCCTTGGAGCGCTTGCAGGAATTCCTCGCAGGCTTCCACGCCCGTCTAACACCCGGTGCCACCGTCGCCTTCATGGACAACCGCTACGTGGCAGGCAGCAGCACGCCGATCCACCGGACGGATGAGGCCGGGAATACTTACCAGCCCCGCAAGCTGGCGGATGGAAGCAGCCACGAGGTGCTGAAGAATTTCCCCGATAAGGAAGAGATCCGCGCTGTGCTGGCGTCGTTCACAGACAAGGTGGAAGTGGTGGAGCTCGAATACTTCTGGATGGCTGTCTACAACTTGACGTAGGGCAGGAAGATAAAGGTGGTCCGCACAGCCCCTCTGTGCGGCGAAGCCGTTCTGGCAGTCGTCGGAGATCAAGTGCCCCCGGGAAAACATTCCGATTCGCCAGCCTAGGCTTGGTTCTTGCAGAGGCTGTGTAGCCCTTAGCCTCCGCCAACTCGCTTCAGGCTCAACCCGAGGTCACGGGGCGAGGTCCACCGCCAAAACTGCTTCGTCCGCACAGAGGGGCTGTGCGGACCACCTTTTTCACCCCAGCCACTCCAAAATCACCTGCGCCGACTTCTCGGAAATCCCCGGCAGCGCCGCGATCTCCGCGACACTTGCCTTGCGGATCCGGTCCACGCTGCCGAACCGCGACAGCAGGGCCTGCTTCTTCTTCGGCGAGACCGCGGGGCAGTCGTCTAACAGGCTCTCCTTCATCCGCCGCCGGTAGAGCAGCGCGTTGTAGCCATTCGCGAAGCGGTGGGCCTCGTCGCGGATCCGCTGGAGCAGCTTGAGCGCGCCGCGGTCGTGCGGGATCAGCAAGGGATCGCTCTCACCGGGGAAGAAGACTTCCTCGCGTTGCTTGGCCAAGCCGATCACCGGCAGGTCGAAGAGCCCCAAGTTCCGCAACTCGCGCACAGCCATCGAGAGTTGGCCCTTGCCACCGTCCACGATCACCAGATCCGGCAGCACGATCTTGGCGCGGCCTTCCTTCGCAAGGCGCCGTTGTCTCTCCAGCGGGTCTTCCTGCGAATACTCGTCGTCCGGGTTTGCATCCGCGTTCTCGCCAAGAATGCGTGAGTAGCGGCGTCGGATCACCTCCGCCATCGAGGCGAAGTCGTCCTGCCCCGCCACCGTGCGGATGCGGTAGCGGCGGTAGTTCTGGTTGTCCGGCTTCCCCTCGGTGAAGCGCACCATCGAGGCCACGATGTGGTTCGAGGAGACATTCGAGATATCGAAGCACTCCATCACCCGCGGCGGGCCTTCCAATCCCAGAGCCTCACCGAGATCCGCGAGGTCCTCGGTCGGCTTCACCGTGGTCGGCACTCCCCTGCCCCGCGTGAACTGCCGCGTCGGGTTCAGGGTCTTCTTGAGGTTGTCGAGCACGTCGCGGAGCAGCGCGGCCTTCTCAAAGTCGAGCCGCCCGGCGGCCTTGGCCATGTCCGCCTCCAGATCGCTGAAGATCTCGCGTCGGCCCTTGCCGTCCAGCACCTGGCAGGCCTCATCGATCCGCGCCAAGTAGGCATCCCGCGTGATCCGCAAAATGCAGGGCGCGGAGCAGTTTCGGATGACGTCCGCATTGCAGTGCCGGTAGTCGTTCTCGCCGGGATTGAGCGGGCGGCAGGCGCGCAGGCCGAACTTCCGGTTCAGCCAGGAGATCGTCGCCCGCAGCGCGCCGGAATGCGCGAATGGCCCGAAGTAGCGCGCTCCGTCGTCCTTCTTCATCCGCGTCAGCACGAAGCGCGGCCAGGGCTCACTCGGCTGGAGTTTCACCAGCAGGAAGCGCTTGTCGTCGCGGAAGGCCACATTGTAGCGCGGCCGGTAATCCTTGATCAGCTTGCCTTCCAGCAGCAGCGCCTCGGCCTCATTGCGCACGAGGTGGAATTCGAAATCGACGATCGTATCGATCAGCGCCCGGGTCTTGAGGTCCGCGCGGGTCTTGCGCGAGGCGAGGAAGTAGGACGAGAGGCGTTTCTTCAAATCCCGGGCCTTGCCCACGTAGATGATCGAGCCGAGGCGATCCTTCATGAGGTAGACGCCGGGCTGATGAGGCACCGTCCTGAGTTTTTCCTTACACGCCGCCGCGGCCACGACCTCATTGGACGCTAGGACCCACTCCCGCGCAAGGGGGGATGATTGCGCAGAATGAACGCGGAACCCTTCAATTTCCCACCACTCTCAGGGAGCTCTTCCGCAGCGCCTCCTCGCCCTGCGCGGCAATCCGCTCCTGCTCCCCGGCCTTCACCCAGTAGATCTGTCCCCGATGCGGTACCCGGTAGAGGGTCTGGGTGGCTCCACTCGGCGCGACCAGGGTAAGCATCTTGCGGTCCCCGGAGAAACTGTAGCGCCCCGCGGTCTTGCGCTCACTGCCCTCGATATTGATTTCCGAATAGACCGTTTGTTGGAAGGTGCCGTCGGGAGCCAGCACTAAGTGCCGACCTCCCCGGGTGCCGCCGTCGCGGTTATCCAGCACCAGTGCCGCGCCAGCTTCCCCCGCGGTGGGCGGGGACTGTGGTCCAGCACAGGCAGCCAGGACAGCGATCACGCAAGGGAGGAGGACGGAGCCGAGAGCTTTCATGGGATAGCTGGCATTTTTCCCAAGAAATACCCCGGAATGAAAGAATCGAATCGCTCGCCACGGCGGTTTTTCCAGCATTTCATGGCATCCCGGCGCTTGCCTTGGTGCTTGGGTCCGCTAGACTCCCGGCCTCTCATGATGTGGCGCACGATTTTACCGATGGCGGCAGTTTTCCTGCCGACCCTCGCAGCAGCAGCGGAAGCCGCGCCGGAACCGAAGCAGGAAGTCGACCTGCTTCACATCTATCACCAGGGCGGTTTCAGCATGCCCATCCTGGCGGTGATGTCGGTGCTGACTGTCGTGCTCATCCTGCTCTACCTGCTCCTGCTGCGCCGCAACGCGGTGGTGAGCGACCGCTTCATGAACAACGCGGAGGCCCTGATCCGCCGCAATGATTTCCTCGGCCTGATCGCCTACTGCAGCCGCCGCAATGAGTGCATGGCCCGCATCACCCAGCGCGCGCTGGAGTTCATGACCAAGAACAGCGGTGCCACCTTCTCCGAAGTGCGGGACGTGGCCGAGGCCGAGGGCTCACGCCAGTCCAGTCTGCTGACCACCCGCGTCTCCTATCTCGCCGATATTGGGGCCATCGCGCCGATGGTCGGCCTGCTCGGCACCGTGGTCGGCATGATCAAGTCCTTCTACCACGTTTCGGACGGTGGCTTCCAAGGCGCCCGCCAGATGGCCTTCGCCGGTGGCGTTTCAGAAGCGCTGATCGCAACCGCCGCTGGTCTCTCCATCGCCCTGCCGGCGCTGATTTTCTACGCCTACTTCCGTGGCAAGGTGCAGAAGCTGATCTCCGATCTTGAAGGTGCGGCCACGCACCTGATGGCAATCCTGCGCACTCAGGTGGATCGCCACGCGGCCGCCCAAGCTGCTGCAGCCGCGCCACGCCCTGCCGCGCGCCGCGAGGAATACGCCGCAGTTCCGATCCCGACGCACCTCACCGACGACCGCCCGGATCTCCACGGCATCTGATCGCCCGATTGCACGCCGATGAAATTCCGCAATCACAAGATGGCACCGGCCGAGTTGCAGCTCGCGCCGATGCTCGACGTGGTGTTCCAGCTCCTGATTTTCTTCATTGTCACCTTTGAGTTCCACCGCTCGGAGATGGATCTGAAGGTCTCCGTGCCGCGTGCCCAAGAGGGCGCCGATACCAAGCGCGCCCGCGGCGAGATCATCGTCAATGTCCGCGCCAACGGTGAGGTCGCCGTGGAAGGCCAGACCATGACCCAGGCGCAACTCGGCGAGAAGCTCTCCGCCATCGCCAAGCTGCACGGCACCGACCAACCGATCCGCCTGCGTGGCGATGAGAAGACCGACTTCCAGAAGATCGTGACCGTGGTGGACATCTGCCAGAAGGCCGGGATCTGGAATATCTCCTTCGCGACGCAGCGGCCTTCGCAGTAGTCTCGAAGCTTGCCACTTCGCGCGCAACTGGGGCCTTGAACCGTCCCCTGCGAAGTAGTCCCCACAGACCTCTGTGCGGACGAAGCAGTTCTGGCGGCGGGCTCCTCCCAAGGCCCCCGGGTGAATTCGGGCAATAAGGGTAGCTTCGTCCGCACAGAGGACTGTGCGGACTACTTTTGGCACGGCTCTGCTAGTGCCCCAAGCCTACTTCCCCTTCCACTCCGGATACTTCTCCCTCAGCTCCGTCCGGTACTTAACGGCATCGGCATTCTTGCCCGCGTTCTCGAGGGCCGTCGCCAGCTTCTCCAAGGCGAGCGGACGCAAGTCCCCGGCATTGAGGATCTCGACCACCGTAACGTAGGCGCCGATCGCCTTCTCGGAATCATTCTTCTTAGTATAGATGTCGCCAGTGAGCAGGCGGATCTCGGTATTGATCTGACCCTCGGGCCGCATGTCCTGGCATTCCCCGGCGATTAATAGCGCTTCATCGTCGCGCCCCAGTGCCACCAAGGCCTTGGCCTTGTCGAGCAGGCCCTCGGCTCTTACGCCCGGGTGCTCTTCACCGAGCAAGCCGCGGTTGATCGCCAGCAAGGCCTCCTGCGATTTGCCCACCGCGAGCAACGATTTGCCGAAGAGACGCCATGTTCCCCGTGGGATTTTCTCCGGCTCCTTTTCGTTCGCCACCAGCGGGAAGTAGCGCGCAGCACGGTCCGGCTGCTTCGCCTGCCATGCCTGCGTGCCAGCCCAAGTGATCAGATTCGGCGAAAGCTCCTTGGCGTAGCCCTCCTTGATCGCGACGTCCACCTCGTCGCCAGTCGCCTGGCTGTCCTGCAAGGTCCATTGGCAACCCGCGATCACCAGGCCAGCGGATTTGGCATAGGACTTCGGGTCGAGCTTGCGGGCTTGGTCCGCCGGAGCCAGTGCCTCCTTCGGCTGCTCGGCTTTGATCAGGCCTACAGCGATGGCATAGTTCGCCATCGCCCGGCGATCCTTCGCATCTTCCGGGAACTTGGTTAGATAGGCACGATAGCGCTTGATAGCCTCCGGCCATTTCTCCTGACCAGCGAGGATCCCCGCTGAAGCGAGATAGGAGGAGACCTTGAGGTCGTCCGGTGCCGCGGTATCCACCAGCGCATCATAGTCCGCCAGGGCACCCGCCTTCGAGCCATTCGCCTCGTGGGCCAGCGCGCGATTGTAGAAGGCACGGGCCAGGCGCGGGTCCTTGGGATAGGCAGCGATGAAGTCGCTGTACGCGGTGACGGCGGCCTTGGGGTTGCCAGACTCCTGCAAGCTGCGGGCGCGGTTGTAGAGCATGCCCGGACGGTTCTCCGCGGAGATCTGGTCGGCATTGATCGCCTGATAGGCCTTGGCCGCTTCAGCGGGTTTCTTGGCATCGAGCAAAGCCTCGGCCTGGATCAGCAGCGCGTTCTGGATCTTCGGATCCGCGGCGTGGTCCTTGCGATAGCGGTCGAGAAAGGAACTGACCAGATCGAGGTCGTGCTTGCCGCTGTCGCGGTAGCTTGCGAGCAGGCGCAGATAGGCCGCGTCGTAGGCCCACTCACCGGCATCCGGATGCTTGGCGATCTTCTGGAAAATTTCGTTGGCCGTCTTGTATTGCTTGACCTCGAAGGCGGCACGACCGGCCAGCATCAGACGGCGGGCATCCTGCTCGCCCTTCCCGGTGCCCGGGTCGGCGCGGTAGAGCTCAATCACCTTCTCGTATTCCTTGCGGTCGAACTGCGCCGCCATCAGCGCGAGTCGCGCACTCCCATGCGACTCTTCCATGCCGGGAGTTTTGAGCACCAGCTCGAGATACTTGGCGGCGAGGTCTTGCTTGCCGAGCTTCGCGGCGAGCGCTGCGGCTTGCAGGGCCGCCGGGCCACGCACTTCCGCGGCATTGCTGTCGGAGGCAGCCTGCTCGAAGAAGGGCAACGCCTCCGCGAACTTCTCCGCGGCCACCAGCGAATTCCCCAGCGCGAGCTGGCTGGCGGCACGGAAAGGATTCTCGCCTTCGATCGCGGCCACCTTGCGGTAATTCTCCGCCGCCTTGGCCGCGCCGTTCTTCATCTGCCCGTAGGCGACGGCGGCGAAGTAGAGCCCCTTCAAGCGGTTGTCCGGCGTGTCCGCGGCCTCCGCCATCTTCTCATATAGAGGGGCGGCTTCGGCGAAGTTCTTCGCCTTGTAGTACTCCACCGCCAGCTTGTTGGCGGCCACCATCACGAACTGCGACTTGCCGCCGCGCTTCACGATCGCGCGGTAGCAGCGCCGGGCTTCGTCCATCTTGCCGGTGGCGGCATAGCTTTCGCCCAAGTACCACTGCGCGGCCTCGGCATTCGCGTGCTTGTCGAACTGGGCGAGATAGCCGCTCAGCACCTCGATCGCCCGAGCGTAGATGTCCTTGCGCTGGGCGGCATCCTCGGTCGCCTTGGCGGAGTCGTAGAGATTCTTGCCACGCTCGTACCAATCCTGGCCCGGATCGCCCTGTAGCGCAGGCTGAACCGGCTCGGCCTTCGGCGGGGTTTCCTGGGCAAAGGTAACCCCGGCGGCGGCCAAGCAGAGAAGGTAGCGGAATTTCACAGCGGCGGGATGGTGCGCGGGAATCGTCCGCTCATCAATCTCCCAATCGCGCCGCCCTCTCCTCCGCTACACGTGCATGTGGACCGCCGCGCGGTGGGCCGCCTCCGGCACCAACTCTTTCCAAGCCTCGTCGCCGTGCCCGATCATTTCCCGGATATCGCGGCCGGTGTAGCGCATGAGCTCCTCATTTCCCGCCGGGACCTGTCGGACCCGCCCGGTCTCCAGGAAGTAGCGGTAGAGGCTGCGAGAGTCTTCCGGCGGGATGAAGCTCTTGGCATCCACCACTTCGCCCGTCCTGCGGTTGCGCCACGGATAAACGTAGAGCGTCACCTGATTCTTGAAAAGCCGGCCGAAGGACTCCAGCAGGCCACCCGCAAGGTTCTCCGCCCACTTCGCTTTGAAGAGCTCGTTCAGCAGGCCGATGCTCAGGATGATCCCAATCGGCCGCGCGGTGTAGCGGCTCAGGTAGGCGGCGATGCGGTGGAACTCCGGGTAGCGCGACACCAGCACCGTCTTGCCCAGCGCCTGTAGCGCATCACAGCGGTCGATGAAATCGACGTGGTCCACGGTCTTGCCACGCAGCAGGTTGGCCATGGTCATCTCGCAAAGCTCCATGGTCCGCTCTTGCTCGCCCACCTCCAGTGTTTCGCCGAAGACCCCACGCGCCTGCTCCATCATCTGGAGATGCAGGCGGCTCACCGGATCGAAGCTGCCGCGCAGAAGGAGGATAGGCCGCTTGTAGAGGGCCTCGGCGGCCTGCACAACCTCACCGTCTGGCAGGAACATCGCCGCCTCAGTGAGGCCCGCTTCCACCAGCGCCAGCGAGCACAGGCGGTTGTCGAAGAAACCGTAGCCGTGGCCATGGAACTTCAGCATGTCCACCTCCACGCGGTAGGGCCGCAGGCCCTCGACCAGCGAGGTCACAAACAAGCCGAGGTGACCGCGGTGGCGGAACGCGGAGTGGATCAGGTTCACCCCCACCATGCCGAGAGCCTCAGCCTGCTCGGCATTGGTCGCATCCAGCAGACGGATGTGGACGAAGATGTCGGATGGCGGATCGCCCGGCTTGAGCTGGAAGCGCAGGCCCAGCCAGCCATGGCACTCGCCGGTATCCTGGTAGCCGCGGGCGCGGACGGTATTACAGAAGGAGAAGAAAGTGGTGTTCTCGCCGCGCTGGGGCCCGAGCCGCTCCAGCAGGATGCTGAACTCGTGATCAAGCATCTGCAGCAGGCGCTCACGCGAGACATAGCGCGAGGTCTTGCCGTAAATGGCATCGCTCATCGTCATGTCATAGGCGGAGATCGTCTTGGCGACCATACCCGCAGAGCCGGAGGCACGGAAGAACCAGTTCGCGGTCTCTTGGCCAGCGCCAATCTCCGCAAAAGTCCCGTAGATCCCGGGATCAAGATTGAGTTCCTGGGCCTTGTCGAAAGTCGTGGGCATAGCTTGGCAAAATCAGGGCGGCGGCGCACCGGAAAGATCAACCCAGTTCTCGGAGACCAGATCGACGATCTCCACTTGGTTGTCGGCCGGCGCGGCAGGAGGAAACTTGACGTGCAGCACCATCGGCTTCTTCGCGGCCTTGTCCGTCAGGGAGGCGAGCCGCGCGTTCAGGGGATTGATCCGGCTTACATAGCCGTAGATGCTATGCTCCCCGTCGAGGGATTCCAGCCGGTAGGAACCCCAATCCTTATCTTTGAAACCGAAGTTGTAGTACTTCACCTCGGTAAGCACCGCGCGCACGAGCTTCGGCTCTGTGGGACGCTGCTTCCGCAACTCGGGCCAACTGAGTTCCGACCACGGTGCCCAGCTTTCCCAGTCCGCCAGCCAGCCCTCCTTTTCCCGGACCAGCATAAGCTCGCGCATCTGGTAATCCCCGGTGCGCACCCGCACGGAGACAAGCTCGCGCCCATCTTGCACCATGTATTGAAAATCGCCCACCATGGAGCGGAATCCCGGAGCCTTGTAGCCCTCCGCGGCGTACCATTCGCGCATCTTGGGGCCCACCTGCTCCGGAAGGCGCACCCATTTCATCACCTCATCCAGCGTCTTCGCTTCCAGGAAGCCTTTGCTCACCTTGTCGACAGTCACCGCGAGGTTTTCCGGGGCGACCGCAGGCCGCTTCTCCGCCTTCTCCTGCTCGGCGATCTTTTCCGCCTGCTCCCGCGCCACGGCCGCAGCCCGTTCGCGGTCCGCGGCCTTCGGCATCATCCACCACGCAAAACCCCCAAGCAGCAGCAGCCCCGGAACACTCACTGCCAGCAAGAGGCGCAGGGGATGATCCCCGGATGACTCTTGCACTTCCTCGGTCTCGTCTTCCTCCGGCAGCAACTCCTCCTCCGGGGCCATGACCAAGGGCCCGGGCGGGCAGTCCTCGGTGGGCAGGCGCAGCATCCCCCGGCAAGCCGGGCATACTACCCCCTTGCCGTCATGATCCCGCGCCACCCGGAACACGAAGCGGCAGGCAGGGCAGACGTAGCTATTCCAACGCCGGGCCGATGTCGCAGTCTCCACCACGCGGCGAGAGTGGCTGCGGGAAGCGGCACGCGCAAGGCTTCGATGCCCGCGCAGCCCATTCAAAATTTGTCCGACAAATTTCACCCTCTATCGCGGGTCAAACCTTTTTGTATCCTCCTTTCCGCTTGTCAGTTAGAGTGGATCATTCATGGTCCAAGCTAACGTAACCCAATCTCTTCCTGTGCAGCAGTTCTTGACCGATCATGGCATCGGAACCTCCCTCGCTCTCGGTGCCGTCGGACTCGGTGCCGCCGTCCTTCTGATCCGGTCCGTCCTGGCTTCACCCAGCGGCAACGAGCGCATGGCCCAGATCGCCGGCGCAGTGCAGGAAGGTGCGAAGGCTTATCTTCACCGCCAATTGGTCACGGTCCTGATTATCGCGACCATGTTGTTCGTGGCGATCTTCATGCTGCGCGACAAATGGACCGCGCTCGGTTTCGTTATCGGGGCCGTCTGCTCGCTGGCCGCCGGCTACATCGGCATGATGGTCGCGGTGCGCGCGAACGTCCGCACCGCCCAAGCCGCTTCCGTCGGCCATCACGCTGCGCTCCGGGTGGCCTTCAATGGTGGCGCGGTGACCGGCCTTCTGGTGGTCGCCCTCGGCCTGCTGTCAGTGGGTGCCTTCTATCTCGGAGTCTTGGAATGGAGCGGCAACCAGAAGATGGCGATCGACTCGCTGGTCGGCCTGGCACTGGGCAGCTCGCTGATCAGTGTTTTCGCACGCCTCGGCGGTGGCATTTATACCAAGGCGGCGGACGTCGGCGCTGACCTCGTCGGGAAGATTGAACAGAATCTCCAGGAAGACGATCCGCGCAATCCCGCGACGATCGCCGACAACGTGGGCGACAACGTCGGCGACTGTGCCGGGATGGCGGCCGACGTGTTCGAGACCTACGCGGTGAGCCTGATCGGCGCGGTGCTGGTCGGGTACCTGACGGCGGCCGGGCACGCGGATCAAGCGATCATCTTTCCTTTCGTGATCTGCGGCGTCTCGATCATCGGGGCGATTCTGGGCATTGGCTTCGTGAATTTGGCCCGGATCGAGGCCACGAAGGCCCTGATCGGTGGGGTGATCGTCAGCGGGCTCGTCTCCGCGGGCCTGTTGCACCCGGCGACCCATGCGATGTTCGAAGGCGGGCTCAATTTCATGGGCAAGCCCGTGAGCTCGGGGGCTCTCTACAACTGCGTGCTGATCGGGATCGCGATGACCTTCGCCGCGGTGGCCATCACCAACTATTTCACCTCCACCAAGCACGCCCCGGTGCGGCGCCTGGCGAAAGCCTGCGAAACCGGCCACGCCACGAACATCATTGCCGGCATCAGCACCGGTCACCACGCCACCGTCCTGCCAGTGCTTTGCATCGTCGGCTCGATCTGGTACTGCCACTCGGAGGCCGGGCTCTATGGCATCGCGATCGCGGTGGTCAGTATGCTGAGCTTGTCCGGCATCATCATCTCGCTGGATGCCTTTGGTCCGATTACCGACAATGCCGGCGGGATCGCCGTGATGAGCGGCCTGCCCGAAGAAGTGCGAAAAGTGACCGACGAGCTGGACGCCGTGGGCAACACCATGAAGGCCGTCACCAAGGGCTACGCCATCGCCTCCGCGGGTTTGGCCGCGATGGTCCTCTTCGGCTCCTACGTGGAAGAATTGAAAACGGTGATGAAACAGGACTACCGCTTCGACCTGATGGACCCGCGGGTGATCATCGGTCTCTTCATTGGCGGCTTGCTCCCCTTCTCCTTCACCGCCTTCGCCATGGATGCGGTGGGCAGCGCTGCGGGCGCGGTAGTCAAAGAAGTGCGCCGCCAGATCCAAGCCTTCCCGGGCATCCTCACCGGCACGGAGACACCCGACTACAAGACCTGCGTGGACATCGTGACCAAAGCAGCGCTGCGCAAGATGATCCTGCCCGCCCTGCTGCCGTTGGTTTTTGTGTGCGCGGTCGCTTGGATCCCGGCCCTCGGCCCGGTCGCCCTCGGCGGCGTGCTGGTCGGCACCATCGTTACCGGTCTCTTCATCGGCATCGCCATGACTTCCTCCGGCGGAGCCTGGGACAATGCCAAGAAATATGTCGAAGATGGCAATCACGGGGGCAAGGGCTCCGCCGCCCACCAGGCGGCCGTAACCGGCGACACCGTGGGCGATCCTTACAAGGACACCGCCGGACCAGCCGTGAATCCGATGATCAAGGTGGTGAACATTCTTGCTATTTTGATCATTCCCCTGCTCGCCCGCTGACAGATTTTCCCGCGCGGCAGGCACGCCGATTGCACTCCCTATGCCGCTGGTTTTCAACCGCTTCATAGGAGCATCCTGATCTTGTGATCAAAGCGCCTTGCAGAGGGGGTAAACTTGGCCTTAGTTCGCCCTCCCGAAAGAAAAATGCTGTTCCGTTCCTTGGCGACTGATCCCAACTCGCGCTCCCGCTCTGTACACGACAAGCGACCTTACAACGTCGCGGTAACGTTGACCCTGCTGCACTATCTCTGCGTAGTGGGATTCCTTACCTCGCTGGTTATCTTGTCGCTGAATCCCAAGGTCGATTCAGTGGAGCTTTTGATCGGCTTCGTGGTCGCCACCGGGGTGACGTGGCTGATTGCCTACTTGAAGCGCCGCTCGGCGCGCTGCCCGCTGTGCAAGGGCACGCCGCTGCTGGACACGGGGGCCTCGAAACACGCCAAGGCCTACCGGCTGAGGCCGCTGAACTACGGTAGCACGGCGGTGCTGGGTATCCTTTTCCTTCACCGCTTCCGCTGCATGTATTGCGGCACGCCCTATGATCTGCTGAAGAAGCCTTCGAGCCAGCGGTATCACTAAAGGACCGAAGTACGCCGCCCGCAGTATCTCCCGCCCGGAAAATCAAGGCTCCGCGGCCGCAGGTGCTTTGGCGATAAACGGATGTGGAACCCCGGGAGCTAGACGTTTGGCCCGGAATTCGTCATAGACTACGCCATGCCGAATCCTTGGACCGGAAAAGGAAATCCCTACACCCGCAGCGAAGTTCTCGAACGCCTGCACGATACCCTGTCGAAGGGCCTGCCCATCATCGCGGCGGGCGCAGGCACCGGGATCAGTGCCAAATTCATCGAAAAGGGCGGAGCCGACCTGATCATCATCTACAACTCGGGCCGCTTCCGCATGGCCGGCCACGGCTCAACCGCCGGGCTGATGGCCTACGGCGATGCCAACGCAGTCGCCATGGAAATCGGCGAATACGAGGTGCTGCCGATCGTGGAGGAAACGCCCGTGATCTGCGGCGTGCATGCCACCGACCCCCGCCGCCGGATGTGGCACTGGCTGGGCAAGGTGAAGGACATGGGCTTCAGCGGGGTGAACAACTTCCCCACCCACTGCATCATCGACGGTAAATTCCGCCAGATCCTGGAAGAAACAGGCATGAGCGTGAAGAAAGAGTTCGAGATGGTGGCCCTCGCCCGGAAGATGGACCTCTTCAGCATCGTGTATGTGGATGCGCCGGAAGAAGCGAAGGCGATGGCCGAGGCCGGTGCCGACGTGATCATCGCCCACGTGGGCACGACCGTCGGCGGCTCCGTGGGGGTGGTGGATGCCACCATGTCCCTGCCCGAGGCAGCAAAGCGCACCCAGCTCATCATCGATGCCGGGCGCAGCGTGCGCGAGGACATCATTTACCTGAGCCACGGCGGCCCGATCAACACACCGGAAGATGCCGCCTACATCAATGAGCACACCGACGCGGTGGGCTTCGTGGGTGCCTCCTCCCTGGAACGCATGGCGGTAGAGGAATCGCTCACAAACCTCACCCGCACTTTCAAGGCGATCCCGGTGAAGAGAAAGCACTAGGAAATTCAGAATAACGAATTCCGAATGAAGCGGGGTATGAATCTGTACCCTGCTTTCTTCGACACACTTCATTCGGCATTCGGAAATTCTGAATTCATCATTGGCTGTTTATGAAAACCATCGCGGTTCTCGGCACGCTCGACTCGAAAGGTGAAGAGCATGGCTTCGTGGCGGATCTGATCCGCAAGCGTGGCCATGCAGCACTACTAATCGATGTCGGCAGCGGCGGGCCGCCGCTGATTGTGCCGGACATCACCCGTGAAGACGTCGCGGCTGCCGCCGGGCTAGATCTGGCACCGCTGGTGGCCAAGAAAGACCGCGGCGAGTGCGTGGTGGCCATGTCGCAGGCCGCACCGGTGATGGTCGCAAAGCTGGCGGCGGAAGGGAAGATCGACGGGATCATCTCCCTCGGTGGCGGTGGTGGAACTGCCATCGGCACGGCTGCGATGCGGGCCCTGCCGCTCGGCTTTCCCAAGCTGATGGTGTCAACTCTGGCGAGCGGCAATACCGCCCACTACCTCGGCACGAAAGACATCGTGATGATGCCAAGCATCGCCGACGTGGCGGGACTCAACCGTTTGTCGCGAGTGATCTTCAGCCGCGCCGCGGGAGCCATCTGCGGAATGGTAGAGGCAGAGATCGAGACCGCTGCGGCCAAGCCGCTAGTGGTCGCAAGCATGTTTGGCAATACCACCGCCTGCGTCACCGAGGCGAAGCGGATCATTGAAGAGGCGGGCTACGAGGTCTTGGTCTTCGCTGCTACCGGTGCCGGTGGCCGCTCCATGGAAGCACTGATCGAAAGCGGGATGGTCGCCGGGGTGCTCGACATCACCACCACCGAGTGGGCAGATGAGCTTGCGGGCGGGGTGCTCGGCGCCGGCCCCGAACGCCTCAACGCCGCAGCGAAGGCGAAGGTTCCCGCGGTAATCGCACCCGGCTGCCTGGACATGGTGAACTTCGGCGAGCAGGTCTCCGTTCCCTCGCGCTATGCGGAGCGCCGTTTTTACATTCACAATCCCCAAGTCACGCTGATGCGGACCACTGCGGAGGAATGCGCGGAACTCGGGCGCATCCTCGCCGAGAAGACAAACGCCTATACGGCTCGGGCCGCGATCCTAATCCCCCGCAAGGCGATCAGCGTGATCAGCGCCGCAGGCCAGCCCTTCCATGATGCAGCCGCGGATGAGGCGTTGTTTGGTGCGATCAAAAAGCACTCGAAACTACCTCTGGAGGAGTTCGAACTGGAGATCAACGATCCCGCTTTTGCGCGAGCCTGCGCGGAGAGGCTACTCGCTTGCATGGCGGCGGAGAACTGAGCCCTCGCTTCAGCGAGGCTGGTCATTCTCCAAGCGCTCCCAAGCGGCGCGCGCAGCGTGGCGGGCTTCTTCCCAAGTCAGCCGGGAGCTACCCTTGTGGCGCTCCCATTCGGCAGCGAGTTCGGCTTCGTGAGCCTCATCCCACTTGCGGGATAGCGGCGGCCGCTCGGTGCCTAGGCGGAAAGCTCCCTGGTAGTCGTCGTAGTTGTATTCGGGCCTGTAGAAGGGCTGGCTGCGGTAGTTTTCGCGCCAGTAGTCCTCATTCGCAGCCCACCCGCCGGCGCCAACGACCTTGCCGATCATGCCACCGGCAGCGGCTCCAGCGAGGGCACCGGCAACAGTTCCCGCCGGCCCGGCAAGCGAGCCCGCTACCCCACCGAGGATTGCTCCTCCGGCAGCACCAAAGGCAATTCCCGCCCCATCCGCATCCCGATCCTTGGCCGGGCTCTTGGTGACATCTTCATCCGGTTTGATCACAGCTCTCATGGCTGCTTTGCAGCGCAAGCCGTGCCGGGAACTGGAAGCATGGGTGCGAACGGGTTAAGGGACTGGTCCCCCACCCCTCGCATGCAAATCCCGTTTGCGGAACGTGCATTTTGCCCGTCCCCCCGCGGATTCAGGGTTAATCGAACATGCCTTTGACCTTGTCCAGAATCCCGCCGCCGAGTGCGGAGAGATCGGGAGTCTGGCCGGCCATCAGCGAGTCCACCATGCCTTGGTATTCGGGCGGGAGCTTCGCCTTGACGAAGTCTGCCACGGTCTTGATCGCGCCGTCGACCTGATCGGCAGAGAGGCCGAGGGCGGTGAGTCGTTCTTTGAGTTCGTTCATGGCTGGATTGGGGTTGGGAAGTACCGGGAACAGGACTCGAACCTGCACACCTTGCGGCGCCTGAACCTAAATCAGGTGCGTCTACCAATTCCGCCATCCCGGCATCTCGCGGCGGCCTTTTTAGGCGAGAGAGGCCATGCTGGGAAAGGCATAAATTGATGAACCCGACTTCCCTTCAACTTCTTCGCGGCAGTCCCGCTGTGCGCGGAGGGAAACAAAGATTCAAGCCGCCCATATCCCCGGAAATTACGTAAGGGGCGAACACTTATAATGTAAAAGCCGCTTTCGTCCTCGAAAATGCGTGTTAGAAACCCTGCCATGGCAAGTCGCAAAAAGAACTCACCGAAGGCCCGGCGTTATACGCTCAAGGAGAAGGAGGATATTCTCCGCTATGTCGAGAGCGTGAATGCCAAGCAAGGCCGCGGCGGCCAAACGGCAGCAGTGAAGAAATATGGCATCTCAGCCCTCACCATCTCCACTTGGTTGCGGGGCAATGGCAACGGCGCGGTCGCCCACCTCAACGGCAATACCAAGGGCGTGGGCGGTGTGATCGCCAAGCTCGCCGCGCTGCACTCTGAGATCATCGCCAAGGAGAAGCAACTCGCGGCCATGCAGGCCGAGTTCGCGAAGTTGAAAGCTTCGATATAATATCGTGAATCGCGAGGACCGTGCAGCCCCCACTGCCGGTCCGATCCAGTAGATAGACGAGCGCTGCTGAAGTATCGGAACAAGCAGCCCTACCCAAATTGGGTCGCGGATTGACCGCGTTGCAGGAATCATCTATCGAGTAGCGAGGAGGTGAGATGAACTTCATCGATCAGTATCGCACTCAAACCGTCTTCTCTTTGCTACAGGCTGCCGTGATCATTGGCGGCTCGCTGATGGTCGGCACCATGTTGAAGGCGACCGGCAAGGCGGATCACTTTGAGAATTTGCCCTTCATCCTCCGCTTCGTGCGGAACTGGGGTTTTCTCCTCTGCGTTATCCCGTTCGCATGGGTCGGCGTGACCATCCGCTTGGAACGCCAAGGTCATTTCAACCACCGCTGGACCGTGGCCTCTGGCTTCGCGGTCCTGGGCGCGTTGGCATTTTACATGTGCGGGCTGATCATCCGCGCCGGGATCTCCCCGATTTCCTTGGCGGAGTAATTGCCGCTCCGAAAGATCGCCCTCAGCCGAGATCCTCCAACCAGCGGCGCAGTTGATTGAGGTCCGCAGGCTTCACCAGATGCTCGTTGAAGCCAGCGGCATGTGCGCGCTCGCGGTCTCCGTCGCTGCCGTAGCCGGTCAGGGCGACGAGGAAAGCCTTGGTGAGGGAAGGAATCTGGCGGAGCTGGCGCGCAACCTCGTAGCCATCCATGCCGGGCAGGCCGATGTCGAGTAGCACGACCTCCGGACGGAACTCAGTGGCAGCGACGATTGCATCGGGACCATTGTTTGCAACGCGCGTCTGGTGACCCGAGAGTTCCTGCAGGAGTGCCATGCTGTCGGCGGAGTCGTGGTTGTCATCCACGATCAACATCCGCAGTCCTTTGCGAGAGGCCCGCGGAGCGGTGGCGGATCGAGTCTCCGACACGGGGCAGTCGAAGACCGGCAGGCGAATCGTGAACACGCTGCCATGACCGAGACCGTCGCTGTACGCGCTGATGCTGCCCTGATGCATGGCAACCAGGCGCTGCACGATCGTCAGGCCGATCCCCAAGCCGCCATGCGCGCGATCAAGAGTGCGGCTGGACTGCACAAAGAGATCGAAGATTCGTGGCAAGAGTTCGGGATCGATCCCGGTTCCGTCATCCGCCACGCGGACCAGCACCTGCCGTCCATCGGCACTGAGTTCTGCGGCCAAGGAGATATGGCAGCCTGCGCCACCATATTTGGAGGCATTCCCCAACAGATTGCCGAAGACTTGCTCCAGACGGGTGGGATCGGCATGGAGATGAACCGGTTGAGGCGGCAGGGTCAGAGTCAGCTCCTGGCCCTGCGAGGCGCAGCCCGACCGCACCAGGGAGGCGGCAGAAACCAGCACGCTCTCTAACAAGACAGCCTGCTTGCGGAGCTCGATCTTGCCCTCGGTGATGCGCGAGACATCGAGAAGATCGTCAATCATCCGGCTCATGTTCTCGATCTGCCGACGGATCAGCCGCTGGGCGGTGGCGCGCTCGCGCGGCCCGGTATCATCGATCTGCAGGATCTCCGCGGCATTGCGCAGAGGAGCGAGCGGATTGCGGAGCTCGTGGGCCAGCATCGCGAGGAACTCGTCCTTGCGGCGGTCGGCCTCCTCAAGCGCCTTGGTTTGTGCCATCAAGGCATCCTCCAGCTTGCGCTGTTCAGTGACGTCCTTGAAGTAGCAGACCACCCCGTGTTTGCCGCCAGGCAGAGTGAGACGCTGAACTTCCCATTCGAAAGATTGCATTTCGCCGGTATCCACCCGCTGCTCGGTGAAGCGTGGCGAGATCCAGCGTTTGCCAGTCTCCAGGGTGCGGCGGAAGATCTCCGTCACTTCCGCACCAATCTCCGGCCCCCAGAGAATCTCCATGGTTTCGCAAAGCGGGCGGCCGATCAACGGCTCGGCGGCGGCGAAGATACCCCGCGCGCCGGCATTCACCTGCTGCGTGCGCAATTGGTCATCCACCACGTGCACGCCACCCGGTGCTTGGCGAATAATGTTCACGAAGAGCGCCTCGTTGCGCCGCAGCGCTTCTTCGGCTGCCTTACGGCGGGTGATATCGTTGAAGACGATGGCTACCAGCGGCTCGCCAAGCTCACCGATCTTCATGGCGCAGAGGTCATACCAACGGCCGATCGAAGGGGCTTCCCGCTCGAAGCGCGCGGAGCCGCCCTTGCGCGAGATCTCACCATAGATGCGGTACCATTCGTCTCCTTGTCCGGGAAACACCTCCCGAGAAGTCTTCCCAACAACATCAGACAGGCCGGTCTGGGTCACGAAGGAGGGATTCGTCTCGAGGTATCGATAGTCATACGCCTCGCCTGCTTCATTGAACATCACCTCGACGACGCAGAATCCCTCGTCGATCGAATTGAACAGGGTGCGATAGCGTTCCTCGGAAAGGCGCAGGGCCTCCTCCGCCTTGCGCCGCCCCGTGATGTCGCGGATCACCGCCAACAGGCCGCCCGGTTTGCCATCGCGGTCAACCATGCGGCTGACAGAGGACTCCACGTGGATGCGCGTGCCATCGCGGCGAATGTGGATGTTTTCCCCGCGCCAATGGCCGGTCTCCGAGATCTCCGCATTGGCGAGCGCTTCGTCCTCCGGGCGAATCCATTGGTATGCGTAGAGCTCGGTGAGAGGTCGGCCCAATGCCTCCGTCACCGGCACGCCGTACTGTTCCTCCGCGGCACCATTGAAATAAATAACGCGACCGGCATCGTCCAAGGCGACCACTGCCTCGCTGACTTTGGAAAGGATGTCGCTCCGGAAGCGGTTCGACTCCAGGTCCGAACTTTGCAGGACAAAAACCTGCGGGCCCGGGTCGCCTTCAACGATGAGGGCGTCCACCTCGCCTTGGCGGATCGCCCGAAGAGTATCTTCCGCTTCCTCCAGGCGCGCGCGCAGCTCGGCGTTCTCCGCGCGAAGTTCCTCCTCCGCCGGTGTGGTCAGCACTTCGATAGGGTCTTGCAAAGACATGCTAGCCTGACGCGGATGTGGTGGTTGCAGGAGCGACGCCGAGCCCGGAGAGAAGACGCGGGGTATTCGACATGTCGCCAATGAAACGTCGCAAAGGCAGTGGTAGCAGTTTCACCAAGGCGGGAATTGCGATGATCTCATCCTTTGCCGCCAGTTCCGGATGCATGAAGAGATCGATCACCTCAAGGTGGTGGCGACCGCTGAGATGCTCGTCACAAAGGCGCCGGATATTAGCGATCGCCCGCAACGATTGCTGGCTGGTGCCGGTGACATAGAGGCGCAGCACAATGGTTGCAGCCTCCTTGCGGATAGCTGCGGCTTCCATCTCCCGATGGCCCGGGTCGGCTGACGGGCCTTGTTTCATGAGCAGTCCATTAATCCCGGAGCGGCTGGACATCCAAGCCCACCAAAACCCGCTCTTCATTCGAAAGATCACCGATGATCTTTTTGATAGGCTCGGGAAGGCGACGAACCAAAGTGGGGACCGCCAGGATCTGGTCTCCGGCGGCCAGTTGCGGGGTTTTCAGCAAGTCGATCAACTCGATCTTGTACTGTCCCGCGAGGTGGGTTTCACAAATTCGCTTGAGATTACTGAAGGCGGTCAGCGACTTCTCGGTCTGGCCGGCCACGTAAAGCCTCAGTTGATAAGCTGGCACCGTAGCGCTGGCCGCGGACTTGGTGGGGACTTTGGATTCTTTCATCGCTTTCCTTTTTTGGCGGGTTGGGAAGGACTGGCGGAGCCGCCCCGCAGTGATGCCATGCTCTCCGTGCTTGAGCGTATAATCTCGTTCCGTGTTGCTTCTTCCGCAATCGAGAACTCCAGTTCCGCGGCTTCCGAATCCAATTCCGCCTTAAGCGCGGAAATCTGCGATTCGATGAGCTTCCTCTTGTTGGCGAGCTGGCGCAACTTGCGCGCATGATCCTGGCGCTGAAATTCGGCGGCAGCCCGCTGGCGGGCCTCCTGGGCAACACGCGAGGCTCCCGTTAGCACGCCATCTGAGCCGATGTAGGCATCCACCATGGTGATTCCTTCGTTGCCGAGGATGAATTCGCGGATCTGGTTCGAGTGGGACATCCCGCGCGCCTTGAGGACGAAAATCGTCCGGTTGCGCTCGCCATTCTGCTCGTGGTTGCGCAGCAGCAGCCAGACATCCATCAGCGAGGAGACGCCGACTTGGGATTCCTCGGCGGCAAATTGCTCGCCGCCGCTGGTCAAGCTGGTGAAAACTGCCGTGATCTGCTGCTGCTTGAGATTGTCGATGAGCCGCATCAGCGTCGGCTTCACTTCTTCCTCGTTGCGGCTGAGGGTGAGGTTGCTGATCGGATCGACCGCTACCACGCTGGGTTTGAAGCTGACGATCAGGTCGTGCATGGAGAGCAAGTGCTGTTCCAGTCCCTGCAAGGTCGGCCGCGAGGCATGAATCTGGAGCAAGCCCTTCTTCACCCACGGTGCGAGATCCAAGCCGATTGAGCGCATGTTCCGCACGATCTGGTCCGCCGATTCCTCGTAGGCGAAGAGAATCGCACGCTCACCGCGGCGGCATGCCGCATCGACGAAGCTCGCACCGACGCTGCTCTTGCCGGTGCCGGGTGCCCCCGAAACCAGCACGCTGGCGCCGCGGAAGACACCCTTGCCATCGAGCATCTGATCCAGTCCGGCGATGCCGGTCGGGACGTGCTCGACCGGCGCGCCATGATTGAGACGGAGCGAGGTGATTGGCAGGACCGAGATCCCGCGCTCACCAATCAAAAAAGGATACTCGTTCGTGCCGTGGGCAGAGCCGCGGTACTTCACGACGCGCAGTCGCCGGGTCGAGATCTGGCCGGTGACCCGGTGATCGAGGGCGATCACGCAGTCCGCCACGTATTCCTCCAAGCCGTATCGCGTGAGGGCCGTTTCGCCGGTCTCGCCGGTTACCATGGCGGTGATGCCACGCTCCTTCAGCCAGCGGAAGAGGCGGCGCAACTCGGCCCGCAGGATGGCATGGCTCGGCAAGCCGGCAAAAAGGGCTTCCAGGGTATCCAGCACCACGCGCTTCGCGCCGATGCTGTCGATGGCGTGTCCAAGGCGGATGAAGAGCCCCTCCAGGTCGTATTCGCCCGTTTCCTCAATCTCGCTGCGCTCGACCCGCACGTGGTCGAGGACCAGTTTCTTCTGGGTGACCAGTTTCTTCAGGTCGAAGCCGATCGAGCGGACGTTCGCGGTCAACTCCTCGGAGTTTTCCTCGAACATGATGAACACGCCGTTTTCACCGAATTCGGTGGCCCCACGGACCAGGAATTCGGTCGCTAGCATCGTCTTACCGGCACCGGCGCTGCCGGACACTAAGGTGGGGCGCCCCGCAGGCAGACCGCCGTCGGTGATTTCATCCAAACCGGAAATGCCGGTGGGGGCCTTGGGGATACCGATGGGTTGCAGGGGAGAAGCGTTCTTCGCCATAATCTAACGGAATCAACGTGTACCTGTTTGGAAGGATGCCAAGCACGGATTATAACGCCTTTTCGCGGAATGCGCAAAATTCAGGAAATGATCAGGTGGAACAGTTGGTGATGAAGAGTGGTTGATAATTTCGCCAATCCCCTACGGGCTAACTTTGCAATATGCCGGGTTTAGGGCGCAGCTTGCACACTCTCACGCGCCGGCCCCATGCCGCGGCGAGCCCAAGCAGGCGGTATTGGAATTGCTGGAAAGAAGCTTCCGGCAGATTGCCGGCCACAACCCACAGATAAGGTCATGAATGCTACCGATGAATGCATCGATGTCTGCAACAGACTCCTGCGTGGCGAACTCTCCGCCATCGAGACCTACAGCCAAGCCATTGCCAAATTCGAGAATGACCCGGAGCGCGCAGCGCTGGAGGGCATTCGTGAGGAGCATGAGCACATCGCCGCGCGGCTGCGTGAACACTTGGACGACATGGGTGCCCTACCCTCGGCAAGCTCAGGAGCTTGGGGCAGCTTCGCCAGGGCGGTCGAGGGCACTGCAAAGGCGCTCGGCAAATCCCTGGCGCTCGAAGCACTGCAACAGGGCGAAGAACACGGTATTGATGAATATGAGCGGGCGCTACGCAACCCCGACGTGATGATTGAGATCAAGACGGTCATTCGTGGCAATCTGCTGCCGGCGTGTTCCGAGCATGTCGCTGCCCTGATCCGCTTGCGCAATCAGTAGGCAGCAATCTGTCCCGCGATATCGCGGACGGTAGTTTAAGACGGAGAAATATCGAATAAGAGCTCGAAGCGAGCGCCGCCATCTTTCTGGCTGCGTGCTGCGATCTTGCCTCCATGCATGTCCATGATGCGTCGACAGAACGCGAGGCCGAGGCCGCTACCCGGCGTACTGCCGACATTGCCCCCGCGCACCCCGGACTGGAAGATCTGATCGACATCCGCTTCAGCGATACCACGGCCATTGTCGGTGACCTGCACCCCGACCCGGCCGTCCTGCTGATCCCCTGTGACAGAAATCAACGGTGCCTCCCCGTTGCGATACTTGATCGAGTTCTCGAAGAGGTTGATGAAGAGCTGCACCAGCATGGTGTGGTTGCCGCTCACTGCTGGCAGCGCGGGCACTCCCGTGACCTCGATGCGCGCCTGGGTCTGGCTGATCAGCGGCGCGAGGTGGAGTCGGGCAGCCTCAATCACGCCACCCAGATCAGTCCGCGCGAGTTCCCCGGGGTCCACCCGCACCATGGAGTCGGCGTGGAGTTCGCGGATCAGCGCTTCCATCTGCCGCAGTGAGTGCGTCGCCAGTTCCAAGCGCACGAGGACATCTTCCGGCTTTCCGGAGCTTGTGGCCTCGCGGGCCATCTCGGTGAGCATGAGCGCATTGTTGAGCGGGTTCCGCAGGTCATGGGTTACCAAACCGGTGAATGCGGCCAGATCGCGGTTGCTGCGGGCCAGTGCATCCTCCGCTTGGCGGGTCGCCGTATGCTGGCGCTGCAGCAGGTCATGGGCTCGATGCAGGCCGGGTAGCTCGAGCGCCTTCGGAGCGATCCGGAACAAGGCCACCACTGTGGCCCAAGACACGAGCGCCGTGATCACCTTCATGAGTGCCGAGAATCGGTAAACCGGCGAATAGAAGATCACCGCATCCGTTAGATGCGTGGCACCACAACTAAAGATAAATGCAGAAAACAACCAGAACAACTTCGGGAACACCAGCTCTGATCGCTTCAGCCACCAGTAGGTCGCCAAGGCCAGCGGGATCATCGAATAGGCGGCGGCGATGGCGATAT
Source organism: Haloferula sp. BvORR071 (assembly GCF_000739615.1). Lineage (GTDB taxonomy): Bacteria > Verrucomicrobiota > Verrucomicrobiia > Verrucomicrobiales > Akkermansiaceae > Haloferula. The sequence continues at coordinate 308,727 of NZ_BATP01000007.1, forward strand.
CCGACACGATATGAAACCAGCCGTGCAGCGGGCTCCAGCGCCCGCAATTCCAACGTGCCGGGAAGTCCGAAGTATCGAAGAGATCGGACAGGGAGGCGAGGAAGAGGCTCATGGCGCATGTCTTATCAAGCTTCCTCGCCGGAACAAGACGAAGCCGTGACGCCTGATAATTTTCAGCTTTCCGCTCCACGCTCTGGCTCCCCCATCCCCGGCCCCAATCCAACTCCCCACCCGACGTGAAGATAGCTTATAGATACCGTAACTTTATCAAAATCAACGCTAGCACCACTCGAAATTCAGTGGATTCCCAGGGTCCTCACCGCCAGAAAGCCCACAAGGTGGACCCCGAAGATCAGAAGGGCTCCGAGAAGGGTTCCACGAATCCGGGCCCGCGTGAGGGCCGCCGGATAGGCCCGGGCCTGGAGGCAGATCGACGAAAGGCTGAGAAGAAGGATCCCCGCATAGATCGCCGGAAAGACGAAGGGCCCGCAATCGACCACCAGCTTGCCATAGATTTCGCCCGCCAAGACCCCGCAGAGAATCGCAAGCCCGGCGGTCATGCTGACTTCGGGCAGATAGACACGCCCCAGATCCTTCAGCGATCTAACGGTCCAAGGATCCCGCTCGGAGCGCACCTTGCTCGCATCGAAGGGCACCAGCGTGGGGAGAGCACGGGCGCGACGGGTCTGGTAGGAGCGCGGTGGCGGAATCCGATCATCCCGGCGTCGCCGGCTCGGCACCGCCGCCACAGGCTGTTGCGGGGGTAGCGGACTCGACGACGGGGACGAACTGGCGGGTAGGGAAGGAAGAGTAGGCATGGCAATGACGGAGGAGCGTCAACCGCCCGTCCGGCATTCCCCGTGCCAAGCCACTTTATGGTCCAAAGTCGTTAAGGATGTGGTGAAGCTTCAAAATGCGCAGCGCGCAATTTTTTCCACACCCTGCAAATGATGCAGTGTTAGAACGGGCAGCCTACTTCCTAACAGGCACTACCGATGGAGGATTCAAGGGCGCGAGATGACGCGGGCGAAGGCGCGCGAGGAAACGGACCAGTGCATCCCTGAAGCGATAAGCGAGCAACGCAAGAAGCACGGCGCCACCGAGAATTCCGATCGTGAGCATGCCATAAGCTCGCCACCCGCGGTGCAGTTTAGCCGTCCATGGCACCGGTGGCTCGGGCGGCATCGGGACATCGAACACCCTCGCCTCGAAGTCCTTGTGCTTCATTTCCTTTGCAGCCGGATCCCACCAATGGACCGTGAAGGGAGGAATCACGAAGTGCCCGCCGGTCTTACAGACGTAGGTGACCTTGTCCACGCGCTTGCCTTGGAGTTCGCCACGCTCGCTGCGGTCGTCGACCAAAGGATCTGCCGGGTAGATGCCGAGTCCCGGGATGCTGCCAGCCACGAAGGGCGGAAAAGCCATGCCGGGGATATCGGAGGCAGACCAAGAGATCGTGCGCACAAAAGCGTCGCCGGTCTTCGCCTTACTACCGGGAACCGGCTGCCAGGTCTCAATGACATCGAGGTCATCGGAACTCACCAGCGCCTGCCCGGCCTCCGCTCCGGGTGGCAGCACGGCCTTGAAGCTCACCTCCTGGGTCTTCACCGTTTGCGGGATCGAGTCGTGGTCAAGAGGCTGCCGCTTGAAGTTGATACGGACCTCGCTGGAGGGAATCACGATGGTTCCCGGCCGCTGCGCGAAAACCATCAGCTCATGGCGCTGGACGGTGTAGGCGGCGTCTCCAATCGTTTCGGTCGAGACCACGGGAGATCCCACGGGAGGGAATATCAAAACCCCGGGGACCTTCGGCAGGTCGAATGCCGCCGCACCATCGAAGTAGCCAGGGGCCAGAAGCTCTACAATCAGGGTGCTCTTCTGACCGACCCAGATGTCCCCGGATTCCTTCAGCCTCGTCCGCGCCAGGGCATCCTGACCGTGGGCAAGCTGACAAAAGGCCATGAGAACGGCCAGCCATCCAACAAGCTTCACGGCTGACCTCCTTTCGCAGCCTGCCATGCAAACTTCGCTTTCAGGAAGTCGGCCGGAGTCGTCTTGACCCGCCTTAGCCAGGTGGCCTGCAAGCTTGCATCATCGGCTGGTCCCTGGATCGGCGGCTTCTCCTTGCCGGGGTCACCCTTGCCCTTTTGGTCGAAGACGATCTCGTCCGGCTTGTAGGCCTCCGCGGACTCCTGCTCGCGTTCCTTGTCGGAAACGCCCATGCGATCGCGGCGCGTGATGGCAAGCTGCTTGTTGTCCAAGGCCTCCTGCCAACCGGGACGGAAGCCAAGCGCTTTGTCGTAGCCGGCAATAGCAGCATCATAGGCCCCATGCATGAGCCAAGAATTGGCCGCGTTGTAGGCCCCCGTTGCGCCAGGGACCCGGCCGAAGGTCTTGGCCGCAGCTTCAAACTGGCTGTCGCGATATTGGGCGATACCGATGCGCCACGGGTCGGCGTAGGTCTTGGCGGCATCCGCATAGCGCTTCTTGCGGAGCAGGGCATCACCACGCTGGTCGGGCGTGCTCCAGAAGTCGGGATCGCGGAGCGAGCCGGCTAACAGAAGCACCGCGAGAAGCACCCCAAATGCGAGCCAAGGATTGATTCGTTTCAGGTTCATGCCTTTGCGGCGGTTGGAGCCATCCAGCCCTTGCGGAAGAACGGCAGCATCAACAAGGCAAGCACAGGTGTGAGCCAGTAGCCATTGTCTTGCCAGCGATCCCCTTCCGCGGCTGACACGGGGGTGGCGAATTTCGCAGCGCGCTCGAGAGCCGAGATATCGGAATCATCGGGTGTCAGGCGGATCACATCGGCACCCGCCAGGTCCGCAGATTTTGTTAGAGAAGCCAACTCCGGTGAATCCGGCAAAGGCGCAAGGAGCTTCACCGGCGTTCCGGCTGACTTCCGCCACTGCGACAAGGCTGCATGCTGCTCCGGTGCAATGCCATCGCTGATCCACAGGATCGAGCCTCCACCCGCATCCTTGAGCGAGCGGTCGGCGAGTTTCAGCGCTTCCGCCGCGGCATCGCCCTCGGAGGGCATGATCTTCGGGTCGAGCGAGGCCGCAAAGCTATCGATGATCCCGGCATCGCTGGTCGCGGGCATCACGACATGAGCGCTGCCAGCATAGGCGATAAGTGCCGCCTTGGACGCTCCACGCCGCGCAAGCAGGTCATGGACCTTCTGCACTGAACGCGTGAGCCGATCCGGCGCGATGTCCTCAGTCTTCATTGAGGGTGAAATTTTCATCACCACCGCGAGCGCCGCCACATCATCCGCGAAGGGCGATGGCTCGCGCTTCCATGCCGGCCCTGCCAAGGCCACGCAAGAAACGATCCACCCTGCCAACATCCACAGCACCGGCCCGCTGCGACGCTTCCCCCTCGATCCGGTGACCAGATAGGGCACCAGGTGATCCGCGATGATACCGCGCCACTCCCGGGCGGGATCCGCATGGCGAAGCATGCCCCAAGCGAGCAGCAGAGCCGGGACCACGGCAAGCAGCCACCACGGACGCAGGAAATGAAAGTCACCCATCACGCCACTGCCTCCTTTCCAGGTTCCGCGACTGCCGGCACGACTTCGCGTCGAGTGGCCGCAGCCAGCAAGAGCAGCGCCTGATAGACGAGCGACGCGACCACACCGATGCCAAGCGGCCACTGGAAAACATCGCGTTTGGGACGATGGCTTACGGTCGCGGCCTTGCGTTGCTCAAGGGCATCCAGCTTGTTGTAGATCTCCTCAAGCTGTTTGCGGTCGGAGGCGGCGGAGTAGATGCCACCGGTCTCACTGGCCACCGCCTGGAGAGCAGGCACGTCCAGCGCCTGTTCGCCTGCCACCCGTGGATCGCCGACGGAAACGGTGTGAATCACGATCCCCTTCCCTTTCGCGATCTCGGCCGCCTTTGCCGGAGGAATCTGGCTGGCGGTGTCATTGCCGTCCGTCAAGGCGATCAGCACGCGCTCCTTCATATCGCTGCGGTCGAACATGGTGATGGCCAGACCGATGGCATCGCCGAAGGCCGTCTGGGGTCCTGCCATCTTCGTCTGAGCCTCGTCTAACAATTGGCGGCAAACCGGCAGATCCTCCGTAAAAGGGGCCTGCACGAAAGGCGCGCTGCCAAAGAAGATCAGACCGACGCGATCGCCCTGGCGCTTCGCGAGGAAATCATCGAGCACTTCCTTCACCGCGCTGAGCCGGTCCACCTGCTTGCCAGCCGCATCGGTAAAATCCTGGGTTTCCATCGACCCTGAGAGATCCACGGCCAGCAAGAGATCGCGCATCGGAACCGACTTCGAGACCGGAGGCCCGATCCACTGCGGTCGCGCCAGCGCCAGCACAATGCCGATCCATGCCAAAGGTAACACGACCCAGCGCCACCATACGCCATGCAACACGGAAGCACCTGGTCCCGGCTGCTGTCCGCTGGCCCGTGCCAGCCGCTCCATGAAGGGCACTTGGAGGCCCGGGCGCGGCTCGCGGTGCGGCTGCCACAGGGCTCTCACCACGAAGGGCAGCGCCAGCAGGAGCAAGAGCCAGGGATATGCGAGTGTCAGCATGAGGCACCTTCCTTCCTGTGTCTCATGATCCACTCCCGGGCAGCTTCACGTAGCGAACCCGCATCGTTCGCCCGTGCTCCACCAAAGGCCAATGCTTCCAGCTCCCGACCCGGACCTGCGACGAAGAGATCCATATCCGCGCTGCGGTCGAGAAATTCCAACCATGCCGGTCCTGTGAGCGACGCTACCTCTTCCCGGGGCCAGACGCTGACAGCCACCCGCTTGAGCAGCCCGGAAAGCTGATCAGGTGGAGTCTCCAGCAATAGCGCCAGCGCCTCCCGGCGATAGCGGTTCGCCTGCCAGCGCATGAAGGCCTTCAACAGAAGGGTGAGCAACACGAGTGCGAGCGCACCTAACAGGATATGCCATCCCGGTGTGGGGGGCCACCATGGCTGCGGTGCCGGGACTACGACATCGTGCAAGCGGTCGAGACTGGCGGGGTCGGGATTCATCGTCGTCTCGCTTGGCCCAGGAGGCGGCGCACCTGCTTCGCCACATCCTCATCGGTGCTGATCGGCATGATCGGCACCTCGCGTTGGATCAGGAAGTGCTTGGCCGCTTCCAGACGCTCTTGGAAGTCATCGTGGAAGGTCTCCCGCAGCGACTTCTTGCTGGTGTCCGCCTCCAATTGGAGATCTCCCGCCGCGAAGACCCGCGGACCTGCCTTGGGCAAGTCCATCTCCAGCGGATCGTGGATGAGCACCACCATCACGTCGTTGTGCGCTGCGATGCGGCTGAGAACCGCATTGGTCTCGCCATCGCCGCCGCTGCCATCACTGACCAGAATGACCAGCGTATCGTGCTTCGCCAATTGCTCGGCGCGGTGCAGCGCGACATTGAGCATCTCCGGCGCGGGCCTGATCCCGGCGCTGAAGGACAGCGCGCGGTTATATTCCACGATTTTTCCTAACAGGCGCATCACCGCCCCATTGCTACCACCGGCGGGCAAGGCCTCGAACCCGGCGTCGCCGAAGACGATGCCCGCCACCTCGTCCTTCATCCCTAGGATCGTCCACGCCGCGAGGGCAGCAGCCTCTGCAGCGGTCACCGACTTGAAGTTCGTCTTGCTGCCGAAGAACATGGAAAGCCGCTGATCCACTACCAGCAATGCCGTCCTCCCATGCTCTTCGGTATAGACGCGGGTATGCGGCACCCGGGTGCGGGCGGTGACCTTCCAGTCCATCTGGCGGATGTCATCGCCCGGCAGATAGCGGCGGATCTCCTCGAAGTTCAGCCCGCGACCCCGCAGGCGCGAGGCATGGCGCCCGGCCAGAATCGAGTGCAGCGGCTGCCGCGGCAGGAAGCTCAGGCCACTGCTCCGGTAGCGCAGGCGCATCAGCTCGCCGAGATCCGCATACACCCCCGGTGCCTCCGGAGGAGGCGTGGCGCGCATCGACGGTAGGATCGCCTCGTTCATGGCGGGATATCTTCAGGGAACGGCCACCAGCTTGAGCACCATGCCCATAAGGTCGTCATTGCTCTTGCCCTCCGCCCGGGCCTCGTAGCTTGGAATGATCCGGTGGCGCAGGCAATCGGCCGCGACTGACTGCACATCCGCAGCGGTGACCTGCTTGCGCCCCTGCAACCAGGCATACGCCCGCGAGGCAAGGTCGAGCGCCAAGGTGCCGCGCGGGCTGGCACCGACGTGCAGCCACTTCGCCAGATCCTTGTCATAGCGCCCGGGATTGCGGGTGGCCGAGACGAGATCTACGAAGTAGCGGTCGATGGCATCGCTCGTGGCGACCGCGGCAATCTCCTTGCGGGCATCGAAAACGACTGATTGCGGAATCGGCGTCGCATCAGCGGAAGGACCGCCGGACGACTCCTCACCGCGGCCCAGCCTGAGCACCTTCAGCTCATCCTCATCCCCCGGCTGCTGGATGAAGATGTGCATCAGGAAGCGGTCCATCTGCGCCTCCGGCAAGGGGTAGGTCCCCTCTTGCTCGATTGGGTTCTGCGTAGCCAGCACCATGAAGAGCTCTGGCAGCTTGTGGGTCGTCCCGGCCACCGTCACCTGCCGCTCCTCCATCGCCTCTAACAGTGCGGCCTGGACCTTTGCCGGCGAGCGGTTGATCTCATCCGCCAGCACCAGGTTCCCGAAGATCGGCCCCTCTTGGAACTTGAATTGCCCCTTGCCGCCCTCCTCGTAGTAAATCTCCGATCCCGTCACATCCGCGGGCAAGAGATCGGGTGTGAACTGGATGCGGCTGAACTTGCTTTCCAGGTGCCGCGCCAGCGTCTTGATCGCCCGTGTCTTGGCCAGACCAGGCAAGCCCTCCATCAGGATATTGCCATTCGTCAGCAGCGCGATGATCAAGCGCCCGATCACGGCATCCTGGCCGATGATCGAGGCGCTGATCCGCTGCTTCAGATCCTGGATCTGTTCGAGCGTTGTCATAGACTTGGCGGGTTGCCGCTCACTTACCCTTGCTCCCCGACTCCAGTTTCTCGATGACCTGGTCGATCGAGAAGGACGCCGGCTTCTGGCGCGGCGGGAAGTCCTTGTAGGTTTGCAGATAGGCAGAGACTTTCGCGACCGCAGGCAGAATCAGGAAGGCATGATCCATCAAATAGCCCTTGTAGTAGGCGGAGGCGTCGATGGAGTACTCATAGGGATCGCTCTTGAGGTCGATCATCTGCAGGGTGCGCAGGGTGACGAGTGGATCTACCCAGACTTGCACGCCGATCGCACGCTGCTCCATGAAGATGTATTTATAGCGATCGTCGCGGCAGGCCATCAGGTCGCCATCGTCACTGAAATAGAAGAACTCGTGGCGAGCGCCCTTCTCGGCTTTTCCTGTAAGGTAGTCGAGTTGGTTGTAACCGTCGATATGCACCTTGAAGGTCTTGCTCCCGGCTTGGACCCCCTTGGTCGCGCTCTCGCGCAAATTTGCATCCCCACCCGCGGCAGCAACGAAGGTAGGCAACCAGTCCTCCGCCGAGAAGAGTTCCATGAAATTCGTTCCCGGCTTGATATGCCCGGGCCAACGGATCAAGGCAGGCACCCGGAAGGCACCATCCCAATTGGTGTCCTTCTCGGAGCGGAAGGGTGAAGCGCCGCCATCCGGCCACATGCTCTTCATGGCTCCGTTATCCGAGGAATACACCACGATGGTGTTGTCGGCGATCTTGAGGTCATCGAGCAGCTTGAGCAACTCGCCCACCTGTCCATCGTGCTCCGTCATGCCGTCAGCCTGGATCCCCAGGCCGGTCTTTCCCTTGGATTCCGGCTTGAGGTGGGTAAAGACGTGCATGCGGGTCGAATTGAACCAACAGAAGAAGGGCTTGTTCGCCTTGTGGCTGCGCTCAATGAAGTCCTTCGCAGCCCCCATGAATTCCTCGTCCACGGTCTCCATGCGCTTCATGGTCAGCGGGCCGGTGTCCTCGATCTTGCCATCCGCGGTTGCCTTGAGCACCCCGCGCGGGCCCCATTGCTTCCGGAACGCCGGATCCTTCGGGTAGTCCTCGTTCTCGGGCTCCTGCTCCGCATTGAGGTGATAGAGGTTTCCGAAGAATTCATCGAAGCCGTGATTGGTCGGCAGGAACTCATCGCGGTCTCCCAGATGATTCTTGCCGAATTGCCCGGTCGCATAACCCAGAGGCTTCAAGAACTCCGCAATCGTCGGGTCTTCCTTCTGGATGCCTACCGCCGCCCCCGGCATCCCCACCTTCGTCAAGCCCGTGCGGAACGGACACTGCCCGAGGATGAAGGCCGCACGCCCTGCTGTGCAACTCTGCTGGCCATAGTAGTTCACGAACACCCCACCTTCATTCCCGATGCGGTCGATATTCGGCGTGGTGAAGCCCATCAACCCACGGCTGTAGGCGCTGATGTTCGATTGCCCGATGTCATCCCCGAAGATCACGAGGATATTCGGCTTCTCCTGAGCGTGGGAGACCGCAGTGAAGGCCGCTGCAAGCGCGACCGCGAGCACCGGCAGCCACCGGCGGGATTTGGAGCAGAGACCGTTCTGCGGCTCGTCCCGAAGCATTGTGTCTTTTGTCTTCATATTATGGTGTTCTATCCAAGAATCAAAATTTCAGGCTCAGGTTCAGCATCCCCACATCGCCTTCGAGCAGGTTCTCGTTGTCGAATTCGTGGACCCAGCGCGCATTTACGCTGAAGTCGGATTCACCCAGCTTCGTGGAGTACGCGATGATCGGCCCTACGCCGAAGGCCCTCCCGCTGAAGCCATTCAGGCGGTCCGCCGTCGGGCCGCTATCGTCGTTCAACTGGTCCATCCAGCTCCCCACCAAGCCGATGCCGAAGCCATTCTGGAAGCGCTTGATCGCGGTGAACTCAAGGTCCGAGACAACGCCGTCCTGATAGTCTGTCGCCGGATTCTCCGTGTAGAACTGGAGACTCCACTGCGCGGTGAGTTCGATATTCGGCCCCGGCAGGATCTTGGTGTAGGCGACCGTCGGAATGAAGGTCCAGGTATTCGTGCTCAGGTTCGCAAGCGCACCCTCTTCATATTCGCCGGTCGGTGCCCATACCGTTAGCCCGAGGGACATGTGGTCCGTCTTGCTGAAGTGGTAGCTGGCGATCAGCGGCGTGACCGCGATATCGAAAAGACCGAACTTGTCATCGCTGCGCTGCCCCAAAAAGGGCCCCGCCGTCACCGAGGCCTCGATATCCACATAGGCCAACGGCAAGGTGACCCCAGAGGCAAAATTCCAACACTCCGAGTGGGTATCCCAAATGTACATCAGGGTCAGCGGCGTGAAGGACAAGGTCCCCTCCACATCCAGCGCAAGATTCCCGTGAATCGGGATCGGCCGTGCCGCACCGATGTCCCCGTTGTAGAAGGTCTCCCCCACTCCGACCAACCAGCCCGGATCCGGTGGGATGAGCCCCTGATAGGGCATCACGGAGGCCCCCGAGACCGTGCGGGGCAAGGCGCCTTCCACGGCAAAGGACGAAGACGCTCCCGCGAGGAAGCACAGCAGGGTCAGATATGGGATCTTCATGGAATCTATCAGTTCAAAATGGGGACAGCCTTGGCCCGGACGACCTGTTCACTCCACCGCCACCGGCTCCGGGAACTTCCACTTGCCGTCCAGGATCTCCGCGCGCGGGCGGTACAGCCGCACCGTGTAGTTCCAACCCGGCGTGATCGGGATGTGATTCGAGGCCCCGTCCGGCTCGCCGCCGAACTGCACCTTCACCGATCCATCCTCCGCCTTCTTCGCCGTGATGTCGTTGATTGAGTAAGAGTTCTCCGAGTTCTTCTCGAAGTAGCCCTCCTTGTTGTAGACACTGATCGACCAGAAGGCATCCACCGGCACCTCCTTCACCACTAGCTTGTAGGCCGTCTTGCCATCGTTCTTCGCGGGGGTGAAATTGAGGTAAGTCGCATCCTTGTCGGGATTACCACCCCACCCCGCGGCAGTGCCGAGCAGATGCCGGATCGGATCGACCTCGCCCTTCTTGCCGAAGGCCTTGCTGAAGCCGATCTCCGTCGAAGACAGCACCAGCAGCGCATCACGTACCTTCTTCTGGCTCACCGCATCCCATTTCGGCACCTCGAAGCTCCCGGCGTCCTTCTGGCTCGCCTTGATCGCATCCTGCAGGGTGTGCACCTGCTTGATGTCCTCCGGATCCACTGGATCCACCAGCGTGCGGATCGCAGCCACCACATAGCGCGTGCCTGCGGCCTCGCGGGTGATTACATGCTCGCCGGCATCATAGACCACCGTCACCACATAGTGGTCCTGGTTAATCACTTGCATCGAGCGGAAGCGCTTCCCTGCATCCGGCAGCGTGATCGTCACCGGCCCTGCATCCAGATCGAAGACCGCTGACGAATACAGCGTGTCCCGGTTCAGCCGGATCACCGTCTGCTTGTCGATGTTCGCGGGCTCGCGGCGATGGCTGAATTTCCCGATTCCCCCGCTGTCCTTGATCAAACCCGCCATATAGAGGTCCGACTCGGCGCGGGCGAAATTGTCCACCGTCACAGGCACCATATCCTGCGCGAACACGCCGCCGGTGACGGCCAAGCACAGGGATAGAACTGCAATCTTCGTTTTCATGATTTGTTTTGTCGTTGTTATTCTCCGACCTTCTCCACATTCGGCAGTTTCCACTTCTTCTCGAAGAATTCGGGCTTCGGCCCGTAAACCCGGAACATCAGCTCAAAACCCCGCTCCGGGTCGGTCGGCACCCAGTTCGATTCCTTCCCTACCGGCGCCTTCGCACCGAAGTAGAGATCAGTCGAGCCGTCGCTATTCTTCTGGAGCTCCTTCACGTTCGAAGCCCGGCTCGCGTGGGGCATGCCCTTCATCAGCGCATGCGTCTCCGCATCGTAGACCGTGACCGACCAGTATTGGCTCGTCGGCGCATCCGCCGGGATCCGCAGCCGGTAGTTTCCCTTTCCCTCGAAGGGCTGGTCGCTGCCGTCATGGATCGCCAGCAGATAGAACTGCGCCGGCCCCAGGTGCTTCGGGCTGAAGTAAGCGATCGAATACATCGCCGCCCGTCCCGAGACCGGATAGCTGTCCGCATCGGCAAACATCGAGTTCATCCCCTCGATCGTCTCCTGCGAAATCGGCACCGCCCAGTGCGTGCCCGGATAGAAGGATGGATCGAAGCCGGACTCATAGGTCCGTGTCACTTCCGCGTGCGCCTGCTTCGCCGCCGCCTCAAGGACCTTCTTTGTCTCCCCATCCGGCTGGAAGGGCTTGCCCTTCTCGATCCCGATCGTCTTCAGCATCTCGATCATCACCTTGTCCCGCTCCAGCCACGGCTCGATCTGCACCATCCGGTCCAGTGACTCGAAGAAGCTCGCGTCATAGCGAATGGTCGAGTCGAAGTCCTTCCCATACACATCCACGAAGACCGTCGAATCGGGCGAGTCTCCCAGCGGGTAAAACTTGATCTTCTTCCCGTGCGCCACCGCCGTCGCGATGTCCTCCGGGCTGCGGCTCTTGAAGTTCGAGCGCAGGATCACGAAGCCCTGATAGGTATCCGAGGACAAAACGGTGTAGCCTTCCGGTGCCTTGTCCTTGTAGCCCGGTGGCGTGATCAGGAACTTGCCGCCCTTCCCTTCATCCGCGCCCGCAGGTCCCACATCGATCAAGGCATTCTGCCAGGCGACGTCCACACTGCCCACAATCACGCCATCACCTCCGGCAGGCGGGATCTCCAGCACCACCGGCCCCTTCCGCGTATCGTAGAAGGGATTGAGGTAAATCGTATCCGGATTCGGCGTCAGCGTCTGGTTCTTCGCATTGACCGGCTGGGACCAATATATCACCTGGTTAGCCGCGCCGCCATTCGCGATCGCGGCCTGCAGCATCCGGTCGTAGTTCACGATCGGCATGCCCCAGATCACCGCTTCCACGGCACGGCGCGCTACGGCACCGTTGTTGATGACGTCCCCGCCTTGGGCGCTTGCTTGCCCTGAAAGCGCCAAGCCAGCCACGGCCATGACGCATGAAATTCCTCTGATAGTCTTCATCGATTTCTGAGGCTATTTTTCTGGGAAAATCTTCGCCCAATCGTCCTTCATGCTGATCAGGACCCAGCCTTTCTCCTTCGCGGCATCGATGCCCTTGTCCAGCTTCCCGATGTGGGACTCGCGGTCGTAGGCCCACTCGCGCTCGGCATCCGTGTGATGGACGATCATCCCCAGCCGAGCGCCCTTGCCGCTGGTGGTCCACTCCAGCATCTGGAAGTCCCCGTCGGAGTTGCCGAAGGCAGCAATCGGCCGCCGCCCGATGTGCCGCTGGATGCCCACCGGCTTGCCGACATTGTCATCGTTCAGCACGATCTCCGGCGTCTTCACGATCACCGGTGTGCCGTCGCGCACTTCATACTTCAGCCCGCCGCTCGATCCCACCACCTGCTCGGGAGGGATCCCATAGGTCTTCTCCACCCATGGCCGCATGAATTCGATTCCGCCGCCGGAAACAATGAAAGTCTTGAAGCCATTCGCCCTCAAATAGGCCAGCAGCTCCAGCATCGGCTGGTAAACCATGCTCGTGAAGGGCTTGCCGGTTTTCGGATGCTTCGCCGTGGCGATCCACTCCGTCACGGACTTCTCGAACTCATCCGTCGTCATTCCCGAGTGCGTGGCCATGACCAGTGCCACCAGCGCCTTCTCCCCACCCGCCAGCGCGGTCTTCATGTCACCCTTCAGGATCGAGGCAAAAGGCTCCATCACGGTCCACTCGGGGTGCTGCGGTGCCATCTCCTTGATCTTGTCGAAGACATAGAAGGCCTGGAAATAAATCGGCTGTTCGGCCCATAGCGTGCCGTCATTGTCGAAGGTAGCGATCCGCTCCGGCACCGGCACGAAGTCCGGCCCGCCTTCCTTGGTCACCTTCCCGACGAACTCGACGATGGCCTTCTTGGGACCGGTATCCTTCCACGATGGCAGCGGATCTTCCGCCGCATCGAGTGGAATGACCAGGATCTGGAGCGCGCAAAAGAATGCCCGCGAATGCCGCACTAAGGTCTTCATGGCTTGATGATGAGGTGGGAAAGCGGGGCACCCCGGATGGGGTGACCCGCATGGGGTTGAATCGAATCCTTACTTGCCACCCATCGAAGCCTCGATCTGCTTCTGGACCTTCTCCAGATTGAAGGAACCCGGAGTCTGGCTCGGCGGGTAGTCCACCATGGTCTTCAGGAAGTTGCCCGCATACACCTGCATCGGCACCAAGAGGTAGACGCGGTCCAAAAACCAATCGTTGTAAATGTTCGCGCTGTGCTGCGCTTTCTCGAAGGGATCGCGCCGCAGGTTAAACAGCAGCGGCACGCGCAGCTCGGTGAAGGGCTCACGCCAAACCTCGAAGGCCATCCCGCGGTTTTCGAGGAAGACCGCCTTCCAAGCATCGTAGCGGATGGCCACGATCTGGCCGTCGTCGTTCACATACATGAACTCCCGACGCGGGTCCTTGTCGGTCTTGCCGGTGATGTAGTCGAGCTGGTTGTAGCCGTCGATGTAGTTGCGATACTTGCGCCCGTTCAGCTCCACGCCCTCCTTGAGCTTTTCCTTGATGTCGGGCGCTCCGGCGATGGCCGCAAAGGTCGGCAGCCAATCCTCATGCGAGACAACCCCATTCAGCACCGTTCCAGGCGGAATATGGCCGGGCCAGCGCACAAAGCACGGGACGCGATAGGCACCTTCCCAGTTCGAGTTCTTCTCACTGCGGAAGGGCACCATGCCACCGTCAGGCCAAGTGTTGAAGTGCGGAGCGTTGTCCGTCGAATACATCACGATGGTGTTGTCGGTGAGCTTGTTGTCATCGAGGAACTTGAGAATGTCTCCGACCATCGCATCGTGCTCGATCATCCCGTCGGTATACTCGTCGTTGCCCTTGTGGCGATGTTCTGCCAGCACATGGGTGCGGAAGTGCATCCGCGTCGTGTTATACCAGACGAAGAAGGGCTTATCCGCCTTGGTCTGCCGCTGGATGAAATCCTTGGCCGCCGCCAGCGTTTCCTGGTCCACGGTTTCCATCCGCTTCCTCGTCAGCGGACCGGTATCCTCGATCCTGCCATCGGCATACGAATGAATCACACCGCGCGGACCGAACTTCTGTTTGAAGGTCTTTCCATCGGCCATGATCATGTCGCCGGGGTAGTCCTCATGCTCCGGCTCCTCCTCGGCGTTGAGGTGATAGAGATTGCCCATGAACTCATCGAAGCCGTGCTGCGTCGGCAGATGTTCGTCGCGGTCGCCCTGGTGGTTCTTGCCGAATTGGCCGGTGGCATAGCCCTGCGACTTCAGCACGGTGGCCATCGTCACATCGCTCTTCTGCCAGCCTTCCTTGGCACCCGGCATCCCGACCTTGGTCATGCCGGTGCGCACCGGTACATTGCCGCCGATGAAGGCGGCCCGTCCCGCGGTGCAGCTCTGCTGGCCATAGTAGTCGGTGAAGGCCACGCCTTCCTTGGCGATTCGGTCGATGTTGGGCGTCTGGTATCCCATCATGCCGCGGCTCCAGAAGCTGGTGTTCCAAGTGCCAATATCATCTCCCCAGATGACGAGGATGTTGGGTTTCTTGTCCTGCGCTGCGGCGAGCCCGCTGAGGGCCGCCGCAAAGGCGATGGTAATCGCGGGCACCAAGTGCCGCGACCTCCGGAGATGGCCGCATCGCGGCCCGTCGCCATTTATCATATCGTTTGGTTTCATGGTCGTGGGGAATTCGTTGAATAGAACAGAGAGAATCATTTCATGGAGTTAAGGAGATCGACCAAGGGTTGCTGCGAGACCTCGATGAAGCTGGCCTGCGGGCGGTCCAGCGAAGCGATCAGCGCGATCACCAGGCTGAAGGAGACCGCCAGGATCGGCTGCACCAGCGAGCGCTTCGACCCGGCAATCCCCATCTGATAGCCCACGGCGAGCATCCCCAGGAAAGTCAGGGCCGCGAGCGAGTCCCAGATCCCGGCGGGGATCCTCGCCTGCAGGGACACCGCCACCCGCATCGCGTGGAGATCGATCGTGCTGTTCAGCGAATCGATATAGAGGGCCGCCACGTCCGAGTTCATGTCCTTCCGTGCATTGGCCACCGCCAGATCCCACAGCCGCTTGTGGGTTTCGCCCGCCCTGGCCAAGGCCCCTGACATCTCCTCGCCGCTTATCTGCCCGCTCCGCAAGCGGTCGGCGAAGGCAACCCGCTCAGCCACGTAGTTCTTGAGCAGTGTCTTGGACTCACTGCTGTCCGGCTCCGGCATGAAGTCCGTCCGCAGGTAGGTGGTGCCGATGCTGTTCGCCTCTTCCCGCACCAGCGCCTTCCGTGACTCATAACGCTCGGAAACGATCCCGAAGGTGAAGGCCATGATGAAGGCCACCAGCCCCAGCACCGAGCCCGCGATCGCCGAAACCGGAGACTCCTTCTCATCCTCCGACTTGCGCCGCGAGCGGTGCCCGAGACGATAGCCTAGCTCCAGCGACAGCATCACCAGCAGGATGGACCCCACCAGGATCAACCACACGGGTATCGAGTCGATGTTCATGAGCAAGGGTCAAGGGGAGACTGCTTTGCAACGCGCAATCACCAGTACGGGCGGTGGTAGCCGTAGTAAGGCCCGTAAGCGCCGTACCAGCCGTAGGCGAAGTCGCGGTTCATCTGGGCGGCCTGGTAATTCTCCTGCGCGATCCGGCGCTCCACGGCGAGCTTCTGGTAGCGCTGGTAGGCCGCCTCATCGCCCACGTAGGCGACGCCCTTCGCCTCGTCCTTGTAGGCATACATCACCTTGCCCTTGTATTCGCCGCGCTGGAGCTTATAGGGTGCCAGTTGGGTGTAGAGCTCCTGCTGCTTCGTGTTCTGCGGCGTGCGGCTCGTGAAGCCCGCCGCCGAGAGCAGCGGCTCGGTGCTGGAAGCTCCGGTGCTGGCGCAGCTGCCCAGGAACAGCGGGCCGCAGCACAGAGCCACGAGCGCCAGGATCAGGGATGGAATGTTGTGTTTCATGGTTTCAGTCGATTGCGGTTTCTGTTAGACTAGATTCGTCTCTAGCCCTTCGGAAAAAGAAAGGTCACCCCGAAGCGCAGGCCCCACTCCGCCCCGCTGTCCGGCCGTTCGAGGTAGTAGCGCGCCCCGCCGAAGAACTGCACCGGGTGCCCGCCGATCTTCATCAGTTGGCTCACCACGAAGTTTGCCGGCACGTTCCACTGCTCCCGCTGCCAGTCGTAGGTGGACTCCAGGTTCAGCGTGAAGGTGGTGGCTTGCGGCGTCGTGTACGAGACGAAGGGCTGGATGAAGGTCGCATTCACCGACGCGCGGTCATCATCCCCGGCGAAGTCCCAGAGGTGGTTCGCCAGCGCGCCGTAGGTCCAGCCGTGCTGCTGCTTCAGGATCACCACCGTCGGCCCCACGCCCCACTTCTCCAGACCCAGGCTCGAGTCGGTCGCGGTCGGGATCAGGAAGGCCGGCCCGATGCCCCAGATGAAGGGCTCGCCCTTCTTCGGCGAGAAGAAGAAGCTCTGCGTGATGTCCCCGAGGCCGAACTCATCGTCCACGCCACCATAAGAGATCCCCTCCTGGTCGATCACCGGCAGGATCGTGCGCGAGATCACGTTCCAGTCCTCGTTCAAGGAGATCGGGATCACCGGCTGGATATTCAGCGTGAACTTCGTGCCGCCTCCCGGCCCGAGGCCGAAGTCGAGGTTCCCCTGTAAGGGCACGCTGATCAGGTCCGCCACCGGGTTGCTGAGCTTCTTCGCCAGGTCCGCATCTTCCGCGCGGAGCGGCAACACGGAAGCGAGCGCAAGCAGGGAGCACTGGATCGTAGTTCTATTCATGATCATGATTCTGGAATTCATTCGGCTGGGCTTTCTTGCTAGAGAGGCAGGGCAGCAAGGCGATGCAGAGGGGGACGGCGGATCCCCTCCCCGGGATCCGCCGCCCGTGGAGCTCACCGCCGGTGGAATCCGCCGCCTCCGCGACTGAAGCCACCGCCACCACCTCCAAAGCCACCGCCGCCGCGGTTGAATCCGCCCCCACCGCGGTTGAAACCACCGCCACCCTGGTTGAAGGACCGCTGCTGGTTGAACTGCTGGGTCCGAGCCTCGCCGCGGTCACGGGCATAAGCGTCCCGGTTCAGGCGATTCTGCACCTCACCCGGGTCCGTCACATGCCGCGCGGGAAGATTCGGATTCCGTGTTCCACTGCCGCCGGCACCGGGCCGGTTGTCCAAGGCCGGGTTCCGCTCACCACTGCCACCCGCTCCAGGCCGGTTTTCGAAGGCCGGATTCCGCTCACCACTGCCACCCGCTCCCGGGCGATTCTCGAAGGCCGGATTCCGCTCACCCGCGCCTCCCTGTCCCGGCCTCACACCACCCGAATATCCAGGCAGGTTCTTCCGCGTTTGCCCTGAGATGAAGCCATTGCGGTCCGGTCCCGGATTCGGCCGGTAGCCATCCGCATTGTGCCCCGCCGGCTGCCAGCCGCCGTTCTCCCACTTGCTCCACTGGCCGTCATCCTTGCGATACACGTTGCCATCGTGCCCCGCGTAAAAGTCACCGTTGTGCACGGCCATGCCGCCGTGCCCCTCGTCGCTCCAGTGGAAGGTCCCGGCCCCATTCGAGCCACGCCAGGCCGCCGCTCCGCCATTGGGGCCCGCCACATGCGCGGATTCCACCCAGCGGTTGCCGCGATGCGCGGCGGATGCGCCCCACTGCGCGTAGCCGTTGTTACCCTGGTGAGTGACCCAGCCGGTGCCGGTCCGCGGATTGTAGGCACCCGCCACCGTGCGCCCGCCATAGGGCCCCTCCACATGCGCCGCTCGCCCATAGCGTCCGGTCGCAGGATTGTACCAAGCCGCACGCCCCGCCGAGGCATAGGGCCCGTAGACCCTCTCCCCCACCGCATAACCACCGGTCCAGCGGTTGTAGGCCGCTGCGCAGCCGTAGCTGTAGTGATAGGGATAGTATGCCGGATAGTGGCCCCACCAACCAACATAGGGCGGGTAGTAGTAGCCCGTCCCCCACATCAGGCATTCGCCCAAGGCCAGCCCCGCGACAAAGGTCCCGAAGTAGCCCGCGGTATAGCTGCAGGTCACTTCATCGTCGTTGTCGTCGTTGTCATCTTCCACGTTCACATAGGTGACGCGATACACCGGGGATGATGGCGGAATGCTGTAGATCTCATCCGGCACATCCTTGCAGATCGCCCACGGCCCGGTCGCCGAGGTCGAGATGAACCACACCGCATCCTGGCACAGGTAGTACTTGTCGTGGTACTCGATCACATCCGACGAAGTATTCGCCGCATACTGCATCTGCGTGCCCTCGATCGGTTTGAACTCGGGTGCACCTTGGTAGCTCGCCTTCGCCTTGGCCTCCGCCTCCTTGATGTGCACCACCGCTTCCACCGGCACCGAGGCCAAGATCACCGCATCCTCCGCTTCTTCGGTTCCCGGCACCGAGGCCAACACATCGCCGCATGGCCCATCTTCCGGGATCTTGCTGAAATCCTCGGGCAGATTGTTCCCCGCATAGGTCCATGGTTCATCGATTTTCGTCGTCTTGAACCACCGACCGCTGACCAGATAGTAGATGCTGCCGTCCGCCTCATTCTGGAAGACATCGCTCTCCGTGTTGTTCGCGAAAGACAGCTTTGTTCCCTCGATCTTCTCCCACACCGGATCGCCCTTGAACGAGATCAGCTCCGCCGGCTTGTCCGAATAGAACACCTTTGGCAGGATCATTCCCTTCGCCACTTTCCACGGCACTTCGTGCTTCACGTGCTGCCAGGTATCGTCATCCGGCAGCTTGGCGAATTCCGCCGGGATCGAATCGGCGAGCGTCCACGGCCCCGCCACTTCCTTCGCGGTCAACCATTCATCACCGGACAACAGGTAGTAGCTCGACGATGCCTCGTCGAAGAGCAGGTCCCAATTCGTGTTAACCACGAACTTCAAAGTCGTATTGTCGATTGGTGCCAGCACCGGCTTGCCCTCGATCATCAGGATCATCGCCGGCGTCGTGCTGATGAAGATCGGCGGCGGATCCATCTTCACCTCCACCGGATGCGACGACTCCTTCGATAGCTTCACGTTGGCCAGCACCCGGTCGAGCGAGACCGTCGTCGGAGCCACCGGAAAGCTGTCCTTCAAAAGCGCCACCAGCCTTGTCTCGTCTTCCGGCTTCACCGAGCTGAAGTGCGCGTCATCCACCCGGATATTCCGGATCAGCACGCTGCGCTCCTCCTTGTCCACCGTGGTCTCGCCTGTGATCTCCGCCACGCCCAGCACCGGGGCCTCGCCCGCGGGCTTCAGGGAAACTGCCAGCCGCGCATGCAACAGGCGGTAACCTTCCCATTCGTCGATCTGCGGCTGGTAGAGGGTCATCTGCGCCTTCGCCGCCGTCACGTCGCGCGGCCAGCCCGTATCTTGCGGAACCGCCGCCTCAGGAGCCTCGATCGCCAGGCACGGGGTGCTTGCCAGCAGGAGTGTCAGCCACGGCATGCCACTGCGCACATGTTTGAAATTGCGTTTCGCTTTCATCGATTCGGAACAGGAAGAGTTGGTCTGGAATCCTTTTGGGCGGGGCTCAGGCTCCACCGGAACTGCGGCCGCGGGGTGTCGGCCTGCCACGGAGCCCTCCGCTACGGAGCCTCGCCCGTCTGGCCGGCGGCAGCCCGGATTTGCTGCCACCGGCATCCTCACCGCTGGCAATGATTCTTCGCTGCTCTCCGACCATGACAGCCACCATGCAGCATGTCCTTGATCACGGAAATTGGCACTTGGGGCAGATAAGTCTGCCCTTTGGTGCAATGTTCAGACGAACCACCATTTGACTTAACTATTCCCAACCCCAAACCAAGGCTCTAACCCGCTGCACCCCTCCCCCAACTCCATAGAGCCGCAATGCAAAATGCGCCCCTCGAGCTACCCCGCAGACCACCCCATTGCACAACTTCCCCGCCGAATCCAATCGGCCAACTGACATGATCGCCATGTTTCCAGAGCGAGACGAAGCCCCCGGTCCCTAACAACAAATCGGGGACCATACGACCCCGCCACAGACCGTAGTAATTACTACGATAGCCCCAGTAACAAGGCCATGGCCTCAAGCCTCAGCGCCGTCGTCCCGCGGCACAAGCCCGGCCGACTCCGCCACTCATCCCCAAGCTCCTGACTGGAGAAGGGAAAGTGGAGCATAGGAGATTCGAACTCCTGACCTCTTCATTGCGAACGAAGCGCTCTACCAACTGAGCTAATGCCCCTTACTCGGCGGGCTCACGGCTTACAGGACATCCGGCCGGAATCAAGGGCAAATCGCCGGATTCGCGCCGCCCCCGGACCGGCCAATCAAGGCAACCTCTTGGCCAGCGCCCCAAATGGCCCGTCCGGACATTCAAGCTTTGCCAAGCGCCGCCGGTTTTCCATAATCCCCCGCATGCAGTTGCGTTGGTTTTACCTCCCCGCCGCCCTCGTGTCCGTGATTCTGTGCTCCTGCAAAAGCACTGGCGGCGGCGGTGGCGGAAGCACCCCCGGCTCGACCGGGGTAGGCCCCTTCGATGCCCGCGGCAACTACGTGGAAGCATGGGCCGACAGCCCCTCCAAATGGCGCAAGGGATCCACGCAAGTCGTCGACGCCCAGCCGGACCGCGAAGCGGCCAATGTGCCGGTCGTCCCGGAGCCCGTTCCCCCGCCAACCTTGGCTGCCAACGAGCGGCCCAAGCCGGTCTCCACGACCACCACTCGCGTTTACAAGAATCCCGACGGCACCGTCTCCAAGACCAAGCCCAAGGCCACCGCTTCCTCAGGTTCCGCTTCCAGCAAGAGCAAGTCCAAGCCGGTGGTCGTGAAGCCGAAGACCACTCCGAACAAGGAAGTGGCGTCGAAGTCCAAGACCAAGGCCAAGCCGAAGTCCTCGTCCTCGCGCTACACGGTGAAGTCGGGCGACAATCTCAACTCGATCGCCAAGCGCTACGGCACCACCGCCAGCGCCGTGCAAAAGGCCAACGGCCTCAAGAGCACGAATTCGATCATCCGTCCCGGCCAGTCCCTGACGATTCCAAAGTAGCCGCAGCGCTTATCGCCGCGGCTTGACCTACCTCAGGTCGCCGCGGCACAGCCGTCGTCTTTTCTTCCGTAGCGGAATGGCTGCGCCATTCCGGCTGGGCGAATCATCTCAAACCAGAGGGTTGCCCCTTTCCGGGGAGCTTTCCGCTCCCCTCACACTCCATTCGTCATTCGGGAATTCGACATCCCTCATCTTCCCTCCGCCGCACCCAGCGTCGCCGGATACTTCCCCTTCACCCACCGTGAGGAGGTCAGGAACACCAGCCCCGCGACGATCATAAACAGCGAGAGGAACTGCCCACGCGTCAGCGGGCCCAGCATCGCCGCATCCGGCTCCCGGAACTGCTCCGCGAAGATCCGGAATAGCGCGTAGAAGATGAAAAACAGGCCCGTCAGCACGCCCTGCGGAGCCTTCGGATAGCGCACCCGCACGAACCACAGGATCGCGAAAAGCGCCAAGCCCTCCAGCGCTCCCTCATACAATTGCGAGGGATGCCGCGGTTCCAAAAACGGCTCGATCGCCCTTGAGATCGCCGGATCGTGCCGCTGGAACACCAGCATCTGGTCAAACAATTGTTGCTCCGTCGGTCCCTCCGGCCCCGCGGCCACGGCCGCCGAATAGATTTTCTCGAAGGCCGGCGAAGCATTCGCCGCCGCCTCCAGAGCGTCCGGCAGGCGGTGCCACTCCGGCTGCTTGTCGTCCACCAGCGCCAGAGGGAACTTCATCGCCCACGCCACCCCCTGCGTCGTCCGGCCGTAAAGCTCGCCGTTGATGAAATTCGCCATTCGCCCGAAGAATAGGCCCAGCGGCGAAACCACGCACAGCCCGTCCCCAAGCCCGCGCCAAGAAACCTTTTTCCGCCGCGCATACACCCAGGTGAAGATCACCAGCCCCAAGATCCCGCCGTGGCTAGCCATGCCGCCCTCCCAGACTTTGAAAATCACCAGCGGATCCTCCAGCAGCGCCCCCCAGCCGTGCTTGGGATTCGGCAGGTAATAAAACAGAATATACCCCAGCCGCCCCCCCAGAAAGACTCCGAAAATCCCCGCCGCGAAGATGAAATCCCCCGCCGCTCCCGCCGGCAGCACCCACAGCTTCCGCTTCGCCAGGATGTTCAGCAGCCAGGCCCCGACCACGAAGGCAGCCAGATAGGCGAGCCCATACCAGCGGAGCTGGATCGCGTCCGTGAACCGGATCAACACCGGACTCAAATCATGCACGTAGGTGGCGAACACGGCGGCACTAGAAGGGACGCATTCGCAGGTAGCAAGCGGGATTGAGGACCAAGCTTCCCGACCGGATTTCGAATTCGGAAATTCGTCATTCGTCATTGCCCCGCCGGGGCCCCCATGCTGTCCTCCCGCGCCATGAAAATCGTCGTTGCCTACTCCGGGGGCTTGGATACCTCCGTGCTACTTCTCTGGCTCAAGGAGAAGTACAATGCTGAAATCATCGCCTACTGCGCGGATGTCGGTCAGGGCGACGAATTGGACGGCCTTGAGGCCAAGGCGCTGAGCACTGGCGCTTCCAAGTGCTACATCGGTGACCTGAAGGAAGACTTCGCCGCCAACTTCATCTTCCCGATGATCCAGGCCGGCGCGATCTACGAGGGCCGCTACCTGCTCGGCACCTCCATCGCCCGCCCCTGCATCGCGAAAGGCATGCTCGAAGTCGCCCTCAAGGAAGGTGCCGACGCCATCGCCCACGGTGCCACCGGCAAGGGCAACGATCAAGTCCGCTTCGAACTCTCCGCCGCCACCCTCGCGCCGAATGTGAAGTGCATCGCCCCTTGGCGCGACGCCTCCTTCCGCGAGCAATTCCCCGGCCGCACCGAGATGATCGCCTACGCGGATGCCCATAATATCCCGATCAAGGCTTCCATGAAGAAGCCCTACTCGATGGACCGCAATCTCCTGCACATCTCCTTCGAGGCCGGCATGCTCGAAGATCCTTGGTATGACGCCACCACCGAGGCCGACCGCGAGATGTATGTCCTCTCCGTGGCCCCGGAAGACGCCCCGGACAAGCCGGAGTATGTGGAGATCCTTTTCGACAAGGGCGATGCCATCGGCCTCAAGCACGAGGGCCTCGCCGCCCTCATCACCGAGCTCGGCGACGTGAAGGTCACCGGCCAGAAGGACGGTTATACCCTCCTTACTCCCTACGGCATCATGCGCGTGCTCAATCTCCTCGGCGGACGCAATGGCGTCGGCCGGGTGGACATCGTTGAGAACCGCTTCGTCGGTATGAAGTCCCGCGGCGTCTATGAGACCCCGGGTGGCACCATCCTCCTCGCTGCCCACCGCGACCTCGAAGCGCTCACCGTCGACCGCGAGGCCATGTTCATCCGCGACGGCCTGATCCCGAAATACGCCCAGCTCGTCTACAACGGCTTCTGGTTCGCCCCGGAGCGTGAGGCCATCCAGGCCCTCGTCACCCAGACCCAGCAGACCGTCTCCGGCGAAGTCCGCGTGAAACTCTACAAGGGCAACGTCATGAACGCCGGCCGCAAGAGCCCGCACAGCCTCTACTCCGAAGCCGTCGCCACCATGGAAGGCGGCCAGGAAGCGGCCTACAACCAGGACGACGCCACCGGCTTCATCGCCCTCAACGCCCTGCGCCTCAAGGCCAGCGCACGGCAGAAGAAGTAAGCCATCCCGCCATTCGCGAATTTTGGGGGCCGCAGCATCCGCTGCGGCCTCTTTGTTTTCAGGCACCGCGGCCGGAGGGGGCTAGGTCTAAAGTCGGAGGCGTTCCGACTCGCGCGAAGTTGTAAACGGTTAGGAAGTGTTTTAAATAGTCGTGCTTCCCTTCCAGCACCATGAACGCACGACCACGGTTCTCTCCTCCTTGGTATCTTGTCGCCCTTCCCTTCCCGGCCTTCCTCGCCATGCCCTGCGCCGCTCAGGTGGTCGCCAGCGAGTGGAATCACTTCAGCGGAAATTGGAACGTCGCCGCCAACTGGAACCCGGCCGATGTCCCGGACAATGGTGGCGGCTTCACCTATGACGTGCAGATCGGCAACCTACCGGTCGCCACCAATGCCCAAATCACCTTCGTCCCGGAAGACGGCGCGACCGATACCATCACCTCGCTGTCCTTGTCCTCCGGAGTGGACTTCTTCACGAATGGCAACCAGCTCAGCATGACCGGCCTCACGACGGTCTCCGGAGCCAACACCACACTGCGATTGGAACCACACGCGACGCCATCGGTGGACGCCCTCACCTCGCTTAATCTAAATCTCGTCAGCGGCGGCTTCCTGGTCGCCCAGGGTGGTAGCGCCAGCATCACCAGCCAGCTCCAGATCCTCAGCGGCTCCAATCTGTTGGGCTACGGCACGATCAACCTGGGCGATAGCGATGCGGTGGTCGAACAGGCCTTCGACAATAGCGCGCTGATCCAGGTGCAGGGCACCACCCAGATTCCCGCCACCCTCACCCTCCACACCAATGGTGTGGATACCATCGATCTCGACGGCGACAACGAGCTCGGCGTGGTCGACGTCTCGAATGCTTCCTCCGACCTCGAGTTTGATACCCTGCACCTGATCGTGGATGGCCCCTTGGCCGATCCCTTCGGATCCACCGCCCCCGGCGCTGAGCTACAAATCGGTCAGCGCGATACGATCACCTTCAACGACGACTTCGCGATCGCTGCGAACGCCAAGGTCATCATGGACGGTGGTACCGATGTCGCCACGATCAACGGTCCGGCCGCCATCACCGATATCCAGGGTGCGGCCTTCACCATCGCCGGTGCCGCGGAGATCGACAACAACATGAGCTTCACCGGCACGGCGAACACGATCACCCTGGCTGCCGCCGGATCACTCCGACTGAATGGCAATGTCGACATCGCGGATGCCTCTGCCATCTCCCTGACCAGCACCTCGGAACTTATCGTCGGCGGCGATGTCGTCATCTCCGAGGCCGCGGGCGACTTCAACTGGGACGGTCCCGGGATCGCCACCACCACCATCGATGGCAGCGGCCAACTCTCCTTCTTCGTCAATCGCATCGATACCAGCGACGACATCTATGGCGGCAATCTCAACCTCCAGGCGAATGGCGACCTACTGGTGGATAACGTCGCCAACTTCTGGACTATGGCCGGTGTGCTCACCAAGAGCGGCTTCGGCACCTCCCTGGTGGCGGGCGATGCAATGAGCGTCACCGGCACCATCAACGTGAATGCAGGCCTGCTGGATCTCCCCACCGCTACCCTGACGAGCGCGGCTCACGTCACCACCAATGCCGAGCTCCGCCTCGGTCCGGCATCGGTCCTTGCCGGACCGAATACCCTCACCGGTACCGGCCTGCTGCGGATGGAGGGCACATCCACCATCTCTGCCAACACTACGCTCAATGTCGCCAACTTCGATTGGGACGGCCTTGGCTCCGGCACGACTCAGACGATCAATGACGGTGTCGCCTTCACCATCAACTCCACGCTTTGGGATCCCGATGACGCCGGTGACGTGGATGACAACATCAACCTCGGCGGCAATGGTGCTCAGCTCATCGTGAACGGCATCCCAACCTGGACCATGGCCCGCACGATCAATGCGAATACGGCCGCGCTCGGCACCGCCACCATCGGCGGCAGCGCCGTGTTACTTCTGGAAGGCCCTTCCGCGGCCATGAACGTGGATGGCAATACCAACGTAACCGGACCCATCACCTTCGGCACGACATCATTCACCAGCATTGATGCCGGGATGATTCTCGATCTTGGGTCCACTGCGACCTTCAAAGGCGGCACCATCACGGGAGCCGGCAACTTCAAGCCCGCCAATTCCAATCTCGTCACCGCCAGCAGCAGCATCAACTCGACGAACTTCGATTTCGATTCCGGCAACTGGACGATCCAGGACGGATCCCTGCTCACGGTCAATGTAGGCGACTACGACCCGGATGTTCCGGACAACGCCTTCAACGGGATCATCAACCTCAACAACAGCGACATCAGCGTGAACACAGGCGATGCGGAGTTCATCATGGACCGCATCCTCAGCATGAGTTCCACCGAAGTGGGAGAGGTCACCCAGTGGAGCGGTGAACCACTGGATATCGGCAATGACGCCAATACGCTCAGTGCCGCGCTCAATGTCACCGGCACCCAGATCAGCCGCATCAGCTCACAGGTTGATTTCAACTCGGATGCTGATGTGGACATCGCCGCCGGAGCCACACTCGACCTCACCGGCACCGTCAACTTCGATACCGTGAACGGCTTGGACAAAGCCGAGTTCACCGGTGGGGGCACTCTCGACTTCAGCGGCGCGGTCAATGTCAACGAGGCCACGACCATCAACATGGCCGGCGGCGGCATCGTGGACTTCGACGGTATCGATGTCGTCGGCGACACGATCAACGTCGATGCTCCGCTCACCATCAATGCCGCGACCATGAGTTCCTTCGGCAAGAACAACGCGTCCGGCACCAATGTCCTGGAAATCGACAATGCCGTGGGCACCGGCAAGCTCACCGTTACCCTCGATAGCGCGACCCGGGAATGGACAATCAATCCCGCGGGCACCCTGGCCCTGATCAACGACAACACCAGCGCCGTCCTCTTGACCGGCAACGATGTCAATCTCAACGGCAGCACCAACGTCACCGGCGAAGTCGAAGTCACCGCCCGCGTAGACATCGGCGGCACGGTCAATCTCAACACTGCCGCCGAACCCCTACACCTCTCCGGCGGCCTGCTTGATACCGATCCGAACATGATCCTCGGCGGCACCATCAATGGCCCGGGCGTGCTCAACGCCCCGACCAATCGCGAGCTGCGCGGTTTCGGCACCATCAATGCCGCGATCGATTTCGACGGCCTCGCGTCCCTTCGCGCGGACGACGGCATGCTGACGATCAACGGCAGCATCGATGATGTGAGCACCATCGGCACGGCCAATGCCAGCGGCTTCCTGAACGTGGTGAATGCCTGGAACAGCAGCGTGGCCACCGGCGTGGTCCTGGCCGGCGGCGAGTTGAAGGGCGGTGCCATCACCGTGGCCAACGCCGGCGGCATCCGCGGCCTCGGCTTGGTCTCCTCGCGGGTGTTCAACAACACCCGCCTGCAAGGAGACGTCGGCACCTTGGTGGTCAAGACCGCCGCCAACGACAACGATTGGGACGGCACGGGAAACACCGGACAGCTCACCGCCTCGAATGGCGGCACGCTCGAGGTGAATGACAATGCCACCTTCAACTTCGGCGGCACGGTTATCGCCGATCATGGCCGTGTATACGCCAAGGGCTTCGGCATGAACTTCGGCGCGACTTCGACCGTGAGCCTGCTCGCGGGCACCTTCGAAGCTGACGAATCGACGGCTTTCAATGGAGCCATCGCCGCCGGTGCCGGCGGCCCCTCCACACTCAAGGTGCAGGTCAACCGCTTCATGACTCTGGCCGCCACCAGCCACACCACGCTGGCCAGCGACCTGAAGCTGCAAAGCAACAACATCGAGCTAAAAGCCGGCGCCACCATCACCGGGCCAGGGGCCGTGATCGTGGACACCGGTTCGCACATGGTGACGGACAACCTGGCGCAAATCGACACGCTGCTAGATCTCCGTGGCGATCTCAGCCCCGGCGGTTTCGAGATCATCGGTCGCTTGAACGTTCAGGACTTCCAGCAGGGACCGGACTCCACCCTTCACATCGAACTCACCGGAACCAGCCTGAACCAATTCGACCGCGTGGTGGTGAACGGCGCGGCGATTCTCGCCGGTCGCTTGGAGATCGATATCGATGGCGGCTTCGTCCCGGTGGCGGGCCAAACCTTCGACATTCTCTCAGCGCCCGCCGGCATCAGCGGTCAATTCAATGGCGTGGAGCTTTCAGGATTACCCGCCGATCTCGTGCCGGTCGTCAGCTATCCCCCCGGTGTGGCGCGGATCACCATGGTTTCCGGCACCCTCTATGACCTCTGGATCCAATCCTTCGCTGCGTTGACGAATCCCGCCGACCGACTGAAGACCGCCGATCCGGATCATGATGGCTTCGACAACCTCACCGAGTTCGCGCTCAACGGGAATCCGACCCAAGCCAAGGGCATCGACAAGCAGTATCCCAAGATCGCCCCCGTCGGTGCCGAGAATGCTTTCACCCTCACCGTGCCAATCCGCATCCAAGCAGGACCAGTCGACTACACCCCCGGTGTCGATCTTCTCGACGACAGCGCCACTTTCCGCTACGCGATCGTGGCCTCTGATGACCTGCAGTCATTCCCACTCACCGTGACCGAGGTCACGGGTGCAAATGCGGACGCGATCCAAGCCGGCCTGCCTCTGCCTGACCCGGGCTGGGAGTTGCGCACCTTCCGCAGCCCCGGCCCCGTCGAAGGAGATCCCAAGGAGTTCATGCGCGTTCTCGTGGTTCCCTTCCCTTGAACTCGGCCGCGGCCATCATTCCAAACTCGCCGCTCCATTCCCATGGTGGGCAAGACATCTTCGGGTCTAAAATCGCCGCCGCATGAGCTGGCCGCCTGCACCCGACCGCTTCGAAAAGCGCATCCGCTTCGGCTGCGGCTCCATCACCGGCTTCCTCCTTCTCGGCCTGATCCTGCTCTTCTTCATCGAGACACCTGAGATGCCGGGCTGGTATCTCCCTGCGGTCGCGGGAGGCGCTCTCATTGCCGGCCTTCTAGCTCTCCGCTTCGGAGACAAATTCTACCACGGCCTCCTCACCGTCCTCTCTTGGATTACAGGGGTCGGCTTCTAGCGAAGCCCCGCCAGATCCAACTCCGGGTCAATGCTACCGCCACCTTCCAGCCACGCATTCAATCTCGCCGCCACTCCCGGCGCGTAAAGGGATCCCTTCGATCCCAGTCCGTTGAACACCACACGAGCATCATCCAACTGACCGATCACCGGCTGACTCTTCCGCACGATCGGCCTGATCCCCGCCTCATGCACGATCACTTCGAACTGATCGTCTCCACCCAACAGCCGCAAAATCCCTTCGATCCTCTCGCGCCCCGCGACAGTCGGCAGCGCATCCAGAGGCTCCCAAACATAGGTCGAGCCCGCCTTGAACATTCCCTCGCCCAAGGGCACCAGCCAGCCCCCGCCCCCAATCGAAATCCGCTCCTGCGACCATGCCGGTGCCCGCACCGTCAGGATCTCTCCCTTCGCGCAGCGATGCTTTCCCAAACGCCCCGCGATCAATCCCGCCGCCCCCTCGCACATTACTTCGTCCTCCCCCTCAGCAAGATCCCGTCGAGCCGCTTCAAAAAAACGCTGCGTCCCCTCACAGAACTCCCGCGTCGCGACTCGTCCCCCACCCCTCAGCACCACCACCGCCCGCCATCCCGGCAGCGCATCTTCAGTCACGCTCTCAATCCACGGCGACGCCGCCTCCAGCTTCCCGGAAACCTTCGCCCACTCCTTCTCGCCCACCAAGCGCCACACCGGCAGTGGATGCCAGATCCGCCTTCCTAACAGCTCCGCCACCCGCCCATAAAACTCACACGCCTCCGGCAGAAACTCCCCAAGCCGCCACGATGGGCTGAAGTTCTGTCCCGTCACGGGATTGATCAATCCGGCCGCCACCCGCGAAGAAGCCCTGGCAAACCCAGCATCCTCCCACGAGAAGGCCTGCCCGCGGAAATGCCGCTGCCAGGCAAGGCAACAGCCCGCCAAACCCATGCCTGTGATGTGGACTGCGCGTTCGATGGATGAGTCTCAGCGAGCACCCACGCGGCAGTCAATCGCCCGTCGGGAGTCGCAGGAAATACAGCCCCCCGCTGCCCTCATAGATCACCCCCAAATGCTTCTCATCCACTGGCGCAAGACAGGAATACCCGAAGCAATCCCGCGAATCGTAGAGCCACTGCGTCTTCTCCGGCCAGGTCATCCCCTGATCCGGCGATCGCTTCAGCGTCATCATTTTCCGTCCCTTCACACTGTCCGGATTCGAGAACCACTGCGCTCCCTTCCAAGCCAGAAGGCTGCCCATACACACAGGCTCACGCAGCGCCTTGCGGTCCGTTGCATGCAGCTCCCAGCTCGCACCGAGATCCTTCGTCACCGCAACCGTCCGCGCGCCGCCGCGGTTGTCCCGGCAATTGATCATGATCGAGCCATCGTCCAACTGCGCGATCTGCGCCTCCGTGGTATCGCTCTTTACCCCGCTGCCCACCTGCCAGGTCGTGCCGCCGTCCTTGGAGGCAATCATCGTCGACCACGGCTTGCCGTCCGCAGCCCGATACTGCGCGGCGAAGGCCAAAGTCCCATCCTTGAGCACGATCCCCGCTCCCGGCCCGTTGAAGAACAGCTTCCACTCGGGCTTCTTCATCTGGGATGTTAGATTGACGGGCTTCGACCAGCTCTTGCCGTCATCATCGCTATGGGCCAGCACCAGTTGCCCGGTTTCCTCCGGCGTCATCCCCGGACCGGAGCCATTCCAGGCGCGATTGCCATGGCTCCACAACGCGGCGATCCAAAGCCGCCCGGTGTTCAGGTCGGCCAGGATCGCGGGATCGCCCACTCCATCGTGACCGTGCTTCGGGTCATCGCCCATGTCGACCGCCACCCGCATCGGCTCCCAAGTCTGCCCACCATCGGTCGACCGCGAAACACCCACGTCGATGTTCGCCGGCAAGTCGCCGCTGTGGTCGTAGCGGATGTCATAGGCAGCCACCAAGGTCCCCGCCTTGCTGCGCACCAAGCCCGGAATGCGATAGCTCTTCGAACGATCATCCCCCGGCAAGCGCAACGCATACCCGATCCGTTGTCCCCCCGGTGGCGAAACTACAGCGGGCTCCAAAGTTCCGCCGGACGTCTCCACACGCACCAAGCCCGCATCGATCAGCCCATCCAGTGAAGCGCTCTCCTTCAAGAGCGCGGAAACCCAGAACCAATGCTCCCCTGAAGCCATACGATACTTGCCATCCAGCGACACCCGCTTCACGGCCTTCGCCTTCTCCGCGACCAACTCCCTCGGCCCCTCCGCCGGATTGGCACTGCCGGTCCACAGCTCCAGCTTCGCGATCTCCTCCAACACCGTGGTCCCCTCAAGACTCAGCTCGATGGAATTCAAATCCACAGCCCCTTCGCTGCCGTCCACCGTGATCTTGAAGCCTAGCACCGGATTGAACTTCGCGCGGATCAAGGCCGGACATACCGGCTGCACCGTCTCCACACCCACCAACTTCGCGGGACCTGGCTTCAGCACGCTCAGATCATCCAGCATCACCCCGGCATCTGCAGGTGCCGTCGCACGAAAGCGCAGCTCGCGCGTCCCTTGGGGAATATCCACCCTGACTTCAGCCAGGAAGCCTCCCGCCTGGATCTCCTTGCTCGCATCCCGGATCTCCCGCCAAGCATCCGTACCGCGCGCATCAATGCGGAACCCAAAGGGATCACGCTTCGTCCAGCGCTCCGCATGAAAGGCCAGCACCGCGCCCCTATCAGCTGTCGACGCCAGAGCCAGCAGCACCGTGGATTCACCCTCCCCCGCCAGCCGCAGCGATTGCTTCCCGCTTTTAGCATGCCCGTCCTCGATCCGCGCGTGCACCCCATCCGCTGTGAAGGTGCCCACCGTGGTTTTGAACTCCTTCAGAGCCCCGGCGGGTGCCGACTCAAACGACTCCGCCGCAACCAGAGGCAGGCTCGGCAACAGCAACAAAAGTGACGCGGCTAACTTCATTCGGGCTTCAGGTCGGAGGAATAGCACATCCCGGTGGTATCGCCCACCGGAATGAAGGTGAACATCCATTTCCAGTCGCTCTTGCGATGCGGGATCTTGAGCAACACCTCGTTCCACCCTTGCTTGAGCGGTACGACCGAGGGCTCCCGGAAAAAGTAATCCTCATTGGTGAAGGGCGTTTCATCATTCTTCACCATCGGCGCGGCATTCTGCCAGACCGGCGGATCGATGAAGCGGCCGTTCACCCGGATCCACGGCTTCTTGGCGTGCCACTCACCCTGCTTGAAGCTCGCCGCCCCGCGCCGGTCGGATCGCGAGCTTCCATGAAAGCCCATCCACGCGGGCATCTGCTGCGCCTTGGGAGACCACACCTGCATCAGCGCGTAGCAGGTCCCCTCCGCCTCCTTCACCGGTGCCCCGAAGCCGAAGAAATGCTTCAGATACACGGTCGCCGCCCCGAAGCCGCGGTCCATCCAGCGGTAGGTCTTGCCATCTACCTTGTAGGTGTCCCGTAGCTCGCCCTCCACCGGAAAGCTCTTCTCCACATCGCCACCATGCGGGAAGGGCCCGATGACCCGCCAGCGCAACTCGGTCTGCTTGAAGTAGGGGAATTCCTTGTCGTGGAAGAAGCGCGCTTTGTGGTCGAGCAAACGGCCCTCGAACTCCACGAAGCGCGCATACTCTGGCGTGCCCGGCGGCGGCAGATTCGCCCAATACTGTTCATGGTCATCCCACTCGACACCCCGCCAGAGGGATTCCGCGAAGGTGAGCATGGCGGGGTAGATCGGGTTCTGGCGTAGTTGGTCGCGCTCGTTCTCGATGCGGATATCCGGCCAGGAACACAGGATTCCACCCAGCGCCCGCGCATCGCCATGCGGCTGCCGGCAGGGTTGCTGGAACAAGAAGGTGGAAACCACCTCAAAGGGATCGATGTGATTCAGGTAGGTTGAGCGGCTATCGATGAAGGGATTCTCCGGCAGCGGATTGGCGCGCGCCCAGAGCTGCGTGATCCGCCGCTTGTCCGCGGGGTCCTCGATCCCCGCCCGCCAGCCGATGACCTCGCGACCGAGACTGCGGACATGCGCTGCCATCTCCGGCAGGAAGCTCGCATCGACCTGCTCCTCCTTGCCCCGCACCTCATCGGTGCCCAGATGAATATAGGGCATCTCCTCCGGAGTCGCGAGCGAGGCCAGCTCCGTCAGCAGGTCCTTGAGGATCTGCCGGCTCTCCGGCGCATTCATGGACTTGATCCCCAGCGCCTGGCGCAGCGCGCGGCTGTGCCCGGGCATGTCCATCTCCGGAATCAGGGTGATCCCTCGCTCCCGGCAGTAGCGCAGTAGCTCGCGGAATTCACGATGAGTGTAGTACTTCCCCGGCTGCCGCGTCATCGCTGAGGCGGCGGTGACCTCCGGGTGCACCTTGCTCTCCAATCGCCAGCCCGGGTTGTCCGTGAAGTGGAAATGGAAGACGTTGAGCTTGTAGCGCGCCATCACCTCGATCTGCTCCTTGAGCAATTCCGGCGACTGGTAGTTGCGACCGCTATCCAGCATGAAGCCACGCACCGGAAATGCCGGCCAATCCGCAATGCCAACACAAGGCAGTGCCACCCTGCCCTCCTCACTGCGGAGCAGTTGCCGCATCGTCTCTGCGGCATGGATCATCCCACTGCCATCCGCGCTCGTTACGGTGATCGCTTGGGAACTCACCTCTAATCGATAGGCCCCCTCGAAACCGTGGGGGTTCTTCACCTCTCCACGGCGGAGTTCGATATCCGCCCCATGATCCACCCGCAGGGCCTTCAATCCACATTCCTTCAGCACCGCTATCAACCGCGCCGCATCATTGGGCTCAGCTGTTAGAATCTTCACCTCCCGCCCCAGTAGCTTCTTTCCCTGACCTTCCGTGATCTCGCAGGGCATAGGAATCAGTGACGGCATCGCGCCCAAGGGCGAAACCAGCACAAGTAGGAAGAGGAGTCTCCACGGCACGCGGGAGAGCATGCCAGCCCCCCGGTCGCGGCGGGAGAGGCGGACTCTGGTCTGCCCGGCAGACCAGTTCTAGCAGCCTCCGCTGTCGTCTCCCGCTTTCCCGGGCAGGGTGATGACCTTGTTGCGGACACTGCGCCCCAACTCGGCGTCACAGACATGAATAACCCACTCTTCCAAAGTCAGTTGAAGATCCAGCGCCGCCCGCGAGTAGTCACGGAAAGTGCCTAGGTCGACTTCCACGCTGAAGATCTGCTGCTGCGGCAGGTCGCGGCGCTTGCGGCGCTCGATTTCCTCCTCCCGGTCGTCCTCCATCAGGCGCCGGATCAGTGTCAGCGTCGCGAAGGGGATCTCTTTGGGGCTAGAGAGCCAGTTGTCGATGGTGCGCTTGCTGACGCTTCCGCATTGATCCGCAAGCCATTGGCGAGCCCGGCCGGTGGTCTTTAACCACACTTTAATGTCTTCTTTGCTTGGATTCATTGGCACGAATTACACCAATCAGTGCATACAATCCACGGATATTTTCATTCAACGGTGCATATCTGTTAGAACACACTGCACCCGCAAACGAAAATATGGTGCATTTTCCACAACACCACTGCACCGCACAAAACCCAGGAAACCACCTGCTCGCTAGAGCTGATTCGCGATTGCCTGCACAAGCGGCGCGCTGGTGGACGGCGGGTCCCTGTGGGGCGAGGAGACCGCAAAGTCGGGGCGGAAGACTTGCGCGATCAGGGAGTCGACGGCCCCCCGGTGGGTGAATGCGATGTTGAGCTCGCGATTGATGCGCATGCTCAGCGTATCGAGATTGGCGGAGCCGACGCAGGCCCAGCCATCACAGATCAGCACCTTCATGTGGGACATGCGCGGGTAGGCATAGGCGCGGCCACCCGCCTTCACGAGCTTGGTGGCGAAGGCGCGGTTGGCGATGTCCATGATCTTGGAATCATTGCGCGCGGGATAGATCAGCCGCACGTCCACGCCCCTGCGGGCAGCAGCTTCCAAGGCCTCGGTGACATCGTCATTCGAGACATAGGGATCCTCGATCCAGATTCGCTTCCGCGCGGCGCGAATGGCGAGGACCATGCTCTTCTGGATTTCACGGCGCCCGGCGGCGGGATCGGTGCGGAAGATTCGGATCGGAAAGCTGCCGGGAATCGATGGCGGCGCGGGGTGCTGCATCGCGCCTCCGCGGAAAGCTCCGAAGGGACCGGCAGGATCCGCCCTGCGCCAAGTACGATCGTAGTCCTCTTGCAAAGAAGCGACGACGGGGCCTTCCATGCGGAACATGAGGTCGTGCCACTCGCTGTAGTACTCCCGGCCAATATTCGAACAGCCCGTGACAGCCACCTTGCCATCGAAGACATGGAGCTTGGTGTGATCGCAGATCAGCCAAGGGTTCGGCATCGAACGAACCTTCACCCTGCTTCCATCCTTCAGATATCGGTTCATGTTGGCTGGCGGCTCGAAACCGGCGGGATATGGCGTCTCCGGCTCATCCCCCCATGAGTTGGCGCTGCCGAGTTCATCGAAGGTCACGCGCACCTCAAGCTCCTGCGAGCGGCGCTTGAGCAGGTCCGCATATCCCACCGCGATATCGTCGTTGTCGAAGATGTATGCCTGGCTATCGATGCTCTGTCGCGCGGCCTTGGCTTGCTTGGCGAGCTCTGGAAAGAAGCGCTTGCCGTCGACAAGCCAAGTGATTTTGCCCTCGGTGGGAGCGGGCAGATGCTTGCGGTCGAGCAAGGCCTCGAACTCCGGAGTTCCGGGGACCTCGGGAGGCTGCGGCAAGACTTTGCCGCCATCGGGTAACATCCCCGTGATCAACTGGAGTGGCCTTTGCCAAAGGACCACGCCACCGAGACGAGCCGTGATCAAAGGTTGCCGCGTCGCGCTAGTAAAGGTGCCACCGGCGACCTTGCCGACGAATGCGGTCTTCGACATGCGATGCTTCGAGGGCTCACTCCGCAATCCCGACTGATAGCGGTAGTTCCGGACCAAGCCGGAACAGGATGCGAGAAGCGGCAGGAGACCGCCGGTCAGAAGAAGTCGGGGGAAAGCCATCCTAACTGATTGGCGGCGTCCGACAACTTGTCAACGGAGCGCTAATAGATCGCGCAAGCTGCAAAGCACCCTAGAATTATCGTGCAGAATACCTTCTCCGATAAGATGGGCGCGCCACTACCCGCTCGCGCTGCGCATACTGCTTGGAGCGCTGCGGCACGCTCGTATAGCCCGGCGCGCGCAGCTGACCAAATAGAGACCTAACCTTTCCCGGGAATCGGAAAGGGATTGGGCAATCCGCTTGAAGTGGGAAGTTCGCGACGCACGTCGATATGAAGAATGTCGCCTTTGGCCAAGGGATAGCGGAGGTACACCGATTGCTTGGATTCTTCGAGAAGTACTTCGAGCGCTTTCTCGATGAGATCGCGGCGGGTATGGCTGGAATCTGGCATGGGAGAGGAGGAGTGAAGACAGCTCCTCAATTTGCTTCGATTGAAGCGCAAGGCAACTTGCAAATTGTTAAGAGAAGCGCCGGGACCCCTTTGCAAAATGCATCACCTAACAGACCGCACCACAATTCCCGCGAGCGGCTAGGTTAGCGATGAGGAGTGTCAAGCTACCGCCAAGACTTCGCAATTTTCCGCCAATTCAAATCTCCATTGGGGCAGGCATCCTGTTAGATTGGCCCGGTTGCAAGCTCGACTTCGGAGCATGTCTTGCGCCTGCGCCGCACACGCCAGAGCAGCAAGCCTATCCATAGCGTCGCAAAGGCAAGCAGCAGCAGCCAATGCGGGATGAGCAGGACCGAACCACCGGTGAAAGAGAAGGCCAGCACAAGCAGGGCATAACGGACGGAACTCAGGTCACCCGGATCTCCCCGAACCACTGCATTCTTATTCCATTCCCAAGACAGGGCTGGACCGGGAGGTGTTGGATTGAAGCGGATGTAGATCGGCGAGCCGAGCTTGATTGGCAGGCGACCGCTGGCTGTCGCGGAATGGAAGAGGGAGGAGACCAAGACGGGCGATCCCGTGTCCGCCTTCCCCATAGCGATGCAGGAGTCGAGATTGCCGAAACTCCAGCCTTGGTAGGACCAAGTATAAATCGTGCCGGTCGATTGCCGCCAGGACCACAGGATGAAGATCATCACGAGGATACCGGACCAGAAGGTGATGGAGCGGTGGAGGGCGAGCTTCATGCCTGCGAGGTGATGTGCTGCCGCCTACGGGTGCGCCAGAAGAGAAGACCCAGCCACGGAATCGCGAAGCCTGCGAGGATCAGCCAGTAGGGAACACAGACCAGCCAGTCGCGGTCCGTGCGGTAAACCATGTCCATCGCGTTCGATTCCCGCAGCGTCTTCAGGGGATCATACTTCGTCTCGTAGGTTTCCCGTGTTTTGGTATCGGCGTGATCGGGGCCTCCCCGGATGAAATGCGGAGGCGGGAAGCGGGAGAAGCCTGGTTCGCCGTAGTCAAGATTCCGGAACAATTCCCAACCCGGACGGCGCCCCGAGGGACGGTAGGTGAAGGTCAGCGCGCTGGTGTGGCTCTCTAGCATGCAGGCCTCCCACATGGGTTCGGTCTGATTGTTTATCGAGTCCAGCCACGCCCACACAGTGAAGACCATCACCAGAATACCGGACCAGAAGGTGATGGAGCGGTGGAGGCCGTGCTTCATGCCGGGGGATGAATACGCCGCCGACGGCGGGCGCGCCAAGCAAGGAGCGCGAGCCATGGGATGGCCACGACGAGGAGGACGAGCCAGTATGGGATGAAACAAAGCCAGCCGGCCCCAGCGCTGGTCCAGCCCCACATGGCATAGATCTTATACTCCCTCAGCGCTGGATCACCCGGCTCTCCGCCACTTGAATCCAATGGCAGCCCAAACCGCTTCCAGTGCAAGATCCCGGGCTGAGCCAGGCGCATCGACGGGTCCGCCGAACAGCTCATCTCAGCCCACGTCATCCCGATCGGCTTGGTGCGCTCCATTCCGGGATGATGGACGAGCGCTATTCCAGAGGTGCGGCTCACCAGTTCGTTGTCCCTTGTAATCACAGCGACCCTGCTGAACTCCGACTCCCACCAAGCCCACACGATGAAGGTCATCACGAGGATGCCGGACCAGAAGATGAGTGAGCGGTGCAGGGCGGGCTTCATGGACGCGACGGGCGAGGCAAGGGTCTCAACGAATGAGGCTAGCGTTCGCCGCGCCGTGGCTGGTGCAAGAAAAGGAAGGAAGCGGTAACTCGCTCAGCGCCACAGCAGGGATGAGATCATGCCATGATTCGGTTAGCTCTCGCGCAGCCAGACGAGCTTGGCGTCTGCAGATTCCATCGCGGAAGCCAAGCTGCCACGGACGAAGACCCAGAAGGCGGCGAGATTGTCGGGGGCGGGAACCAGAAAATGTCGACGCTCGCGGAAGTCCCAATGCGGCACGTCCGAAGCGAGGAGCCAATCAAAGACGCGGCAGTCGCCGGGTGCGCGGCATTGGACGGGGGATTGCACGACCGGGTATTGTGGGATTCGGGGAGGCGGCCTCAAGTCGAATCTTGGGGGAGACTTTTCTCCGTGGTGGGGGCGCGGGGTCGGCTCAGTTGGAGGTCTTATCAAGA
Organism: Haloferula sp. BvORR071; assembly: GCF_000739615.1. GTDB lineage: Bacteria > Verrucomicrobiota > Verrucomicrobiia > Verrucomicrobiales > Akkermansiaceae > Haloferula. The sequence continues at coordinate 347,026 of NZ_BATP01000007.1, forward strand.
AGGGAGGATCAACTCCTCGCTCACGGCAGCAAGCTGCCTGCCGGAAGGCGGCGGCAAGCCGCAGCACTCCAAGTGGCTTGCGCGACGGGGAATCACTTCTGCGTGATCTTCCAGCGCATGTAGCGACCCTTGGCCCCAAGAGGGGCGCTGGCGTGGATCTTGCCGTTCTCAATGAGGATCTCGACGTCCGCGCTCGACCAGTTGGCGAGGTCATCGCTCCACTCCGCGCTGTAGTTGATGCCGTCGCGCTGTTGGGCGAGGTCGCGGGAGATCTCGATGCGGCCGGCATCGACCTTGAGGGCATCGGCCATCGGATCCGGCGCGCCGGGATTGCGGGAGAAGGCATACTCCACGCCATCGGCCTGGCCATCGGAGTCGTAGTCACCCTCGAAGCTGAGGTTGAACACGGGATACTCGTTCTGGGCCCAGCTGCTGAAACCGGGAACCACAATCGGATCGGGCGTGGACGAGGACGGGCTGACCACGAGGGCCGGGCCCCAGACGCCGGGAGTCGCGCCATGCAAGGGCCGCATGCGCAAGCGGATGCTCGCGCCATTTTGCAAACTCTGCCCGGCGGTCGAGGCGTCGAGGCGGACATGTCCTGCATTCGAGGCGACGTTGCTTTCCTTCAGCGAAAGGACGCTCGCGGCATTGGTCACGGCAATGTCGTCGATCCACACGCCGGAGGTCTTCGCATTCCACTTCAGATTAGTGCCGCCGGCATCCTTGCGGACCGCGAAGCGAACGTAGATCGGACGGTCCGCATAGGCCGCGAGCGAAATACTCTTCTTCGCCAGCGCCTTGTCAGCCTTCAGCAAACCGGGAAGATTCCAGACCGAGGTCCAAGTGGCACCGCTGTCGGTGGAGACTTCCGCGTGCAGACGGTTGGTCTTGCTCATCGCGCCGCGGCGCACCCAGAAGTCGAGGGTGCTGCTCGCAGCCGGCAGGATCTGGCGCTGAATCACAAAGCTGTCCTCATTGTCCGCCGCAGTGGAAAGACCGAGACGGAAGGACTGGGCGCCAGTCTTGAAGTAGCCCTTCAAATTACTATAAACGGAGTAGTTCGAGACATCTGCCGTCACCTGCGGGGCGGGCGACTTCTCCGCGCCTTCCAGCCAATTCGAAGGGCCGAGATTCGCCACCTCCAGCTTGTAGCCGGTCGCTGTGGTGTCCGGGACGAAGCTATAGTCGGCACCGCTCAGCGGCGGCAAGGCCGGGCCATTGAGCAGCAGCGGTCCCGAAATGGTCACCACCTTGGCAGGCCCCCAGGGGAAGGCCTTGCCGCCCAGCACAGCACGCGAGCGCACCCACCACTCCTGCCCGCTGGCGAGTGTCACGCCAGCCGTAGCGGAGTTGAAATTGAAGGAAGCAAGACCCGCTCCGGTGACCTGGCCGCTGCGCTCTAGCCAGGTGCAGTCGGTGACGCCGATGTCATCGATGAAGATACCGGTAGGCTGCGATGGATAGTCCAGATGCGAGTAGATCGCACTGGTAGGATCCGTGAGACGGTAACGGAAGCGCACGCGCACCGGCCCGGAGGGCAAGGCGATCGCCGCATCTTGGAAGGCCGCGTCACCCTTGCTGCCAAGTCCGGCAATGGGGTTTCCCACCGGCGTCCAGGTGAAGCCGCTATCCGTGGAGGTCTCCACCGTCAGCACGGAGGCACCGGTCATCAGGCCGCGCCGATAGGCAAAGGTGAGCTTGCCGCTAGGCCCGGGAACAAGATCGCGTCCCAGCTCGAAGATCTGCTCAGGCACACCATTGACAAAGACATCGTAGCGCGTCGGGAAGGTCAGGCGGAAGGCCTTGGCCCCGCTCTTCACGTAGTCTGCGTTGGTAGCATGGATGGGATAGCTACCACCGGTGCGATCGACTACGCGGGTAATCGCGCCATCCTCCGCAGTCTCCACCCAAGTGGCCGGCTTGCGCAGGTAGAAGCCAGCGCGCATTTCGTCCGCCCCGGGCACCGGTGTCATGCTATAGCTCGCTCCCGAGACAGAGGGCGTGGACGCCCCGGACACCGTGGGTGTCTGATGGATCTTCGCGATATCGATCAGAGTGACGCCCCACGAGTATTCCGTAGGCACTCCACTGCCGCGGATGTTTGAGATCTTGACCGTGAACGTGGTGTCCGCCGTGACCGCCTTGACCGCGGCAAGTGTCGGTACCTGCCAGACGATCGCGTTGTCTCCGTAGCCGATGCGACGCGAGACGACCGGAGTGCTCAGGGTATTGCCGGAGCCATCCTTCATCGTCACCGTAGCCGCGCTGAAATCCGCGTCCGGATAGGAGAGCGACCAGAAGGGCGTGTTCAGCTTGGCCGGAAAGAAGCCCTTCGCCGGATAGCTGACGAAAGCGGGGCCCGCGCTTTTGTCGAGCTCGCTGCCGTTCTTGGGCACCACGTAGAAGGAGTTCGAGGGCGGGCGGATCGTGTTCGTACCGGGGACGAAGTCACCGGGGGTATCACCCGTGGCGAAATCCGTGGAGCCTTGGTACATCAGCCAGCGGCGGTGACCGGCATCCAGGTTCCAGTTGGAGGTGCCCATCACGTCCTCCTTGGCATAGGCATCGATCGCGCCGGGACCGAAGTAGCCGAGGGAAAGATTGCCATAGCGGTTGGCATTCCACGCCGCGGGGGTCCATGCCTTGCAGGACTGCGCGGGACTGTGGGCGAGGCCGCCGCTGTCCGGATAAGTGCGCACGATCATCAGCGCGGAGCGCTGTGCGGCCGCCATCTTGGTCGTGTTCGCAGAGGGCTGGAAGGCATCTTCCGATGCCAGCCGCACGGTCGCGCCGGTATTGACCCGCATGTTTGCGGGAAGCCCGCACATCGCTCGAAAGTAGTTCAGGCGCCGTTCGACGTCACCGGCGAATTCCCCGGAGACCGTTCCTTCGGCTCCAGCGGTGAGGGAGCTGTAATTCCCGGTCCAGGCAATACGGTCCTGATATCCTTCCGATGCCATGTAGGTGGCATGGTAGAATGCGACGACTTCATTCCGGTCCGAGGTGTCCACCACGAAGCCACGCGTCGGCGCTGTGGCTCCAGAGCCACTAACGCAAAACAGGCTGGTTAGGACGATGCAAGGGACCGGTCGAAGGAAATTCGACCGTTGGGACAGCACGCGCGGAAGATATTACGGAAAACGCGACAATCAAAGGACAATTTTTATCCGTTAGACCTACGTAAATGCGTATCTGAGGGCCGAAATTCCAAAAAATGCAGCGGTCTCCGCACGCAAGACAATGGGGCCCAAAGTGGCCGCCTGATAGCCGGCCGCAATGACAGCAGCGACCTCTTCCGGGGTGAAGTCTCCCTCCGGGCCGATCAGCAGGGTCACCCGCTCGGGCATCCCGGCAGCGCCAAGGATCTCCCGCAGGGGCCGGGCACCCGGGTAAAGCGAGGCGACGATTCCCAGGCCACCCTTTGCCTCGGGAAGCCATTCTTGGAAGCTTTTCGCTGGCTCCACCCGGGGAATCAGGTCTTGGCCGCACTGCTTGCAGGCCTCCAGAGCGACCCGCTGCCACTTGGCGGATTTGCGATCGGCGTCGTCCTCACCCACTTGAACCACGGTGCGGCGGGTGATCAGCGGCTGGATCGCGGCAACACCGAGCTCAACCGCCTTTTGAACGATGAGATCCATGTTTTTTCCCTTCGGGACCGCTTGGGCCAGAATGATTTCTGGTTTCAGCAGAGGGATCTGCTTGGGCTCGCCCAACTGAAGCTCGATCTGATGTTTTGAAACCGCCTCGACCGTGGCCGCGGCGGAGCGGCCGAGGCCGTCAAATACCGTGATGCTATCCCCTGCCCTCAGGCGCATGACTTGGGCGGCGTGTTTGGCCTCCTCTCCGGTGAGGACAGCTCGCGGGGCGGCGGACCAAGACTCGGGCGGCAGGTGGAAGCGGGGCACGCGAGGAGCAGAAGACCCCAGGGAGGAAGTTCCAAGTTCCAAAGTGGCTCGAGCAGCAGGAGCCCAGCGGCTTGCGCAAGCCGTTGAAGGTCAGGATTTGAAAATTTTTCACATTTCCAGCCTAGGCACAATTCCGGCCAAGTGTTATGCAATTGAGGTCGCCGGACTCATCACCCACCTATCTAGCCGCCACCCAGGCCATGTCCGACATCACCCGTTACCGATTGCACCGGTCCTGCATATTTTGGGCCGGGATTGCGCTGCTGCTGTGTCTGGGCGGAGCGTGGTGCTACTCGTGGCGGCAGGTGGTTGCGCTGCGCCACGGTTCCACGACGGTCATGCACGCCAGTGGTGGCTTCACGGTGACCCACAATCCCTTTGAGGAGAAATCCTGGGAGTTCTACCGCTCGGCCCCAGCGGAGCGGGTGCAGAGCATCCACTGGTCGCTTTTCCAGAAGCCCTATTCGCTGGCAGGCCAGGGTCTTGCCGCAAGCGGGCTCAAGCTGCAGCCCCGGACGCTAGAGCAGTGGCACCGCAGCTGGATCGCGACCTATCCCGCGGGGGTCTCGCTGACTTTCGTACCGGATTGGTTGATCGCGGTTTCGCTGCTTCTGCCGTGGGCCGGGATGATCGCCTGGCGGCTGCGCCGCGTGGAGCAAGCCGAGCCGATGGCGTGGATGGCCAGGGCCGAGCGGTTCGCGGAAGCGGCAGCGGCCAAGGCCCCCACCGTCAGGTCGGCACCCACGATTGAGCCGCCGCCGGTCCCAACGCGTGCCGCCTTGGAAGCGCGCGAGCGGAAGAAAAGCATCTGGGCAAACATCGTGCCCCGCGGTATCGCGATGGCTCCGGGATCGCCTTGGAATTACGCCGGAGTGCCGCCGCTGACGGACACCCCGATGCCAGTCCAGCGGGAGAGCTGAGCGGCCGGGCGGCAGGACCACCCAGCTACTAGAAAGATCGTAGATGGCAGTCTCCTGCCCTCCCGCGGCCCGCCCTACAGGTCGAAAAAGCGCCGGGCCTTCTGGAAGAAGGATTCCTGCATCGGGGAGTTGTGCTCGCCAATGGACTCGGAGAAGGAGCGGAGCTTGTCCTGCTGCTCGGAGTTGAGCTTGGTCGGGACCTCGACTTGGACGCGCACGTGAAGGTCGCCCTTCCGGTGGGTGTTCAGGGCGGGAACGCCGCGCTCGCGCAGGCGGAAGAGCGTGCCACCCTGAGTGCCCGCGGGGATCTTGATCGAGGCCTTGCCGTCGAGGGTCGGAACCTCGAGCTCACCGCCGAGGGTGGCGGTGCTGAAGGGCATCGGCACTTCGCAGAAGAGGTCGTTGCCCTCGCGCTCGAAGACGTCGTGCTCCTTGACGTGGAGGAAGACGTAGAGGTCGCCTGCCGCGCCTCCGCGCACGCCAGCATCGCCGTTGCCGGTCGAGCGCAGGCGGGTACCATCCTCGACCCCTCCGGGAATGCGGATCTTGATGCGGCTGGTCTTGTGCTTGCGGCCGTCGCCGCCGCAATTGCCGCAGGGATCGGTCACGGTCTCACCCGCGCCCCGGCATTCCGGGCAGGTGGTCTGTTGGATGAAGATGCCGGCTTGGCGCGCGACTACACCGCGACCGCCGCAGCTGGTGCAGGGCTTGGTGCCGCCGCCGCTTTTGGAACCGCTGGCACCGCAATTTCCGCAGGGACCGAAGTGTTCGATCTCGAGCTCCTTCTCCGCACCGCGGGCTGCTTCTTCCAACGAGATTTCCAGGTCGTAGCGCAGGTCACTGCCGCGCTGCTTGCCGGAACCCTTGCGCCGGCCGCCACCGAAGAATTCCTCGAAGCCACCACCGAAGGCGCTGCCGAAGATCTGCGAGAAAACGTCCATCGGATCGTGGAAGCCGCCGCCACCACCACCGCCACCACCTTGGAAGGCGGCGTGGCCGTAGCGGTCGTAGGCCGCACGCTTGTCCGGATCGGCCAAGGCCTCATAGGCCTCGCCGAGTTCCTTGAACTTGTCCTCGGCCTCGTGGTCCCCCGGGTTCTTGTCCGGGTGGAACTTTACCGCAAGCTTGCGGTAGGCCTTCTTGATCTCCTCCGCACTGGCTTCGCGGTTGACACCCAGGATCTCGTAGTAGTCGCGCTTCGATGCCATGGGGATCAGTCTTCGCTAGGGGCCTTGGCCACCACCACGGTGGCCGGACGCAGCAGGCGGTCGCGCAGCATGAAGCCGCGGCGGTGGACCCGCAGGACCGTGCCATCCGCGACGCCTTCCGCCACTTCCTGCGACACCGCCTCGTGAATGTTCGGGTCGAAGGGCTTGCCCTCGGCCGGGATCTCGGTGACGCCGTTGTTGGAGAGGAAATCGTTCAACTGGCGGCGGACCATATCCATGCCGATGTAGATCATCGACGACTTGTCCTGCGCCGCGGCGAGCATCCCCATCTCGAAGTTGTCGATCACCGGCAGGAGATCTTCGAGCAGGCCTTGGTTGGCATAGCGGATCGCGTCCTCGCGCTCGCGGGCGGAGCGCTTGCGGAAATTGTCCAGATCGGCGGCGGTACGCACCGCCAGCTCGCGCCACTTCATCACGTCCGCCTCCAGCTCCGCGTAGGGATCGCCCTCAAGGTTCTCACCTTGGGCTTGGGCTGCCTCGGCGGCGTTGGGGTCCAGCGTGTCCGTGATGTCGGGCTCGTCCTCGGGAGTCATGCGCGGCGTTCCTGCCACTGGTAAGGGCTGGCGTCAACCCCGCGAAACCCGGTTTTCCGCCTGCAAAGGTTTGGAGGGCGGGAAGAAAAGCCGCGCCCCGATCCGGGTAGTGCTGGCCTAGGAGGCTGGATCTCGCCCCCTGCGGCTATCTCAAAGGCATGCGGAAGGTGAAGCAGGTCTCCGCCCCCGTGGACGAGGCTTCCAAAGTCCCCTCATGGGCCTTCGCCACTTCCGCGGCAATGTAGAGTCCTAAGCCCAGTCCGTTTTGGCTGGATCTCACTTCTTCGCGCGTGAAGGGCTGGAAGAGGACCTTCAGGGTTTCCGGGGAGATGGGCTTGCCCTGATTACACACGCACAATTCGAAGTAACCATCTGACAAGGATGAGTGGATTTTCACCGACTGGTCCTGCGCCCCGTGGACCAAGGCATTGGCCACCAGATTCGAGGCGATCTGAGCGACGCGGGCGGGATCGCAATCGACCTGCAGCGGTCCGGCGATCTCCACCTCAATCGTTTTCTTGGGATGGGCGGTCCCGAGTTCATCGATGACGTGCCGCAGAACCGGCTCCAGATCGACCAAGGTCCGGTCCAGCACCATGCCGCCACCCAAACGGGCCCGCGCGAAATCCATCAGGTTTTCGATCAGCTCGGACATGCGCTTGGCACTGCGGTCCATTGTTGCCAGCAGCTTTTGCTGGCGTTCGCTCAGGGTGGCATTGGCCAGGATGACAACTCCCATCGTGATGGCGCCAAGCGGATTGCGTAGATCATGGCCAAGGGCGGCGATGAACTGCTCGCGCAGGACGGCGGTGTCGCGTTCGCTCAGCAGGCTGTTCTCGGCGAGGTTTTTGGAAGCGAGGAGGTTCCGTTCATAGCTCCGTCTTTCGCTTGCCCGGTAAGCCGTCAGCCGGGTGAAAAGCAGCTCGCCTGCTGCGTTGCGGCGCTCGACGGCATTGACCAAAACCGGCAGGCGGGAGCCGTTCTGGCCTACCAGTTCCAAAGCCACCTCATCGAAATGACCCTGCATCCGCAACAGCGGGGCCAGATGCGTCTCCAGGAAGATCTTCCCGCCGATCGTGAGGAGTGACGAAAACCGCAGTCCCTTGAGGTCATCTGCTGCCATTCCGAGCCAGCCCGCCAAGCGCGAGTTGGCTCTCAGGATTTGGCCGTCGGCGGCAATGGTCGCGTAGCCGCAAAGCGCGTTCTCAAAGAAGTCTTCGAAATCCTCCACCAGGCCCCCTGACTCCTCCTGACTCATAGAAAGGACCGGATCGCGGCAATGGTTTCCTCCGGGGCGCTCAAGTTCGGACAATGGCCAGTGGCCTTCATCACGACCAAGGTGCTATTCGGCAGCCGGGCATGGACGTAGTCACCCACGCATAACGGCGCGATCACATCGTCCGAGCACTGGAGAATCAGGGCAGGGAGATCCACTTCTCCCAAGATTTCACGGGTATCCGAGAGGAAGGTGGCGCGGGCGAACTGTTTCGCAATCTCGGGATCGGTCCGGCAAAAGCTCTGGGCGAGTTCGTCCCCCAGTTCCGGGCGCTCCGGATTGCCCATGATCACCGGGGCCATCTCCATGGACCATCCCATGTGATTGCTCTCCAGCGATTCAAGCAGCTCGCCGATCTGATCGCGCGTGAAGCCCCCGGTGTATCCGTCCTCATCGATGTAGCAGGGCGAAGGCCCTACCAATACCAAGGCGCGGAACATTCCCGGAGCCTGGATCGACGCCATGATGCCGATCATGGCGCTGACCGAGTGCCCGACGAAGACCGCGTCCTTGAGGCCCAATTCCCTGCCGATTTCGACAAGATCGCCGGCGTAGCCTTCGAGACTCCCGTATTTGGCTTTGAGGTAGGCTCTCAAGTCGGAGCGCCCGGCACCAACGTGATCAAACAAGACCGTCCGGTATTGGTCCTCGAAGGCCGGTGCCACCAAGCGCCACATGTTTTGGTCGCAGCCGTAGCCGTGTGAAAAAACAATCGCCGGGGCATCCTTCTTCCCTTGGAGAACGACGTGGTTGCGTTCAAGCACGCTCAATTCTCCCGCCCTTCTACTGCATGGATACGGACAGACACACCGTCTTATCCGCCGTTTTCCACGCCCGCGCAAGAGCCGGGTCAGCGCAGTATCAGGAGTTTTTGTTAGGGTCGGTTTATAGATAGCCGTGAGCACGCCAAGCGGTCCGACACCCCACAGCCTTCACCGCTTCTCCATCGCCACCAAGGTAATATCGTCCGCCTGCTTCGCCTCACCCACGAACTTGGCCAACTCCTTCTCGACACTCTTGATCGCCGCCTCAGCCCCGAGCGGAGCATTCTCGCGAAAAGCATCCCGCAGGCGGTCCATCCCGAATTCCTCCCCCGCGGCATTGGTCGCTTCCTTCACGCCATCGGTGTGGAAGAGCAGGCAATCGCCCGGATTCATGTGGATCCGGTGGGCCTTGGTGACCCGCTCGAAGACATCGCCGCCATCGATTCCCAGCGCGAGGCCGGGCGGCTTGATCAGCACCACGCTCTTCTCCAGCGCCCGATAGAGCAGCGCGGGGTCATGGCCGGCGCGGGCAAGGTCCACGTCGCCGCTCTCGCCGTCGATGATGGCGTAGAAGAGGCTGATGAACATGTCCTCCTTGATGTCCGGGAAGATCTGGCGATTGACCCGGCCGAGGGCCTCCGCCGGGTTATCGTGGGCCCCGGCGAGCGAACGCAAAACGCTGCGGCACATGGCCATGATCAGGCCCGCGGCGACCCCCTTGCCGGAAACGTCGGCAATCACCACGCCGTGGCGGCCATTCCCGAGCTCCAAGTGGTCGTAATAGTCACCGCTGATGATCCGGGCGGGAACGTTCGTGCCGCTGACGCGGTAACCGGGGACCACTGGATCACCGGGCGGGAGAAGGACGCGCTGGACTTCGCGGGCATTGCGCAGTTCGCCTTCGATTTGGCGTTTCTCGCTGGCCTCGCGATGGACGAGGGCGTTGCCGATCGCGAAGGCCGATTGCTCGGCAACGGTCCGGAAAACCGCGAAATCGTTCTGGGTGAAGGGCGGGTCGTCCTTCGGGCGGGTCACGGCGAGAATGCCGAGGTCCTTCCCGCCATGGCGCAGCGGCGCGATCATCACGGTCACCTCGCAGCCAGGGAGGCCCGCACCGCGGAAAGCCTCATGGGCGGTCAGGTCGCGGATGTGCAGGGCCTCGCCCGCGGTGAGAACAGCCCCGAAAACTCCTTCATCCGCAGGCACTAGGGCAAGCCGGAGGTGACTGTCCAAGGCCCGGCGGTCGGTCGCCGCCTTTTTGCGGATCTCCTCCGGCAGGCTGACCAGCGGCGGGCAATCGGCGGAAAGGTAGCGTGGCTTGAGGTGCTGGCGGGCATCGTCCAGCAGGTAGAGCGCCCCGCCACGGGCCGCGACCACCTTGATCACCCCGTCCACGATCAGCCGGTAGAGGCCGGTCATGGTGGTATCACTGCCGATCGCCGAGCCGAGGTCGTGAAGAAAGGCGAACATCCGCTCTTCCTCGCCCACGACGGCCTTAATCTCCTCGTTCTTGGACCACAGCTGACCCTTCAGCCTACGGAAAACCACCATCAGGCCGATCAAAGCGATCGCCAGCAGGAGGTAGGGAATGAAGGGCGGCATCTCGACGCGGCCCCTTTATTCGGCCTTTCTTTCGCCTTCGGCGACCTCTTTTTCGAGGATTCCGACAACGCCCGCGAACTTGCGGGCGTTTTCCGCATTCGCGGCGGAGAGGATTTTATGGGATTCCAGCACGTGCTTGGCCCGGTCCTGGTTTCCAATCGGGTGGCCCAGCTGGTAGGGCTCCAAGTGGGCCCGCACCTCATCCGCATGGCCGCGCCAGAGGGCTGCCGGCGGATCGATCTCAAGCAAACAGTCCAGTCCGAGGTCTTCGAGCGAGGTGCGGTTGCGCTCCCCTGCTCCGGCCACCTGGACCCCGCCGCTAGCGCCGAGCTTCGACAGGCGGGCCGAGAAACTGGCAAGCTGCCCCATGAAGGTGGAGTCCATGCCGGTGCAAGCTTCAAGGTCGATGACCAGACATCGTTCTCCCTCGGCGATGCGACTTTCGGCGCACTCCTTCATCACCGGACTGGTCACGAAGGAGCCTTTCCCCTCGCAGCGAATCCAGGTGAAGCCGTCGAAAATTCCGACTAAAATAGCGTTTTCTAAACTCACGGAGAGGGACCGAACCTACTTGAGACCGGGTTACATTAAATTCCGCCTAGGCATGCGGTCAACCGTGCATCGCGGGTAAAAGGAGCTTTTATCGCCACAAATACGACTGGCGGGAGGCAACCTCGCGGCCTTCGCGGTAAAGTTTGCAGCGCCAAGCCAAGATCTTCCCCCCTTTCTGGTAGTCTTGGCCGATGATGGCGAACTCGGCCCGTCCCTTGCTTTGGCCCGCGGGGATGTCGTGGGTCATCTTCTTGACCCGGCTGCCGGTGAGGCCCTGTTGGAACTCGAAGACGATCTTGCCGGGGCCGCTGCCGGATTTGTCGTTGTAGAACACGGTGTAATAGTAGCCGAGGCGCTCGCCTTGCTCCTTCACGCCGATCGCGCCGTGCATGCGGCGCTGGTATTCACCATGGATCATCGGGTCGTCTCCCTCGTCGGAGCTGCCGATCTCGCGGATGTGCAGCGGGCGGATGTCCAGGACCCGCGGGGCGCCGCAGGACAGGAGGGCAAGTGCCGGTAGCATCACCGCGAGGGGTTTCCAGAGCTTCATCTGCCGCATTCAAGCAAGCCCCCGCGCCTTGCCAACCCGGAAGTGCCGGTCTCCAACAATCCGCCCGCGACGACGCCGTCACTTGGCGCGCTTCATTCTTTCCCGCGGCGGGGAAGTCCCCTTAAGCTCGCCCTTGTGGAACAGGCCATCCTCGACCGACTCGACATCTTCATCCGCAAGAAAGGGCTGCGGCGCACCCCGCAGCGCGACGCAATCGTGCGCACCGCCTTCGCCAGCGATGAACATTTCACCTCCGAGGAGCTCTTCGACCGCTCACGCAAGGCCAATGCCGGGGTCTCCCGCGCCACCGTCTACCGAACCATCTCCCTGCTGGTGGAGGCCGGGCTGCTGCACGAAATCGACCTCGGCGGCGACCTGAAGACCTACGACCCGAATTTCGTCGAGAAGCCGGCTCACAATCACCTCGTCTGCATCGATTGCGGCAAGGTGGTGGAGTTTGCCGACTCCCATCTGGAGCTGCTGAACGACTGCCTGACTCGCCGCATGGGCTTCCGCCCGGTGCGGCAGTCGATCAAGATCGAGGCCTGCTGCGAGCAACTCCGGACCAAGGGTGTCTGCCCGAACCTGATCAAGGCCCGGGTGACCGGGAAGCGGCTGCCTACGCAGAAGCGGGGCTGAAAGTGGCGCGGCCTCTCCAGAGCCGCGACCGGGTGGGTGTGCGCTTTGCCGGGAAGCTGGCGAAGCAGTGGCGTGTCGGCGACTAGAGAAGGCACACCTCCGAGCTTAGCTGTCGTTTTCTCGTCTCGTGGATCGCACGGTCGCGACTCTGGAGAGGCCGCGCCACTTCATTTTCCCTTGCCTCCTCCCCGCCCCTGCCCGCTACTTCCGCCGCCATGTGGAAAGGCCGTTTTGCCAAGGATACCTCCTCGCTCGTCCAGGAATTCGGGGAATCGATCAGCTATGACTGGCGGCTTTACCCGCACGACATCGCCGGCTCGATCGCCCATGCCCGCGCGCAGAAAACCGCCGGGCTGCTGACTCCGGAGGAATTTTCCCAGATCGAGGCCGGCTTGCTGGCGATCAGGGACGACATCGAGGCCGGCAAGTTCGAGTTCAAGGCCTCGCTGGAGGACATCCACATGAACGTGGAGTCGGAGCTGACCAAGCGGATCGGCGCGGCGGGAGCCAAGCTCCACACCGCTCGCTCGCGCAATGACCAGGTCGCGACCGACACCCGGCTCTATACCCGCACCGAAATCGAGCTGCTGCTGGAAGCCCTCAGCGGGCTGCAGGATGCTCTGTTAGACCGTGCCGAAAAGTATGCCGGCACGGTGATCCCGGGCTACACCCACCTGCAACGCGGCCAACCGGTGACGGTGGGCCACCACCTGCTGGCCTACGTGGAAATGCTAGAGCGCGATAAGGGCCGCCTGAGCGACGCCCGCAAGCGCCTGAATATCTCACCGCTGGGCTCGGGTGCCTTGGCCGGCTCGACGATCAATCTCGACCGCCGCGCGATCGCCGCGGAGCTGGGCTTCGATGGCGTGACCACCAACTCGATGGATGCCATCGCCGACCGCGACTACATCGCGGAGACCCTTTTCGCGATCGGCCTCTGCGGCGTGCACCTCTCGCGCCTGAGCGAGGACCTGATCCTGTGGTGCACCGCGGAGTTCGGCTTCGTGGTCTTCTCCGATGCGCACACCACCGGCTCCTCGCTGATGCCGCAGAAGAAGAACCCGGACGTCTGCGAGCTGACCCGCGGCAAGAGCGGCCGCCTCGTCGGCAACCTGATGAACATCCTCGTCGCCGTGAAGGGCCTGCCCCTCACCTACAACCGCGACCTCCAGGAAGACAAACCGCCGCTCTTCGATTCGATCGACACGCTCAAGCTGATCCTCGCGGTGAACACCGAGATGATCGCCGCGATGGAGATCCGCGAGCAGCGCTGCCTAGCCGCCGCCAGCGACCCAATGCTGCTCGCCACCGATCTGGCCGACTGGCTGGTGAAGCAAGGCGTGCCCTTCCGCCACGCCCACGAACTCGTCGGCAAGGCCGTGGCTGAATCCGTGCAGAGCGGAGTTCCGCTGGACCAGCTCGACCTCACCAAGATCGATCCCGTTTACACCGAAGACGCGAAGTCAGTCTTCGACTTGCAGCGCGCCCTCGCCGCGCGGACGAATCCGGGAGCACCCTCGGTCGAAAACGTGAAGTCCGAAGTGGCACGCTGGAAGGCGAAAGCGTAGTCATCATCCTTACCAGTCCCGCTTGGGACGAAAAACGCCCTTCCACGCGCAATTGGCATGGAAGGGCGTCGATGGAATGACCGGCGTTATTTGGTGGAGCGCTTCATCACAAACCGCGGTGCCAGGATGAAGCCCACCAGCACGCACACGATCAGCGCGTAGAACCATCCGCTCGTCTGATCCGGCTCGATGTCGAGCTTGAGGACCATCGCGTCGAGGCCGTTCACCTGCACGCTGCGCTTGAAGTCGAGGATCGTGCCGCTCGCCCCCAAGGTCACATCGAGCGCAGCCGGTGCCGGATCAGCAGCGAGCCGCTCGGCCAGACGGTTGCCCATTGCCTTCATCGCCGTGTTTTCATCAAGGCTGTTGCCTTCCAACAAGCGGTCGAACTGCTTCGGATCATAGTTCACATTGCCTTGCAGCAGCGGGTTCTCCAAGGCAGCGCGTTCAAGCTGCTTGTTGCCGGCAGCGACCTCCGAGCGGTTGTCGAGATACATGCGCTGGCGGCGGGTGTTCAGGGCCAGGGTCGCCTGCTGGGCCTTCAGATTGCCGAGCTGCACGCGGGCGTCCTCGTTGGATGCCTGGTCGAGCAAGCCATTGCTGGCAGCCTTGCTCAGCGCCTCGCCGGCCTTGTCCTGCTCGCCTTGGCGCAGCCACTCGTTGGCTTGTTCCAGCAAGGCCACGGCATCCTTCTTCCCGGCGGCACGCTTGCGGGCAATGAACTTGCCGTAATCTTCGATCCCCGGCGCTGCCTTCTGGTCCTTCAAGTCGAAATCGCCTTCGCTGTCCTTGAGGTGCCAGCCCTTCGGCAGAATCACCCGCCAGGAGAGATCCTCCAAGGGCACATCAAGACGCGGCCCGATCAAGGTAAGCCTGCCCGGCGGCGTGGAATAGACGAAGCGCACCGAAGCCGGGCGATCACCTTCCGGCGCGGGATAGACGTGGAACTTCCACTTGTCGCCATCGCGGACCAGCGGCACACCGCCTTCGTTCACCATCACGCTGAAGAGCTTCGCGTCATCCGGCAGAGTCAGGCTCAAGGTCCCCTTCTCCGCGACCTGCACGGCGAGGTCCACCGCAGTCAGCGCGGTGCCCTTCGGCGAGACCAAGGTGGTCAGCGAGCCCTGCTGCACGCGCAGCTTGAGGGCTTCGGCGATCTCATGGCGCTTCAGCGTCAGGGCCAGCGGCCCTTCCGGCTCGGCAACGCGATAAACCTCCACCGGCGCAGAGCTAGCCTCGCGCAAGGCCTCCGTCACCTCCGACCACTCGCGGCGTGTCCAGCCGCGCGGCGTGTTGCGGTTCACGATCTCCAGGCGCCCGCCGGTACGGATCGCCACGAAATACGAGAGTTGCCGTACTTCCGCCAGCTCCAGCGGAGCAATCTCCACACTCTCCCCGGAAGTCTGGCGCTGGAACTCGATGTCCACCGTCGCCGCACCCGTGATTCCACGCTGGAAGCGGATCTCCCAGAGATTCTCCTCACCCGCGACCGGCACGAAGTCACCCACCGCCGGACCACTGGCGCGCACCGTCGCCGCAGCGCTGGCATCGAGCCCGGGGATGCGCACCCGCAGCGACTTCATCGCCGCGTTCTCGATCTTGTAGATCAGGCGGGCGCGGGACAATGTCTGGCCTTCACGCAGCGTCACCTCATGCAGCACCTGAGCGGTCACCCAGGGATCTAGCTTGGCGATCGCCAGGGACAGCGCCCAATCGGACTGCAGCAAGCGGAAGGCCAAGGCATTCGGACGGCTCGCTCCAGACTCCCGGGTATCGAGCACCGAGACCTTGTCGCGATTCACAGCACGCACCTGGAAGCCGCGGTCGGGCACGATCGTGAGCGTGCCGGTCTGGCGGGAAGCCTCGCGCAACAGCACCCGCGGAACCGACCAATTCGCCTGAGCCCCGGGAGACGGAGCCACCAGCGCGATGGCAAAGGCCTGCTCGCCGATCGTGCGGCCATTCAAGTGCAGATTGAGCACCCGCGCCTTGTCCTCCTGCGAGTCCGTCCAGTCCGCCAGCGATGGACCGGTGACCGACTCGATCTCGAAGCCCGCCGGAATCTCCAGCGCCAGCTTGAAGACACCGGCCCGGGTGATCGATGCCGCAAGCTCCACTCCCAGCACCATGCGATCCTCGCCCAGCGACAGCGTTTGCGTGGTAGTAGCGCGGATCTCCGGCGCCACCGGCGTGACCTTCAAGGTAAGGCTCGCCTCCCCGCCGGCATGGCGGAAGGAACGATGCACCACCGCCAGCGGCTTGCCCTCGCGATCGCGCGGCAGCAGCGTGGCATTGAAATCATCCAGGTTCACATCGTTCATGCCCTTGGCCACCACCGACTCGGCCTGCGCCTCATCGCCGAAGGCTAGGCCCACCAAGCCAACCGAGCCCGCCGCGCCCTTCACCTGCAGTGGCGACAAGGCCAGGTCCACCGGCAAGGCCGCAGTGCCGCGCTGCGTCGCCACCGAGACCGTGAAGGGCTGATCCTGCGCCGGCTCAATCGCGATCTTCAGCTCGCGGGTCTCGGGATTGAAGCGCCAGCTCCCCGCCGGACCACCCGCAACCTCGCCCACCGTGAAGCCCTCAGGAATCACCGCCACCAGCTCACGCACCACGCCACGCGAGGGACGCACCGCGATCAAATGCCGGCCATTCACCACACCCGGACCGGGCAGATAGAGATCGGAGATCTCGACATAGAATTGCGTCTGCTCGCTGGCGGCATCGCGCTGCTTCGGGCGGGCGCGCAGCACCGTATTCTCCGCGGGTCGCAGCACCAGCTCGGCACCACTCTCACCTTTGGCATCCAGCGGCACCACCTTCGCGGCTTGTGGCGATTCAAAATCCCAGCCCTCCTGGTTCCAGTGCACTGCCACACGCTGTACGGCGGCAGGTCCTGATGGCAGCGCCCATCCGCCCTGCGGATTCGGCAGCGGCATTTCGAAGGTGGCCTTGCCGGTCTTCTTGCCCTCGATGGTACTAATCAAATAGTAGGCCTCTTGCTCGCCGTAGGGAGCCTTCACCACCCGCCAACCATCGCCGGTGAAAGCCGTCAATACCGCCGGGGGCTTGAGCAGCAGGAAGCGTTCGTCGGCCTTGCCGCGAGCTTCCACCGTGATCTCGCCGCTGAGGCGACCGGAGACGATCCGCCAGTTGTGGGTCATCGATTCCGCCGCAGTTGCAGACTCTATTGGAGCCGGCACCGGTGCCTGGGCGCGGAGATCACCCAGCATGCAGGCGAAGGCTATCAGGGCAGTGGCAGCCACTACCGGCGGCTTGCGCCGGACAAAGGTCGCAAGTCCCGGCAGCACCTTCACCAACAGCAGCACCACACCGAAGCCCACGAAGAAAGGCACCGCGCCCATCCGCTGGGCCAGCACGCCAAAGGCGATCAGGGCCAAGCCACCGGGCACCGAGTAGGCCGCATGGCGCGAACGCATGAAGGCAAAAACCAGCAGCGCGATCCCGGCGAGGATGAAGAAGATCCCCCAGCCATTGATCAACGCGACCCAAGGCGCGACATTCCGCAACTCGATCGACAAGGGCTCGGAGGTCGGCACCGCCGGCATCGCGAACTCAAGCGTGCCGAGGTTCACGCGCCGTTCATGGAAGGCACGCATCGCCAGACCAAAGGAGCCGACCACCGCCACCACGAAGACCAACACCGCCAGCGGCTGCAGCTTCGCGAAACGCTGCAAGAAGAGGCCCAGCGCCGCCGCCAGCAGCACCAGCGCGGCCGGCGTGCGAGCCTTCGCAAAGATCCACTCACTGCCGCTCTCGGTAAGTACTGGCAGCACCGGCTTGATCCCGCTGCCGCGCGGCACCAGGCGGCGGTTTTCATCACCGCTCACCTTCCATTCGCCGAAGACCAGCGGTGCTCCCAGAGTAGGTGCAGCCAGCACCGGACGGGTGGCGCTGTTGCTGGCCATGCCATAGCGGATCACCACATCCACGGGATCATTCGGGTCCGCCTTCGCGGGCAGCGGCACCACGGTTTCGTTCCCGTCCTCGCGGGCATTCACGGTCACGCCATCCACGCTGGCTTCCCACAGCTTCGAGTTCTCCGGCAGGGTGACACGCAGGGCGGAGCGGCCGCGCGACTTCACATAGAAGCGCGCATCGGTCACCGCCTGGCCATCGCGCGAGACGCGGCTGGAGAGCTTGGCATGGTCCACCAGCAGGGATTCGGTCTCACCCTGCGGATACCAGGTCACATTCATCGCCAGCACCACGTCCCCGGCCGTGTATTGCCAGGCCGCGATCGTCGGGGAGCTGCTCAGCACCCGGTATTCCGCGGGAAGCTCAGAGGGATCCAGTTTCAGCACCGCGCCTTCGCTGCGGGTCACCGTGGCATTCACCTGCAGCGGGCTGACCACCTGGACGAAGCCACGCTCGGACTGCACATCGAGCGGGCGGATATCCGCCAGCGAGATGTCACCGCCACGCGCACTCATCGGCTGTTCAAAGGTGATCAGCAAGGTCCCGGAGCCGAGCAGAGGCTTGGTCAGGGGAATTACCTTGGTGTCCCCTTCATCACGCTGGTCCTGGCCGACGTTCTGGCCGGTGATCTCGACATTGCCCAAGATCTTCGGAATCCGGAGGCGCCACTGGGTGGCCGGCGCGCCGACCACGAAGTAGTTGATCGCCACGCTGCCGGAGACAACCCCTTCCTTCAGCGAGTAGAGGTGGAAGACGTCCGCCTGGATGCTCTGGCCGAGTGCTTCCACGCGCATCGTCGCGCTCCACGCGCCTTCACGGATGCGGAAGGCCTGTTGCAGTCCAGGCTGCTTCTTGGGGAAATAGTCCGGCGGTGTTTCCGCCAGGCCGGTGGTAGTCGCGGGCACCACGCGGAAGCCAGCGGTGGCCACCACCCCGAGGTAACCGCGCGAGGACTTCGCGCCGGGATAAGTTAGCACCGGCAGCACCCACTCACCGGCCTGTGCGGCCAAGCCCTTCTCAAGGCGCAGGCTGATGAGTTGACGGCCGATCAGGGCCTGGTTGAAAAGGATCTTCAAATCGAAGCGGCCGTCCTTCGCCTCGCTGGCGAGCGAGTAGTCGGCCACCGCAGCACCTGTTAGACCGGCCACCACGAAGTCGGAAGGGATCTGCAGCGTCCACTCGCGCAGGGGGGCCTCGCGGATATCCAGCTCGATATCGGCCAGGATCCGGCGGTCAGTCTCGGCCAGCTCATGAATGGTCACCTCGGTCACCGAAACCTCCGGCAGCACCTGCGAGGCCCGGATCTCATAGCCGTAGTCCGGCGAGGGGAAGCGGTAAACGAAAGCCTGACGGAAGGCTTCATCCGGCTTCGCCCAGGGGAACTGCGCGGGCGAGAGTTGCATCAGCCCTTTGGCCGCGGCGATCTCCAGGCGGACCGCGCCGTCGTTGGCCACGCGCACGAAGCCTCGGTGGCTGAGCGCGCCCTGCGGCGTGAAACGCAGCGGTTGCAAGGTAACCGGAAAGGCGCCGATCGCGGCCTGCGCTTCGATATTGATCTCGCCCTCGACTTCGATGGGGCGGCTGAGGCGCACATCCAGCATGCGGGCGCCGCCTTCCTCGGCGACACTCCACGCCAGCACCTGCGCGCCCTGCACGGCGAGGATCTCACCGGGCCCATCGACGCGGACCTTGATCCCCTCCAGCTTGCCCTGCAGCACGCGGAAGGAGAGCTTCGAGTAGCGCCGCGCAAGACCGGCACCCACGCGGGTATCGGAGACTTCATTGCTGGTGAAGAAGAGCGCGCCATCACCCTCCTGCCGACCGCTCTTCCAGGCGAAGGCAGCACTGCCAGCGGCGGGCAGGAAGCCGGTCCACACATCATTGCGCCGCTCCGGCACCACTGGCATCGAGGGATCGAAGGAGACACCGGCAGGCAGGCCCAGGATCTTCACCGGCACCACCGCGCCGCCGTGAAGCTTGAAATCGACACCACGCCAGTCACCGCGGCGAATGAGCGGAGCTTCGAAGGCGAGTTCGATCGGAAACTTGCCTTCCTTCTCGCCGACAATCTCGTGGACGAAGACTTCGCCCTCCTTCTTCAATCGGGTGTACCAGCCTTCACCGGAGGAGGCTCCGGAAAGTGCCGCATTCTCTAACAGGGTTGTCGCCTCCCCGGCACGACTGACTTGCAACTCACCCCGCAGGATGAAGGAGATGCCGGTGAGATCGGCGGAAGGCGTTCCTTCAAGCGAAACATTCGTGAACTCCACCGGCCGGGCAGCGGAACTCTTCAGGCCAACCGTGACGCGCAGCTTGCCGCTGCCCGTGAAAAAGCGGTCCGGCATCCCTTGCAAGGGTTGCAGGCCCGTAGCCTCGATCACCCGCGCAAGGGCTTCGCCGTCATTCCGGACTTCGATCGTGGAGCTGAATCCAACCGCGGCACCGGCGGATGGATGCAGCAGCTCGAAGGGTTGATTGGCCTTCTCCGCGGAGATTTCGTGGCTCGCGGTGATCGTGAAGGTGAATTCCCTCGGAGTTGTGAGGTCGATCGCCGGAGTGGCGGCTGAATCCAAGGTAATCCCACCCACGCCTGACAGCGGCAGCACCGGCTTGATATCGATGAAACGTCGCCCATCGGATTCCTGGCGGATCGTCCAGGACTGCAGGCCGTCCCCGGTGACTGCGGTGATCTCGCCCTCGCCATTCAGACCGAGCGACAGGACCTCCGGCCGTCCCTGCACCACGCGCAGCTTGGCCGTGATGATGTGGTCGGTCTTGTTAGGGAGGACATTGACCACCGTGGTCGTCTCCGCGGAGAAGAACAGTGGTGCCGGTTTCTCGGCAATCTTGGAGGGGATCAGCACCATCGCCTCGTCCTGGTTGACCTGCGCGGTCGCGGGAGCGACTGGCAGTATCAGGAGAGCCGTAAAGAGCGACAGGAGTCTGCGCGGGGTGGACATGGCGTGAATGGGTGAACGGTTCGGTTCAGGGAGGATATGCCGCCGGGCCGGCGAGCTGTGGTAAATGGAACGTAAAGACTGAATCTGTTAGGATCTAGGCGCGGGCTTCCCGCACTGCATGGATGACCCGCGGAAGTCTTGGCGGTCGCGGTCTTCGCCTAACCCCAACCTGCTTCCGTGTGTTCCGTGGATTCCGTGGTTTGTTAGCTCACTTCAGCTTCTCGATCATCGCACCGAGATCGCTGACGTGCTGGCTGTCCGGATACTTCGCCTTCACCCCCGGGAAGACTTTTCCCAGTTGCTTGAAGTCGAGCGCATCGGAGAGCGGGGCCTTGCGGAGTTTCTCGGCGGCGAAGGCAGCCATGCCGGCGAGCTGGATCGAAGGCGGTGCTTGGTCGAAGGCAGAAGCTTGCGGCTCGTAAGGCATGGTCCAGGTCCGCTCGACCATCTGGCCGCTGGCGGCATCGCGGAAGCGCACGCTGACCTCGCCGAGTTCCCCTTCCCCGCCGGGCAGCGGTTCGATCTGATACAGCGCCACGCCCGCTTCCTCCGCGGCCATCTCGGCGGCATCCACGGCATCGTTGCGGAAGTCTTCCTTGTTCAGGCGGTGCTCCTCGAAGCCGATCAGCTTGTAGCGCGCGACCCGTGCAGGATTGAAGCGGACCTGCACCTTCACATTCTCCGCGGCAGGGCGGAAGGCACCGGCCAGCTGCTTGGCAAAGCCAGTTCCCGCGTCTTCCGCGCGGTCGACGATGTAGTAGCGGCCGTTGCCATTGCGGGTCAGCTGTTCCAGCAGGCGGTCGTTCAGGCCATCGGCACCGAAGCCCGCGGCATCGAAGGCGATGCCTTGCTGGCGCAATTGCTCGACACGGGCCTTGAGCGCTTCCGGGCGGGCATCGCCGAGGTTCGCCGCGCCATCGGTGAAGAGCACGATGCGGTTCTGCGCCGCGGGGTTGAACTGGCGTTTGGCCAACTCTTCCGCAAGCTTGATGCCTTCTTCCAGATTGGTCCCACCTTCCGACGGCGTCCTAGCGATGATCCCATTCAGCTCCTGGGCGCGGGCACCCGGCAGGCGGTCGGCCAGCAAGCGTGGCTGCCGCGCGAAACCGGCGACCGTGATGGTGTCGCCCTCCTTGAGCAGACCCGCCAATTGTGCCACCGCCTTGGTCATTGCTGCCTGGCGGTCTTGGCGCTCCATCGAGCCGGAGTTATCCAACAGCAGCGTCAGGTTGAGCGGCGTCGAGCTGCCACGGCCGGCCGCCGCGGTGCGCACCGCGATCCGCATCAGGTTGCGCTGCGGGATCGCCGGGTGCGCACATTGCTCGGTCACACAGACCACCGGCTCGCCATTGGCAGGCGCAGGGTCGCCGTAGTCGAAGGCATTGTAGAATTCCTCCGGCCGGATGCTCTCCGCAGCCGGTTGCTCGCCGCGATCCAGCGCGGCCTTCGCCAGCTTGAAAGAGGCATCGCTCACATGGAGCGAGAAGGTGGAGAAGGGCTCGGTCGCAGTGGGCACTTCAGCCATCTTGTCGACGATCTGTTCAGCCTGCTTACCCTTCGTACGAGGGCCGGCTTTGAGCGTCAGGAATTGTCCCTTGGTCTCCAGGTCCAGGCCGGTGGTCTCAGTAATCTTCTCGAGCACCTCCGACACCGAGGCATTCTTCAGATCCATCGGGGGCACTTGCAGCCCCTCCACATCGAGGCCGTCCTTGTCCTTGCGGATCGCCAGGCTCAGCCCTTTCTGGGCCGCGGGAGCTGCGGCGTCGGACTCCACGGCTTTGCGGCGCAGGGTATCCAGCACATCGCCAAGATTCGCCTGCTCCACCTTGAATTCAGGAATGACAATCTCCTTGGCCTTGGCAGCCGCATCTCGGGCAAGGGCCTGTTCGCCTTCAGCCAATTGAACGGCCTTGGCTCGCGTTTCTTCGCCATCTGCAACTCCTGCCTTGGACTCCTGGAGTTCCTTGTCCACCGGCGCGGCAGCCGGCGGAACCGAGAGTTCCCAGGACTTGTCGACCTGCGCGAGCAGCTCGGCACGCGTTTGGTCATAAGCGGCGCGGTAGTAGTCAGCGCGGGCCTGCGCCACGCGCTCCAAACCACGACGGGCGGCCTTGTTGTAAGGATCCGTTCGGATCACATCCTCGTAGTGACGGTTCGCATCATCGAACTTGCCGAGATTGTAGGCACCCTCGCCCATGTAGAGACCACGACGCACCTTGTCGACGTTCTCCGTGTGAGCATCGGCAACGGCGGGATTCGTGCGGATCGGATCATCGAGCCATTCCTTCACCTTCGTGGCATCGACGTTATCTGCATCAGCAGCTAGGACATCGTCGGCGATTTGGCGAGCCTCAGGGTATTTACCATGGCGGCGATAAGCATCCGCCAAAGCGGTGCCAGCATCGCCCAAGTGCTGGGTAATGACCCTGCGGCGATCTGCAGTCGCCGGAGCCTCAGGCAGCGACTGTGCCGCCTCCTTGAATTTCCCGAAGGCCTCTTCGTATTTTTGATGCGCATACGCTTCACGACCTTCCTGTAGAAGGCGGTCGGCCTCAGCCACTGTGCTCTGACGGCGGATCATCTCCTTCGAGGCCAAGCTGGAATAGCCACCGTTGTCCCCCTGTTCGGCCTGCTCCGCGGGAAGTCCCGGCGTAGCGGGCGCTGCCGCTCCTTCCGGCTGCACGAGTCGGCCGAACATCGTTTCGTTCGCCGATGCGCCGGCCGGAGTATCGCCATCAAACCAAGCCGTCGTTCCGCTAATCGGCTTGCCCGTCGCAGCCCCACCCATCGACCAAGCAAAGCGATCGCCCGCAGGGGCTCCGGAGCCAAGTTCCGAATAGTAGCCGGGAGTGGCGTAATAGTTGGGAGTGGCATCTCTGCGCTTCCCATCCGCCTCAAGGGCAGCCAGCGAATCCAGCGAGAACTTGTGCGCATCCAGCCCACCGCGCTCCGCGCCAAGGCGCAGGCCGGAATCGTAGTGCAACTCACCTCCCAATTGAGTCTGCCCCAAGCCTTGGAGATCGGAAAGAGAGCCCGCCCTCGAAAGAAACGCGTCTTCGTTGAGGGTGACCGAACCATTCATCTGAATGGTCCGCCCGTCTAACAAGCCAAAGTGCGCCGTGGAGTAGTCACGATCCTGGTCCGTCGGCATCCCGCCCTCCGGGCGTAGCCGGGGATCCTCGATCGGCGGCGTCATGTAGCCATTGGCACTGCTGCCATCAAACAAAGAGCTGTTGTCTTGGAAAGCGAATCCACGCTGCGGACTCAAGGTCGAGAGATCGCCCATCAGATCACCTCGAGCCGCGCCAGGCAGCGCAGGTTCGCCCATCGGCGTCGCCAGCCCGGGCTTCATTCCCTTCTCCCCCGACTTGCCCCCATCGGCGGCGGCGCCGAAATCATCGCTGAACGAAAGACTGCCCGCAGCCGCCTGCGACTTCTTCGTCGCGGCCGCGGCCTCGGCCACCTCCTTGGCGGGTACCACTCCGCGGCCACGATCCGGAAGCCTGCCCTGGGTGCCGTCAGCCGTATCCGGATCGCTCCAAGCCAAATCCTCGTCCTTATATCGCGCATCCGTGTCGACCTTTGCCTCGGGCTGAGGCTGCGCAGTCTCGCGGAAGAAGTAATCCTTCTTGCCCTCCGCGGCCGGCGACTTCGCCAAGCTCGCGGCATCCAATGGCTTGTCCTCCGCCGTGGACAACTTGACATCGCCCTTCGCGCCCGGTTCCGCAGGATTGGAGCCCCAAGACTTCCACGCACCGGTGATGGCCGGTCTGTTAGGATTCTCGAGGATCGCGTCGATGTTGTTGCGGGTGACCACGCCATCTCCGCTGCGCAGGCCTCCCGTCACAATATCGTCCACCGCCGCCAACTTGTTCGCCGCATCCGCAGCCGGCTGGCCAGCCATCGCCGGTCCACCAGGAGGCGCCGGCACCGCTCCCGGCACCGGATTGTTCAGCTCGGCATCCGCAGCGTCGATCTTGTAGCGGACGATTTCCTTGGGCTGCCCGCCGGGGCCTGCCGGGCCACCGCCAGCAGCACCGGAAATAAAGTCGCCATTGTTCGGACTCTGTGCCGCTTCGCCACGAGCGCCCTTCCGTTCGATCGCCGCAATGCTGCTCTTCGCATCCTTGGCCGCATCCGCCGGAGCCCCGATGCTCGCATCAGCTCCGCCGCCACCAAAGCCACCCGCCGTGCGGGCCCCTAAACCACCAGCAGCCCCGCCGCTAGCAACCGAGCTTCCCAGTGAAGGCAGCTCCGCTTCCGCCTTGGCTGTGGCCGTGCTGACAGCCGGTGCCGTCATTACCGCGGGCGGCGGAGTCGCAGGTGCCGCCGGAGCATTCTCCGCCAAGCCCAATCGCTCGCCGACCACCGGCTGGTTCTGCGCCACAGCCGTCTCTTCATCCCGCAACTCGCCCAGTTGCTTCCTCAGCTTCTCCTGCTCCGGAGAAGCCGCGAGCGCCGCGGCCGGACGACTCGCAGGCTTGGCGGGCGATGCACCAGCGCCATGCTGGCCATTGCCCGCTCCTCCTGCCCGTCCACCAAGGCCATCGCTCAAACCATCCTCCGCCGCCAGCTCGGGCAGCGGCGCGGAATCCGGAATCGCATAACTGGACGTCGCGCCTTCCGCGGCCATGCGCCGTAGATTGCCATCAGCCAACGAGCGCCTGCGCGCCTGGCGCTCCGAAAAACCATCCGCTGAACCAACACCACCACCGCCACCCGAAGACGGCGTGAAGTCCACGCTATCCTCAGATGCCTGCTCGCTGTAGACCACCCGCTTCAGCTTCGCGGGCGACGCCGCCGACGGTGCCGGTGCCTTGCTCTCCATCCGGCTCATGAAGACCGGGAACGTGACTATCGACAGGGCCAAACATGCCGCCGCCGCCAGCAGGATCCGCCGCGAGAAATAGCGGTTCACCTTCTCGCTCGAGTAAGCCGTATGGATCACCGGCACATCCGCGCCTAACAGATCCGTGATCTTCCCGCGCTTCTCCGGCGGCAATTGCCAGCTCGGATGCAGGCCCGGCTTGGCATCCGCCGCCAGCAGCTCGTGCAGATCGCGGGTGCGGCGCTCGAAGTCCCGGAGGCGGGGGTTCTCCGCGCAGAGCTTTTCCAGCTCCGCGGCCTCGAAGGGCGAGGCTTCCCCAAGCACCCAGGCCACGATCCGCGCCTGCAGCGCGTCATCGCCAGCAGGCGGCAGGGAATTGGAGTGATCGTTCATGTGATGAGTGATTTGAAATCTGAGATTTGAAATTTGAAATTGCTCCGCAGGAGCCGCGCTACTCGGGGGAGTCGATGCCGAGGCGTCTCAGCCCATCGCCGAGTGATTTGAGCAGATGGTGGAGTTTGTAGCCCACGTTCCCGATGGAGAGTCCGGTGCGCTGGCTGATCTGGTCGTATTTGAGATTCTGGTGGTACTTCAGCTGGATCAGCTCGCGGTCTTCGTCCTTGAGCTCGGCGAGGAGGAGGCGGACGGCCCCCGCGGCCTCGAGACGGGCCAGATGGCCGTCGGGGCCGCGGGCGTCGTCCGCCGCGTCAGGCGCTTCATCGGACGATTCCCGCTTGTGATCGCGGAGATGATTGAGGGCGAGATTGCGGATCGAGCGGTAGAGCCACGCCTTCGGATGGCTCACCTCTTCCCAGTGGGCATGGAGCCTCAGGAAGGCCTCTTGGACGAGGTCTTCTGCGACTTCCCGGCGACCGGTCAGGCCGTGGGCGAAGCGGAGCAAGGGCCCCTCCTCCGCCTCGAAGATCTCCCGCAGGCTTGGCTTGTCCTCTGCGGTCATCGTCGGGGCGGCAGGCACGGGCTCCGGCGGCGCTTCAAGCACGGCTGGAGCGGCGGCGAGGTCCATGCGGGTGGGAACGTGGTCTCATGGCTTTCATGGAGAAGACCCGAAACTGATAGGTTTCTTGGAGAATTTCTCAGAAATTCTCCAAACCTCGGAACAAGAAGGCGATAAATGACTAATTACCAATCACTAATTACCAACCCAGAGTGTGAGTAAGAAAGGCAGGAAGCACTCAGCGCCCGATGAAAGCGCCACCCGCCCCCAAACCCGTCCCCGCCATTCCAGCCAAGCCCTCCTTCCGAAACACACTCCCGTTTAAAAATTAGTGCTTAGTCATTAGTGCTTCGCCTTCCTGTCTTCCACAATGAGGGATCGCAGCCACTCCGGCTCCGGCGCCACCGCCTCCCCCACATATCCCGGCAGCGGTCGCTCCGGCGATCCCGCCATCCCCCACTTCGTCCCCAGCAGGCCCCGCGGACCCACCTCCACCCGCGCATTGATCCCCAGGCAGCGCCCGTCCGGCGTGAACAGCGGCCCGCCACTATCCCCCGAGTTCAGCGGCACATCGTGCCGGATGACCCGCCACCGCGCCCCCGTGCGGTCCTGCTTCAGCCCGGAAATCGATAGCACCCGCCCCGCCGCCGTCCCGCCATTCGGCGTCCCTGCGGAAAGCCCCGACCACCCCGTGATCGCCACCTCATCCCCCGGCGAGAGCTGGGTCACATCCGCCGGATAAAAGGGCAGCAGCGGATCCAGATCGGCATGGATCAGCGCCAGATCCGGCCCCCGCTCATCCGGATCCCCCCGCCACACCACCCGCACCGGCCGCTTCGTCATCTTCCGGTCCCGCGTCGCCAGCACCAGGGTCATCCGCGACTTCTCCACGCAGTGGCTTGCCGTCAGGAAATACCCGTCCCGCGTCAGCGGCACCGCAGAGGAGATGCTCCCCTGCTTCCCCTTCATGCTCACC